>NZ_JBBHZG010000002.1:262741-327394 GCF_037482305.1 Pseudokineococcus sp. 5B2Z-1
GGCGCGGTCCGGCGGGCCGGTGCAGGCGAGTGGCAGGGGCGGGCGGCGGCGCCCATGGTCGAGGGGTGACCCTCTCGACCCCGGGCGCCCCCGCCCTGCCCGACACCCGCACCGAGCACGCCGAGGTCCTCGTGGTCGGCGGTGGCAACGCCGGGATCTCCCTGGCGGCCCGCCTGCGGCGGGACGGGTGGCGTGACGTCGTCCTCGTCGAGCCCTCGCCCGTGCACCGCTACCGGCCGCTGCTCAACTACGTGGGGGCCGGCGAGGCCCGGATGCGCTCGCTCGAGAAGCCGATGGGCCGCGTCGTCCCGGACGGCGTCCGGTGGGTGAGGGACGCCGTCGCCTCGGTCGACCACGCGGCGAAGGTCGTGACGACCGGACGCGGCCGCCGCCTGCGGTACTCGACGCTCGTCGTGTGCCCCGGCACGCAGGAGGACTGGGAGGAGACCCCGGGCCTGCAGTCGGCGTACACGGCCGGCTGGGCCACCTCCACGTACGTGCCGAGCGCGGCCCCGCTCGTCTGGCCCGCGCTGAGCGGCGTGCGCTCCGGCACGGTGCTCTTCACCGTGCCGCCCGAGCCGGCGCCCTGCGCGGCCACCGCGCTCAAGCCCCTGCTCATGGCGTGCGACGCCTGGCGGCAGGCTGGCGTCCTCGACGACCTGGACGTCGTGCTGGCCCTCCCCGAGGAGCACGTCATCGGCGTTCCGACGGCCGACGCCCGGCTCGAGCGGGCCTTCGAGCGCTACGGCGTGCGGGTGCTGCGCCGGGCGCGTGTGGCGCGCGTCGACCCCGTGCTGCGGTCCGTCGAGCTGACGACGCCCGCAGGTCCGGTGCACCTCGACGACCTCGCGCACGCCCACGTCGTCCCCCACTACCGCGCGCCGCGCTGGGTCGCCGACGCCGGGCTCGCCACCGACGACCCCGGCCGGCTGGTGTCCGTCGACCCGGGCACCATGCGCTCCACCGTGTCCGACGACGTCTGGTCGCTCGGCGACGTGGCGTCCCTCGAGACGAGCTCGTCGGGCGGCGGGCTGCGCAAGCAGGTCGACGTCCTCGCGAAGAACCTCACAGCGGCGGCGAAGGGGCGGAAGCTCCACCGGTACGACGGCTTCACCGTCATGCCGGTGACGACGAGCCACCGGCGGCTCGTGCTCGTCGAGCGCGACCGCTCCGGGCCGCGCCCGCGTCACCTGCCGGTGCTGCACCGCTTCCGGCCGCGGCGCCTCACCTGGCTGTTCGACCGGTACGGGCTGCCGGTCCTCTACTGGCACCGCATCCTGCACGGGAAGGTCTGACGGGCGGGCGGCCGGCGGCGGGGTGACGATCCGCGCATGACCACGACCCCCGCTGACGCCACCCACCTCGCCCTCGCCGACGTCGCGGAGAGCGACGGGACCTCCGCCTGCGTCGTCAGGCGTCCAGCGGTGACGTGCTGACGTGCTGCCGGGGGGATCCGGCCCGGGTCGGCCGCGGCCGCGTACGAGCGCGACGGCGGCCGGTGCTCCTCGCCCGACACCTCGTGGGACGAGCACGCCGAGCCCCTGGCCGAGCGCGCGCCGTCCGTGAGCCAGGGCGACGTCGCGTCAGCAGCCGAGGGTGAAGGGCCCGACGAGAGAGATGGTCCACGACATCGTCGGCGTCGCCTGGCGCGGGACGCCGAGGACCGTGTAGTCGACGTCGAGGGGCTGGTCGGTCGACACGCTCCCCGCGTCGGGCACGTCGTGCGACCCGTGGTCGCACACGGCGTCGAGGCGACCGGTCACGCGGAAGCGCCACGAGAGGCCGGGCGGGACGACCACGCCGTCGCCGAGCGGGCGCCAGGCGTCGCTGCCGCCCAGCTCGTCGACGGGGACGGTCACCTGCGCGTCCGCCGTCACGTCGAGGCGCCCCCCGTCCACGAAGGGGCTCGAGACGCCGGTGACGCGGATCGGGACGGGCGAGTCGTTGCGGACGGACGCCGTCACGTCGAGCCAGCCGCCGCGCTGGACGTCCACCCTGTACTCGCTGCCGTAGATGTTCGAGACGTCCGCGACGGCGTCCGGGCGCAGGTCGACGTCGGCGTAGGGGTCCCCGGGGGCGGTGTCCAGGACGCGCACGCCCCACGAGTTCCCCTCGACCAGCCGGCTCGGCCCCACGACACCCGTCACGAGGCCCGCCGTCACCGTCGTCGCGGAGAGCCCGACGACGACGAGGCCCGTCCCGAGCCGTCGTCGCCGGCGCCGGCGGGGTCGGGCCGACGGACGTCCGGCGGTGGGTGGCGCAGGCGCCTGCACGTCGGTCATCGGGCCGTCCTCCTCGGGCTCCGGCGCGGCGCCGGAACGGGCACCGATCATCGGGCCCCGGCACCCCGGTCGTCAGTCGTCCGCGACCTCCTGACCCGGACGGGCGCGCCGTCCCGCCGCGCCCCCTCGTCCCTCGAGGCGCAGGGTGGGGACATGGCAGACACCCTCCCGACCCGCACGCTCGGCAGCGCCGCGAACGGCACCGAGCTGACCGTCTCCGCCCTCGGCCTCGGCTGCATGGGCATGAGCGCCTTCTACGGCGCCCTCGACGAGGACGAGTCGACGGCGACCATCCACGCGGCGCTCGACGCCGGCGTCACCCTCCTCGACACCGCCGACATGTACGGGCCCTTCACCAACGAGGAGCTCGTCGGCCGGGCCATCGCCTCGCGGCGCGACGAGGTCGTCCTCGCCACCAAGTTCGGCAACGAGGCCCTCCCCGAGGGCGGCTTCCGCGTCAACGGCCGACCCGAGTACGTGCGGTCGGCGTGCGACGCCAGCCTGCAGCGGCTCGGCGTCGACGTCATCGACCTCTACTACCAGCACCGCGTCGACACCTCCGTGCCCGTGGAGGACACGTGGGGCGCCATGGCCGAGCTCGTCCAGGCGGGCAAGGTGCGCCACCTCGGCATCAGCGAGGCGTCCCCCGAGAGCATCCGCCGCGCCCACGCGACGCACCCCGTCACCGCGCTGCAGACCGAGTGGTCGCTGTGGACCCGCGACGTCGAGGAGGACGGCGTCCTCGCGACGACGCGCGAGCTCGGCATCGGGTTCGTGCCCTACTCCCCGCTCGGCCGCGGCTTCCTCTCCGGCGCGATCCGCAGCACCGACGACCTGGCCGAGGACGACTTCCGCCGCGCCAACCCGCGCTTCCAGGGCGAGAACATGACGCGCAACCTCCAGCTCGTCGACGAGGTGCGGGCGCTCGCGGAGGCGAAGGGCGCGACGGCGGGCCAGGTCGCCCTCGCCTGGCTCCTGGCGAAGGGGCCGGACGTCGTCCCGATCCCGGGCACGAAGCGCCGCAGCTACCTCGTGGAGAACGTGGCCGCCGTCGACGTCGAGCTGACGCGCGAGGAGCTCGACCGGCTCGAGGCCGTGCTGCCCGTCGGCGCGAGCGCCGGCGACCGCTACCCGGACATGAGCACCGTCCGTCGCTGACGCAGCCCCGCGCAGGGGCGGGGCGGCGGTGGAGCGACGGCGCGCCTGAGGGCGCCGTGGCTCCACCGCTGCGCCCGTGGCGTCAGGCGGCGCGCATCCGCCGCAGCAGCCAGAGGAAGTACGGCGTGCCGACGAGCGACACGACGAGGCCCGCGGGCAGCTGCGCCGGGGCGAGGGCCGTGCGGCCGACGAGGTCGCCGACGACGACGAGCGCCGCGCCGAGGAGGACGGCCAGCGGCACGAGGACGTCGTGCCGCTTGCCCACGAGCAGGCGGGCCGCGTGCGGCGCCACCAGGCCGACGAAGGCGATGACGCCGACGCCCGCCGTCGCCGCCGCGGTGAGCACCACGGCCGTCCCGACGTGGAGGAGCCGGGCGCGCGGCAGGTCGACGCCGAGGACGTGCGGCGTCGTGTCGTCGAGCTGGAGCAGGTCGAGGTCGCGGTGGGTGCGCGCCCAGACGACGGCGCCGCCCGCGAGCGCGAGCGCCATGGGGACGAGCTGGCCGACGGTCGCGCCGTAGGTGGACCCGCCGAGCCAGGTGATCGCCGTGGTCTGGCTCCACGGGTCCGTCCTCAGGATGAGCAGCGTCGTCAGCGCGGCCGCGGCGGCGGCGGTCCCGATGCCGGCGAGCACGGTCCGCAGTTGACCGCCGCGGCCGGCGACGAGGAGGACGACGGCGGCGAGGGCCGCGCCGACGCCGGCGCCCGCGAGGACGAGGCCGTCGCTGCGCAGGGGCACCAGGGTGATGACGGCGACGGCGCCGAGGCCGGCGCTCGCCGAGACGCCGAGGATCCCCGGGTCGGCCAGGGGGTTGCGCGTGACCGCCTGCACCGCCGCGCCGGCGAGGGCGAGGCAGGCTCCGGCCAGCAGGGCCGCCCCGACGCGGGGGACCCGCGAGCCGAGGATGACCTCGACGCGGGGGGCGGCCACGCCGCGCAGCCAGTTCGCGACGTCGCCGAGGAGCACGAGGCTGTCGCCGAGCAGGACGCCCGCGACGACGACGGCGAGGAGCACCGCGCCCGCGGCGCCCAGCACGAGGCCCGGGTGCGCGCGGCCCCAGCGGGTCCCGGCCCGCAGGCCGGCCAGGCCCTCGCCGTCGCCGCCCCCCGGCAGCCGCTGCGCGAGCAGGACGAGGAAGGCGGCGCCGATGACGCTCGTCAGCACGCCGGTGGGCACCGTGACGCCCGACACCGGCCCGAAGGCGGCGCGCAGGACGACGTCGGCGCTGAGCACGAGGGCGACGCCCGCGCCGCCGCTCGCGGCCAGGAGCACGCGCTGGCGCCGCAGGACGCGCACGCGCCGGGCGAGCAGGCGCAGCAGCGCCGGGGCGCACAGGCCCACGAACCCGACCGGGCCCGCCACCGTGACCGCGCAGGCCGCGAGGACGACGGCGAGGACCACGGTCGCGCGCCGGGTGCTGCCGACGGGGACGCCGAGCGCGGAGGCCTGGTCCTCGCCCAGCTGGAGGAGGTCGAGGCGGCGCCCGAGGAGCAGCAGCAGCGCCGTCGCGACGACGAGGACCGGTGCGACCGCGGTGATCGCGCCCATGCCGTTCTGGGAGAGGGAGCCCGCGCCCCAGGCGTAGAGGCCCTGCGTCTCCCACGGGAAGAGCAGGAGGACCGCGGAGGTGACCGCGGCCAGGCCGAGGGCCAGCACGGAGCCGGCCAGGACGAGCCGGTCGGGCGACAGCGCGCCGCCCGACAGGCCGATGACGAGGGCCGCCGCCGCGAGGCCCCCGGCGGAGGCGGTGGCGAGGCCCGCGAGGGGGCCGCCGCCGAGGCCGAGCGCGGCCGCCGCCGTCATGGCGAGGTGGGCGCCCGCGGCGACTCCGGTGGTGTCGGGCGAGGCGAGCGGGTTGCGCGAGACCGACTGCATGGCAGCGCCCGACAGGCCGAGGGCCCCGCCGACGACGAGCGCCGCCGCCAGCCGCGGGAGCCGCGACTCGAGGAGGACGGCGGAGGCCTGGGGCAGGTCCTGGCCCGTGGCGGCGGCCAGCAGCGTGGCGACGTCGACCTCCGCCGTCCCCTGCGCCAGGTGCGCCGCGACGGCGACGACGAGCCACGCCCCGACGGCGAGCGCGACGAGCAGGGCGCCGCGCCGCGAGCCCGGCGGCCGCGGTGGCGCCACCGGGCCGCCGCCCGGCGCCGGCGGGACGGGCGCGCCCGACGACGACGGCCGTCGCGCGCCGCCGTCCGTCGCCGTCGGGGCCCCCACGGCGGCCTCAGCCCGCCTGGGCGGAGGTGAGGAGCTCGGTCATCTCGTCGCTGAAGGCGGCGAGGGAGGCGGGACCGCCGTAGACCCACACGCCGTCGGCAACGCCGGCGACGCGGCCCTCCTGGACGAACGGCAGGCTCTGCCACACGGCGTTGGAGGACAGCGACGTCTCCACCGGGTCCTCGCTCGCGCCGTTGGCCCACCAGGTGAACCAGGTGCCCTCGGGCAGGGCGGTGAGGCCCTCGACGTCGGTGCTCGAGATGGCGTACGCCTCGTCGCCGGCCTCGGTCCACGCCGGCTCGAGGCCCATCTCCGTCAGCACCGCCTGCGGCGCCGAGCCGGGGCCGTGCATGCGGACGGTCACGTTGGCGCCCTCCGCGTAAGGGGAGGTGAAGGTGACGGGCGTGCCCGCGAGCCCGGCGTCGGCGAGGACCTGCGCGTTGTCCTCGAGCGTGCTCTCCATCGCGGTCACGACCTCGTCCGCCGCCTCCTCGGCCCCGACCGCCGTCGCCAGGGTCCGCAGGTCCGCCGTGACCGAGCCGAGGGGGTCGGAGGCGTCAGCGCCGGCCTGGAGCAGGACGGGCGCGACCTGCTCCATCTGCTCGCGCACCGCGTCGGGCACGGACTCGGTGACGCCGGCGATGAGGTCCGGCTCGAGGTCGGCGATCTGCTCGACGCTGGGCTCGGTGCGCAGTCCGACGTCGGTGGGCTCGGAGGTCAGCGGGACCGCGGCGGCGACCCAGCTCTCGTAACCCTCGACGTCCGAGAGGCCGACGAGCTCGGTGCCGAGGCTCGAGAGCATCTCGGCCTGGGCCCACTCGAGCGCGACGACCCGGGTGGCCGGACCGTCCTCGAGCACGACGTCGGCGCCGGTGGCGTCCTGCACCGTGACCGCGCCGGCCGTCGAGGAGGTGCCGGGGTCGACGGCGTCGCTCGTCGTGCCGCAGGCGGCCAGGGCGGGCAGCAGGGCGAGGAGCGCGGCCGGCAGCAGGGCGGCGCGGCCGGGGTGGACGCCGCGGGGCGCGCCGGCGGAGGGGGAGGAGGGCATGGGGCACCGCATCTCTGGGTCGGCGACCGTGGTCGCGTTCGGGGAGGGCCGTCGACCGGCCCGGTGGGGGAAGGGCTGCTGGTCCGCTCAGACGGGGGCGGGGCGTCGGGCGCAGCCCCGGACGGGGCGCGTGCGCACCCGCAGGGCCCCGTCGACGGGGTCGCGGCCGACGCGGACGTCGATCTCGTAGACCGCCGAGAGGACGTCCTCGGTGAGGGCCTCCTCCGGCGTCCCGTCGGCGACGACGCGCCCGCGGGAGAGGACGAGGACGCGGTCGGCGACCTCGGCGGCGTGGTCGAGGTCGTGCAGCACGACCCCCACCGCGACGCCGTGCTCGTCCGCCAGGGAGCGGACGAGGTCGAGCACCTCCACCTGGTAGCGCAGGTCGAGGTGGTTGATGGGCTCGTCGAGCAGGAGCACGTCCGTCTCCTGCGCGAGCGCCGAGGCGAGCCACGCGCGCTGCAGCTGGCCGCCCGAGAGGGTCTCGAGGGCCTGCTCCGCCAGCTCCTCGAGGCCGGTGAGCGACAGCGCCCGCGCGACGGCGGTCGCGCCGCCGGCGTCGGTGCCCCGCCAGCCGCGGCGGTGCGGGTGGCGGCCGTAGCCGACGAGGTCCCGCACGGTGATGCCCGCGGGCGTCGGCCGCTGCTGCGCGAGCAGCCCGATGCGGCGGGCGAGGTCGCGGCCGCGGAGGACGGCGACGTCGGGCACGTCCGGCAGCGCCACCGCGCCCGCCCGCGGCACGACGAGGCGCGACATCGCCCGCAGGAGCGTCGACTTGCCCGACCCGTTGGGCCCCACGAGCGCGGTGACGCAGCCCCGCTCGAGGGAGGCGCTCACCCCGTCGACCGCGGTCGCGTCGCCGAAGCGCACCTCGACGTCCTCGGCGCGGAGCGCCCACTCGGCTGGCATGGAGGTGAGGCTACCCTCACCAGCACCGTGGGAATCAAGCCCCTCGCGGTGCTCGGGGCGCAGGGCGACCTGCGGAAAGGGCCGTCACGGGGGCGTCACCGCAGGTCAGGGCGCTGCCACGTCCTCCGGGACGCCGTTCTGCAGGTCGCTGTGCGCGCAACGGCCGTGGGCGACCGATGAGCTGCGGTGGCGGCGCGGGTCCACCCCGGCACCAGCGCCCGTGCCGGACGGGCGCGACGGCCGGGAGGTCCCCCCGTGGCAGCAGTCGTCTCGACCCTGTTCTCCGCCCTCGACGGTGTCGTGGAGGTCGACCCCGCCTGGCACTTCCCCTACTTCGACGACGCCATGGGGGCGGCGGTGAGCGAGGACTACGAGGACGTCGACGTCCTCGTCCTCGGGCGCGTGACGTACGAGAGCTTCGCCGGCGCCTGGCCCGACCGCGAGGCCGCCGGCGGGGAGGACGCCGACTTCGCCCGGCAGCTCGGCGACGTCCGCAAGGTCGTCGCGACGCGGGGCGCGCAGGACCTGGGGTGGCGGAACGCGGAGGCGGCGCCCGACGTCGTCGCTGCGGTGCGGGCCCTGCGGGAGGACGCGTCGGTGGGGAAGGTGCTCGTCGCGGGGTCCCCCACGGTGGTGCGCCAGCTCCTCGCCGCCGGGGTGCTCGACGAGCTGCGCCTGCTCGTGCACCCCGTGGCCGCCCGCCGCGGCGGGCGGCTCTTCGACGAGGGCGACGCGGTGCAGCCGCTGCGGCTGCTGGGCTCGCAGGCGTTGCCCACCGGCGTGCTGCGGCTCGTCTACGCACCGGCCGAGCTGCCCGCGGCGCAGGCGTACGAGGACGTCGCCGGGTCGGTGTGAGCCCGGGGAGCCGTCCACGAGCGTGACCGTGCACGGTCACGTCCGTGGACGGCTCCGTCGTCGGTGCTCGTGGACGGCTCCGCCGCCCGAGCTCCTGGACGGCTCCGCCGTGACGGCCCGGCGTCAGGCGCCGGCGGGTGCGGCGACGCCCAGCTGGGCGGCCAGCACGTCGCGCAGGCGCACCGGCTCGCGGCCGAGGAGCCTGGCGAGGGTCGGGTCGGTGACGGCGAAGTCGCCACGGCGGCCCGCGGTGAAGAAGGTGAGCGCGAGCGGCGCGTAGGCCTCCGGCGTGCCGCCCGCCACGAGCTCCGCGAGGAAGTCCTCGTCCGACACGGTGGTCCGCCGCAGCGGGCGGCCCGTCAGCTCCGCGACGACGTCGGCGACCTCGTCCATGTCGAGCAACTCGGAGCCCGTGAGCGGGGGTGTGGTGCCCGACAGGCGCTCCGGCGCGGTGAGGGCGACGGCGGCGGCGACGCCGAGGTCGTCCTGCGCCGTCCAGCAGACGGGGCCGCCCTCGGGCAGGCGCAGCTCCCCCGTCTCGACGCCGCGACCCAGCATGTGCAGCGCGCTGGTGGCGTGGAAGCCGTCGCGCAGGGCCGTGGACGCGACGCCGCTGCGCTCGAGGTCGCGCTCGGTCTCGGCGTGGCCGACGGCCGGCGCGAAGAGCGGCGCCGGGGTCGCTCCGGCGGCCATGTGCGAGGTGTAGACGACGCGCTCCGCGCCGGCGGCCACGGCGGCGTCGACGGCGGCGCGGTGGGGCTCGGCCCCCGCCGGGCCCGAGACGAGCAGGAGCTGCGTGGCGCCCTCGAAGGCGGCCGCCAGCGTCTCGGGCTCGGTGAAGTCCCCGCGGCGGACGCGGACGCCGCGGTCGGCGAGGTCCTGGGCCCGCTCAGGGTCGCGGACGCTGACGCCCACCTCGGAGGCGGGGACGCGATCGAGCAGGTGCTCGACGCTGGCGCGGCCGAGCTGGCCGGTGGCCCCGGTGACGATGATCACGGTGTTCTCCCTCTGATGCTTCCGTCGATAACGCCACGACCGTAAGCGTCGTTGTCCATCGTTAGCAAGCGCCAGTTATCATCGGAACCATGAGCCAGGGCGTCGGAGAGGTCCCAGCGGTCGCCGATCCCGGCCGAGGGCGCCTGCGCGGCGACGTCGTCCGCGCGACGCTCGACCTGCTCGCCGCGGGCGGTCGCGACGCCGTCTCGACCCGAGCGGTCGCGGCCGCCGCGGGGACGCAGGCGCCGACCATCTACCGCCTCTTCGGCGACAAGGCCGGGCTGCTCGCCGCCGTCGCCGAGCACGAGTACGCCACCTACCTCGCCGCGAAGCCGCCCGCGGGGGGCGGCGACCCGGTGGCCGAGCTCCGCAGGGGCTGGGACCTCCACGTCGGCTTCGGCCTCGCCAACCCCGCGCTCTTCTCGCTCATGTACGGAGACCCGGTCCCGGGGCGGCGGCCCGAGGCGGCGTCGCGGGCGCTCGGCGTGCTGCGCTCCCGGATGACGGCGATCGCCGCTGCGGGGCGCCTGCGCGTCGACGTGCAGCTCGCCGCCGACATGGTGCACGCGGCGGCCTGCGGCGTCGTCCTCACGCTCCTCGGGCTCGAGGAGGGGGAGCGCGACGCCGCCCTGTCGCGCAGCACGTTCGACGCCGTCATGGCCGCCGTCACGACCGACGCCGTCGAGCGCCCGGCGGCGGGGGCCGTGCCCGCGGCCAACGCCCTGCGCGCCGAGCTCCCGGGGCTCGACGAGCTCAGCCCGGCGGAGCGGGAGCTGCTGCGGGAGTGGTTGGACCGCGTCACGGGGCCGTCGCGCCCGTCACGGGGGGCGTGAGCGGTCGCCCCTGCAGCCGACGACGTCCACGAGCGTGACCGTGCACGGTCACGCTCGTGGACGTCCTCGCCGTGACGGCCGGTGGGCCGCCCGCAGGTCCGCGGCTCGCTGACGCCGCGGGGCGGCCGTAGCGTCGCGGCATGGGTGACACGACGATCATCAAGGTCGACAGCGCGCACTCCCCGCGCGGCGCCATGGGGCAGGTGCACCTCGCCAGCGGGGCGACGACGAGCATGCGGATGTGGCGCGAGCAGCCGCCCGGGGACCCGGAGCCCGAGGTGGCGCGCGAGTACGAGACGGTCGGCTACGTCATCGCCGGCCGCGCCGAGCTGCGCAGCGAGGGCCAGGTCGTGGTCCTCGAGGCGGGCGACTCGTGGGTCGTGCCGAAGGGCGCCGTGCACGCCTACGCGATCCTCGAGCCCTTCACCGCCGTCGAGGCCACCCACCCGCCCGCGCAGGTGCACGACCGGGACCAGCCGGCGGGCGCCTGAACCCGGCCGCCCGCGGCTCAGCCGTCGAGGCGCACCTCCTCGGCCGTGACCACGCGGGCCGTGCGCCCCGGCGCCGTCTGGTGCTGCCAGTAGAGGTTCGTGTGGGCGATGACGGCCGCCGGAGGCGGGGCGCCGTAGGCGCTGAGGTCCTCGGTGGTGTGGGCGTCGCCGACGAGCGTGACGTCGTAGCCGCGGGTGAGGGCGCCGTGGACGGTGGAGCGGATGCACGCGTCCGTCTGCGCGCCGGCGACGACGAGGTGCCCGGCGCCCACGCCGGCCAGCACGTGCTCGAGGTCGGTGCCCTCGAACGAGTCCCCGTGCTCCTTGTGGACGAGCGCCTCGTCGTCGCGCCGCAGGAGCTCGGGGACGAGCTGCCACCCCGGACTGCCGCTCACCAGCCCGGCGTCGGAGTGCTGCACCCACACGACGGGCACGTCCGCCGTGCGAGACCTCTCCACCAGGCGGGCGACGCGGCCCACCACGGCGTCGCGGTCGTGGGCGCCGGCGACGACGTCGACCTGCACGTCCACCACCAGCAGCGCCGTGCCCGTGCGGCCCTCGAGCGTGGTCATGGCCCCTCCCTCACCCGGCCCCGGCCGCCGTCGGCCGCGGTGCGGGGACGCTAGCGCCGACCACCGACAGCGGGGCCCCGGCGCGGCGCCCCTCGGCGGCGCCCCGCACGACCGTGCCAGCCGCTGCGCCGCCGCCAGGAGGATGCTCGCGGGCGTGACCTGGCTGCAGGACCTGGAGGAGCGGGCGCGCGCCGCGCTGCCCGCGCACGTGGCGGGCTACTACGCCGCCGGCGCCGGCGGCGGCGAGTGCCTCGCGGAGGAGCTGGCGGGCTGGGAGGCGCTGCGGTGGCGGCCGCGGGTGCTCACGGACACGAGCGCCGTCGACCTCTCGACGACCGTCCTCGGCACCTCGCTCCGCACCCCCGTCCTCGTCGCGCCCATGGCGCAGCAGGTGGCGGCCCACCCCGAGGGCGAGGCGGCCACGGGCCGCGCCGTCGCCGCAGCGGGCTCGCTGCTCGGCGTCTCGACGAACACGGCCGTGCCCTTCGACGCCGTCACGGCCACGGGGGCGCCGTGGTGGTACCAGGTCTACGTCATGCGCGACCGGGGCCTGACGCGCCTGCTCGTCGAGCGCGCCGCAGCGGCGGGGGCCCGCGCCCTGGTGCTCACGCTCGACACGACGGCGCTCGTCTCGTCCGTCCCCGGCGTCGAGCCCACCGAGTGGCCGCCCGGGCCGGCTCGCGAGCGGGCGACGGCGCTGACGGCCGAGGACCTCGCCGACCGCGAGGAGGGCGCCACGGGCACGGTGCGCGACGTCGACGCCGGGACCGTCGGCTGGCTCCGTGAGGTCTCGGGCCTCCCCGTCCTCGTCAAGGGCGTGCTGCGCGGCGACGACGCCGTGCGCTGCGTCGACGCCGGCGCGGCGGGCGTCGTCGTGTCCACCCACGGCGGGCGGCGGCTCGGCACGTCCGTGACAGCGCTGCGCGCGCTCCCCGAGGTGGTCGCCGCGGTGGGGGACCGCGCAGAGGTCCTCGTCGACAGCGGCCTGCGCTCCGGGGGCCACGTGGCGGCGGCCCTGGCGCTGGGCGCCCGTGCCGCCTTCGTCGGGCGCCCGGCGATGTGGGGCCTGGCGGCCGACGGGGAGGCGGGCGTCACCGAGGTCCTCCGGCGCCTCACCGACGAGCTGGCCCTCGTGCTGCAGCAGGTCGGAGCTCCGCGCGCCGCCGACCTCACCCCGGACCTGCTCGACCTCCCCGGGGGCCCGCTGCCCTGAGGCGGCGGGCCCCCGGGAGCGGGCTCAGCCCGCCAGCGGGCGCAGGCCCTCGACGAGCGGGGTGCTGGGGCGGCCCGCGAGGCGCGCGAGGTCGCCCGTCGTGACGTCGAGCGCCCCGGCCGCGATGTTCTGGTCGAGCGCGACGACGAAGCCCGCCGTCTGCTCGTCGAGCCCGGCGCTGCGCAGGGCGGCGCCCTGCTGCTCGGGCGAGAGGCGCTGGTAGGTGACCTCCCGCCCGAGGACCTCGCCCATCGCGGCGGCCAGCTCGTCGTAGGTCCAGGCGACGTCGCCGCCGAGCTCGTACGTGCGCCCCGCGTGTGCCGCCGGGTCGAGGAGGACGGCGGCCGTCGCGGCGGCGTAGTCGCGGCGGCAGGCGCTCGCGACCCGGCCGTCGCCGGCGCCCGCGGCGAGCACGCCGGTCTCACGGGCGCGCTCGAGGTCCGCGCCGTAGTTCTCCGTGTACCAGTCGTTCCGCAGCACCGTGACCGGCACGTCGGCGGCCCGGAGCAGCTCCTCGGTCTCGGCGTGGTCGGGCGCCAGCACGAGCGGGGTGTCGTCGGCCCGCGTCGCCGACGTGTAGACGACGTGCGCGGCGCCCGCGCGCACCGCCGCGTCGACCACGGCGCGGTGCTGCTCCACCCGCGCGCCGGGGGAGGAGCCCGAGACGAGGAGGAGGACGTCGCCGCGCCCGATGACGCCGTCGAGCGTCGTCGGGTCGTCGTGGTCGACCTGCGCGGTGCGGACGCCGCGCGCGGCGAGGTCCTCGAGCCGGTCCGTGCGGCGTCCCGTCGCGAGCACCTGGTCGGCGGCGGCGCCGCGCTCCAGGAGCTCCTCGACGACGAGGCGGCCCAGCTGGCCGGTGGCCCCGGTGACGACGATCGACATGGCAGGTGCTCCGTCCCCGCGCCGACCGTCGGCGCGCGAGGTGTGTGAACGCTTGAGCAGTGCGGCTGCTTCCCGACCCGCCGCGCCGGGCTCGGGCGCCGGTCTGAGCGCCGGTCCGGTCCCGGGTGCTCAGCCGTCGCGGACGGCGGTGAGGGAGAAGGTGAGCGGCAGGCGCTCGGGCCCCTCCGGCAGCGCGTGGGCGGTGCCGTGCTCGGTCTCCACCTCGACCATGTGCGGCAGCGCCCTCCACGGCAGCGTCATCTGCTCGCCGAGCGAGGTGACGCGCAGGCCGGCGCCGAGCAGCGCGCCGACGACCTCCGACAGCGGGTGGTGCCACTCCCACGTCTCGCGGCTCTCGATGCGCACCTCCTGGTTGACGTAGCTGACGTCGTCGTCCCACCGCAGCGGTGGCCCGGCGAAGTACCGGCGGGTGAGGACCAGCTGGTCGTCGTCGCGCTCGTCGTCCAGGGCGGCGAGGACGGGGTGGGTGTCGCGGACGAAGAAGAGACCGCCCGGGCGCAGGAGCGCCGCGACGGTCCGCGCCCACGCGTCGAGGTCGGGCAGCCAGCACAGCGCGCCGATGCTCGTGTGGACGACGTCGAAGGTCCGGCCCAGCACGTCCGCCGCCGCGGTGACCTCGGCCTCGACGAAGTCGGCCGCGAGCCCGGCCCGCCGGGCGAGGTCGCGGGCCGCGGCGACGGCCGCCGGGGAGAGGTCGACGCCCGTCATGCGCGCGCCGAGGCGGGCGAAGGAGAGCGTGTCGGTGCCGATGTGGCACTGCAGGTGCACGAGGTCGAGCCCCGCCACGGTGCCTCCGGGCAGGTGGGGCGCCATGAGGGCGAGGTCCTCGCGAGCCACGTCGCTCAGGCGCCCCGGGTCGGCGGCGAAGGCGTCCGCGCCGTAGCCGACGAGGTGGACGGGGACGCGCTCGTCCCAGTTGCGCCGGTTGGCGGCCAGCTCGGGCGGGAGGTCGTCGGCGTCCACAGGGGGACCGTAGGGACACCGGGCGCGACAGCCCAGCGCTTTCCCGGTGGACGGCGAGGGCGCTGCCGGGCGTCAGTCCCGGCCGCTCCGGACGCCGGTGGAGGGGTCCTCCCGCGGCGTGCCGACCCGCGCCTCCACCCCGGGGCGTCCCGCCGCGAGGTGCAGCTCGAGCGCGCGCAGGAGGCGGAAGACGCCGAGCAGCACGAGGACGAGGGCGAGGGCGACGAGCGCCACCTGGACCGCCGACCAGAGCGCGGTGAGCACGTACGGCGGGTAGAGGCCCGTCTGGTCCTGCAGGAAGGGGACGAGGACCGGCAGCAGCGACGTCGTCACCAGCCACAGCGCCAGTCCGGCGACGACGGGGACCGCGAAGCCCCGCCCACGGCCCGGCTCGCTCCGCCTGACGTCCACGGCCACCTCCTCGTCGGCGCGGGCGGGCGCCCGCCCCAGCATCCTGGCGCGACCCCGTCCCGCCGCGCCGAGCTTCGCCCGAACCGGGGACCGCCGTCCGCTGGGAGGGTCGGCGCATGACGGTCCTGCGCTCGGTCCCGCTCTTCGCCCTCGCCGCGCTCGCCGAGATCGGCGGGGCGTGGCTCGTGTGGCAGGCCGTGCGCGAGGGCCGGCCGTGGTGGTGGGCGGGTCTCGGCGTCATGGCCCTCGGCGCGTACGGCTTCGTCGCCACCCTGCAGCCCGACGCCTCCTTCGGCCGCGTGCTCGCCGCCTACGGCGGGGTCTTCGTCGTCGGGTCGCTGCTGTGGGGCGTCGCCCTCGACGGCTTCCGCCCGACGACGGCCGACGTCGTCGGCGCCGCGATCTGCGTCCTCGGGGTCGGCGTGATCATGTACGCGCCGCGGGGGTAGGCGCCGCCGAGGAGGACGAAGTCCCTCCCCTCCACGAGGCCGAGCCGCTGACCTGCGACGACGCGCGAAACTCGGGACATCGTCCTCCTCGTCGGCGGGCACCTCCGCCCTCCCGGCCTCGAGGTGCCGCCGCCGGGGGCCTGCCGCAGAGTGCTGGCCATGGCGAAGCAGCGGGCCGAGGGCCTCGACGACGTGTGGGACGACTGGCAGGACGCGGTGAACATGACGCCGAAGCAGCTCGAGGAGTGGCTCGAGACCGACGAGTCGCAGTCCGTCGGCGACACGGGCGGGGACGGCGAGTCGACCGGCCACCAGAGCGGGCGGCGGATCGTCGAGATCCAGCGGACCAAGAAGGACGACCTCACCGAGGACGACGTCGCGCACATGAGGAAGGTCGTCGGCTACGTGCACCGCCACCGGGCGCAGAAGCCGAAGGACGACGTCGAGCACTCGAAGTGGCGCTACTCGCTCATGAACTGGGGCAACGACCCCCTGGCCTGACCTGCCGCGCGGCGTCCGGAGCCGGGGACTCCGGACGCCGCGCCCTTGGTCGTCAGCCCGTCACCGCGAGGGCGGTCAGTCCTCGCCGTCGGCCGACGCGCACACGGGGAAGGCGTCGACGTCGGCGTTGAGGTCCGTCCGCACGTCGGGCGACACGCCCGCCTCGCAGATGACGTCCACCGCGCCGGGCGGGTACTGCTCCGGGTCGACGAGGCGGTTGTCCACGAGGCGGTTGTTACGCTCCTCCGCGTTCGGCACCTGCGCCCCGCCGGAGGTGTACCAGTTGCTCTCGAGCAGGTTGTCCGCGGTGCCGTTCCCCGCGCTGTAGGCGTTGGTGAAGACCCAGGGGCTCGTGCCCTCGAGGACGTTCTGCCGCCACGTCGTGTAGCGGGTCCCCTCGTCAAGGTAGAGGGCGACGCCGGAGACGTCGTACAGGTAGTTGCGCTCGAAGACCGAACCGGGGCTTGCGGAGAGGTTGTACACCGAACCGCCGTCGGCGAAGGCCGCCTTCGTGTCGTGCACGAGGTTGCCCGCGACCAGGTTGTCCCGCAGCGTCGTGGGCGTCGTGTAGAGCGTGTTCCAGTCGTAGTAGCCGCGACGCAGGTACTCGTCCGAGCCTCCGGGGTCGTTGGACCCCCAGCCGAAGCCGGTGTCGATGCCGTCGTAGGACACGTCGGCGACCTCGTTGTGGAGGATCTGCGCACCCGTGACGTAGGTGCTGAGGATGCCCGAGTTGTCGCGGTACTCCGTGGCCACCCGGCGGACCGTGTTGTCCCGGAGCACGACGTCGCGGTTGGTCATCCGGACGTCCGAGGGGTGGTGGGCGTCGGGGCGCACGCCACCGACGACGATGCCGTGGCCACCGACCTCCGTGAAGACGTTGGCCAGAACGTCGACGTCCCGGGCGCCGAGGCCGACACCGGAGCGGGTCGCGTTCGCGTCGTTGCCGATGCCCAGCGCGGACTGGCCCAGCTCGGTGAAGGTGCTGCCCTCGAAGGTGATGCGCCGAGCGGCCGAGACCTGCACCGCCGCCGGCTCCTGCTTCCACGTGTTGCGTGCGCGCTCGAAGGCCTCGCAGCCGCGGGCGCAGGAGGTGAAGGCGTCCTCGGGGCGGTAGTCGTACTCGCCGCTCAGGAAGGTCCCGTTCTGCTGGTTCGCGTAGCCGGACCGGGAGGGCTCGAGCCACGAGGTGCCGGTGAAGCGGAGGCCGCGGAAGGTCAGGCCGGTCACCGGTGCGTCGTAGGTGCCGCTGATACTCACGAGCGACTCCAGCGTCGGCACCTCCACGTCCAGGCCGTCGGGGTCGACGCCGTCGGCCGGCTTGTAGTACAACTCGCCGGCGTCGGGGTCGACGGACCACTCACCCGGCTCGTCGACGAAGGCCCGCGCGTTCTCCAGCGACCACGTCGGGGCGGCGAGGAACGACTGCTGGACGGTGTCGTAGCCCCAGGTCTGGTTGTCCCAGGTCGGCTGCTCCATGTCGACGCGGTCCCCGACGACGTCCGCGACGGGGGAGTAGCGCGTGGTGAAGTCGCCCAGGGAGAGGAACTCGAGGCGCTGGCGGTCCGGGAGGTCACCGAGGTAGGACAGGTCGGGGTCGAGCAGGTGCAGGCCCTCGGGGGTCAGCTCCAGGTCGGAGGGGTCGAGGGGGAGGGACGCCCGCGGCTCGGCGCGGCCGTCGACGTACAGCTGTCGCGTGTCGAGCCCCACCGGGAGGTCGGCGACGTAGACGCCGGCGTCGGCGTCGTCGACGCGCCACCCGGTGACCTGCCGGGCGCCCGTGATCTCTGGGGTGGCGCCCGGCGCCGCCTCCCAGGTCGTGGTGGCCCCGCGGCGGCCGCCGTCGCGGCGCCCGAACTCGAGGGGCGCATCGAGGCGGTAGACCCCGTCGGCCAGCACGACCGTGACGTCCCTGGCGGCGATCGCCTCGCGGCTGGCGACGGACTTGGCGCGCAGCAGCGAGCACGGGCGGGCGCTGTCGCGGCACAGGCCCCGGTCGACGCCGTCGGGGGCGGCGTAGAGCGTCCGGGCCCCGTCCCGCGGCGCGGCGGCCGAGGCGGCGAGCGGGGACGCGGTGGTGAGGGCGAGGGCGGTGGCGGCCGCCGCCGCAGCGGCGCGGCGGGCGCGCACCCTCTCGCGCGGCACGGCTCGCACTTGGTGTGACGTCGTCATCATGGTCTGCTCCTCGAGCGGCAACGGGGCAGCTCTGCCCCCTGGCGCGTCTCAGAACAGCACACGTGTGACCTTTGTGGAAGACCTGTCCGGATCAGGACGGCGTGGTGGCGTCAGCGCTCCCGCTGGGTGCCCTCGTGGTCCGGCGGGCGCCGGCGGGTCCAGGCGTCGGTGACGTGGGCGTGCATCGCGCGCTCGGCCGCGTCGTCGAGACCGGCTTCCACGGCCGCGAAGACCGCCTGGTGCTCCCTCAGCGTCACCTCCCGGAGGGCGGGCGGCGCGTAGACGTCGTAGCGCGCGCTCTCCCGTGCGCGCTCGTACAGGACCCTGGCGATGCTCTCCGCGAGCCGGTTGCCGGAGGTGGCCATGACGACCTCGTGGAAGGTGATGTCGGCGGCGTTGAAGGCAGCCGCGTCCTGCACGGAGCGGCGCATCTCCTCGAGCGCGCTCCGCAGGAGCTCGAGCTGGACGGCGGACCGACGGCGCGCGGTCTCCGCGGCCATCGCCGCCTCCAGGCTGCTGCGGACGACCGTGAGCTCGTCCAGGACGCCCAGCGTCTCGTCGTGGGCGATGAGCGCCTTCAGCACGACGCGGTCCATGGTGTTCCACGACCGGGTGGGCTGGACGACCGTGCCGCGGCCCTGGCCGACGGCGACTAGTCCCTTCTCCTCCAGCCGCTTGACCGACTCGCGCAGGACGGTCCGGCTGACGCCGAACTGCTGGCTCAGGGCCGACTCCGGCGGCAGCGTGTCGCCCGGCAGGACGGCCCCCGACACGATGACGTCGACGAGGGCGTCGACGACCGCCACCCCTAAGCGGGGGGCCGGGCTGCGCCCGGTGATGGGCAGGGCGCGCACTCCTGGGCCGGTGCCGGGCGCGGGGTCGTCCACGGCCTCACTGTACGGGCGCCTGCCGCCGCCCCGGCCATTGCCATGACGTATGACGTATGTTCCACTTCTCGCAGGGCCAACGTTGGCCCGGACCTCGCCCTCACGGGGCGGGACGTCGCTGGAGACGTCGACACCTGGAGGACCTCGATGACCACGACACGCAGAAGTGCGCACCACTGCGCCTCCCGGGCCGCCGCTGCCGCCGCCGCCGCGGGGGTGGCGCTGGTCGCGGCCTGCGCCTCGCCGGGGGGCACGACGGACGAGGAGGGCGCCCGCGGCTTCGCCGAGGCCCAGCAGGAGGAGGGCAGCCCCATCACCGTCTGGGTGGACGCGAGCCGCGCGGCGGCGGCGGACGCCTTCACGGCGGCCAACCCCGACGTCGAGGTCGACGTCGTCACCTACGACGGCTCGGCGAACGGGTCGGACTCGTTCAAGACGAAGATCGGTCTCCTCGACCGCGCTGGCGACGGCTGGCCGGACGTCGTCTTCTCGACGCAGAACAACGACGCGGCCTGGGCCAGCCAGGGCGCCAACGGCCAGCAGCCCTTCGCGGCGGTGCTCGACCAGGGCCTCATCGGGGACGACGTGCTCGGCGGGTTCACCGAGGGGTCGCTGGACCCCTGCACGGTCGACGGCTCCGTCTACTGCCTGCGCAACGACCTGGCCCAGGGCGTGCTCTGGTACGACCAGTCGCTGATGGACGAGTTCGGCTACGAGCTGCCGACCACGTGGGAGGAGTACGGGGAGCTCAGCGCGCGCGTCGCCGAGGAGCACCCCGGGTACATCACCGGGTCCGTGGGCGACCCGTGGACGCCGGAGATCTTCTTCTGGGCCAGCCGCTGCCAGGCCAACGACGTCGAGGGGCCGTCGACGATGGTGGTCGACACCACCTCGCCCGAGTGCCAGCGTGCGGCGGAGCTCGTCGACGCCGGCGTCGAGCAGGGCTGGTTGACCGACCTCAGCGTCTTCTCCCCCGAGTTCGTGCAGCAGTACTCCGGCAAGGTGGTCATGATGCCGGGGCCGGCGTGGTTCGCCGGCGCCATCTTCGACAACCCCGACTCCCTGGCGGTGCCGCCCGGTCAGATCGGAGTGGCTCCGCCCCTGCCCTGGGGCGACGAGGACGCCGTCACGGGCAACGTGGGCGGTGGCACCTGGTTCGTCTCCAGCCACTCGCGGAACCTCGAGGCGGCGACGCAGTTCGTCGAGTTCGTCACCACTGCGGACGACTACCAGGTGGAGCAGGCGCCCGGGTACCCGGCCTACGCCCCCGCCGCCGACAAGTGGGTGTCGGGCCAGGAGGACAGCGGCTACTACGCCTCCGACCTCGCCGGGCTCACCGAGGCCGCGCCGCTGGTGTGGTCGGGCTGGGGAGCACCCGCCTTCAGCCAGGAGGCTATCTGGGCGAAGACGATGCAGCCGCTCCTGACTTCCGGCCAGCCGCTCACGGACGAGCTGGACACCTGGCAGCAGGCGATCGAGGACCAGGCCCAGGTCTTCGGCTACTCCGTCCAGTGACCACGGAGGCCACAGCCGTCGCCGGCGCCCCCGAGGCGACCCGCGGGCGGCCACCGCGCACCGGGCGGGGGGCCGGCCCGCCGCGGGTCATGGGCGTCGCCTTCGTCCTGCCCTACGTCGTGCTGCTGCTCGCCTTCGGCATCTTCCCCGCGGTCTACGCGCTCGCCCTGGCCTTCAGCGCCCCCGAGGGAGGGTTCGCGGGCATCGCGAACCTCACCCGCGTCGTGGGTGACTACCGGTTCCTGCCGGCGGTCCAGCACGTGACCGTCTACCTGGTCATCTGGCTGCTGCTGCTGACCGTCCTCGTGGTGGTCATGGCCCTCCTCGTCCACGCGGTGACGACCCGCTGGGTGAGCGGCGCCCTACGGCTCCTGTACTACCTGCCGGGGGCGCTGGCGGGGGCGTCGGCCGTCCTGCTGTGGCTCTTTGTGCTCGACCCGAACGCCAGCCCGGTCGGCTTCCTCCTCCGCGCCCTGGGTCTCGAGAGCTTCTCCCAGACCATCCAGCCCGGTGGGCTCCCCCTGGTCTTCGCGATCATCGCCTTCTGGACCGGAGCCGGTCAGTGGGTGATCGTCATGTTCGGCGCGCTCAACAACATCCCCACCGAGATCATGGAGGCGGCTCGCATCGACGGCGCAAGCCCCGTCCAGATCGCGCTGCGGATCCAGTTGCCGCTGCTGCGGAAGTGGATCGCCTACATGGGCGTCCTGGCGCTGGCGATGGGCACCCAGCTCTTCGTGGAGCCGACGCTTCTGTCGCAGGCGAGCAACGGCGTGGTGCCCAACGACTACTCGCTCAACCAGCTGGCCTACCAGTACGCCTTCAACCTCGGCGACTTCAACGGCGCCGCCGCGCTGGCGGTGATCCTGCTCGTCGTGTCGCTGGGGTTGTCCACCGTGTTCGTGCTCAAGGGCGGCCTGTTCGAGACGGAGGAGTCATGAGCGCTGCTGCTGACGTGGGTCGGCGGGCCCGCACCCGTCGGAGGGCCGACCTGAGCGGTCGGGGCGGGCGTGGTCTCGGCGTGCTCGTGCTCGCCTTCTTCCTCCTGTTCTTCACCGTCCCGCTCGTCTGGCTGCTGCTCGCCGTGACCAAGACGGGCGGCGAGCTGGTGCGGGCCAACCCCTTCGCCGTCGGCTCGTGGGACGGGCTCGTCGACAACGCGCGGGAGCTCTTCGCCTTCCAGTCGGGAGCGGTGACCACCTGGCTCGTCAACTCGGTCGTCTACGCGCTCGGCGCGCTGGTGCTGACGCTCCTCGTGTCGGTCCCGGCGGGCTACGCGCTGGCGCTCGTGCGCTTCCCGGGGCGCCGTGCGCTCCTCGTCGTGACGCTGGTCGTGATGCTCATGCCGAGCACCGCGCTGGTTCTGCCCGTCTTCCTCGAGATGAACCTGCTGGGTCTCGTCGGGAACGCCCTGGCCGTCATCCTGCCCTTCTCCTTCTTCCCCTTCGGGGTCTACCTGGCATTCATCTACTTCTCCACCAGCATCCCGGCGGACCTTCTCGCCGCGGCTCGTCTGGACGGTTGCTCGGAGGGTCAGGTCTTCACCCGGGTCGCGCTGCCGCTGGCGGCCCCCGCCGTCGCCCTCGTCGGCTTCTTCAGCTTCGTGCAGAACTGGAACAACTACTTCCTGCCCTTCGTGATGCTGCCCTCGAGCGACACCTACCCGATGCAGGTCGGGCTGACGACGCTGCTGTCGAGCTCCCCGGCCTTCAACCCGAGCGCCGCCGGGTCCGACTCCGTGTCCCTGTCGACGCTCGCGCTGGCGACGGTGGTGAGCGTCCTGCCCGTCCTCGTCGTCTTCCTCTTCTCCCAGCGGTTCCTCGTGACCGGGCTCACCGCCGGCGGGACGAAGGAATGACGTGCACCACCACTCCGGAAGGCACCGCATGAAGATCACCGGCTACCGCTCCCTCGTCACCCAGCACGACTGGGGGCGGCCCGTCGGGGACGTCAACGGCCACATCTCCGGGACGGCGACGCAGACGGACGTGCTCGTCCTGACCACCGACTCCGGGCTCGAGGGCGTCGGTGTCGGGGCGCACCCGGACATCGAGCGCGTCTTCCCCGGCATCGACGGCGAGGACCCGCGGGGCGTCGTCGCGCTGTACGACCGGATGCTCGCGCGGGTCTTCAAGCTCGGGCACGCGGGCTCGGTCTTCGGGACCCTGGGCGCGATCGACATGGCGCTCTGGGACCTCAAGGCCAAGGCGGCCGAGGAGCCCCTGTGGCGCCTCCTGGGGGCGAGGGACCGCCACGTCCCCGGATACGCCTCCGCGCTGGAGATCGCCCTCACGGACGAGGAGCTGGTACGGGTCTACGGGGCCTTCGCCGACCGCGGGTTCGGCGCGGCGAAGCTCAAGGGCGGTCGGTGGTTCGAGCACGACCTGCGCCGCCTGCGCCTGCTCGAGGAGGTCTTCTCGACGACCTCCTCGGCACCCGGTCTCATGCTCGACGCCAACGAGTCGTGGCACCGGTCCCAGGCCGTGCGGTACGTCAGCCGGCTCGAGGAGCACGTGGACCTGGTCTGGGTCGAGGAGCCCGTCCGCCGGTGGGACGCGGCGGGCATGGCAGCGGTCCGGGCGGGGATCCGTGCGGGTGTGGCCAGCGGGGAGAACCTCACCGGGCTCGAGCAGCTGCGCCCCCTTCTGGACGCCGACGCGCTGGACGTGGTGCAGCCGGGCGCCTCGTGGGGCATCACCCATCTCCTGCGCGTGTCCGCCCTGGCCCACGCGCACGACCTGCCCGTGAGCCCCATCGGCTTCACGCCCGTCATCGCGCCCGCGGCGGCGTCCCTGCCCAACCTGCTGGCCGTCGAGGTGCAGGACCTCAAGCCGGCGACCGGCATGAGCATCGACCAGGAGTTCGTCGACGGCGGCATCGTCCTGGGGGACGAGCCGGGCAACGGGATCAGCGTGGACGAGGCGCTGCTGCGAGACCTCGGCGCGGGCCGGGGCTGGGCGGAGGTCGCGGGGCCGCACGTCCGCCCACCGCGAGCGGGCCTGCGGCTGGTGCCCGAGGCCGACGGGGGCGCGCTGCGCACGGCGGTGTCCTGAGGTGGGTGCCGGTGAGGACGCGGTGCGCCACGTCGTGGACGCCCACCTGCACGTGTGGGACCCGGCCCGGGCCTCCTACCCCTGGCTCGTCGGGGGGCCGGCGGTCATCGACCGCGCCCTGGCGCTCGAGGACGTCGCGCCCGAGCTGGACGAGGCGGGGATCACCTCGGTGGTGCTGGTCCAGTCGGCCGACGACCCCGCGGACACCGCGCTCATGCTCGAGTCGGCCAGGCGGCACGACCGCGTGGCGGGGGTCGTCGCCTACGCCCCCCTGCACGACCCGGCGGAGGCCGAGCGCGTCCTCGACCGCTACCGGACGGACGAGCCCGTCGTCTGCGGCGTCCGGGTCCTGGTCCACGAGCAGCCGGACCCCTGGTGGCTGCTCCGCGAGGAGGTCCTCGAGGGCCTCGCGGCGCTCGCGCGCCACGGGCTGCCCTTCGACGTCGTCGCGGTGCGGACGGAGCACCTGCGCTCCGCGCTGCGGATCTCCGAGCTGCTGCCCGACCTGACCCTCGTGCTGGACCACCTCGGGGCCCCACCGCTCGACGGCGGTCGCGAGGGGGAGTGGTGGGACCTGCTGGGCGCCCTCGCGAGCAACCCCCGCGCCTGCGCCAAGGTCAGCGGCCTCTACCCGGGAAGCGGCGCCGACGTCCTCCAGCGGGTCCGCCCACCGGTGGAGCACGCTCTCGAGGTCTTCGGCGCCGCCCGGCTGATGTACGGCGGCGACTGGCCCATCTCCCTGCTGCACGGCGGGTACGCCACCTCGTGGCCGCTGACGCGGGAGCTGCTCCGCGGGTTGTCCGGGCCGGAGCGCGAGGACGTGCTGGCCGGCACCGCGACCCGCGTCTACGGCCTCCCGTCCCGCGTCGGGTCGAGCCCGACGACGGCGACCGCCCCCGGTGACGAGCCGACCCCCACCACGACGGAGGACCTGTGACCACGACGCACCGCGCAGCCCAGTACCTGGGTGGGCGCTCCATCACGACGGCGACCGTCGAGGGAGCACCGCCGGGGCCCGGGCAGGTCGAGATCGCACCCGCCTACACCGGGATCTGCGGCACCGACCTCCACGTCCTGGCCGGTGACATGGACGCCCGCGTCTCGCTGCCCGCCGTCATCGGCCACGAGACCGCCGGTCGCGTCACGGCCGTCGGGGACGGCGTGACGGGGTGGAGCCCCGGGGACCCGGTGACCGTCGTCCCGCTGCGCCCGGACGGCACGTGCCCCGCCTGCCGGGCCGGCAACGGCCACGTCTGCGAGCGCATGGACTTCCTCGGCATCGACTCGACCGGAGCGCTGGCCGAGCGCTGGGTCGTCCCCGAGCACACGCTGCTGCGGCTCCCGGACGACCTCGAGCTGCGGACCGCGGCGCTGCTCGAGCCGACCGCGGTGGCGGTCCACGACGTGCGGCGGGCGCGGCTGGCGGCCGGCGAGGCCGCGCTCGTCGTGGGCGGTGGGCCCGTGGGGCTGCTCATCGCCCTGGTGGCCCGGTCCGTCGGCGCGGACGTGGTCGTCGCCGAGCCGGACCCGACCCGGCGGGAGGCCGCCGCCGACCTCGGGCTGGACGTCCTCGACCCCCGGGCGCAGGACGTCGCGGGAGCGGTGGCCGAGCGCACCGGCGGGGCGGGCGCCGACGTGGCCTTCGAGGTCAGCGGCACGCAGCCCGGCCTGGAGACCGCGGCCGGCGCCCTGGCCGTCCGCGGGCGGCTGTGCCAGGTGGGCATCCACGCCGCGCCGCGCACGGTGGACCTGCACCGCTTCTTCTGGCGGGAGCTCGAGCTGCTGGGCGCCCGCCTGTATAGCCGGCCGGACTGGGAGGAGGCGCTGCGCCTCGTCGCCTCGGGCGAGCTCGCCGTCGACCGCCTCGTCAGCGAGGTGGTGCCGCTGGACGAGGTCGCGGACGCCTTCACGGCCCTGGCCGCCGGCGGAGGAGTGGTGAAGGTCCTCGTCGACTGCCAGTCCGGTGCGGCGGGCGCCCCTGGGACGGGGACGCCGTGAGCGGGCCCTTCGACCTCACCGGGCGCCTGGCCGTGGTGACGGGCGCCACCCGGGGGATCGGTGCCGCCGCGGCGGTCGCGCTCGCGGCCGCGGGGGCTGACGTTGTCGGCCTCGGCTCATCCCGCCCGCCGGGCGAGGACGTCGCGGGGGCCGTGCGCGCACACGGGCGCTCCTTCGATGGGATCGCCGCGGACCTCGGTGACCGGGCGGCCGTGCGGGAGCTGGCGGACGAGCTGGCCGGACGGGACCGACCCGTCGACGTCCTCGTCAACAACGCCGGGACCATTCGTCGCGAGCCGGCCGCCACGCACCCCCTGGCGGATTGGGACGAGGTGCTCGCCGTCGACCTCACGAGCCCCTTCCTGCTCGCCCAGGCGGTCGGTCGGACGATGGTCGCCCGCGGCTCCGGGAAGGTCGTCTTCACGGCGTCGCTGCTGAGCTTCCAGGGCGGCATCACCGTGCCCGGGTACGCCGCCGCGAAGCACGCCATCGCCGGGCTGACGAAGGCGCTCGCCAACGAGTGGGCCGCCAGCGGCGTCAACGTCAACGCGGTGGCGCCCGGCTATGTGGCGACCGACAACACCCGGGCCCTGCGCGACGACCCCGAGCGCTCGCGCGCGATCCTCGACCGGATCCCGGCGGGCCGCTGGGCGACGGCGCAGGACGTCGCGGGTGCCGTCGTCTACCTCGCGAGCCCGGCTGCGGACTACGTCCACGGCGTCGTGCTCCCCGTCGACGGCGGGTGGCTCGCACGGTGATCGACGCGACGACCGGGGGGCCCGCGGACGGCGCCCCCGTGCCGCAGCGGTCGCTCGACGAGGCGCTCGGCCGCTGCCCGCTCCTGCCGGTCCTCGTGGTCGACGAGGGCACCGACGGCGTCGAGCTCGGCCGGGTGCTCGTCGAGGGAGGACTGGGCTGCGCGGAGGTGACCCTGCGCACCCCCGCCGCGCTGCGCGTGCTAGAGGAGATGGCCGCGACCCCGGGGCTCCTTGTCGGGGCCGGGACCGTCCTGCGCGATGCCCAGGTGGCCGCGGCCGTCGTCGCCGGTGCTGCCTTCTGCGTCAGCCCGGGCCTCGACGAGGGCGTCATCGCGGCCGCCGCCGAGCACGGCGTCCTCGGGGTCCCGGGGGTCGCAAGCGCGACGGAGGTGCAGCGCGCGTCGCGGTTGGGGCTCAGGCTGCTCAAGCTCTTCCCCGCCCAGCCGCTCGGGGGCCCCGCGATGGTGCGTGCGCTCGCCGGCCCCTTCCCGGAGGTGCGCTTCGTGCCGACCGGGGGCGTCGGTCCCGAGGTCGTCCCCGACTACCTCGCCCTGCCGTCGGTCGCGGGCGTGGGGGGCAGCTGGTTCGTCGACCGGCGCCGGGTGGCGGCCCTCGACGGGCACGACCGGGGCGCCTCCCGCGCGCTGGTGGACGAGGTCGCCGCCGCGGTGCGGTCGGTGACGCCGTGAGCGCCGGCGGACAGCGCCCGGGGCGGGACGCCGTCCTTCCCCGCCGTGAGGTCCGCGGCACCGGGGTCTCGCTCACCGCGCTCGGCTTCGGCGGGTCGGTCATCGGCAACCTCTCCCGCGCGGTGGACGACGAGACCGCGCGCGGCGCGGTCGAGGCCGCGTGGGCCGGGGGCGTCCGCTACTTCGACACCGCGCCGCACTACGGCCTCGGGCTCTCCGAGCGACGCCTCGGCCGGGCGCTGCGTCCCCTGATCGCCCAGCACCTCGCGGCCGGGGGGTCGCGCGACGACGTCGTCGTGTCCAGCAAGGTGGGCCGCCTCCTGGAGGCGCGCGTTCCCCCGGCGGACCGGGACGACGACGGCTTCGACGTGCCGGGAGACCTGCGGAGACGCCTCGACTACAGCCGGGACGGCGTGCTGCGGTCGGTCGAGGAGTCGCTGCGGCGCACCGGGCTGGACCGCCTCGACGTGGTGCTCGTCCACGACCCCGACGACCATTGGGAGCAGGCGTCCCGGGAGGCGGTGCCCGCGCTCGTGCAGCTGCGCGAGGAGGGCGTCGTGGGGGCGGTCGGCGCCGGGATGAACCAGTCGGCGATGCTCAGCCGCTTCCTGCGCGAGACCGACGTGGACGTCGTCATGCTCGCCGGGCGGTACACGCTGCTCGAGCAGGGCGCCCTCGACGACGTGCTGCCGGCGGCGCTGGAGACGGGACGGTCGGTCATCGCCGTCGGCGCCTTCAACTCCGGCCTGCTCGCGCGGTCCGACGTGCCGGACGACGCCACCTACGACTACGCGCAGGCGCCGCCGTCGGTGCTCGAGCGCGCGCGGCTCCTGGCCCGGGTCTGCGCCGAGCACGGCACGAGCCTGCCGGCGGCGGCCCTCGCCTTCCCGCTGCGGCACCCGGCGGTGGTCGACGTGGCCCTCGGCATGCGCAGCCCCGAGGAGGTCCGTCGGAACCTGGCGCTGCTGGCGGAGGAGGTCCCCGTCGACCTGTGGGCGGACCTCGAGCAGCGGGGCCTGCTCCGGCCGGTGAGGGCGTGAGCGCGCTCGTGCTGCGGCCCGCGCTCGAGTGCCGCTACGACGCCGTGTCCCTCGGCGAGGTCATGCTCCGCCTCGATCCGGGCGAGGGGAGGACCCGCACGGCCCGGGCCCTCGGCGTCTGGGAGGGCGGGGGCGAGTACAACGTCGCCCGGGGGCTCCGGCGCTGCTTCGGCCTGCGGACCGCCGTCGTCACGGCGCTCGTCGACAACGAGGTCGGACGGCTCGTGGAGGACCTCGTCCTCACGGGCGGCGTGGACACCTCCCTCGTGCGCTGGGTGCCCTTCGACGGCACCGGGCGCGCCGCCCGCAACGGCCTCAACTTCACCGAGCGGGGCCTCGGCGTCCGGGGAGCTCTCGGGGTCTCGGACCGCGGCCACACCGCCGTGAGCCAGATGCAGCCGGGCGACGTCGACTGGGACCACCTCTTCGGCGAGGTCGGCGTCCGCCTCCTGCACACCGGTGGCGTCTTCGCGGCGCTGTCGGCGACGACGCCCGAGGTGGCGCTCACGGCGATGAGGGCCGCGCGACGGCACGGCACGCTCGTCTCCTACGACTGCAACTTCCGTCCGAGCCTGTGGCGCGGCGAGGGCGGCGCTGAGCGGGCGCGGGAGGTGACGCGGGCGCTCGTGCAGCACGCCGACGTGGTCGTCGGCGGCGAGGACGACCTGGTGGACCGGCTGGGGGTGGCCGCGCCGACCGCGGCCGAGGAGCCGCGCGGCCTCGGTGCCGCGGCCTTCGGGCTCGCCGCCGAGGCAGCGGCGGAGGAGTTCCCGCTGCTGTCGGTGGTCGCGACCACCCGTCGCGTCGTGCGCTCGGCCAGCCTGAACGACTGGGGGGCCGCGGCCTGGAGCCGCGCGACGGGCGTGGTCGAGGCCACCCGGCGCGAGGGCGTGGAGGTCCTCGACCGCGTCGGCAGCGGAGACGCCTTCGCGGCCGGTCTCCTGCACGGCCTGCTGGCGGGGGCGTCCCTCCACCGCGCCGTCGAGCTGGGGGCCGCCCACGGCGCGCTGGTGATGACGACCCCCGGGGACACGTCGATGGCGACGTCGGCCGAGGTCGAGGCGCTCGCCGCGGGGACCGGGGCTCGCGCGGACCGCTGAGCCGGCGACGGACGACGGACGACGGACGACGGACGAGGACGACGACATGATCGTGGCGTTGCACTCCCGGCTCGTACCGGGGCACGAGGAGGACTACGACCGGGACCACGCGCGGGTCCCCGACGACCTCGCCGAGGCCTTCGCCCGGCACGGGATCCGGGACTGGCGCATCTGGCGCGACGGGCTCGACGTCTTCCACCTCGTGGAGTGCGACGACTTCGTGGCCGCGATGACGGCCATGGGCCGGGAACCGGCCAACGACTCCTGGCAGCAGGTGATCGACCGGCACGTCGAGGGCTTCAGCGGCGGGGACGGGGACTTCTCCGGCTGGGGCCTGCGCCGGGTGTTCGCGCTGTCCGCGCAGGTCGGCTGACCGGTGCCTGCGGGCGCCCCTCAGCCCCGGCCCCGCCGCCGGAACTGCCCCGGCGTCTCGCCGGCGAGGCGGGCGAACTGCCGGGTGAAGGACGGCTGGTCGTAGAAGCCGCAGGCGGCGGCGACGTCGGCGAGCGGGGTGTCCGTCGTCGTCAGCAGGTCGGCGGCGCGGTCGATGCGCGTGCGCAGCACGAGCTGGCGGGGCGACAGGCCGAACACCCGGCGGACGCGCCGCTCGAGCACGGGCACCGAGCAGCCCGCCGCGGCGGCGAGGTCGCTGGTGCGGGGCGGGGCGGCGACCGACGCCTGGACGAGCTCGACGACCCGTGACAGGCCGGTGAGGGCCGGGTCCGCGTCGTCAGCCTCGCGGAGGTCCTGGCTGAGGCTCACGAGCCCGAGCACCGCGCCGTCCGCCCCGCGCACCGGCAGCTTCGTCGTCAGGTACCAGCCCGGGGCGCCGCCCTCGCGGCGGATGAGCTCGAGCTCGTGGCGCAGCGGCTCGCCCGTGCGCAGCACGCCGGCGTCCTGCTCCTCGTAGCGCTCGGCGAGGTCGGGCACGAAAAGCTCGCGCGCGGTGCGGCCGACGACGTCGCGGCGCGAGCGCTCGCCCGTGCGCCGCACGAAGGCGTCGTTGACGGCCGTGTACCGCCCGCCCGCGTCCTTCGCGCAGAACATGACGTCGGCGGTCTCGTCGAGCAGGTCGAGGAGGGCGGGCGCGAGGGCCTCCGCGGGCCACCCGCCGGGGAGGCGGCCGGCGGCGGGGAGCGGGGCGGCGCCGCTGTCGACGGCGCCGCGCTCGCCCCCGTCGGGGCCGTGGTGCGCGCCGCTCGTCATGGGAGTCGGGACCGTACAAGACAGGTGCCCCCGGGCAGGCGCACCCTCGGGGCATGACGCTCACCGACCCCGCCGCCGCCCCGGGCACCGCCGCCCCGGGCACCTCCGCCCGGCGCAGCCTGGAGGAGCAGCGCCGCGCCTGGGACGCCGTCGTGGCCGGCGCGCCGTCGGCGCCCCTCGACGACGTCGTCGAGCGCTGCGTGCCCGCGGCGCTGGAGCGCGCGCAGCGCTGGGTCGAGGCCACGAAGGGCCCGCAGGCCGCCGACGAGAAGAAGGCGACCGAGCGCCTCGCCTCCCTCGTCCACGACCCCGCCGGCGTCGACATGACGATGTTCTTCGTCGACCGCGTCGCGCGCCCCGAGGACGACGCCGTCGCCGCCCGGGCGCTCCGCGAGATGGTCGGCAGCGACGTCCCGGACTTCCTCTCCGTGCCCGACAAGGTGCTCATGGCCGCCGGCGCGCGCCTCGCGCCGCTCCTGCCGCGGGTCGCGATGCCCGCCGCCCGGCTGCGCCTGCGCCAGCTCGTCGGCCACCTCGTCGCCGACGCCGGCGACCGGCCGCTCGGCCGGCACCTGGCCAAGGCCCGGCGCGACGGCGTCCAGCTCAACCTCAACCTCCTCGGCGAGGCCGTGCTCGGCCACGAGGAGGCCGACCGCCGCCTCGACGCCGTCCGCCGGATCGTCGAGCGCGAGGACGTCGACTACGTCTCGGTCAAGGCGTCGTCGGTCGCGGCCCAGCTCGTGCCGTGGGACGTCGAGGGCAGCCGTGACCGGCTCGTCGAGCGGCTGCTGCCGCTGTACCGGACGGCGCGCTCGCGCTCGCCGCACGTCTTCCTCAACCTCGACATGGAGGAGTACAAGGACCTCCACCTCACCGTCGACGTCTTCGAGCAGCTCGTGTCCACCCCCGGGCTCGAGGACCTCGAGGCGGGCATCGTCCTGCAGGCCTACCTGCCCGACGCGCTCCCCGCCCTCGAGCGCATCACGGCCTTCGCCCGCGCCCGGGTCGAGGCCGGTGGGGCGCCCGTCAAGGTCCGCCTCGTCAAGGGCGCCAACCTCGCGATGGAGCACGTCGACGCCGAGGTGCACGACTGGCCGCAGGCGCCGTACACCTCGAAGGAGGACGTCGACGCCAACTACGTCCGCCTCCTCGACGTCGCCCTCACGCCCGAGCGCACGCGCTGGGTGCGCATCGGCGTCGCCAGCCACAACCTCCCCGACGTGGCGCTGGCGGTGGAGGTGGCCCGCGCTCGCGGGGCCGAGGACGGCCTCGACGTCGAGATGCTGCAGGGGATGGCGCCCGCGCAGGCGCGCGCCGTGCGGGCCGACGCCGGGCGGCTCGTGCTCTACACGCCCGTCGTCCACCCCGAGGACTTCGACGTCGCCGTCTCCTACCTCGTGCGCCGCCTCGAGGAGAACGCCGCGCCGCAGAACTACCTCTACGCGCTCTTCGCGCCGGACTCCGCGGGCGGGGCGCCCCTGGCCGACCAGGAGCAGCGCTTCCGCGACTCCGTGCGCCGCCGCTTCGCGGTGCCCGCCGCGCCGCGGCGCACGCAGGACCGGCTCGCCGAGGAGGCCTCCGGCGGCGAGCGGAGCCCGGGGGAGCGCACGACCGGCAGCGCCCCCGACGAGGCGCTCGCCTTCACCGGCGAGCCCGACACCGACCCCTCGCTGCCGGCCAACCGCGTCTGGGCCGAGCAGGTGCTCGCCCGTGAGCCCGGCCCGGTGCGCGCGTCCGTGGTCACCGACGTCGCGGCCGTCGACGCCGCCGTCGAGCGGGCGCGCGCGGCCGGCGAGGCCTGGGCGCGCGTCCCGGCCGCCGAGCGCGCCGCCGTCCTGCGCCGCGCCGGCGACCTCCTGGCCTCCCGCCGCGGCGACCTCGTCGCCGTCATGGCGCACGAGGCCGGCAAGACGGTCGCCGAGGCCGACCCCGAGGTCTCCGAGGCCGCCGACTTCGCCCGCTACTACGCGCGCAGCGCCGTCGAGCTCGAGCGCGTCGAGGGCGCCGCCTTCACCCCCGCGCGCGTCGTCGTCGTCACGCCGCCGTGGAACTTCCCCGTCGCCATCCCCATGGGCGGCGTGCTCGCGGGCCTCGCGGCCGGGGCGGGCGTCGTCATCAAGCCCGCGCCGCAGGTGGTGCGGTGCTCCGAGGTCGGCCTCGAGCCGATCCAGCGGGCGCTCGCCGAGGCGGGAGCGCCCGAGGGGCTGCTGCAGCTGCTGCGCACCGACGAGGCCGACGCCGGGCGACGTCTCGTGACGCACCCGGCCGTCGACGCCGTCGTCCTCACGGGCGCCTCCGACACGGCGCGGCTCTTCCGCTCGTGGCGGCCCGACCTGCGGCTGCTCGCCGAGACCAGCGGCAAGAACGCCCTCGTCGTCACGCCGTCGGCGGACGTCGACCTGGCGGTCGCCGACGTCGTCCGCTCCGCCTTCGGCCACGCCGGCCAGAAGTGCTCCGCCGCGAGCCTCGTGCTGGCCGTCGGCAGCGTGGCGCGCTCCGACCGCTTCCGCCGCCAGCTGGCCGACGCCGTCCGCTCGCTGCCCGTCGGGTGGGGCACCGACCTGTCCACCGTCGTGGGCCCCGTCATCGAGCCGCCGAGCGGCAAGCTGCTGCGCGGCCTGACGACGCTCGAGCCCGGCGAGCGCTGGCTCGTCGAGCCGCGACCGCTCGACGGCTCGGGTCGCCTCTGGTCGCCCGGTGTGCGCGAGGGCGTGCGGCGCGGCTCGTGGTTCGCGACGACGGAGTGCTTCGGCCCCGTCCTCGGCGTCATGGCGGTGCGCGACCTCGAGGAGGCCGCGCAGGTGGCCGCCGAGACCGGCTACGGCCTCACCGGCGGCATCCACACGCTCGACGACGCCGAGGTCGACGCCTGGCTCGAGCTGGCGCCCGTGGGCAACGCCTACGTCAACCGCCACATCACCGGGGCGATCGTCCAGCGGCAGTCCTTCGGCGGCTGGGACGGCTCGACCGTGGGCCCCGGCGCCAAGGCCGGCGGGCCGAACTACGTCGCCCAGCTGGGCACCTGGGCCGACGCCGAGCCGCTCCCGACGGCCACGGGCGGCGACGTCGTCCCGCCCGTCGCCGCGGTGCTGGCCGCCACGACGTCCCACGTGGGCGACGACGACGCGGCGTGGCTGCGCGCCGCCGCCGCCTCCGACGAGCGCGCCTGGGCCGCCGAGGTCGGCGTCGAGCACGACGAGACGGGCCTCGAGGTCGAGGAGAACACCTTCCGCTACCGGCCGCTGCCGTCGCTGCGCGTGCGGTGCGGGCCCGGGACGACGCCGCGCGACGTCGCCCGCGTGCGCCTCGCCGCGGCTCGCGCCGGCACGCCGCTCGAGCTCAGCGTCCCGGCCGGGCGCGACGACCTGCGGGCCGTCGCGGCGGCGGGGGCGGCCCCGGCGCCGCGGGTGCGGGTCGTCGTCGAGGACGCCGCCGCGCTCGGCGCCCGCCTGCGCGCGGGCCGGGCGGGGGAGCGGCTGCGCGTCCTCGGCGGGCTCGAGGACGCCGTCGCCACCGCGGCCGCCGAGGCGGGCACGAGCCTCGTCCCGGGCCCCGCGCTCGCCGCGGGCCGGCGCGAGCTGCTCACCGTCGTCCGCGAGCAGGCCGTGAGCCGCACGCGGCACCGCTTCGGGCACGTGCAGCGCCCGTCGCGCTCCCAGGACGCCGCCCAGGCCTGAGGTCGCCGAGGTGGGGGCCCCTCGTCGTGGAGGAGCACGACGAGGGGCTGCCACCTCACCGCGGCCCGGGGGCGCGGGGTCTCCCCGCGGTCGGAGACGCCGGTCCGCCGAGCTTAAGGCGACGTCGTCGCGTGCCGACGGGCACGGCATGGGGGCGTCGCGCCGAGAGCGCCGGTGGGCGCGGACCTCGTGGGCGGTCGTGGCCGCCGGGGGCCTCGCAGGGGCCCTCGCGCTCGCCGTCCCGCCGCTGCGCGAGCCGCTGACGCTGCTGGGCGCGGCCGGCGGAGCCGTCGGCACGCTGCTCGGCGTCCACCACCACCGCCCCCGCGCCCGCCGCACGTGGTGGCTCCTCGCCGCCATGGTGGTGCTGCTGTGCGCGGCCCTCGCCCTGCCCTCCCTCGGGCCCGACGGGACGGCCGCCGCCGTCGTGGCCTTCACCGCCGGCCAGGGCGCCGCGGCGGTCGCCGTCGTGGGGCTCGTGCGCCGGCGCCCCGCCGTGCGCCGGAGCCCGGCCGCGGGACCGCAGGCGTCGCACCGCGTCGAGATGCTCGTCCTGGCGGTCGTCCTCGGCCTGACGGCCGCGCAGGTCGCGGCGCTCGCCCTCCCGACCGCCGGCCGGGACCTCGGCCCCGTCCTGCTCCCCAGCGCCAACATGGCGGTCCTCGGGGTCTGCCTGCGCTTCCTCGTCTCGCGTCGGGGCCTCACGCGCAGCACGCACCTCTTCCTCGCGGCGGCCGTCGCGATCAGCACCTACGACAACCTCGGCCCCGGGGCCGCGCACCGGGTGGCCCTCCCCGGAGAGCCCCTCCAGGCCCTCGGCCTCCTCTGCGTGGCCCTCTTCACGGCGTCGGCGCTGCACCCGTCGGTCCGCGAGGCGCTGACGGCGGAGTCGCTGCAGCGCCGTCGCGCGCCGTCCGCCGCCCTCCTCGGCCTCGCGCCCCTCGTCGCCGTCCCCGTCGGCCTGTGGTGGTTCGGGCGCTCGGCGCCCGCGGGGGCCGGGTTGCCCGTCGGCATCTTCCTCGTCGTCGGAGCCGTCCTCGCGGCCCTCTGCCTCGTCCGCGGGTACCTCGCGCTGCGCGGCAGCGAGCACCTGGCCGAGCACGACCCCCTCACCGACCTGCTCAACCGGCGAGGTCTCGCCGCCGCGCACGCGCGGGCCCTCGAGGAGGACCGGGCCGTCGCCCTGGTGCTCGTCGACGTCGACGACTTCAAGCACGTCAACGACGCCCACGGGCACGACGTCGGGGACGCTCTGCTCCTCGAGGTGCGCGACCGGCTCCTCGCGGCCGTCGACCCCGGGGACGCCGTCGCCCGCCTGGGCGGCGACGAGTTCGTCCTCCTCGTCCCCGCCGCGGCCGTCGACGGCGTCGTCGCGCGGACGCTCGCCGGCCTGCGCCGCGAGGCGGTGGTCGCCGGGGTCGTCGTGCGCTGCACCGCGAGCCTCGGCGTGGCGCCGCCGGAGCCGGAGGAGGACCTGGCCGGGGCGCTGACCCGCGCCGACGTGGCCCTCTACGCGGCCAAGGCGGCCGGGCGCGACGGGGCGGCCGTCTTCGAGCCCGCGCTGCGCGAGGCGGTGGCGGAGCGGGTCCGCACCGGGTCGGAGGTGCGCCGCCTGCTCGAGGGCCACGAGGGCGTCGGCCGGCTCGAGGTGCACTACCAGCCGCTCGTCGAGCTGGCGACGGGCCGCCTGGCCGGCGCCGAGGCGCTCGTCCGCTGGCACCACCCGGAGCGGGGCCTGCTCGCCCCGGGCGCCTTCCTCGGCGCCGTCACCGACGGCGGGCTCGACCCCTTCCTCGACCAGTGCGTGCTCGACCAGGTCGTCGTCCAGCTCGCGACCTGGCGGGCGCAGGGCCTCGAGCCCCCGCCGGTGAGCGTCAACCTGACGGTCGGGAGCCTCGTCCGGCCGGGGCTCGCGGAGCGGCTCGTCGCCGCGCTGGCGTCCGCCGCCGTCCCCGCCCCCCTCCTCGTCGTGGAGGTGACCGAGCACGAGCGGCTGCCCGAGGACGACGTCGTGACCGACAACCTGCGGGCGCTCGCGGCGGCGGGCGTGGGCGTGCACCTCGACGACTACGGCACCGGCTACACGTCGATGGACTACCTCCACCGCTTCCCGGTGGAGGTGCTCAAGCTCGACCGCGCCGTCACCACGAGGGTCGTGGGCGAGGGGCGGTCCCCCGTCGTCGCGGGCATCGCGGCGATGGCGCGCGAGGTGGCCCTCGACGTCCTCGCCGAGGGGGTCGAGACGACCGAGCAGCGCGACGCCCTCCTCGCGCTCGGCGTGCGCTACGGCCAGGGCCGGTTCTTCGGCCGGCCGGTGCCCGCGGCGGAGCTCGCCGAGCAGGCGCTGGGGGCGGCAGGTGCCTGCGGGGTCCCGCCCGTGCCGGCGCCCCGCCCCGGTGGAGGACCGCTGGCGGCCGCTCCGGTGCCGGGCCCGCGCCGCTGACGCGGCGGCTGCTCGGGGTCGACCGGGTCGCGCCGTCGTGGCCGGCGGACCTGGTGCCGTGCGGCCGGGTCGGGGAGGCTGGGCCTGCCCCGTGAGCGCGGGGCGCAGGTGCGGGAGCCCGGTCGGACTCCCGCGACGGGGGGAGCGGCCATGACGAGGACGACCACGCCACCGGCGGCGGGGACCGCCGCGGGTTCCCGGCTCGGGCGTGCCGTCGGGGCGGTCGCCGCCCTCGGCGGCGCTGTCGCGTGGGCGCTCGCGGTCGCCTCGACCGGCGCCGCCCGCGCTGCCGAGCTCGCGCTGGTCGAGGCGGGGGCGCCGCCCGGGGTCGATCCGTGGCAGGTCGACAGCGCGGGCACCGTCGACCTGGTCCTCCACGACGTCCGCCTCGGCGCTCTCGTGGCGGTGCTCCTGGGGCTGGTGCTCCTGGTCACCGGGAGGGACCGGGCCACGAGGCGTCCTCGCTGGCCCGTGGTGCTCGGTGGCGGTGCGGCCCTCGTGGTGGGCAACGTCGTCGTGGCCCCGTCCGTCGGCCCAGGGGCGTCGGGCGTCCTCGCGGGGACCGGTGCCCTGCTGGCGGTCGTCCTGGTGGGTGGCGTGGTCGGGAGCGCGCTCGCCGCCGCCCTGCCCGGCACGCGGGCGAGCGGCGCCGACGGCGGCCCCCTGCCGCTCCCCGTCCGGCTCGGGGGCGGCGGCGCCGCCGCGGGGACCGCGGTGGCGCTGGGGACCAACGGGCTGGAGGTCGACGGTCTCGGCGACGGCTGGGGGTACCTGCTCGTCCCTGCGGCCGCCGCATCGGCCGCGCTGTCCGCGGCCGTGCTCGGCGTCCTCACCGTCACGTTCGTGCTGCTCGGGCCGACTCTCCGTCCCGGGCGGCGGCGGGTCGCCCTCGCCGCGGCGGCCGCGACGCCCGGGACCGCTGCCGTCGCGGTGCTCCTCGGCGGGGGCCCGCTCGAGGAGCTCGCGGGCCTCCTGGCCGGCCCCTTCCTCTTCGCGGCGCTGCCGGGTGGACTGGTGTCCCTCCTCCTCACCGCCCCGGCGGGCGCGGAGATCGGCGTCGACGGCCTGCCCTTCGTCGGCGGCGGGACGCTGGTGGGTCTCGTCGTCGGGCTCGTCCTGTCGTCGCTGGGGTCGAGCGGGGGCGAGCGCGACCCGGCGCCCGCGGTCGGGACGGGCCCCGACGACGCCGCGGACCTAGCGTGAGGGCATGAGCGTCCTCAAGGTCCTGTTCATCGGCGGCAGCGGCGTCATCAGCTCGGCCTGCTCGGCCCTCGCGGTCGAGCGGGGGATCGACCTCACCGTCCTCAACCGCGGCACGACGACGACGCGGCCCCTGCCCGAGGGCGCCCGGGTGCTGCAGGCGGACGTCCGCGACCCCGCCTCCGTGCGGGAGGCGCTGGGGGACGAGGAGTTCGACGTCGTCGTCGACTGGGTCGCCTTCACCCCCGACCACGTGCGCACCGACGTCGAGCTCTTCAGCGGGCGCACCGGGCAGTACGTCTTCATCAGCTCCGCCTCGGCGTACCAGACGCCGCCCCTGCGCGTGCCCGTGGTCGAGTCGACGCCGCTGCGCAACCCCTTCTGGCAGTACAGCCGCGACAAGATCGCCTGCGAGGAGCTGCTCACGGCCGCCTACCGCGAGGACGGCTTCCCCGTGACCGTCGTGCGCCCCTCGCACACCTACGACAGGACCCTGCTGCCCTTCGACGGCGGCTGGACGGTCGTCGACCGCATGCGCCGCGGGAAGGAGGTCGTCGTGCACGGCGACGGGACGTCGCTGTGGACCCTGACGCACCACCGCGACTTCGCCCGGGGCTTCACCGGCCTGCTGGGGAACGAGCGCGCGCTGGGCGAGGCCGTGCACATCACCTCCGACGAGGCGCTGCCGTGGGACGCGATCTACCGGACCGTCGCGGCGGCGGCCGGCGTCGAGCCGCGGATCGTCCACGTGCCGTCGGACGCGATCGCGGCGGCCGACGCGGAGTGGGGCGCCGGGCTGCTCGGCGACAAGGCGCACTCCATGGTCTTCGACAACACCGTCCTCAAGACCCTCGTGCCGGGCTTCGCCGCGACCGTCCCCTTCGCGCGGGGCGCCCGCGAGGTCGTCGAGTGGTACGACGCGGACCCGGCGCGCCAGGTCGTCGACCCGCACATGGACGGCGTCATGGACCGGCTCGTCGAGGCCCACCGGCCGCGCGCCCTCTGACGGCCCGCCGGAGTCCCGGCCGGCGCCCCCACGGGACAGCCGGAATCGAACACCCGTTCGACAGGAGGGCTGCGGCGGGGCACCATGGAGCCGTGGCGGGCGGGATGACGGCCGGGCGCGGGCCCCGGCGCGGTGAGCCGGTGGCGCGGACGGCGGCGGGCGGCGCGCTGCTCGGCCGGTCCGGGCCGGACGGGGGCCCCGGGGGCGCCCACCGGTCGGGTCGCGCCGTCCCCTCGGGGCCCTCCGCGCCGCCGCCCGTCGAGGAGCACGAGGCGCCCGGCGACGACCGCCCCGCGGCGGACCCGGCGGAGCTGCGCCGGGCGCACCGCCACTGCTGGGTGCTGCCCGACGAGCCGGGGGAGGGCGGGGAGCAGGAGGAGCCCTTCGCCGGCGTCGTGGCCGAGTGGCGGCTGGGCCCGACGGGCTGGCTGGCCCGCGTCGTCTACGCCCTCGGCGACGGGGAGATGGCCACGGTCGTCGAGTCCTGGCTCGGCGCCGACCAGCTGCGGCCCGCGTGAGCCGGCCCTCATGAGCCCGTCTCGTGGGGCCGGGCGGGGCGCTGCGGCGGCTAGCGTCGCGCCGTGAGCGACGACGCCGACCAGCCCGACCGCCCCCGCGAGCGCCGCGACGACGCGGACGCCCCCGGACGCCCCGCCGGGTCGGCCGAGGGCGGGACGGCCGGCGGTGGGCCGACCGGCAGCGGCGCGGCCCCCGTCGAGGACGAGCTGGTGACGACCCACCACGTCCTCGCCACCCCCGACGGCGAGCTGCGCTACACCGCCCGCGCGGGCCGCGTCGTCCTCTCCGGCGACCGGGTCGAGGACGGCGTGTGGAAGGGGCGGCGGCCCCGCGCGCAGGTCGGCATCACGGCCTACACGCTCGACGGCGCCGACCCCCTCACGCGCCCCGTCACCTTCGCCTTCAACGGCGGTCCCGGCTCCTCGAGCGTCTGGCTGCACCTCGGCCTCCTCGGCCCGCGCCGCGTCGTCGCCGGCGACGCGGGGGCGCCCGAGCCGCCGCCGGGGCGCCTCGTCGACAACCCCGAGTCGCTGCTGGCCGTGAGCGACCTCGTCTTCGTCGACCCCGTCTCCACCGGCCGCTCCCGCGTCGTCGAGGGCGAGCGGGCCGGCGACTTCCACGGCTTCACCGCCGACGTCGAGTCCGTCGGGGAGGTCGTCCGGCAGTGGGTGACCGCGGAGGGGCGCTGGCTCTCGCCCAAGCTGCTCGCGGGGGAGTCCTACGGCACCACGCGCGCCGCCGCCCTCGCCGAGCACCTGCAGGGCGCGGGCCTGTACCTGTCCGGGCTCGTCCTCGTCTCGGCGGTGCTGAACTTCGGCGTCCTGCTCGCCACCCCGGGCGACGACCGCTCCTACCCGCGGTACCTGCCCTTCTACGCCGCGACGGCGCACCGCCACGGCCGCCACCCCGGCCGGGAGCTGGCCGACGTCGTCGCCGAGGCCGAGGCGTACGCGGAGCAGCGCTACCCCGTCGTCCTCGCGCGCGGCTCCCGCCTCACGGCCGAGGAGCGGGCGGACGCCGTGGCGACGCTGGCCCGGCTGACCGGCCTCTCGGAGGCGTACGTCGACCGCGCCGACCTGCGCGTCGAGCACCTGCGCTTCTTCGCCGAGCTGCTGCGTGACGAGGGCCTCGTCGTCGGGCGCCTCGACTCGCGCTTCACCGGGCCCGCCGCCTCGGGCACGGCGGAGGCCCTCGAGGACGACCCCGCCGTGGACGCGCTCCTCGGCGCCTACGCGGCCGCGAACCAGCACCTCCTGCGCGCCGAGCTCGGCGTGGAGGACACCGCGCCGTTCCACGTCTTCGGCCCGGGCGTCCACGAGGCGTGGAGCTACAAGGAGTTCGAGAACGCCTCGGTCAGCGTCCTCGACCGCCTGTCGCGGGCGATGCGCCAGAACCCGCACCTGCGCGTCCACGTCGCGCTCGGCCGCTACGACGGGGCCACGCCCTTCTCGAGCGCCGAGGACGACCTCGCGCACCTGCGCGTCCCGGCCGCGCAGCGCGAGCTCGTCGAGCACCGGTACTACGAGGCGGGCCACATGATGTACGTCCACGAGCCGAGCCGGCGGCAGCAGAGCGCCGACCTCGCCGACTTCGTGCGCCGGGCCACCGCCCGCTGACGGACCGGCCGACGGGTCGCCCCCCGGCGCCGCCCGGCCCGGCGTGCGACGGTGGGAGCCCGCCCGCACGAGGAGGCCCCCCATGACCGGCACGACCCGCGCGGCCCACGCCGTCCCCGACCGCGACGCAGCGCCCGCCGCCGCTCTCCACCAGGAGCCGGGCGCCCGTCGGGAGCTGCGCCCCCGCCGGGCCCTGCGCGCGCCCGCGGCCCTGCTCGCGGCCGGGGCGCTCGCGCTGGCCGGCTGCAGCGGGGGCTCGGGCGGCGGCACCTCGGACGGCGGGAGCGCCGCCGCGACCTCCGCGCCGAGCCCGTCGGCGACCTCCTCGGCGTCCTCGACGTCGTCCTCGGGCGCCGCCGCCGCGGTGGCCGGGGCGCTCGCGGCCAGCCAGGAGGCGGGGAGCGGCTCCTTCGACTTCTCCTCCCAGACCAGCGCGGGCGGCCAGGTGGTCACGGCCACGGGCCAGGGCGCCTTCGACAGCGCGGCGCAGACCCTCGAGGTGCGGCTGACCTCCCAGCTGCCCGGCCAGGGGGAGGTCGCCCTCGACCTGCGCCAGGTGGACGGCTCGGTCTACGTCTCCGGGCTGCCCGGCCAGCCGCCCGACCGGTGGGTGCAGGCGTCGCTGCAGGAGCTCGGCGCCTCCAGCGGCCCGCTCGGGGGCGCCGACCCCTCGCAGCAGCTGCGCCTGCTCGAGCAGGCCGGCGACGACGTCGAGGAGGTCGGCCCGGAGGACGTCGACGGCACCGCGACGACCCACTACACCGGCACGGTCGACCTCGAGGCGGCCGCCGAGCGCGCGCAGCAGGAGGGCGCCGACCCCGAGCAGCTGCGGAGCCAGTACGAGCAGCTGGGCCTCTCGAGCGTCCCCTTCGACCTCTACGTCGGCCCCGACGGCCTGCCCGTGCGCATGACCACGAGCGTCGAGACCAGCTCGGGCGGCCAGCAGGTCTCCTCGACGTCCACCGTCGACTTCTCCGACTGGGGCGCCGACGTGGTCGTGGAGGCGCCCGAGGGCGCCGTGCCGCTGTCGGAGGTCGCCGCCTCGGCCGCCCCCACCGGCTGACGCCGGGTCCTGGCGGGCGCCCGGCGCCCGCCGCTGCCAGGCTCGACCGACCGTCCCGACCCCCGAGGAGGCCCCCGTGCTCGTCCGCCCCCGCTCCGGCCGCGTCGTCGCCGGCGTCTGCGCCGGCCTCGCCGACCGCTTCGGCCTCAGCAGGACCCTCGTCCGCCTGCTCTTCGTCCTGTCCTTCCTGCTCCCGGGCACCCAGCTGCTCGTCTACGTCGTGCTCTGGGTGCTCGTGCCGTCCGAGGGCACCGACCGCGCCGCCCGCCGCCGGGGCCTCTGACGCCGGACGACCCGCCCGCCGCCCGCTGACGGGCGGCGGGCGTCGTCGTCACTGGACGGCGGAGGTCAGCCGGGCCAGGTCGTCGGCCAGCCGGCGCCAGAAGCCGCGGCCGGACCAGGCCTCCAGCGTCAGCTCGGTGCTGCGGGAGCGGTAGTCGTCCTCCACGCGCCGCAGCTCGTCGGTGAACTCGCGCCCGAGGACGAGCAGCGTCAGCTCGAGGTCCAGCTCGAACGACCGGATGTCCATGTTGCTCGAGCCGACGACGGCGACGTCGTCGTCGACGGACATGTGCTTGGCGTGGAGCACGTACGGCGCCGGGTAGAGCCAGATCCGCACCCCCGCCCGCAGCAGCGCCTCGTAGTAGGAGCGCTGGGCGTGGAAGACGAGCACCTGGTCGCCGATCGCCCCGACGAACAGCTCGACCGCCACGCCGCGCTCGGCCGCCGTCGTCACGGCCGTGAGCAGCGACTCGTCCGGCACGAAGTACGGGCTCGTGATGGAGACGCGGCGCGAGGCGCCGTAGAGCAGCGCGTTGAAGAGCTTGAGGTTGTTCTGCCCCTCGAACCCCGGGCCGCTCGGGACCACCTGGCAGTGCAGCCGGCGGCCCGGGTCGGGCGGCGCGAGGTGGTCGGTCGCCTGGGAGACGACCTCGTCGGTCTCGCTGTACCAGTCGGTGACGAAGAGTGCGTCGACCTCGTGGACCACCGGGCCGTGCAGGCGCACGAGGAGGTCCTGCCACAGCAGGCCCCGCTTGATGGTGGCGCGCTTGTCGTAGGTGCGGTCGATGAGGTTGAGCGACCCGACGAACGCCGTCTCGCCGTCGACGACGACGAGCTTGCGGTGGTTGCGCAGGTCGGGGCGCTGGTAGCGCCCCTTGAGCGGCTGCACCGGCAGCATGAGGCGCCACCGCACGCCGATGCGGTCGAGCTCGCGCACCGCCCGCTTGTAGCCCGGGTAGCGCCACGAGCCGATGTGGTCGAGCAGGACCCGCACCGTGACGCCGCGGGCGACGGCGTCCTCCATCGCCGCGAAGACCGGGGCCGTCGCGTCGTCGTAGGACAGGATGTAGAACTCGACGTGGACGTAGCGCTGCGCCTTGGCCACGCCCTCGGCGAGCTCCCGCAGCTGGTCGCGGTAGTCCGGGATGATGTGGGCGTCGTTGCTCGACAGCAGCGGCATCGCGCCGAGCGCGTGGTTGAGGCGCGTGACGCCCTCCACCCACGGCGGCCACGGGTGCTCCTCGACGACGTCGTCGGCCCCCCGCGCGGCCTCCTCGATGAGCCGGTTCATGCTCGCCTGCTTCTCCCGGCGCGCCCGCGGCAGCTTGGGGCTGCCGATGAGGAGGTAGGCGACGACGCCGAGCGACGGCACGAAGAAGATGAGGATGAGCCAGGCCATCGCCGACGACGGCCGGCGGTCCCGCGGGACGACGGCGAGCGCGACGACGCGCAGCACCACGTCCACGACGGCGACGACGGTCGCGACGACGAGGGAGGCGTCCGAGAGGTCGGACGGCAGCGAGAGCCGCAGCGACGTGTCCGCGTCGGACGCGGGGAGGAGGACGTCGGGCGGCATCGGGGGGCTCCTGGGCCGGGCGGCGGGCGACCGCCCGGGCAGGGCTCCGGGCGGGCGGCCGGCGGGGTCGTGACGGCGCGGGACCAGCGTACGGACGACGGCGGCGGGTCGTGCGCGCGAGCACCCCCTACGGGTGCGTAGGCTTGCCCTCGTCGACCCCGGTCGAGCCGTCCCCCCCGTCGGCTCCCGGGGTCGACGTGCGTCCGGGTCCGGCGCGCCCGACCGGCTCGTCACCGGGCCGCCGACCGGGCCCACCACCGGGTCCGTCGTGCGGGCAGGGGTTCCCGAGGGCGACGATGGGCCCGTGACCGCTGCCGACGACCTCCCGCCCGTCGAGCCGAGCACCGGCGGGGGAGCCGTCGTCCTCGACGCGGGCGACCCGACGCTGCTGCACCTGCGCGGCGAGGTCGACCTGCACGCCGTCGAGACCGCCGGCCCCGACCTCGACGCGGGCCTGCGCCGGGTCGAGGTCGTCGACGCCGGCGAGGTGACCTTCATCGACTCGATGGGGCTGCACTGCCTCATCACCGCGGCCGTCGCCGCGCGCGAGCGCGGCGTCCGCGTCCGCCTGCTGCGCCCCTCGCGCCCCGTCGTGCAGATGCTCGAGGTCACGGCGATGACCGACTTCTTCGACGTCGAGGCCTGAGCCGGGGCGGCCGCCTCTGGCCGCCTCTGGCCGGGTCCGCGGACGGGGCCGCGCACGCTCCGGCACTGGCTCGGCGCCCTGCGGTCGGGGAGCGCTGGGGTCCGGGCGCCGGCCTCACGTGCTCTCCGCGTGCGCGGCCCCGCCCGCTCGTGCGCTTCGGCCGGGTCCGCGGACGAGGCCGCGCACGCTCCGGCACTGGCTCGGCGCTCTGCGGTCGGGGAGCGCTGGGGTCCGGGCGCCGGCCTCACGTGCTCTCCGCGTGCGCGGCCCCGCCCGCTCGTGCGCTTCGGCCGGGTCCGCGGACGAGGCCGCGCACGCTCCGGCACTGGCTCGGCGCTCTGCGGTCGGGGAGCGCTGGGGTCCGGGCGCCGGCCTCACGTGCTCTCCGCGTGCGCGGCCCCGCCCGCTCGTGCGCTTCGGCCGGGTCCGCGGACGAGGCCGCGCACGCTCCGGCACTGGCTCGGCGCTCTGCGGTCGGGGAGCGCTGGGGTCCGGGCGCCGGCCTCACGTGCTCTCCGCGTGCACGGCCCCGCCCGCTCGTGCGCCTGCGCGGGCCGGTCGTCAGCCGATCAGTGCAGACGCCTCGACGCGTGGTCCTCTCGGCGTCCGGCGTCCGGTGGCCGACCGGCCCGAGCGTCAGGGGCGCCCGGGCGCGCGGCGGGGCGCGGGCAGCACCGGGCGGCGCGAGGGGGCCAGCAGGTCCCCGCCCTCGCCGCGCAGGACGAGGCCGGCCACGTCCGCGCGGCCCGCGACGGGGCCCACGTGCTCGCCCTCGACCGCGTCGCAGCCCAGGGCGACGGCGGCGCGGTGGGTGGCCGCGTCGTCGACGCCCGCGGCGACGACGCGCAGGCCCAGGCCGTGGCCGAGCCCCACGACGGCGCGCACGAGGCGCGCGTCGCCCTCGCGCCCGGAGCGCAGGGAGGCCACCAGCCGGGCGTCGACGACGAGCTCGTCCACCGGGAGGGCGCCGAGCGCCGCGACGGACGAGCGGCTGGCGCCGAGGCCCGTCACCGACGTCGGGACCCCGAGGACGGAGAGGCGGGCGAGCGCCACCGCCGCCGCCGAGGGGTCGGCGGCCACGTCGTCGTCGTCCACGAGCAGGCGCAGGCTCCCCGGGGCGGCCCCGGCCTCCTCGAGGGCGCCGGCCACGAGGTCGACGAGGCCCGGGCGGCCGAGGGCCTCGCCGGGGACGCGGACCGCCGCCTGGACCCGGACGCCGTCGGCGTGCCAGGCGACGACGGCGCGCAGGGCGCGGCGCAGCTCGAGCTGCAGCAGGTCGGGGGCGAGCGCCGTCCCGGCGGCGAGGTCGCGCGGGGCCCGGGCGTCGTCCGCCCAGACCAGCCGGGCCGTCGCCGTCGTCCAGCGACCGGCGCGGACGTCGAAGCGCGGCTGCCACCGCAGCCGGAGGGCGTCGGACGCCGGGCGGCCGTCCTCCTCCGCCGCGAGCGCGCGGCGCAGGTCGGTCCCGAGCCGGGCGAGGTCCGCCAGGCGGGCGCCCTCGCGCTCGCCCGGGTCGACGACCGCGACGCCCGTGCCCGCGCTGCGCGCCACCTCGAGGGCGGCGTCCACCTCGGCGAGGAGGCGGTCGGCGCAGCGCGCCGCGGCCTCGGCGGGGGTGGGGTGCGGGCCCGTCGGCGCCGTCGCGCCCGCGCGGGACCCGCCGGCGCCGACGCTGGCGTCGACGTCGACGAGGGCCCCGCCGACGACGACCCCCGCCTGCAGCGCCGCGCGCACGCGCTCGCCGACCCGACGGGCGCTGCTCGCGGTGCCGCCGACGACGAGCACGGCCAGCCGGCCGTCGGGGAGACGGACGACGACGTCGCGGTCGCGCACGGCGTCCGCGGCGCGGCCGACCACGGCGCGCAGGAGGTCCTCGGAGCCGTCCCCGACGCCGTCGCGGCCGTCCGCGGGGAGGAGGCCGACGAGCAGCAGGGCCATCGGCTCGCCGGGGTGCTCCAGCAGGAGGCCGGTCAGCAGGCGGTGCAGCGCGTCGCGGTCGGGCGCCGTCACGACGGCGGGCCCGCCGGCGCGCGCGGCGCCGGCGCGGGGCTGCGCCGCGCGGAGCGGCCGGGGCCGGAGGAGGGCCGCGACCCGCCGGAGGGCGGTCGCCGCCCGCGGGGCGGGGCTGGTCGGGGCGCTCACGGGATCGTCGTCGGCACGTCACCGGCCCGCCTTGAGCGGCCGGCGGTGCGGAGGGCCCAGTCGGCGGTGACGAGGTCGCGCGGTCGGCGGGCCCGTCCCGATCGCGCCCCCGCCCGAGGAGGGCCAGGCTGTGACGCGGTCCAGCCACGGGCCTCGACGCCGTACGCCCACCCGGAGGCCCAGGAGATGTCGCAGACCAGCGCGAAGGCGCAGGACGCGCCGCACCCGGAGGACGGGCGCAAGCCCGACAGCCCCGACGACCTGGCGAAGCCGACCGCCGGCTACATCGTCAAGCGCGCGCTGCGGGAGTTCTCCAAGGACCAGGTGACCGACCTCGCGGCGGCCCTCGTCTACTTCTCCGTCCTCGCGCTCTTCCCGGCGCTCATCGCGCTGGTGTCGCTGCTCGGGCTCTTCGGGCAGAGCCAGGCGGTCTCCGACGGCATCACGCAGATCGTCAGCACGCTGTCGCCGAGCTCGGACGCCTCCGGCGGCGTCAACCAGTTCATCACCAGCTTCATCAGCAACCGCAGCACCACCGGCGCCAGCTTCGGCGTGGTGCTGGGCATCCTCGGCGCGGTCTACTCGGCGTCGAAGTACGTCGGCGCCTTCTCCCGGGCCATGAACCGCATCTACGAGGTCGACGAGGGACGCCCGGTCTGGAAGCTCAAGCCGCTGCACTACCTGATGACGCTCGGCGCCCTCGTGCTCATCGCCGTCGCCCTCGTCATCCTCGTCGTCAGCGGGCCGGTGGCCCAGGCGATCGGGGACGTCGTCGGCCTCGGGTCGACGGCGGTGACGGTCTGGTCGATCGCCAAGTGGCCCGTGCTGCTCGCCATCGTCGTCGTCATCGTGGCCGTCCTCTACTACGCGACCCCGAACGTCCAGCAGCCGAAGTTCCGCTGGATGAGCCTCGGCGCGCTCATCGCCATCGTGGTGTGGATCCTCGCGTCGGTCGCCTTCGCGGTGTACGTCGTGGTGACCGGGCAGAGCAGCGCCAGCGCGACCTACGGCGCCCTCGCCGGAGCGGTGCTGTTCCTGCTCTGGCTGTGGATCACGAACATCGCCCTGCTGCTCGGCGCGGAGGTCGACGCCGAGGTCGAGCGCGGCCGCCAGCTCCAGGCGGGCCTGCCCGCCGAGGACACCGTCCAGCTGCCCCCGCGCGACACCCGCGCGAGCGACAAGAAGGACGCGAAGATGCGCGAGGCGATCGACGAGGGCTACCAGCTGCGCCTGCGCAACGGCGGCGAGTCCCGCGCCGAGCAGGAGGAGCGGGAGGAGCGGGAGCGGCGCGAGGGCGTCCGCGAGGGGCGCTAGGTGGCCGGCCTCCCCGGGCGGCGGTCGCTGTCCACGCTCGCCGAGACGGCGCGCGCGAGCCTGTGGCCGCTGCCCGTGGCCTTCGTCCTCCTGGCCGTGGTCGCGGGAGTCCTCCTGCCGCTGCTCGACGAGGCCGTCGACGGCGACCTGCCCCTCTTCGTCGAGACCGTCGTCTTCGGGGGCGGGTCCTCGGCCGCCCGCGACGTCCTCAAGACCGTCGCCAGCGCCTTCATGACGGTCAGCTCGCTGACCTTCTCCCTCACCGTGGTGACGCTCCAGCTGGCGAGCAGCCAGTACTCCCCGCGCCTGCTGCGCACCTTCGCCAGCGACCGGGCGGTGCAGGTCACGCTGGGCGTCTTCCTCGGCTCCTTCGCCTACTGCCTCGTGGTGCTGCGGACGGTGCGCGACTCGGACGACTCCACCGCCGAGTTCGTGCCCCGGCTCTCGGTGACCCTCGCGGTGCTCCTCGCGCTCGTCGGCGTCGTCACGCTCGTCGTCTTCCTCGCCCACCTGTCGCGGAAGATCCGCATCGAGCCGATCCTCGTCGACGTCCACGCCGAGGCCAGCGGCGTCCTCTCCCGGAGCCGGCCCGCCGAGGTGGTGCCCGCCTCCCTCCAGGGGCGCGAGGACGGCCTCGCCGTCACCTCCGAGCGCACCGGCTTCGTGACGTCGGTCGACGAGGGCGCGCTCGTCGAGCTGGCCCGCGAGCACGACGCCGTCGTCGACGTCCGGGCCACGCCCGGCGCCGTCGCCGTGCCGGGCACGCTGCTCGCGCGCCTCCTGCCGCGGGACCTCGCGGCGGGGCCGGGCGGCCGGTCGCCCGGCGCCGGCTCCCACGACGCCGAGGTCGAGGGGGCGGTCCGGCGGGCCGTCTCCGTGGGGGAGGAGCGGGCGGCCGACCAGGACCCCACCTTCGGCCTGCGGCAGCTCGCCGACGTCGCCATGCGCGCCGTCTCGTCCTCCCTCAACGACCCGACGACGGCCGTCCACGCCGTCACGCACCTGCGCGCCGCGGTCCCGGAGGCGCTCGCGCACGGGGTGGGCGACGCCCTCGTGCGCGACGACGACGGGGACGTGCGGGTGGTCCTGCGCCGCGACGGCGTGCCGGAGGTGCTCGACGTCGTCGTCGGCCAGCCGGCGATCTACGGGTCGGGCGACCCCATGGTCGTCTCGGCGCTGCTCCACCTGCTCGCCGACGTCGCCGTGGCCGTGCGCCCGGACGCCGACCACCTCACCGCGGTGCTGGCGACCCGCGACCGCGTCCTCGCCGTCTCCGCCCCGCTGCGCGACGACCCGCGGTGGGCCTCGCTGCTCGCCGCCGCGTCGGCCCGCGTGGACGCCGCCGCCCGCGGCGCCTGACGGGGTGCCTCGAGCCGGGCTCCCCCGCGCGCGGGGAGACCCGGCCCGGACCGGGCGCGCGCCGAGCGGAGGTCGCACCTACCGTGGGACGGGCAGGGGCGACGACGAGCGCCGGTGACGATGACCGTGGTGGTCGAGGGTGGGGTGGACGGTGGGCGGCAGCACCGTCTGGCCCCGACGGCGCCCCGACGTCGAGGGCCGCCTGGTCGGCACCTGGGTCGTCGAGAACGCCACCGACCTCACGAGCGCCCGTCGGGAGCTCGCCGCGCACGCGGCCGAGCTCCCTTCGGCCGGTGAGGGGTGGCAGGGCTCCATCAGCCTTCCCGACACCCTGGCGCTGCTGCTGAGCGAGCTCGTCACCAACGCCCTGCGCCACGCCCGCCCGCCCGCCCAGGTGTCGGTGGTCGCGGACGAGAGCACGTGCCTGCTCGACGTGGCGGACCCCGACGTCGACTCGCCGCCCACCCCCGAGCACGACCGCTCGCCCGGGCTCGGCGGGCACGGCCTGCCGCTCGTGGCCATGCTCGCCAGCCACCGCGGCTGGTACGTCGAGGACGGTCGCAAGCACGTCTGGGCCTGCCTGCGCACCGCGGGGCCCCCCGCCCAGCGCGGCGTCGAGCACCGCGCGCCGGGGCCCCTCGCCCACCCCTCGCGCCCCGGCCCGGCGAGCCGGCAGGGCTGACCGCCGCCTACGGTCGCGGCATGAGCACCTCCGCAGCCCCCGCCGGCGGCTCGTCCGGCCCGCCCGTCGCCGAGCGCCGCCCCGTGCGCCGCGAGCACCACGGCGACGTCGTCGAGGACCCGTACGAGTGGCTGCGCGCCAAGGACGACCCGGAGGTCCGCGCGCACCTCGAGGCGGAGAACGCCCACACCCGCGCCGTCACGGCCGGCCAGGAGGGGCTGCGCGCCGCCGTCTTCGGCGAGATCAGGGCCCGCACGCAGGAGACGGACCTGTCCGTCCCGAGCCGCGAGGGCGACTGGTGGTACTACGGGCGCACGGTCGAGGGCCAGCAGTACGGGCTCTCGTGCCGCGCGCCCGTGGCCGACGCCGACAGCTGGGACCCGCCCGCCGCCGGCCCCGACGGGGCCCTGCCCGGCGAGCAGGTGCTCCTCGACGCCAACGTCGAGGCGGAGGGCCACGACTTCTTCTCCCTCGGCGCCGCGTCCGTCAGCCCGGACGGCGCGCTGCTGGCCTGGTCCAGCGACACGACCGGCGACGAGCGGTACACGCTGCGGGTCCGCGACCTCGCGACCGGCGAGGACCTCCCCGACGAGGTGCCGGGGGCCTTCTACGGGGCCACCTGGTCGGCCGACTCGGCCGTCGTCCACTACACGGTCGTCGACGACGCCTGGCGCCCCCACGAGGTCCGCCGGCACCGCGTGGGCACCCCCGCCTCGGAGGACGACGTCCTCTTCCGCGAGGACGACGAGCGCTTCTGGGTCGGCGTCGGGCGCACGCGCAGCCGCCGCTACCTCGTCGTCGAGAGCGCGGCGAAGACGACGAGCGAGACCCACGTGCTCGACACCCTCGACCCCGGTGCCGGGCTGCGGGTCGTGGCGCCGCGCCGGGCGGGCGTGGAGTACGACGTCGAGCACGTCGCCCTGCCCCAGCCGGACGGCTCGGTGCGCGACCGCTTCCTCGTGCTCCACAACGACGGCGGCGCCGAGGACTTCCAGCTCGCCGTCGTCGACGTGGACGACCCGTCGCCGGAGCGCTGGGAGACGGTGCTGCCGCACGTGCCCGGCACCCGGCTCGAGGGCGTCGCCCCCTTCGCGGGCTTCGTCGCCCTGGCCTACCGCCGCGACGTCCTGCCGCGCCTCGCCGTCGCGCCGCTGACGTCCGAGGCGATCGGGGAGCCGCGGGAGGTCGAGGTCGACGAGGAGCTCTTCAGCGTCGGGCTCGGTGGCAACCGCGCCTTCGACCAGCCGCTCCTGCGCCTCGTGCGTACCTCGTTCGTCACGCCGCCCCGCGTGCTCGACCTCGACGTCGCGACGGGCGAGCAGGTGCTCCGCCGCGAGACGCCCGTGCTCGGCGGCTACGCCTCGGAGGACTACGTCCAGCGCCGCACGTGGGCCACGGCGCCCGACGGCGTCCGCGTGCCCGTCTCCGTCGTCGCGCGCCGCGACGTGGCCGCCGCCGTCGAGCGCGGCGAGCCCGCGCCGGCGGTGCTCTACGGCTACGGGTCCTACGAGGCGAGCATGGACCCGTCCTTCTCGATCTCACGGCTGTCGCTGCTCGACCGCGGCGTCGTCTTCGCCGTCGCGCACGTGCGGGGCGGCGGCGAGATGGGGCGGCACTGGTACGACGACGGCAAGAAGCTGCGGAAGACCAACACCTTCACCGACTTCACGGCGTCCGCGGCGGCGCTCGTGGAGCAGGGCTGGACGACGCCGGAGCGGACCGTCGCGATGGGCGGGTCGGCCGGCGGCCTGCTCATGGGCGCGGCGCTGAACCTGGCGCCCGAGGCCTTCGCCGGGGTCCTCGCGCAGGTGCCCTTCGTGGACCCGCTGACGTCGATCCTCGACCCCTCGCTGCCGCTGACGGTCACCGAGTGGGACGAGTGGGGCAACCCGCTCGAGGACCCGGAGGTCTACGCGTACATGAAGGCGTACTCGCCGTACGAGAACGTCGCCGCCGTCGACCACCCGGCGGTGCTCGCGATGACGAGCCTCAACGACACGCGTGTGCTCTACGTCGAGCCCGCGAAGTGGGTGGCCCGGCTGCGCGAGGTCGGCACGGGCTCGCGGCCGGTGCTGCTGCGCACCGAGATGGACGCCGGCCACGGCGGCGCCTCCGGGCGCTACAAGAGCTGGGAGGAGCGCGCCTTCGAGTACGCGTGGGTGCTCGACGTGCTGGGCGCACCGGCGGAGCCGCTGCCGCCGCTCTGACGCCCCGGCGGTGGACCCCAGCGGTGGACGGGTGGCGCGTCAGCGGGCGGAGTACCCGCCGTCGACCAGGTGGTAGCTGCCGGTGGTGGAGGCGGCGTCGTCGCTGGCGAGGAAGGCGACGAGGCCGGCGACCTCCTCGGGGGTGCCGAGGCGGCCGACGGCGTGGGCGGCGCCGAGGGCCGTCCGGGAGCGCTCGTCGAGCGAGGCCTCGACGAGCGGCGTCGCGATGAAGGCGGGCCCGACGGCGTTGACGCGCACGCCCTGGTCGGCGTGCTCCCAGGCGCGCTCGGGGCGCCACGCCCACCACTCGTTGAGCGTTCATGCACACGGCCGCTAGGGTGGCGCGCGTGCTGCCCGAGCCCGTCCGCGACCTCGCCCTCCTGCTGGCCCGCGTCCTCGTCGGCGTCGTCCTCGCCGTCCACGGCTGGGACAAGCTCGCCGACCAGGGCGTGCAGGGCACCGCGGGCTTCTTCGGCTCCCTCGGCGTGCCCGCCCCCGAGGTGGCCGCCGTGGCCGTCGGCGTCGTCGAGCTGCTCGGCGGGCTCCTGCTCGTCCTCGGCGCGGCGACGACGCTCGTCGCGGTGCTCGTCCTGGTGGACATGGCCGGCGCGTTCTGGCTCGTGCACCGCGGCAACGGCGTCCTCGTCGACGGCGGGGGCTGGGAGCTCGTCGGCGTGGTCGCCGCGGTCGCGCTCGCCCTCCTCGGCGCCGGCCCCGGCCGGGCGAGCCTCGACCACCTCGTCGGCGCCCGCCGCTCGCGCCCGCGCCGCTGACCCGCCTCCTCTCGGCGGACTTCGTCGCCCTTCTCCCCGGTGAGGCCCAGCTGCGGCGGACTTCGTAGCCTTCGTCCGTGACGGGGGCGGCGGAGGAGGCGCAGGGCCGGGAGGCGACGGCCGAGGACGCGCCCGTGCGGGGGACGCGCGCGCCGCGCCAGCTCCTCGACGTCCGCACCATCTACGCCGAGCCCGCGGCCCTGGAGCTCGAGCGCGGGCGCCAGGTCGTCGAGCGGTGGCCCGGCGCCGAGGTCGTCGAGGTGCCGTCCGCCCAGCGGGTCCAGGGCCTGCACGACGACGCCGCGTCCGTCGACCGCTGGGTGCGCACGAAGACGGAGGTGCTGGCGCTCGGCGTCCGCAAGACCCTCACCGCGCGGCGCAACGAGCGGTCCGCCAACTGGATCGCGCCGTCCACGGCCAACGGCTGCGCCATGGCGTGCGCGTACTGCTACGTGCCGCGGCACAAGGGGTACGCCAACCCCATCACCGTCTACGCCAACATCGACCAGGTCGTCGGCTACCTCCAGCGCCACGTCGCGCGCCAGGGCGTCAAGCCGGGGCCGGACCAGTGCGACCCCGCCGCGTGGGTCTACGACATCGGCGAGAACAGCGACGCCTCCGTCGACGCCGTCGTCAGCGACAACGTCCGCGACCTCGTCACCGCCTTCCGCGCGATGCCGACGGCGAAGGCGTCCTTCGCCACCAAGCAGGTCAACCGCGAGCTGCTCGACTACGACCCGCAGGGCCGCACCCGCGTGCGCTTCTCCGTCATGCCGCACCGGATGGCGCGCCTGCTCGACGTCCGCACCTCGCCCGTCGCCCAGCGCGTCGCGGCCGTCGACGACTTCGTGGCCGCCGGGTACGAGGTGCACCTCAACCTCTCGCCCGTCGTCGTGCACGAGGGCTGGCTCGAGGAGTGGGCCGAGCTGCTGGAGGAGCTCGACGACGTCCTGTCGCCGGCCGCCAAGGCGCAGGCCGCCGCTGAGGTCATCCTCCTCACCCACAACGCGGGGCTCCACGAGGTCAACCTGGGCTGGCACCCGAAGGGCGAGGAGGCCATCTGGCGCCCGGACATCCAGGAGGCCAAGCGCTCGCAGAACGGCATGGAGAACGTCCGCTACCGCGCCCGGTGGAAGAAGGTCTGGCTGCAGCGCCTGCTCGACCTCATGGCCGAGAAGACGCCGTGGCTCACCGTGCGCTACGCGTTCTGACCGGTCGGGCGCCCGGCAGCCCTCGGCCCGCGCCGAGCGGTGCGCTCACGTCGCGGTGCACCGCGACCTCGGCGCACAGCTCTCGCTGCCGACTGCGGTGCGCCGGGCGTCAGCGCTGCCGGTCGAGGACGGGCGCCAGGGCCGCCAGCAGGTCGTCCACCGGCACCGGGCCGGCGTCGTCGGCGCCCGTGAGCGCCGACAGGTAGAGCCCGTCGCCGACGAGCTGCACGAGGCGGGCGCGCGCCGGGTCGCCGAGCTCGTCCAGCAGGGCCGCGAACCAGGCGTCGTCGATCTCGGCGAAGACGGCGCGGGCGAGGGCGGCGGCCTCGTCGCCGCCGGCGATGCGCAGGGCGGCGACGTACGTGCGGGACAGGCCGCTCTCGCCCTGCAGCGGCGGGGCGGAGCCGCGCAGCCACGTGGCGACCGCGCTGTCCGAGGCGCGCATCTCGTCGGCGTCCTCGAGGCCGCGCTGCCGCAGGCGCTCGAGGAGCCCGGTGACGAGCGCCTCCTTGCTGGGGAAGTGGTACAGCAGGCCGCCCTTCGACACCTGCGCCGCGGACGCGACGGCGTCGAGCGTCGCCGCGGCCGGTCCCGCCTCGACGAGGAGGGACTCGTAGGCGTCGAGCACGCGGTCGCGGGCCGTCATCCGGGCAGCGTAGCCAGCGGTCAGGAATAGACCGTCCAGACGGTACAGTTGACGACGGCGGACCCCGCTCGTCCGTGCCCGCACCGGACGACGGGGCCGCCGCCCAGCAGCACCACCCCCAGCACCCTGCGACGCCGACGTCCCGGGACCACCCCGCCGTCGGCGGCGGTCGGGCCCGGCGCGCGGCGCGCCCGCACCACGACCGTCGAAGGACCGCCATGAGCACCGCCACGCACGACAGCCGCACCACCGGACCCGCCACCGGCCCGCTGCCCGTCCAGCGCCGCCGGCCCGACGTCGTCGCACCCTCCCGCGCCACGGCCCGGCAGTGGCTGGCGCTCGTCGTGCTCGTCCTGCCGACGCTGCTGACGTCGATGAACGGCACGATCCTGTCCTTCGCGCTGCCGACGATCAGCACCTCGCTGCGCCCCAGCGCCACCCAGCTGCTGTGGGTCGTCGACGTCTACCCGCTCGTCCTCGCCGGGCTGCTCGTCGCCATGGGGTCCTTCGGCGACCGCATCGGCCGCCGCCGCCTCCTGCTCGTCGGGAGCGCGGGCTTCGGCCTCGTGTCGCTCCTGGCCGCCTTCGCGCCGACGGCGGGCGCCCTCGTCGGCGCGCGGGCGCTGCTCGGCGTCTTCGGCGCGATGCTCATGCCGCCGACCCTCGCGCTGCTCCGCTCGGTCTTCCCCGACGGCGGCCAGCGCCGCCTCGCCGTGGCGATCTGGGCCACCGGCTTCTCGGCCGGCGCGGCGGTCGGGCCGGTCGTCGGCGGGGTGCTCCTCGAGCACTTCTGGTGGGGCGCGGCCTTCCTCGTCGCCGTCCCGGTGTCCGCGCTCATCGTCGTGGCCGGGCCGCGGCTGCTGCCCGAGTCCCGCGAGAGCGCGCCCGGGCCGGTCGACCTGCTCTCGGTGCTGCTGTCGCTGACGACCATGCTGCCGCTCGTCTACGCCGTGAAGGGCGCCGCCGAGCACGGGCTCACGGACGTCGTCGTGGCGGCCGCGCTGCTCGGGGCGGCCAGCGGCGTCCTCTTCGTCCGCCGCCAGCTGCGCCGGACGCGGCCGCTGCTCGACCTCTCGCTCTTCCGGGTGCCCGTCTTCAGCGCGTCCGTCGCGGCCAACCTCATGGGCATCTTCGCCTTCGTCGGCCTCCTCTTCTTCACCTCCCAGTACCTGCAGCTCGTCGTCGGGCTCTCGCCGCTCGCGGCCGCGCTGCACCTGCTGCCGAGCATGGCCGCGACCATCGCGACGGGGCTCCTGGTGGTCCGGTTGGCCCGCCGGTGGGCGCTGCACGTCCTCGTGCCGGCCGGGCTCGCGACGTCGGCCCTCGGGTACGCGCTCGCGACGCAGCTGAGCGGCGCCCCCGAGGCGGAGCTGCTCGTGGCGGCGTCCGTGCTCGTCGGGGCGGGCGTCGGCCTGGCCGAGACGCTGACGAACGACGCCATCCTCACCTCGGCGCCCGCCGACCGGGCGGGCGCCGCGTCCGCGGTCTCCGAGACGGCGTACGAGGTGGGCGCGGTGCTGGGCACGGCCGTGCTCGGCAGCGTGCTCGGCGCCGTCTACCGCGCGCACCTGGCGGTGCCCGCGGGCGTGGACCACGCCACCGCGGACGCCGCGACCCAGACCCTGGGCGGCGCCGTCGAGGCCGCGGGCCTGCTCGGCGGGGCCGACGGCGCGGCGCTGCTGGCGTCCGCGCAGGGCTCCTTCGCCGCCGGCGTCGACGTGACGGCCGCCATCGGGGGAGGCGTCGTGCTGCTGGCCGCCGTCGTCGTCGCCCTGGCGCTGCGGCCGCGCCGGCCGCTGACGGTCGCCGGGCGCGGAGGGGGCGCCACCTCCGCCTCGTGAGGGGCTCCGCGGGTGAAGGGGGCGCCACCTTCGCGTCCGGGGGCTCCTCCCGCGGGGAGGAGGCGCCCTCTTCACCCCGGGGCGCAGGGGTGACGTCCAGGCGGGTCCCAGGGAGCGCGGCCTACCCTGCGTGGTATGTCGGCCACGGACCAGCGCGCCCCCGGCGACCGCCACGACGTCGAGCCGTACGACGAGGCGGACGACGTCGAGGACGGCCCGCTCGCGCCGGTCGTCGGCGACCGGCGCTTCGGCGCGTGGATGCTCGTCACCGGTCTCGTCGGCTTCGTCGCCGCCTTCGTCCTCACGGTCGAGCGCTTCGAGCTGGCCCTCGACCCCAGCTACGTGCCCTCCTGCAGCATCAACCCGGTCCTGTCGTGCGGCAGCGTCATGGAGACCGAGCAGGCGGCGCTGCTGGGCTTCCCGAACCCGCTCATCGGCATCGCGTCCTTCGCCGTGCTGACGACGCTCGGCGTGGTCCTCCTCAGCGGTGCGCGCCTGCCGCGGTGGGTGCAGCTGGGCGTCCAGGTCGGCGTCACGGCCGGGACGGCCCTCGTCGTCTGGCTCATCAGCCAGAGCCTCTACGCGATCGGCGCCCTGTGCCCGTACTGCATGGTCGTGTGGTCGGTGATGATCCCGCTGTTCTGGACGACGACGGCGCGCTCGCTCGAGCAGGGCGCGATCCCCGCGCCGGCCGGCCTCGTGCGGGCCGTCGTCGACCTGCGGTTCCCCCTCATCGCCCTGTCCTACGCCGTCGTCGTGGTGCTCGTCGCGGTCGAGTTCTGGGACTACTGGCGGACCCTGCTGCCCTTCGCCTGACCGCCGGCGCCCGCGCGGCGACCTGCGGGACGCCCGCGTCGCGGTGCGTCGTCGCAGGTCGGGGCGTCGGCCACCGGCGCGGGCGGCCGATGTGCAGGTCGCTGTGCGCCCGTCCACCGTCGCCGACGCCGCGGGCGAGGCGCGGCCCGGCCTCTGGGACCATGCCGCCGTGACCGACGCCGCGCAGCCCCAGCCCGACGCCCTCGCGGGCGCCCGCACGCCCCTCGCCGACGCGGGCATCCCCCTGGGCGCGCTGGACGGGCGCTACCGCGGCGCCGTCGCCCCGCTCGTCGAGCACCTGTCGGAGGCGGCGCTCAACCGCGAGCGGGTGCACGTCGAGGTCGAGTGGCTGCTGCACCTCACGGGCGTCGTCCCGGGCGCCCCGCAGCCGACCGAGGAGGACGTCGCGGCGCTGCGGGCGCTCGTCGAGCGCTTCGACGCCGACTCGGTCGCCGAGCTCGGCGCCCTGGAGCGGGAGACGGCGCACGACGTCAAGGCGGTCGAGTACTACGTGGCCCGCCACCTCGGGGGCACCTCCCTCGAGGGCGCCGAGGCCCTCGTCCACTTCTGCTGCACGAGCGAGGACGTCAACAACCTCGCCTACGCGCTCATGGTCCGCGGCGCGGTCACGCAGGTGTGGCTGCCGGCCGCGACGGCCCTCGTCGACCAGCTCGCGGCGATGGCGCACGAGAGCGCCGACGTGCCGATGCTCGCCCGCACGCACGGCCAGCCGGCGACGCCGACGACGCTCGGCAAGGAGCTCGCCGTCCTCGCGCACCGGCTCCGCCGCCAGCTGCGCCGCGTCGAGGGCGCCGAGTACCTCGGCAAGCTCAACGGCGCCACGGGCACCTTCGGCGCCCACGTCGCCGCGCTGCCCGACGTCGACTGGCCCGCGCAGGGCCGCGCCTTCGTCGAGCACCTCGGCCTCACGTGGAACCCGCTGACGACGCAGATCGAGTCCCACGACTGGCAGGCCGAGCTCTACGCCGACGTCGCCCGCTTCAACCGCGTGCTGCACAACCTCTGCACCGACGTGTGGAGCTACATCTCCGTCGGGTACTTCCGCCAGCAGCTCGGCGCCCACGGCTCGACGGGCTCCTCGACGATGCCGCACAAGGTCAACCCCATCCGCTTCGAGAACGCCGAGGCGAACCTCGAGGTCTCGAACGCGCTGCTGGACGTGCTGGGCCAGACGCTCGTGACCTCCCGGCTGCAGCGCGACCTCACCGACTCCTCGATGCAGCGCAACATCGGCGCCGCGCTCGGGCACTCGCTCCTCGCGCTCGACAACGTGCGCCGCGGGCTGCGCGGGCTCGACGTCGCCCCCGACGCCATGGCGCGCGACCTCGACGCCAACTGGGAGGTGCTCGGCGAGGCCGTCCAGTCCGTCATGCGCGCCCAGGCCGTCGCGGGGACGCCGGGCATGGACGAGCCGTACGAGCGCGTCAAGGAGCTCACGCGGGGGCGCCGCGTCGACGGCGCGGCGATGCGCGACTTCGTCGCCGGCCTCGGCCTGCCGGACGACGTCGCGGCGCGCGTGGCCGCGCTGACGCCGTCGACCTACACGGGGCTCGCCGAGCGGCTGGTCGACGAGCTGCGCTGACGACGGCCTCCCCCGCTCCCCGCCCGCTGCCGCCTCTCCCGCCCGCCGCTGCGGGGCGATGTGTGGCCATGTCGCCCCTGGCAGGGGGGCTGGGAGGGCGATATGGCCACACATGGCCCTCGGGGGTGGGGTGAGGAGGGCGACATGGCCACACATGACCCTCGAGGGGCGGGATGGCCGAGCGAGGGGCGGCGGCGGTACGACCGATCTCGTCCGCTCCGCCCCGCTTGTCGGTGCCCCGGCGTACGGTCACCCGCGGCCCTCGAGCGAGAGGGCAGCCACCGACCCGGGAGACCACGTGACCCACGCACACCGTCGGGCCCGCCGCACCGCCGCGGCCGCGCTCGCCCTGGCGCTCACCGGCGCCGCCACCGCCACGGCCGTCGCCGGCCCGGCGTCCGCCGCGCCCCCGACCACCCGCCCCGCGCCGGGCGAGGGGGTCATGAGCTACGTCGTCAACACCGACGCCACGCCGGCCGCCGTCGCCCGCGTGCGGGTCGCCGTGGCCCGCGCCGGCGGCAGCACCGTCGTCGACTACCCCGAGATCGGCGTCGTCGTCGCCCGCTCCGCCGACGCGGACTTCCGCGACGACGTCCTCGCCGGCCACTTCTCCTCGCTCGTCGACTCCGTGGGCCCGACCCGCACGGTGCCCGTGCTCGAGGGCGTCCCGGGCCGCTGGCGCGGCCCCGGCCGCGGCCCGCAGCGCCCGGCGATGCGCGAGCTCCTCACGGGGGACGCGTCGGCGCTGGGCGGCGCCGCGGCCCTGGGCGTCGTCGACGCGACGGCGGTCGACGAGCCCGTCGAGGCCGTGCAGTGGGACATGGCCGCCATCGGCGCGGACGAGGCCAACGCGATCGAGCCGGGCAGTCCCGACGTCGTCGTCGGCGTCCTCGACGACGGCATCGACGACAGCCACCCGGACCTCGCCGGCCAGGTCGACCGGAGCCTGTCGGGCGACTGCACCGGCGGCGGCCGCTTCGACGGCAGCGAGGGCGCCTACCTGCCCTTCCCGGGCGGGTACCACGGCACGCACGTCGCCGGGACCATCGCGGCCAAGCGCGACGGGCAGGGCGTCGTCGGCGTCGCGCCGGGCGTGACCCTGGCGGCGGTCAAGGTCGTCAGCGCCGAGGGCTTCATCTACCCCGAGTCGGCCATCTGCGGCTTCATGCACGCGGCCGAGGAGGGCTTCGACGTCACGAACAACAGCTACTACGTCGACCCGTGGGAGTTCTGGTGCGACGACGAGGTGAGCCAGGCCGCCGCCCGTGAGGCCGTGACCCGCGCCGTCGCCTACGCCGAGTCCCAGGGCGTCGTGAGCGCGGCCGCCGCGGGCAACTCCGCCTACGACCTGGCGGACAAGACGACGAGCAGCTCGAGCCCCAACGACGGCAGCGGCGAGATCGACGACCGCGACGTCCGCGGCTGCGTCGACATGCCCACCGAGCTGCCCGGCGTCGTCACCGTCTCGGCGACGCAGCAGGACGGTGCACGCTCGACGTTCTCCAACTACGGCGAGGGCGTCATCGACGTCGCGGCGCCGGGCACGCGGGTCATCTCGACGATCCCGCAGAGCATCCTGCCCAGCGGCTACGCGGCGCTGTCCGGCACCTCGATGGCGTCCCCGCACGTGGCGGGCGTCCTCGCGCTGCTCAAGACGACGCACCCGGACGCCACGCCCGCGGAGCTCCGCGCGCTGCTCGAGGAGCAGGCGACCGACGTGCCCTGCCCCGCGACGCCGTACGCCGGCCAGCTGTGCACGGGCTCGCCGGAGGACAACGGCTACTTCGGCGAGGGCCTCGTCGACGCCCTCGCGGCGGTGACGGTGGGCTGACCGGCGCTCGAGCCCGCGACGGCGCCCGTCCCCGACCCGGGGGCGGGCGCCGTCGTCGTCGCGGGCACGTGCCCGAGCGGGCTGCCGAGCCCGGAGCCCCTCAGGCGAGGGCGCCCTCGGCGTGGCGGCCCAGCGGCCCGGCGAGGACGTCGGCGAGGGCCCCGAGGCGCCACAGCTCCGAGCGGTGCAGCCCGAGGCCGCGCTCGCGCACGAGCAGGACGCCGACGCGGCGGCGTCCCGCGGGCAGCAGGGCCGCGCCGGCGCACGCGCCCGAGCCGTCGGGGCGGGGCAGCGTCGTGGCGGCGACGCGAGCGGGCGCGGCCGGGCGGACGGCCTCCTCGCCGGGGCCGGGGTCGGTGACCGCCACGACGCCGTCGGCGCACCCGTGCCGGTCGAGGCGCACCACGGCGGCCCAGTCGACGTCGAGCGCGGCGGGCGCGCCGTCGACGAGGGTGCGCGCGGCGTGCTCGGGGCGGGCGAGGACCTGCGCCACCAGCCCGAGCTCGGGGGAGCCGTCGGCGGGCAGGGCGGGCGCCCGGACGCCGGTGACCTCCACGCCGGTCGTGCCGGCCAGCCGGCGCTCGAGCCGCCCGAGGTGGTCCTCGTCGCGGACCTCGACCAGGAGGTCGTCGGTGGCGCGGCCCGCCTCGCTGCCGAGGACGCGCAGGCCCGCGACGTCGGCGCCCGTGGCCCCGACGGCGGACGTCAGCACGCCGAGCGAGCCCGTGCGGTCCGGGACGACGACGCGGACGCGTGCGAGCACGGGCACCTCCGGGCGGGGCGTCGGGCGGGTGGTCGGGCGACCGGCCCGCCGGGATCCTGCCGGGGCCGTGCGTCGTCCGGGTGACGCGAGTGTCACCCGTCCGTGTCGGGGCGGCCAGCCGTGGCCCCAGCGGTGGACCGAGGACGCGGTCAGCCCGCGTCGGCCCACCGCTCGCGTCCGGGACCCGCGCCGTCGCGCGTCCCGCGCCGTCCCGGCGTGCGCGCCGTCGCCCGCGGTGCCACGGTCGCCGCCATGCCCACCCGCGACCCAGCCCCCGTCGCCCACCCGACCACGTGCCCCGCCGCCCCGACCGCGGGGAGCGCCCGGTGAGCCGCGTCGTCGTCACCGGCGCCGCCGGCAAGCTCGGCCGAGCCGTGACGGCCGACCTGCGCGCGCACGGCTGGGACGTCCTGCCCGTCGACCGCGCGGCCGGCCCCGGCGCGCCCGAGGGACTGCTCGAGGTCGACCTCACCGACCAGGCCCAGGTGGTGGAGGTCGTCGCCGGCCGCACGGACGAGCGGGGCGGGCGCGTGGACGCCGTCGCCCACCTCGCCGCCGTGCCGGCGCCCGGGAGGGTGCCCAACTCGGCGACCTTCGCGAACAACATGACGGCGTCCTGGAACGTCCAGACGGCCGCGCGGGCGGCGGGCGTCCGGCACGTGGTCTGGGCCAGCAGCGAGACGGTCCTCGGGCTGCCCTTCGACGAGCCGCCGCCCTACGCGCCGGTCGACGAGGCCTACCGCGCCCGCCCCGGGTCGACGTACTCCCTCGTCAAGACGCTCGAGGAGGAGATGGCGCACCACCTGTGCCGCTGGGACCCCGAGCTGACGATGGTGGGGCTGCGCTTCTCGAACGTCATGGAGGCGCACGACTACGCGGAGTTCCCCTCCTTCGACGCCGACCCGATGCGGCGCAAGTGGAACCTGTGGGGCTACATCGACGCCCGCGACGGCGCCCAGGCCGTGCGCAAGGGCCTCGAGCTCGACCGCCCGGGCGCCCACGTCGCGATCATCGCGGCCGCGGACACGGTGATGACGCGGTCCAGCGCGAGCCTCATGGCGGAGGTCTTCCCGGGCGTCGAGGTCCGCGGGGAGCTGGGCGAGCACGAGACGCTCCTCGGCATCGGCACCGCCCGCGAGCTCCTCGGCTACGAGCCGCAGCACTCCTGGCGCGACGAGGTCTGAGGCGCGGGACGGCGGGCGGGCGGCTCCGCCCGTCGTCGCCCCGTGCGCGCCGTCCCTCCGGCAGAGTCGTCCTCGTGACGACGGAGCTGCCGCCCCTGCACCGGTCCGAGGTGGACGGCGTCCCCGTCCTGTGGCGCGAGGGGCCGGGGCCGCTGACCGCCGGCCTCGTCCTCGGCGTCGGCCGTCGCGACGAGACCTTCACGGGCGGCGGGACCACCCACCTCCTCGAGCACCTCGTCATGCACGAGGCGCGGCGGCCGAGGCTGGAGTGCAACGCCTCGGTGGGCATCGCGTCCACCGAGCTCACGGTGACCGGTCGGCCCGACCGCGTCGTCGACTTCCTCGCGCGGGCCTGCCGCCTGCTCGCCGACCCGCCGGTCGAGCGGCGTGAGGTGGAGGCCCGGGTCCTCGCCGCCGAGGAGCGGGAGGAGGGCGCGGACCTCGTGGGCGCCCTCCTCGTGGAGCGCTTCGGGTACCGCGGCCCCGGCCTCGTGGGCGCGGTGGAGCCGGCTCTGGGCGCGATCTCCGCGGAGGCGGTGCGGGCGTGGTCCGCCCGCTGGGCGGTGCGCGGTGCGGCGGCGTGCTGGCTCACCGGTGCGCCGCCGGAGGGGCTGACCCTGCCCCTGCCGCCGGGGCGACGGCCCTACGCCGAGGACGGCCTGCCGGAGCCGGCGGAGCTCCCGGGGTGGACGCAGCTGCCCGGCCAGGTGCTGGCCGTGAGCGGCCTCGTGCCCGTGGGGCCCGCGGCCGGCGTCGCCCTGCACGTCCTGCGGGACAGGCTGGAGGAGGAGCTGCGGCACCGCCGGGGGCTCACCTACGGCGTGGACTCGTCCCTCGACCGGCTGTCGGCCCGCGACCGGCACGCGCTGCTCGCCACGCAGGTGCGCGAGGGCGCCGAGACGGAGGCCTTCGGGGTGCTGCGCGAGGTGCTCGCGGCGCTCGCCGCCGACGGGCCCACCGACGCCGAGCTCGCCGGTGAGGTCGAGTCCGCGGAGGAGACCCTGACGGACCAGCGCACGACCGCCGACGAGCTGTCGGCGCTCGCGGAGGCGGCGGTGCTCGGCTGGCCGGCGGAGGCGACCGAGGAGCTGCTCGCGTCGGTGCGGGACCTCACGGGCGAGGACGTGCGGGACGCGGCGCGCCACCTCGAGCGGTCGGCGCTCGTCGCCGTCCCCGAGGGCGTCGACCTGGAGGTGCCGGGGCTGCCGCGGATGCCCGACGGGTCCGGCGAGGTCGTCGAGGGACGGGTGCACCGCCCGCGGCTCCTGCGGGGCGTCCCGCGGGGCGCCCGCCTCGTCGTGGGCGGCAGCGGGGCGTCGCTCGACCTCGGCGGCGGGCAGGTGACCACGGTGCGGTGGGAGGAGGTGGTCGGCCTCGTGGAGTCCGGTGACGCCGACGCCGACTTCAGCCACCAGCTCGTCAGCGCGCGCGGTCTCAGCATCCCGCTCCAGGCCCGTGACTGGCGCGGCGGTGACGAGGCGCTGCGGGCGGTCCTCGCCGCCGTGCCGGAGCGCCTCCACGTGCGGGGCGACGCGGAGGACGCGTCGCAGCGGGCCGACCGGGAGCGCGCGTGAGCGCCGGGCCGTACGGCGTGCCCCTGCGCTTGTCCGCAGCCGTCCTGGGCGGCCCTGACCCCGGCGCCCTCGCGGCGTTCTACCGCGCGCTGCTGGGGTGGGAGGTCCTGCTGGAGGAGCCCGAGTGGGTCATGCTCCGCCCGCCCGGCGGCGGCACCGGGCTGTCGTTCCAGCTGGAGCGCGACCACGTGCCGCCCGTCTGGCCGCAGGGCCCCGGGGACCAGCAGGTGCAGGTGCACCTCGACGTGGCCGTGGAGGTCCGTGGCGGCGACCCGGCGGCGTCGCTGGCGGCGGCGGCCGAGCGCGCCGTCGCCCTCGGCGGTCGGCTGCCCGAGCACCAGCCGCAGGAGGACGTCCGCGTCGTCCTCGACCCGGCGGGCCACCCCTTCTGCCTCTTCCTGCCGGAGGGCTGAGGGCCCTCGACCAGGCGCGCGGGGGGGGGGGCGGGGGGGGGAA
>NZ_JBBHZG010000002.1:327533-470300 GCF_037482305.1 Pseudokineococcus sp. 5B2Z-1
GCGCGCGTGCGGCAGGGTGGTCCGTCGTGGCGGACCGCAGCGGCGTCGTGGTGGTGGGCAGCGCGAACCTCGACGTCGTCCTCGGGGTCGACGACGTCCCCCGGCCGGGGGAGACGGTCCTCGCCCGCTCCCGCGCCGAGCACGTCGGCGGCAAGGGGCTCAACCAGGCCGTCGCGGCCGCCCGGTGCGGGGCGGCGACGACCTTCGTCGGAGCGGTCGGGGACGACGCGGCCGGGCGACGCCTGCGGGACGCGCTCACCGCCGCGGGGGTCGCGGTCCGCCTCCGCGCGCTCGAGCGCCCCACGGGCACGGCCTTCGTGACCGTCGCCGGCGGCGGCGAGAACGTCATCGTCGTCGACCCGGGCGCGAACGCGGGGCTCGTCGACCTCGTGCCGGCCGAGCTCGCCGCCGTGCGCGGCGCCGGTCACCTGCTGTGCCAGCTCGAGGTGCCGACGGCCACCGTGGCCGCCGCGGCGTCGGAGGCCTCGGCGGCCGGCGTCGTCGTGGTCCTCAACCCCTCGCCGGTGCAGCCCCTGCCCGCCGGGCTCCTCGCCGACGTCGACGTCCTGCTCGTCAACGAGCACGAGGCCGCGGCCGTCGCCGGGGACGGAGCGGGCGCGGCGGACGGCGACAGGACGGACGACGGGGGAGCGGGCGGGGCCGGTGGCGACGACGCGGACGTCGTCGCGCGCGCCCGCGCCCTGGCGCGCCGCCTGATCGAGGTGGTGCCCCGCGTGGTCGTCACCCTCGGCGCGGCGGGCGCCCTCGTGGTCGTGCGGGGCGGGGCGGAGGGCGGCGTCCACGTGCCCGGTGTGCCGGTGCCCGTGGTCGACACGACGGGCGCGGGCGACGTCGTCGCCGGCGCGCTCGCCGCGGCGCTCGAGGAGGCCCGGACGGGCGCTGACGGGGGAGGGGCGCCGGACGAGGAGCGGCTCGTCGCCGCCGCGCGCCGCGCGACGGCGGCCGCCGCGCTGTCGGTGCAGCGGCCGGGGGCGTCGGCGTCCGCGCCGCGGCGCGAGGAGGTCGAGGCGCTGCTGGCGGGGCGGCCGACCCCTCGTCCGTAGCGGCGCCCCCCGACCGGGGGACGCCCGTGCGATCACTCGAACACCTGTGCGAACCTGCTCGCGTGGGCGGCGGGTGGTCGAGCAGCAGGGCGGCGGCCTTCCGCCGTTCGCTGGCCGACCGGCACGACGGCCACGAGGGGGCCGAGCACGAGGGGGCCGAGCACGAGGGGAGCGCCGAGCAGGTGGTGGACGAGCGCCGGGGCGAGGGGCGGCAGGAGGAGGGGCGGCCGCGCGGCGGGCGCGGCACGCACTGCTGGGTGCTCATGCCCGACGCCGACCCCATGCCCGGCGTGGTCGCGGGCTGGCGCCGCGACCACGGCGGCGCCTGGGAGGCGCGGGTCGCCTACGCGCTCGGCGACGACGGCAGCGCGGGCGCCGCGGGGACGGCGGGCGTCGTCACGGGGTGGCTGCCCGCGAGCTGCCTGCGCCGCTACCCGTCCTGAGGGCCCGGCGGCTCGCCCGACGCCCGAGTCGGCACCCCGCCCGACACCCCGCCCGACACCCCGCCCGACACCCGCCCGGCCGGTCGCCTCAGGACGCCGTCCACCGGTACTCCAGCTCCGGGCGGCCCGCCCCGCCGTAGCGGGGGCGCCGGTCGGCGGCGCCCGTGCCCACGAGGTGCTCGAGGTAGCGGCGCGCCGTCACCCGCCCGACGCCGACCCGGGTGGCCACCTCCGCCGCCGACGACGGCGCCTCCCGCAGCACGGCGGCCACGGCCGCCAGGGTCTCCTCCGACAGCCCGCCCCCGCGGGCGGGCGGGTCCTCCCCGGGCACGAGGTGCCCGGACAGCAGCCGGTCGACCTCCGCCTGCGACAGGGCCGCGCCGTCGGCGTCGGCGGGGCCGCGGGCCGCCGCGTACTGCCGCAGCCGCTCCCGCAGGGCCGCCCCGGCGAAGGGCTTGAGCAGGTACCCGACGACGCCGAGCGAGGTCGCCGCCCGCACCGTCGACAGCTCCCGCGCCGAGGTGACGGCGAGCACGTCCGTCCACCGGCCCGCCGCGCGCAGGGCGCGGACGACGTCGAGCCCGGACCGGTCGGGCAGGTGCATGTCGAGGAGCACGAGGTCGACGGCTGCGCCCTCCGCGCCGCGCAGCCGCATCAGCGCCTCGGCGGCCGTGGCGGCGGGCGGCAGGGCGCGGAAGCCCGGGACCGCGTCCACGTGCCCCCGGTGGGCGGCGGCGGCGACCGGCTCGTCCTCCACCACGAGGACGACGAGGTCGCGGTCGCGCGGCCCCCCGGCCGTCGTCACGGCCCCGGCCGCCGTCACAGCGCCGCCCGTCGTCCCTCGAGGACCACCTGCGCCGGCAGCAGCACGCGGAAGCGGGCGCCGCCGAGCACCGAGCGGTCGACCTCGACCCGGCCCCCGAGACGCTCGACCGTCTGGCCGACGAGCGCCAGGCCCAGGCCGCGGCCGTGCAGGCGCCGCCCGTCGTCCTTGGTGGACCAGCCGCGCCGGAAGGCGGCCCCGGCCTCCTCGGCGGACAGCCCGCGGCCGGAGTCGCTCACCTCCACGGCGAGGCCCTCGGCGTCCAGGCCGAGGAGCACCTCGACGAGGGCGCCGCCACCGTCCCCGTCCGAGGCGTCCCGCGCCGTCGCGGCGGCGTCGACGGCGTTGTCGAGCAGGTTGCCGAGCACCGTGAGCACGTCGCGCACGGGCGTGCCCGTGCGCTCCAGCGCGCCCTCGTCGAGGGCGCTGCCGGCGGCGACGACGAGCTCCACCCCGCGCTCGCCCGCCCGGGCGCTGGCGCCCAGCAGCAGCGCCGCCACGACGGGCTCGTCGACGGCCCCGACGACGTGGTCGGTGAGCGCCTGCGCCTCGGCCAGCTCGTCGACGGCGAGGTCGACCGCCTCGTCCACCCGCCCCATCTCGACGAGCTGCACGACCGTGTGCAGCCGGTTGGAGAACTCGTGGGCCTGGCTGCGGAGCGCCTCGGCCAGCGAGCGCGTCGTCTCGAGCTCGTCGGTCAGCGCCAGCAGGTCGGTGCGGTCGCGCAGCGTGACGACCCGCCCGGCCGCGGCGCCGGCGTGCGACGTCCCCGCCGCCGTCGCCCCCTCGACCCCGCCGCCGTCCCCGCCGCCTTCCGGGCCGGCTCCCGGGGCGCGCGCCGCGCGGACGGACGCGACGAGCACCCGCCGGGAGGTGAGGAGGAGCTCGTCGGCGGCCTCGTCGTCGGCCGTCAGCAGGCGCACGAGGGCCGCCGGGAGCGGCAGCTGCGCCACCGGCCGCCCGACGACGTCGTCGTCGGCGTCCGGCAGGTCGAGGAGCCGGCGGGCCTCGGCGTTGACCAGCTGCACCCTCCCGCCGGCGTCGACGAGCAGGAGCCCTTCGCGCACCGACCGGAGCACGGTGTCGTAGTAGGTGAACATCCGTGCGAGCTCCGGCCCGGCCAGGCCCAGCGTCAGCCGGCGCGCCCGTCGGGCCACGAGGTAGGAGCCGCCGAGCGCGAGGACGAGCACGGCGCCGCCGGCGAGGGCGACGACGTGCACGTCGCGGGCGACCTCGCGGCCCACCGCGGCCACGGAGATGCCCGCCGAGACGAGGGCGACGACGGGCCCGGTCTCCGCGCCGTCCGGGCCGTCGGCGCGCACGGGCACGACGGCGCGCACCGACGGGCCCAGCGTCCCCGTGTACGTCTCGAGGACCCGGCCGCCGGCCAGGGCCGCGGCGCGCGAGCCGAGGTAGGTGCGGCCGACCTGCGCCGGGTCGGGGTGCGTCCAGCGCGTGCCGTCGGGGGCCATGACGACGACGAACGACGTCCCGGTCTCCGCCCGCACGCGCTCGGCGAAGGGCTGCAGGGCCGCCGTCCGTGCGGCGTCGTCGAGGTCGCCCGTCGCCGCGGCCAGCACCTCCGGGGCGTCGGCGACCGTCTCCGCCACCGCGGACGCCCGCTCGCCCGCGCTCCTCTCGGCGTCGCGGCGCGCGTCCACCCCCGCGAGCACCGCGCCGACGGCCACGACGACGAGGACGACGAGGGCCTGCCACCACATGAGGTGCGCCGCGACGCTGCGGGGCCCCCGGCGGCTGCTCGGCACGGCGCCAGTGTGGCCCGCCGCGGACGCAAGGCACGCAAGGCACGCAAGGGTGCGCCGGCCGCGCACCGGGCCGCAGGCTGCCGCCCGGCTCGGCGCGCGTCGACGCGTGCCGGCGACGCTCTCGACGAGGAGACCCATGGCCACGCAGCCGCCGCCGGTGGACCGGCAGCAGACCCCCACCGCCGCGCCGGCCGGGCGCGACCGCACCCACTGGCTCTACATCACCGTCATCGTCGCCGTCGTGCTCGGCGCGACGGTCGGGCTGCTCTCGCCGGCCACCGGCGTGGCCCTCAAGCCGCTCGGGACCGGCTTCGTCAGCCTGGTCAGGATGATGATCTCGCCGGTCATCTTCTGCACCATCGTGCTCGGCATCGGCTCGATCCGCGCCGCCGCGCAGGTGGGCCGCGTCGGCGGCCTCGCGCTCGGGTACTTCCTCGGGATGTCGACCCTGGCGCTGGCCATCGGCCTCGTCGTCGGCAACATCGTCCAGCCGGGTGCGGGCATCGACTACTCGGGGTCCAGCTACGACCTGCCGAGCAGCGGCGAGGAGGAGGACGGCGGGACCGTCGGCTTCCTCCTCGGCATCATCCCGACGACGCTCGTCTCCCCGCTCACCGGGGACTCGGTGCTCTCGACCCTCTTCGTCGCCATCCTCATCGGCTTCGCCGTCCAGGCCCTCGGGTCCACGGGGCAGGCGGCGCTGCGCGGCGTCGCGGTCTTCCAGAAGGTCGTCTTCAAGGTGCTCGCGATGATCATGTGGGTGGCCCCCGTGGGCGCCTTCGGGGCCATCGCCGCGGTCGTCGGCGAGACGGGCTGGGACGCCATCCGCGGGCTCCTGCTCGTGATGCTCGCCTTCTACACGACGTGCGCCCTCTTCATCTTCGTCGTCCTCGGGGCCCTGCTGCGCGTGGTCACCGGCCTCAACGTCTTCTCGCTGCTGCGCTACCTCGGCCGCGAGCTCCTCCTCATCGTCTCGACGTCGTCGTCGGAGACCGCGCTGCCGCGCCTCATCGCCAAGATGGAGCACGCCGGCGTCGACCGCTCGGTCGTCGGCATCACCGTGCCGGTCGGCTACTCGTTCAACCTCGACGGCACGGCCATCTACCTGACGATGGCCTCGCTCTTCATCGCCGAGGCGTCCGGGGCGCCCTTCAGCATCGGCCAGCAGGTGTCCCTGCTCGTCTTCATGGTCATCGCCTCGAAGGGCGCGGCGGGCGTCACCGGCGCCGGCCTCGCCACGCTGGCCGGCGGCCTGCAGAGCCACCGCCCCGACCTCGTCGACGGCGTCGGCCTCATCGTCGGCATCGACCGCTTCATGTCCGAGGCGCGCGCCCTCACGAACTTCTCGGGCAACGCCGTCGCGACCGTCCTCATCGGCCACTGGACCCGCGCCCTCGACCACGAGCGCGTCCGCCAGGTGTTGGCGGGGGAGGACCCCTTCGACGAGCGCACCATGGTCGACGACCACGGCCCGACGACGACGGCGCCCAGCGCCGACCCCGTCGCCGTGACGAACGCCCGCACGCCGGAGGCCGGCACGCCCTCCGACCTGGAGTCCAGCGGCCGGCGCTGATCCTCCGCCGGGGGGCCGCTGCGAGCCCCCGGCCTCGAGCACCCGCCGCGGGCGTGACCCCGCCCGCCCGCGGCGGGCCCCACCCGGTGCGCCGGGTGCGAGGCCGTCGGGCGACGGCGGCCCTCCGGCGGCGCTCCGGCGAGGGTGGCGGGGTCGCGGCTACGGTGCCCGCGGAGCTGTCGAGGAGGACGGGGCGGTGCGGATGTCGAGGGTCGGTGGCGGCGCGGTGGCGCTCGCGGGAGCCGGGTGGCCCGGCGCGGGAGCGTCCGCGTGAGCGCCGAGGAGCCCGTCGCGGCGCGCGCGCCCGACCCGACGCCGGAGGACTACCCGCACCGGCGCGCCTTCCCCACCCGCTGGAACGACGAGGACGCCTTCGGCCACCTCAACAACACCGTCTACTACTCGGCGATGGACACGACCATCACCGGCTGGCTGCTCGACGGCGACGACCTCGGCCTGCTCGCGGGCGGCTTCCGGCCCGTCGTCGTGCAGTCCTCGTGCACCTACCGGCGCTCGGCCCACTACCCCGAGGTGCTCGAGGTCGGGCTGCGCTCCACCCGCGTCGGACGCTCGAGCATGACCTACGACCTCGGCCTCTTCCGCCAGCGCGACGGCGCCCTCGTCGCGCGCGGCACGTGGGTGCACGTCGCCGTCGACGCGGCGACGGGCGAGCCGGTGCCCGTGCCCGAGCCTCTGCGGGCGCGGCTGGCCGGGATCAGCGCTCCGCCGGCGTGACGGCGCCCGCGCGCCACGTCGCGACGTCGAGGCGGTGCAGGACGTGCGGCCGCAGGCGGTGCCCGGGCGGGAGGGCCGGGTGCTCGAAGTCCTCGGCCGGGTCGCGGCGCATCCCGAGCCGGGCCATGACGGCCTGGGAGCGGGTGTTCGTCCGGGCCGTGAAGGACACGACCTCCTCGAGCCCGACGTCGACGAAGGCCGCGCGCAGCGCCGCGCGCGCCGCCTCGGTGGCGTAGCCCCGGCCCCAGGCCCACGCCGGCAGGCGCCAGCCGACCTCGACGCAGGGCGTGAAGTGCGCCTCGAAGCGGGGCCGGGCCAGCCCGGTGAAGCCGGCGAAGCGCCCGGCGTCGTCGGGCGCGGCCGGGTCCGCCACCTCGAGGGCCCACAGGCCCCACCCGTGCTCGGCGAGGTGGGCGTCCGCGCGGTCGACGAGGGCGTCGCTCGCCGCCCGGTCGAGGAGGGCCGGGAAGTGCTCCATGACCCGCGGGTCGGCGCCCATCGCGGCGAAGGGCTCACGGTCCTCGGGGCGCCACCGGCGCAGGAGCAGGCGGGGCGTCCGCCGGTCGGGGCTCACGTCGGGACAGCCTGGCAGGGCGCCCTCGATGCCCGTGCCCGCTGCTCGGCGTGCCGGCCCTCGGAGTCCGCGGCCCGTCCGGCTCAGCGCGGGAGGCGCGCCCGCCGCCGCGTGACGACGGCGCCCGCCAGCAGCGCGCCGAGGGTGCCGAGCACCATGTCGCCGAGGGTGTCGGCGTACGCCGTCGCCTCCTCGGGGCCGCCGCGGACGAAGGTCGCGTACTCGCCCACCTCCCAGACGAGCGCCGCCAGGCACCCGCACCCGGCGACGAGGAGCACCCGGACGCCGGGCGGCAGCCCGCGGGGCAGCACGAGCGCCAGCGCGGCGGCGAGCAGCGCCCAGTTGACGAGGTGGGCGGCGTCGTCGAACCACACGACGGCGTCGAAGAGGTCGAGGGCGTTGCCGAGCAGGTCGACCGCCCAGGGGAGGCTGACGAGCAGGTCGGCGAGCAGCGGGTACGCCGCGCCGCGCGGGCGGCCGACGAGCAGCCAGCCCGCGGGCACGAGGAGCAGGCCGACCGGGTAGACGACGGCCCTGGCGTCCATCGCCTTGTCGGAGAAGCGCTCCCACTCGGGGACGGCGAGCGCGAGGGCCAGCAGGCCGAGGACGACCGCCTTGACGGCCAGGTCGGCCACGAGGAGGCGTCGTCGTCGCGCGGCGGGCACGGGCCCATGGTGGCGCGCGCCGGGCGCCTCGCGCGGGCTCCCGCGTCAGCTCCCGCCCGCGTGCCCGGGGCGGGCCCGGTCGAGCAGCCGTGACAGGACGATGACGGACTCGGTGGCGGCGACGTCGAGCTCGTCGCGCACGCGCTCGAGCGCCCGCTCGAGGTGCTGGACGTCGCGCGCCAGCAGGTGCAGGAGCGCGTCGGCCCGGCCCGTGACGGTCACCGCCTCGACCACCTCGGGGATGCCGACGAGGCGCCGTCGCAGCTCCCGGGGCGAGACGGGACCCTCGCAGCGCACCTCGACGTAGGCCTCGGTGCCCCAGCCCAGCGCCGCCGGGTCGACGACGGCGGTGAAGCCGCGCACCGCGCCGGTGGCCACGAGCCGGTCGACCCGGCGCTTCACGGCGGGGGCCGACAGGCCGACCTCGGCGCCGATCTCCGCGAAGGTCGCGCGGGCGTCGGCCACCAGCGCCCGCAGGATGCCCTCGTCCAGACCGTCCACGCCTCGTCAGCCTCCCCGGTGTCGCGCAGCAGATCGCCGATCGTCGCACGCACGCGCAACGGATCACCACTGACGCGCACGCGGACGGCCTTGGCCGCCGCTCTCGCCGCTCGTAGCGTCCGCAGCACGGGACGGCGCCGGCGCCGCCCCGCCCGCCGACGATCCGCGGGTGCCCGGCCGCACCGGCGCCCCTCCCCGCACGCCTCGTGCCCCGACCCTGGAGGTCCGGTGAGCGACACCACCGCCACCCGCCCGACCGCTCCGCCCGCCGCGACGACGCCGCCCGTCGCCGCCGTGCCCGCCCCTCGTGCGGAGACGGCGCCGTCCGCCCTCCCGCCCCGGCGGGCCACGCCGCGGCGCTACGCGATGTGCCGCCCCGAGCACTTCGAGGTGCGGTACGCCATCAACCCCTGGATGGACGTCCGGGTCCCGGTCGACCGCGACCTCGCCGTCGCGCAGTGGGAGGCGCTGCGGCGCACCTACCTCGACCTCGGGCACGAGGTCGACCTCGTGCCGCCGCTGCCGGGGCAGCCCGACATGGTCTTCGCGGCGAACGGCGGTGTCGTGCTCGGCGGCCGGGCGCTCGGGGCCCGCTTCGCCCACCCCGAGCGCGCGGCCGAGGGGCCCGCCTTCGCCGCCTGGCTGCGCTCGCGGGGCGTCGACGTCCACGACCCCGAGCACGTCGGCGAGGGCGAGGGCGACTTCCTCGTCGTCGGCGACCGCGTCCTGGCCGGCACGGGCTACCGGACGGCGCCGGCGGCGCACGAGGAGGCCGCGCGCGTGCTGGGCGCCGAGGTCGTGGGCCTGCGCCTCGTCGACCCGCGGTACTACCACCTCGACACGGCCCTCGCCGTGCTCGCGGACGACGACGTCGCCTACGTGCCCTCGGCCTTCGACGACGAGGGGCGCGCGGCCCTGGCGCGGCTCTTCCCCGACGCCCTGCTCGTCGACGAGGGCGACGCCGCCGTGCTCGCGCTCAACGCCGTCTCCGACGGGCTCCACGTCGTCCTGCCCGCGGCCGCGCGCCGCACCGCCGACGCGCTGGCCACGCGCGGCTACGTCCCCGTGCCCGTCGACCTGTCCGAGCTGCTCAAGGGCGGCGGCTCGGTGAAGTGCTGCACGCTGGAGCTGAGGGGCTGAGCCGCCCGCCGGGAGGCGGCGGGAGTCCCGGGCGGGTGACGGCGACGGGGGCGCGGCTACCCGCCGGTATCCTCGGGCGTCCCGAGCCGCACTGCCGGCGGTCCGCCGTCGGCACCTGGAGGAGCTGCATGAGCGCGACCGCCGACCCGATCACCGCCCGGGTGCACCGGACGAGCTTCGCCCTCGGCGAGGACGTCGTCCCCTACGCCTACGGCGACGGGTGCACGGACGAGCTGCTGCTCCTGCTCGCCGAGGAGGTCGCGGGCGCCGACCGCGTGCTCCTCGTCCACGACGCGGTGGCCGCCGACCTGGCCCAGCGGGTCGTCGACGGGCTCTCCCCGCGCGCGAGCGTGCACCCGCTGCCGGTGAGCGCCCGCGAGGAGCTCAAGACCCTCGAGACGGTGCTGCACCTCGCCGAGGAGGCCGTCGCCGCGGGCGTCACCCGCGGCTCCGTGGTCCTGGCGCTCGGCGGCGGGCTCGTCGGCAACGTCGCCGGCATGGTGGCCGCCACGCTCTTCCGCGGCCTGCCGCTCGTCCACCTGCCGACGACCCCCGTGGCCGCCTTCGACGCGGTCCTGTCGGCCAAGCAGGGCGTCAACCTCTCCGCCGGCAAGAACATGGTGGGCACCTTCTGGACCCCGCGGTCGGTCTGGTGCGACCTCGACTGGCTGCGCGGCGTCGACGCCCGCCAGGTCCTCACCGGCACCGCGGAGATGGCGAAGAACGTGCTCGCCGTCCTGCCCGAGCGCGAGGAGGACTACCTCGCCGCCGTCGACGGCCTCGCCGACCCGGGCTCGGACGCCCTGCTGCGCCTGCTGCAGATCGGCGTCGACGCCAAGACGGGGCCGCTGCGCGTGGACCCGCACGAGCGCACCGAGGCCCTCGTCTTCGAGTACGGCCACACCGTGGGCCACGCCGTCGAGCTCGCCTCGCGCGGCGCCCTCTCGCACGGCGCGGCCGTCGGCTGGGGGATGCTCGCCGCCGCGGACGTGGCCGCGCGGCTCGGCCTCCTCGACGATGCGGCGGTCGCCGCGCACGCGCGCGTCCTCGCGCCGCTCGGCGTGCGCGTCGACGCCCCGCCCGTCCTCGACCGCGCCCTCGTGCACCGGTTGCTGCTGCGCGACAACAAGCGCGGCTACCTCGCGGGCATCGGCGACGACGTCGTGCCCATGGTCCTGCTCGACCGGCTCGGCAGCGCCCGGCGCGGGGAGGGCGGCCGTCCGCTCGTCCCCGTGCCGACGGACGTGGTCCACGCGGCCGTCGACGAGGTCCTGCGCCCCGTCTGAGCGGCCCGGCCGGTCAGTCCTCGGCCAGGCCCCCGCCGGGCTCGCCGTCGACCGGTCCGCCCGCACCCGACGCAGCACCGGGCTCTCCGCGCGGGAGGTCGTCGTCGAGGTCGCGCAGCGCCTCGAAAACGCCCTCCAGCGCGTCGTAGAGCCCGGCGTGCACGGGCAGGAGCCGGGCGTAGACGGCCGAGGCCGTCGGGTCGGGCTCGACGACGTGGTCCACCTCGACGCGGTCGGCCGCCACCTCGACGCTGGGGACGAGGCCGAGCGCCGTCATCGCGACGACCGCCGCGCCGTAGCCGGACCCCTGCGTGCCGCTGGGGAAGGACACGGGCATGCCGAGGACGTCGGCGAGCATCTGCCGCCAGACGGCGGACCGGGCGAAGCCGCCGGTCGCCCGCATCTCGTGGATCTCGTGGCCCGCCTCGCGCAGCGACGCCAGCACGAGGGCCAGCTGCTGGCACACGCCCTCGAGGGCCGCCCGCAGGAGGTGCGCCCGGGTGTGGTGGCGCTGCAGCCCCACGTAGGCGCCCCGCGGCAGGGAGGTCCAGTACGGCGCCCGCTCGCTCAGCAGGTACGGCAGCATGAGGAGGCCCTCGGACCCCGCGGGGGCCTGGGAGGCGAGGTCGGTGAGCGACTCCTCGGGCTCGTCGCCCATCTCGTCCGCCAGCACCTCCAGGTCGGGCGCCAGCGCGTCGCCGGCCCACCGCAGCACGACCCCACCGTTGGTGATGGCGCCGCCGACGGCCCACAGGTCGTCCGTCAGGGCGTAGCAGAAGGTCCGCCCGGCGGGGTCGACGCCGGGGCGGTCGACGACGACGCGCAGCGCGCCGCTCGTGCCGATGGACACGCTCGCCACCCCCGGTCGCACCGCGCCGACCCCGAGGTTGGCGAGCGGCCCGTCGCCGCCGCCGACGACGAGCGCGACGTCCTCGGACAGGCCCAGGTCGGCCGCCACCTCCGGCTGCAGCCGCAGGCGGTGGGTGACGGGCACGGGCCGGGGCAGCTGGTCGGCGCGCACGCGGGCGAGCTCGAGGGCCTCCTCGTCCCAGTCGAGGGCCTCGAGGTCGAGCAGGCCGTTGCCGGACGCCATCGAGTGGTCGACGACCCACTCGCCGGACCAGTCGTGCAGGAGCAGCTCCTTGACGCCCACCCAGTGCGCGGCGCGGGCGGCGACGTCGGGGCGCTCCTCCGCGAACCAGGCCAGCTTCACGAGGGGTGACATGGGGTGGACCGGCGTCCCGGTGCGCCGGTGGACGCCGGGGCCGGGCCCGCGGCGGATGCGGTCGGCCTGCGGCGTCGCGCGCCGGTCGGCCCAGGTGACGACGGCGGTGAGGGGCTCGTCGTGCTCGTCGACGCCGATGACGCTGTGCATGGCGCCGCTGACCCCGATGCCGAGGACGCGGTGGCCGTCGCGGCGGGCGTGGCGGACGACGGCGCGGGCGGCGTCGCGCGCCGCGGCGAGGATGGCGGCCGGGTCCTGCTCGGCCCAGCCTGGCTCCGGCTCGTCGAGCGCGTACTCGACCTCAGCCTCGGCCACCGCGTCGCCGCCCCGGGTGAAGGCGGCGACCTTCGTCGCCGTCGTGCCCAGGTCGACGCCGAGGACGACGTCCTGGCCGCCCGCCGTGCTGGTCGTGGGGTCGGGGGTCGGGACGTCGTCAGGCACCGGGCCATCCTGACGGACGCCCCCCGGGTGGCGGAGCCGCCGGTCGGGAGGGGTGGCGGAGCCGCCGGTCGGGGTGGGTGGCGGAGCCGCCGTTCGGGAGGGGTGGCGGAGCCGCCGGTCGGGAGGGGTGGCGGAGCCGCCGGTCACGGGCCGCTCACAGCGCACGTCCAGGGCCGGTCCGGGGGGCGCGCCTAGCCTGCGGGCATGTCCGAGCCCGCAGCCGCGCCGGTCGCGCCCGGGACGGCGAGCGCCGGAGCTCCCGACCGGGGGCGCCTGCGCGTCGAGGTGTTCCTCGTCCTCGCCCTGAGCCTGGGCGCCTCGGCCGTCTACGCCGTCGTCAGCCTCGTGGCGACGTGGACGCGGGGGCCCCTGCGCGAGGCGACGGCGACGCTCAACGCCTCCCGCAGCGACCGGCCGTACCTGGACCTCACCTACCAGCTGCTGGCGAACGCGACGGCGCTCGTGCCGGTGGTGCTGGCCCTGGCCCTGCTGGGGTGGAGCGCCGGGGGAGGGGTGCGCTCGGCGGCCCTGTCCATGGGGTTCGACCTGCGCGCGCCCGGCCGCGACGTCCTCCGGGGTGTCGGCCTGGCGGCCCTCATCGGGATCCCGGGGCTGGGGCTCTACCTCGCCGGCCGGGCGCTCGGGGTCACGGCCGACGTCGTCCCGGCGGCGCTCGACACCTACTGGTGGACCGTCCCGGTGCTCCTGCTCGCGGCCGTGAAGAACGCGGTGCTCGAGGAGGTGGTCGTCGTCGGCTGGCTGCTGCGGCGCCTGCAGGACCTGCGCTGGGGCCCCGTCGCCGCCGTCGCGGTGAGCGCCCTCCTGCGCGGCAGCTACCACCTCTACCAGGGCGTCGGCCCCTTCGTCGGCAACGTCGTCATGGGCGTCGTCTTCGCCCTCGTCTACCGGCGCACCGGCCGGGTCATGCCCCTCGTCGTCGCGCACTTCCTCATCGACGCCGTCGCCTTCGTCGGCTACGCCGCGGTGCGCCCGCTCCTCTGACGTCTCCGCCTGGGGCGCCGCCGGCGCGGGTGGACCTCGTAGGGCGGGGGACGGCGTGTCGTCCCACGCCGTCCACCACGGAGGTGCGCCGGCCCGTAGGGGCGACCAGCGAGCAGGCCGCGGACTTCGCGGGTCGGCACGCCGCGGCGCGCGCACGAGCGCGGACCTCGAGGGGCGGCGGACGGCGCGGCGGCCCTCGACGTCCGCCGCCGGTGGCGTCGGGACGACGTCCCGGTCGCCCACGCGCAGGTGCGCCACGCGGGCGGAGAGGGACCCCGCCCTCCGGGGGTGCGGGGGCGGAGAAGGGCTGCGAAGTCCGGCCCCTGGGGCGCGGCTGCTCCGTCCGGGGGACCCCGGCGCGCCGGTCACGTCCCGGCCGCCCGCCACGCTGAGGCACCATGAGTGACTGGCGGTAGCAGGACTGGGCTGGACGGGGGAGGGTGCGCGCGTGCAGGGACGAGCGAGGGGACCACGGGCCACCGGGGCCGTCGACGGCGGTCCGACCCCCGTCGCCGGGGCGTCGGCCGGGGCCGTCCTCCTCCTCGGCTCCCTCTGCGCCGTCCTGTCGGCCCTCTTCCCGGCGGCCGGCCAGACGCCCGCGCTCCTGCTCGCCATCGCGGCCGCCACGGCGGTCGGCGGGGTGGCGCTCGTGCTGCTGCGGGCCGTGGTCACCTGGACCGTCCTCAACGCCGCCGTCATCGCCGGCGAGCTGCTGCTCGTCGCCGCCGCCGTCGACGCGGCGGGGGACCGCTCGCGGCTCGTCGCCGTCACGGGCCTCGCCGTCCTCGGCGTGCTGCCGTCGGCGCTGCTCCTGCGCCCGCGGCCCGCGGCGGTGCACCTCGGCGTCGTGGTCGCCGTCGCCGTGGCGCTGCGGCTCCTCGCGCCGGGGGGCGGCACCGTCGTCGAGGCCGTCTACGTGGCGGTCGCGCTCGTCGCCGTGGCCGTGCTGGGTGTCGTGCTGAGCCGGGCCGTCGCGCGCGCGGACGTCGACGACCTCACCCAGCTGCCCAACCGGCGGGCGCTCGCCCGGGCCCTCGACGCGCACGTGGCGGCCCCGCCGCCGGGGGCCACGAGCCTCGCCATGCTGGACCTCGACGGCTTCAAGGAGGTCAACGACACCCACGGCCACGGCGCGGGGGACGCCCGGCTCGTCGCCGTCGCCCGCCACCTCCGGGGCCGGCTGGCGGACGGTCTCCTGGCGCGCATCGGCGGGGACGAGTTCGTCTGGGTCGTCGAGGCCGACGAGGACGAGGCGCGCCAGCGCCTGGCGGAGGCGACCGCCGACGTCCCGGACGAGCAGCGGGTGTCCTTCGGCGTCGCGGTGCTCGACGCGAGCGACTCCGCGGCGACGTGGCGCCAGCGCGCCGACGCGGACCTCTACGCCGCCAAGCGCCGCCGGCGCGGCCTGCTGCCCGCCAGCCTCGACACCCCGGAGGCCGAGGAGCTCCTCCGCGCCATCACCGACGGCGAGCTCGTGCTGCGCTACCAGCCCGTCGTGGACCTCGTCACGGGCGCGCTGACCGGGGTCGAGGCCCTCGTGCGGTGGCAGCACCCCGAGCGCGGGCTCCTGCCGCCCAGCACCTTCCTGCCGCTGGCCGAGGCCACGGGCGTCGTCGACCTCCTGGGGGCGCGCGTCCTGCGGGCCGCCTGCCACGAGGTGCGCGCCTGGCAGCGCCGCACGGGCACCACGGCAGGGGTCGCCGTCAACGTCTCCGGCGCGGAGCTCGCCTCACCGGCGTACCCCGGCCGGGTGCTGCGGGCGCTCGCCGACAGCGGGCTGCCCGCCTCCGACCTCGTCCTCGAGGTGACGGAGACGGCCTTCGCGGAGGCGCCGACGATGACGGCGTCCCTCACCGCGCTGCGTGGCGCCGGCGTCCGGGTGGCGGTCGACGACTTCGGCACCGGGTGGTCGACGCTCTCGCGCCTGGACCAGCTGCCCGTCGACGTCCTCAAGCTCGACAAGTCCTTCGTCGACCGCGTCGTCCCCGGCGAGGGGTGCACGCCCGTCGTCGACGCCGTGCTGGCCATGGCGCGCGCCCTGGACCTCGAGGTCACCGCCGAGGGCGTCGAGACGGCGGAGCAGGTGAGCGCGCTGCGCGACGCCGGCTGCGACGCCGCGCAGGGCTACCACCTGCAGCGTCCCGTTCCGCTGGAGGACGTCGAGCTCAGCCGCCTGAGCTCGGCCGCCTGAGGCGCGCCCGCCCGACCCGCTGCCTCCCCGGCCCGCGCGCGCCCGGAGGAGCGGCGGGGGTCACTCCGGTGCGTCGGGGCTGCGGCGCACGACGAGCACGCACGTGTCGTCCTCGAGGTCCAGGCCGCCGTCGGTGAAGCGGGCGACGACGAGGTCGCGCAGCGCCGCCGCGCTGCACCCCTCGGGCGCCTGCGAGAGGACCTGCGCCAGCTCGTCGATGCCCTGCCGAAGCGGCCGGTCCCGCCGCTCGAGCAGGCCGTCGGTGTAGAGCACGAGCGCCGCGCCGGGGGGCATGGGCACCTCGGCCTGGTCGACGAGCGTGCGCGGGGCGGCGACCCCGATGGGCGTCGTGAGCGCCTGGTCGAGGCGCTCGACCGCGCCCCCCGGCAGCAGCAGCATCGGCGGCGGGTGGCCCGCCTTGGCGTAGGTGACCGCGCAGCGGCTCCCGTCCTCGGCGCAGGCGACGCGGGCGTAGACGCATGTCGCCAGGCCCGCCATGCCGAGGCCCCGCACGAGCAGGTCGAGCTGGCGCAGGACGGCGCCGGGCTCGTCGCCGCTCCAGGCGTAGGAGCGCAGGACCGAGCGCAGCTGGCCCATGGCGGCGGCGGCCTGGAGGTCGTGGCCCATGACGTCGCCGATGGCGACGCCGAGGCCGCCGTCGGGGAGGTCGAGGACGTCGTACCAGTCGCCGCCCACCTCGGCGCCCACGGCCGCCGGGAGGTAGGTGGCCGCGACGTCGAAGTCCTCGAGCTCGGGCAGGTCGGGCAGGAGGCTGCGCTGGAGCGTCAGGGCGGCCGCGTGCTCGCGCTCGTAGAGGCGCGCGTTGTCGATGGCCAGGCCGGCGCGCACGCCGACGTCCGTCATGGTCGCCAGGTCCGTGGGGCCGGGATCGCCGCCGTCGACGACGACGAGCCCGAGCACGGCCGTGGTCCTGCCTCGGGCCCGCAGGGGCACGAGCACCACCCGCGTCATGCCCATGGCCCGCAGGGCCTCGCGGCTCTCCTCGCGCTCGAGGGGGCCGGCGGCGTCCTCGACGTCCAGCTCCCAGGAGATCGGGTCGGTCACGGCACCGGAGAGCAGCTCGGCCAGCTGCGGGCCGTGCGCGTACCGGTGCGGGTCCTCGGTCGCCAGGAGCCGCGCCTGCTCGGCCATGGCCGGGTCGCCGTGGGCGACGTGGAAGGCCGCGGCCCGACCCGCCTCGTCGGTGCCGATGACGAAGGCCCAGACGGCGAGGTCGGGCACGACGAGCCCCGGCAGGACGGCGAGGGCCTCGTGGCTGTCGAGGCGGCTGGAGAGGGCGCTGCTCACCCGCGCGAGCGCCTCGAGGCGGGCGTTGGCGCGGCGGGCGGCCTCGAGCGCCCGGTCGCGCTCGGCGGCGGCCTCGACGCGCGCCGTCACGTCGGACTGGACGCCCACGTGGTGGGTGAGGCGGCCGTCGGCGTCGAAGACCGGGCTGATGACCACCTCGTTCCAGAAGGCGGTGCCGTCGGCCCGGAAGTTGAGGAGCACCTCGGTGACGGGCTCGTCAGCGCGCAGCGCCCGGGAGATGCGGGCCACGGCCTCCCGGTCGGTGCCGGGGCCCTGGAGGAAGCGGCAGTTGCGGCCGACGACGTCCTCGGACCTGTACCCGGTGGTGCGGGTGAAGGCGGGGTTGACCCACACGAGCGGGTCGTCGTCGCCGTGGGGGTCGCTGATGGTGAAGGACAGGTCGCTCGCGACGACGGCGCGGTAGCGCAGGTCCCCGCCGTCCTGCAGCTCGGCGACGGCCTCCTGCTCCCGCAGCGGCAGCATGACGACGAGGGCCTGGCGCGCCAGCGGCGGCGGGGCGTCGGTGAGGGGGAAGCCGACCACCCACAGCGCCTCGCGGGCCGAGGTGGCGTCCGACCCGCGCTCGGCGGTCACGGCCTCCCCGGTGACGGGCTCGCCCGACGCCACGCGGCGCAGCGGGGCGGGGCCGTCCTCCATGTCCTCGCCGGTGGCGTCGCGCAGGCCCGCCGCGCGGGACCACTCGGGGATGCCGACGGGCAGGCCCGTGCCGGGTGCCAGCTGGCGGGCGAGGTGGTTGGCGAAGACGACCTCGCCCTCGTCGAGGTCGACGAGCAGGACGGCGGCCGGGGTGTCGCGGACGACGGACGGGAGCACGGAGCCCGCCAGCGGCTGCACGGCCGTGAGCCCGTCGATGTCCGTCACGGCGTCGATAGTACGGAGGGGGCGCGAGCGCGCACCGCCGGACGGCGGTGCCCGTCGTCGACGTGTCGACACCCCGTCGACCGTGCGGCGGCCGGGGCGCCTCGGGGCCTCAGGGCGGCGGCGCGCCCGTGCGGACGGCGTCGAGCCACGCGCGCGCGGCGGCGAAGTCGCCGTCGCCGGTGCCGGGGCGCACGGGCACCGGCCGGGCGTCCGCCCGGGGGTAGGAGCCGAGGAAGCGCACCTGGGGGCAGAAGCGGTGCAGGCCGAGGAGCGCCTCGGCGACCCGGGCGTCCTCGACGTGGCCCTCGGCGTCGATGGCGAAGCAGTAGCGCCCGAGGGCGTCGCCCGTGGGGCGCGACTCGATGCGCGTGAGGTTGACCCCGCGGGAGGCGAACTGCTCGAGGATCTCGAGCAGCATCCCGGGGTGGTCCTCCGGCTGGAAGGCGACGACGCTCGTGCGGTCGGCGCCCGTCCGCGGCGGCGGGGCGGCGGGGCGGCCGACGAGCACGAAGCGCGTGACGGCGCCCGCCGTGTCGCCGACGTCCCGGGCGAGCACCTGCAGGCCGTAGCGCTCGGCGGCGACCTCCGCGCACAGGGCGGCCTCGTAGCCCGGGGCGGGCGAGCCGGCGGCCAGCCCGGCCGCGGCCGCCGCCGTCGACGCGCTCGGCACGTAGCCGGCCGCGGGCAGGTGCGCCGCGAGCCAGCCCCGGCACTGGGCGTGGGCGTGCGTGTGCGTGCTCACGACCCGCACGTCCTCCGCGCGGGTGCCGGGCCGGACGGCGACCATGAAGGAGACCGGCACGAGCGCCTCGGCGAGGACGACGAGCGGGTCGCCGCCGGCGAGCCCGTCGAGCGTGGCGGCGACGCCGCCCTCGACGGAGTTCTCCATCGGCACCATGGCGGCGTCGAGGTCGCCGGCGCGGACCGCCGCCAGGGCGGCGTCGACGCTCGGCGTGGCCACCTTCTCGGCGCCGCCCTCGCCGCGCGCCGCGAGGGCGCCGGCGAGGGCGGCTTCGGTGAAGGTGCCCTCGGGCCCGAGGTAGCCGTAGCGGCGGGCCCCCGGGTGCCCCTGCTCCTCGGGGCTCACGAGCCGTCGGTCCCGCTGCCGTCCTCGTCGCCGGAGCCGAACCCGCCCGGGGCGGTGCCGCCGGGCGCGGGCGCGGTGGTGCGCACCGGGCGCACCGCCGCGCTGCCGCCCGAGCCGGAGCCGGAGCCGGAGCCGCCGAGCAGCGACGTGAGGTCGACGCCCGTCGTGCGGCGCACCGTCTCGAGGGTCTCGTGGAGGTTGCCGGCGACCGAGCGGGAGAGCGCTCCGGCGCCGTCGTTGGAGATGACCGTGAGGTCGTCGATCGAGCCGAGCGGCTCGGCGAGGGCCCGGGCCATCTCGGGCAGGACGTCGACGACCATCTGCAGGCGGGCGGCGTCGCCGTACCCGGCGAAGGCCTCGGCGAGCTCGCGCCGCGCGGCGGCCTCCGCGCGGCCCTTGGCCTCGATCGCGGCGGCCTCGGACTCGCCCTCCAGGCGGCGGGCGTCGGCCTGCGCGGTGCGCCGGGCCAGCTCGGCCTCGGCGGCGAGGCGGACGGCGCGGGCCTCGGCCTCGGCGCTGATGCGCAGGCGCTGCGCGTCGGCGTCGGCCGACAGTCGGGTGCGCTCGGCGGCGGCCTTGGCGTCGGCGACGGACGACGCCGCGCGGCCCTCGGCCTCGTACTGGACGGCGCTGCGGCGCGCCTGCGCCTCCTGCTCGGTCTTGTACCGGGCGGCGTCGGCGGGCTTGCGGACGTCGGTGTCGAGCTGGGTCTCGGTCAGCGTGGCCTGGCGCTGGGCCACCCGCTCCTGGACGGTGAGGACCTCCTGGTCCTGGGCGGCCTTGGCGAGCGCGCCCGCCGCCTCGGCCTCGGCCTGCGCCCGGTCGGTGTCGGCGCGGAAGGTGGCCTGGCGCAGGGCTAGGTCGCGCTCGGCCTCGGCGACGAGCTGCTGCGCCGCGGCCTCGCGCTGGGAGGACTCGCGCTGGGCGTCGGCCTCGGCGATGGCCGCGTTGCGGGCGGCCGCGGCGGCCTCGGGGCGGCCGAGGTCGCGCAGGTAGTTGCTGTCGTCGGAGACGTCCTGGATCTGGAAGGTGTCGAGGACGAGGCCCTGGTTGTTGAGCGAGGAGACCGACTCGTCGGCGACCTGGCGCGCGAAGGCGGCGCGGTCGCGGATGATCTCGTCGACCGTCAGCGTGCCGACGATGGAGCGCAGCGAGCCGGCGAGGACCTCCTGCGTGAAGGACTCGATCTCGTCCTGCTGGTGCAGGAAGCGCTGCGCGGCCGCGCGCACGTTGTTCTCCGTGCCGCCCACCTTGACGATCGCGACGGCGTCGAGGTTGAGGCGGATGCCCTGCTGCGACACCGCGCCGCGGATCTGCACGCGGATCGAGCGCGACGCCAGGGACAGCGCGTAGGCCTGCTCGACGAAGGGCTTGACGAAGACGCCGCCGCCCATGACGACGCGCTGGCCGGACAGGTCCATCGAGGACTCGCCCGTCTCGGGGTTGAGCACGGGCTTGCCGCCCTTGCGCCCGACGACGACGAGCGCCTCGGACGGGTTGGCGATCTTGTAGCGCCGCACCGCGGAGACGCCCAGGACCAGGAGGACGAGGACGACCACCCCCACGAGCACCAGGGCGATGAGCGTTCCGACTGCGATGTCCATGCCTGACCGGGCTCCCCGTCACGTCGTCGTCGCCCCGCCGCGGCGGGGGCCCGCGCCGGTGCCGGCGCGCGGGCGACAGTGTGGCGGAGCGGCGCTCGCCGCGGGGCCGGGTGCGCACATGGCACCCGTCCGGGGACGGACGGGGCGACCGGGGCCGTCCCGTCGGCGGCCTCAGGCGCCGGGCGGGCGGCGTCCGCGCGCGACGGCGTCGGCCGCCTCGTCGAGGAAGCGCCCGAGCAGCGCCAGCTCCTCGCCGTCGTAGCGCGCGAGCACGGCGCGCAGCTCGGCGGCCAGGGGCGAGAAGACGTCGCGGCCGAGGTCGCGCGCGACGTCGGTGACCTCGACGACGACGCGGCGGCGGTCGCTGCCGCTGCGGGCCCGTCGCACGTGCCCGGACCGCTCGAGCCGGTCGAGCAGCGCCGTCGTCGCGGGCGAGCTGAGGCCGAGGTGGCGCGAGAGCGTGCCGGGGCTGTGCTCCTCGCCGCGGCGGTCGGCCTCGACGACGGCGGCGACGGCCTCGAGGTCGGTGCGGGCGGAGCCGTGCCGGGCGCCGACCTCGTCGACGTAGCGGTCGGTCTCCTGCACCACGCGCTGCAGGCCGTGCAGGACCGCGGCCCGTGCGGCGTCGTCGGCCCCGTCCGGGGAGTGCGCGCTCACGCCGCCGACCGTACTCTCTCCGCCATGGAGAGGTTCGCTGGTGGAGAGAGCAGGGCTCGCGCGACGGGCCGGGACCGCACGCGGCAGCGAGTCGTGCTCGGGAGCGCGGTGCTCGCGCTCGTCGTCTCGACGATCGGGTCCGGGGCCCTCGGCGGCACGCCGATCGACGAGGCCGCGGACGGGACGCTGTCGGCGACGGCCACCCTCGTCGCCCCGGCGGGCCCCGCCTTCTCGATCTGGGGCGTCATCTACGCGGGCCTGGTGGCCTACGGCGTCTGGCAGCTCGTCGCGGCGCGGCCCGCCGACCCGCGGCAGCGGGCCGTGGGGTGGCTGCTGGCGGCGTCGATGCTCCTCAACGCCGCGTGGATCGTCGTGGTGCAGGCGGGCTCGGTGACGTTCAGCGTGCTCGTCATCGTCGCGCTCGTCGCCGTGCTCGGCGTGGTCCTGGCGCGGCTGGCGCGCTCGGCGCCGTCGGGGTGGGCGGAGGCGCTGCTCGTCGACGGCGTCGCGGGCCTCTACCTCGGCTGGGTCCTCATCGCCACGGTGGCGAACGTGTCGGCCTGGCTGTCCGGCCTCGGCGTCGGCGGCCTCGGGCTGGGGGAGAGCGCCTGGGCCGTCGTCGTGCTCGTCGTCGCCGCGGCGGTCGGCGCGTGGCTGTCGCTGGCCTCCGGGCGGGTCGCGCCGGCCCTCTCCCTCGGCTGGGGCCTCGCCTGGGTCGCCGTCGGGCGATCGAGCGGCGAGGACACCTCCGGCGTCGTGGTCGTCGTCGCCGCGCTCGCGGCCGTGGTCGTGCTCGCGGCGGGCGTCACGGCTGGGGTCCGGGCCCGCCGGACGGCACCGGCGCGCCCCGCCCGGGTCGTCTGACCGGGTGGCCCGGCGCTCAGCCGATCAGCAGGGCGTCCACGAGCAGCCACACCCCGATGAGCACGAACAGGACGCCGGCCCCGACGGCGACGGCGCGCTCGGGGAGACGCTTGCCGAGGTGGTAGCCGAGGACGATCGCGAGGGCGTCGGCCGCGACCATGCCGACCGTCGACCCGAGCCACGTGCCGGCGATCTCGGCGAGGCCGTCGTCGCGCGCGGCGAGGGTGATGGTCGCGAGCATCGTCTTGTCGCCGAGCTCGGCGAGGAGGAAGGCGACGGCGACCGTGAGGAAGACCGACCGGCCGGCGCGCTCGGCCTTCTGCTCCTCGTCCTCGTCGAGGGAGTCGCCCCGGAAGGTCCAGACGCCGAAGCCGATGAAGGCGAGGCCCGCGACCACCGCGATGGCCGTCGTCGGCAGGGCCGCGCCGACGGCGGCGCCGAGCAGGACGGAGGCGAGGTGCACGAGGGCGGTCGCGGCGGTGATCGCGGCGATGATCGGCCACGGGCGGTAGCGCGTGGCGAAGGTCAGCGCCATGAGCTGGGACTTGTCGCCCAGCTCGGCGGCGAAGATGACGCCGAAGCCGACGGCGGTCGAGACGAAGAAGGGTTCCACGGGTCCTCGGGGGCTCGTGCGCGCCCGACCGGGAGCGGGGACGCCTCCGGCCGGGCGCACAGGTGTGCGCGGCCGAAGGTCTCGCCCACCGGGCGCGCGCCGGGCGCGACGTCCGGTCCGCGGCACCGGGTGCACCCGCGCGAGCGGGGCGGCCAGTGTGTCGACGCCGCGGTTGGGGGCTACTCCCCTTCGTGAACGCGGAGAAGGCTACCAGCGGAGCCCGGCGCTCCTCGGCCGCCTCCAGGGGCGGTCCAGGCGCGGCCCCTACCCTCGGGCCCGTGCCGGCCCTCCTCGCGCTCGTCCTCGCCGTCCTCGCGGGGCTCGCCGGCGCTCCGGCCGCCCGGGCGGCCGACGCCGCGGAGGAGCGGTCGGCCGGTGCGGGCGTGCCCGGGCCCGTGGTCCTCGTCGGCGTCCCCGGCCTGCGGTGGGGCGACGTCACGCCCGTCGACGGCGGCGGCACGCCCCTCGTCGAGGAGGCCGAGGAGGGCGACGGGCCGGGCGGCGAGCCGCAGGACGCCGCGCGGACGCCGGTGCTGGGCGCGCTCCTGCGCGACGCGGGCGTCGGCGACGTCGCCGTCCGGTCGGTGACGGCCAGCGCGTGCCCCGCCGACGGCTGGCTCGCCGTCAGCTCGGGCTCGCGCGTGCTCGACCCGCGGCCCGGCATGGAGGTCGCCGCCGCCGACGGCGAGGCCGCCGAGCCGGACCCGCAGGAGGTGCTCACCCGCTGCACGACGGTGCGCGAGCCGGTGGACGGCGCCCTGCCGCGCTGGCCCGTGTACGAGGCGGCGGCGGCCGGGCAGCCCTACGACGCCCGCCTCGGCCTGCTCGGCGACGCCCTCGCCGACGCGGGCACGGCGACGGCGTCGGTCGGCCCCGGCGCCGCCGTGGCCCTCGCCACGTCGGACGGCGCGCTCACCGGGCCCCACGTGCCACGGCCCCGCGAGCCGGAGGCGCTCGGCGAGGCCGTGGGCGGGCTCGTCGCGGACGGCGCGGAGCTCGTCGTCGTCGACGCCGGCAGCCTGCTCGCCGACGTCGACCCGGACGGCGAGGTGCCCGAGGAGGCCTCCGCCAGCACCGTCGAGCAGCTCGACGCCCGCGTCGGCGCCGTCCTCGCGGCGGTGGAGGACGAGGACGCCACCGTGCTCGTCGCCAGCCTGGCCGACGCCACGAGCACGGCCCACCTGGGCGCCTTCGCCGCCGTCGGCCCGGCCGCGGGCGGTGTCGCCGACGCCTACGGGGCCACCCTCGTCGGCTCCCTCAGCACCCGGCAGGACGGCCTCCTGCAGACCACGGACCTCGCGCCGACGCTGCTGGCGACCCTGGGCGTCGACGCCCCCGCCGGCCTCGTCGGTGCCCCGGTGCTGCCCGTCGACGACTCCCTCGACGCCGCCGAGCGGCGGGCCGTCGTCCTCGACCTGGCCCGCGCGGCCCTCGAGGTGCGGCCCGTCGTCGGTCCCTTCTTCTACGCGCTCTACGGCTCCCAGCTCCTCCTCTACGGGGCGGCGATCGTCGCGCTGCGCCGCCGCTCGGGCGGGCCCCGCGGGCGCCGCCGCGTCCTCGCCTGGCTGCGCCGCGTCTCGGTCGTCGGGGCGTCGGTGCCGGTGGCGACCTTCCTCGCCGGGCTCGTGCCGTGGTGGCGGGCGGAGCCCTCGGCGCTCGCGCTCGTGGCGGCCGTGGCCGGGTGGACGGCCGTCGTCGCCGCGGTGGCCCTGCTGGGCCCCTGGCGCCGCAGCGTGGTCGGCCCGCTCGGCGCCGTCGCCGCGACGACGGCGCTCGTGCTCGCCGTCGACGTCGTCGGGGGCTCGACGCTGCAGCTGTCCAGCCTCATGGGCCCCAACCCCATCGTCGCGGGGCGCTTCTACGGCCTCGGCAACCCGCCCTTCGCCCTCTTCTCGACGGGGTGCCTGCTGCTGGCGACGGCGCTCGCCGCCCACCTCGTCGGGCGGGGCCGGCGTGGCGCGGCCGTCGCCGCCGTCGCCGTCCTCGGCGTCGCCTGCGCCGTCCTCGACGGGACGCCGGGCCTGGGCAGCGACTTCGGCGGGCCGCCGGCGATCGTCCCGGCCTTCGCCGTCCTCGCGCTGCTCGTGGCCGGCGTGCGCATCACCTGGCGGCGCGTCCTGATCATCGGCGGCGGGACGGCCGTGGTCATGGCCCTGCTGGCGACGCTCGACTGGCTGCGCGCGCCCGCGGACCGCACGCACCTCGGGCGCTTCGTCGAGACGGTGCTCGACGGCGGCGCGCTCGACGTCGTGGGGCGCAAGATCAGCGCGAACCTCAGCGTGCTGACGGGCAACCCGCAGGGCCTGCTCGTGCCGATCGCCGCGCTCTTCGTCGCCTTCGTGCTCCTGCGCCCCGGTGCTTCCGGGCCGCCGGCCCTCACCCGTGCCTTCGACCGGGCGCCCGCCCTGCGCGCCGGCTTCGCCGCGTGGCTCGTGCTCGTGCTCATCGGGTTCGCCGTCAACGACTCCGGCACCTCGATCCCCGCCGTGGCGGCGACGCTCATGGTGCCGCTGCTCACGGCGGCGGGGGCCCGGGCGCTCGAGGACGACGCCGCGGCCGTGCCGGGCGAGCGCGAGCCCGCGACGGCGTCGTCCCGCTAGCCCCGACGGGGGCTCAGCCGCGCGGCGGCAGGACGGCGCCGAGCTGCCCGCGAGCGGCGAGGGCGCGGACGACGTCGCGGTACTGCGCCGCGCGGTGCGCCTGCGCCCGCCAGCCGCGGCCGGAGACGCGGTGCTGCAGGTCGCACGGGACCTCGACGACGCGCATCCCGGCGCGCAGCAGGTCGACGGTCATGGCCGTCTCCACGCCCCAGCCGGGCGCGAGGGGGCGGGCGCGCTCGAAGGCCTCGCGGGTCAGGCAGCGCATGCCCGAGAGCGGCTGCGTCGGCGTCCACCCCGTCGCGGCGAGGATGCCGCGGCGGGCGAGGCCGACGACGAGCCCGCGGCCGCCGCCGGGGGAGGACTGCGGCGGCAGGACGGCGATGCTCGCGTCGGCCTCGCCCGCGAGCACGGGGACGGCGAGGGCCGCCGTCGCCCGCGCCGTCGCCCCGAGGTCGGCGTCGACGAGCAGGAGCGCGCGGGGCTCGTCCGTCGCGAGGGCCCGCCCGGCCGCGTCGTGGACGACGCCGTCGGGCGGCTGCTCGAGGTCGCGCACGAGGGCGGCGCCGCTCTCCAGCGCCGCGGCCTTGCCGCGGTTGCGGTGGTGGCGCACGACGCGGGCCCCGGCGGCGCGGGCGGTGACGGCGGTGCGGTCCGAGCTCCCGTCGTCCACGACGACGACGACGTCGACGCCCTCGATCGCGAGGGCGGCGCGGACCGTGGCGTCGATCCGCTCCTCCTCGTCCTTGGCGGGGATGACGACGGCGAGGCGCACGGGGGGACGGTACCGAGCGGGCCGGGCGCGCCGGGCCCGGCCCGCGGCTCAGCGACCGGGCGCGCCCGCCCCGGCGAGCGCCTCGAGGACGGCGCGGGGCAGGAAGGCCAGGCGGGCGGTCTTTCCGGCCACGTCGACGACGGGCCCGATCTCGAAGCCGGTGCGGCGCAGGCGCTCGGCGGCCGCCTCGTTGCGGGCGTCGGGCTCGACGACGACGCGGCGGACGCCCGTGTTGCCCACCGCCAGCGGCGCGAGGGCCGCGGCGAGCAGGGCGGTGAAGCCGCGCTCCGGGTCCTCGGTCGGCGCGAGCAGCAGGTGGATGCCGAGGTCGCCGGGCTCGACGGCGTCCACCTCGCCCAGCGGGTCGGCCTGCGCGTCGTACGTCTGCAGCAGCGCGACCGGCCGGTCGTCGAGGCGCAGGAGGTAGGCGTGGTGGGTGCTGAGGGAGTCGACGTACGCGTAGACCTCGCGCACCTGCTCCACCGTGCGGTCGGCCATGCCCCAGTAGCGGGCCCGCGGCTCGACGACCCAGGCGTGGACGAGGGCGGCGTCCGCCTCCGGATCGAGCCGGCGGACGTCGAGGACGCGCCCGTCGGGCAGCGGGCGCGGGCCCTCGGGCAGGCGGGCGTCGAGCGCGGGGGCGGCGGGCGCCCCCTCGCTCGTGGTCGCGGCGTCGGTGGTCATGCGGTCTCCTCGGGGGTGCGGGCGGCGGGCGGGCCGTCGTCGACGGCGTCGTCCGGCCGGGTCGGGGGCACGGGTGCGAGTCGGCCCGCGAGCCACAGCGGCAGCTGGTCGGCGGCGTGGAGGGCGCCCTGGACGCCGTCGGCGCCGAGCGGCACGACCCAGCGGCTCGCGCCGCGGTCGGCGAGGTCCCACACGTAGCGGGCGACGGGGCCGCGCAGGCCCGTGTCGCCGAGCCCGTCCAGCGACAGGCCCGGGACGCTCGCCGTCGCGACGACGCAGTCGGTGTCGCCGGGCAGCGGCGAGCCCTCGCCGGGGCGAAGGGTGGCGTCGTGCCACGGCGTGCCGTCGAGGCCGTGGACCGTGCGCAGGCGGTGGAGGTCGCCCCACGTGGCGCCCGCGGCGCCGGCGGGGGCCGCGGCGGCGTCCTCGAGCGCGGCGAGGGCCAGCGCCCCGACGTCGACCCCGTGGGCCGGCAGCACGTCGAGGAGGCGGGGGAGCGCCGCGCCGACGCGCTCGACGGGGGAGAGCCACGGGAGCAGCGCCGCCGGCACGGCGGGCGGCCGGTGCAGGGGCGCCAGCAGCGGCAGGGCGACGACCCGTCGCGCCAGCGCGGCCCGCCACGCGGCGGCGGCCGCGGCGCCGGTGCTGCCGGGGTCCGCGCGCCCGTCCCAGGCGAGGGCGCGCTCGAGCAGGTCGTGCGCCGGGCCCGCCGTCGGCGCCGCCCGCGCCACGCGCCGCAGGAGCGCCAGCAGCGCCGGCGCCGACCCGTGCGCGGTGTCGACGAGCGTCGCGGCGAGGTCGTCGACGGCGAGGCCCGTGCGGTCGCCGACGAGCGCGCGCAGCCGCCGGGCGCGGTGCGGCGGCGCGAAGGCCGTGCCGAGGTGGGCGACGTCGGGCCGCTCGTCGTTCGCGGTGACGACGACGCCGGCGTCCGCCTCGGGCGAGCCGCCCGCGCCGTCGCCGGCCACGCGCAGCGCGGGGTGCTCCTCCCAGCCGGTCCACGCCCACGCCGGGTCGTCGGCCGGGACGGGCCGCCAGCGGGCCCGCTCCGCCCGTCGCGGCACGCGCCCGGCGACGAGGCGGCGGACGGCGCCGGAGGTGTCGGCGACGAGCACGCTGTTGACCGGCTCGACCCAGGCGCCCCAGGCGCGCTCGACGTCGTCGGCCGTCCGGGCCCGCAGCAGGGCGGGCAGGGCCGCGGCGCCGGCGTCGGCGAGCACCCGGCTCGGCGCGCGCAGGGCCAGGCCCTCGACCTCCTCGCCGTCGGCCATGGCCGGGGCGGGGGCGTCGGGGCGCCGCCGGTCGAGCACGAGGAGGGGCCCGCGGGCGGTCTCGACGACGTCGACGCGCACGGGCTCCGCCCCGGCGACCGCGACGACCTCGGTGCGTCGCTCCACCGGCTCCCACCCCTCGGGCCCGATCTCCTCCCGCCCTCCCGCCCCGTGGGCCACGAGCCGCGGCCCGCCGTCCTCGTCCCGGCCGTCGACGCGCAGCCGCTCCAGGAGGAGGTCCTGGTAGTCGGCCATCGCGTTCGTCACCGCCCACGCCACGGACCCGGCGTGCCCGAAGTGGGGGACGCCCGGCACGCCGGGGAAGGCGAGGCCGACGACGTCGACGCCCTCGGCGGCGCACACGAGGTGCACCTGCTGGTAGACGCCGGGCCGCTCGAGGAGGCGGTGCGGGTCGCCCGCGACGAGCGGCAGGCCGCTCGCCGTCCGGGAGCCCGCGACGGCGAGCGCGTTGCTGCCGTCGGGCGGCCCGACAGCGAAGGCGGCGGCGAGGTCGGGGCCCAGCTCCGGCCCCATGGCGGCCACCACGTGCTCGCGCCAGAGCTTCGTGCCGACCGACCCGAACAGGAGGTGGTGCGACAGCAGGACGGCGAGGGGCGTCCACGGCTGCCAGCCCCCGTCCTCGCCGGGCCCGCCGCCGTCGGCAGGTCCGCCGTCGTCGGTGCCCGCGAGCCCGAGGGCGCGCAGCTCCGGCGACCGCGCCGCGCCCTCGGGAAGCCCCGCGGCGACGCCCTCGGCGTACGCCGCGACGAAGCGGCGGACGGGCTCCTCCAGCGCGGCGTAGCAGCGGCGGGCGGTGTCCGGCAGGCGCACCCGGCGGGCGAGCACGTCCCACGCCAGCCCGCTCGGGCCGACGTGCGCGGCGAGCGCTCCCTCGGCGCGCCAGCGCTCGGACTCCAGCTGCCAGGCCCGGTCGTGCGCCGTCACCCGGCCCTGGGCGTGCGCCAGCTCCTCCAGCGAGCCGGCCTCGACCGTCGGCACGCCGTGGGCGTCGCGCCGCACGCTGGCGGTCACGAGGTCGTCCCGGGGTCCGCAGCGGTCCGGCGCGGGTCGTGCGGCGCCACCGGGTTGTCCAGCTCGCCCGCCATGAGCAGGGAGGAGACCTGGTCGGCGAGGTCGACCATCTGGAGGGTGTTGCGCAGCTGCAGCCGGTTGAGGCAGGAGTGCGCGAAGGTCGGGGTGAAGACGTCGAAGCGCTCGTGCGCGGCCGGGTGGTCGCGGCGGTGGGCGTCGAGGACCTCGGCGAGCACCCGCCAGGACTCCTCCGCGGGCAGCAGCCCGTCGCGGTCGAGGATCGCGACGAGGTGGCGCAGCACCCCGTCGACGACGTCGGTGAAGAGCGAGAGCAGCCGCACGCCCGGGTCGTCGGCCACGCGCACGCGCTCGACGCCGTCGGGCAGCGGCCGGTCGCCGAAGACGGCGACCTCCTCGCCGATGTCCTTGACGAGGACCCGCTCGACGACGTCGCCGCGCAGCACGACGAGGACGTTCTCCCCGTGGGGCATGAAGGCCAGGTCGTGCACGAGCAGGCAGTGCACGAGCGGGCGCACGTACGCGCGCAGGTAGCGCTCGAGCCACGCCCGCGCCCCGAGGCCGGACCCCTCGACGAGGGCCCCTGCGAGGGAGCGGCCCTCGTGGTCGCGGTGCAGGAGCGCCGCCATGGTCATGGCGCGCTCGCCGTCCGCCAGCCGCGGCACGGGGCTCTCGCGCCACAGCGCCGCGACCATCCGCTGGTGCGCCGAGCGGGGGCCCGGGCGCGCGGAGCGGTGGTAGGCGTCGCCGGTGTACCCCACCGCGGCGAGCTCGCGCAGGACGCCGAAGCCCGAGCCGCCGAGCTCGGGGTCGCCCGCGACGACGTCGGCCACCCAGTCGTTCACGGCCGGCGTCGCGGCCATGTAGGCGGGGGACAGGCCGCGGACGAAGCCCATGTTCTGCACCGCCAGCGCCGTCTTGACGTAGTGGCGCTCGGGGCGGTCGACGTCGAAGAAGGTGCGGATCGACTGCTGCGGCACGTACCGGTCGGGCCCGCGGCCGAGGAGGACGAGGTCCCGGCGGGCGAGGTCGGGCGCGAAGGTGACGGCGACCTTGGCGTCCCACTGCCACGGGTGGAGCGGCAGGAGGACGTAGGCCGCGGGGTCGCCGCCGAGGTCGCGCAGCCGCTGCGCGAAGGCTTCCCGGACCTCGGGCCCGAGCTGGCCGTCGAGCAGCCCCTCCTCGTCGACGCCCGCGCCGAGCGCGAGGACGGCGCGGTCGCGCCGGGCGGCCACCCACACGAGGCGGGACGGCTGCCCCGCCTCGGGGGCGTAGCGGGCGGCGTCGTCGAGGCCGAAGCCGATGCGGCCGTTGTTGGCGAGGAAGCCCGGGTGGCCCTCGGTCATCGACCGCTCGACGGTCTGCAGGTCGGCGCGCGCCAGGACCCGGGCGTCGGCGCGGCGGTGGTGGAGCTTCCACGCGGCGCCGGCGAGCGTCGCCGCCAGCTCCTCGAGGTAGGTGTGCAGCAGGGCGTCCGGCACGCCGAGCCACGGGGCGAGCTCGACGACGAGGTCCTGCACGTCGAGGTCGGCCGGCGCGCCGTCGACCGTGCGGGTGACCGACGCCGCGTCGACGTCCCAGTGCTCCAGGGGGAGCACCCGGGCGCGGTAGCGGTACTGCGCGGTGCCGGGCGTGCGCAGCGACCACGTGCGCCACGGGCTGCGTCCGTCCGCCGTCCCCGGACCGTCGGTCCCCGTGCCGTCGGTCGGGACCTCGTCCACCGGGGCGTCGTCGAGGGGCTCGGGGCGCAGGAGCCGCTCGTGCGCGAGCTCCGAGAGCGCCTTGGTGACGAGGTGGCGCTGCGCCGCCGCCATGGCCGCGGGCTCGAGGTGCTCGGCGCCCCGGACGGCGAGGTCGGCGGGGTCGGCCGGGTCGGCGAGGTCGGCGAGGTCGGCCGGGTCGAGCCCGGCGCTGGCCGTCACCACACGAGCCTCCCGAGCTCGCTGCGCGCGAAGGCCTCCCGCGTGCAGGTCGAGAGCACCGCCGTCTTGCCGGGCAGCGCGAGCAGGCCGTGCTCGACGAAGCCGGCGGCGCGGTTCTTGGCGCGCACCGCCGTGTTCTGCTCGTCGGGCTCGACGACGACGCGCCGCGCCCCCGGCTGCGCGAGCGCGAGGCGGACGACGGCGGCCACGGCCGTCGACGTCAGCCCGTGCACCGGGGGAGCGCCGGGCTCGGGCGGCGCGACGAGCACGTGCATGCCGACGTCGCCCGCCTCGGCGTCCCAGTGGCCGGCGAGCACGCGCTCGCGCGGGTCGTAGGTCTCCGCCAGCACGAGCGGGCGGCCGTCGAGGTGGCCCAGCCACGCGTGGTGGCAGGGGTCACCGGCGATGGTGGCGTGCTCGGCCCGGACGTCCTCCGGCGTGGCGCCCTGCATCTGCCAGAACACCGAGCGGGGCGCGGTGACCCACGCGTGCAGCCGCACCAGCGACGGGTCGTCCAGGGGCGTCGTGCCGTCGACGGGCAGCGGCGCGAACGTCCACGTGCCCAGCGCGGAGCGCGCCGTCACGGCGGTGACCGGTGCCGTCGTCGGGCCCGCGGCGCTCATCGCGCGGCCCCCGCGGGCGCCGGCTCGGACGCCGGGGCCCCACCGCGAGCACGGTCGCCGAGAGGGCCGGCCGCGGGGCCCCCCACGCCGAACTGCTGGTAGGCGATGTGCTCCTCGACGGGGTAGACCTCGCGCCCGCACATCGCGTTGATCACCACCGAGGCGCGGAAGGCGCCCATGCCGAGGTCGGGGGCCGCGATGCCGTGCGTATGTTCCTCGCCGTTGAGCACGAAGACCTCCAGGTCGTCGTGGTCGACGGTGTAGCCGAGGGCGACGTCGTAGCGGCCCTGCGCGTCCCACCGGACGCGGTGGCGCACGGGCTCGAGGAAGGCGGGCACCTCGGCGCGGTACCCGGTGGCGAGGACGAGGCCCTGCGTCTCCCGGGTCGTGCGGCCGCCCGTCTCGGCGTGGTGCAGGTCGAGGGCGTACGTGCGCCGCTCGGCGTCCCAGCGCGCGCCCGTGAGCTCGACGCCGGTGAGCAGCTCGGTGGGCACCTCGCCACGGGCGCCGAGCCGGTAGAGCGTGTCGTAGATCGCGTCGACGAGGTCGGCGCTGATGCCCTTGTGCAGCTGGCGCTGCTCGCGGGCCAGCTCGTCGCGGCGGCGCGGCGGGAGCGCGTGGTGGTAGCGCACGTACTCCGGCGACGTCATCTCGAGCGTGAGCTTCGTGTACTCCATGGGGAAGAAGCGGGGCGAGCGCGTCACCCAGTCCACCCGGTAGCCGTACCGGCGGGCGTCGGTGAGCAGGTCGAGGTAGACCTCCGCGGCGCTCTGGCCGCTGCCGACGACGGTGACCGAGCCCAGGCGCTGCAGCTCGTCCCTGCGGTCGAGGTAGGAGGCGCTGTGCAGCGCGGGCCCGGGCAGGTCGCGGGCGACCTCGGGGACCGTCGGCCGCGTGCCGACGCCGAGGACGAGCCGGCGCCCGCGGTGGGTCTCGGTGGCGCCCGTGCGGGTGCAGCGGGCGGTGACGACGTAGCGGCCGCCGGCCCCGTCGTCCTCGTGGTCGACCCGGACGACCTCGCGGCCGAAGCGCAGGCCCGGCACGCGGCCCGCGACCCAGCGGCAGTAGGCGTCGACGTCCGAGCGCAGCGGGTAGAAGGACTCGCGGATGTAGAAGGGGTACAGGCGCCCCGTCGCCTTGAGCCAGGCGAGGAACGAGAACTCCGACGTCGGGTCGGCCATCGTCACGAGGTCGGCCAGGAAGGGCACCTGCGTCGTCGCGCCCTCGAGCATCATCCCGGGGTGCCAGGAGAACTCCTCCTTGGCGTCGAGGAAGACGCCGGAGAGGTCGGGCACCGGGGCGACGAGCGCCGCCAGCCCGAGGCCGAAGGGGCCGATCCCGACGGCGACGAAGTCGTGGACGGGGCCCTCGGGCGCGCCCGCGCCGGCCGGGGCGCTCACGCCGCGCTCCCCGCGGCCTCCGTCACCGGGGCGGGCAGCGGCGCGAGCAGGTCCTCGCCGGCCTCGCGGACGAGCCGCAGGACGTCGGCGACGTCGGCGCGCGTCGTCGCGGGGTCGAGGAAGGTCATCTTCAGCCAGGGCCGCCCGTCGAGGACCGTGCGGGCCACGGCGGCCGCGCCGTCGGCGGCCAGCCGGTCGCGCACCCCGCCGACGAGCGCGTCGGCGGTGCCGTCGTCGACCGGCGCCGGGACGCCGTCCGGCCCGGCCACCAGCGGGCGCAGCCGGAAGAGCACGGTGCTCAGCTCCGGCGCGCTGTGGAGCTCGACGTCGGGCTCGCGGGCGAGGTCCTCGGCGACGTCGGCCGCGAGGTCGACGCAGGCGTCGACGGCGTCGCCGACCGCGTCGGCGCCCATCACCCGCAGCGTCAGCCAGAGCTTCACGGCGTCGAAGCGCCGCGTCGTCTGCAGGCTCGTGTCGACGTGGTTGGGCACGCCCTCCTCGCGCGGGTTGAGGTAGGCGGCGTGGTGGGCCACGAGGTCCATCGCGGCGCCGTCGCGCACGAGCACCGCCGAGGAGGCGACCGGCTGGAAGAAGGTCTTGTGGAAGTCGACGGTCACCGACGACGCCCGCTCGACGCCGTCGAGCAGGTGCCGCCGACGGCGGGAGACGAGGAGGCCCCCGCCGTACGCGGCGTCGACGTGCAGCCACAGGCCGCGCTCGTCGCAGACGTCGGCGACGGCGGCGAGGGGGTCGACGCGGCCGAGGTCCGTCGTCCCGGCGGTGGCGACGACCGCGGCGACGACGTCGCCGGCCGCCCGCACCTCGTCGGCGGTGCGGGCCAGCGCGGCGGGGTCGAGGCGGTGGCGGGCGTCGGTGGGCACGCGCACGACCGCGTCGGCGCCCAGGCCGAGGAGCCGCGCGGCGCGCGTGACGCTGAAGTGGGCCTGGTCGCTCGCCAGCACGCGCAGGCGGCCGGGCAGGAGCTCGTCGGGCCGGGCGAGGCCGCGCGCCGCCAGCGCGGCCTCCCGGGCGAGCAGCAGCGCGTGGGTGTTGGACTGCGTGCCGCCGCTCGTGAAGACGCCGCGCGCGCCCGGCCCCAGGCCGGCCCGCCCGGCGGCCCAGTCGAGCAGGCGCCGCTCGAGGAGGGTGGCCACCCGGGACTGGTCGTAGGTGTCCATCGAGGTGTTCACCGCGGAGGCCAGCAGGTCCGCCGCGAGCGCCGGCAGCGCCACGGGGCAGTTGAGGTGCGCGACGTAGCCGGGCGCGTGGAACCACACGGCGTGGTCGAGCCACACCCGCGAGAGCTCCTCGAGGGCCGCGGGGGTGTCGCCGAGCGCGGCGTCCAGGTCGACGGCGTCGACGAGCGCCTGCAGCTCCTGCTGCGGCGCTCCGGTGTGCGGGCGCCGTGCCCCGCGGACCGAGCGGCTGAGCACGTCGACCGCTGCGGACATCGCCGTCACGTAGGCGTCGGCGGTGGTCTCGCGCAGGAACGGGTCCGCGGCGGGGGCGGTGGGCGGCACGGGATCTCCCACGGGGAGGAGGCGTCGGCGGACGCGGCGGTCGGACGGGGGGCGGGTACCACGCGGGCAGGGCTGAGGTGATGTGTAGGTAAGGCTGCCCTCAGCGCGAGTACGGTACACATCTCCCGGGCCCGCGCGGCAGGTGCGGGCCCGCGCCGGGTGGGACCGCCACCGGGCCGACGTCCCGAGGAGGAGCACGTGCAGCACGGCTGGCAGGGCGCGGTGATCAAGGCGCTGCGCGGACGGGACTTCACCCTCGAGGTGGTCTCGGCGCAGGACGTGGGCGGCCGCTACCGGCGGGTGCGGGTGCGCGACGGCGGCCTGCTGGCGGCCTGCCCGCCGCACCCGACGATGTGGGTGCGGCTGTGGTTCACGGGTGGCGGGCGCCCCCACCAGCGCGCCTTCACCGTCGTCGACCCCGATCCGGTCGCCGGCTCCTTCGACCTCGAGTTCGCCCTCCACGACGGCGTCGCCGCGGCCTGGTCGCTTTCGGCGCAGCCGGGCGACCGCCTCGACGCCACGGTCTACGGGACGCGCTTCGACCCGCTGCCGGACCCGGTCCGCCGCCTGCACCTCGTCGGCGACCCGGCGTCGTTGCCCGCGGTGAACTCCGTGCTCGACGCCCACCCCGGGACGCCGGCGACCGTCGTCCTCGAGCAGGGGCACCCTGACGACCGCGCCCTGCCCGTGCGCGCGCGGGCCGGCCACGACGTCACGTGGGTGCCGCGCGGCGAGGGTCCTGCGGCCGGGACGGCGCTGGTCGAGCACGTGCGCTCCGGGTGGGCCGCCGGGGCGGACGCCCGCGCCGACTGGTTCTGGCTGGGCTGCGAGGCCGCGAGCACCCGCGCGCTCTCGCGCCACCTGCGCCGCGACCTGGGCGTCCCGAAGGAGCGCGTCTCCGCGCTCGGGTACTGGCGGGACGAGGCGTGAGCCGCGCCCCGGCGTCCGGGTCCACGACCGCGGCGACCACCGGGCACGCCGTCGTCGCCGCGACGCCGGCCGACCCCGTCGTCGCGCCCCCCGGCGCCGCGGGTGCGCCGTCGCGCCCGCCGTGGCTGCTGCTCGGCTCGCTGTGGGTCACCCAGTACATCGGCATCGGGTTCCTCACCGTCGGGCTCGTCGCCGTCCTGCGCGACGCCGGCACCTCGCTCGACACCCTCGCGCTGCTCTCGCTGCTCGGGCTCGTGTGGCCCCTCAAGGTGCTGTGGGCGCCGCTGCTCGACCGCTTCGGCTCCCGCCGGCTGGGCCACTACCGCTCGTGGCTGCTCGTGCTGCAGACCGGCATGGTCCTGGCCCTGCTGGCGATGCTGCCGCTCGACGACCCGGCCGCCCGGCTCGGCCCGCTGGCGGCCCTCGCCGCCGTCTTCGTCCTGCTCTCGGCGACGCAGGACGTCGCGGCCGACGCGCTCTCGGTGCGGCTGCTGCGCCCGGCCGACCGCGGGGTCGCCGGCGGCGTGCAGGTGGCCGCCAGCTACCTCGGCACGGTGCTCGGCGGCGGCGTCTGCGTCCTCGTCTACGACCGGTGGGGCTGGCACGCCGCCGTCCTGCTGCTCGCGGCGCTCACGCTCGTCGCGCTCGGCGTCGTCGCCGCCTTCCGCGAGCCCTCGCGGGACGACGGCGGTGCGGCCGGGTCGGGGGGAGGCGTGCCCTGGGGCGCGGTCGTGTCGGTGTTCCGGCGCCCGGGCGTGCCGGCGTGGGCGCTCGTCGTCGTCCCGCTGCTCTACGGCGGCGTCGCGGGCGTCTGGTCGCTGACGAGCCCCGCGCTCGTCGACGCCGGGTGGTCGCTGGCCCGCATCGGCGTCGTCACCGGCGTGGTCGTCAGCGTCCCGGCGCTCGTCGCCGGGCTCGTCTCCGGGTGGCTCGTGCGGCGCCTCGGCCGGTCCGCCGTGCTCGTGGCCGGAGGAGCGGTGCTCGTCGTCTCGACCGCCGGGGTGGTCCCGCTGCTGCGCGGCGCGGCGCCGCTGGCCTGGACGGTGACGGCGCTGTCGGGGTTCCTCGTCGCCTACACGGCCCTCAACGTCGTGATCTACACGGTGAGCATGGACCTCTCGCGCCCGGCCACCGGCGGCAGCGACTTCACGGCCCTCACGACCGTCGCGCTGCTCGTCTCCTTCGCGGCGGGCTCGCTCGCGCTGCTCGTCGCGGGGCTCGGGGGCTACGTGCTGTCGGCGGTCGTCTTCGCGGCCGTCGGCCTCACCGGCGTCGCGCTGGGGGTCCGGTGGCTGCGCTCGCCCGCCGGCCGCGCCGCGGCGTCCGGCGTCCCGGCCGCCTGAGCGCCGCGAGGGAGGACCCCGCGGCTAGCCTCCGCCCATGCCGAGCCAGCCCCCCGCGCCCCACGGCGTCACGAGCGAGGTCGGGCCGCTGCGCTCGGTCGTCCTGCACCGCCCCGGCGCCGAGCTCGCGCGGCTCACCCCGCGCAACAACGACCGCCTGCTCTTCGACGCGATCCCGTGGGTGGCGCGCGCGCAGGACGAGCACGACGCCTTCGCCGAGCTGCTGCGCGGCCGGGGGGTGGAGGTGCTCGAGCTCGCCGAGCTCATCGCCGAGGCCCTCGAGGCGCCCGCCGCCCGCGAGGAGTCCGTCGCCGCCGTCCTCGCCGACCCCTCCCTCGGGCAGGTGCTCGGGGCGCGCGTCGCGGAGCACCTCCACGGGCTCGCGCCGAAGGACCTCGCCGACGTGCTCGTGGCCGGCCTGCGGCTCGACGAGCTCGACCTGGCGCGCCCGGCGCGCGAGCCGGGCCTCGTGGCCGCGCTGCGGGAGGCCGGCGACTTCGTCGTCGAGCCGCTGCCCAACCTCCTCTTCACGCGCGACTCGTCGGCCTGGGTGGGGAGCGCCGTCGTCGTGTCGTCGCTGGCGATGCCCGCGCGGCACCGGGAGACGTCGCTGACGCGGGTCGTCTACGCCCACCACCCCCGCTTCGCCGGCACCGAGCTGCTCTACGAGCCCGGCCTCGAGCACGTCGAGGGCGGCGACGTCCTCGTGCTCTCCGACGGCGTCCTCGCCGTCGGCACGGGGGAGCGGACCACGCCCGCCGGCGTGGAGCGCCTGGCCGAGAGGGCCTTCCGCAGCGGCCGCGCGCACACCGTCCTGGCGGTGCCCGTGGCGCAGGAGCGGGCGACGATGCACCTCGACACGGTCTGCACGATGGTCGACGTCGACCAGGTCGTCATGTACCCCTCGATCGCCCACTCGCTGACGGCGTACGCGCTCACGCCCGTCGACGCGGCCGACCCGGACGCCGGCGTGCACGTCGGCGGGGCGCGGCCCTTCCTCGCCGCGGCCGCCGAGGCCATGGGCATCGACGAGCTCCGCGTCGTCGACACCGGCCTCGACGAGGTCACGGCCGAGCGCGAGCAGTGGGACGACGGCAACAACACCCTCGCCCTCGCGCCCGGCGTCGTCGTCGCCTACGAGCGCAACACCCGGACCAACGCCCGCCTCGAGGCCCACGGCGTCGAGGTGCTGCCCATCAGCGGCTCCGAGCTGGGGTCGGGCCGCGGCGGCCCGCGGTGCATGAGCTGCCCCGTCTCCCGGGACCCGCTCCCCGCACGCTGACGCACCCCTCGTCCGCACGTCGTCGACAGGACGTCGCACGACGGCGCCCTCTCCCGCACGTCGTCGTCAGAGTGACGAGGTGGGGACGTCCTCCAGCGCACTTCGTCGTCAGAGTGCCGTGGAGGGCCGGCCTCGGACGGCGATCTGACGACGAAGTGCGGGGTGAGGGCGGGCCGGGTCAGCGCAGGGTCACCTGGCGGGACACGACGCCGGCGCGGGCTCGCCGCTCGTCGGCCGTCAGCGGGTCCGTCGTCGCGAGCGCCTCGTCGAGCGCGGCGCGGAAGGCGGCCGCGGGCTCCTCGACGTCGTCGGCGACGGCGTCCTCCGCGAGGTCCCAGACGGGGACGACGAGGCCCTGGGCGCGGAAGGCGCCGACGTACTTGGTGCCCTCGCCCAGGCCCGCCCGGCCGGCCGCGTGGAGGCGCGCGAGGGCGTCGAGCAGGGGCTCCTCGTCCTCGACCATCGCCCACCGCAGGTGCGTGCGCTCCCCGATGCGGCACCAGTAGGCGCCGTCCACGGTGCGCAGGCGCTCGGTGGGCACGACGGCCTCGTCGGCGCGCTCGAGGGAGGCGGCCACCTCGGCGTCGGCCTCGGCGCCCTCGGGCAGCCAGAAGTCGAAGCCCTCGTGCACGCGCACCTCGAAGGGCCGCTCGACGTCGAGGACGTCCTGCAGCCGCGGGGTGGCGGGGGTGACCGCGGGGCGCTGCTCGAGCGGCTGCCCGGGCTCGCTGGCGACGACGGCGAGGAGCGCCGCGGCCAGGTCCCGGCTCGGGTCGCCGCTGGAGCCGGGCGCCTGCAGGCCGACGAGGCGCTCGCCGTCCGCGCGGTGCAGCCCCGGCCACGCCAGGGGGAGGACGGTGGCGACGGTGACGTCGACGCCCCCGTGCTCGGGCGTCGTCCGCACGGAGGCGGTGGCCGCCGGTACGACCTCGCGCAGGCAGACCCAGTCGGCCTCGCCGGGCAGCCCGGCGAAGGGGCGGCGCACGATCTCGGTGGCCGCCGCGCGGGCGGCGCGCCCGTGGCACACCTTGTAGCGCTTGCCGGAGCCGCAGGGGCAGGGCTCGCGCGGGCCGACGACGGGCACGTCCTGCCCGGCGGTGGCGGCGGGACGACGTGCGGGGGACCTCTTCGCCATGGCGCGACCCTACGCAGCCGCCGCGGCCCGCCGCGTCCGACCGCCGCGCCCACGAGCCCCGTCGGGGCGACGGGCGACCGGCGGAGGCGTCAGGCGACCGGTCGGCGGCGGCGCGTCGGCCCGCCGAGCGCGGCCCACACGGTGCGCCGGCCGTCGTCCTCCTCGACGACGCCCCACTCGTGCGCCAGCGCGCGCACGATGCGCAGCCCGCGCCCGGAGGTCGCCATCGGCGCCGGCCGCTGGGGCCGGACCTCGCCGGGGGACCCGCCGTCGGTCACCTCGACGTCGACGACGTCGCCGCGGACCTGCCAGCGCAGCAGCACGCGCCCGGAGTCGTCGGGGCGCGCGTGGCGCAGGGCGTTGCCGAGCAGCTCGCTGACGACCACGCTGACCTCGTGGACCAGCTCGTCGTCGACCCGCTCGGCGACGTCGGCGGTGATCGTCCGCCGCGCCACGGGCACGGCCCCGGGCCGGTGCGCCACCGCCACCGCCCGGGCGTCCCCGCGCTGGCGGGAGTCGACCACCTCGGGTGCCGTCGCGGTCGTGGCCACCTGCATCGCTCCTCCAGACGTCCTGCACGCACGGGGCAGCGCCCCGCCGGGGACCTCGGTGCTCCGGCGCACGCCCCGTCCCCCGGGGCACAGCCTGGACCCCCGTGCCCGCGCGGGTCCAGCCCCCGGGCGCCGCAGCCCCGCGCCCGGCGCCCGGCGCACCCCTCGGCGCCCCCCTCTGCCGGCCCCTCCGCGGGTCCTCCCGGCCGTCCCCGGACGGGCCGCCCTCACACGCGGGCGACCCCGCGCGTCCTCCTCCCGTGAGCGCACCCCCCTTCGCCCTCCTCGTCGAGGAGCACTGGCGCGACGTCGCCCGGCTGGCGCGCGCCCTCGCCGGCCCGGTGGACGGCGACGACGTCGCCCAGCAGGCGTGGGCGCAGGCGCTGGCCGCCTACCCGCCGCCCGGCGGGCTGCGCGACCCGCGCGCCTGGCTGCTCGTCGTCACGAGCCGGTGCGCCGCCGACGTGCACCGGGCGCGGGCGCGGCGGCCCGTGCCGGTCGAGGAGGTGCCGGAGGCCCCGGCGGGCGGAGACCCGGCCGACGGCGAGCTGCCCGGCGCGGACCCGGCCCTGTGGGCGGCCGTGCGGGCGCTGCCCGAGCGGCAGCGGACGGCGCTGGCCCTGCGGTACGTCGTCGACGCCGACCACGCGACGGTGGCGCGCGCCCTGGGCACGACGCCCGGCGCCACGCGGCGGCTCGTCAGCGACGCCCTCGCGGCGCTGCGCCGCGAGCTCGCGGCGGGCGAGGACGGCGACGAGGGAGACGGGCGATGACGAGGAGGCGGGTCGTGGACGACCAGGTGGTCGCGGACGAGCGGAGCGGGGACGAGGGCGCGGCGCTGGGTCGCCTGCGGGCCGCGACGACGGAGGGGCTGCGCCGCCCCGTCGTGCCGACGACCGCGGAGGCCGGGGCCGACGTCGCCTTCTCCGTGCGGGAGACCACGATCGGCCGCGTGCTGCTCGCGGACGGGCCGGGCGGCGCGCTCGTCGCGTCGACCTTCGTGCCGGACGACGCCGCCCTCGAGCAGGTCCTGCGGCGCCTGGCCGCGGGGGTGTCGCCGCGCGTCGTCGAGGCCCCGGGGCGCACGGCGCGCGCGGCCGACGAGCTGGAGGAGTACCTCGCCGGGCAGCGGCGCGCCTTCGACGTCCCGGTCGACCTGGCGCTCGCGACGCCCTTCCAGCGGGAGGTGCTCCGGCGGCTCGCCGCCGTCGGGTACGGCCGGCGGACGACCTACGGCGCGCTCGCCCGCGAGCTCGGGCGCGCCAGCGCGTCACGGGCCGTCGGGGCGGCGCTGGGCGCGAACCCGGTGTGCGTCGTCCTGCCGTGCCACCGCGTCGTCGCGGGCAGCGGTGCCCTCACCGGCTACGCGGGCGGCCTCGAGGCCAAGCGGCGCCTGCTCGACCTGGAGAGCGCCGCCGACGAGGCCGGGTGAGCGGCGGACGGGGAGGACGAGCTCGTCCCGCGGTCGCGTCGTCGCAGGTCAGCGGCGCGACGGACGGCGAGACCGGACCTTCGTCCTCCCCGGCGGCAGCCCGTCCGCGAGCCGGCACCCGGGCGCCGGCGCCCCGAGCCACGGTCGTCCGCGCCAGGAGGCGTCCACCCGATGTTCACCCGGCCCGAGCGGCGGGACGGGGGCGGCCTGCCTAGCGTGCGGGAGCACCCGCCGGCGACGAGGAGACGAGCGTGAGCCACCAGCCCCAGGACGAGCAGCCCGACGACCAGCCCGACGTGCGGCCCGACCCGGACGCGGAGCCGTCGGCCGCCCGCACCCCCGGCGCGAGCGCCGACCCGCCGCCCGAGGCGTCGGACCCGGGCGAGCGCCCCGTCGACGAGGACGCCCCCGGCATCACCCAGCACGTCGGGCAGGACGAGTCGACGCAGCGGGCGGACGACGGCGTGGACGCCTACGAGGAGGCGCGCAGCCGCGCCGAGGCGAGCGGCGCGACGAGCTTCTCGGTGACGACCCGCCGCGGGGGCGACGACGGGGGCGTGCCGGGGGCCCGCTGACGCCCCCGGCAGCGCCGGCCGGCCACGACCGGGGACGCGCGGCCGTGCGCGGGACGGCCCCTCGCACGGCCCCGCGTCCCCCGTCGGTCAGGGCAGGCGCTCGGCCACCGGCGGGATGCCGAAGGGCGCGTGCGGCAGCTCCTGGTACCAGTACGCCACGGACGACAGGTCGTCGCTGCGGCGGTTGGCGTGGCCGTGCTCGATGCTCACCCGGATCGAGCGGGTGAAGGGCACCGGGTCCTCGACGTGGAACCGGTAGACCGAGACCTGCCCCGCCCAGTTGGGCCCGCCGGGCAGCGTGATGCCGTGGTACGGCGCGCTGTAGGGCTCCGAGGGGCACCAGGCCGTGTTCACGTAGTCCTCGGTGCCCGTGCCGTGCAGGGACGGCGGGAAGGGCTCGTCGTCGACGAAGATCATGTCGTCGCCCTCGCCGTACCAGTTGCCCTCGTCGGTCTCGCGCAGGTTCGTGATGCTGAGCACGCATCCCACGTAGTGGCCGCGCCCGGACGCCTCGAGGACCGTGTAGTTCTCCGCGCCGGTGAGGTTGGTCCCGCCGAACTGGAACTCGTCGTTGCTCAGCCCGTCCTCGGAGATCCCGGGGGTGGGGTTGACCCGCCGGAACTGCGCGTGGAAGCGGCCCAGCCCCTCCTCGAGGTGGTCCAGCTCGTCGTAGTCGACGTAGTAGTAGACCCACATGTCCCGTTGCTCGCACTCGCTGAGGAGCTCGACGCGGGCGCCGTCGGAGAAGGGCATGTGGAACCAGGAGTTGAAGCCCTTGCCGTCCTGCGGGCTCATCTGCAACGGCGCCGAGACGAAGTTCGTCGTCCGGGCGTGCCCGACGCCGAAGAAGTCGCCGAGCGGCACCAGCACGCTGGGGTGCTCCGCGCCGTCCCACGTGATGCGCAGCACGAGACGGCGCAGGTGGTCGGCGTCCGTGCCGGCGTCGAACCCGGCGGGGGCGACGGTCATCCAGATGTGGTGGATCGATCCGGCGCCGGCGATGTCGGCGAGCGTGACGGTCTCGCCGGGGCGCACGGTCACGCGGTCGTCGTTGCCGCCGGTGCGGTCCCAGCTCGACGCGCGGCGACGGCGCGAGGTCCGCAGCCGCGGCAGGTCGCGCAGGCTGCTCCCGAAGTCCCCGTAGCCTCCGTGTGCGGTCGTCATGTCAGCTGCTCCTCTCGTCGGTGCGCCCGTCGGCGATCCCGGCGGGGGCGGGCTGGCTGGGGTGGGGGACGTCGCCCAGCTCGTGCTGGCGCCGCCACATGCGGACCTCGAGGTCGCGGCGGACCTCGGCGTAGGCCGGGTCGTCGGCCACGTTGCGCACCTCGTCGGGGTCCTCGGCGAGGTCGTAGAGCTCCCACTCGGGCGGGAAGGTCCCCGGGCCGCTGCCGGGCAGGCCCATGCCGTCGTTGTAGAAGTAGATGAGCTTGTAGCGCTCGGTGCGGAACCCGTAGTGCGCCAGCGCGTGGTGGATCGGGTCGTCGTTCTCGTAGTAGCGGTAGTACATGCCGTCGACCTCGGGCTCGGGGGTGCCGCCGGTGAGGTCGGGCCAGAAGCTGCGCCCGTGCATCCGGGGGTGGGCGTCCACGCCCGCCGCCGCGAGGATCGTCTGCGCGAGGTCGACGTTCGTGACCGTGCCCGGGTGCACCGTCCCCGCCGGGACCGCGCGCGGGTAGCTCAGCACGAACGGCATCCGCAGGGACTCCTCGTACATGAAGCGCTTGTCGTACCAGCCGTGGTCGCCGAGGAAGAAGCCCTGGTCGGAGGTGTACACCAGCAGCGTGTCGTCGAAGAGGTCGCGCTCGCGCAGCCAGTCCGTGACGCGCCCGACGTTGTCGTCGACGGACGCGACGCACGCCAGGTAGTCCTCCATGTAGCGCTGGTACTTCCAGAGGGCGAGCTCCTCGCCCTCCAGGCCCTCCGGCGGGTCCTGCTTGAGGTCCACGGGGTGCAGGTGGTCGGCGATCGTCATGGCCTGGTGGCGCGCCGCGAGGGACCTCGTCGCCCAGCCCGTGTCGCCGTCGTGGAACGTCGAGGGCACCGGGATCGGGTCGGCGTACATGCCGGCGTGCCCCTCGTCCGGGAACCACGAGCGGTGCGGGGCCTTGTGGTGCACCAGCACGCACCAGGGCGCGTCGCCCTCGAGACCCTCCAGCCACTCGAGCGCGAGGTCCGTGATGACGTCGGTGGCGTACCCGGGTCGGGTGACCAGGCCCTCGGGCGTGAGGAAGCGGGGGTCGAAGTACTCGCCCTGGTCGACGAGCACCTCCCAGCGGTCGAAGCCCTGGGGGTCGTGGCCCTCGCCGTGGCCGAGGTGCCACTTGCCGAACACCGCGGTGCGGTACCCGGCGGCGCGCAGCCGGGAGACGAAGGTGGGCTGGCTCGCGTCGATCGGCGTCGACAGCGTCGTGACGCCGTTCACGTGGCTGTAGGTGCCGGTGAGGATCGAGGCTCGGCTCGGCGTGCAGATCGAGTTCGTGCAGAAGCAGTTCTCGAGCAGCGCTCCGGCGCGGGCGATCTCGTCGATCCGGGGGGTCGTGTTCACCACGGAGCCGTACGCGCCGACGGCGTGCGAGGCGTGGTCGTCGGTGAGGACCAGGACGACGTTCGGGCGGTGCGGCGGAGCGCCGCGGGTGGGACGGTCGGGCTCGGTCATGGCATCTCCTCGTCGAGACGGGTGGGGCGGGGACGGGCGGCCCGGTGGCGCGCGCGCCGGGGCGGCGCGGCACACTCCCTGGCGGACGGACGCCGAGAGCGGGAGGAGGCCGACGTGGTGGTGGTCTCCCCGACCGGCGTCCCGGAGCGCTCCCGGGCGACGGTCTACGACGTGGCCGAGCGCGCCGGCGTCTCCATCGCGACCGTCTCGCGCGTGCTGCGCCGCCCCGAGGCCGTGTCGCGGGCGACGACCCAGCGCGTCCTCGACGCCGTCCGGGAGCTGGGGTACGTCCCGAGCGGTAGCGCGCGCGGCCTCGCCGCTCGTCGCTCGGGGGCCGTGGGGCTCGTCTTCCCCGACTTCGACGACGTCGAGGAGATCGACCCCGTCTGCCTGTCGGACGAGCCCGTCACCGTGCGCCCGGACCCACCGGGCGGCGCCGAGCCCGTCACCAACCTCTACATGGGCGAGGTGATGCGCGGCGTCGAGATCGAGGCGTGGCGCCACAGCCTCTCCGTGACGGTGGCCGTCGCCCGCGGCGCCCGCAAGGAGGCCGTCCTCGACGACCTCGCCGGTCGGGTCGACGGCCTCGTCGTCCTCGGCGGCACCGTCCCGGCGGACGTGCTGGCCCGCATCGGCCGGAGCACGCCCGTGGTGGTCGTCGCGGGGCACCGCGACGGCGACGACCACGACCACGTGGGCACGGCGAACGGCCCGGGCATGCGGGTGCTCACCGAGCACCTGCTGCACGTCCACGGCCTGCGCGACCTGGCCTTCGCGGGCGGCGCCGCCGACGTCTCGGACGACCGCGACCGCTTCGACGGCTTCCGCGCGGCGCTGCGCGCGGCCGGGCTGCCGGCGCCCGAGGCCCCCTTGCTGCGCGGCGACTTCACCCAGGCCCGGGGCCGGGACCTGGCGCGCCGTCTGGTCGACGCCGGAGACCTGCCCGGGGCGCTCGTCTGCGCCAACGACCAGACCGCGCTCGGCGTCCTCGACGTGCTCCTCGGAGCCGGCGTCCGGGTGCCGGAGGACCTCGTGCTCACCGGCTTCGACGGCATCGACGCCGCCGGCCGCTCCCGGCCCCGCCTCACGACGGTGCACCAGCCGATGGTCGAGCTCGGGCGCGTCTCCGTCGACGTGCTGCTGCAGCGGCTGGCGGAGCCCGGCGCGCCGCCGACCACGCGCGTCCTGCCCGTCCAGGTGCTCCTGAGGGAGAGCTGCGGCTGCGGCCGCGCCTGAGACGCCCGATCCGTCCCGGCGAGCGGGCGGCCCGCCCCGACCCGTTGTTGCACCCCGACGATGTAAGCGCATACATTCAGGCTACGCCCGGGGACGCCGACGAGGGCATCCCGGCCCGCGTGACGACGACGACACGGAGGAGACAGCCATGAGGACGACCGACCGTCGGGGACGGGTCGCGACGGCGACCGGCGTCTGCCTCGCCGCGGCGCTGGTGGTGAGCGGCTGCACGGGCGCGCAGGCGCCGCAGGGCGCCGAGGGCGGCGACGCCGCGGGGACCATGCTGTTCGCCGGCGACAACGGCTCGCCCGGCTTCACCCGGAACTTCAACCCCTACAACCCCACGGGGCGCAAGGGCGCCTTCCACATCTACGAGCCCCTCACGGTGCTCAACACGGTGGACGGCGAGTCGACGCCCTTCCTCGCCGAGTCGGTCGAGCAGGTGGACCCGCAGACGGCGGTGTTCACGCTGCGCGAGGGCGTCACGTGGACCGACGGCGAGCCCTTCACCGCCGACGACGTGACCTTCACCTTCCAGATGCTGAAGGACAACCCGGCGCTCGACCTCGACGGCGTCTGGCAGCGCCTGGACTCGGTGGAGGCGGACGGCATGGACGTGACCGTGCGCTTCAGCGAGCCCGACGTCCCGGCCACGGAGATCGTGGGCGGGACCGTCATCGTCCCCGAGCACCTGTGGGCCGACGTCGACGACCCGGTGTCCTACGCGGACGAGGACCCGGTGGGCACCGGGCCCTTCACCCTGGGCACGTACACGGACACCCAGTACACGCTCGAGAAGAACCCCGACTACTGGCAGGCCGACGCGGTGGCGGCGGACGAGCTCGTCATCCCCGCCTCCAACGAGCAGCTCGACCTCGTGAACAACGGCTACGACTGGGCCTACGCCTACATCGAGGACGTCGAGGACACCTGGGTCACGGCGAACGAGGGCAACACGTACTGGTTCCCGCCGGGCGGCACCATCTCCCTGCTGCCCAACCTCACCGAGGCGCCCTTCGACAGCGTGGACTTCCGGCGCGGCCTGTCGCTCGCGCTGGACCGCGAGGCGGTCTCGGAGGCCGCGACGCGCGGCTACACCGACGCCGCGCCGCAGTCGGGGCTCATCCTCCCGGGTCAGGAGGAGCTGCTGGACGAGGACGTGCCCGAGGGCGGCGAGGTGGCGCAGGACGTCGACGCGGCGCTCGCCGCCTTCGCCCAGGCGGGCTACACCCAGCAGGGGGACCAGCTCGTGGGCCCCGACGGCCAGCAGGCGACCCTCTCGATCACCACGGCCAACGGCTACACCGACTGGCTGCGGGGCGTGCAGGAGGTGCAGCGCCAGCTGCAGGCCGTCGGCATCGCCGTGACCATCGAGCAGCCGCAGCCGGCCGCCTACCAGCAGGCCGTCAACAACGGCGACTTCCAGCTCGCGATGGGCGGCTTCGGCGGCACGGGCTCCTTCTACCGCGACATGAACCAGCTGCTGAACAGCGAGTTCGCCGTCCCGGTCGGCACCGCCGCGTCGTCGAACTACCAGCGCTTCTCGGACCCGGCGGTGGACGAGCTCCTCGCCCGGTACCAGGCCGCCACGGACCCCGCCGAGCAGGAGGAGCTGGCCGGCCAGCTGCAGCAGGTGATGTACGAGCAGGTGCCCGTCATCTCCATGTACTACGGCGGGCTGTGGGGCCTGTTCAGCGACGCGAAGTTCACCGGGTGGCCCTCCGAGGACGACCCCTACGCGACGCCGATCACCTACGACTCCAACGTCCTGCTCATCGACACCAACCTCGAGCGCGCGGGCAGCTGACCACCCCGGCCCGCGCGGCCGGCCACGACCGGCCGTCCGCGCGGGCCCTCCCGACCCCTCCTGCGGGAGGTCCTCACCGAGAGAGGTGGTCCGTGTGCGCTACTTCCTGCGCCGCCTCGGCCTCTTCGCGCTCACCGCGTGGGCCGCGATCACGCTGAACTTCCTCCTGCCGCGGCTCATGCCCGGCTCGCCCGCCGACGCCGCCATCGCGCGGCTCTCCCAGAACGGCCCCGTCGACGCCGCGACGCGCGCCGCCGTGGAGGCCCAGCTCGGCGTCCCCACCGGCAGCGTGCTCAGCCAGTACTGGGACTACCTGGGCAACGTCGTGACCCTGGACTTCGGCGTCTCCTACACGTTCTTCCCGTCGACGGTGGCCTCGCTCGTGGGCAGCGCCCTGCCGTTCACGCTGGTGCTCGTGGGGCTCGTCACCGTCGCGGCCTTCGTCATCGGGACGCTCGTCGGGGTCCTCGCGGCCTGGCGCCGGGGGACGAGGCTCGACGCGCTCCCGACGCTGACCGGGAGCTTCCTCGCCGCCTTCCCGTACTTCTGGACGGCGCTGCTGCTCCTGTTCTTCCTCGGCTACACCTTCCGGCTCTTCCCCACGTCCGGCGCCTACAGCCCGTACACGACGCCCGGGCTCAACGGGCCCTTCCTCGCGGACGCCGTCGCCCACGCCGTGCTGCCGGCCGTGACGATCCTCCTCACCTCCCTCGGCGGGTGGATCCTCGGCATGCGCAACGCGATGATCGGCACGCTCGGCGAGGACTACGTGACCTTCGCCGAGGCGAACGGCCTGCGCTCGCGCACCGTCGCGCTCCGCTACGCCGCCCGCAACGCGATCCTGCCCAACCTGACCGGCTTCGGGCTCGCGCTCGGCGGCGTCGTCGGCGGGTCGCTCCTCGTCGAGCAGGTCTTCGCCTACCCCGGCGTGGGCTACCTGCTCTACAACGCCGTGACGAACCAGGACTACCCGCTCATGCAGGCCCTGTTCCTGATGATCACGTTGAGCGTCCTCGTCGCCAACTTCGTCGTCGACACGCTCTACGGGATCCTCGACCCGAGGACTCGCCGATGACCACGCCCACGACGCTCCCCGACCCCGGCGGCTCGGAGTCCGAGCACCCCGCCGGCGCACCGGACGCCGCGCCCCCGGACCTGCCGACGGCGGCGCCGCCGCGCTGGCGCGTGGTCACCCGCGGGGCCGGCACGGTGTGGGCCAACCGCAAGGCCCGCCTGGGCCTGCTCGTGCTGGCCTTCTTCGTCCTCGTCGCGGTGCTCGCGCCGCTCATCGCGCCCTACGGGCCCACCGCCAACGACTTCGCGCGCGGGGCCGGGCCGAGCGCTGCCCACCCCTTCGGCACGACGGCGGCGGGGGAGGACGTGCTCTCGCAGGTCATCTTCGGCGCCCGCATCTCGCTGCTCGTCGGCTTCGTCGCGGGTGCGCTCTCCACGCTCGTGGCCGTGCTCGTCGGCCTCTCGTGGGGCTACGTCCGGGGGCCGCTGGCGGAGGTCGTCAACTTCGTCACCAACCTCTTCCTCGTCATCCCCGGCCTGCCGCTGATGATCGTCATCGCCGCGTACCTGCAGAACAGCGGGCTCGGCATGATCATCTTCGTCGTCGTCCTCACCGGCTGGGCCTGGGGCGCGCGGGTGCTGCGCTCGCAGACCCAGTCCCTGCGGGGGCGCGACTTCGTCACCGCCGCGCAGTTCTCCGGCGAGCGCTCCTGGCGCGTCGTCTTCCGGGAGGTCCTCCCGAACATGACGTCGATCATCGCCAGCAGCTTCTTCGGCGCGGCGACGGCGGCGATCATCGCCGAGTCCGGCCTGTCCTTCCTGGGCCTCGGCGACACGACCCAGGTGAGCTGGGGGACCATGCTGTTCTGGGCGCAGAACTCCAACGCGCTGCTCACGGGCCAGTGGGTCCTGCTGCTGGCGCCCGGCCTGTGCATCGCCCTGCTGGCGACGTCTCTCAGCCTCGTCAACTTCGGGGTGGACGGACTGTCCAACCCCCGCCTGCGCGAGGGGAGCGGTCGATGAGCCTGCTCGAGGTCCAGGACCTGTCCGTCGTCTACGAGCCGTCGGACGCGCCCGCGACGCACGCCGTGCGCGACGTCTCCTTCACCCTCGAGAGGGGCGAGTTCGTCGGCCTCGTCGGCGAGTCGGGCTCCGGGAAGTCGACGCTCGGCTTCGCGCTGACGCGCCTGTCCAAGCCGCCGGCCCGGATCTCGTCGGGGCGCATCCTCTTCGACGGCGCGGACGTCGCGGCCCTGGAGGACGAGGAGCTGCGGGCGCAGCGGCGCGGCGGCTTCGCCATGGTCCTGCAGTCGGGGATGAACGCCCTCAACCCGGTGCGCACGGTGGGCCACCACTTCGACGACGTCTTCGCCGCCCACGGCCACGTGCCGCGCGAGCGGCGCGCCGCGCGGGCGCGCGAGCTCGTCGAGAAGGTCGAGCTCGCGCCCACGGTGCTGGGGCGCTACCCCGGCGAGCTGTCCGGCGGCATGCGCCAGCGCGTGTCCATCGCGCTGGCCCTGGCGCTCGAGCCGCAGCTCATGGTCTTCGACGAGCCGACGACGGCCCTCGACGTCCTCGTCCAGCACGCCGTCATGGGCACCATCCGGGAGCTGCAGGCCTCGGAGGGGTTCACAGCCCTGCTCATCAGCCACGACCTGGGCGTCGTGCTCGAGTCGACGTCCCGCGTGATGGTCATGCACGAGGGCGTCGTCGTCGAGGACGCCCCGAGCCGGGACGTGCTGCGCGACCCGCAGGACGACTACACGAAGATGCTGCTGAGCCACTACGGCGACCCGCGCGCGGAGGTCGTCGAGCTGCCCGGCCTCGCGGCCCGCGGCGGAGAGCTCGTGACGTCGTCGGGCACGGCCGCCGAGCGCAGCGCCCGCGGCTCCGGCGGCTCGCCCGGCGCCGGCCGCCGGGCCACCGCGCCGGTCGTCGTCGAGGGGGTCAGCAAGGTCTACCCGCCGCCGCGACGGGGCGCCGCCCCGGTCACGGCCCTCGACGACGTCTCGATGCGCCTCGAGCCCGGGCAGTCCCTCGCGCTCGTGGGGGCCAGCGGGTCGGGGAAGTCGACGCTGGCGCAGCTCATCACGGGCGTCGTGCGGCCCACCGCCGGCACGGTCTCCGTCGGCGACGTGCGGGTCGACCGGCTGCGGCGGCGCGGCCTGCGCGAGCTGCGCCGCGACGTGCAGATGGTCTTCCAGGACCCGTACGCGGCCCTCAACCCGCTGCACACCGTGGAGTACACGCTCACGCGGCCGGTCGTGAACTACACCGGCCGCAGCCGCCGCGAGGCGCGGGCACGGGTGCTCGAGCTCCTGGACACGGTGGGCCTGACCCCCGTCGAGCAGTTCGCGGCCAAGCTCCCGCACCAGCTCTCGGGCGGCCAGCGCCAGCGCGTCGTCATCGCCCGGGCGCTGGCGAGCGACCCGCAGATCATCGTCGCCGACGAGCCCGTCTCGATGCTGGACGTGTCGCTGCGCGCGGGCGTCCTCGCGCTGCTGGAGGACCTGAGGGCCCAGCACGGGGTGTCGATGCTCTACATCACCCACGACCTGCTGTCGGCGCGCGTGGTGACCGACCAGATCCTCGTCCTGCACGACGGGCGGGTCGTCGAGCGGGGCGAGACCTCGCAGGTGCTCCGCTTCCCGCAGGACCCGTACACGGTCGAGCTGCTGGACGCCGTGCCGCAGCCGAGCCGCGCGGAGGGGGCGGCGTGAGCGCGCCCGGCGGCGGGTCTGCGGACCTGCCCGACGGCGTCGGCCCCGGCGCGCCCTTCGGGGGGCTGCCCCTGCCGGACGGCGTCGAGCCGCTCGTCCTCGAGGTCGCCGTCGGCCGGCTCACGGCGCTGCGCGCCCGGCCGCGGGACGAGGACGGCCGCCCGGCGCCGGCGCGGGGGACGGCGGTGCTCGTGCCCGGCTTCACCGGCTCGAAGGAGGACTTCCTCGCGCTGCTGCCGCTGCTCGCGGCCCGCGGCTGGGACGCGTGGGCGTACTCCCAGCGCGGCCAGGCCGACTCGGCGCGCAGCCCCGACGACGCGGGGGCGGGCCGGGGCACCGGTTACCTGCTCGCCGACCTCGCGGCCGACGCCGTCGAGGTGGTCCGCCTCGTCGGTGGCGCCCGACCGCCCGAGGGCGCCGGGGCGCCGGGCGGAGCCCGCCCCGGCGTCCACCTGCTCGGCCACAGCTTCGGCGGTGTCGTGGCGCGGGCGGCCGCGCTGGCGGCCCCCGAGCTGCTGGCCGACCTCGTGCTGCTGTGCTCGGGACCGCACGGCTGGCTGGGCCGCAAGGCCGACCTGCCACCGCGGCTCGCCGCGGCGGGCGGCCGCAGCCTGTGGGCCCTCGACAACCCCGGGCTCGCCGAGCAGGACCCGCGCGACCTCGATCCGCTCGACGCCTTCCTGCGGGAGCGCTCGGAGCGCACGTCGACCGCCGCGCTGCTGGGCGCGGTCGCCGTCCTGGCCGACACGGCCGACCCCACCGAGGAACTCGCGGGGACGGGGCTCCCTGTGCTCGTCGCCCACGGGGAGGACGACGACGCCTGGCCGCAGGCCTGGCAGCGCGCCATGGCCGCACGGCTCAGCGCCCGCCACGAGGTCGTCCCCGGCGCCGGGCACCTGCCGAACGCCGAGAACCCCGGTGCCACGGCCGCCCTGCTCGACGACTTCTGGGGCGCCGGCACGCCCTGAGCCGCCGGCCGGGCGACCCGCCCGCGAGCAGCTCCTCCCGCGCCGTCGGCGCCGCCGGGCGCCGCCCGCCGCCGGCCGACGCCCCGCCACCGTCCCCACCGCGTCCCACCGTCCCCACCGCGTCCCGCCGTGCCCACCCGGCCGACCGACCCGCCGACCGACCCGGTCGCCGCCCCACCGCACCGCCCTCCCGGAGGACCCCGTGACCACCACCGCCCCCGCCACCGCGACCCCCGGTCCCGCCGCCGGGCCCGCCGCCCCCGACCGCGACGGCGGCGCCGTCCTGGCGGCGGGCGACCTGCGCGTCCACCTCACCGGCGCGGGGGACGTCCGCGCGATCCGCAGCGGTGACCTGCTCGTCAACCTCCACCTGCCCTCGCGGCACGACGCCGCCGTCGCGGGCGTCGTCCTGCGCCGCCACCGCGCCGGGCAGGTGGAGCGGGTGGCCCTCGCGGGCTCCGCCTCGCCGTCCGCCCTGGCGACGGGGCCGACATGGGCCCGGTGGGCGGGCGAGGCGCTCGGGGCGCGCTGGACGGCGGTGCTCTCCCTGGCGGAGGACGGGCGCTCGTTCGTGTGGCGGGTGGACCTGGCGGCGGCCGAGGGCGACGGCCCGGAGCCGGAGGACCGCTACGACGTCGTCGTGGCGCAGGACCTGGCGCTGGCGCCCGAGGGCGTCGTCCGGGCCAACGAGGCCTACACCTCCCACTACGTGGCCCACCGGGTGGTCCCGGACGCCCGCGCCGGGGTCGTCGTCGCGAGCCGCCAGACCATGGCGTGCGCGCCGGTGCTGCCCCTGGCCCTCACCGCGCTCGTCGAGGGCGCCCGCGGCCACCACGTCGACGCCGTGGCCGTCCACGGGCCGGCCGCCCGGGGCGGGGGACGGTCCGCCGCGCTGGACGCGCCCGAGTGGGCCAGCGGTGCCCGGCAGCACGAGACGGCGATGCCGACGCTGCTCGGGCCCCTGCTGGACCTCGCCGAGCCGCGCGCCGTCCACGCCGTGACGGCGCTCGTCCCCGACCACCGCGGCGACCTGCGAGGCGCGCCGGCCGCCGTCCCCGGCCTGCTCGACGACGCCGTGGCCCTGGCGGCGCGCACGCACGAGGCCCTCGCGGACGCCCCGGCGGGCGAGCAGCCCGTGCGCTCCCTGCTGGCCACGGCCCCGCTGCTCGCCGCGCGCGACCTCACCGAGGCGGAGCTGCTCGCCCTCGGCGGGGTCGACGCGTCCTCGGCGCGCTCGCCCGAGCGGGGCGACGACGGGGCGCTGCGCTCCTACTTCACCGGCACGGCCGCCTACGTGGTCTCCCGCGCGGCCGAGCTCGAGGTCGAGCGCCCGCACGGGCTCGTGCTGCGGGCGGGGGACGACGTGGCGCCGACCGAGGGCGTCCTCTCGGCGACCGCGTACGCCGCGGGCGTGCTCGCCTCGCACGTCGTCATGGGCAACACCGCGGCCAACACGCTCGTGTCGGTGCACCGCTCGGCCCTCGGCCTGCTGCGCTCCGCCGGCGTGCGGGCCCTCGTGCGCGAGCCCGGCGGCGGCTGGCGGCTCCTCGGCGTGCCCTCGGCGCTCGTCCTCGACCTCGGCGGCGTGCGGTGGCGGTACGCCTCGGACCTCGGGCTCGTCGACGTGCGCACGACCGTGCGGGCCGACGCGGCCGGCCTCGAGGTGCGCGTGGACGCCGAGCGCCCCCTCGAGGTGCTGCTGACGGCCGACCTCGACGGGGCGTGGGACCTCGCGCCGGTCGAGGACGACGAGGGGCTGGCGGGCCGGGCGCTCCTGGTGACGCCGTCCGCCGGCAGCGACGTGGCCGACCACTGCCCGGGGCTCGCGCACGTCGTCGCCACCACCGGCCGGCTCGGCGACGACGCCCCCCTCCTCGCCGACGGGGTCTCCCGCGGCACGCGCGTGCTCACGGCCGCCCTGGAGGCGGGCTCCGGGCCGGGCGGGGGGACGAGCGGTGCGCTCCTCGTCACGGCCGACCTCCACGAGCGCGAGCGGGCGCTGGGCCTGGCGCGCGAGCAGATGGCGGGCCTGGACGTCGAGGACCACCTCGCGCGACACCGCGAGCACCTGGCGTCCCTCGTCAACCACCTGCGCGTGCGCAGCGGCGGGCGGTTCGCCGAGCTCGACCTGCTCGTGCCCTGGTACGCCCAGAACGCGATGGTGCACCTGCACGTGCCGCACGGCCTCGAGCAGTACACGGGCGCCGCGTGGGGCACGCGCGACGTCTGCCAGGGCCCGCTCGAGCTCATGCTCGCGGTCGGCCGGCACGACGTCGCGCGCCACCTCGTCCTCGCCGTCCTCGCGCGCCAGGACGCGGCGGGCGAGCTGCCGCAGTGGTTCATGCCGGACGCCTACGCGGAGCGGTCGGCGGACGACGCGCACGGCGACGTGCCCGTCTGGCCGCTCGTGGCGCTCGTGGAGTACCTCGGGGCCTCGGGCGACCTCGCCGTCCTCGACGAGGTGGTGCCCTTCTGGGACACCGCCCGCCGCCGTCCGGCGGACGAGCCCGCGACGGTCGCCGACCACGTCCGCCGCACCCTCGAGCACGCCCGCGCCCACCGCGCGCCCGGCACGCAGCTGCTCGCCTACGGCCACGGCGACTGGGACGACACGCTCCAGCCCGCCGAGGCGTCGATGCGGGAGCGGATGACGTCGTCGTGGACGGTGGCGCTCTGGCACCAGGCGGCCCGGGGCGCCTCCCGCCTCCTCGCGGGGACGTCGCACGCCGACCTCGGCGCGGAGCTCGGCCGCGAGGCCGACCTCGTCGCCGCGGAGCTCGCCGAGCACCTGCTCCTCGACGGGGAGCTCGCCGGCTACCTCGTCGTGCCGCCCCCGGGCTCCGGCGAGCGCCCGCGCCCCGTGCTCCACCCGCGCGACGACGTCTCGCCCGCCTCCCACCGGCTCATCCCCATGACGCAGGCGGTCCTCGCGGGACTGCTGACGCCGGAGCAGGCGGTGGCGCACGAGACGCTCGTCGAGCGGCACCTGCACTTCCCCGACGGCGTGCGCCTCATGGACGCCCCGGCGCCGTACGACGACGGCGTCACGCACGTCTTCCGACGGGCCGAGCAGTCGGCGTTCTTCGGCCGCGAGGTCGGGCTCATGTACACGCACGCGCACCTGCGGTACGTCGAGGCGCTCGCCGTCCTCGGCCGCGAGCGCGTCGTCGAGGAGCTGCTGCGCACCAGCCCCGTCGAGCAGCGCCGCCGGCTGCCCGCGGCGGAGCCCAAGCAGCGCAACTGCTACTACTCCTCCTCCGACGCGGCCTTCGACGACCGCTACGAGGCGGCCGAGCGCTTCGAGGAGCTGCGGACCGGGCGGGTGCCGGTGCGGGGCGGCTGGCGCGTCTACTCCAGCGGTCCCGGCATCTTCGTGCGCCAGCTCGTGCAGGGCGTGCTCGGCGTCGTCGAGCGGGCGGGCGCCGTCGTGCTCGACCCGGTGCTGGCGCGCGAGGACGACGGCCTCGTCGTCGAGCTCGACGTGCTCGGGGAGCCGAGGGAGCTGCGCTACCGCGTCGTCGGCCCGGCGGAGGCTCCCGCGGGCCCGGTGCGCCTGCTCGCCGACGGCCGCGAGGTGGCCGGCGCCGAGCTCGACAACCCCTACCGGCGCGGGGGGCTGCTCGTCGACGGGGCGGCGATCGCGGGGGCCCGGGTGCTGGAGGTCGTGCTGCCCGCCGGGCGGGGCGGGACGCCTGACACGGCGGTGGCGGCTCGCCGCTGAGCGACCGGGGACGCCGGGCCGTGCGCCGGGCGGGTGGTCGCCCGGCCCGACGTCCCCGGTCTCCTGCGCCGGCCCGCGGCGAGCCCGCAGGATGTGGAGGTGGCGGTGGTGCGGGTGCTGGTCGTGGTGGCGGTCCTGCTCGTGGTGGCGGGGTCGTCGGTCGCCGCCACGGCCCCCACCGCCTCCTTCGGCTGGTTCGCCCACGCCCCGCTGTCGGAGGAGGTCTACGAGCCGCCGTCGCTGGCGGACGGCGCCCCGCTGGTCCCCCTGCCGCTGCTGCTCGGCGGGCAGCAGCTCGTGGGCGCCGGGCTCGTGGTGCTCGGGCTCGTCGTCGCCGGTGTCGGGCTCGGTGTGCGCCTCGGGCGCCGCCTGCCGCGCTGAGGAGGTCCCCTCAGTCCCCGGCGTGCTGGCGCAGGTACCGGCCGAAGTGGGGGACGGTGAAGGCGATCCGGCCCCGCTCAGCGCTCCAGACGAGGCCCTTCTTCATCAGGGCGTCGCGGGCGGGGGAGAGGGACTGCGGCTTGCGGCCGAGCCGGGCGGCGACCTCCGAGGTCGCGACGGCGCCGTCACCCGCCTCGGCGCCGAGGTCGGCCATCGCGCGCATGTACTCGCGCTCGGCCGGCGTCGCCCGCTCGTAGCGCGAGCCGAAGAAGCCGACGGCGAGCTCGGCCTCCGCCTGCGGGGCGGCGACGGCGACGTCCTCGGCCGTGATGGGCGACGCCGTCGCCACGTCCCAGACGGCCTTGCCGTAGGACTGCACGAAGTACGGGTAGCCGTCGGTGGCCACGTGCAGCGCCTCGAGGGCCTCGGGCGTGAAGTCGGCGTCCTCCTCCTGCGCGGGCGTCCGCAGCGCGCGGTCAGCCTGCTCGCGCTCGAGCGCCCCGATGCGGACGTAGCGGAAGAGCCTCTCGCTGTAGGACTTCGACGCCGACAGCACAGCCGGGAGGTGCGGCAGCCCGGCGCCGACGACGAGGAGCGGCAGCCCCTGCTGGCTCAGCTCGTGGCAGGCGGCGCAGAGCCCGGAGACGTCCTCGGGGCCGAGGTCCTGCATCTCGTCGATGCAGACGGCGATGCCGCGGCCCGTGCTGGCGGCCAGGCCGGCGACGTCGGTGAGGAGCTCGACGAGGTCGATCTCGATGTCGCCCGAGTCGGCGCGACCCACCGCGGCCGGGACGTCGATCCCCGGCTGCCAGCGGTCGCGCATCTTCGGCGCGCTGCGGGCCGAGCGGGCTCCGCTGCCCGCGGTGACGGGCTCGGCGGTGGCGCGCAGCGCGAAGGCCTTGACGACGCCGAGCACCTCGGCGGCCTCGTCGGGGTTGCGCCCCGAGAGCTCGCGGACGGCCTGGTGCAGCGCGGCGGCCAGGGGGCGGCGCAGCGGCTGGTCGGGGCGGGCCTCGAGCTTCCCGGTGCCCCACCCGCGTCGGACGGCCGCCGAGCGCAGGGCTCCGAGCAGCACGGTCTTGCCGACGCCGCGCAGCCCGGTGAGGACGACGGAGCGCTCCGGGCGCCCCCGCGCGAGCCGCTCGAGGACGACGTCGAAGGACTCGAGCTCGCGGTCGCGTCCGGCGAGCTCGGGCGGGCGCTGCCCGGCGCCGGGGGCGTAGGGGTTGCGCACGGGGTCCACGGGCGGACGGTAGCCGCGCCGCGCGGCCGCCCCCGGGACGTCTGGACCCGTCTAGGCGTGTCGCCAGACGGGGCCAGACGCCCTCCCCGACCCCGTCTCCGACGCGGAGGTGACGCCCCCTTCGCGCGGAGGAGGTCCCCGGACGTGAAGGGGGCGTCACCTCCGCGGGTGAGGCCCGCGGAGGTGGAGGAGGCGTCACCTCCACCGCCGGGGGAGAGGTCAGAGGACGCGGGGCTCCTGGCCGGACTCGCTGACCATCGGGCGCTCGGCCTCGTACCAGGCGCCCATGCCGCCGGCGACGTCGACGGCGTCGACGCCGTTCTGCTGCAGCCACGCCGCGGCGCGGGCGGAGCGCCCGCCGGAGCGGCAGACGACGTGGACGTCGCCCTCGGGGAGCTCGCCGACGCGGGCGGGCAGGTCGCCGAGCGGGATGTGGACGGCGCCGGGCGCGTGGCCGGCGGCCCACTCGTCGTCCTCGCGGACGTCGACGAGGACGGCGTCCTCGGGGACGTCGGCGGCGGGCACGCGGCGCTGGTCGTCGCTCACGGGATCTCCCTGGGGTCGGTGGCGGGTGCGGTGCCGGGACCGGGCTCGCCGGGTCGGTGGCGGCGCCGCGGCCGGCGCCGGCGGACGGAGGCGATGATGCCCCGGGCGGCGCCCCCGGCGCCCGCCCAGCAGGCCGGGGGAGGGGCGGGAGGGAACCGCGGGCGCCCTCCCGCGCGTCGGTCCAGCATGGCGGTGGGCCCACCGCCCCGGGGATCCCACCGGCGCTCCGAGACCGGACGCCGACCAGACGCCGACCAGACGCCGACCAGACGCGAGACGAGCGAGGACACCATGCCGACGCCCACCGCCCCGACCGACCCGCGCCGCGGCGCCGCCCGTCGTCGCGCCCGCCGCGCGCTGGTCGCGCTGCCGGCCGCCGCCGTCCTGCTCCTCGCGGCGGGCTGCGGCGACGACCCCGAGACCCCCGCGTCGGTCGACGTGCCCGGCGGCGAGCCCACGACCCTCGGCCCGAGCGAGGGCCCCACCGGGCCGACCGAGACGCCCTCGCCGACGGCGACGACGCAGGCGCCCGCGCCCCCCACGTCGAGCGCCACGGCGCAGGGCGTGCCCGACGGCTTCACCGCCGACCTCACCGTCACCTACGACGACGGCGGCGGGACGGCCCAGACCTACGACCTCGTCTGCGACGGCGCGCAGGCCAGCGGCACCGCGCCCGACCCGGGGGCCGCCTGCGCCGCCGTCGCCGACGCGGGCGCCGAGGCCTTCGCCCCGCCGCGCGGGGACGTGCAGTGCACGCAGGTCTTCGGCGGGCCGCAGACGGCCCTCGTCAGCGGCACCGTCGACGGCTCGCCCGTCTCGGCCGACCTGGCGCGCGCCGACGGGTGCCAGATCAGCCGCTGGGACGCGCTCGTGCCGCTCGTGCCGGGCGGCGAGGCCTGAGCCGTTCCGTACGGACCTGCGGGCGGCCCGGCCTGCGGGCGGCCGGGCGCGCGGGGGGAGCGCCGGGCGGGGCCGCCGCGCTGCGGGCGCGCGCCCGCGGGGCCAGGGTGGGGCGGTGGCGACAGGTGACCGGCGGACGAGGACGACGAGCGCTGCGGGCGCGCTGAGCGGGGCCCCCCGGGCGCACGGGGCCGACCTGCCCCGCGTCGTCCTCGTGACGGGCGCGTCCAGCGGCATCGGGCGCGCGACGGCGCTGCGCCTCGCCCGCCCCGGCGCCGTCCTGGCCCTCGCCGCTCGCGGCCGCGAGGGCCTGGAGGCCGTCGCGACCGACTGCCGCGCGCAGGGCGCCCGCGCCACGACCCACCCCCTCGACGTGGCCGACGACGCCGCCGTCGCGGCGTGCGTCGACGACGTCGTGCGCCGCGAGGGCCGCCTGGACGCCGTGGTGCACAGCGCCGCCGTCATCGCCTACGGCGACCTCACCGACGTGCCCGCCGACGTCTTCGAGCGGGTCGTGCGCACCGACGTCCTCGGCACCGCCGCCGTCGCCCGCCACGCGCTGCGCCGCTTCCGCGCGCAGGAGGAGGGGACCCTGGTCCTGCTGGGCTCGGTGCTCGGCCAGGTGACGGCGCCGTGGATGTCGTCCTACGTCACGAGCAAGTGGGCCGTGCACGGGCTGGCGCGCACGCTGCAGCAGGAGAACCGCCCGTGGCGGCGCGTCCACGTGCGCCTCGTCTCCCCGGGTGGGGTGGAGACGCCCGTCTACCGCCGCGCCGCGACCTACCTCGGCCACCACGGCAAGCCCCCGATGCCGGTCTACGACCCCGCGACGGTGGCCGACCGCGTCGTCCGGGTGCTCGCCCGACCCGCTGCGGCGCAGCGCGACACGCGCGCGGGCTGGGGCAACCCCTTCCTGCGCCTGGGGTTCGTCGCCCTGCCCGGCGTCTACGACGCGGCGGTCGGCCCGCTCCTGCGGCTGCTGGGGCTCGACAGGCGCCGCGTCGAGGACACGCCGGGCAACGTGCTCGCGCCCTCGCCGGACGCCGACCCGACGAGCCGCGACGACCTGGCCCGGCGGCGCACCCGCACCTCGCGCTGAGGCCGCCCCCCGGGCGTCCGCCGCTCCTGGGCGTCGGTCGCGACGTCGCTCGGGGGCGTGCGTCCCTCAGCGCAGGAGCCGCGACATCCGCCGGTCGGCGAGCTCGCGGCCGCCGGTCTGGCACGTGGCGCAGTACTGCAGGGAGCGGTCGGCGAAGGAGACCTCCCGGACGACGTCCCCGCACACCGGGCACTCCTGCCCCGTGCGGCCGTGGACGCGCATGCCCTGCCGCTTGGCGTCCTTGAGCTCGGCCGCCGGCCGCCCGCGGGCCGCGGCGACGGCGGCCTCGAGGACGGCGTGCAGCGCCGTGTCGAGCCGGTCCACCTCCTCCTCGCCGAGGCGGCCCGCGACGGCGAAGGGGGACAGACGGGCGGCGTGCAGCACCTCGTCGCTGTAGGCGCCGCCCACCCCCGAGAGCAGGTGCTGGTCGCGCAGCAGCCCCTTCAGCTGCTGCCGCGAGCCGGCGAGCAGGCGCACGAGGGCGTCGCGGTCGAAGCCCGGGTCGAGCGGGTCGGGCCCGAGCGAGGCCACCTGCGGCACCTCGGCCGCGTCCCGGACGACGTGGACGGCGAGCCGCTTGCGCGTGCCCGCCTCGGTGAGGTCGAAGCCGCTGCCGTCGTCCAGGCGCACCCGCAGGGCCAGGGGCCCCTTCCCGGGGCGGGCCGGCCGCTCGGGGACGGCGTCGTACCAGCGCAGCCAGCCGCCCCGCGAGAGGTGCCACACGAGGTGCAGCCCGTCGGCGCCGAGGTCGAGCCACTTGCCGTGCCGGTCGGCCGAGACGACCTCCAGGCCCGCCAGCGCCGTCGGGGGCGGGTCGAAGGTCTTCAGCACGCTGATGGCGGCGACCTCGACGGCGGCGACGACGCGGCCGACGGCGCGCTCGCGCAGGAACTCGGCGAGGGCCTCGACCTCCGGCAGCTCGGGCACCGCGCCACTGTGGCACCGCCACCGCCCGCGCACCTCCCCGTCGGCGCTCGCCGCACCTCCTCGACCCACCTCCCCGCCCACCCCCTCGGCCACCTCCCCGGACGACCACGCCCCCTCCCGGGCGGACGGGGACCGCCGAACGGGCGACCCCCGGCGCGCCGCCCCTGCGGCGCGGGCTCGCGGCTGCCGATGAGGCGGCGTCCCCGGCAGCAGGCCGGGGCCGCCGACAGGGGGGACCGTGGTCACGAGCACGCGGCTCCCCCTGGCCCGCCAGTCGGTGGTCGACGCCGGCGGTCGCCGCGTGGGCTACGAGCTGCTCTTCCGCGGGGAGGGCGCGGCGCCGGGCGGGCCCGGCTGGGACGCGGCCGCGCAGGACCGGGCCACCTCCGCCGTCATCTCGGCGGCCTTCGGGGGGCTCACGCCCGGCCCCGTGGGCGAGGGCGGCCTCGTCTTCCTCAACCTCACCCGCTCCTTCCTCCTCGGCGAGGTGCCCCTGCCGGTGCGCCCCGAGGGCGTCGTCCTCGAGGTGCTCGAGGACGTCCCGGTCGACGACGCGCTGCGCGAGGGGCTCGTGCGCCTGCGGGGCGAGGGCTACGTGCTGGCCCTCGACGACTACGTCGGCGACGACGAGCGGCTCGCCCTCGTCCCGCTCGTCGACGTCGTCAAGGTCGACGTGGAGGCCGTGCGCGCCGCGGGCCGCACGCCCGCGGACGTGGCCGCGCGGGTGCGCCTCGCGTCCCCCGACGTCCGGCTGCTGGCCGAGCGCGTCGAGGGCCCGGACGACGTCGAGGAGTGCGCCGCCGCCGGCTACACCTGGTTCCAGGGCTTCTGGTTCGACCGGCCGCGGGTCGTCGACGGCGTCGCCCTGTCGCCGTCGCAGGTCGTCTGCGCCCGGCTGCTCGCGCTCCTCGGCGAGCCCGACGCCTCGGCCCGCGCCGTGGAGCGCCTCGTCCAGGAGGACCCGGCGCTCGGCCTGCGCGTGCTGCGCTGGGTCGGGTCGGCCGGCAGCGGCGCCCGCACGCCCGTCCGCTCCGTCAGCCAGGCGCTCGTGCTCCTCGGCCCGCGCGCGCTGCGCTCGTGGGTCGTCGTGGCGCTGCTCGGCGCGTCGTCCTCCTCGGCCGACCCCCTGGACGACGTCGTCCGCGTCCTCGCCCGGGCCCGCGCGTGCGAGCTGCTGGCCCCGGAGCGCTGCCTCGAGGGCGAGCTGTACACCGTGGGGCTGCTGTCGGCGGTCTCGGACACGACGGGCGCCCCCGTGGAGCAGCTCGTGCGCGAGACGGGCCTCGGGCCGGTCGGCGCGGCCGCCCTGCTCACCGGCACGGGGCCGGTCGGTCCGGCGCTCGTCGCCGTGCGCGCCCTCGAGGGCGGGTCCCCCTGGCCCTCCGACGGCGACGGCGAGGCCCCCGGCGCCGCGGCGGTCGCCGCCGCCCACCTCGAGGCGCTCGCCTGGGCCACGCGCACCGCGCGCGGTCTCACCGGCGCCCTCTGACCCGCCCCCGGCGCGCCCTCCGCCGGCGCCCCGCGAGCGCGTCTCCCTCAGGGGTGAAGCCCGGGCGGGTGCCTGCCGATAGACGGCGCAGGGGCGCTGAGGCGGCGCCGACGCAGGGGAGGCCAGCGGTGAGAGTGCTCGTGGTGGACGACAGCCGGGTGATGCGCCAGATCGTGGTGCGCGCGCTGCGGCAGGCGGGGTTCGGCTCCCTCGAGGTGGTCGAGGCCGGCGACGGCGGGGCCGGCCTGGAGAAGGTCGCGGAGGAGTCCCCGGACCTCGTGCTGTGCGACTGGAACATGCCGGGCACCTCCGGCATCGAGATGCTCCAGCAGCTGCGGGCGGGCGGTGACCGCACGCCGTTCGGCTTCATCACCTCCGAGGCCGCGAGCGAGGTGCACGACCGGGCCTCGGCGGCGGGGGCGACCTTCGTCGTCACCAAGCCCTTCACGCCCGAGGTCCTCCACGACGCGATCGAGTCCGCGCTCGCCGGGGTGGCGTCGTGAGCGAGGCGGCGGCCACCGCCGTCGAGCTGCCCACCACCGCGGCGGTCCGCGGCGTCCTCGAGGGGCTCCTCGGGCGCGACGTGGTGCCGGGGCCGGGAGCCCGCGTCACCGGGGACGACGCGGCCGGCACGGTCGCCGTCTACACGCGCGGCGCCGAGACCGTCGGCCTGCTGGCCTTCGACCTCGCCGGCTCCGCGATCCTGGGCGCCGCCCTCGGCCTCGTGCCGCGCGGCGGCGCCGAGGCCTCCGTCGAGGACGGGCAGCTCTCGCCGCTCCTCGCCGAGAACGTGGCCGAGCTGTGCAACGTCATGGCCCCGCTCGTGCCGGTGGCGGGCGGCGGCCACGGCCGCCTCGCGTCCGTCCACGGCAGCGGCGAGCCCTGCCCGCCGGACGTCGCCGACGCGCTGCGCCGCGGCGCCGGCCGCCTGGACCTCGTCCTCGACGTCGCGGGCTACGGCCGCGGCGGCATGTCGCTGCTCCTCACGTAGCGACGACCCGCCCGGGGCGCCCACCGCGGCCCCCCGGGCGGGCCCGCGCCCCGCACCGGGGCGCGCCCGCGCCTCCAGGTCGGGGGCCCGGCGACCGACAGCAGGAGAGCGCGCCGCCGGCGCGCCGGAGCGAGCGAGCTAGGAGCGGCATGGACGACGGCGCACTCGAGGGCATGGACGAGATCGTCGGCGAGTTCCTCGTCGAGTCCGAGGAGAACCTCGACGAGCTCGACCAGCAGCTGGTCGCGCTCGAGGCCGACCCCTCCTCCCGCCAGCTCCTCGCCGGCATCTTCCGCACCATCCACACCATCAAGGGCACGAGCGGGTTCCTCGCCTTCTCCGACCTCGAGCGCCTCGCGCACGTGGGCGAGACCCTGCTGGCGCGCCTGCGCGACGGCCGCGCCGTCGCCACGCCGCAGACCGTCACGGTGCTCCTGCACATGGTCGACGCCGTCCGCGGGCTCCTCGGGCGCATCGAGGCCACCGGCTCCGACGCCGGCGCCGACCTCACCGGCGTGCTCGCCGAGATCACGGCCGAGCTCGAGGGCGCACCGGCCCCGGCCGCCGCCGCGGCGCCGCCCGCTCCTGAGGCGCACGCCGCAGAGGCCGCGCCCGCCCCCGCTCCGTCCGCCGCCCCGGCGCCCGAGGTCGCGCCCGCCCCGGTGCCCCCCGCGGCCACGGCTCCGGCCGCCCCCGCGGCGGTGGCGCCGGTCGAGCCCCCGGCCGGCCTCCCCGTCCCGGCCCTCGTGCCGGACCCGGTCCTCGACGCGCCCGGGGCGGACCGGCCCGCCGGCGGCCCGACGGGCGGCGCCCCCGCGGGTGCGGAGGAGCCGGCCCCGGCCCGCCGCAGCGGCGAGGCGAGCGTCCGCGTCGACGTCGAGCTGCTCGAGCAGCTGATGTCGATGGTCGGCGAGCTCGTCCTCACCCGGAACCAGGTGCTCGAGCGCGCGTCGAGCTCCGGCGACGCCGAGATGCTCCGCGCGGCGCACCGCCTCGACCTCGTCGCCGGCGAGCTGCAGCAGGGCGTCATGCAGACCCGCATGCAGCCGATCGACCACGTCTGGTCGAAGCTCCCCCGCGTCGTCCGCGACCTCGGCGCCCAGCTCGGCCGCCAGGTCCGCCTCGAGATGGAGGGCGCCGACACCGAGCTCGACCGCACCCTCCTCGAGGCCGTCAAGGACCCGCTCACCCACCTCGTCCGCAACGCCGTCGACCACGGCCTCGAGCCGCCGGAGGACCGGCGGTCCGCCCGCAAGGACCCGGTCGGCCTCGTCACCCTCCGCGCCCGCCACGAGGGCGGGCAGGTGCTCGTCGAGGTCTCCGACGACGGCCGCGGCATGGACCCGCGGGTCATCGGCGCCCGGGCCCTCGAGCGCGGGCTCGTCGACGAGGCGACGCTGCGCAAGATGTCGACGACGGAGGTGCTCGGGCTCGTCTTCACGCCCGGCTTCTCGACGGCCGCCGCGGTGACGAGCGTGTCCGGGCGCGGCGTCGGCATGGACGTCGTCCGCACGAACATCGAGCGCATCGGCGGCTCGATCGAGCTCGAGTCGGTCGTGGGCCGCGGCAGCACGACGCGCCTGCGCGTGCCCCTGACCCTGGCGATCATCCCCGCCCTCGTCGTCTCCTGCGGCGGCCAGCGCTTCGCCATCCCCCAGAACGGCCTCCGCGAGCTCGTCGGCCTGGACCGCGACGGGGGCGGGGGCACCGAGCACGTGGGCGACGCCGAGGTGCACCGGCTGCGCGGGCACCTGCTGCCGCTGGTGCGCCTGCACGACGCCCTGGCGCTGGGCCGCCCGGAGCCGGGGGAGTCCTCGGTCGTCGCCGTCCTCGAGACCGCCGGGCGCCGCTTCGGCCTCGTCGTCGACGCCGTCCTCGCGACGCAGGAGATCGTCGTCAAGCCGCTCGGCGCGCTGCTGGGCGACCTGCCCCACTACTCGGGCGCGACGATCCTCGGCGACGGCGGGCTCGCGCTCATCCTGGACGTCCAGGCGCTGTCCCGCTCGGCCCGCGAGCAGGAGCGCGCCGACGAGCGCGCCGGCGAGCTCGACGCCGGCCCGGGCGACAGCACCCAGCTGCTGCTGGTCCGCGTGGGCTCGCGCCGCATGGCGATCCCGCTCGAGGTCGTCACTCGCCTCGAGGACGTGCCGCGCGAGCGGCTCGAGCGCATCGGGCGCCGCTGGGCCGTCCAGCACCGCGGCGAGGTCATGCCCGTCCTCGTGCTCGCCGAGCACCTCGGGGAGCTGACCTCCGGCGAGGAGTCCGTGCCGCTCGTCGTGCACGCCGTCGGCGGGCGCTCGGTGGCGCTCGCGGTCGACGAGATCCTCGACGTCACCCCGGCCGCCGGCGCGCGCGTCAGCCACCTCGGCGACCCGGGCCTGTCCGGCTCGGCCGTCGTCGACGAGCACATCGTCGAGCTCCTCGACGTCCGCCAGGCCGTCCTCGCCGCCGACGCGACCTTCTACGACGAGGTCGAGACGCCCCCCCGCGGCGGCGGGTACGCCCCGCCGCGGCCCCGCTCGCCGCGTGACGCCCACGAGGGGGCGCGGGCGTGAGCGGCCGGCGCGCGGACGCCGCCACCCGGGGGCCGGAGCGCCCCGCCGCAGCCCACCACCGGCCCGGAGGGGAGCCCCCCATGACCGTCAGCTACGTGACCTTCCACCTCGGCGACGGCCTGTACGGCATCGAGGTCCTGCGCGTGCAGGAGGTCCTCACCGAGCAGGCGCTCACCCGGGTGCCGCTCGCGCCGCCGGAGGTGGCCGGGCTCGTCAACCTGCGCGGGCAGGTGGTCACGGCCGTGGACCTGCGCCGCCGCCTCGGGCTGCCCCCGCGGGAGGAGGGCCTGCCCACGACGGACCTCGTCGTGCGGGTCGGCGACGAGGTCGTCGCCCTCCTCGTGGACTCCATCGGCGACGTCGTCGAGGTCTCCGAGGACGACCTGGAGCCGCCGCCGGACACCCTGAGCGGGCCGATGGCCGACCTCATCACCGGCGCCTGCCAGCTGCCCGACCGCCTGCTCATGCCCCTCGACGCGACGCGCACCGTCGCGCTGGGCAGCCGGGCGTGACGCACCAGGGCGTGGCCGAGCAGGGCGCGAGCGCGCCGACGGCGCGCGAGGAGCTCCTGCTGCTGCTCGAGCTCGACGCCGCGCTCGAGGCGTCGCGGGCGGCCTCGGCGCGCCCGGCCACCACCGCCCCGGCGCCGCCCACCGCGGGGGCGCCGCGGGCCCGCCGCTGACCTCGCCGCGGCCGCGCCGCCGCCCGACCACCGGCGCCCGACCGACGTCCTGACGACACCCGACCGGCGCCCGACCGACGCCCGAGCGCCGGCGCCCCGACCGACGCCCGAGGAGGTGGAGCACGTGCCCTACGGCCTCGTGAGCTCGCCGGTCGTCGCCTTCGACCTCGTGCGCCACCCCTCCGGCCCGTCGGTCGCCCGGGTGCTGCGCTACGCCGTCGGCGCCGGTGCGGCGCACGTGCGCGCCCTCGCGGACGCGGCGCCGACCTCCGCCACCGGCGGCACGCCCGAGGAGGCCGCCCGCCGTCACGCGGAGCGCGCCCCCGGGGAGGACGGCGCGGCGCTGGCGCGCGTCGCGCTGCAGGCCGGGGACTCCGCGGCGGCGCGGGCGCTGCTCGAGCGGGCCCCCGTGGGCGGGCTCGCCGACGTCCTCGCGCTCCTGCGCGAGCGGGTGGTCCCGCAGTGCTGGGAGCGGCCCACCGCCCTGCACCCGCCGGGCGAGGGCGCCGACGTCCTCGACCCGCGCGTGCGCGCCGCGGCGTCCGACGTCGTGGCGCACGCGCTCGTCCGGGCCTGGACGGGCCACCACGCCCCGGACGGGCCCCCCGGCCCCGCCCCCGCCGAGCCCGGCGCCGTCGAGCCGGACGACGCCGTCGCGCGGGCCGCCGCTCTCGCCCCGCCGAGCCCGGTGCCCCTCGGGCCGGCGGCCGCCCGCGTGGAGGACGCCCTCGCCCGGCTCGCGGCCGCGCCCCCCGAGCGGCTGGCCCTGCTGCGCCGCTCGTCCGGCGCCGGTGCGGCGGAGGCGCCCGGGGCGTGGGCCCGGGCCGTCCACGACGTCTCCGCGGCCCTCGAGCACGCCGGCCTCACGGAGGCGGCGGCGTGCGTCCAGTTCGAGGCCGTCGTCGTCGCGCGCCGCGCCGGCCTCGACGCGTCCGCGGCCGCCGCCGGGGCCTGGCCGACCCTCAGCGGTGCGCTGCACGCCCTGTGCGCCGGCGCCGTCGGCCCCGCCGCCCGCCGTCTCGTCGAGCCCCTCGAGCGCGCTGTGGGCGCCCCGTCGGGCGCCGCGCCGGCCGGGCTGCCGCGCCCGCGGGGGCGCGGCCACGGCGGGGGCGCGCGGTGAGCGGGTGGGGCGCGGCGCCACCGGCTCAGGCCGGGGCACCGACGCGCCGATGGGAGGCCATGGCCCCGATCCGTGTCCTCGTCGTGGACGACGCCGCCGTGCTGCGGCGCCTCGTCGCGCGGGCGCTCACCTCGGCTGGCGGCATCGACGTCGTGGGCACCGCCGGCGACGGCGAGCAGGCCCTGGAGCAGGTCGAGCGCCTGGCGCCCGACCTCGTCGTCATGGACCTCGAGATGCCGGCCCTCGACGGCGTCGGCGCGGTGCGCGAGCTGCGCCGTCGCGGCTGGGCGACGCCCGTCGTCATGGTGAGCACCCCCACGGACGACGGCGCCGAGGCCACCCTGCGCGCCCTCGCGGCCGGGGCCACCGACTTCTTCCCCAAGCCGTCGCGGGCCTCCTCGCCCGCCGAGGCGCTGGCGCGCGTGCGCGACGGCCTCGTGCCCGTCGTCCGCGCCCTGGCGGGCCACGCCGTCGCGGGCGGGCCCGGGAGGGCCCCGGCGAGCAGCGTCCACGTCGGACGGCCCGTCGTGCCCCCGCTGGCCCCCGCCGCCGTCCGCCCGCCCGTCGTCGCCCCCGCCCCGTCGGCGGGTCCGGCGGGCGTCGTCCGCCCCCCGGTCGTGCACGTCGCAGCGCTGCACCCCCCGGTGGTCAACGCCCCGGCGCCCGCGCGCCCCGTCGCTCCCGCCGCGCCGGCGCCCGCACCGCTCGCGCCGTCCCGGCCGTCGGCGTCGACCGGCCGCGGCGTCCCCGGTGAGCCGGCCGTCCCCGCGCCGCGCCCCGGCTCGCCCGCCCGCCCGCCGGCCCCCGCCGCGCCCGCCCCGGCCCGGACCGCGCCCGTCGGCGCAGCCGCCTCCCCGCCGGCGGCGGCCTCCCCGGCCGCCGTCCCGGGCCGTCGCGGCGCCGGCCTGCCCGCCGTCGTCGCCGTCGGCAGCTCCACGGGCGGTCCCGAGGCGCTCGCCCGGCTGCTGCAGGCCCTGCCCGCGGACCTGCCCGTGCCCGTGGTCGTCACCCAGCACATGCCGCCCGTCTTCACCCGCCAGCTCGCGGTCCGCCTCGACCGCCTCGGACCCCTCGCCGTGCGCGAGGCCGAGGACGGCGACGACCTCCGACCGGGCCGCGTCCTCGTCGCGCCGGGGGACCGCCACCTCGTCCTGCGCCGGGCCGGCGCCGACGTCGTCGTGCAGCTCTCCCAGGCGGCGCCCGTGAACTTCTGCCGGCCCGCCGTCGACGTCATGCTCCGCTCCTGCGTCGACGTCCACGGCGCCGGCGTCCTCGCCGTCGTCCTCACGGGCATGGGCAGCGACGGCCGCGACGGCTGCGCCGACGTGCGCCGCGCGGGCGGCGCCGTCCTCGTCCAGGACGCCGCGACGTCGGTCGTGTGGGGGATGCCGGGCGCCGTCGCGTCCGCCGGGCTGGCCGACGCCGTGCTGCCCCTCGACGCCGTCGCCGGCGCCGTCGCGAGCGCCTGCCGCCGCGGCGCACCGGCCCTCGCGGGGGGTGCCCGGTGAGCGCGCCGGCCTCCCCGTCGCTGTCGCCGGCGGACCTCGCGTGGGTGTGCGAGGTCGTCCGCGCCGAGACGGCCGTCGTCCTCGACGCGTCGAAGGAGTACCTCGTCACCTCCCGCCTGCTGCCGCTCGCGCGGCGCGCCGGGCTGGCCGACGTCGGCGCGTACGTCGCGCGGGCGCGCGCCGGCTCCGCGGCCGACCGCTGGGAGCTCGTCGAGGCCATGACGACGAACGAGACGTCGTGGTTCCGGGACGTCGAGCCCTTCACGTACCTGCGCGAGCGGCTGCTCCCGGAGCTCGCGGCGGCCCGCCCCGGCCGGTCGCTGCGGGTCTGGTCGGCCGCCTGCTCCACCGGCCAGGAGCCCTACACGATCGCGATGCTCCTGGCGGACGCCCCCGAGCTGCGCGGCTTCCGCACCGAGGTGCTCGCCACCGACGTCGACCGGACCGCCCTCGAGCGCGCCCGCTCGGCCACCTACTCGCAGATGGAGGTCGGCCGCGGCCTCCCGGCCGACATGGTCGCCCGCCACCTCGAGCGGGCGGGGCTGCAGTGGCGCGTGCGCGAGCCGGTGCGCTCGTGCGTCCGCTTCGCGGAGCTCAACCTCGCCCGGCCCTTCACCGAGCGCGGGCGCTTCGACGTGGTCTTCTGCCGCAACGTCCTCATCTACTTCGACACGGCGACCAAGCAGCAGGTGCTCGACCGCATCCACCAGGTGCTCGCGCCGGACGGCGTCCTCGTCCTCGGCGCGGCCGAGACCACCCTCGGGGTCTCCTCGGCGTGGACCCGCGTGGAGGGCAGCCGCGCCGCCCTCTACCGCCCGGCCGGCGCGACCTCCTCGGTCGGCTCCTCCTCGCTCGGCTCCCCGTCGCTCGGATCCGGCGCGGCCGGCGGTGGACGCCTCGGTGCGGTGCCGACGTCGGCGCCGGCCCCGGTGTCCGGCCCGCTGCTCGCCGCGCGCCCGCCGGCCCCGGCGCCGCTGCGGCTGCCCGCGCCGGCGCGCCCCCCGGCCGTCCCGGCCTCGGCGCTCCGCCCGGGGGCCGCGGAGCCTCGCCGGACGCCCGCCGGGGAGGCGCGCCCGCGCCCGCTCGCCCCGCGCACCGCTGCCGCACCGGCGGCGCCGGCCTCACCGCTCGCTGCCGGGCGCGTCCCGGCGACCCGGTCGGGCGCCGTCGCGCCGCCGTCGCGCGCCGGCACGGTGCTGCCCGGCTCCGCCTTCCCGAACCCGGCCGGCTCCCGGCCGGCGGGACCCGACGGGAGCCGGCCCGCGCCGACGCAGCCCGTCGTGCCCGGCTCGCCGCGCCGGCTGCTCGCACCGCCCGCGGGCGGGCGTCCGCCCGCCCCGCCACCACGGGCGGCGCCACAGCACCCACCGGCGGCCGCCTCCCGGACGGACGCCCGACCGCACCCCACCAGCGCACGACCCCGGACCGCATCTCCCGGCGGCCCACGACCCGACAGCGGAGGAACCCGATGATCGCCCTCGTGGTGGACGACTCCCGTGCGATGCGGCGCATCGTCAGCGGGGTCCTGCGCCGTGCCGGGATGGACGTGCTCGAGGCGGGTGACGGCCAGGAGGCCCTCGACGTCCTGGAGCGCCACCTCGCCGCCGGCGGCGACGTGCCCGACATCGCCTGCATCGACTGGAACATGCCCGTCATGGACGGTCTCCAGCTCGTCACGACCGTCCGGCGCCGGCGCGAGCTGCGCTCGATGGCGCTGATGATGGTGACGAGCGAGTCCGAGCAGTCGCAGGTCGTCAAGGCGCTCGCGGCCGGGGCGCACGAGTACCTCTTCAAGCCCTTCACGCCCGAGGCGCTGCTCGCCAAGCTCGAGCTGCTGGGCCTGGCGCCCGCCCCGGTGGGCGAGCCCGCGGCGGCGGGGGGTGCGTGGTCGTGAGCGAGACGTCCGTCGTCACCGGCCCCGACGCCCCGCCCGTCGTCACCGCGGAGGACCTCGTCGGCCTCGTCGGCGACCTCTGGCGCTCGGTGTCCGCCGACCCGGAGCTCGAGGACGCGCCCGTCGAGGCGGGGTGGCACCCGGCCGGGAGCCGCCTCCTGCGATCGACGATCGGGATCGAGGGCTCCTGGGAGGGCGACCTCGTCGTCAGCTGCGCGCCCCTCGCCGCCGAGCGGTGGGCCCGCGCGATGCTCGCCATGGACGACGAGGAGGTCGTCGGGGAGGCCGACGCCCTCGACGTCCTCGCCGAGATCGCCAACGTCGTCGGCGGCGCCGTCAAGGCGCACTGCGCCGCCGGCGGGCGGCTCGGGCTGCCCGGCACCGACGTCGTCGAGGCGCACGACGGCCCGCCGACCGCGCCGGGGCTCCTCGTCGCGGTCGGGATGACGTGGCCCGACGCGCCCCTCGGCGGCGACGACGCCCTCTTCTCGCTGGCGCTCGTCTCCCGCTGACCCGGGAGCCCCGCGCCGCCCACCGGCGCCGCCGCCCGCAGGGGCGGCGGCGCCGGGCTCAGCCCTCGTCGGGCCAGACGACGCCCACCTTGCCGCCGGCGGCGGCGTCGGCGGTGCGGTAGGCCTCGGCGGCCTCCTCGAGCGGGAAGGTCGCGGTGACGAGGCGCTCGGGGTGCAGGTCCCAGCGCACGAGGTCGTCCAGCAGCTCGCCCATGCGCACGGTCGAGGTCACCCACGAGCCGTGCACGGTCAGCTGGCGGTGGATGAGCACCTCGCTGACGTCGACGGTGAGCTGCCCGCCCTCGCCGACGAGCGCGGCCCGGCCCCACCGGCGGGTGTGGCGCAGCGCCGTCAGCTGGCCGCTGCCGTGGCCGGAGCAGTCGACGGCCACCTCGGCGCCGTCGCCCAGCAGCCCGGTGAGCTCGGCGTCGGTCCCGGCGACGGCCTCGTCCACGGCGCCGAGCTCGAGGGCCAGCGCACGCCGCTGCGGGCTGGGGTCGGTGCCGACGACCAGCGGGGAGCCCAGGGCCTTCGCGAGCAGCCCCACGGCCTGACCGACGGGGCCCAGCCCGGTGACGAGCACGCGGTCGGCGCCGGAGACGTCGGCGCGGCGCACGGCCTCGTAGGCGGTGCCGAAGCCGCAGGCCACCACGGCGCCGTCGAGGAAGGTCAGCGGCTCGGGCAGCGCGAGCAGGTCGCGCTCCTCGGCCAGCAGGAGGTCGGCGTGGCCGCCGTCGCGCTGCCACCCGTAGGCCGCGCGCGCCGGTGAGGTGCAGGAGATCTGGTAGCCGCGGCGGCACTCGGCGCACTGCCCGCAGCCGCTGATGTGGTAGACGACGACGCGGTCGCCGACCGCGACGCGCTCCACGCCCGGGCCCACGGCGAGCACCCGCCCGGCGGGCTCGTGGCCCCCGGCGACGCCCTGGTAGGCCTCCGGGCCCTCGCCGAGGTGCTCGCGGTAGATCGCCCGCAGGTCGCTGCCGCAGATCGTCGAGGCCCTCGTCCCCACGAGCACCTGCCCGTGGCCCGGCTCGGGGTCGGGCACCTCCCGCAGGTCGACCCGGCTGCCTCCCGGCAGGTACGCAGCGCGCACGGCTCCTCCTCGTCCCACACTGTCGACGTCCTGGGCGGCCCGGCTCCCGTACGGGCCCGGGGGGAGTCTGCCGCCCGTGCCGTCCTCGGGCGCCGGGCGTCCGGGTGCCGGGCCGGGCGGGCGCTGGTAGGCCGGGGCCATGACGAAGCCCGACCGCCGCGCCGTCCTCGACGCCCTGCTCGAGCGCCACGGCACGACCTACGCGCAGGAGTCGGGGCTCCGGCTGGAGGACACCCCGGCGCCGCTCTTCGAGCTGCTCGTCCTGTCCTCCCTGCTGTCGGCGAACCTCCAGGCCGACCTGGGCGTGCGGACGGCGCGGTCGCTGCGCGAGGCGGGCCTGACGACGGCGGACAAGCTCGCCGGCGCGAGCGACGAGGAGCGGTGGCAGGTGCTCGCCGACGCGAAGTACCTGCGGAAGGAGCAGACGGCCCGCCAGCTCGGGCAGCTGGCCGAGCGCGCGCAGGAGGAGCACTCGGGCGACCTGCGGCGCCTGCGCGACGCGGCCTTCGGCGACGGCGGCGGTGGCCTGCCCGCCCTGCGCGAGGGGGTGGGCGCCTTCACGGGCATCGGCCCGCTCGGCGTCGACATCTTCTGCCGGGAGGTGCAGGCGGTCTGGCCGCAGCTGCGGCCCTTCGCCGACGAGCGCGCCACCGACCCCGCGAGGGCGCTCGGCCTGCCGCACGACGCCGACGGCCTGGCCGAGCTCGCCGGCACCGACGACCTGTCCGTCGTCGGCGCCGCGCTCGTGCGCTGCGGGCTCGCCGACGACGCCGACGAGGTCCGCGCGGCGGCCCGGTAGCCCGCCCGGCGGCCGGTGCGGCGCACAGCGACCTGCACGACAGGGCGTCGCGCAGCGTCGTCGCAGGTCAGCGACCTGTGGCGCCCGTCGACGACCCGTCGTGCAGGTCGGTGTGCGCGCATCCACCCCTCCGCCGGGGACCAGCAGCCGGGGCGCCGCGGGGACGGGCGGCCTCCAGCGGTGGCGCCCGTGCGGGCCGGTGCAGTTGCATGACCCCCATGCACCCGCGCGCAGGCCAGCCCGCCCGCCCCGAGGACCTCGTCGACGTCGACGCCCTGCTCTCGGCGTACGCGGACCGGCAGCCGGACCCGTCCGACCCGGGGCAGCGCGTCGTCTTCGGGACGTCCGGGCACCGGGGGTCGTCGCTCGACGGCGCCTTCAACGAGCAGCACATCCTCGCCATCACGCAGGCCATCTGCGAGTACCGCGCGCAGCAGGGCACCACGGGGCCGCTGCTCATCGCCCGCGACACCCACGCCCTGTCGCTGCCCGCGTGGCGCTCGGCCCTCGAGGTCCTCGTGGCCAACCGCGTCGACGTCCTCGTCGACAGCCGCGACGGGTACACGCCGACCCCGGCGCTCTCGCACGCGGTCCTGCGGCTCAACGGCCGCGGCACGGCCCCGGCCGACGAGGTCGTCGAGGGCGACGCGGACGGCATCGTCGTCACGCCGTCGCACAACCCCCCGCGCGACGGCGGCTTCAAGTACAACCCGCCGCACGGCGGCCCGGCGGGCTCGGACGCCACCGGCTGGATCGCCGACCGCGCCAACGCCCTCCTCGAGGCCGGGCTCGACGGCGTGCAGCGCGTGCCCTTCGAGGAGGCCCGCGCGCGCGTCGGGGAGTACGACTTCCTGCGCCACTACGTCGACGACCTGTCCTCGGTCCTCGACATGGACGCGATCCGCGACGCGGGGGTCCGCATCGGCGCCCACCCGCTCGGCGGCGCGGCGGTCGCCTACTGGGCCGAGATCGGCCGCACGTACGACCTCGACCTCACGGTCGTCGACGACACCGTCGACCCGCAGTGGGCCTTCATGACGCTCGACGGCGACGGCAAGATCCGCATGGACTGCTCGTCGCCCAACGCGATGGCCTCGATGATCGAGCAGAAGGACCGCTACGACGTCGCCACCGGCAACGACGCCGACTCCGACCGGCACGGCGTCGTCACGCCCGACGCCGGGCTGATGAACCCCAACCACTACCTCGCCGTCGCGATCTCCTACCTGCTCGAGCACCGCGGGTGGGGGAGCGAGGCGGCCGTCGGCAAGACCCTCGTCTCGTCGTCGCTCATCGACCGTGTGGTCGACGGCGCGGGCCGCCGTCTGCTCGAGGTGCCGGTGGGCTTCAAGTTCTTCGTCGACGGGCTGCTCGACGGGTCGGTCGTCTTCGGCGGCGAGGAGAGCGCGGGCGCCTCCTTCCTCCGCAAGGACGGCACCGTCTGGACGACGGACAAGGACGGGATCCTCCTGGCGCTGCTCGCCTCGGAGATCCGCGCCGTCACCGGCCGCTCGCCGAGCGAGCTGCACGGCGACCTGGTCGAGCGGTACGGCGCGTCGGCGTACAAGCGCGTGGACGCCCCGGCCGGCCGCGAGGAGAAGGCGCGGCTCGGGAAGCTGTCGCCCGAGGCCGTCACCGCCTCCGAGGTCGGCGGCGAGGCGATCACCGCCAAGCTCACCGAGGCGCCCGGCAACCACGCGGCGATCGGGGGGCTCAAGGTGACGACGGAGAGCGCCTGGTTCGCCGCCCGACCCTCGGGCACCGAGGACGTCTACAAGATCTACGCCGAGTCCTTCCGCGGCGAGGAGCACCTCGACCAGGTCCTCGAGGAGGCCCGCGGCGTCGTCGACGCCGCGCTGAAGGGGTGACCGGGGGCGACGACGAGCTCGGCGGCGCGACGGGAGGGCTGCGCGCCGCCGAGCGCGCGGCACTGGCCCGGGCCGTGGCCCTCGCCGCGCGCGGGCTGGGCGGCACGAGCCCCAACCCCGTCGTCGGCTGCGTCGTCCTCGACGCCGCGGGCGAGGTCGTCGGGGAGGGCTGGCACGCCCGCGCCGGGGGGCCGCACGCCGAGGTCGGCGCCCTGCGCGAGGCCGGGGCGCGCGCCCGCGGCGGGACGGCGGTCGTCACCCTCGAGCCCTGCGACCACACCGGCCGCACCGGGCCGTGCTCGCAGGCGTTGCTGGCCGCGGGCGTCGCGCGCGTCGTGCTCGCCGTCGCGGACCCGGACTCCCGCGCCGCCGGGGGCGCGCGCACCCTCGCGGCGGCGGGGGTCGACGTCGTCCGCGCCGACCCGGAGCAGGCGGAGGCGGCGCGTCGGGTCAACGAGGCCTGGCTGCACGCGCAGCGCACGGGCCGGCCGCTCGTCACGTGGAAGCTCGCCGCCACGCTCGACGGGCGCAGCGCCGCCGCCGACGGGACGAGCCGCTGGATCACCTCGCCGCAGGCCCGCGCCGACGCGCATCTGCTGCGCGCCCGCAGCGACGCCGTCGTCGTCGGCGTCGGCACCGTGCTCGCCGACGACCCGTCGTTGACGGTCCGCGACCTGCCGCCGACCGGCGACGCCGTCGCCGACGAGGCGCTCGCGGCCCGCGCGCCGCTGCGCGTCGTGCTCGACGCCGACGGGCGCACGCCCGCCGGCGCCGCGGTGCGCGCGGGGAGCGGGCCGGGGGCGGGGGAGTGCGTCGTCCTCACGGCCGCCGACGTCGGTCGGGGTCCGGCCGGCGGGGTGGACCTGCCGGGGGCGCTCGCCGCGCTCCACGCTCGTGGCGTGCGCTCGGTGATGCTCGAGGGCGGGCCGCGCCTCGCGGGCGCCTTCCTCGACGCCGGCCTCGTCGACCGGGTGCGCGCCTACCTCGCGCCCGCCCTGCTCGGGCAGGGGACCGCCGCCGTCGTGACGGCGTCGACCGGCGCCTCGATGGACACGATCGCTCGCCTCGAGGTGGCCGGCGTCGTGCGCGTCGGGCCGGACCTGCGGGTCGACCTGCTCCCGCAGCCCTGAGGGCTGCGGACGGCGCGGCCCAGCGGCCGACGGCGAGCGCGGACTTCGAGGGCCGGCGCCCGGCGTGCCAGCCCTCGAAGTCCGCGCCGGTGGGCGCGTTGTGGCGTGTCGGCCCTCGAAGTCCGCGCGCCCCTGCGGTCCGGGTCCCTCGGCGCCCGGACGTGCTGCTCGGCCCGGCCCGGGTGACGCTGCTCCGGTGACGACGCCGGCGCCCGAGCCCTTCCCCGCGTGGTTCTTCGAGCGCGACGACCCCTCGCCCGACAGCCGGTTCTACGGGCCGCAGCGGCTCGTCACGCACATCGACGACGCCGCGATCGCCGCGGTGGGCGACCTCTACGCCGAGCTCGGCGTCGACGGGTCGTCGCCGAGCCCGGACGGGCGCCCCCGGGTCGTGCTCGACCTCATGTCGTCGTGGGTCTCGCACCTGCGCCGCGCGCCCGAGGAGCTCGTCGTCCTCGGCATGAACGCCGCCGAGCTCGACGCCAACCCGATGGCGACCCGCCGCGTCGTCCACGACCTCAACATGGACCCGCGGCTGCCCCTCGACGACGCGTCCGTCGACGCCGTCCTGTGCTGCGTGTCGGTGGACTACCTCGTGCGCCCCGTCGAGGTGCTCGCCGACGCGGCGCGGGCGCTGCGGGCGGGCGGCCTCGTCGTCCTCACCTTCTCGAACCGCTGCTTCCCCACGAAGGCCGTCCACGGCTGGCTCGCCACGGACGACGACGGCCGCTGCGCGCTCGTCGCGGAGTACCTGCGCCGAGCCGGCGGCTTCTCCGAGCCCGAGGTCTCCCTGCGCACGCCTCCGGGGCCCGAGCGCGGCGGCACCTACCGCGGTGACCCGCTCTACGCCGTCGTCGCGCGCCGGGTCTGAGAGCGCTCGAGCGGGCGCACCGAGCCGGACACGAGCAGCGCCAGCGCGAGCAGGACGGCGACGACGGACACCGCCCGCAGCACCCCGGCCGCCTCCCCGAGCAGGCCGATGAGCGGCGGCCCGGCGAGGAACGCGACGTACCCGATCGAGGCGACGACGCTGACCCGCCCCGGCGCCAGGGCCGGGTCGTCGGCGGCGGCGCTCATGCCGAGCGGGAAGCCGAGGGCGATGCCGCCGCCCCAGAGGAGGGCGCCGACGAGGGCGAGCGGGAGGCTCGGCGAGAAGATGAAGAGCAGCAGGCCGACGAGGGAGACCGACGCCATGACGCGGATGGTCGCCACCCGCCCGAAGCGGTCGAGCAGGTCGGGGCCGTACCAGCGGCCCACCGTCATGGCTGTGAGGAAGACGGCGAAGGTCAGCGTGCCCAGGGCGGCGTCCGCGCCGTAGCCGTCGATGACGGCCACGGCGATCCAGTCGTTGGCCGTGCCCTCGGCGAAGGCGAAGGCGAGCACGAAGACGCCGATGAGGAGCGTCCGCGGCTCGGTCCAGGACGCGAACGCGCCGCGCGGGGCGACCGCGGGCGCCGCCGCGGGGGACGCCGTGGGCTCCGGGCCGGCCGCGAGCGAGGCGGCGGCGTCGGCGGGGGACCCGTCGACCGGCTCGTCCTGTGCCGGCCCACCACCCACCGGGCCGTCGTCCATCGGGTCGAGGTCGGCCGCGCTGTCGTCGGGGACGAAGGCCCGGGACCCGAGGGGGACGGCGACGGCCACGACGACGCCGACGACGGCGAGGTGCCACGGCACCGGCACGTCGAGGTGCACGAGCAGCGTGCCGAGCAGCGCCCCGGCCACCGTGCCGACGCTGAAGCCGGCGTGGAAGCGCGTCATGATCGTGCGCCCGACGAGGCGCTCGACGACAGCGCCGTGCACGTTCATGGCGACGTCCCAGGCGCCGTTCGCCAGCCCGAGGAGGAAGAGCCCGAGGACGAGCAGGGGCAGCGCCCCCGCCAGGACGCCGCCCGAGGCGACGACGAGCGCCGACCCGAGCAGCACGGCCGTGACGGCGACCATGCGCCGCGAGCCGATGCGGGCGATGACGGGGCCGGAGGCCGGGAGCGCGAGGACGGAGCCGGCGGCGATGGCGAGGAGCACGAGGCCCAGCGCGGCGGTCGACAGGTCGAGCCGGTCGCGCACCTGGGGGATGCGCGAGGCCCAGCTGGCGAAGGCGAAGCCCGAGCCGATGAAGGCGACGTAGGTCGCGCCGACCGCCCGGCTGACGACCGGGGCGGCGAGAGGGGTGGCGGTGCTCACGTGCGGGGGTCTCCGTCTCGGCCGGTCGGTGTCTCGGGGGGAGTCGCTGTCGGTGCGGTGGCGCCGCCGCCGGAGGCGGCCGTGCCCGGTGCGCGGTCGTCGGGACGCGCGCCGACGGCGCGGCGCACCGCCTCGCGGACGACGTCGCGGCCCATGGGGGCGGTGGACAGGAGGCGGTGCATGACGAGGCCCTCGACGAGGGCGTCGAGCCCGCGCGCCGTCGCCGGGTCGACGACCCGCTCGAGGACGCGGCGGCTCGCGGCCATCCAGCCCTCGGTGACCTCGCGCAGCGCCGGGTCCTTGAGCGCCTCGAGGTACAGCTCGTAGGTGACCGACCAGTCGGCCGCGCCCGCGCCGGCGTCGCCCATGACGAGGTCGGTGACGGCGTCGACGAGCTGCGCCGGTGTGCGCGCGCCGGCCAGCGCGGCCTCGTACTGCTGCGAGACCCGCTCCGAGAGCGCGCGGTACGCGGCGGCGCGCAGGTCGGCCAGCGAGGCGAAGTGGTAGGTCGTCGACCCGAGGGGGACGTCGGCCGCCGCCGCGACCCGCCGGTGCGTGGTGCCGGCGACGCCGTGCTCGGCGAGGACCTCGAGCGCCGCCGCGACGATGCGCTCGCGGCGGTGAGGGTCGGTGCGCCGCGGCCTCGGCGAGCGGGGGGCGGCCCCCGGCGTGGGCGACGCGCTCACGCGGACCGCCCGGCGTCGTCGTCGAGGGAGCGGACGACGCGGGCGGGGCTGCCGACGGCGAGGACGCGGGGCGGCAGGTCGCGCGTGACGACGGAGCCGGCGCCCACGACCGTGCCGGCGCCGATGGTGACGCCGGGGCAGACGACGACGCCGCCGCCCAGCCACACGCCGTCCTCGACGGTGATCGGCTCCGCGGCCTCCCAGCCGGCCCGCCGCAGCTCGGGGTCGAGCGGGTGCGTCGGCGTGAGGAGCTGGACGTGCGGGCCGATCTGGACGTCGTCGCCGATCGTGATGGCGGCGACGTCGAGGGCCGTCAGCCCGAAGTTGGCGAAGCAGCGCGCGCCGAAGCGCAGGTTGGCGCCGTAGTCCACGTGCAGGGGAGGGCGGATCGCCGTCCCCTCGCCGACGGCGCCGAGCAGGCGGTGCAGCAGCTCGGCGCGCAGCGTCTCCTGGCGCGAGCTCGTCGCGTTGTAGGCCTCGGCCAGCTCGATGCCGCGGTGGGCGGCCTCGGTGATCTCGGGGTCGTCGACGGCGCGGTACCAGTCGCCGTCGCGCATCCGCTGCGCCATGGACCGCGGGTCGCCGGCGAGCGGGTCGCCCGGCCGGTCGGCGGACGGGGGCGGCGCGGACTCGCTCATGTGGACGAGCGTACATACGCGGTGACGTGCGCAGGTCGGCCGAGAAGGGCTACGAACCCCGCGCCTGGCGCCGTCCCGCCCGGAGAAGGGCTACGAAGTCCGCGCAGGAGGGCCCCGGAGGCCGTGGGGCTACGGGGCCCGAGGTGGTGCGGGTCAGGCGGCGACGAGCGGCGCGCGCAGCGGGTGCTCGCCGCGGGGGAGGAGCACCTGGGCGGCGAGGCCCGTGCCGGCGTGCACGACGATCGGCGCCAGGAGGTTGGCCGTGCTGGCGGCGAGCGACGCCCCCGGCGTGATGACGACGAGCAGGAGCGCGTCGTCGGCCGTCTCGAGGCCGAGGCCCTCGACGTCGTCCTCCTCGACCTCCGGCGCGTAGTCGGGGAACCAGGCGCCGGGGGCGAGGACGACGAGGCGCACGTCGTCGGCCTCGAGCGACTGCAGGGAGTACAGGGTCCCCGTGTCGTCGAGGCGCACGAGCGCGAAGCGGGTGAGCTGCTCGAGGCCGGGGAGCGGCGCGACGAAGCGCACCTCGGGCAGGGCGGGCGGGGGCGTCGTCGCAGCGCTCACCGGAGGAAGTCTAGGAGCGTGGGCGTCGACGTCCGGGCGGCCGCGCCGAGGGCGGCCTGGTAGGCCTTCTCGTGCATCGACAGCTCCATGAGCGACTTGGCGAGGTCGACCTCCTCGACGTCGGCCTTCGCCGAGGTGAGGGAGAGCACGCGGTCCTCGCCGCGCGAGCGCAGCGAGTCCACGCGGGACATGCGGGTGCCGACGTCCGTGAGGGCCGTCGTCATGCGGCCCAGGGCTGCGTCGAGGTCGGCGAGCGCGGCGGAGGACTCGGCGGAGCCGGTCGTCATGGCGGTCGCCACGCGGTCGAGGACGGCGAAGACGGAGTCGTCGCCGGCGCCGAAGGCCGCGGTGCCCGAGGTGTCCACGCGGATGCTCGTGCCGGGGGCGAGGCCGCGCACGACCGACCCGGAGCCGGTGTCCGTCGCCGGCGAGACGACGCCGCCGGACTCGGTGAAGGCGCGGGGCTCGCCCGTCGTGCCGCCGAAGACCGGCCGGCCGAGGTAGGTCGTGTTGGCGATCGAGAGCACGTCGTCCCGCAGCCCGCGGACCTCGGTCGCCAGGGCCGACCGTGAGGTCGCGGAGTTGGCGTCGGAGCCGGCCTGCACGGTGAGGTCGCGCACGCGCTGCAGGACGGCGATGCCCTGCTGGAGCGCGCCGTCGGTCGTCCCGAGCCACGCGGTGGCGTCGGACCCGGACCGCGCGTAGCGGTCCTCGGCCGCGAGGGCCCGGCGCAGCTCGAGGGCCTTGTCGGTGCCGACGACGTCGTCCGAGGGCTTGTGGATGGCGCGGCCGCTCGAGACCTCGTCGGTGGAGCGGGCCAGGCGGGCCGCGGCCGTCGAGATGCCGGCCAGCGCCGAGGCGCCGCCACCGAGCAGGGTGGAGCGGCCGCCGACGCCGCCGGCGCTGGACAGGCTGGCGGAGATGCCGCTGACCGGACTCATCGTCCGACCACGCCGGTGCGGTTGATGAGCGTGTCGAGCATCTGGTCCACGGTGGTGAGCACGCGGGCAGCTCCTTCGTAGGCGCGCTGGTACGTGAGCAGGTCGACCATCTCGCTGTCGACGTCGACGGCGGTGGACGCGACGAGCGCCCCCCGGGCGGCGTCGCTGTTGGTCTGCGTCGCCGTGGCGCGGACCTCGGCGGCCGAGGCGGCGCCCGCGACGCCGATGACGAAGGTGCGCCACTGGCCGTCCGGCCCCGAGGGGTCCTCCGCCAGGGCGGCGACGGCGTCCGCGACCTCGACGCCGCGGCCGCCCCTCCCGGCGCGGACGTCGCTCGGGGCGATCGAGGCGGTGACGTTCGCCGCCGTGAGGGGTCCGCCGTCGGCCGCGGTGAAGACCGCGGGGTCGCCGTGGGCGGCGTTGACGCGGGTCGCGACGGACTGGGCGACCCGGTCGTAGCCGGCCATGACGCCGGGGATGGTCGTCGTCAGGGCCTCGGTGAGCGCGGCGGCGGCCCCGCCGACGGCGGCGGTCGCGCCGGTGTCGGCGAAGGTGACGGTCGTCGGGCCGGTCGCGGCGCCGCTCATGGCGAGCGGTCCGGCGACGGCGACCTGGCGCGCGACGGCGCCGCTGACGAGGGCCTCGCCACCGACGAGGACGTCGACGCCGCCGTCGGGGCGGGGCCGGCTCGTGGCGCCGACGAGCTGGGAGAGCTGGCGGACGAGCTGGTCGCGCTGGTCGGCGAGCTCGTGCGCGGTGGCGCCCGTCGTCTCGGTGATGGTGATGAGGCGGTTGTAGTCGGCCACGGACGTCGCGATGCTGTTGACCGAGGTCTCCAGCGTGCCGAGCTCGGCCCGCACGTCGCCCCACGTGGCGGCGGTCTGGGCCGCACCCTCGCGGAGCGTCGCGGCGACCTCCTCGCTGCGGCCGGCGACGGTGACGCGGGCGGCGGCGCCGCCGGTGCCCAGGGGGTCCTGGTCGCCGAGGGCCGACCAGGCCGTCCACATCTGCCCGAGCTTGTGCTGCAGGCCCGTGTCGCCGGGCTCGTTGAAGCCGGCCTGGACGGCGTCGAGCACGCCGGAGCGGGTGCTGGCCAGAGCGGCGTCGGCCGTGGTGATCTCGACGCGGCTGGAGGCCAGGCGGTCGGTGAGCCGGGTGATGTCCGCGACGGCCACACCGTTGCCGGTGGTCCAGCCGCGCACGTTGGAGATCGGGTTGACCGGTCCCGCCTGCGAGACGAGGTCCGCGCGCTGGCGGGTGTACCCGGGGGTGGCCGCGTTGGCGATGTTCTGGCCGGCGACGTCCATCGCGCGCCGCTGGGACTGCAGCGAGCTCAGGGCGACGGACAGGCCCTGGAAGGTGCTCATCGTGGTCTCCGCATCGGTGTGGGTCGTCGTCGGTCGGAACCCGGGACTGGGTCCGGGTGGCGGGGCGGGCGCGGGGCCCTCCTCCGTCGTCGCTCCATCGGCGCAACGGGCGTGGTGCTGAGGCTCTCCGCGGGAGGAGATCCGCGGGGGAGAGAGGTCAGAGCGCCTCGTCGACGAGCCGCGCGCGGGAGCCCGCGTCGGCCGCGCCGGAGCGGTGCCCGCCGCGCGGCCCGTAGGTCTGCACGGGGACGACGGGGGCGCCCGGGCCGACCTCGCCGAGGGAGGCCATGGCCTCGTCGAGCGCCCGGCGCCCGGAGGCGAGGACGTCGCGGTTGGCCGCCGCGGTGGCGCTGATCTCGCTCGTGAGGACGAGGAAGGCGTCGCGGTGCGCCCCGAGGACCTCGTCCCAGGGGGCGTCGACGGCCTCGGCGAGCTGGCGCAGGCCGGCGCCGGCGTCGACGCCGACCTCGGCGGCCACCGCCTGCACGTGCACGGCGCGCTCGAGCTCGGCGGCGCGGACCTGGTCGAGGACGACCTCCACCTCGCGGGTGGCGTGGGCGAGCCAGCGCGTGCGCCCGCTGGAGAGCACGAGCTGCTCCTCCTCCAGCTTGAAGAGCAGGAGCTCGAGCACCTCCCGCTCCCGCCACAGCACGTTCGACAGCTCTGCCAGGCCCATGACGGTCCTCTCCTCGGTGGTCCTCCCCGGGTGGTGGTCCGGGGGGCGTCCTGCTCCTGCGGCGGCCGGGCGGCCGGCAGGTGGTCCGGTGCGCCCATCGGCGGTCCGCTGCGACGGCTGAGCGGTCCGGGGCCGCTGGGAGCGGGGAGGGTGCGTCCGACCGGGTGGTCCGCGCCGACGCCGTGACCCGTCCGGGCTCAAGGCCCTCAGCCGCCGGGACGAGGACTGCAGCGTGATGATCCCGACGCAGCGCACGGCCGAGCCCGCCGCCCCGCGCACCGCGCGCGCCGCGACCGCTCCCCGCAGCGCCTCTCCCCGCTCCTCCCGCCGTGACGCGGCCGCCGTCGAGGCGCTCGTCACCGCACACCTGCCCCTCGTCGGCCACGTGGTCCGGGAGGTGGCCATGCGCCTCCCCGCGCACGTCGACTCCGGCGACCTCGCCGGCGCCGGCGCCGCCGGGCTGCTGCAGGCCGCGCGCGGGTACGACGAGGAGACCGGTGTCCCCTTCACGCGGTACGCGAGCACCCGCATCCGCGGGGCCGTGCTCGACGAGCTGCGGGTCATGGACCTCGTGAGCCGCGGCGTCCGCTCGCGCGGCCGGGAGATGCACGGCGTCGAGGACTCCCTCACCGCCACCCTCGGCCGCCGCCCCACCCGCGAGGAGCTCGCGGGGGCCATGGGCGTCGGCACCGCCGAGGTCGACCGTCGCCGGGCCGAGTCCGGCGTCACCGTCTCCAGCCTCGACGCCCCGGTCGCGGGCTCGGGCGACGGCGGCGAGGCGCTCGCCCGCACGTGGGCCGAGGGACTGGCCGACGAGCGGCCCGGTCCCGAGGAGCTGGCGCTGCGCGCCGAGCGGATGCGCGTCATGGGCGCCGGCGTCGCCGCGCTGCCGGAGCGGTTGCGGCGCGTCGTCGTCGGCACCTTCCTCGAGCAGCGCCCGCTGGCCGAGGTGGCCGAGGAGCTCGGCGTCACGGAGTCGCGCGTGAGCCAGCTGCGCACCGAGGCGCTCGGCCTCCTGCGCGCCGGCATGGAGGCCGTGCTCGAGCCCCAGCGCCCGGCCGAGGCCCCCGCGGGCGTCGCGGCCCGTCGCCGCGAGGCCTTCTACGCCGACGTCGCCCTGCACGCCGCCGCCGCGGGCGTCGGCAGCGCCGCCCGCTCCGCGCAGGCCCGCGAGGAGCTGGCCTCCCGCGCTGCGGCGCCCGCACGCACGGCCACCGCGGCCGCCGTGGCGGCGGCCGCCGCCGTGCCCGCGCAGCGCCAGACCGTGCGGCCGGCGCCGTGGGTGACGCGCCAGGCCCTGCTGGCCTGACCCGCCGCGCGCTCGGTCGTCACCCGGTCGGGTCAGCGGCCCGCAGTCCCCTCAAGTCCCCGTCGTGGGGGCCGATGAGGAGGGGGAGCCACCACGGACGGGGGCTCTCCGACCACCACCTGCTCCACCTCACGGAAGAGGACTCCAGTCATGGGTTTCCAGATCAACAACAACGTCGCCGCGTTCAACGCCTACCGGAACCTCTCGGTCACGCAGAACTCGGTGAGCAGCTCCCTCGAGAAGCTGTCCAGCGGCCTCCGCATCAACCGCGCGGCGGACGACGCGGCCGGCCTGGCGATCTCCGAGGGCCTGCGCAGCCAGGTCGGCGGCCTCAAGGTCGCCGCCCGCAACGCCCAGGACGGCATCTCGATGGTCCAGACCGCCGAGGGCGCGCTGGGCACGACCCACTCGATGCTTCAGCGCCTGCGCGACCTGTCGGTCCAGGCCGCCAACGACACCAACTCCGACAAGGCCCGCACCAACATCGACACCGAGGCCAAGCAGCTCGTTGCCGAGCTCGACCGGATCGGCAAGTCGACGTCCTTCAACGGCACCAACCTGCTCGACGGCACGGCCACCTCGGTCAACTTCCAGGTGGGCGCCAACTCGGACGCGACCGTCAACGCGATCGTCGTCGACCTGTCCTCGGCGAGCGTCACCGGTGTCGCGACCGCGCTCGGCGGCCTCGACTTCAGCGACGCTGCGGGTGCGCAGGCGGCGATCGGGACGATCGACACGCAGATCGAGACGATCTCCACGGCCCGCGCGAACCTGGGTGCGGTCCAGAACCGCTTCGAGTCCACGATCAAGAACCTCAACGTCTCGATCGAGAACCTCACCGCGTCGGAGAGCCGCATCCGCGACACCGACATGGCCTCGGAGATGGTCAGCTTCACGAAGTCCCAGATCCTGTCCCAGGCCGGCACCGCGATGCTGGCCCAGGCCAACCAGATGGGCCAGGGCGTCCTGTCCCTGCTCCGCTGACCAGCGCGGGCACCGCCCGCACCCAGCACCACGGCACCACCAGCACGCCAGCGGCGGGCCGGACCCCACGGGGACCGGCCCGCCGCTGCCGCGTCCAGGTCGCCACCCGGTCGGGTCAGCGGCCCGCAGTCCCCTCAAGTCCCCGTCGTGGGGGCCGATGAGGAGGGGGAGCCACCANGGACGGGTGGCGAGGTGGTCAGGCGGCTCAGGTGGGGCTCATGAGGGCCGATGCACCAGACGTCAGCGCTCCGCCGGCACGAGGCCGCGGGGCTCAACCGACGCACGGACGCGAGGAGCACTGCCATGGCCGGAGGGCTGTCGATCGGGGGCCTGTCGAGCGGGCTCGACACGACGACCATCATCAGTCAGCTCATGGCGGTGGAGTCGCAGTCGCAGACCGCGCTGAAGAACCGCGCCACCGCGGTGGAGAAGCAGATCACCGCCCTGCAGTCCATCAACACGCGGTTCAGCTCCATCACCGCCGCGGCGGCCAAGCTCCTCCCGTCGACCTCCCTCGGCGTGACCTCGCCCGGGGCGGCGTGGACCGCGACGACGGCGACGTCGTCCTCCACGGCCGTCACGGCGACGGCGAGGGCCTCCGCAGACGCCCGTCCGGGGTCGGTCAGCTTCTCGGTCAACCAGCTCGCGACGAACCACTCCGTCGTCACGGGCGCTCCCGCCGCTGCCGACCAGACCGTGGTCGCGGGCCCCCCGTTCGAGGTCTCGATCGAGTTCCCCGCGGCCGGCACCGACGCCGTCCGCCTGCTCGTCGGGGGCAACGGCACGGTCAGCGACGTGGCGGCCGCCATCAACGGCGACGCCTCGCTCGGGATGCGCGCCACGGTGCTGCAGGTCTCCCCCGGGGAGTTCCGGCTGCAGGTCTCCAGCTCCACGCCGGGTGCCGCGGGCGAGTTCCAGATCACGGGGATGGAGGAGGCGCTCGGCGAGGAGGTCCTGCTCGTGCAGGGCCGGGACGCCGAGATCGACCTCGGAGGCGGCTTCCTGCTCACCTCGGCGACGGGGTCCTTCGACGACCTCCTGCCGGGAGCCTCCATCCGCCCGACCGCCGTCAACGGTGAGGTGGTCACCGTCACCGTCGCGAAGGACACCAGCGCCGGGTCGGCCGCCGCCAAGGCGCTGGTCGAGACGGTGAACACCGCTCTCGCCGAGCTCCGCTCGCAGAGCTCCTCGACCCCCGGGTCCGGCGGCACCAAGGGCGTCTCAGGAGCGCTCGCCGGCGACGCCGTCGTGCGGTCGACGATCCAGGACCTGCTGTCGGCGGTCTCGGGCTCGTCGGACTCGGTGGCCCCGGCGGGTGTCCAGCTGACCCGTGACGGGACCCTCGTCTTCGACCAGGCCGCGTTCGACGACCTCATGGCCAAGGACCCCGCGCGCGCCGAGGCGCTCGTCTCCGGCCTGGCGGAGAGGGTCAGAGCCGTGGCCGACCGGGCGAGCGACCCGGTCAGCGGCACCTTCACCACCGCGATCACCGGGCGTCGCAGCACGGTCACCGACCTCAACGACCAGGTCGAGCGCTGGGACACCCGGCTCGAGCTGCGGCGCACCACGCTGGAGCGGCAGTTCGCGTCCCTCGAGACGGTGCTGTCCGGACTCAAGTCGCAGTCCTCCTACCTCTCCAGCCAGATCGCCGGTCTGCCGACGTACGGCTGAGCGACGGCCACGACCGACATCGGCCGGTCGTCGCGCCCCCCGGAGGTGCCGCCACCACGGCGGCGCTGCCCCGACCGCACCACGACGAGAGGGACCACCCGTGCACAACCCCGCCGCCGCGCGCGCCCGCTTCCTCGCCGACGCCGTCGCCACCGCGTCGCCGGCCAAGCTGCTGACGATGCTCTACGACCGGCTCGTGCTCGACCTGTCCCGCGCCGAGCGCGCCCAGGCCGCGGGCGACCGCGCCACGGCGAACGCCCAGCTGCAGCACGCCCAGGACGTCGTCACCGAGCTCCACAGCTCGCTCGACACCTCGGGCGCCTCCGGGTGGGCCGGCGCCGCCGGCCTCGCCGGGCTCTACACCTTCCTCGCCTCCGAGCTCGTCGAGGCGAACATCACCGGCGACGTCGCCCGCACGGCCGCCTGCCGGGGCCTCGTCGAGCCGCTGCGCGACGCGTGGCACCAGGCCGCCCAGACCGTGGCCCAGCAGTCCGCTCCGGCGGGCCACGCCACCCCCGTCCTGCCCTCCCAGCGCACCGGGGCGGCGAGCGTCACCGCCGGCACCGGCGGCCTCCTCTCGGTCAGCGCCTGACCCCGGTGGCGGACACGAGCAGCCGGCGCGGGGGGCTCCTCCCCGCGCTGCGGGCGCGGCAGCAGGAGCGTCGCGCCGCCGTGCCCGCGCCCCGGGACGGCCGCTCGGACGGGCGCCCGGCGCCGCGGCGCGACGGCGACCGCGCGCCGGTCGTCGACGCCCCCGCGCCCGTCGGGGACGACGACCGCGGGCGGGCCTTCCGCGCGCGGTGGGAGGCGGCGCTGGGCGAGCTCGAGCTCGAGGTCGCCGCCGCCGAGGACCTCCTCGCCCGGCTGCACCACCAGGCCGAGGCCCCGCCGGCGACCCCGCGCCGCCCCTGGGCGCCGCCCGTCGGGCTCGGCCCCCTGCCCGCGCCCCTGGCCGACCGCGCCCGCGCCCTCGCCGAGCGCCAGGCGCGCACCGCCGAGGCCCTCGGGCGCGCCATCGTCCTCAACCGGCGCCAGGCCCGCGCCGTCGACGCCCTCGCCGACGCCCGCGAGACCCGCCGCGACGGCGAGCAGGCGCTCTACCTCGACGTCGCCCTCTAGCTCTCGCGCACGGCCTCCACGGCCGACGCCACCGCCCCGCGCTCGACGACGAGCCGCGGGGCGTCGTCGCGTCGTCGTCCCCTCCCGGGACCCGACGTCGTCCCCTGCCGCCGCCCCCCTGGAGGCGACGTGTGGCCATGTCGCCCCTCCGGGCGGCTCTGCGGGGGCGACATGGCCACACATCGCCCTCCGTGGGGCGGCCCTAGGGCGACATGGCCACACATCGCCCCTCGCGGGGCGGGGGGAGCGGGGGAGCGCGCCCGGAGGCGCATCGCCGCAGCGCACCCGACGCCGCCGGCGGCGGAGGCGCGCCGGGGCGTCACCCTCCTGGCGCATCGCGTGATCACCCGCCCGGCCCTGCGCTCAAGGGAACCACCCGTGCGGCCGAAGCCACCTGTGAGCCAAGGAGCGGCTCACCCCCCGGCCACGGACTGGCCGCCGCACCACCTCCCGGCCTCGCCGGGGGGACGAGCCGAAGGCAGGGCACGCCGGTGTTCGCAGACGTGACGAGCGTGGCGCTCAGGGTCGCCATGGACGGGTTGTCGGCCCGCCAGCGGGCCATCGCCGACAACGTGGCCAACATCGACACCCCCAGCTTCCTCGCCGGCCGGGTGCAGTTCGAGGACTCGCTGCGCGACGCCGTGCGGTCGGGCGAGACCCGCCGCGTGGCCTCCACCGGCCACACCACCGCGCGCTCCCTCGAGCCGACGCGCGAGGACGGCAACAACGTCAACCTCGACACCGAGACCATCTCCAACACCGACACGGTGCTGCGCTACCAGCTCGTCACGCAGGCCGTGACGGACCGGATGTCGCTGCTGCGCACCTCGATGCGGACCCAGTGAGGCTCCCGTGACCATCTTCCAGGCCATCGGCATCGCGGGCACCGGCGCCACCGTGCACCGCAAGTGGCTCGACGCCATCAGCGACAACATCGCCAACGTCAACACGGCCCGGCCGACGACGGAGGCCGCCTACCAGGAGAAGCGGGTGCTCGCGGAGGCCGTCGACTACGGCGCTGGCACCGGCGGCGTCCGGGTGGCGGGCATCGCCGCCGGCTCCACGCCGGGGGGCCGCCTCGTCTACGAGCCGAACCACCCCTACGCCGACGCGGAGGGCTACGTGCGCTACCCCGACGTCGACCTCAGCAGCCAGATGTCGCAGATGATCATGGCCCAGCGCGGCTACCAGGCGAGCCTCGCCGTCGTCGACCGCGCCCGTGAGTCCTACATGGCCGCCCTCCGGATCGGCGGCGGCGCGTGAGCGTCATGGGGGTCGAGGCCATCGGCTCCGTCGGCGTCCGCGGCGTCGCGCCGAGCCTGCCGTCGCTGCCGACGGGCTCCGTCGCCCCGGCCGGCCTCGTGGAGCAGCCCTCGAGCAGCGCCGACGTCACCCGCGCCTTCGGCGCGGCCATGGCCCAGGGCCTGCAGACCGTGCAGTCGATGGAGGCCACCGCCGACGTCAAGGCCGTGCAGGCCGCGACGGGTGACCTCACCGACGTCCACGACTACGTGATCGCCGCCAACCAGGCGAAGCTCGCCACCGAGCTCACCGTCGCCGTCCGCAACAAGGCCGTCGAGGCCTTCTCCGAGATCATGAGGTTGCAGGCCTGATGGGTGCCGCCGCGGGAGCCCTCGAGCCCCTCAAGAAGCTGGGGGCGAGCTTCGGCTCGTCCACCGCCGCGCAGAAGGTCGTCGCCATCGTCGCCGTCGTCGCGCTCGTCGCCGGCGGGGTGCTCTTCTGGCGCTGGGCCAGCGCCCCGACGATGACGCCGCTGTTCTCCAACCTGGCGATGGCCGACGCCGGCGCCATCACCGAGCAGCTCGACAGCACGGGGACGCCGTACGAGCTCGCCGACGGCGGCTCCACGGTCCTCGTGCCGCGGGACCGGGTCTACGACCTGCGCCTCGACATGTCCGCCGCGGGCCTGCCCGGCGACGCCGGCACGGGCTACGCGCTCCTCGACGAGCAGGGCGTCACCGCCTCGCAGTTCCAGCAGCGCACCACGTGGCAGCGCGCCCTCGAGGGCGAGCTCGCCACGACGATCGGCTCGATCGCGAGCGTCGAGAGCGCCCGCGTGCAGCTGGCCATCCCCGAGGACGACGTCTTCGCCGACACGGCGGGCACCCCCACGGCGTCCGTCCTCGTGACCACGCGCCCCGGGCAGGAGCTCACGGGCGGCCAGGTGCAGTCGGTCCTCAACCTCGTCTCCTCGAGCGTGGAGGGCATGAAGCCCGAGGACGTCACGATCGTCGACGCCGCCGGGACCCTCCTGTCCGCGGCCGGCGCCGGCGGCGCGGCGGGCGGCATGCGCGACCAGCAGACCACCGACTACGAGAGCCGCGTGCAGGGCGACCTGCAGCAGGTGCTCGACCGGGTCGTCGGCCCGGGCAAGGCCGTGGCGACCGTGACGGCGGACCTCGACTTCGACGACGTCCGCAGCACCGAGGAGGTCTTCACGAACCCCGAGGGCGGCCCCCTGGCGCTCGCCGAGAGCGGCTCCGAGGAGGAGTACACCGGGGCGAGCGGCGCGCTCGTCGGCGGCCAGCTCGGCGGCACGGGGATCTTCGGGCCCGACAACATCGCGGTGCCGACGCAGCAGACCCAGGGCGTCGACGGGGCCGACGCCGGCGGGTACACGAACTCGAGCACCGACCGGACGAACGGCGTCAACAAGACGACGACGCAGACGCAGGCCGCCCCGGGCGGGGTCCGCCGCCAGTCGGTCTCGGTCGTCGTCGACACCGAGGCGTCGCGCACCATCGACCTGCAGCAGCTCCAGGAGGCCGTGAGCGCCGCGGCCGGCATCGACGCGGCCCGCGGCGACGTCCTCAGCGTCTCGCAGATGCCCTTCGACACCGCCGGTGCGGACGCCGCGGCGGAAGCGGCGGCCGCGGCCGACGCGGCGGAGGCCGCCGACGCCCGGACGGCGCTCATCCAGACGGTCGCGGTGCTCGCCGTCGTCCTGCTCCTCCTCGTCGTCGCCGCCATCGCGGCCCTGCGCCGGCGCAAGAAGCGGGGCGAGGAGGAGCCGCTCGACCTCGGCCCGATGGAGCCGGTGCCCGCGCCGGCGCCGCCGCCCACCGAGGCGATCGCCGCCGTCCCGGCGCCGCGCCCGGCCCTCGAGCAGGTGGCCAAGCCGCCGGCCGCGGTCGCCCGCGAGCAGGTCGTCGAGCTGGCCGAGAGCTCGCCCGACGACGTGGCCGAGCTCCTCCGCGGCTGGCTCACGGCGGACAAGCGGTGAGCGCCCTCGCCGTCCGCGGGGAGCCCGGGACCCTGACGAGCAGCCAGAAGGCCGCCGTCGTCCTCGTCCAGCTCGGCCGCGAGCACGCCGCCCGCGTGCTGTCGCGGATGGGCCCGGTGGAGGTCGAGGAGCTCGCCGCCGAGATCGCCCAGCTGGGCGCGCTCGACCCGCAGGTCGCCGACGACGTCATCACCGAGTTCCGCGAGCTGGCGGAGTCGGGCGGGATGCAGGTCACCCGCGGCGGCGTCGCCGTCGCCCGCTCCTTCCTCGAGGCGACGCTCGGCAGCACCCGCGCCGACGACGTCATGGAGCGCGTCGCCATCGCGACCCCCGGCAAGGTCTTCGAGTTCCTCCTCGAGATGGACCCCCGCCAGATCCTCAGCTTCCTCACCGGCGAGCACCCGCAGACGACGGCGCTCGTGCTGGCGCACCTGCAGCCGGTGCAGGCGGCCACCGTCCTCGCCGGCCTGCCGGGCGAGGTGCAGACCGAGGTGGCGCACCGCATCGCGGTGATGGACCGCCCCGACCCCGACCTCGTGCAGCTCGTCGCCGAGGACCTGTCCCGCCGCAGCTCGACGATCATCCCGGCGGCCGCCTCCACGGCGCCCGTCGGCGGCCTCCAGCCGCTCGTCGACGTCCTCGCCCGCGCCGACCCGGCGACCGAGAAGCTCGTCCTCGAGGGCCTCGACACGGTCGACGCCGAGCTCGCCGAGCAGGTGCGCCAGCGGATGTTCGTCTTCGACGACATCACCGGCCTCGAGGACAAGGCGGTCCAGCTGCTGGCCCGCCAGGTCGAGACGGCCGTGCTCGCCCTCGCCCTCAAGGGCACGGCGGACGCGACGCGCGACAAGGTCCTGTCCAACGTCTCCGAGCGGGCCCGCGAGAACCTCCTCGAGGAGATCGACCTGCTCGGCGCCGTCCGGCTCTCCGACGTCGAGGAGGCCCGCGGCTCGGTCGTCGCCGTCATCCGCGGCCTCGAGGCTTCAGGCGAGATCGTCCTGCGCCGAGAGGGTGCTGATGAGTACGTCTCCTGAGGTCCTCGTGCCGGCGCCGCGCGCGCACCACCCGTCCGGGCCAGACGCGGTCACCCGACCGGCCGCTGCTGCGTCCCACCGACCCGCCGCTGCTGCGTCCCACCGACCCGCCGCTGCTGCGTCCCACCGACCCGCCCCCTGGCTGGCCGCCGGCCCCGCCGCTCCCGACGCGGGACGGGCGGCGGGGTACGCGGCCGGGTACGCGGCGGGCTGGGCGCAGGGCGCGGCCGCGGCCGACGAGCGCGCGCGGGCGGCCCTGGAGGCCGAGACGGCGCGCCGCCTCGAGGCGGAGGAGCGCCGCGAGGCCAGCTCGCGGCTCGCGCTCACGGCGCTGCTGCGCGCCGCCTCGGACCTCGAGGCCCGCGACGCGCCCGCGCTCGCCGACCTCACCGACGCCCTGGCCCGCACGGGCCTGGAGCTGGCCGCGGCCGTCGTCGGCGCCGAGGTGCGCGCCGGGGCCGGCGCCCGCGCGGCGCTGCTGCGCGCCCTGGCCCCGTGCCCGCCCACGGGCCGGATCACGGTGCACCTCCACCCGGCCGACCTCGTCGAGGTCCGCCGCGCGGGCGACGTCCCGGAGGGCGTCCAGCTCCTCGAGGACCCCGCGCTCGGGCGCGGCGACGCCGTGGCCGAGCACCCCGGCGGCAGCGTCGACGCGCGGCTCGACCAGGCGCTGCAGCGCGCCGCCGACGTCCTGCTCGGCGGCGGCGCGTGAGCGTCCCCCTGCAGTCCGGTCACCCCCTGCAGTCCGGTCACGCCGTGCAGGTCGGGCAGCTCGCGCAGGCCGGGCAGCTCGGGGGAGCGGCCGCCCCGGCGAGCCGCGCGGACGCCGAGCGCCCGACCTCCCTGGTGGGGCACCGCTGGTCCGCCCCCCTCGCCTCCCCGCCGGCGCAGCGCCGACCCCCGGTCGAGGAGCCGCCCCGCCCGAGCGCCGTGCCGCTGCCGGACACGGCGGCCGACGTCCCCGTGCCGGCCATGCCCGCCGGGCTCGGGGCGCTCGCCGCCCGCGTGGCCGCCGCCCGCCGCGCCGGCGGCCCCCTCGCCCTCGGCGTCGTCCGGTCCGTCACGGGGCTGGCCGTCGAGGTCGTCGGGCTCACCGCCGGGGTCGGCGAGGTGCTCGACATCGGCCACGAGGGCGTCCCGCCCGTGCGCGCCGAGGTCGTGGGCGTCCGCGCCGGCGTCCTCGCGTGCATGCCGCTCGGCACCGCCGACGGCCTGGCCGCCGGCGTCCCGGTCCGTCGCTCCGCCCCCCGCCTCACCGTCCGCGTCGGCGACGCCCTCCTCGGGCGCGTGCTCGACGGCCTCGGGCGCCCCCTCGACGGCGCGCCGCTGCCCGCGGGCCTCGCCGAGGTGCCGCTCGAGGCGCCGCCGCCGCCGGCCCTGCAGCGCCAGCGCGTCTGCGAGCCCCTGCCGCTCGGCGTGCGCGTTCTCGACACCCTCGTCCCCGCCGGCCGGGGGCAGCGCTTCGGCCTCTTCGCCGGCTCCGGCGTCGGCAAGTCGAGCCTCATGTCGATGGTGGCCCGCGGCGCCCGCGCCGACGTCGTCGTCCTGGCCCTCGTCGGCGAGCGCGGCCGTGAGGTCCGCGAGTTCCTCGAGGACGACCTCGGGCCCGAGGGCCTCGCCCGCAGCGTCGTCGTCGTCGCGACCTCCGACGAGCCGCCGCTCGTGCGCCTCAAGGCGGCGGCCACGGCGACGGCGATCGCCGAGCACTTCCGCGACCAGGGCCTCGACGTCGTCCTCATGATGGACTCCCTCACCCGCGTGGCCACGGCCCAGCGCGAGATCGGGCTGTCGGTCGGCGAGCCGCCCGCCACCCGCGGCTTCCCGCCGTCGGTCTTCGCCCTGCTGCCGCGCCTGCTCGAGCGGGCGGGCCCCGGCGTCGTCGGGTCCATCACCGGCATCTACACCGTCCTCGTCGACGGCGACGACCACGACGAGCCGGTCGCCGACGCCGCGCGCTCCATCCTCGACGGGCACGTCGTCCTCGACCGCAAGCTCGCGACGGCGGGCCACTTCCCGGCCGTCGACGTCCTCGGCTCCGTCTCCCGCGTGGCCTCCCGCGTGACGACGGCGGAGCAGCGCGCCGACGCGACGGCGGTCCGCCGGGCCCTCGCCGCGCGTCGCGACGCGCAGGACCTCGTGGACGTCGGCGCGTACGTGCCCGGCGCCGACCCGCTCGTCGACGCCGCGCTCGCGGCCGCGCCGAGCACGCGCGCCTTCCTCACCCAGTCCGTCGACTCCCTCGCCGACCCGGGCACGTCGTGGGCCGCCCTGTCGGGGCTCGCGCGGCTGCTCGACCCCGACGCCCCGCCGCTCCAGCACGCCGTCTCCCCGGGCGCCGCCGCGTGAGCGGCTTCCGCCTCGCCGGCCTCCTGCGGGTGCGGCGCACGCAGGAGAAGCTCGCCGCCGGTGAGAGCGCCATGTCCGCCTCCGAGGCGCGCGTGGCCCGGCGCCTCCACGAGGAGGCGCGCGCCGTGCTGGGCGCCCACCAGCTGGCCGGGGGAGGCCCCGCCGGCTGGGCCGCGTCCGTCGCGGCCCGCTCGGCGCTGCGCGGCGGGCTCCTCGAGGCCCAGGGCGAGGCCGAGCTGGCCGCCGAGCGCGCCGGCGAGGCCGAGCGCCGCTGGGCCGCCGCCCGCGCCCGCACGCGCGCGCTGGAGCAGCTCGAGTCCCGCCGCGCCGAGGAGACGGCCCGCCAGGCGCTCAAGGAGGAGCAGCGGCGGATCGATGACCTGAGGGCGGGGCCGAGCGGCCCCTGGGCCGACCTGCCGGACGACGCGCCGGACGACCCCACCGACGACACCGACGAGGAGCGCCTGTGAGCGGCATCGCCGCGGTCCAGTCCCGCATCGCCGGCATCCAGTCGATGATCGCGGACCTCGCCCCGGCGACCGCCCGCCCCGCGAGCTCGTGGGCGCCGGCGACGGCGGCTGGTGCCGCGTCCTCGACGGCCGGGGCCGGCGCCGCCGCAGGTGCCGGGGCCACGACGACCTCCGCCTCGGGCGGCTTCTCCGACCTGCTCGCCGGCCTCGTCGAGGGCGGGAGCGCGACCCGAGCGGGTGCGGCGGCGCCGTCCCGCGGCGGGGCGAGCGGGGACGACGTCGTCGCCGCCGCCCGCCGGTACCTCGGCGTGCCCTACCGCTGGGGCGGCACCGACCCGGCGACCGGCCTCGACTGCTCCGGCCTCGTGCAGCGGGTCTACCAGGACCTCGGCGTGCAGCTGCCCCGGGTGGCGAAGGACCAGGGGACCGTCGGCGCCCCCGTCCCTGATCTCGCGTCCGCGCGCCCCGGGGACCTCGTCGTCCTCGACGGCGGCGGCCACATCGGCATCTACGTCGGCGACGGCAAGATGCTGCACGCCCCCCACAAGGGCGACGTCGTCAAGATCTCGGCGGTCTGGGAGACCCCCACGGCGATCCGCCGCGTGCTGGGGGAGGGCGGCTCGACGGCCGGCACCACCGGCGCGGCGCACGCGGCGGGTGCCGGGGGGGCGACGACGCTCGACGCCGGGGCCGCGCGCCCCAGCGCGATCCGCAGCGCCGTCTCGGCCGACGTCCGCCGCTTCGAGCCGCTGTTCGCGGCCGCCACCGAGCGCTACGGCCTGCCCGCCGGGCTGCTCGCCGCCGTGGCGCAGCAGGAGTCGGGCGGCAACGCCTCGGCCGTCTCGCCCGCCGGCGCCCGCGGCCTCATGCAGTTCATGCCCGCCACGGCCCGCGGCCTCGGGGTCGACCCGATGGACCCGGCCTCCGCCGTGGACGGCGCCGGTCGTCTCCTCCGCCAGCACCTCGACCGCTACGACGGGTCCGTCCCGCTCGCCCTCGCCGCCTACAACGCCGGGCCCGGCGCCGTCGCCCGCTACGACGGCGTGCCGCCCTACCGGGAGACGCAGCAGTACGTGAAGAAGATCACCGCAGCCCTGGGCCTCGCCGCGTGAGCGCCGCACCCGTGACGGGCCGCGGCCCGTCCTGCACCCTCCCCGGCCCCTCGGGCGAGGGCCCGCGCCGCGGCGGCGGGGACGGCGGCTTCGCCGAGCTCCTCGCCGGCCAGGCCCGCGCCGGGGCCGCCCCGGACGACCGCCCGCGCGAGCGCACGCCCGTCGGCGACCACCGCGGGGGCCGCCCCCCGGCGCACCCGAGCCCGGGCGCGCACGAGCGGCGCGTCCTCGCGCAGCTGCGCGGGCCGCACCCGCAGGCCCGCGGCGGGGAGCAGGCCTCGACCGAGCCCCTGCCGCGCGACGCGGTGGGGCGCACCGACGGTGCGGCGCCGGACGGCTCCGTCCTCCCCGCGACGCCGGTCGTCGCAGGGCAGAGCGCCCCGGCCGCCGACCCGGCGCTCGCCGCCGCCGTGCCGACGACCACGCCCTCCGCGGGCGCGGCACCTGTCGCCGTGGACGCGGCCGCGTCCTCCACCACGCCCTCCCCGGCCGCTGGCGCCCCGGCCGCCGGTGCCCCGGCCGCTGGCGCCCCGGCCGCTGGTGCCCCGGTCGCTGGTGCCTCGGTCGCGAGTGCCCCTGCCGCGGCCGCCACAGCCCCGCCGGTGGCGGCGCCCTCCACCGCCCAGGCCCCCACCGACCAGGTCCCCACCGGCCAGGTCCCCACCGTCCCCACCTCGTCGACCCCTGCACCGACGGCGGAGGCCGCGGCGGCCGGCAGCGCCGCGCCGGCTCCCGCAGCCGTCGGCCTCGCAGGCGCCGGTGGCCCGTCGGCGGCGTCCGCGCCCGCGGCCGGCACGTCGCCTGTCCCGGACCCGGCCGCCACCGACGGGACGGCGCCCGGCGCCAGCCCGTCCGAGGACGTCGCGCCGGTGCCCGTCGAGGCGAACGTCCGTCCGGTCCCCGACGGCCCTCTCGTCGACGGCAGCTCGCCCGCCGGCCCGGCCCCGTCCGGCACCGCCCCGTCCGGCACCACCCCGGCGGCCGACGGCTCCGTCCCCGCGCCGACGGGCGGCGCCGCGGCGTCGGCCCCCGTGCCCGCCGGCGCCGCGCCGTCGTCGCCCGCACCCGTCGGCCCGGCCGACGGCGTCCCGCCCGGCACCGCGGCACCGGCGCCCTCGACGACGGCCGCCCCGCAGCCCCCGGCCGACGGCGTCGCGGCGCAGGCCAGCACCGTCGCGGACCCCGGCTCCACGGCTCAGGGCGCTCTCGGTGACGGCTCGACGGGGCAGGGCTCCTCGAGCCAGAGCCAGACCCAGGGGCAGAGCCAGGGGCAGGGCGGGCAGGGCTCGTCGGCCCCGAGCGCCGCTGCGGGGCAGGAGCTCCCGTCGCCGACCGGGTCCGCCGAGGGTCTCCCCGCGGCGACCGGCCCCGGCGGCGCGCCGGCGGCCCCGAGCACCGGGTCGGCCTCGACGGCGGCTTCCGCCACCCTTCCTGCGAACGCCGCCCCCGCGAACGCCACCCCCGCGAACGCCGCGGCGGCGAGCGTCGCCCCCGCGGTCGCGGCCGTGGACGCCGCGGCCCCGACGGGCGCGGCGGCCTGGGTGGCCGCCTCGGCCCGCTCGGGCTCCGGCGTCGCCGACCAGCTCGTCCCGCGCGCGGCGGCCCTGCGCCGCCTCGGCGACGGCGTCCACCGCGTCGTCGTCCGGCTCCAGCCCGAGGGCCTGGGCGCCGTGCGGGTGGTCGCCGACGTGTCGGGCGGATCGCTCTCGGTCCAGCTCCACGCCGCCACCGAGGCGGGCCACGAGGCGCTGCGCCAGGCCCTGCCCGAGCTGCGCCGTGACATGGGCTCCGCTGCCGGCGGCAGCGTCTCCCTCGGCGCGTCCGGCTGGGAGGGCAGCGGCGCCGACGGCGACGGCCGCGGCGCCTGGGCCGGCACCACCGGCCACGGCGCGGGCGGGCGCCCCTCGCACGGCCGCCCGGCCCGCGGCGAGCCCGTCACCGCCGCGGCCGGCACCTCGAGCGCCCCGCCGGGCCACCGGGCCGGTGCTCCCGGGTCGGGGCGCGTGGACCTCGTCGTCTGAGCGCTCCACTCGTCCCGCTCGCCCAGCCCACCCGATCAGCCCGACCTATCGTCCCAGGAGGACCCCGTGCCCGCCATCTCCGGTATGCCGTCCGGTTTCACGCCGGCGCCGACCCCGGCGACGTCCGTCGACGCCACGGGCTCCAGCCAGGCCGTCCGCGTGCCGAAGCAGGAGCTGGACAAGGACGCGTTCCTGCAGCTCCTCGTCACGCAGATGCGCTACCAGGACCCCAGCCAGCCCATGGACACGACGCAGATGATGGCCCAGACCTCGCAGATGACGACCGTCGAGCAGCTGACGACGCTCGTCCGCTCGAGCCAGGCCGCCTTCGCGTCGCAGCAGCAGCTGTCGTCGTCCGCCCTCGTGGGGCAGACGGTGCAGTGGGCCGACACCGAGCTGAAGACCTCCGGGTCGGGCGCGGTCTCGGCCGTCCGCTTCACCGCCGACGGCCCCGTGCTGCGCGTCGGCGACGCCGACGTCCCGCTCGCGCAGGTCACCGGCGTGACGACCACCGCCACCGCCTGACCCGCCGCACCGACCCGCACCCCTGACCACCCCACGCAGACCAGCGACACCGACCCGCACCACCCCGCCTGAGGAGGCGCCCCGTGCTCCGTTCCCTGTTCACCGGCATCAGCGGCCTGCGGGCCCACCAGATGATGATGGACGTCACCGGCAACAACATCGCCAACGTCAACACCAACGGCTTCAAGGGCTCGGCGATCACGTTCCAGGACACGTACAGCCAGATGATCGAGGGCGCGAGCGCCCCGCAGGCCGGCCCGCCGGACCGCGGCGGCGTCAACCCCTCGCAGGTGGGCCTCGGCGTCCGCGTCGCCGGCATGACGACGAACTTCACGCAGGGCGCCACCCAGTCCACCGGCCGCGCGACCGACGTCATGCTCGACGGGAACGGCTTCTTCGTCGTCGACAGCGGCGGCGAGCAGCTCTACTCCCGCGCCGGCTCCTTCGACTTCGACCGCGACGGCACCTTCGTCAACAGTGAGGGCGCCAAGGTGCAGGGCTGGCAGGCGGACGCCACCGGCGTCTTCGGCCCGCAGACCGGCGCGACGATGGGCGACATCAACCTCAACGCCTCCGCTCCCGCCGACCCGGACGGCGGCGTCCAGGCGCTCATGGGCTACCGCATCGGCTCCGACGGCGTCATCACCGGCGTCTACCGGGCCGCCGCCGGCCAGGTCACGCAGCAGGCCGTCGCGCGCATCGCCGTCGCGACCTTCGCCAACAACGGCAGCCTCGAGAAGGCCGGCTCGTCGATGTACCGCGAGAGCGTCAACTCCGGCAACGTCGTCATCGACCCGCCCGGCCAGGGTGCCGCGGGCACGATGTCCACCGGCGCGCTGGAGATGTCGAACGTCGACCTCGCGCAGGAGTTCACCAACCTCATCATCAGCCAGCGCGGCTTCCAGGCGAACAGCCGCGTCATCACGAGCTCCGACGAGCTGCTCCAGGACCTCGTCAACCTCAAGCGCTGACGCCCCGCGGGCCCGCGTCCTCCCCGGGCGCGCCCGCTCCCGCACCCGTCCGCCCGGTGCCGCTCGACGCGGCGCCGGGCGGTCGTGCGCTCCCACCCGTCGGCTGCCCGCACAGCGACCTGCAGGACACCCGCCACGCACGACGCCCGCTGACGTCGTCGCAGGTCAGGGGACTGGCCGCCCGCGCCGGCCGACTGCTCCGCAGGTCGCCGTGCGCCTGCCGCCGGTCTGGTCCGGACGGGTGGTCGTGCGCGCCGCCCGCCCGCCGGCGGACCTCAGCCCGCCCCCCGTCCGGCCGATAGACCAGCGAGGCCCACGGACGGGCCCCCCGACGAGCGGTGCACCCACCGCTCCACCGCTCGCCCAAGGACGGCCACCATGATCATCCTCACCCGCCTGGCGGGGTCCCGCTTCGCGGTGAACCCCGACCTCCTGGAACGCGTCGAGGCCACGCCCGACACGGTCCTCACGCTGCTCGACGGCACCAAGTACGTCGTCGCGGAGGGCCTCGAGGAGGTCGTGGGCCGCGTCGCGGACTACCGCGCCACCGTCATCGCGACGGCCCGCCGCCTCGCGGAGGAGCAGGCGGCCGCCGCCGAGCTCGAGCACCAGGTCGAGGCCGCGGCGCCGTGGCCGGACGACGTCACCCCCCGTCTCGCGCCGGCCGTGCCGCTGCGCCGCCGCAGGAGGTCCTGATGGATCCCGCAGCCATCGTCGGCATCGTCCTGTGCCTCGGGGCGATCCTCACCATGATGATCATGGAGGGGGGCAACCCCCTCGCGATCTTCCTGCCGCCCCCGATGATCCTCGTCTTCGGCGGCACCTTCGGCGTCGCCATCGCCGGCGGACTGCTCAAGGACGCCAAGGCCGTCGTCGGCAGCCTCAAGAAGGCCTTCCTCTCGCCGCCGAAGAAGATGGACCAGACGGTCGCCACCATCGTCGAGCTGGCCGAGCGCGCGCGCCGCGAGGGCCTGCTGGCCCTCGAGGACGCCGTCAAGGAGGTGGAGGACGACTTCCTGCGCGACGGCCTCCAGGCCGCCGTCGACGGGACGGACCCCGAGGACCTCCGCACGATGATGCTCGACAAGAGCGACCAGAAGGCCGCCGCCGACAAGCGCTCGGCCAAGTTCTTCAGCGACATGGGCGGCTACGCGCCGACCATCGGCATCATCGGCACGGTCATCTCGCTCGTCCACGTGCTCGAGAACCTCTCCGACCCGGGCGGCCTCGGCCACATGATCGCCGGCGCGTTCGTCGCGACCCTCTGGGGCGTGCTCTCGGCCAACGTGTTCTGGATGCCGATCTCCAACCGCCTCAAGCGGCTCGCGGAGGTCGAGGCGGCGCAGATGAACCTCGTCGTCGAGGGCGTCCTCGCCATCCAGTCCGGCTCCAACCCGCGCCTCGTCAAGCAGCGCCTCGCCAGCCTCGTGCCGGAGGGTGAGCTGCCCGCCGACGAGAAGGCGGCATGAGCGCCGGCGGCGCCCACGGCCGCGGCCGCCGCGGCGGGGGCGGACACGACGAGGGCGGGCACGACGGCCCGGACGAGCGCTGGCTCGTCAGCTACGCCGACATGATCACGGTGCTCATGGCCCTGTTCATCGTGCTCTTCGCCATCAGCCAGGTCGACGCCCAGAAGTTCCTGCAGCTCAAGCAGGGCCTCGCCGAGGGCGTCGGCGCCAGCAGCACGATCCCCGTGGACGGCGGCTCCGGCCTGCTCGTCAGCAACGGCTCCATCGCCGCCCCGGCGCAGCCGCAGACCGCGGTGCAGGCCGAGGCCCCCGACGCCGGCTCGGCCGGGCAGGGGGCCTCGTCCTCGGCCGCCGGCGGCGCCTCGGCGATGCAGGCGGCCCGCGAGGAGGTCGAGCGGCTCGACGAGCTCCAGCGGCAGCTCGACGCGTCGCTGCAGAGCGGCGGCCTGGGGGACCGGGTGGACTTCCGCATCACCGAGCGTGGCCTCGTCGGCGCGATCGTCGCGGACGACGTCTTCTTCGAGTCGAGCAGCGCCGCCCTCCGCGAGACGGGCCGTGAGGTGCTCGACGCGATGGCCCCCGTCCTCGACGCGGACCAGCACCCGCTCGAGCTGCAGGGCCACACGAACTCCCTGCCGGTCCGCGGCGGCCTGTACCCCAGCAACTGGGAGCTGTCCGCCGCCCGCGCCGCCTCGGTCGTCCGCCACCTGGAGTCCGACGGCGTGGCCTCGGACCGCATGACCGCCGTCGGGTACGGCCAGACCCGGCCCCTCTACCCGGGGGACGACGAGCAGGCGCTCTCGGGCAACCGCCGCGTCGACCTCGTCGTCCTCTCCGACCAGCCGGCCGAGGTCAAGGCCCTGCTGCCGGAGGCCGCCGCCGAGGCCGCCGCGAGCGCCGCGCCGCCCGAGCCGCAGGTCGCCCCGGCCGCCGTCGCGCTCGCCCCGCCGGTCGAGGCGTCCGCCGCCGACCACGCCGACGCGGGGGGCCACTGACGTGGCCGTCCAGCGCACCACCGCAACCCCCACCACGACCACGGAGAAGTCCATGCCCGCCAAGACCGCCGCGCCCGCCGACGCCGAGGCCGAGGCGCCCAAGAAGAAGAAGCTGCCGCTGCTGCTCGGCGGGGTCGTGGCGCTCGTCGCCGTCGGCGCCGGCGCCTGGTTCTTCGTCCTCGCCCCGGGCGACGCCGAGGCCGCCGCGGAGCCGGAGCCCGAGCCCGAGAAGGGCGAGGTGGTGCCCCTCGAGCCGGTGTCGATCAACCTCGCCAACGGGTCGTACCTGCGGCTGGGCCTGGCCCTGCAGCAGACGGTCGACGCGGCGGAGGCCGTCGACGGCAGCGAGGCGCTCGACCTCGCCATCAAGACCTTCTCCGGCCGCACCACGGAGGAGCTGGCCAAGCCCGAGGTCCGCGACCAGCTGAAGGAGGAGCTCCTCGGCGAGGTCGAGGAGGCCTACCCGGACGAGGTCATGGAGATCTACTTCACCGAGTTCGTCACCCAGTGACCCGGTGAGGACGTCGGTCCCGCCCCGCACGGGGCGGGACCGACGTCCTCGCCGAGGTCGCCGGCGCGCCGGGCTCAAGCACCGGCGCGGCGCGGCCGATGCAGTGGCGTGCCCACCACCCGATCAGCGCAGCCGAGCGCCACCGCCGGCCGGCCGGTGAGCGCGCGCCAGCGGCGCCGCGGCGCCGTGGTCCCCTGGGACTTCCGTGCCTCCGGCCGCATGGCGCGCGAGCACCTGCGCGTGCTCGAGCTCGCCTTCGAGACCCTCGCCCGCCAGTGGACGACGCAGATGGTGACGCGCCTGCGCGCGGACGTCGCCGTCGAGCTGCGGGCCGTCGAGCAGACCACCTACGACGAGCACGCCAGCACGCTCTCGGTGCCGTCGCCGCTCGTCGTCATCGGCACGGACATCGGGGCCGCCGGCCTCCTGCACGTCCCCGCCGAGGTCGTCCTCTCGGTCGTCGACCACGGCCTGGGCGGTCCCGGCCGCCAGCAGGAGGCCCGGGAGCTCACCGAGCTCGAGGTCGGGGTCCTGCGCGACCTCGGCGACAAGGCGATGGCCGCGCTCGACTACGCCTTCGCCACCATCACCCCGCTCGGCGCCCGCCGGACGGCCACCGAGCAGATCCCCCAGCTCGCGCAGGCCGCCCAGCCGTCCGACCAGGTCGTCGTCGCCCACCTCACGGTCACGGTGGGCGCCACCACCGGCGAGGCCACCCTCGCCCTGGTCCTCGCGCCCCTCCAGGCCCGCCTCGGCTCCTCGACCGCGCCGGCGCGCTCCGCCGAGGAGCTCGAGGCCGAGGCCCGCGCCCAGGCCGCCGTCGTCGGCGCCATGCCCCGCGTGCCCGTCGAGGTCGCCCTGCGCCTGACGCCCACGCGCGTCACCTCCGACCGGGTCCTCGACCTCGCCGTGGGCGACGTCGTGCCCCTCGGCCACCCCACGTCCCGCCCCCTCGAGGTCGTCGTCGCCGGGCTCGTGGTCGCCCGCGCCGTCCCGACGGCGTCCTCCACCCGCCTGGCCTGCATGGTCGTGTCCACCGAGGAGAACCCGCGATGAGCGCCCCCACCACCACCGCCCCCTTCGGGGTCGCCGAGGTCGCCGCCGCGGCGCGCGCCGCCGCCGGCCTCGTGCCCGCCCCCGGCGCCCTCGTCGTCGACCCCGCCGCGGACGGCGCCCCCGCCACGTGGCCAGAGCCGAGCGCCCCCGCCGTGGTCGCCACCTTCTCCGGCGCCCGCAGCGGCCTCGTCGTCCTCGTGCTCGACGCCGCCACGAGCGGTGCGCTCGCCGCCGACCCCGCCGGTCCCGGCGCCGACGGGCTCGCCGAGGCGCTGCGCCCGGCCCTCGAGGCGGCGGCCGGGAGCCTCGGGCCGGTCGCCCTCGGCCCGCTGCGGACGGCGACGGCCGGCGAGCTGGACCTCGCGTCCGCGCCCGTCGTGCCGCTGCTCACCGACGGCACCGCCCGGGCGTGGGCCTCGCTCGTCGCCACGGGCGAGCAGCTCCCGGCCGTCACGCCGGGCGCCCCGGTCGGCGCGAGCGCCGGCCTGCACCTGCTCCGCGACGTCGAGATGGTGCTGTCGGTCGAGATCGGCCGGGCCCGCATGACGGTGGCCGAGCTGCTGACCCTCGCCCCCGGCCGGGTCGTCGAGCTCGACCGCGCCGCCGGCGCGCCGGCCGACCTGCTCGTCAACGGCCGGGTCGTCGCCCGCGGCGAGGTCGTCGTCGTCGACGAGGACTTCGGCCTCCGCGTCACCGAGATCCTCGGGAGCGAGCAGAGCTGACCGACCGCCCCAGGGGCCCCGCCGCGCGACGTCGCGGCGGGGCCTCGTCGTGTCCGGGGCCCCGTGCGGTGGAGGAGGTGACGTCTCCTCCACCCCCGGGACCCTCGCGGCGGTGACGGTGACGCCTCCTTCACCCCTCGGGCCCTCGTGACCGTGAAGGTGACGCCTCCTTCACCCCGGGGGCCTCGGGGCGGCGACGGCGGCGCCTCCTCCACCCGAGGACCCTCAAGACGGCGCGCGCGGGAGGCGCGCCGGTGGGGTGGACGGCGACCTTCGGCGTCCGCGCGCGGACCACCCGACCGGCTCAACCCGCAGCCCGGACGTGCCGAGGAACCAGGCATGGACTCGCTCGGTCTCCTGCTGAGAGTGGTCGCCTCGCTGGCGGCCGTGCTCGGCCTCGTCTGGATGGTGCGCCGCGGGATGCTGCGCGGCCAGGGCGGTCGCGCCCGCGCCGCCGTCGGCAGCATCTCCGTGCTGGCGCGCCAGCAGCTCACCAACCGCGCCAGCGTCGCGCTGGTGCAGGTCGGCGGGACGGGCCTCGTGCTCGGCGTCACGGACTCCTCGGTGCAGGTGCTGGCCAGCCGCCCCGTCGACGAGCTGCTCGCGCAGCCCGTCGAGGCGGCTCCGCAGCCCGCGCCGCGCGGGCCCCGCGCCGTGGCGAGCCGCCCGGCCCCTCGGCGGCTGCTGCCGACGTCGCGCCGCGAGGTCATCGCCCTGCCGGCGCTCGTCGCGGCCCCCGCGGCGGAGGCCCTGCCGGTCGAGCCTCTGCCCGTCGAGCCTCTGCCCGCGCAGCCGGCCGTGGACGCCGTCGCCCCCGTCGCCCCCGCCGCGCCCGTCGAGGTCCTGCCGCCCGCCCCGGCGGGCGCGGGCTCCCTCCCCGGGGCCGAGCCCCTCTACGAGGAGCTGCGACGCCGGGCCGCCGCCGTCGCCGACCTGCCGCGGCAGGAGAGCCGCGGTGTCGCCCCGGCCCCTGGCGCCGCTCCCGTCCCCGCCTCCGCCCCTGCCCCCGTCGCGATGTCCGCCCCGACGTCCGCCCCTGCGCCGCAGCCGGTCTCCTTCGACGCCCAGCTCGGTGCCGCCCTCGAGGATGACGCCGCGGTCCCCACCGGCACGCCCGCCGCCCCCCTGCTCGCTGATGCCCTGCCCGCCGCGGCGGGCCCGCGCGCCGACGCCCGCCCGCGCCGCGCCCGGCACGGCGCCCGGGCCGCGGGCCCGCTCAGCGGGTCGGCGCTGTCTCCGAGCACCTGGGTCCAGGCCGTCGGCGCCGTGCGCGACCTGGCGGGCCGCCGGTGAGCGCGCTCCTCGCGGGCCGCGCCCGCGCCCTCGTCCTCGCCGCCGCTCTCGTGGGTCTCGCGCTCGTCCTGCTCGTGCTCAGCGCGCCGGGCGCCGCGGCGGCCGGCGCCGAGGGCCTCACCGAGGGGCCGGGCGTGTCGGTCGACGTCCAGGGCGTCGACGGCAAGCCGAGCAGCGCCCTCGTCATCCTCCTCGGCATCACGGTCCTGTCCGTGGCGCCGGCCCTGCTCCTCATGATGACGAGCTTCACGAAGATCTTCGTGGTGCTCTCCATCACGCGGAACGCGCTGGGGCTCACCGCGGCCCCGCCCAACCAGGTCCTCGCGGGCCTCGCGCTGTTCCTCAGCCTCTTCGTCATGGCGCCGGTGCTCGCGCAGGTCAACGACCTCGGCGTGCAGCCCTTCCTCGACGGCAGCCTCGACCAGCAGCAGGCGCTCGAGGCCGGCGTCGCCCCGCTCAAGGACTTCATGCTCGCCCACGTCCGCGCCGACGACCTGGCGCTCGTCACCCGCGCCGCCGACCGGCCGAACCCCGCGACCCCCGAGGCCACCCCGCTGCTGACGCTCGTGCCGGCCTTCGTGCTCTCCGAGCTGCGGGCGGCCTTCATCATCGGCTTCGTCATCTACGTGCCGTTCCTCGTCATCGACCTCGTCGTCTCGGCGGCGCTGATGTCGATGGGCATGATGATGCTGCCGCCCGTCACGGTCTCGCTGCCCTTCAAGCTCCTCCTCTTCGTCCTCGTGGACGGCTGGGGCCTCGTCATCACGGCCGTCATCGGCAGCTACGGGACGGGGAACTGATGGACGACGTCGCCGTCCTCGAGGTCGCCGTCCAGGCGATGACGGTGGCCGCCAAGATCGCGGCCCCGATGCTCCTCACGGCCCTCTGCGTGGGCTTCGTCATCTCGCTCTTCCAGTCCGTCACCCAGATCCAGGAGGTGACGCTGAGCTTCGTGCCCAAGGCCATCGCGGTCGGCATCGCCCTCATGGTCTGCGGCCGCTGGATGATCATCGAGATGGTCAGCTTCACCACCGAGCTCTACGGCCAGATCCCCGGCCTCGTCTCCGGGACCGGCTGAGCCGGTGGAGCTCTCGCTGCCGCTCGACGAGGTCGTCGCCACGGCGCTGGCCAGCCTCCGGGTCCTCGGCTGGCTGCTGCTGGCCCCGCCCTTCGCCTACAAGGGCTTCCCGGGGCAGGTGAAGGCGCTGCTCGCGCTCGCGCTGGCCCTCGTCGTCCAGCCCGACGTCTCGGCGCTCGTCGCCACCGGGCTGAGCGCCGTCGCGCTGCTCGTGGCGGCCGCGCAGGAGCTCGTCATCGGCACCGCCCTGGGGTGGCTGTGCTACCTCGTCTTCGCGGCCGTGCAGAGCGCCGGCGACCTGCTGGACGTCTTCGGCGGCTTCCAGCTGGCGCAGGGCTACGACCCGCTCATGCAGAGCGGCTCGTCGATCCTCGGCAAGGTCCACCAGCTGCTCGCGCTCGCGCTGCTCTTCGCGAGCGGCGCCCACCTCGTCGTCCTCGGCGGCCTCCTGCGCACCTTCGACGTGCTGCCCGTCGGGCAGGCGATCGACCTGTCCACCGTCGCGCGCGTGGCCACCGAGGGCATCGGCGGCCTCATGCTCGCCGCCCTTCAGATCGCCGGGCCGCTCATCGCCGTCCTCTTCCTCACCGACGTGGGCCTCGGCCTGCTGACGCGCGTCGCGCCGCAGCTCAACGCCTTCTCGCTCGGCTTCCCCCTGAAGATCCTCGTGACCCTCGTCCTCGTCGGCCTCACGGCGACGCTGCTGCCCGACGTCGTCCGCACGCTCGCCGACCAGATGGCCGAGACGGTCATGGGCACGGCGCGCGCGAGCGGGAGGGGGTGACCCGTGGCAGGAGGTGACTCCGGGGAGAAGACCGAGCAGCCCACCGAGAAGCGCCTCAAGGAGGCGCGCAAGGAGGGGCGGGTCGCGCGCTCGCCCGACGTCGGGGCCTGGCTCGGCATGGCCGCCGCCGGCGCGCTGCTGCCGATGACCGTCACGCGCGGGTGGGAGGCGGCGCAGACCTCGCTGCAGCACGTGCGCGACGTCGCGGCGACGCCGGACCCGGAGCTCGCCGTCGCGGCGCTGTCGGAGGGGCTGCGCTCCATCGCGCTCGTCATGGCGCCGCTCGCTGCCGTCACCGTCGTCGTGGCCATCGGCGCGGCGGCCGCGCAGGGCGGCCTGCACCCGGCGACGAAGAACTTCAAGCCGCAGTTCTCCAAGCTCAGCCCGAAGCAGGGCCTCACCCGCATCCTCGGGCCGCAGGCCTGGTGGGAGGCCTGCAAGATCCTCCTCAAGACCGCGGTGCTCGGCGTCGTGCTGTGGCTGGCCGTCAAGGGCCTCACGCCGGTCCTCGTCGGTGCCGGTTCCCTGCCCCTCGGCGCGACCGTCGACGCCGTCGGCGGCGGCACGGCGACCCTCATCCGCACCGCGGTCGTCGCCGGGCTCGCGCTCGCGATCGCCGACTACCTCGTGGTGCGGAAGCGGACCCTCAAGGGCGTGCGCATGACCCGCAAGGAGGTCATGGACGAGCACAAGCAGTCCGAGGGCGACCCCCAGCTCAAGGGGGCCATCCGGTCGAAGCAGCTCGCCATGAGCCGCAACCGGATGATGGCCGAGATCGCCACGGCCGACGTCGTGCTCCTCAACCCGACGCACGTCGCCGTGGCGCTGCGCTACGAGCCCGGGAAGGGCGCCCCGCGCGTCGTCGCCAAGGGCGCCGGAGCGGTCGCGGCGAAGATCCGCGAGCGCGCCGCCGAGCATCGCGTGCCGATGGTCGAGGACGTGCCGCTCGCCCGCGCCCTGCACGGCGCCTGCGCGCTCGGCCAGGAGGTCCCCGCCGAGCTCTTCACCGCCGTGGCCCGCGTGCTCGCCTTCGTCATGCGGTTGCGCAGCCGCGGCGCCGCCGCCGGCCGCCACCGGATGCCCGCGGTGCCGGCGGGCGTCTGACCGACCTCCGGGGGCGTCCGACCGACGGCGCCCCGCCCCGGCTCAGGTCCGGCCCCCGACGCGCCGATGGGCGGGGGAGACGGCCCCATCCCGGCCGACCCCGCTCGTCGACCCGCCGGCCGACCCACCCAGCCCCCGTGGAGCCTCGATGCCCGCACCCGCCCGCCGCCACCTGCTCCGCGACCGCAGCCTCGTCCAGAAGATCGCCGCGGCGACGGCCCTGCCGTGCGTGGGGCTCGTCGTGGTCGCCGGTGTGGCCGTCGTCGCCCTCGACGACGTCCGCGGCGAGACCGCCTCCGTGCGCGAGCGCAACCTCGCCGCGCTCGACGCCGTCTACGACGCACGCGCGGCCTACCTCGAGGAGCGCGTGCTCGCCCGCGACGTCCTCCTGCAGCCGATGACCGCCGAGGCGAGCGTCGCCACGATCGCGGAGGACACCGAGCGCATCGCGCAGGACATGGCGACCTACCGGGGCATCGCGGCGGACCCCGACCTGGCGGCCGAGCTCGCGTCGGCGCTCGACGCCTACGGGCGCGCACTGGCTGACGAGATCGTCCCGGCGGCCCGGAGCGGTGAGCAGGCGGCGCTCATGACCGCCATCCAGGGCACCTCCTCGGAGGTGGCGACCCTCACCGCGGCCTTCGACCGCGCGGTCGCCGCCGAGCGCGACGCGGCGACCGCCCGGGTCGACGCGGCCGCGGGCACGGCGCGCAGCACCGGCGCCGCCCTCGTCGCCCTCGCCCTCGTCGCACTCCTCCTGGGGGTCGTCGTGGCCGCGGCCGTCGTGCGCGGCATGCGGCGCACGCTCGACGAGGTCGGCCGCGTCCTGTCCGCCATGGCCGCCGGCGACCTCACGCAGCGCCCGCGCGTCGAGCGCGACGACGAGCTGGGGCGGATGGCCCGCTCGCTCGAGGTCGCGCAGGACGCCGTCGCCGGCGTCGTCCGCGACGTCAGCGCGGGTGCCGGCACGCTCGCGGCGGCTGCGGACCAGCTCTCGGCCAGCTCCCGCGCCATCGCCGGGTCGGCCGAGGAGACCTCCGCCCGCTCCTCGCAGGTGTCCGCCGCGGCGTCCGAGGTCTCCCGGACCGTGCAGACCGTTGCGTCCGGCTCCGAGGAGATGGGCGCGTCGATCCGCGAGATCGCCACGACGGCCGGCAGCGCCGCGGCCGTGACCCAGCATGCCGTCGAGGTGGCCGCGCGCACCTCCGAGCTCGTCACCCGGCTCGGGGCCTCCTCGGAGGAGATCGGCAAGGTGGTCAAGGTCATCACGACCATCGCCGAGCAGACGAACCTCCTGGCGCTCAACGCGACCATCGAGGCGGCCCGCGCCGGCGAGGCGGGGCGCGGCTTCGCCGTCGTCGCCAACGAGGTGAAGGACCTGGCGCAGGAGACGGCGCGCGCGACGGGAGGCATCACGGCCCGCGTGGCGGCCATCCAGGCGGACACCGAGGCGGCCGTCGCCGCCATCGCCGAGATCAGCGGCGTGGTCGACCAGGTCAACGGCTACCAGGGGACCATCGCCTCCGCGGTCGAGGAGCAGTCCGCCACCACCGCGGAGATGAGCCGCGGCGTCTCCTCCGCCGCGTCCGGCGCCGGCGACATCGCCAGCACCATCGCGGGGGTGGCCGCCGCCGCCGGCGCCACGCGGACCGGCGTCGCCGAGTCGCTCGGCGCGGCGACCGAGCTGAGCGAGCTGTCCGGGCGGCTGCGCACGCTGGTGGGGCGCTTCACGGTCTGAGCGGAGCGGTCGTTAGGCGCGAGCCGGTGCTCGTCCGAGCCGATCTCGTGGAGGCCGGACGGGTACCTACCGCCCGATCCGGCACACATGCCACCGGGGCGGCGGGCGGCTGGCTGCTTCGGCGAGACTGCCGGTCTTCCCGGGCGCTCTCGACAGCGCCCGAGGCAGATGTCGAGCACGGTCACATCGGTGGCCAAGGACCTCGGCGTGAGCCGGGCCACGCTCTACGGCACCGTCCTCGCCGAGGGCACCGAGCCACCACCGTCCTGGTGGGAAGCGACGCCGCCGGTACTGACGATGTTGGCGGGGCGGGCGTCCGCGACTCGGTCATGGCTGGGGGAGCGGGGTGCGGCGCCAGAGGTAGGGCGTCGTGGTGGTGATGGGGACCAGGCCGGACCGCTCGAGCACCGGTCGAGAGTCCGGGAGGCAGTCGCTGTGCAGCAGCCGCTTGCCCAGGCGCAGCGCGGACCGTGCCCGCGCTGCGGTCAGCGCCCGGTAGATGCCTCGACCGCGCCACTCGGCGCGCACGGCTCCACCCCACAGGCCGGCGACCTCGCTACCCGCGACCGGTTCGAGGCGCGCGGCGCCGACCATGCGCCTGGCGACCTCAGCGACCCACAGCTCCATCCCGTCGCCGGTGGCCAGGCGCCGCAGCAGCGCGTCGGCGTAGCGCGGTGAGACCGGGTCGCCGAAGACCTCGTCCTGCATGGCGCTCATCGCTCGGACGTCCTTCTCGGAGGTGACCTGTCGCAGACCGACCTCCGCCGGGATCGTGACGTCGATCGCCAGTGAGCGGGCGTCGCCCATCACGACCACCTCCTGCTCCTGCGGGGCGAAGCCGTGCTCGAGCAACGCCCTGTGCAAGTCGGGCGCTGCGTCGTGGCCCCGGGTCTTCCACTCCACGCGGTCGACCGAAGGGTCGGCGCGGTAGTGCTCGAGCGCCCCGGCCACCAGGTTGCGCACGGCGGACGCCTCCGTCCCGTCGAGGTCGCGGTAGGTGATGAAGCCGCGGCCACCGTCGAAGGTGACCAGGCGAAGCGGACCGAGGCGGGTGACCGCTCGAGCACTCGGTGTCTCGGCATCGGTCCGCAGCTGCTCGTCGTAGAGCGCGAGCAGAGAGGAGGGGGAGAGGTCCATCCGCGAGACCCTCCGCGTCCGCCCCCCTCGACAGCAACGGGGTTTCTCCCGCCGGACTCGGCTGGGTCCCGAAGGCGTCCGTTGAACCCCCCCTGTCCGGGACTGACCATCCGGACGAGGCCATCTATCGGGACAGGCGACGCCAGTCGCCGCTCGGTCACAGCCATGACCTGCGGCATCACCGGTAGACGGTCGTCTGCTGGGACGTCCCGGCGTTGCCGTAGAAGCGGGGATTGACCATCCGCGGCCTGGCGTGAGGACCACATGGCTGGGGTCTCGATGGCTACGGTGAAGCGATGCGGACAGATGCCACCTTCGTGATCTCTCTCGTGGTTGTCATCGCGTTGGCCACCGGGGTGGCCCAGGGGGTGCTCAACAATCCGGTCGTCGGCCTGATCTCCGGGCTGGCCGCCGGCGGTGCTGCTGCGCTGGTTCTCCTCGCCGTGACGTCGGTGCGCCGCCGTCGCCATGGTGGGACGTCCTGACGACCGCGCCGGAGTAGAGCCAGCGCGGACAGGTCGACACGACACCGGGAGGCCCGCGAGACCATCGGATGTGGGACAGCCGCGGGGGAGCGGTGGGTGCCGTCGGCGGGGGGCCGCAGTCGCTCAGCAGGCGGTTCCCGAGTGGAAGGGTGGTGGGTGGGCTAAGACGCTTCGGGTCGAGAGACCGTTGCTCAAGGTGCCAGCATCAAGCCCACAGAGTTGATCATGCGCTGGGTGATGTCTAGCGCTTGGTGGCAGAGGTCGGTGGTGGCGCTGATCGTTCGCGGGCGACGCCGCTTGTCACCGTGACGAGACGGTTCCCTTAGGTCGAGCTCATGGACGATCTCGTTCCGTGCCACGAAAATACCGCGAAGTTTGACGATGTCCTTTCGGGGCGCCTTGTCGGTGATCGCGAGGGCGCCGGCGACTGTTTGCACTTGCTCGACGGACTGCAGCGACGAGCCAGTCATGGCCCTGATGTAGTTCTCGATCAATGCCCCGCGTGAGTTGCTGGCGGTGATGAGGCGCGCCAGAAAGGCGTTGCCGGCATCGCTCTCCAATCTCTTTTGAGCGTGAGCGGTGAACTTCGACTGCGCGTCCTCGCTCACCTCTAGAAGTGGCGGTAGAGCGTCGCGGATGAGCTGTTTGAGTGCCGCGTCTACGCCCGCCCCTGCAAAGGCGATCGCAGCACGCAGAAGATCGACCTCGCTGTCGGTAAGTCGACCCCTCGGTTCCGCGGACCGCACCCTTCGCACAACTGAGAGATTGTCGAGCACCGCGTCGACCGAGTCGTAAGCACCAGCCAGAAAGCGTTGGGCAGTTTCTAGCCCTGGGTGTAGATGACCTAGATCAACAGGCGTGAGACCTGGCAACTTACTCACGAGGTTTCCTCCGCGTAGGCAGTCCAATAAGCTCGTCGAATCGACTCACCGCCATGGTGGAGCAGCGCCTGGCCCGCCCGGCTGCGGAACTTAGCTGGTGGCCGCCTCTGCCTTGGAGGCCAACGCGGACGTACTGCTTGGGGGCGGACGATGGGTCTGAGCGTGTGCCGTTGAGCGATCGGCTGCGGGACGCGTTCTTGGGAACGGCACAAGGTGGATCGAAACCTTTGGTGCTGACGGTGCCAACGCAGACCTGGGCGACGCCCGCTGTGACCCCTATGAAGTCGCGCCGAACCCATGTTCTGACATGACGGCTCATCAGAGTACTGTCGGGCCCTCTTCCGGCTCGTCGTCGAGGGCGCCGGCGTCGCGTTGGCGTTCGGTGTCGGTGTCGGTGTCGAAGAACGCGTCGAGGCAGTCCTCGTGCGCGCCAGGTCGCTGCCGCGCACGAGGGAGAGGACCTCGGCGCCGTCTCCGGGAACGTCGGCGAGCAGGTAGGCCTGGGCCGGGCCGACGTACTCGTTGGCCCGGCCGGCGGGGGCTCAGGCCCGCGGCGTACTTCTGCGCCTCGGCCCCGGCTCGCGCGATGGCCCCGTCCATCGTGGTCGTCCGCCAGAGCGTGATCCGCTCTCCGTACATGCCGGTGCCCTCTAGCTCGGAGCGTAAGACGCAGCGGACGGCGACCCACCCAGAGGACGCCGGAGTCCCCGGCGGCCCGTCGCTCATGTCGTCACCGTAGGCGCGGTGAGATTTGACGGCCCCGGGACTGGTCAGCTGGCGAAGGGGTCCCGTGGGCTCTTGGGCGTGAGGCCGTAGGCGTTGTCGGGCTTGGAGTCGGTCACGGTGAAGACCAGGAGCACGATCCACCCCACGATCGGGACGATGCCGATGAGGATCCACCATCCTCTGCGGTCGACGTCGTGCAGGCGGCGGACGGTGACGGCCAGCGAGGGCAGCAGCAGCGCCAAGGTCAGCAGTCCTTGGAGCGGGGCGGGGTCGTCCATGGCGTAGCCGAAGATCTCGCCGTCGATGATGGCGGCGGGGATGCTCACGATGATGGTGAAGAGGTAGAACCACCAGTACTCCGAGCGGCGAGCTCGGCCGGAGAACACGGCGTACTTCTTCAGCACGGTCTTGACGGACTGCGCGAAGGACATGCGACCTCTTCTGCGTGATGAACGTGGACTAGGAGCGACGCTATGGCGTCAGTGCCCCGCCGCGCGGCTCCGCTCGAGCGGTCGGCCTGAACCGTGGGACGGCATCACCCCTGGTCGCCGCAGGCTCCGGTGGGGCGCAGGGCGGCGTCGCCGGTCACCCCGTGCCGGGCGCCGGGGTGAGCGGGGGCGGGGCAGCCGGGGCGGAGGCGACTGGCGCCGGTGCGGGTGGGGCGAGGCTGGCGACCGGCGTGGGCGCTGTTGGGATGCTGAGGTCCTCGAGGTAGCTGGTGAGGAGTCCGGTGACCGACTGCAGGATCCACCAGATGCCGAGCAGGATCGCCAGCGTCGCGGCGAGGCGGGGCCCGAGGCGTCGCCTGCGGGGGCGGGCATGAGTCCGCCGCGTGCTGACAAGCGCGGCCGACCGCGTCGCCCGACGGCGGCGGGCCGGGGCGCCGGCTGGTCGCTCGAGGAGCCCGTGCAGGTGTCGGCCGAGGTCGGCGACGTCGTAGGGACTCAGCCGCGCCGGCAGCTCGGCGAGGTGCTCAGCCAGGTGCGTCTCGCCGACGACGACAACCCCGCTGCTGGTGGCCGTGGCGGGCAGGTCCCGGCCGGCGAGGCATAGGACGGCGCGGACCGCGGTGCGGTGGGCGGGGTCGAGCAGGACGGTGACGGCGGCCGCGGCGGCCAGGACGGAGTCGACCTCGCGGGTGCGGTGGTAGCCGTTCTGGCGCAGCACCCCGTCGCGGAGGTCGACCCGACCGGTCCAGTTCTTGGTATCGACGACGACCACTCCGCCGGGGCCGAGGGCGACGTGGTCGAGGTTGGCCTGGGGGCGGCCGGGCCAGCGGACGTCGTGCAGGACCGTCCACCCGTACCGGTCGAGGGCGCTCAGGGCGCTGGCGACCTGGACCTCGCCCTGGGCGCCGGCCGCCCACTGCTGGGCCTGGCGCTGGGCTCGCTCGAGTGCGGCGCGCGCCTGCTCTGTGGTGGCCTCGGGGGCGTGCTGAGCGGCGAGACGTTCGGCCCGGGCGGCGTGCCGCCGCGCCTGCTCTCGTGCTCCTGCGCCTGGGTCTAACTGACGTCTCCTCCCGTGCTGCCGAGGGGTGCATCGGCAGGTGCTGCCGTGGCCTGCACGGGTGTGCACCCGAACGGGCAGGCGCGTGGTCAGCTACTCCGGGGTTGGGCGCGACGCCAGCCATGAGGCCCTCACCACGCGGCGACGGCTCCGGAGACCGGAGGCCGGAGGCCGCTGCTCGAGATCGCGCAGCTGCGGCCGGATCTTCGCGCGCGCTGCGCAGCCGCCCGTGGGGCGAGGAGGCCGCGGGCGTCGTGGCGGTGCGGCGGGATCCACCCGCTGGTGGTGCGGAGACAGGCGATGCCTAGGAGCCGTGCGCCCACGCGCTGGGGCTGTGCTCGGCGTCCCGCGCGCGCAGGCCCCATGATGGTGGCGTGCGGGTCGCGCTCGTCTCCGAGGTCTGGGCCCCCGAGGTCGACGGTCTCGTCACGCGCCTGGAGCGCACGGTCGCCGAGCTGCGGCGGGCGGGCCACGAGGTCCTCGTCGTCGCGCCGACCACCGGGACGGCGGTGCCGGGTGTGCTCGAGCGCCGCACCCGCGGGGTCAGCGTCCCCTTCCTCTACGGCGGGCGGCGCTGGGCGCTGCCCGACGGCGTCGTCGCGCGGGCCGTGCGCGCCTTCGCCCCCGACGTCGTGCACGTGGTCAACCCCGTGCTCATGGGGGTGGCGGCGGCCCGCTGGGCGGCGTCGCGGCACCCCCTCGTCGTCAGCTACCACACCGACGTCGCGACGTACGCCGGCCACTACCACCTCGGCGCCTTCGAGGGCTTCGTCCACGCCTCGATGCGCTGGACCTACCGCCGCGCGGACGTCCGCCTGGCCACCTCCCCGGTCGGCCGCGGGCACCTCGCGGAGATCGGCGTCCACGACGTCGACCTCTGGGAGCGCGGCGTCGACACCGCGGCCTTCCGGCCGGACCGCGACGGGACGCGGCTGCGCCGACGGCTCGGCCCCGACCCCGACCTGCCCGTCGCCCTCCACGTGGGCCGCGTCGCCAGCGAGAAGGGCTGCGACCGCCTGGTGCCGCTGGCGCAGGACGACCCGCCGGTGCAGCTGGCGCTCGTGGGGGAGGGGCCCGACCGCGCCCGGCTCGAGCGGACGCTGGCGGGGCGCCGGGCCGTCTTCACCGGGGTGCTGCGCGGCGACGACCTGGCCGACGCCTACGCCGCCGCCGACGCGCTCGTCTTCGCCTCGGAGACGGACACGCTCGGCCTCGTCCTCCTCGAGGCGATGGCCTGCGGCCTGCCCGTCGTGGCCCTCGACACGAGCACGGCCCGCCAGACGACCGCCGGGTACTCCGCGGTGCGCCTCGTGCCGCCCGGCGCCGACGGCGCGGCGTGGAACCGCGCGGTCCGGGACGTCGCGGCCGGCAGCGCGGCCGCCGCGGCCGCGCACGGGGGCGGCCCCGCGGGGCTGGCGGCCGCGCGCGCGGCCGTCGCCCGACCGGCGGGGGACTGGGCGAGCACGACGGAGCGGCTCGTGGAGGACGTCTACGCCCGCGCCGTCCGGGCCGCGGCGGCGCGCGGGGTCGGGGCGCGGCGGGCCGCCGGCCCCGGCGGCGCCCGGCGGCCGGCGGGCGCGCGGTGAGCGCCGCCCGGTCCGGGACGGCCACCGGCGAGCGGACCCGGGACGGGCGGCGACCGCCCGAGCAGGGGTCGCCCGAGCGGGAGTCGCAGGCGTGGGGCTCGCACCCGGCGGACGAGCGCGAGCGCGGGCGCTCCGTGCCGCCGGCCCGGCGCGTGGGGCGCTTCGGCGTCGTCGCCGGCCTCAACGCCGTCGTCGACCTCGGCGTCTTTGCCGCGCTCGTCGCCCTGCGGCCCTCGCCCGGGCCGCAGGAGCTCGCGGTGCTCAGCGCCGTCGCCGTCGTGGCCGCCCTCGTGCACAGCTACGTCTGGAACAGCCGGTGGACCTTCGGCGACCGCCGCGCGCGCTCCTCTCTGCGCGCCCGCCGGGCCCAGCGCGTCCGCTTCGCCGTCCAGGGCGCCGTCAACGTCGCCCTCGGGGCCGGCGTCGTCTGGGCCGCCGCCACCGTCCTCGACGCGACGACGCTCCCGGCGGGGGCGACCGACCTGCTCGCCAAGCTCGTCAGCATGGCCGTCGCCTCGACCGCCAGCTACCTGCTCATGCACCACCTCGTGTTCCGCGGGCACCGCGACCCCGTCTGAGCCGTCCCACCCCGCTCCCCGTCGTCCGGCCCCGCTCGTCCGCTCGGCCCTGCGCCGGCGACCGGCTCGCGCGCCCCCGCGGCTGAGGAGGATGACGCGCCCGGGAGCCCGCGACACGCCGACGGCACCCGTCCGGCTCAAGGTCCTCCGCCCCGCTGCCGAGGACTGGGGAGCCAGGACGGCGCGCAGGGCGGACGGACCCGCACGTGCAGGACTCCCGGGCGGGCCGAGCCCGCCCCGGGGTCCGACCGGACCACCGGGAGCGATCCCGGGGAGAGGACGACGTGGGTTCTCGCGTGAGCCGCCTGGGCGTCCCCGTCGGCGTCGTCGGCATCGTCCTGCTCCTCGTCGTGCCGGTGCCGGCGCCGCTGCTGGACCTCCTCATCGCGGCCAACATCACGGCCGCGCTCGTCGTCCTGCTGACGGCGATGTACGTGCGCCGGCCGCTGGACTTCTCGATCTTCCCGGCCCTGCTGCTCGTGCTGACGCTCTTCCGCCTCGGCCTCAACGTCGCCTCGACGCGCCTCGTGCTCGGCGACGCACACGCGGGCAAGGTCATCCAGGCCTTCGGCGAGTTCGTCATCTCCGGCTCGCTCGTCATCGGCCTCGTGATCTTCCTGATCCTCGTGATCATCCAGTTCGTCGTCATCACGAACGGCGCCGGCCGCGTCGCCGAGGTGGGGGCGCGCTTCACCCTTGACGCGATGCCCGGCAAGCAGATGGCCATCGACGCCGACCTCAACGCGGGCCTCATCGACGAGGACACGGCCCGGCAGCGGCGCGCGGACGTCACCGCGGAGGCCGACTTCTACGGCGCCATGGACGGAGGCTCGAAGTTCGTCAAGGGCGACGCCATCGCCGGCATCATCATCACCGTCGTCAACCTCGTCGGCGGCTTCGTCATCGGCATGGTCCAGAAGGGCATGCCCGCCGGCGAGGCGCTGCAGACCTACAGCCTGCTGACGGTCGGGGACGGCCTCGTCTCGCAGATCCCCGCCCTGCTGCTCTCGGTCGCGACCGGCCTCATCGTCACCCGCGCGACGACGCAGGGGGACATGGGCACCGACGCCGCGGCCCAGCTGCTCCAGCACCGTCCCGCGCTGCTCATCGCCGGCGGCGGGCTCATCGTCATCGCGATCATCCCCGGCATGCCGAAGCTGCCCTTCATGCTGCTCGGCGCCGCCGTCCTGCTCGCCGCCCAGCGGGCCGGCAAGGCGCAGAAGGCGAAGGCCGCGGCGGAGGAGGCGACCCCCGCGCTCCCGGCCGGCCCGGCCGCCGACAGCCCCGAGGGCCTGCTCCAGCAGATGCGCGTGGACCCCCTCGAGGTCGTGCTCGCCCCCGACCTCGTCGACCTCGTGGACACCGGCGCCGGCGGCGACCTGCTCGACCGCGTGCGCGGGCTGCGCCGCAAGACGGCGCTCGAGCTGGGCCTCGTCGTCCCGCCCGTCCGGACGCGCGACAGCATCGACCTGCCGACGTCCTCCTACGCCATCCGCATCTCCGGCGTCGAGGTCGGCCGCGGCCAGGCGCCCCCCGGGCGGGTCCTCGCCCTCGGCGACGACCTCGACCACCTGCCCGGGACGCCGACGAGCGAGCCGGTGTTCGGCCTCGCCGGCCGCTGGGTGCCCGCCGAGCTGCAGCACCAGGCCGAGATGACCGGGGCGACCGTCGTCGACCGGGCGTCCGTCCTCGTCACCCACCTCGCCGAGGTGGTGCGGACCCACGCCGCCCGCCTGCTCTCCCGCGAGGACGTCCGCGCCCTCGTCGACGCGGTGAAGGCCGACGACCCCGCCGTCGTCGAGGAGCTCGTCCCGGGCGTCATGACGCTGGGGGAGGTGCAGCGCGTGCTGCGGGCGCTCCTCGACGAGGGCGTCGCCATCCGCGACCTGCCCCGCATCTTCGAGGCGCTCTCCCTGCGCGGCCGCGGCGGCGGCGCCGACCTCGACGCGCTCGTCGACGCGGCCCGCGCGGCCCTCGGGCCCGCCATCGCGGCGGCCTGCGCCCGCGACGGCGTGCTGCGCGTCATCACCCTCGACCCGCTGCTCGAGCACCAGATGGCCGAGTCGGTCCGGCCCGGCGAGGAGGGGGCGACGCTGTCGCTCGACCCCCGCCGCGCCGAGGTCGTCGTCGAGCAGGTGGACGCCGCCCTGCGGCAGGCCGAGGACCTCGGCTGGTCACCCGTGCTCGTGTGCGCGCCGGTGCTGCGCGCGCCGCTGCGGCGCCTCGTCGGCCTGGCCGTCCCCCGTCTGCCCGTGCTGTCCTACTCCGAGGCGGGTGGTGGTGGTTCGTCCGGCCCCCGCATCGAGACCGTCGGGACGGTGACGGGGGCCGCCGCGGTCCCGGCCGCCCAGGCGCTGGGGGTGTGAGGCGATGACCACCGTGGTCCTCGAGGGGGACGGCATGGAGGAGCTCCTGGCCCGCGTGGCCAGCGAGCACGGCGAGGGGGCCCGCGTCGTCCGCGCCGAGCGCGTGCGCGTCGGCGGCGTGGCCGGCTTCTTCGCCCGCCAGCGCTTCGAGCTCGTCGTCGAGGTCGACGACGCCGCCGCCGATGACGTCAGCGGTGACGCGGTCGCCGCAGGGCTCAAGCCCGGCGCCGCGGACGCCGAGGACAGCGGCGAGGGCGCCGCCGCGCCGGCCAGCGCCACGGCGACGAGCGCCACCACGAGCAGCGCCACGACGACCAGCCCCACCCCGGCCGGCGGCACCAGCGCCGCCACCACGGACACGACCAGCAGCACGACGGGCGCCACCGCCCGCCAGCAGCAGCACGGCCCGCAGGGCCGCGACCAGGAGGAGAACCCCGTGCTCGGACACCCGAGGACCCCGCTGGCCCCCGCGCCGGGCGTGCCCGCCCCGCGGGCGACCGCGGGCCAGGACCGCTGCGACGAGGTGATCGGCGACATCTTCGACTCCCCGATCGCCCGGGCGCTCGTGCGCGCCAACGTGCTGGACGCCGACGGCGGCGTGCCCTCGGCCCGCGCCCGGGGCGCCCTCGACCACCTGGTCGACGCGGCGGACGCGGGGGACGATGCCTCGATGGGGATCAACGGGACGAGCAGGACGGCTCCGGGGCGGCCGATGGCCGCGGACGCCGGCGTCGACGGCGCCGCGCCGCGCGGGCGGCACGCCGCTCCGACCGAGCCGCTCGAGCGCGGCCGCCCGGTCTCGACCGAGAGCGCCGCCTTCGCCGCGGTCCTGGACGCCGTCCGCGGCGCCGCGGAGCCCGACGAGGCGCCGAGCCACCGGGAGATCCCCCCCACCGAGCACGCCGCCACCGACCACGCCGACGACCGCCCCGCCGCCCCGGCGGAGCCGGCGGCCGGCGGCTCCGAGCCGGTCGCCGCGGGTGCGGCCGTCGCCGAGCTCATGGCCCTCCTCGCCGCCCGCCACGTCGGCGAGGCCGCGGCGCAGCAGCCCGCCCGCGAGCGCGCCGCCGAGCCCGCCGCCGACCCCGCCCGGGACGAGCGACCCGCCGACGTCCCGCCCGCGCCGGTCGCCTCCGCGCCGGCCCCCTCCGCGCCGACCCCCTCGGCGACGGCCCCCGCCGCCACGGTCGCCGGGACCGGTGTCGACCCCACCTCGCCGCGGGCGCGGGCGGCTGCGGCCGGTCTGCCCGCCGCCCTGCTCGAGCGGCTGCCCGCCGACGCGAGCGCCGGCGACCTCCACGCGCTGCTCGAGGAGCTGCCCGCCGCGCCGCACCTGCCCTCGAGCGAGGGCGACCTCGTCGCCGTCGTCGGCGCGCCGCGCGAGGCGCTCGTCGTCGCCCGCGACCTCGCCACCCGGCTGGGGCTCGGCCCCGAGGGCGTCCTCGTCGCCGCCTGCCCCACCGGGCCCGCGGCCCCGCGGCGCGAGGTGGTCCGCGACGCCGTCGCGGCCCGTCGCGCGGCGGCGACGGTCCGGCTCGGCGACGCCCCCGGCGTCGTCGTCGTCCAGGTCGAGTGCGACCCGCAGAGCGTGCGGTGGGCCCGCGGCGTCGTGAGCGCCCTGCAGGCCGACCAGGTGCACGTGGTCGTCGACGCGACCCGCAAGAGCGCCGACACCGACCGCTGGCTCGACGGCGTCTTCGCCGAGGAGCCCGACGCGCTGCACGTCGTCCAGGCGGCCGGCAGCGGCGACCCGGCGACCGTCCTCGAGCTCGACCTGCCCGTCGCGAGCCTCGACGGCGGGGAGGGCGGCGCCAGCGCCTGGACCTCGCTGCTGACGCGCGCGCCGGAGGCCGCGCCGGCCGAGCCCGCACCCGCCCGTCGCGCCCGCCGGGCCGGCCGGTGAGCCTCGGTGCGGTGACGGCGCTGACGCTCCTGCTCGCCTCGCCGGCGGTCTACGGGATGGTCGTCGGCAGCACGTCGCCCTTCGAGGCGTCCCTGCGCCTGCTCGCGGCCCTCGTCGTCGCGCTCGTCGTCAGCGCCGTGATGCGCCGGCTCCTCGCCGCCGCGCCCGCGCCCGCCGGTGGGCCCGGCGCGACCGGCGTCCCGCGCCAGCGCCAGGCCCCGCCGGCGGCCGTCGCGCAGACCGTGCCCGAGGAGCTCGCCGACCGGCTGCGCTGAGGCCCGCCCCGCCCCCCCTCGCACGTCCGCCCGCCCGTCCACCCCGCCCGCCCGCCCCGGTGCCCGCCTCCCGCGGCGCCGGGGCGGTGGCGTCCGGGGGCGGCGTGGGGGGCTCGCCGCGCCCGGAGCACCGCGGGCGCGGACTCCCGCCTATGCTCGCCGGGTGCTGGTCCTGACCCGCCGCGCGGGAGAGAGCATCGTCATCGGCGACGACGTCGTCGTGACGGTCGTCGAGGTGCGCGGCGAGGTCGTGCGCCTGGGCATCGACGCGCCCCGCAGCGTCCAGGTGCACCGCGAGGAGGTCTACCGCGCGGTCGTGGAGGCCAACCGCTCGGCCGCCGCGGTCAGCGACGACGCCGTGGCCGCGCTCGCGGCCGGTCTGGGCGCCCGCCCCGGCGGCGCGGGCCCGGCCGCGCCCGGCGCGTAGCCCTCCCGCGGCCGACCGCCCGGGACGCGCTCGCCGTCGACGCGCGCCGGCCGTCCTCCCCGTCGGGAGCCCGGCCAGGGTCTCGGCGGGCGCAGCGCTCGGTCCGGCCGTCGCCCGCCCCGACGCCACGACGCCCCCGCCGGTGGTCCGGCGGGGGCGTCGTGGTGCAGGTGCGTCGTCAGCCGACGAGGCGCGCCGTGTCGATGACGAAGCGGTAGCGGACGTCGCTGGCGACGACGCGCTCGTAGGCCTCGTCGATCTGGTCGCCGCCGATGACCTCGACCTCGGCGCCGATGCCGTGCTCGGCGCAGAAGTCGAGCATCTCCTGCGTCTGTCGGATGCCACCGATCTTCGAGCCCGCCAGCGTCTTGCGGCCCTGGATGAGCGAGAAGGCCGCGATGTCGAGCGGCTTCTCGGGGGCGCCGACCTGGACGAGCGCGCCGTCGAGCTTGAGCAGCCCGAGGTAGGCGTTGAAGTCCACGTTGGCCGAGATGGTGCTGACGATGAGGTCGAAGGAGCCGGCGAGGGACTCGAACGTGCCCTCGTCGCCCGTCGCGTAGTAGTGGTCCGCGCCGAGGCGCAGGCCGTCCTCCTGCTTCTTCAGCGACTGCGACAGCACGGTCACCTCGGCGCCGAGCGCCTTGGCGATCTTCACGCCCATGTGGCCGAGCCCGCCGAGGCCGACGATCGCGACCTTCTTCCCCGGGCCGGCGCCCCAGTGCTTGAGCGGGCTGTAGAGCGTGATCCCGGCGCACAGCAGAGGCGCCGCGACGTCGAGGTCGATCCCCTCGGGGATCCCCATGACGTAGTTCTCGTCGACGACGATCTTCTCGCTGTAGCCGCCGTCGGTCGGGCGGCCGTCCTTGCCGATCGCGTTGTAGGTGCCGGTCTCGCCCTTGAGGCAGTACTGCTCCTCGCCGGCGCGGCAGTTCTCGCACTCGCGGCAGGAGTCGACGAAGCAGCCGACCCCGACGCGGTCGCCGACGGCGTACTTCGTGACGTCGGCGCCCACCTCGGACACGACGCCGGCGATCTCGTGGCCGGGCACGAGCGGGAAGAGGGTCTTCCCCCACTCGCCGCGGGCGGTGTGGATGTCGGAGTGGCAGATGCCGGCGTACTTGACGTCGATGAGCACCTCGGCGGGGCCGACGTCGCGGCGCTCGATGGTCGTCGCCTGGAACGGCTCGCCGGGGCCGGCGGTGGAACGGGCGTTGACGGTCAGCACAGGGCTTCTCCTCGGGTCGTCGGACCCGCCACCGGACGGGGGCGGGCCTTCGGCCACAGCCTCGCCGCACCCGCCCGTGGCGGCACGGGGAGCGGCAACCCCCGGAGGCCCGCTGGTGTTCCGGCGGGGGAGGGCCCGCCCGAGAGGTCCTGACGCCCGGCGGACGACGCCGTGGCCGCGACTGACCCGGACGGTGACCGACGGTGGCCCGTCGGGGTGACGTGCCGACGCTCGGGGACGTGCCCGACCACGGAGCGTGCTCACCTGGGTGCAGCGGCACCACGGGGCGCCGTCCCCGTCGCCCTGCGTGCGCGGGAGCCTGCGGGGAGGTCGGTCGGTGCACGAGGACGAGGGCGGCGCCGGGGACGGGCGTGAGCGCGCGCCGGACCCGCTGCGCCCGCCGCCGGTCCAGCCCCCGAGCCCTCGACGACGCGCGAGCGACGCCGCGGGAGGCGCCACCGACGAGGGCGACCCGTCCTCTCGCGAGCGCTCGCCCCGCGGTCGGTCCCCCCGCGTCCGCCCGGGCCGCCGCCCGCGCTGAGACCTGCGGCGACGCCGTCGGGGAGGGGCTACGGGAGCCGGCCGCGCCGCAGCACCGGCGTGCCGGCGGCCGCGGCGTCGACCGGTGCGGCGGTGCGCAGCTCGGCGGGGCCGACGACGAGCGCGCCGGACGACGTCGGGACGCAGCGCAGCCCGCCCCGCCCGCGCAGGGCGGCGTGGGCGCCGGGGGCGAGCACCTGGTCCATCCAGGCGCAGGGGGCGGCGGGGCGGCGCCCGGCCAGCCGCACCACGCCGCCGCCGGCCCGACGGCAGTCGAGGGCGAGGTCGGCGCCCACCAGGGCGTCCACCGGGGCGCCGCGCAGGACGACGTTGCGCCGCGGCAGGCGCGGGTCGAGGCCGCCGCCGGGCTGCTCGGCGCCGGGGAGCCCGAGGTCGCGCGCGACCCCCTCGAGCGCCTCCACGGCCATCAGCGTCACGGCGGCGTCCATGTGGGCCGCGCGGCCGAAGAAGCGGTCGCCCACGACGCCCTTGCCGGCGACGACGTCGACGCGCGGCAGCGCCGCCGACGGCGGGTGCGGGGCGCCGTCGCGCGGGCGGCCGAAGTAGTGGTGCTCCGGCGACGCCAGCAGGAGGACCACCTCGACGGGGGTGCGCACGGGCAGGCCCTCCAGGGCCTCGTCGGCCACCGGGCCCGTCGCGTCCGCCGTCACGCGCCCATCCTCGCGCGCCCCCCGGGCGGGAGCGGTGCGGTGTCGTCGCGGTGCACCGCGCCCTCCGCGCACCGCTCACCCGGGCCGGGCGGGTGACGGCCGGCCCCGCCCTGGGGTAGGCAGGCGCCATGGCCGACGACGCGTCCTCCGACGACCGGCCCGCGGACGGCTCGCGCTCCGGCCGCCGGCCGTCCACCGCCGCGCGCCTGGCGGCGCAGCGCCTGGCTCGCGACGACAGCGCCGGCGGGCTCGGGCCCCCGCTCGAGCTCGAGGGCGTCGTCGAGGAGGGGGTCGAGGCCGGCGCCGTCGTCCTGCGGGAGGCGTCGGGGCGGACGTGGCTGCTCGGCGCCTCGCGGCGCGGCCTCGTCGGCCACCGGGTGCGCGTGGTGGGCGCGGAGCGCCGGGGCGTGCTGACGACGGCGCAGCAGGGGCCGCCCCTGGCGGTGCGCGAGCTGGAGGACCTCGGGCCGGCCTGAGCCATCCGCCGGGCCCCCTCGCCGAGAGCCCGGGTTCCGGCTCCTCCTCGATGGGCGCGAGACCGACGGACGACGGCGTCACGTCGCCGGGCAGACGCCGTCCGTCGGTCTCGCGACCTCGTCCCGCCGTCCGTCGGTCTCGACCACGCTGCGCCCCCGCTCCGATGCGCGCCGGGGAGCGGGCCGGAGCTGTCCGGGCGGTGCGCACAGCGGCGACGCCCCCCGGCCCGGTGCACATCCCCGCCGTCGTCCCGGCCGCCCGCCGCCACCGCTCCCTAGCGTCGCGGCGTCCCCTCCCGGGGACCGGCGACGGGCGACGACCAGGGGTGGTCGGCGTGAGGCGGAGGAGGGGGCCGGTGGTGGCTGCTGGGGTCGAGGCGCTGGTGCGGGCGGCGGTGCCCGCTGCGGCGGCGGCGAGCGGGGCGGCCGCGGCGCTGAGGCTGGCGGCGGCCGGGGTCGACCGGGAGGCCGCCGTGGTGCGAGCCGAGGTCGCCCGGGCCCGGGGCGCCGACGCCCCGGGGTGGCGCTCGCGCGCGGCGGAGGCCTACCGCGCGCGCCTCGCCGAGGTGGTCGCGCGCGGGCTGCGGGACGCGGGGGCCCTCGACGAGCTCGCGCGGGCCCTGCGGGCGCACGCGGTCGGCGCGGAGGCACGGGCGGAGGCCGTGGTCGCGGCGGTGGCGACGGCGTCGGCGCTCGCGGACCGGGCGGCGCAGGAGGGCGAGGAGCTCGGGCCGCGCCTGCTGCGACGCGCCGAGGGGGTGCTCGAGGAGGCCCTGCGGGCCGCCGGGGGCCGGGCCGCCGCGCTGGCCGACGGCGCCCGGTGGTGAGCCCGGTGGTGAGCCCGGTGGTGGGCCCTGCGGTGGGACCGGCCGGGGACGCCCTGACCGGTGCCCTGGTCGCGCCGCTGGCGGGGGCGGTGGTGGACCGAGCCCTGGGACCGGGAGTCGGCACGGGGATCGCCACGGGGAGCGGCACGGGGCCGGGGGCCGAGGTGCTCGTCGTGCGGGGCGGCGCCGGGGGCCTGGTCGCCGACGGACTGGCCATGGCCGGGGCGGCGCAGGTGCTGCACCGCAGCGCCCTCGTCCTGGGCGAGGTCGGGGCGGACGTCGTCGCGCTGGTGGCGCGGGCGACGCTGACGGCGGCCCCGGTCGTCGACCCGGCGGGTGCGGGAGCGGTGGCGCAGGCCCTCGCCGTCGCCGTGGGCCCGGGCGGGACGGGCGGCACCGCGGCGGCCTGCGGGGCCCTGGCCGCACGCCTCGCCGTGGCGGGTGCGGCCTACGAGGAGGCCGAGGGGCTGGTGGACCGCTCCCTCGCCCGCCTCCGCGGCGGCGCGGCCGCGGCGGCCGGCAGCGTGCTGGGGGCTGCGGCCCGCCGCCCCGAGGTGTGGGCGGCCGGCGGCTCCGCGGTGCTCGTGGCGGCCTCCGCGGCGGCGCTGGTGTGGGTGGTCGTGCGGGGCGGCGGCCTGGTGGGCGAGGTGGGGGACGCCGCCGCGGGCGTCCTCGCCGACGGGCGGCTCGACCCCGGCGAGCGCGCGGCCCTCTCGGCGTCCGCGGCGGCGCTGCCCGGCGACCTCGAGGGGCTGGCGCGCGAGGACGCGGCGGCGGCCGGCGGCGCCCTCGCCGCCGAGGCCTCGCGCCTGGCCGCCCAGCACCCGCGGGCGCTGCAGCACCTCGTCGCCGCGCTGCCGCCGCTGCTCGCCGCGGCGGTGCGGGGCGGGGGAGGCGGGCCGCGGCCGCGCGCCGCTGCGACGGCGCTGCCGCACGGCGACCGCTGGGCCTGGCCGCCCCGCGACGTCGCGGACCTCGCCGCCGGCGTCGCGGTGCTCGCGGGGCAGGACGGCGCGCTCCGCCCGACCCGCGTCGAGGTCCGCGCGGACGGCCCGGCCCGGTCCGTCCCCCCGGCGCGCGGCACCGCGGACCTGCTGGCGCGCGCCCGCCCCATGGCCGGGGGCGGGGCCCTCAGCCCCGCGGGCCGCGCGACGAGCGCCGCGCCGATCGCCGTCGAGCGGGTCGTCGACGGCGCAGGCGCGCGGCGGTGGGTCGTCGTCCTGCCGCCCACGCAGACGACGGCGGCGCCGTGGGACGAGACGACGACCAACCCCGCCGACCTCGGCACGGACCTGCGCGGGGTCGGCGAGCTGCCCACGGCCATGACCCGCGCGGCCGTGGAGGCCATGGACCGGGCGGGCGTGGCGCCCGACGAGCCGGTGCTCCTCGTCGGCTACAGCCAGGGCGGCATCACCGCGGCCCAGCTCGCCGCCGACCCGGCGCTGCGCTCGCGCTTCGCCGTGGACGCCGTCCTCACCGCCGGGGCGCCCGTGGCCGGCCTCGACGTGCCGCCCGACGTCGCCGTCCTGTCGCTCGAGCACGAGGAGGACTGGATCGCGAGCCTCGAGGGCGCCGACGCGCCGGCGACGCCGTCGCGGACGACGGTGCTGCGCGACCTGCCGGACGCAGCCACGGCGCCCGCGCCGGGGGAGCCGGCGGACGGCACGGCCGGCCACGACCTGGGGCGCTACCGCGAGACGGCGGCCCTCGTCGACGCCTCCGACGACCCCTCGCTCGTCGCCTGGCGCGCCCGGGTGGCGCCCTACCTCGCCGGGGAGGGCACGACGTCGAGCGCCCGCCTCTTCCTCGCGGAGCGGCGTCCCCCGGGGGCCGGGTGAGGGGAGCGGGAGCCGCCCGGACCCGCGCGGCGCCCCGCCGCGACGGGGCGGGCTGGCAGGATCGCCGCGGCCGGGGCGGTCCTCCGGCAGGGCTGGAGGGCACGCGCCACCGGGCGAAGAGCGCGGGTCCCGAGGCACCACGAGACGAGGAGAGCGCATGAGCTGGCTGGTGACGGGCGGGGCCGGGTACATCGGCGCCCACGTCGTGGACGCGTTCCGCGAGGCCGGGCTCGGCTGCGTCGTCCTGGACGACCTGTCCTCGGGCGTGGCCGGCTTCGTGCCGGAGGACGTGCCGATGGTCCGCGCCGACCTCCTCGACGGCGCCGCCGTCGAGCGGACGCTGCGCGAGCACGAGGTCACGGGCGTGGTGCACCTCGCGGGCTTCAAGTACGCCGGCGTCTCCGTCCAGCGCCCGCTGCACACCTACACGCAGAACGTGACGGCCATGGTCTCGCTGCTCGGGGCGATGGACGCCGCCGGCGTCGACCGCTGCGTCTTCTCCTCCAGCGCCGCCGTCTACGGCACGCCGCCCGACGACGTCGTCACCGAGGCGACGCCCACGCGCCCGGAGTCGCCCTACGGCGAGAGCAAGCTCGCGGGGGAGTGGCTGCTGCGCGACGTCGCCCGCGCGAGCGGCCTGCGGGCCACGAGCCTGCGGTACTTCAACGTCGTCGGCTCCGGGCGCCCCGAGCTCTACGACGCGAGCCCGCACAACCTCTTCCCGCTCGTGCTCTCCGCCCTCGCGGAGGGGCGCACGCCCGTCATCCGGGGCACGGACTACCCGACGCCCGACGGGACCTGCGTGCGCGACTACGTCCACGTCGCCGACCTCGCCCGCAGCCACGTGGCCGCGGCCCGGCGCCTCGAGGCGGGCGACGCCGTCGAGCCGGTCTACAACCTCGGCAGCGGGGACGGCGCGTCCGTGCGCGAGATCATGAGCGCCGTCGCCCGCGTGACGGGCGTCGACTTCACCCCCGAGGAGGCCGACCGGCGCCCCGGGGACCCGCCGCGGATCGTCGCCCGCGGCGACCTCGCGGCCCGCGACCTCGACTGGGCCATGCGCCACGACCTCGACGACATGGTCGCCGGGGCCTGGGCGGCCCAGCAGCGCGCCCAGCGGCAGGGCTGAGCCGGCCGCCGCGCCCCCTCCGCCGGAGGCGCGTCGCGGCGCCCCGGCGGGTCCGGGCCGCCGACCTAGGCTGCGGGGCCATGACGACGCTGCACCCGCGCCTGCGCGCGGTCCTCGACGACGTGCCCGCGTACGTGCCGGGGCGCCCGCCGCAGGCGCTCGACGGGCTGGTGCCGTACAAGCTGGCGAGCAACGAGAACCCCTTCCCGCCGCTGCCGTCGGTCGTCGACGTCGTCGCGCGGGCGGCGGCGAGCGCCAACCGCTACCCGGACATGCTCAGCACCGAGCTCGTCGCCGCGGTGGCGCGCCACGACGGCGTCCCGCCCGAGCACGTCGTCGCCGGGCCCGGCAGCGTCGGCGTGCTGAGCCAGGTGCTCACGGCGGTCGCGAGCGCCGGCGACGAGGTCGTGCACGCCTGGCGCTCCTTCGAGGCCTACCCCATCGTCGTCCGCCTCACCGGGGCCGAGCCGGTCCCCGTGCCGCTGCTGCCCGACGGGCGGCACGACCTCCCGGCGATGGCGGCCGCCGTCACCGAGCGCACGCGCCTCGTGCTCGTCTGCAGCCCCAACAACCCCACGGGGCCGGCCGTCACGGCGGAGGAGCTCGAGGCCTTCCTCGACGCCGTGCCGCGCGACGTCCTCGTCGTCCTCGACGAGGCCTACCGCGAGTTCGTGCGGCCGGAGGCGGGGGCGCCCGACGCGGTCGCGCTGCACCTCGAGCGCCCGAACCTCGTCGTGCTGCGGACCTTCTCCAAGGCGTACGGGCTCGCGGGCCTGCGCGTCGGCTACGGCCTCGCGCACCCCGTCGTCGCCGACGCCCTGCGCAAGACGGCCATCCCCTTCGGCGTCAGCACCCTCGCGCAGGCGGCCGCCGTCGCCTCGCTCGAGGCGGAGGACGAGCTGCTCGAGCGCGTCCGGTCCATCGTCGCCGAGCGCGAGCGCGTCGCCGCGGCCCTCGCCGAGCAGGGGTGGGAGGTGCCCTCGACGGAGGCGAACTTCGTGTGGATGCCGGTCGGCGAGCGCGCCGGCGAGCTCGCCGAGGCGTGCAGCGCGGTGGGCCTGTCGGTGCGCGCCTTCGCCGGTGACGGCGTGCGGGTGAGCATCGCCGAGCCCGAGGCGGGGGACCGGTTCCTCGAGGTGGCCGCCTCCTTCCCGCGGGGCTGAGGGGCGCCCGGACGGCGTCGACGCCCCACTCGGGAGCCCGTACCGGGCGCCGCGCGCCCGTCGTCCTCCACCGGCGCCCCACGCGCCGCCCGGTGCGTCCGCGCGGCGGCCGGACGGGGCCGTGGGCGCCCCCGACGCCGGAGTACCGTGCCCCGCTGGATCGCCCGAGCACCGGGTCGAGCAGCGAGCGCAGGCCGCCGAGGGAGGGCACGTGACGTCGTCGACGGGCCGCACAGCCACCGCCGCCACCCCGTCCGCAGCGGGCGGGGCGCCCACCGCGGCCGGGCCGATGCACGTCGTGCAGATGCTCACGCCGGACGGGCGGCGCGTCGACCACGAGGAGGACCCGGCCCTCGCGGCCCACGCGGCGACGCTGACGGCCGAGGACCTGCGCGGCATGTACCGCGACATGGCCCTCGCCCGGCGCGTCGACGTCGAGGCCACGGCGCTGCAGCGCCATGGCGAGCTCGGCCTGTGGGCGAGCCTGCTCGGCCAGGAGGCCGCGCAGGTCGGCTCGGCCCGGGCGACGCTGCCGCAGGACCGGCTCTTCCCGACCTACCGCGAGCACGCCGTCGCGATGGTGCGGGGGGTCGACCCGGCGCACGTCCTCTCCCTCTTCCGCGGCGTGGACCGCGGCGGCTGGGACGTCGAGGCCACCGGCGTCAGCCCGTACGCGCTCGTCATCGGCAGCCAGACCCTGCACGCGACCGGCTACGCCATGGGCGTCCAGCGCGACGGCGCCGTGGGCACGGGCGACCCCGCCCGCGACGCGTGCGTGCTCGCCTACTTCGGCGACGGGGCGAGCAGCCAGGGCGACGTCAACGAGGCCTTCGTCTTCGCCACCGCCTACCAGGCGCCCGTCGTCTTCGTCTGCCAGAACAACCAGTGGGCCATCTCCGTGCCGGCGGAGCGGCAGACGCGCGTGCCCATCGCCCAGCGCGCCAGCGGCTTCGGCTTCCCGGGCGTGCGCGTCGACGGCAACGACGTCGTCGCCTGCTACGCCGTCGTGCGCGCGGCCGCCGAGCGGGCCCGCGCCGGCGAGGGGCCGACCCTCGTCGAGGCGTTCACCTACCGGATGGGCGCCCACACGACGTCCGACGACCCGGGGCGCTACCGGCCCTCGGTCGAGGTGGAGCAGTGGCGCGCCCGCGACCCGCTCACCCGGCTCGAGGCGCACCTGCGCCGCGACCACGGCGCGGACGACGCCTTCTTCGCCGAGGTCGCGCGCGAGGGGGACGCCGCGGCGTCGCGGCTGCGGCGGGCGGTGCTCGAGATGCCCGACCCGGAGCCGGGCTCGATGTTCGACCACGCCTACGCGGCGGAGCACCCCCAGGTCGAGGAGGAGCGCGCCTGGTACGCCGCCTACCTCGCGGGCCTGGACGGCGAGGAGGGGCGGCCGGCATGAGCGAGCTCACGGGGACGGGTGACGGCGGGCGCGGGCCCGAGCGGGTCACCATGGCGCGCGCCCTGAACCTGGGGCTGCGCGCCGCGATGGAGCGCGAGCCGAAGGTCCTCGTCATGGGCGAGGACATCGGGGCCCTCGGCGGGGTCTTCCGGGTCACCGAGGGGCTCGCGAAGGACTTCGGCGAGGAGCGCGTCGTCGACACCCCGCTGGCCGAGGCCGGCATCGTCGGCACGGCGATCGGCCTGGCGATGCGGGGCTACCGGCCCGTCTGCGAGATCCAGTTCGACGGCTTCGTCTTCCCCGCCTACGACCAGATCGTCACCCAGCTGGCGAAGATGACCCACCGCAGCCGCGGGACGCTGACGATGCCCGTCGTCATCCGCATCCCCTACGGCGGCGGCATCGGGGCCGTCGAGCACCACAGCGAGTCGCCGGAGGCGCTCTTCGCCCACCACACGGGCCTGCGCTGCGTGAGCCCGTCGAACGCCGTCGACGCCTACTGGATGATCCAGCAGGCGATCGCCTCGCCCGACCCCGTGATCTTCTTCGAGCCCAAGCGGCACTACTGGGACAAGGCCGAGCTCGACCCGTCGGCCGAGCCCTACCCGCTGCACCGGGCGCGGGTCGTCCGGCCCGGCAGCGACGTCACCGTCGTCGCCTACGGGCCCACCGTCCCGCTGGCGCTGCGCGCGGCCGACGCCGCCGCCGAGGAGGGCCGCAGCCTCGAGGTCGTCGACCTCCGCTCGATCTCCCCGCTCGACCTCGCCCCCGTCGAGGAGTCGGTGCGCCGCACCGGCCGCTGCGTCGTCGCGCACGAGGCGCCCGTCTTCCTCGGCCTCGGCGCCGAGGTGGCCGCCCGCGTCACCGAGCGCTGCTTCTACTCCCTCGAGGCGCCCGTGCTGCGGGTCGGCGGGTTCTCGGTGCCCTACCCGGCCGCGCGCCTGGAGGAGGAGTACCTGCCCGACGCCGACCGCCTGCTCGACGCCGTGGACCGGGTGCTCGACACCTGACGCGGCCGGCCCGCCGCCCTGCGCCACACTGGCGCGGCGCGCGGCAGGCGCAGCTCAGACGACCGGCGGCCCGGCCGCCCCGAGGCTCAGGAGGACCGCGTGGCGGTGCAGCACTTCCGGCTCCCCGACGTCGGTGAGGGGCTGACCGAGGCGGAGGTCGTCGCCTGGCGGGTCGCCGTCGGCGACGAGGTCGCCACGAACGCCGTCCTCGTCGAGATCGAGACCGCCAAGTCGCTCGTCGAGCTGCCCTCGCCCTTCGCGGGCGTGGTGCGCGAGCTGCTCGTCGACGAGGGGCGCACCGTCGAGGTCGGCACCCCCATCGTCGCGGTCGAGGTCGCCGGTGCCGACGGCGAGGGGGACGGCGAGGGCGGGGACGGCGAGCGCCGCGACGTCCTCGTCGGCTACGGGCCGGGCAAGCGCACGTCGCGCCGCCGCCGTCCGGCGGCCGCCGCCGGTGCCGACGGCGGGAGCGCGCCGGGGCCGGAGGCTGCCGCTGACGCCCCGTCCGCCCCCGCGGCGCCGGCGCCGGCGGCGAGCGGCGCGCGCGCCGACCTCCCGGCCGAGCCCCCCGCGGCGGCCGTCGACCCCGCGCCGACGGCGGCGTCCTCGGCGGCCCCGGCCCGGCCCCTCGCGGCCCCGCCGGTGCGCAAGCTCGCGCGGGAGCGGGGCGTCGACCTCGCCGAGGTCCGCGCCACGGGTCCGCGCGGCACGGTCAGTCGGGCCGACGTCCTCGGCCACCTCGACGCGGCAGCTGACGCGGCGGCGGCTGCGCCGTCGTCCGGCGTCCCCGGCCAGGAGCAGCGGGTGCCGGTCAGGGGCGTGCGGCGCGCCATGGCCGAGGCCATGGTCCGCAGCAGCACCGAGGCGCCGCAGGCGACGCTGTTCCACACCCTCGACGTCACGCGGACGATGAAGCTCGTCGCCCGGGTGAAGCAGGACGAGCGCTTCGTCGGCGTGCGCGTCTCCCCGCTGCTGCTGGCCGCCCGCGCCGTCGTCCTCGCCCTGGGTCGCACGCCGGAGATGGGCGCCCGCTGGGACGGCGACGCCCAGGAGCTCGTCCTGCCCGCCGGGGTCCACCTGGGCGTCGCGGCGGCGACGCCCCGCGGCCTCGTCGTGCCCGTCGTCCGCGACGCCCACGCCCTCGACCTGCTCGAGCTGGCGCGGGCCCTCGGCGAGCTGACGGCGACCGCGCGCGAGGGCCGCACCGCGCCCGAGGCGATGACCGGCGGCTCCTTCACCATCACGAACATCGGGTCCCTCGGCATCGAGGCGGGCGCGCCGCTGCTCAACCCCGGCCAGACGGGCATCCTCGCGCTCGGGTCGGTCGCGCAGCGGCCGTGGGTGCACAAGGGCCGCGTCCGGCCGCGCTGGACGACGACCCTCGGCCTCACCGTGGACCACCGGGTCGTCGACGGCGCCCAGGCCGGGCGCTTCCTCGCCGACGTCGCCGCCGTCCTCGAGCGCCCCAGCCAGGCGGTCGTCTGGTCGTGAGGCTCCACCTGCTCCAGGTCGGCTACGGCGACGACGAGCCCGTCGCGGCCCGGCGCGACCGCGTCGCCGCGCTCGTCGCCGCGCAGGAGGGCGCGGACCTCGTCGTCCTGCCGGAGCTGTGGGCGCACGGCGGGTTCGCCAGCGCGACGTGGGCCGAGCGGGCGGAGGCGCCCGACGGGCCCACGGCGCGGGCGATGGCCGACGCCGCCCGGGCCTGCGGCGCGGTCGTCCACGCGGGCTCCCTCGTGGAGCGCGACGGCGACGCCCTCCACAACACCTCGCTGCTCCTCGGCCCGGACGGCGCCCTGCTCGCGCGCTACCGCAAGGTGCACCGCTTCGGGCACGGGCGCGGGGAGTCGGAGGTGATGACGCCGGGGGAGGAGGTCGTCGTCGTCGACGCCCCCCTGCCGGGCGGGCCAGCCGGGGCGCCCGCTCTGCCCGTGGATCCGGGCCCAGCCGTGGAGCGGGGCCTGCCCGTGGGGCTGGCGACCTGCTACGACCTGCGCTTCCCCGAGATGTTCCGCGCGCTGCTCGACCGCGGGGCCCGGCTCGTCGTCGTCCCCGCGGCCTGGCCCGCCGCCCGCGCCGAGCACTGGCGCCTCCTCGTGCGGGCCCGCGCGCTGGAGGACCAGGTGCTCCTCGCCGCCTGCGGCACCGCCGGCACGCACGCCCGCACGCCCATGGCCGGCGCGAGCGCCGTCGTCGGACCCGACGGCGCCGTGCTCGCCGAGGCGGGCGAGGCCGAGGAGGTCCTCGTCGTCGACGTCGACCCCGGCGTCGTCGACGCCGCCCGCGCCGCCTTCCCGGTGCTCGCCGACCGCCGCCTCGGAGTCGCCCCGCCGCGACGGTGACGCCTCCTTCACCACCGGAGTGCCTCTGGGGGTGGAGGTGACGCCTCCTCCACCTTCCGGGGGCCTCGGCCCTGGACGTGGCGCCTCCTCCGCCGCGGGCCGTCACGGAGGCGGGCCCGAGGGCCCGCCGGGCGGCGCCTACCCTTGCTGCGTGAGCGCGGGGACGGCGCCGACGGCGCAGCGGGACGGCGGGAGCGCTCGTGCGCCCCGCCCCACGGGCGCGCGGTCGGGGACGTCCTCGCCGCCGCGGTGGTGGCTCGTCGTCGTCGTCCTCACCCCGCTGGCCACGGCGCTCGGCCTGCTCTGGGCCCTCGCGACCGGTGGCGCCGCCTCGCCGGACCTCGTGCGCGACCCCGGCGCGCTCGTCCGGTACGGGCTGCCCGTGGCGACCCTGCTGCGCGACCTGGCGATGGCGATGACGCTCGGCGGCCTCGTCCTCGCGGCCGGCGTCGTCCCGGCGCGCGCGCCGTCGTGGGCCCCGGCCGCCCGGACGGCGGCGGTGGCGTCGGGGGTCTGGACGGTCGCCAGCCTGGCCGTCCTCGTCCTCACGGCCGCCAACCTCTCGGGGACGCCGCTGGCCGACCCGTCCTTCGGTGCCCAGCTCGCGATCGTCGCCACGCAGATCACCCAGGGGCAGGCGCTGCTCGTGTCGACCGTCGTCGTGGCGCTCGTCGCCACCGCGGCCGTCGGCGTGCGGACGCCCGCGGGCGCCGGCTGGACGGCGGCCCTCGGTGCGCTGGCGATCGTGCCGCTCGCCCTCAACGCCCACTCGACGGGCACGAGCGGCCACGAGACGGCGGTCAGCTCCTGGGGGCTGCACGTCCTCGGCGTCGCGGTGTGGTTCGGCGGGCTCATGGCGCTCGTCGCCGTCGCCCGCAGCACCGGTGCCGAGCTCCCCGTCGTCGCGCGCCGCTACTCCGCGCTCGCGCTCGTCGGCTTCGTGCTCGTCGTCGCGTCGGGTGTCGCCAACGCCGCGCTGCGCGTCGCCGGGCTCGCCGACCTCCTCGGCACCGGCTACGGGCTCCTCGTCGTCGCGAAGGCGACCGCCAGCGTCCTGCTCGGCCTCGCCGGGTGGGTCCACCGGCGCTCGCTGCTCGCCGCCATCGACACGCGCACGGCCGCCGGCGCGGGCGCGCGCGGGCCCTTCTGGCGGCTCGTCGGCGGGGAGGTCGTGCTGCTGGGCGCCGTGTCCGGCGTCGCGGCGGCGCTGTCGCTGACCCAGCCGCCGGTGCCGCAGGAGCTGCCGCCCGCGCCCACGCCCGCGGAGCTGCTCACCGGCGAGGCGCTGCCCGAGCCGTTCCGCCCGTCGAGCCTCGTGACGCAGTGGCAGACCGACGTGCTGTGGGTCGCCGTCGCCCTGGCGCTGGCCGTCGCCTACGGGCGCGGCGTCGCCCGCCTGCGCCGCCGCGGCGACCGCTGGTCCGTCGGCCGCACCATCGCCTTCGCGATCGGGCTGGTCGTCCTCGTCTACATGACGAGCGGGGCCCCGGCCGCCTACGGCCGCACGGTCTTCAGCGCGCACATGGTCCAGCACATGGTGCTGAGCATGCTCATCCCCGTGCTGCTCGTCCTCGGGGCGCCGATGACGCTCGCGCTGCGCTCGATCCCCAAGCGCCGCGACGGCTCGCGCGGGGTCCGGGAGTGGCTCGTCGTCCTCACCGAGTCGCGGTGGCTGCACCTCGTGTCGCACCCGGTCGTGGCGGCGGTGCTCTTCGCCGGCAGCCTCATCGTCTTCTACTACACGCCGCTCTTCGAGCTCGCGCTGTCGACCCACACGGGCCACGAGCTGATGATGGTCCACTTCATCGGCGTGGGGTACCTCTTCGCCAACGCGCTCGTGGGCATCGACCCGGGGCCGAACCGGCCGAGCTACCCGCTCCGCGTCGTCCTGCTCTTCGCGACGATGGCGTTCCACGCGTTCTTCGGCATCGCCATCATCTCGAGCGAGACGCTGCTCGCGGGCAGCTGGTTCTCCTCGACGGGCTGGGGGATCGACGCGCTCGCCGACCAGCGCACCGGCGGCGGCATCGCCTGGGGCATCGGCGAGTTCCCGACCCTGCTGCTCGTCGTCGTCGTCGCCGTGCAGTGGGCCCGCAGCGACGAGCGCGAGCAGCGCCGCCGCGACCGCACCGCCGACCGCACCGGCGACGCCGAGCTCGCCGCCTACAACGCGATGCTCGCCGAGCGCGACCGCCAGGACGCCCCCCGCCGCTGACCCGGTCGCCCCCCGGACGCACTTCGTCGACACATCGCCGTCCAGGGGCGCCCTCACGGGCACTTCGTCGTCACCCCGCCGTCAGGGGGTGCCCTCTCGAGGCACTTCGTCGTCAGTTCGCCGTGTGAGGGCGACCGCCGAGGGCACGTCGGCGACAGACGGCCCCGGGGGTGGCGACGCTCGCCCGGTCGCCGGGGGCCGCGCGTGGTAGCACAGGGCCGTGACGACGTCCTCTCACGACCGCGCGACCGACGACCGCCCCGCCGCGGACCCGCTCGCCGACCTCTCCGCCTACGTCGCGCAGCCGCGGGTCAGCGGCCTCGCGCTGAGCCCGGACGGGCGCCGCCTCGCGCTCGCGGTCGCGGGTCTCGACGGCGACGGCACCGGCTACGTGACGAGCCTGTGGGAGTCGCCGCTCGACGGCGGCCCCTGCCGCCGCCTGACCCGCGGGACCACCGGCGAGGCCGCGCCGGTGTGGACGCCGCAGGGCGACCTGCTCTTCACGGCCAAGCGCCCCGAGCCGTCGGCGCCCGGTCGCGCGGGGGCGAAGCCGCAGCCCGACCCCCACCCCGGTCCGGCGGCCGAGCCCGGCCAGCCGGGCGGCGGGGGCAAGCCCGGTGACGACGCCCCGCCGGCGCTGTGGTGCCTGCCCGGCGGGACGGGCGAGCCGCGGCCCGTCGCGGCCCGACCCGGCGGGGTGTCGGTGGTCGCCGTCGCGCGCACGAGCGGGGCCCTGCTCGCGACCTCGCCGACGATGCCGAGCACGGCGACCGGCGGCGACGACGCCGCGGCCCGCTCGGCGCGCAGCGAGGCGGGCGTCGGCGCCGTCCTCCACACCGGCTACCCGGTGCGCTTCTGGGACCACGACCTCGGGCCCGACCGCGACCGCCTCCTCGCCGCGGACGCACTGGCGGGCCCCGCGAGCACCGCGGGCGACCCCGACCCGCGCTACGCGCTGCGCGACCTCACCGGCCACGTCGGCCCGGCGCTGCACGAGGCGGCCTGGGACCTCTCGGATGACGGGCGCACCGCCGTCGGCACGTGGACGGTCCTGCGCGCGCACGGCGAGCAGTCCCTCCAGCTCGTCGCCGTGGACGTCGCCACGGGGCGGCGCACCGTCCTCCTCGACGACCCGGAGGTCGAGCACGAGGGCGCCGTCCTGTCGCCCGACGGCCGCACCGCCGCCTTCGTCGCCCAGCGCATCAGCACGCCCGAGCGCCCCCCCCGCTCGTGGCTCGCGCTCGTCGACCTCGAGCACGACGACGCCGGTGCCGTCGTCGGCGCGGGGGAGCGGTGCGACCTCACCGAGGGGTGGGACCGCTGGCCGCACGCCCTCACCTGGACGCGCGACGGCGCCGCCCTCGTCGTCGAGGCCGACGAGGCCGGGGCCGCCCCGCTCTTCCTCGTCGACGCGGCCTCCGGCGACGTCCGCCGCCTCACCGCGGACCACGGCGCCTACGCCGGCGTCGAGGTCTCGCCCGACGGGTGGGCCTACGCGCTGCGCTCGGCGTACGACGGCGCCCCGGCGCCCGTCCGGGTGCGCCTGGAGGACGGCGCCGTCGAGGACCTGCCCTCGCCCGTCGCGCCGCTGGCCCTGCCCGGCCGTCTCGAGGACCTCCGCACGACCGCCGCGGACGGCACCGAGGTCCGCAGCTGGCTGTGCCTCCCGGACGGCGCGAGCGCCGACGCGCCGGCCCCGCTGCTCCTGTGGGTCCACGGCGGGCCGCTCGGCTCGTGGAACGCCTGGTCGTGGCGCTGGAACCCGTGGCTGGCCGTCGCGCGCGGCTACGCCGTCCTCCTGCCCGACCCGGCGCTGTCGACCGGGTACGGGCAGGACTTCGTGCAGCGCGGCTGGGGCGCGTGGGGCGCCGCGCCCTTCACCGACCTCATGGCCGCCACCGACGCCGCCGAGGCGCGGGACGACGTCGACGCCACTCGCACCGCGGCGATGGGCGGGTCCTTCGGCGGGTACATGGCCAACTGGATCGCCGGGCACACCGACCGCTTCGACGCCGTCGTCACGCACGCCAGCCTCTGGGCGCTCGACCAGTTCGGCCCGACGACGGACGCGGCGTACTTCTGGGGCCGCGAGATGACGGCCGAGATGGCGCGGGAGAACAGCCCGCACCACAGCGCCGACGCCATCACGACGCCGACCCTCGTCATCCACGGCGACAAGGACTACCGGGTGCCGATCGGCGAGGGCCTGCGGCTGTGGTGGGACCTCGTCTCGCGGAGCAGCGCCGAGGACGGCTCGACGCCGCACCGGTTCCTGTACTTCCCCGAGGAGAACCACTGGGTGCTCTCGCCCGGCGGCGCGGTCGCCTGGTACCAGACCGTGCTGGGCTTCCTCGACCAGCACGTGCTCGGGCGGGCCTGGGTGCAGCCCGACCACCTGGGGTAGGGAGCGACACGGGATTGGTTCACCAGGGCGAGAGGACGAGCACCACGTCGTCTCCGGTGACCACGACGTCGCCGGAGACGACGACGTCCGCCTCCCCGGTCGTCTCGACGAGCTCCTCGGTCAGGAAGAACCCGCTCGGCACCCGGGCCGTGTAGCTCATCGCGCCGCGCTCGAGCGTGGTCAGCGACCACGAGCTGCCGCCGAAGAGGGAGCTGGTGCGCTCCACATCCACGACGGGGAGGCGCTCGACGCTCCACTCGACGTCCTGGGCCCGGTACTCGTAAGCGTCGAAGGGGCAGCCCTCGGGGTCGATGACGGCCTCCTCCGCGCACTGCTCGACGAGGTCGTCCACCTGGCGCTGCACCTCTTCCCCGAGCTCCGGTGTGGCCTCGACCTGCAGACCGGCCGCCTCGGCGGCGTCAGCGGTGGAGACCGGCACGGGGACCGCTGCGAGGTAGGGGGATCCCGTGAGGACGGCGGCCTCGTAGACCCCGGGGTAGGCCGGCAGGCTCACCTGCGCACCCCCGTTGATCTCGACGTCCGCCCCGGAGACGCGCACGACCTGCGCGTCGTCCGGGACGACGAGCTCCACGGAGCCGACGAGCGGGGTGTCCAGCCGCCAGCGGTCGAAGACGACGCCCGTGCGGCCGTCGCGCCGGAGCACCAGGTCGACGGACTGGCGGACGCCGTCCAGCGCGTAGCTGGCCGTCACCGCGGCGACGTCACCCTCGACGGCCACGTCGTCGACCCGGACGTCCGTCGGCAGCGCCGTCGCCTCCGCCAGCACCTCGTCCGTGAGCAGCCAGCGCTGCGCCGAGTCGACGTCGGGGTCGACGATGCCCGCCGCCTCGTCGGCCGACCCGGCGGCGAGGGCCCGCAGGTAGTCCTCGGCGACGACCTGCGGCCCGTGCCAGCGCTCCTGCAGGACGCCGTGGGCGACGACGGCGGCCACGAGGAGGACCAGCCCGCCGCCGAGGACGCCGGTCACGAGGGCGGCCCTCCGCCGGCCGGTACTCGGTGCAGCGCCGGCCGGGGACGCCGTGGCCGCGCTCCCGTCGTACCTCTCGGCGACGCCATCGGCCTCGAGGGTGGCCTGGCCGATCCGACCCGGCGCCTCCACCCCACCACCGGAGGGGCCCTCGAGGCGGTCGGGCCCGGCGAGACGGCGTGCGAACCCGGGGGCCGACGCGGCGAGCGGTCCGGCGAGGGTGCGCGCCGCCACCTCGACGACGACGGCCCACAAGAGGAGGGCGAGGACCGTGACGGGCAGGACCGACCCCTCCGCCCGAGCGTCCACGGACAGCAGGAGGGTCGCGCTGCCGCGGCCGTCCACCGCCGCGAGGGCCGCCATGACGACGCCGACGAGGAGGGCCGTCGTCGGCGCGACCCACGCCGACGACCACGAGCGCCGACGGCCCGGGGCCCCCGCGCGCAGACCGGCGCGGCAGCCGACGAGGACGGCCAAGGCCGCGGGGAGCAGCACGAGAGCGGGCGCTGCGGCAGGCAGCTGGGGCGAGAGCACGTCGAGGTCCTCGGCCAGCGTGCTGCCGAGCGCCGCGACGGACCCCGCCACCGCGCCGGGGAGCGCGACGGCCGCCACGGCGACGGCGGCGTGCCCCAGCCACCAGGGAGCCAGGGCGAGGGCGAGGACGCGGTCCTCCTCGGCGACGACGGGCACGGTGACGAGCGCGACGACGGCCGAGACGGCGAGCAGACCCCCGACGAGAAGAGCCCCCGCGGCAGCGCCAGGGGCGACGACGAGGGACACGGCCCGGGGCACACCGAGGTCCGTGAGCCGGTCGCCGCGGGGCCGGGCCAGCGCACGCCCCGCAGCAGCGGCGGTCAGGACCAGGAGGAAGCCGACGAGGAGGAGCCGAGGACCGGCGGCGGTCAGCTCCACCTCCACCGCGGTGCCGTCCTCGGTACTGCTCGCGCGCACTGCGGTGACCGCGCAGGCGACGGTCGTCACGAGGGCCGCCACCGCCGCCGAGGCGGCGGACGCCAGCCACAGCGACGACGGCCCGCGGGAGGGCCGGCGCCGCTCGCCCAGCCATGAGGCGAGGACGGCACCGGCGAGGACGAGGGCGGTGAGGAGGAGCGGCGTCGCGACCAGCGTCGCCTCGCCGCCGCCCGCCGTCGAGGTGACGTCGAGCGCGAGCCGCGCCCCCAGGGCGGCGCCGAGCGCCAGCCAGGGGGCGGCCAGGAGGACGGACGCCCCCTGGACGAGATCCGCGGCCGAGCTGACCGGCCCACCGGCGCCGGCGCCCTCGGCCGCTCCTGCGGCGGCCCCGGCAGCCACGCCCACGACGAGGAGGACCACCGAGACGAGGAGACCCCACGCCACCGTGCCTAGACCGGCCATCGCCCCGGTGACGAGGGCGTCGGGCAGCTGCGCGAGCGGCCGGCCACCGCCTCCGGACGGCGGGACGGGCGGCCGACCGGCAGCCCGCGCGTCATCGTCGTGCCCTGCAGGCATCGGCGTCCCTGAGCTCTCGTCGACCACCGGTTCGTCCCCCGTCTCGTCCGTCGCCGCCGTCCGGCGGTGCTCGGCGGACGCTAGAGGACGGGGACGACACCGGTTCTCCGATCTGTGGACTGACCTGCCCGGACGGAAGAGGCGTCCACGAGCGTGACCGTGCACGGTCACGCT
>NZ_JBBHZG010000002.1:470305-485263 GCF_037482305.1 Pseudokineococcus sp. 5B2Z-1
GCGGTGCGGGAGGTGCTGGCCGTGCGGGAGGTGCTCGTGCTCACGGGTCGATGGTCGCACCGGCGGGGTGGTGCCCCGGGAGCCGTCCACGAGCGTGACCGTGCACGGTCACGCTCGTGGACGGCTCCCGGGGCACCACCCCGCCGGTGCGACCATCGACCCGTGAGCACGAGCACCTCCCGCACGGCCAGCACCTCCCGCACCGCCAGGACCCCCCGCACCCGCGCCCCCGAGCTGGTGGGTCGCCGCTGGGTCGGCACCGACGGGCGCGCGCTGCGGATGGCGGACCTGCGGGGCCGCTTCGTCCTCCTCGACTTCTGGACGAGCTGCTGCGTCAACTGCCTGCACGTCCTCGACGAGCTGCGCGACCTCGAGGAGCGGTGGGCGGCCGAGCTCGTCGTCGTCGGGGTGCACTCGCCGAAGTTCCCCCACGAGGCCGAGCCCGGCGTGCTCGACGACGCGGTCCGCCGCTACGAGGTGCACCACCCCGTCCTCGACGACGCCGACATGACGACGTGGCGCGCCTTCGCCGCCCGCGCCTGGCCGACGCTCGTGCTCGTCGACCCGACGGGGTACGTCGTCGCGTCGCTGTCGGGGGAGGGCCACGCGCACGGGCTCGACGCGCTGCTCACCGAGCTCGTGCCCGAGCACGAGGAGCGCGGCACCCTCGTGCGCGGCGAGCGGCTCTTCGCCCCGCTGCCCGAGGAGGTCCCCGCCGACGGCCTGCGCTTCCCCAGCAGCGCGCTCGTGCTGCCCGAGCGGCTCGGCGGGGGCGTGCTCGTCACCGACACCGGCCACCACCGCCTCGCCGTGCTCGACGACGACCTCGCCGTGGTGCGCACCGTCGGCGACGGGGCGCGCGGCCTGCTCGACGGGGACGGCGCCACCGCCCGCTTCGCCGAGCCGCAGGGCCTGTGCCTGCTGCCGGAGGACGTCGCGGAGCGCCTCGGGGTCGACGTCGTCGTCGCCGACAGCGCGAACCACGCCGTCCGCGGCGTGCGCCTCGCGCGCGAGGGGGAGCCGGGGGGTGAGCCCGAGGGCGAGCCTGACCGGGTCACCACCCTCGCCGGCACGGGCGAGCAGCTCCGACGCCGCGAGGGCGGGGGACCGGCGCTCGCGCAGCACCTCTCGACCCCGTGGGACGTCGCGTGGTGGGACGGCCAGCTCGTCGTCGCCATGGCGGGGCTGCACCAGCTGTGGGCGCTCGAGCCCGGCGCCGGGGAGGCGCCCGACCCCGCCGACGGCGTCGTCCGCGTGCTCGCCGGCACGTCCGCCGAGGGCCTGCGCGACGGCGACGCCGAGCAGGCGTGGTTCGCCCAGACCTCCCGCCTCGTGCCGTCCGCCGACGGCGCGGCGCTCTGGGTCGTCGACTCGGAGACCTCGGCGCTGCGGCGGCTCGTGCGCACGGGCGACGCGCCCGACCGCTCCGTGCCCGTCGTCGAGGACGCGCGCCTGGCGAACGCCGCCCCCGTCGCCGCGCCGGGCTACGCCGTCGAGACCCTCGTCGGGTCGGGCCTGTTCGACTTCGGCGACCGCGACGGCGGCGCGGGGGAGGCGCTGCTGCAGCACCCCCTCGGCGCGGCGGTGCTGCCCGACGGGTCGGTCGTCGTGGCCGACACCTACAACGGCGCCCTGCGCCGCTACGACCCCGCGGCCGCCCCCGGCGAGCCCGCGGTGACGACGCTCGCCGCGGACCTCGCGGAGCCGACCGGGGTCGCCGTCGTGGGCGAGGGGCAGGACGCGGAGCTGCTCGTCGTCGAGTCCCGCGCCCACCGGCTGCTGCGGCTGCCCCTGGCCGCCGGTCGCGCCGTCGGGGCCGCGGCCGGTCGGGTCGAGCGCCCGCCGACACCGCTGGCCGCCGGGCCCGTGGACCTGCGCGTGCGCTTCGTCCCGCCCGCCGGGCAGCACCTCGACGACCGGTGGGGCTCGCCCGTCCGCGTCGTCGTCTCCGCGAGCCCGCCCGACCTGCTCGCCGACGGCGCCGGGACGACGACGGCGCTCGACCGCCCTCTCGTCCTGCGCGGGGAGGCCGGTGCCCGGGGGGTGCTCCACGTGTCCGCGCAGGCGGCCGCCTGCGACGCCGGCGAGGACGGCGAGGTGCCCGAGCACGCGGCGTGCCACCTCTACCAGCAGGACTGGGGCATCCCCGTGGTCCTCGGCGACGGACCCGGTGAGCTCGTGCTCGACCTGCGCGGCGTCTGAGGAGCCTCGTCGGCTAGAAGCCCGCGCGGCGCGGGCCGCCCGGGTCGCCGCCGAACCCGCCGGCCCCGCCCATGAGGCCGCGCAGCTGCTCCTGCGCCTGCGCGGCCATGGCGGCCATCTGGTCGCCCTGCTGCGCGCGGTCGGCGACGAGGCGCTCGTGGTGCTGCTCGCAGACGCCGGTGCCCTCGAGGAGCACCGCGGCGGCCGTGCGGGCGCGCCCGGCCAGGCACGGCGAGCACCAGCCCAGCGGGCTCGGGACGTCGGGCACGACGGTGCCGCCACCGGTCTGCGCGCTCATGGACCGACGGTACGGCGGGCGGGCGCGGCCGGCCCTCCGCGCGACGCCGCGGTCAGACGCCGGTCACGCTCCGGTGCCCGAAGAGCCCCGGCAGGCCGCCGGTGTGGACGAGGACGGTGCGCTCCCCGGGCCGCACCTCGCCGCGGCGGACGGCGGACGCCAGGCCCGCGAGCGCCTTGGCCGTGTAGACGGGGTCGAGGACGACGCCCTCCGTGAGCGCCGCGGCCGAGAGGGCCGCGGTGCTCGCGCGCGTCGGCAGCCCGTAGCCGTCGCCGACCTCGTCCCGCGGCAGCCGCAGGTGGTCGGGCCCCACGCCCGCCAGCGCGGCGGCGGCGCCGTCGGGCAGGTGGTCGCCGAAGGCCGCGGCGACGCCCCGGACGAGCCCGACGACCCGCTCGACCGGGTCGGGCACCGCGCCGACGTCGACGCCGAGGACCCGGCCCGCGCCCAGCCCGGCGACGAGGCCCGCCATCGTCCCGCCGGAGCCGACGGCCGTGACGACGTGGGCGGCGTCGGGCACCTGCGCCGCGACCTCCGCGGCGGCGTCGACGTAGCCGAGGACGCCGAGGGCGTCGGACCCGCCGTAGGGGACGCGCGACGGGCGCGCGCCCTCGGCGCGCAGCCGCTCGACGACGGCGTCGGCCGCGGCGTCGAGGCCGGCGCTGTCGACGTCACCGGCCCACTCCACGCGCGCGCCGAGCAGCTCGTCGAGCACGAGGTTGCCCGCGGCCCGCGCGGGCGCGGCGCCGACGAGCACGAGGACGCAGCCGAGGCCGGCCCGCCGCGCGGCCGCGGCGGTGGCGCGCGCGTGGTTGCTCTGCCCCGCGCCCGTCGTCACGAGGACGTCGGCGCCCTCGGCGAGGGCCCGCCCGACCGTCCGCTCGAGCTTGCGCACCTTGTTGCCGCCGCCGCCGAGCCCGGAGAGGTCGTCGCGCTTGAGCAGCAGGTCGTCCGGGCCGAGCCCGAGGTGCTCCGCGAGCCGGGGCGCCGGTTCGACGGGGGTGGGCCAGGTGCCGAGGGGCAGGTGCGGGGCGGGCGTCGTCGGCATGCTGCGGAGGCTAGGGCGCCGGCGGGCCGGAACGGGGGTGAGGACGAGGGGCCGCCCGGTGCGGGGACCGCCGCCGACCGGCGGGCGTGCTCCCCGCCCCGCCGGACTGGTTAGGGTTGCCTCGCCTGCCCGCCGTCGATCGTGAGGTCCCCCGTGCACACGTCCCCCCGCCACACCTCCCGGGCCGCCGCCGCGGCCGCGCTGCTGTCGGTCGCCCTCCTGGCCGCGGCCTGCGGCTCCGACGCCCCCCAGGGCGGGACGCCGGACGCCGAGCCGACGAGCGGCGGCGGCAGCACCGCGACGTCCTCCTCGTCGGGGGCCTTCCCCGTCACGGTCGACACCGCCTTCGGCGAGGTCGAGATCCCCGAGGAGCCGCAGCGCGTCGTCGCCCTCGGCTGGTCGGACGCCGAGACGGCGCTCGCGCTCGGCGTCGAGCCCGTCGGCGCCAGCGACTGGCTGGGCTTCGGCGGCGACGGCGTGGGCCCGTGGTCGGAGGGCTACACGACGTCGCCGGAGATCATCGGGACGCTCGAGCCGGAGCTCGAGGCCATCGCCGCGCTGCAGCCGGACCTCATCCTCGACACGCGCTCCGACGGCACGCAGGAGCGCTACGACGCCCTGAGCCAGATCGCGACGACGGTCGGCATCCCCGAGGGGGCCGGCGCCTACACGACGACGTGGGAGGACCAGCTCGAGCTCGTCGGCGAGGCGCTCGGCCGTGAGGACGAGGCGGACGCCCTCGAGGACGAGGTGGAGCAGACGATCGAGGGCGCCGCGGAGGCGAACCCGCAGTTCGACGGCACCACCGTCGCCGTCGGCGCCCGCACGTCCGAGGGGTACAGCGCCTACACCGAGGGCGACACCCGCGTGGACCTCATGGAGTCGCTCGGCTTCGAGCAGTCCGAGCGGGTGCAGGAGCTGGCCGGCGACGGCTTCTCCGTGCCGGTCTCGAGCGAGCAGCTGGAGCTCCTCGACGCCGACCTCACGGTCGTCTTCCCCATCTTCGTCGAGGCGTCGACGATCACGGGCGACCCGCTGTTCCAGGCGCTGCCGTCCGTCCAGGACGGGCGCTCGGTCGTCCTGGAGGACCAGACCCTCCTCAACGCCTTCTCCAGCGGCAGCGCCCCGGGCATCACCTACGCCGTCGAGAACGCCGTCCCGCTCTTCGCCGCGGCGGTCCCGGCGCGCTGACGCCCCGGACGCAGGGCCCGGACGCAGGGTCGGGCGCACGAGGCCCTCGAGCACCAGGTGCTCGGGGGCCTCGTGCGTGAGGCGGTGGTCCCTCAGCCGCGGCCCTGCCCGGTGGACGCGCTCGTGCCGCCGTCGACCGGCAGGACGACCCCGGTGACGTAGCGGGCCGCGTCGCTGGCGAGCCACAGCACCGCGGGCGCGACGTCCTCCGGCTCGCCGGGGCGGCCGAGGGCGACGCGCTCGACCATCGTCGCCAGCGCGTCCTCGTCGCTCCACACGCCCCGCGTCAGCGGCGTGCGCGTGAAGGCCGGGGCGACGGCGTTGAGCCGCACCCCGCGCGGGCCCCAGTCGAGCGCGAGCGAGCGCACGAAGTTCGTGATCGCCGCCTTGGTGGCGTTGTACGTCGCCTGGCCCCAGTCGCCGCGGTCGCCGGACACCGAGGAGACGGCGACGAGGGTGCCGCCCGAGGCCTCGAGGTGGGGGAGCGCCGCCTTCGCGAGGTGGAAGAAGCCGTCGACGTTCGTGGCGCGCAGGTGCTCCCAGTCCTCGTCGGCGACGTCGGTGACCTCCCCGCCCGCGTAGGCGGCGGCGTTGCTGACGACGACGTCGACGCGCCCGAACCGCTCGACGACGCCGGCGACGAGGTCGCGCACCTGCGCGCCGTCGGAGACGTCGGCCGTCAGCACGGCCGTCCGCTCGCCGGGGCGCCCCGCGACGACCTCCTCGAGCGGCTCGCGGCGGCGCCCCGTGACGGCGACCGTGGCGCCGGCGTCGAGGAAGGCGCGCGCGACGGCGGCCCCGATGCCCGAGCCGGCGCCGGTGACGAGGACGACGCTGCCGGTGAAGTCGTGCGTGGTGGTCTTCTCAGCCATGCGCCCACCCTGCAGCGGCGGCGCGCGCCCCGCCCGGTGCGCCCGGTGCGCGAAGGGGAGCCGGCCGCCGGTGGTCAGCCGTCGCCGCGGCGGTCGCGGTCGCGGGACGGCTGCACGCGCTTGGGCTCGCCGGGCATCTTGGGGTGGTTGGGCGGGTAGGGCAGCTCGCCCTCGCCGCGGGCCTCGTCGCGGTCGGCCATCTCGAACAGGGGCTCGAGGGAGTGGTGGACGTCGTCGAGGGCGGCCATGGGGTCGCCGCGCTCGGCGAGCAGGCCGGGGACCTCGGCGATGGTGCAGTCGTCGGGCTGGACGTCCTCGAGCTCGGCCCACGTGACGGGGGTGGAGACGGTGGCCCTCGGGGTGCGGCGCACGGAGTAGGCGCTGGCGATGGTGTGGTCGCGGGCGTTCTGGTTGTAGTCGACGAAGATCGCCGACGTGCGCTGCTCCTTCCACCAGGCGGTGGTGACGAGGTCGGGGGCGCGGCGCTCGACCTCGCGGGCCAGGGCGATGGCGGCGCGGCGGACCTCGCGGATCTCCCAGCGCGGCTCGATCCGCACGTAGACGTGGACGCCGCGGCCGCCGGAGGTCTTGGGGTAGCCGGCGAGACCGAGCTCGTCGAGCAGCGGGTGGAGGACGTCGAGGGCGACGCGGCGGGCCTCGTCGAAGCCGGTGCCGGGCTGGGGGTCGAGGTCGACGCGCAGCTCGTCGGGGAGCTCCACGTGGTCGGCCCGGGTCGGCCAGGGGTGGAAGGTGATCGCGGACATCTGGACGGCCCAGAGCACGGGGGCCGCGGAGTCCACCCGCAGGGCGTCGGCGTGCCGGCCCGAGGGGAAGGTCACGCGCACCCGGCGCAGGTAGTCGGGCGCCCGCTCGGGCACCCGCTTCTGGTACACCTCCTCGCCGTCGACCCCGTCCGGGAAGCGCTGGAGGTAGGTCGGCCGGTCGCGCAGCGCCCGCACGAGCGGGCCGAGCCCGTCCACGGCGCCGTCCGCGGACGAGCTCGCCACGGCCAGGTGGTAGTCGACGAGGTGGCGCTTCGTGCCGCCGTCGGCGCCGAGCGCGGGGAAGAGCACGCGGTCGGGGCTCGTGAGGCGCACCGCCGTGCCGTCGACGTCGAGCTCCTCGGCGGGGGCCTTGGCCGCCACGGGCACCTCCTCCTGGGACCGACGCGGTGAGTCGGGCACGGTCGGTGCCCTCTGATCACGCGGCGTCATCGGATCGGTCACGACGACGCAACCGTCGCGACCGGGACGTGCCGGAGCCTTCCGCTTCGTGCGCTCTGGTCACATGCTGTTCACCCGGCCGGGGCAGTCTCCACCGCGCCCCGTGACCCCGCCATCCCACCGGCCCCACGCCGGGGGGCGGCGGAGCCCGGTCGCCCGCCGCCCGGCGGGCAGCACGTCCACGCCGTCGACACCGGAGGACCTCCGTGCCACGAGCACCACACCAGGCAGCGCGCGTCGCCGCCGCTGCCACCGCCGCCCTCGTGGGCGGCGCCCTGCTGGCCGCCCCTGCGGCCGCCGTCCCCGCCCCCCCGGGCAGCCCATTCATCAGCGAGCTGCACTACGACAACGCGGGGGCCGACGCGAACGAGCGCGTCGAGCTCCAGGCCGAGCCCGGCACCGACATGACGGGGTGGACCCTCGTCGGCGTCAACGGGGCCAACGGCGAGACCTACTCGCCGAAGGCGCTCTCGGGCGTCGTGGGGGAGTCCGGCGTCCTCGTCGTCGACTTCCCGAACCTGCAGAACGGCGCGCCCGACGGGCTCGCGCTGCTCGACGCGAGCGGTGCGCTCGTCCAGTTGCTCTCCTACGAGGGCGCCTTCAGCGCGACCCTCGGCGGCGCGGTCGTCGAGTCCACCGACATCGGGGTGGCGGAGACGGGCAGCGGCACGGCCGACGGCTCGATCCAGCTGCTCGACGGCGCCTGGGTCGTCTCGGAGGACTCCAGCAGCTTCGGCGTCCGCAACGGCGAGGCCGTCGAGCCGGAGCCCGAGCCGGAGCCCGCGCAGTGCGTCGAGGACGGCCTCACGGCCATCACCGCGGTGCAGGGCACCGGCGACGAGAGCCCGCTCGTGGGCTCCGACGTCGTCGTCGAGGGCGTCGTCACGACGTCGCCCGACGGCTTCGGCAGCGTCTTCGTGCAGGACCCGAGCGCCCGCCCGGGCCGCGCGTCCACGGCCGTCAACGTCTTCGGCCCCTCCGGCAGCCCCGTGCGGAGCCTCGAGATCGGCGACCGCGTCCAGGTCACCGGCGAGGTGGACGAGTACCAGGGCCTCACGCAGGTCGCCGCCGACCAGGTCGCCGTCTGCGCCACCGACGTCGCCCTGCCGGCCCCGTACGTCATCACGCGCGCGTCGGCCTCCGACGCCGAGCGCGAGCAGCTCGAGGGCATGCTCGTCCGCCCGCAGGGCACGTACACGGTCACCGAGGTCTACAACGCCAACCGCTTCGGCGAGATCGCCCTGGCGGCCGGCCCGGACGTGCTCCTCCAGGCGACCGACGTCGTCGAGCCCGGCCGGGCGGCGCAGCAGTACGAGGCGCGCAACGCCCGCCAGCAGGTGCTCCTCGACGACGGGCGCAGCACCAACCTCGCGAACGCGGGGCAGGCGCCGTCCTACGGCGCGGCGGACGACCCGATCCGGGTCGGCGACCGCGTGAGCAGCTTCGGCGACGTCTCCTACGTCCTCGACTACCGCTACGACGCGTGGCGCTACCAGCCCACCGCGCCGGTGACGGCGGAGACGACGGGCAAGGCGACCTTCGACGACGCCAGCCCGCGGACGGCCGCGCCCGAGGAGGTCGGCGGCGACGTCCAGGTCGCCACCTTCAACGTCCTCAACTACTTCACCACCTTCGGCGGCGAGGCCCGCGGCGCCGACGACGAGGCCGGCCTGGAGCGCCAGGAGGCCAAGATCGTCACGGCGATCAACGCCCTCGGCGCCGAGGTCGTCGGCCTCGAGGAGATCGAGAACGGCGCGGCCCTCGGCGAGGACCGCGACGAGGCCCTCGCCCGGCTGACCGGGGCCCTCAACGCGGCGGCGGGGGAGGAGCGCTGGGCGTACGTCCCCTCGCCGGCCGACCTGCCGCCGACCGAGGACCAGGACGTCATCCGGACGGCCTTCATCTACCAGCCCGCGGCCGTGCAGCCGGTGGGCGAGTCGGTCGTCGACGACGACCCGGAGTGGGTCGGCCGCGCGCGCCAGCCGCTGGCGCAGGTCTTCCAGGCCGGCGGCACGCAGTTCCTCGCCGTCGTCAACCACTTCAAGTCCAAGGGCTCGGTCCCGCAGCCGGCGCGCCCGGGTGACGAGGACACCGGCGACGGCCAGGGCAACGGCAACGCCACTCGCGTGGCCGAGGCCCAGCGCCTCGTCGAGTTCGTCGAGGGGATCGAGGGGGCGCCGGAGGCCGTCGTGCTCCTCGGCGACTTCAACTCCTACACGCAGGAGGACCCGCTCGACGTCCTCCGCGAGGCCGGCTACGTCGACCTCGGCACCGCCTACGACGCGGGTGACACCTACGTCTTCAGCGGCCGCAGCGGCTCGCTCGACCACGTCTTCGCCTCCCCGGCGATGGCGGACGTCGTGACCGGCGCGGACGTCTGGGACATCAACGCGGACGAGTCGTACGCCTACCAGTACGACGGCTACCTGCCCTGGTACGCGCCGGACGCCTACCGCGCCTCCGACCACGACCCGGTCGTCGTCGGCGTCGACGTGGCGGACGCCGCGGTCGACGACGTCGCGTCGCTGCAGCTGCTCGACATCAACGACTTCCACGGCCGCCTCGGCGAGGCGGTGGCGCTGTCGGGCACCGTCGAGCAGCAGCGCGAGCGCGACGACGTCGACGGCACGCTCGTGCTCTCGGCCGGCGACAACATCGGCGCCTCCCCGTTCGTCTCGGCGGTCCAGGCCGACGAGCCGACGATCGAGGTGCTCAACGAGATGGGGCTGCAGGTCAGCGCCGTGGGCAACCACGAGTTCGACCGCGGCATCGACGACCTCCTCGGCCGCGTGGGCGTCGACGGCGAGTCCGGCCTGGCCGACTTCCCGATCCTCGGCGCCAACGTCTACGACGAGGCCGGCGAGCCGCTGCTGCCCGAGTACTCGATCCAGGACGTCGACGGCGTGAGCGTCGGCGTCATCGGCGTCGTCACGCAGGAGACGGGCTCGCTCGTCTCGCCGTCCGGCATCCGGGGCGTCGTCTTCGGCGACCCGGTGGAGGCGACCAACCGCGTCGTCGGCGAGCTGACCGACGGCGTGGGCGACGAGGCGGACGTCATCGTCCTGTCCGCGCACGAGGGCAACCCCCTCGGCGAGGACGAGCAGACGCTGGAGGAGGCCCTCGCGGCCGACACCGCCTTCGCCCGCATCGTCACCGGGGTCAGCCCCGAGGTCGACGCGATCTTCACGGGCCACACGCACCGCGTGTACGCCTGGGAGGCCCCCGTCGCCGGCGGCGGCACGCGCCCGGTCATCCAGACCGGCTCCTACGCCGCCAACCTGGGTCGCATCGTCCTCGACGTCGACCGCACGACGGGCGAGGTGACGAGCTCGACCGTCGAGGAGGTGCCCCTCACCGACGCTCCCGCCGACGAGCTCACGGCCGCCTACCCCCGCACCGCGGAGGTCGCCGAGACCGTCGCGGCGGCCGAGGCCTTCGCCGACGAGGTCGGCAGCGAGGTCATCGGCTCGGTGACCGGCGACATCACCCGCGCCTTCACCGACGCCGGCGTCGAGGACCGCGGGAGCTACTCCTCCCTCGGCGGCCTCGTGGCCGACACCTACGTCTACGGGACGACGCTGCGCCCCGTGGAGGACGCCGACCTCGGCCTCGTGAACCCGGGCGGCCTGCGCGCCGACCTGCTGTACGGGGAGGACGGCGTCATCACCCTCGCCGAGGCCAACGCCGTGACGCCGTTCGCCAACGACCTCGTCGTCGTGCCCCTCACCGGCGCCCAGCTGGTCGAGGTGCTCGAGCAGCAGTGGCAGCCCGCCACCGCGTCGCGGCCGTTCCTGGCGCTCGGCACCTCGCGGGAGCTCACCTGGTCCTACGACCCGCAGGCCCCCCGCGGCGAGCACGTGCTCGTCGACAGCATCCGCATCTCGGGGGAGCCGATCGACCTGGACGCCACCTACCGAGTGGCGACGAACTCCTTCCTCGCCTCCGGCGGTGACAACTTCACCACCTTCGCCGAGGGCGCGATCGAGCTCACCGGCCTGATCGACTTCGACTCCTTCGAGGCCTACCTGCGGGAGCGCAGCCCGCTGTCGCCGGAGGACTACACCGGCCGCGTCACCGTCGGCGACGCGACCGAGCAGCCCGAGCCGGCCGCCGAGGTCAGCGCCTCGACGACCACCGTGCGCCCGGGCCAGTCGGTCACCGCGTCGGCGTCGGGCTTCGCGCCCCGCGAGGTCCTCACCGTGTCGGTGCTCGGCCGGGTCTTCGGCACGGCCCGCGTCAGCGCGGACGGCGACGGCTCCATGCGCGTCACCATCCCCCGCGAGGCGCAGCCGGGCGACTACACGGCGGTCGTGACGGGCAGCGCGGGCAGCCGCGCCACGCTCGACTTCACGGTCGTGCGCTGACGCCCAGCACCTCCCCGCACGACGGCAGGGCCCCCGCAGCGCGCGCTGCGGGGGCCCTGCTGCCTGCGGGACCTGTTCGACGGAGGTGACCGTGCACGGTCACCTCCTTCGAGCAGGTCAGCCCGCGATGACGGCGGCGCGCGCGAGGGCCGCCGCGCCGACGACGCCGGCGTCGTCACCGAGGGAGGAGACGACGAAGCGCAGCTCGGGGCTCGGCCGCAGCATCCACGGGCCCGCGGCCGCGGCGATCCGGTCCACGAGGTCCTGGCCGAGCTTCTCGGGCAGGCCGCCGCCCACGACGACGAGCTCGACGTCGAGCAGGTTCACCGCCGAGCCGACCGCCACCCCGAGGTGCTCGACCGCGGAGTCGACGAGCTGGGTCGCCATCTCGTCGCCCTCGTCCAGAGCCCTCGCCCAGACGCTCGACGTCGGACGCGGCTTGTCCTCCTCGTCCTGGATGGCGAACAGGCGCGTCTCCCGGCCGGCGCCCACGAGCGCGTGCGCGGCGCCGGCCATCATCCGGCGCCCGGCGTAGGCCTCGACGCACCCGCGGCGGCCGCAGCCGCACATCGCGCCGCCCGGCTGGACCTGCACGTGCCCGATCTCGCCGGACGAGCCGCGCGAGCCCTCGTAGGGGCGGCCGTCGAGGACGAGGGCGCCGCCGACGCCGGTGCCGAGCCACAGCCCGAGGACGTCGCGGGCGCCCCGCGCCGCCCCCGCGACCCACTCGCCGAGGAGGCCGACGTTCGCGTCGTTGCCGAGGGTGACCGGGGCGTCCAGGCGCGAGGTGAGGCCGCCGACGAGGTCGACGTCGGCGTCCCATCCCTCGAGGTTCGGCACGGTGAGCACCTGGCCGGCGTGGACGACGCCGGGGATGCCGACGCCCACGGCCACCGGGTCGCCGTCGAGGTCGGCGACGAGCCCGGCGACGGCGTCGAAGACGGCGTCCGGCCCGCTGGTCGGGGTGGGGACCTTGCCGCGGTCCTGCACCTCGTGGTCGCCGGACACCATGCCGACCTGGATGTTGGTGCCGCCGACGTCGACGCCGGCGACGAGGGTCCCGCTCGCGCTCATGGCCCCTGGGTAGCAGCGATCGGGTGCCGCGGGCACCCGGTGCTGGTCACGATCCGGTGGTCACCGGGCGCCGCCGGGGCCGCGGGGCGCGCGCCGCGGGCGGGGCCGTGGAGGCCCGCACGACGAGCCGGGGGCGCACGAGGAGCTCGCCGCGCACGCCCTGCTCGCCCCGGAGCTCGGCCAGCAGGGCGCGCGCCGCGGCCGTGCCGACGGCGTCGACGTCCTGGTGCACGGTCGTCAGCGGCGGGTCGGTGAAGTCGAGCAGCGGGCCGGCGTCGCACCCCACGACGGACACCTGCTCGGGCACCGCCAGCCCGCGCGCCCGGGCGGCCCGCACGGCGCCGAGCGCCATGAGGTCGGACCCGCAGACGATCCCCGTGACGCCGCGGTCGAGCAGCGCGTGCGCCGCGGCCTCGCCGCCCTCGAGGCGGAACTGGGTGTGGACGACGAGGGAGTCGACCTCGCCCGGGCGCACGGCGCCGGCGAGGTGGCGCCGGACGGCGTCGTGGAAGGCGGCCGTCTTGCGGATGGAGGGCACGTAGCGGGCGGGCCCCATGGCGAGCCCGACCCGCTCGTGGCCCAGCCCCACGAGGTGGGCGACCGACTGCTCGACGGCGGAGGCGTCGTCGGTGGAGACGAAGGGCGCGTCGATCCCGTCCATCCAGCCGTTGACGAAGACGGCGGCGAGCCCGCGGCGCCGCAGGTGCTCGTAGGGGCCGGCGTCGGCGTCGGTGTTGGCGTGCACGCCCGAGAGGAAGACGACGCCGGAGGCGCGCTGCTGCAGCAGGACCCGGACGAAGTCGGCCTCGTGCACCCCGCCGGGCACGAGGGAGCAGACGACGGGCGTGTAGCCGGCCCGCGCGAGGTGGGTCTGGACGACGAGGGACAGGGCGGGGAAGACGGGGTTCGTCAGCTCGGGCACGACGATGCCGACGAGCCCCGCCACCGGTGCGGGCAGGAAGCGGTCGTCGTACCCGAGCACGTCGAGGACGGACCGCACCTTGTCGCGGGTCGCCTGGGAGACGCCGGGCTTGTCGTTGAGGACCCGGCTGACCGTGGCCTCGCTCACCCCCGCACGGACGGCGACGTCCGCGAGCCTCATGCGCATCCGTGCAACCTACTCGCGCAGGCGACCCGACATCTGTGACGCAAGACACTTCCATCGTCTGCAAGATTCTTGCTACTGTCCTGTCACGCAGCGCGGCGCGAGCCGCCGGCCCGAACCCCGCCGACCGCCCTGGTGCACCGGAGCACCCAGGGCGCGGCTGCGTTCCGCTCGACCTCACCCCCGTTCGACACCCCCCTGTTCGCCCCCCCCGGAGGGCCGACCACGGCCCTGCCCGCTCGACTGACGAGGAGCACCATGCGCATCCCCCTGAGGGCGGCCGTCGCGGCCGTCGGCATCGCCGCGCTGACCGCCGGCTGCAGCGGAGGGAGCGGCGACGGCGCCGCGCCCGCCGGGACGACCGCGCCCGAGGGCGGCGCGAGCGCCGAGGAGACCGGCGCGCCGGCGCGCGACGACGCCGACCTCGTCATCTGGACCGACGAGCTCAAGATCGACCCCGTGACGCAGATCGCCGAGCAGTTCGGCGAGGAGAACGGCATCTCGGTCGCCGTCCAGGCCGTCACGGACCTCCAGTCCAACTTCATCACCGCCAACGCGGCGAGCAACGGCCCCGACGTCGTCGTCGGCGCCCACGACTGGATCGGCAACATGGTGCAGAACGGGGCGATCGACCCGCTGCAGATCACCGGCGACGCCCTGGGGGAGTACTCCGAGGTGGCCGTCGACGCCGTCACCTACGACGACCAGCTCTACGGCCTGCCGTACGGCGTCGAGGCGCTCGTGCTCTACCGCAACACCGACCTGGCGCCCGAGGCGCCGGCGACCCTCGACGACGCCTTCGCCACCGGGCTCGAGCTCAAGCAGGCGGGCACCGTCGAGTCGGCCTTCAACCTCCCCGTCGGCGAGCTGGGCGACGCTTACCACATGCAGCCCCTCTACACCTCGCTCGGCGGCTACGTCTTCGGGCAGGACGCCTCGGGCGGCTACGACCCGAGCGACCTGGGCGTGGGGGACGAGGCCTCGCAGGCGGCCGGCGAGCGCATCGAGGAGCTGGGCGAGGGCGGTTCCGGCGTCCTCACGCGCTCGGTGAGCGGCGACAACTCCATCGCCCTCTTCGCGGACGGCCAGGCGCCGTACCTGCTGTCGGGCCCGTGGGCCCGCGCCGACGTCGAAGCCGCGGGCTTCGGCTGGGACGTCCAGGCGGTGCCGGGCTTCGCGGGCGCCGAGCCGGCGCAGCCCTTCACCGGCGTGCAGGCCTTCTACGTCGCCTCGAACGGCGCGAACAAGGCCTTCGCGCAGGAGTTCGTCACGGGGACGATGAACACCGAGGAGGCCATGCAGACGATGTTCGACGGGGCCGACATCCCGCCGAGCCTCGTCTCGCTGCAGGAGTCCGAGGTGGCCGCCGACCCGCAGCTGCAGGCCTACCTCGACGCCGCGAACGCCGGCGAGCCGATGCCGTCCATCCCGCAGATGGGCGCCGTCTTCGAGCCCCTCGGCCAGGCCTACTCCGCCATCATCGGCGGCGCCGACGGCGCCGAGACGATGGTCCAGGCCGGCGACACCATCCGCGCCGCGATCAGCTGAGCCCCCGGCGGGGGGGCGGACCACCGCCCCGGC
>NZ_JBBHZG010000002.1:485431-488351 GCF_037482305.1 Pseudokineococcus sp. 5B2Z-1
GGCGCGCCGTCGCGCCCACCCTCCCGACCGACCCCGCCCAGGAGGCGACGTGGTCTCGCAGCAGCTCCGCCCCGCCCCGCAGGAGAGCCCGGCGTCGCACGCCGCGCCCCGCGGCTCCCGCTCGGTCCCCGTCCTCCTGCTCAAGATCCTCGTGCTCGCGGTGGTCATCAGCACCGTGGTGTCGCTGACGCCGGCGCTCGTCGCGGCGGAGCGGTGGGGCTTCCTCGTCTTCTTCTGGGTGCTCGTGCTGCTCGTCGTCGCCGTCTACGCGACCCGGCGCGCGATCCCGCTCAAGTACCTGCTGCCCGGGGCGGTGCTGCTCTTCAGCTTCGTCGTCTACCCGGTCATCTCGACCTTCCAGGTGTCGCTGACGAACCTCGGGGACGGCACGCGGGCCACCCGCGAGGAGGCCACGGCGCAGATCCTCGGGGCGTCCGTCGTCCAGGCGCCCGACGCGCCGCGCTACAACCTCAGCGTCGCCACGACCGGGTCCCCGTCGGCCGGGCCCTACGCCTTCCTCCTCGTCGACCCGGCGACGGGCGAGGCCTCCGTCGGCACGGACGAGGGGCTCGAGCCGCTGCCCGACGCGACCGTCACCGACGGCTTCGTCACCGCGGCCGACGGGTACGAGCTCCTGACGCCGGTGCAGGTCAACGACGCGAGCGCCCAGCTGGCCGACCTCACGGTGCCCGTCGACGGCGGGGCCATCCGCCAGCTCGGCATCCGGCAGGCCTTCCTCGGCTCCACGCCCCTCGTCTACGACGAGGACGCCGAGACCATCACGAACACCGACACGGGCGCCGTCTACGCCCCGACGCTGCAGGGCGACCGCGAGTACTACGTCAGCGCCGACGGCCAGCGGCTCTCGGACCAGTCCTGGGCCGCCGACGTCGGTCTCGCCAACTACGTGCGGGCCTTCACGGACGCGCGGATCCTCTCGGACTTCCTCGGCATCTTCGGCTGGACCCTCGTCTTCGCGACGCTCTCGGTGGCGACCACCTTCGCGCTCGGGACCGTGCTCGCCATCGTCCTCAACGACCGCCGCGTCCGGGGCCAGAAGGTGTACCGCTCGGTGCTGCTGCTGCCCTACGCCATCCCGAGCTTCATCTCGCTGCTGCTGTGGTCGGGCTTCTGGAACACCGACTTCGGGCTCGTCAACGAGCTGACCGGGCTGAGCGTCAACTGGTTCGGCGGCGAGACGACGGCGAAGGTCGCCGTCATCCTCACGAACCTCTGGCTCGGGTTCCCCTACATGTTCCTCGTCGTCACCGGAGCGCTGCAGGCGGTCCCTGAGGACCTCAAGGAGGCGGCGGGGCTCGACGGCGCGGGCGGCTTCACGGGCTTCCGCACCATCACCTTCCCCCTCCTGCTCATCCCCACGGCGCCGCTGCTCGTGGCCTCCTTCGCCTTCAACTTCAACAACTTCAACACGATCTTCCTGCTCACCGGCGGCGGGCCCTTCACGCCGGACAACCCGACCGCCGGCGGCACGGACCTGCTCATCAGCTACACGATCCGCCTCGCCTTCGGCGCCAGCGGGGCGCAGTTCGGCTTCGCCTCCGCCATCGCGGTGCTGCTCTTCATCCTCACCGGCGTCGTCGCCGCCCTGCAGTTCCGCCTGACCCGCCGCCTCGAGGACGTGATCTGACATGACCAGCCAGGAGCTGCGCGCGGGCACCCCGACCGCCCCCGGCCACCTCGCCGCGCCCGGTGGCGACGGCCCGTCCGCGCCGTCCGTCCCGCCGACCGCCTACCGGATGAGCCGGGGGCGCTGGTGGCGCGAGGTGGGCTGGCGGCACGTCGTCGGCCTCGCCGCCGTCGCCTTCGCCGTCTTCCCTGTGCTGTACATCGTCTCGGCGGCCTTCAACCCGCTGGGCAGCGTCGTCTCGACCGACCTCGTCCCGCGCCAGCTGAGCCTCGTGAACTTCCAGGCGCTCTTCACCGACCCGTCGAGGCCCTTCGGCCGGTGGATGCTCAACACGCTCGTCGTGTGCACCTCGGTGACGCTCGTCCAGGTCACCTGCAGCGCCCTCGCCGCCTACGCCTTCAGCCGCTTCCGCTTCCGCGGGCGCCGCGGGGGCCTGCTGGCCCTGCTGCTCATCCAGATGTTCCCGCAGATCCTCGCCACCATCGCGCTGTTCCTGCTCTTCACCGACCTCGGCGAGGTCATCCCGGCCATCGGCCTCAACACGCTGGCCGGCTACGTCCTCGTCATGTGCGGCAACGCCTTCGCGCAGGTGTGGCTCATCAAGGGCTTCTTCGACTCGATCCCGGCGTCCCTCGACGAGGCCGCGACGGTCGACGGCGCCGGGCACGCGACGATCTTCTTCCGGATCCTCCTGCCGCTGCTCGTGCCGATCCTCGCCGTCACGAGCCTGCTCGCCTTCGTCGGCGTCATCAGCGAGTTCCTCATCGCCTCGATCTTCCTGCGCGAGGCGGGCGTGCGGACCGTCGCCGTGGGCCTGTGGTCGGTCATCGAGAACGACCGCTCGAACAACCTGGGGCTCTTCGCGGCCGGTGCGCTGCTCACGGCGATCCCCGTCGTCCTGCTCTTCCAGTACCTCCAGCGCTTCATCGTCGGCGGCATCACCGCGGGCGGGGTGAAGGGGTGAGCCCGGCGCCCCGGGACCACGAGCTCCGCGCGCCCCACCACGACGGCTCCGCCTGGTGCACGGGGACGGCGTCGCCGGCCCTCGGCGAGCGCGTGCCCGTCCGGGTCCTCGTGCCGGACGCGGCCGACGGCTCGCCGTGGGGCGGCGCCGTCCACGTGCGCCAGCTGCGCGACGGCGAGCCCGTCCTGCGGGCCGCCGTGCCGGACGGCCGCGGCCCGGGCGGCACGTGGTTCTCCGCCGAGGTGGAGGCGCGCAACCCCGTCACCTCCTACCGCTTCCTCCTCGAGGGGCGCGACGGCGGGGGGGGG
>NZ_JBBHZG010000002.1:488474-509807 GCF_037482305.1 Pseudokineococcus sp. 5B2Z-1
ACGGCGCGGGCCGGCCCGCGCACCGGTGGCTCACCGGCGAGGGCGTGACCTCGCGCGACGTCACGGACGCCGCCGACTTCCGCCTCCTGGCCTCCGAGGGGCCGGCGGCCTGGGTGGCCGACCAGGTGGCCTACCAGGTCTTCCCCGACCGCTTCGCCCGCTCCGGCGCGGAGCGGGAGACGCCGTCGTGGGCCGACCGCGCCGCGTGGGACGACCCCGTGGTGCACCGCGGGCCGGGCGTGGGGCGGCAGTGGTTCGGCGGCGACCTCGACGGCGTCGCCGCCCACCTCGACCACGTCGCGTCGCTGGGCGCCTCGCTGCTCTACCTGACGCCCTTCTTCGAGGCCCGTTCCAACCACCGCTACGACGCGGTGACCTTCGACCACGTGGACCCCGCGCTCGGCGGTGACGCGGCGATGCGCCGGCTCGTCGACGCCGCGCACGCCCGTGGGATGCGGGTCATGGGCGACCTCACGACCAACCACACCGGCGTCGAGCACCCCTGGTTCCGCGCCGCCCTCGCCGACGCCGCCTCCGAGGAGGCGGACTACTACCGCTTCCTCGACGGCGACCCGATCGGCTACGAGACGTGGCTCGGCGTCGACAGCCTGCCCAAGCTCGACCACACGTCGGCGGCCCTGCGCCGGCGGTTGGTCGACGGGCCGGGGTCCGTCGTCGCCGAGCACCTGCGGCGCGGGCTCGACGGGTGGCGCATCGACGTCGCCAACATGACCGGGCGCCTCGGCGCCGACGACCTCGCCGTCGAGGTGGCCCGCCTGGCGCGCGCGACGGCGCAGGCGACGAGCCCGGGCGCGTGGATGCTCGCCGAGCACTGCCACGACGCCTCCGCCGACCTCGTCGGGGACGGCTGGCACGGCGCCATGGACTACGCCGGGTTCACCCGGCCGGTGTGGGCGTGGCTCAACGCCGGCTACCCCGGCGGTCCGGGGGAGGAGCACGGCCTGCGCTTCCTCGGCTGGCCCGTGCCCGTGCCGGTGCAGCCGGGCGGCGACGTCGTCGCGACGATGCGCGCGGTGCACGCGGCGATGCCCTGGCGGTCGTGGGCGGCGTCGACGTCGCACCTCGACACGCACGACACGCCGCGCTTCCGCACGGTGGTGGGCGGCGGGCGCAGCGGCCTCGCCGACCTCGCCGGCCGCGGGCGCGACCGGCACGTCGCCGGCCTCGCGCTGCAGATGACGCTGCCCGGCGTGCCGACCCTCTTCGCCGGCGACGAGGTCGGGTTCACCGGCCTCGACGGCGAGCACGCGCGCACGCCCATGCCGTGGGACCGCCCCGAGGCGTGGGACGCGCCGACGCTGGACGCCGTGCGCACCTGGGGCCGGCTGCGGCGGGACTCCGTCGCGCTGCGGCGCGGCGGGCTGCGCTGGGTCGCCGCCCGGGACGACGTCCTCGTGCACCTGCGCGAGCACGCCGAGCAGCGCGTGCTCGTCGCCGTCGCCCGGGCCGACCACGAGCCCGTCCGGCTGCCGCTGGCGGCGCTCGGGCTCCGGTCGGCGTCCCAGCTCGTGCCGCTCGTCGGCGGCCCGGCCGAGGGCGGCGGCGACGGCACCGTCGTCCTTCCGGGCCACGGCCCCTCGGCCTCGGCCTGGGCGCTCGAGGGCTGACGGCCCGACCCACCCCGACCAGACCCACACCGACCGAGCCACCCCGCCGCGGCGTCCCGGGGGACCGCCGCGGCACCGCACCCGCTCGGAACGACCACCAGGAGACCCCCGTGAGCACCACGACCGCCCCGGCCCGCCGCGTCCCCGCGAGCGCCCCGGTGACCTCGCCCACGCCCGCCGCCCCGCAGGCCCGTGACTGGTGGCGGCGCGCCGTCGTCTACCAGGTGTACCCGCGCAGCTTCGCCGACGCCGACGGCGACGGCCTCGGCGACCTGCGCGGCATCACCTCGCGCGTGGGCCACCTCGCCGCGCTCGGCGTGGACGCCGTGTGGCTCAGCCCCTTCTACCCCTCGGCGCTCGCCGACGGGGGTTACGACGTCGACGACCACCGCGCCGTCGACCCGCGCCTGGGCACGCTCGAGGACTTCGATGCGATGGTCCGGGCGCTGCACGCGGCCGGCATCCGGGTCGTCGTCGACATCGTGCCCAACCACACCTCCGACCGGCACGCCTGGTTCCGCGAGGCCCTCGCCTCGCCGCCGGGCTCGCGGGCCCGCGGCCGGTACGTCTTCCGCGACGGCCGCGGCCCGGGCGGCGACGAGCCGCCGAGCTCGTGGCGGTCGATCTTCGGGGGGTCCGCCTGGCAGCGGGTCGTCGAGGCCGACGGCACCCCCGGTCAGTGGTACCTCCACATCTTCGCGCCGGAGCAGCCGGACCTCGACTGGTCCGACGAGGAGGTCCGCGAGGACATGCTCGAGACGCTGCGCTTCTGGGCCGACCGCGGCGTGGACGGCTTCCGCGTGGACGTGGCGCACGGCCTCGTCAAGGACGTCGACGGCCACCTCGACGTCCACGTCGAGATCCTCGACACGGGGGTCGAGGGCGGCAACCACCCGCTGTGGGACCGCGACGAGGTGCAGGAGGTCTACGCGCAGTGGCGCCGCGACGTCCTCGACGCCTACGACCCGCCCCGCTCAGCCGTCGCCGAGGCGTCGGTGCACCCGGACCGGCGGGCGCGGTACGCCGACCCGCTCGGCCTCGGCCAGGCCTTCAACTTCGACCTCTTCGCCTGCGGCTGGGACGCGGGCGAGATGCGCAGGGCGATCGACGGCGGGCTCGCGCAGATGGCGGCCGGCTCGTCGGCGACGTGGACGCTCTCGAACCACGACTCGGTGCGGCACACGACGAGGTTCGGCGTGCCGCCGCGCGAGGGCGTCGGCTCGCAGGAGGCGGCGAAGGCGTGGGTCACGAGCGACGGCCGCGACCCGGTCGACCTCGACCTCGGGCTGCGCCGCGCGCGGGCGGCGCTGCTGCTCGAGCTGGCGCTGCCCGGTGCCGTGTACCTCTACCAGGGCGAGGAACTCGGGCTCCACGAGGTCGCCGACATCCCGTGGGACGCCGTCGAGGATCCCATCGCCGTGCGCTCGGGCGGTGAGGAGAAGGGGCGCGACGGCTGCCGCGTCGCGCTGCCGTGGACGCAGGACGGGCCGACCTTCGGCTTCGGCCCCGAGGACGGCGCGCTGCCGGGCATGCGCCAGCCCGCGTGGTTCGGGGTCGTGTCGGCGGCCGCGCAGGACGGCGTGCCGGGCTCGACGCTCGAGCTCTACCGCGCCGCCCTGCGCCGGCGGCGGGAGCTGACGACGGACGACGACGCCCTCACGTGGGTGGACGACGCGCCCGACGTGCTGCACCTCGAGCGGCCGGGCGGCTGGCGGTCGGTCACCAACCTCTCCGAGGTCGACGTGGCCCTGCCGGCGGGCGAGCTGCTGCTCGCGAGCGACGCGGCGCCGGACGCGTCCGACGTGGCGCAGGGCCGCGGCGTCCTGGCGCCCGGCACCTCGGTGTGGATGCGCTGACCGACCCGGCGCGCACCGGCGCCGCTGCCGGCTGGGCGCCCCTCAGGCGCCGACGAGGTCGTCGCGGGTGGTGAGGACGGCCACCTGCTCGGTGGCCCGCGCGGCGGGAGGCGGGGGCGGCGGCCCGGGCCGGACGCCCACCGCCTCCTCCGTGGCCGAGGAGGCGGGGACGCCCGCGACGGCGGCCGCGACGGCGACGTCCGCCCGTGGCGGCGCTGCGGCAGCGGCGGCGCCGGCTCCTCCCAGCAGGCCGACGAGGAGGGCGCCCGTGGCCGCCAGGACCGTCGCGGCACGAGGACGTCGGCGGGCGCGCCGCTCCGCCACCCGCGGCGCGCAGGGCGGGAGCTCCGGCCGGGTCCCGGCGGTCGGGTGCGCGTCGGGGGAGCCCTCGGCACGGGGGGAGGGGGCGAGCGGGGTCCGGCTCATGGTCCTCGTCCTGTCGTCGTCGGCGGTGCGGGCGGCGGCCCGGCGGGCCGGGCGCCCCGGTAGGAGGACCGTCGGCGCGACCGCTGTGACGCCGCTGTGCGGAGGCCGTGGCGACGGGAGGAGGTGCAGCGCCACCCGTCCGGGGACCTCCGGACGGGTGAGCGCCGGGTGGCGCGTCGTCGGCGGCGCGACGATCATCGGCGTCCAGCGAGCCCGCCGGCCGGCGGGCTCCCGACAGCGCCGCCCCGGCGGCCGGACGGAGCTGGCATGGGCATCGGACTCGGCATCTTCCTGCTCGTCGTCGGCGGCATCCTCGGCTTCGCCGTCGACGCGGACGCCGTGAGCGGCGTCAACCTCAACGTCGTCGGCTTCGTCTGCCTCGCGGCCGGCGCCCTGGCGCTGCTGCTCGGCATCGTGCAGACCACCCAGCGACAGCACCGGACGGACCGCGTCGAGTACGTCGACGAGCGCCGTCCGCGCGACTACCCGCCGCCGCGCCCCTGAGGCCTCGTCCGAGAGCTGCCAGTGGGGTCGGACCCTCGACGGCCGACCTGTTCGTCGGACGTGACCGCGCACGGTCACGTCCGACGAACAGGTCCGCCGAGCGGGGCCGGAGCGGAGCCGGTCAGGGGCGCACGGACAGCCGCGCCGCCGTCCCGAGCAGCGACACGGCGGCGAGCGCGCCGACGACGTCGCGGACGACGTCGTACGGCGTCACCGCGATGAGCAGCGCGACGCCGGTGGCGCCCGCGAGCACGAGCNGGCGGGGGAGGGGCGCAGCCGCTCGCGCAGCCCAGAGGCCCGGGCGGCCGGGCGCGCGACAGCGGCCAGCAGCGCCTCGGCGTCGCCGACGACGCGCACGCGCTCGCGCGCGCGGGTGAGCGCCGTGTAGAGCGTCTCCCGCGTCAGCAGCGGAGAGCCCGCGGGCGGTAGGACGAGCGTCACGGCGTCGAACTGGCTGCCCTGACTGCGGTGCACCGTCATCGCGTGCAGGGCCCGGGTGCTGGGGAGGCGGCCCAGCGGGAGCAGGCGAGGAGCCTCCCGCGCCCCGACGGCGGCGGCGAGGCTGCCCGCGCCGTCGTCGACGAGGACGGCGACGTCCCCGTTGGACAGCCCGGTGGCCGGGTCGTTGACGGTGACGAGGAGCGGCTCGCCGACGTGGTGGCCGTCCGCGCGGCGCACGCGGGGCACGCCCGCGGCCGCCTCGGCCGCCCGCGTCCAGCGCTCGGCCAGCTCGCCCCAGCGGCGCAGCCCGCGCGGGCCCGCGCGGTGCGCCGTCAGCAGGCGGTGCCGGTCGAGCGCGGCGAGGGCGCCCGCGGCGTCCCCGGCCCGCGCCGCCGCGCCGAGCGCCGTCGCGGCGTCGACGACGTCGTCGCGGACGTCGTCGAGGTCGGCCTCCGGCACCGCGTCGGCCGTGGTCGGCAGCAGAACGGCGTCCGGGTCGCCGGCGAGCAGCACGGCGAGGGCGTCCTCGCCGCGCCCGTCGCGGACGGCGGCCGCGAGGCGGTCCACCACCCCGCCACCCGCGTAGCGGCGGGTGGTGCGCAGCAGGCTGACCCCGTCGCGCACGGTGACCGGCCGCGTCGCCCGGGCGTCGGTGTCCGACGGCTCGCGACGACCGGGCTCGTCGGCCGGGAGGGCACCCACCTGCGCGAGGGCGTCGGCGAGGCGGGGGTGGCGCGTGCCGCCGGCGCCGGCGTCGACGAGGTCGCCCAGCACCGTGCCCGCCTCGACCGAGGCCAGCTGGTCGGGGTCGCCGACGAGCACGAGCCGCGTGTGCGGGCGCAGCGCCTCGAGCAGCCGCGCCATGAGGGTGAGCGAGACCATCGAGCTCTCGTCGACGACGAGGACCTCGAGGGCCAGCCGGTCGGAGCGGTCGTGGCGGAAGCGGTGCCGCGCGTCCGGCCGCCAGCCGAGGAGGCGGTGCAGCGTCGTCGCGGGCAGGTCGCCGAGCCGCTCGCGGTCCTCCTCCGGCAGCTTCGCCGAGGAGTCGCGGACGGCCTCGGCCAGCCGCGCGGCCGCGCGCCCGGTGGGGGCGGCCAGCGCCACCCGCCACGTCGGGTGCTGCTCGCGCAGCAGCGCGACGACCTTCGACACCGTCGTCGTCTTGCCCGTGCCGGGGCCCCCCGCGAGGACGGAGACGCGGGCCAGGGCGCACCCGGCGGCGGCCTCCCGCTGGTCGGCGTCCGCGGGGTCGAAGAGCCGGTCGAGGGCACGGCGCAGGACGCCCGCGTCGAGGTCGTCGGGTACGTCGGCGGCGCGGGTCGCGAGCTCGCGCGCGACGAGCTCCTCCTGGTCGCGGTAGCGGCCGAGCCAGACGCGCCCGCCCTCGACGCGCAGGGGCCCCCCGGCGAGCGGGCTGGCGGCCACGCGGGCGGCCCAGTCCTCGCCCGGCCACACCACGGCGTCGGCCGCGCCCCTCGCTGCCGCTCCCTCGTCCGCCGGCCCGTCCGCCGTGGACGGGGCGCCGTCGTCGGCCTCGTCGTCGACGTCGTCCGCGGCGGTCGTGTCCCGAGCCGTCGCCAGGTCGACGACGACCGAGCCCTGCCGGGTCGAGCGGACCACGAGCGCCGCGGCGAGCAGGACGGCCTCGTCCGCCTCCCCGGCGAGCGCGCCCAGGCGGCGGGCGACGTGGACGTCGGCGGCGTGGAGGAGGCCGGCCCGGTTGAAGTCGCGCAGCAGCCCGGTGGCGCGCAGCGCCAGGTCCCCGGCGCGCGGGTCGCCGCTCACGGCGCCGTCCCGCGGCCGGCGAGGTGGTCGGACGCCGCGACCACGAGCGCGGGCGGGGTCGCCCACGCCATGACGCCGGGCACCGCGCCGTCCTCCGCGGGCGCCGCCGACGGCCCGACCATCCCGCGCACGAAGAGGTACAGCGCTCCGCCGAGGTGGCGTTCCGGCGCGTACCCGGGCAGCCGCCAGCGCAGGAAGCGGTGCAGGGCCACCTGGTACAGCAGCGCCTGCAGCGGGTAGTGCGCGGCCACCATGGCCTCCTCCATCGCCGCCGGGCGGTAGTCCCAGGACGTCAGCGGTCGCTCGGGGACGCCGAGGCGGTTCGTCTTGTAGTCCACGACGACGTAGCGCGCGTCGCCCCCGTCGGCCGCGGGGAGCCGGAGCACCGCGTCGACGCTGCCGGTGAGGTAGCCGCGCAGCCCGCCGTCCTGCCCCGCCCCGCCTTCCTGCCCGGCCTCGACGAGCCCCTCGTCCGCGGTGAGGTGCTCGAGCGCGTCGGCGTAGGAGGCCAGCGGTCCGTCGGGGCAGTGCCGCCGCCACAGCGGCACGAGCCCGGCGAGGGAGGGGCGCAGCGCGGCTGCCCCGGCGTCGTCGCCCCCGGCGAGGGGCAGCTCGAAGTCCATCTCCGGCAGGCGGTCACGCGCGGGGACGTCGACGAGGCGGCGCCCGCCCGCGAGCGGCCCGAGCGGGGTCCGCAGGGCGAGGTCGAGGGCTCCGGTGAGCACGTCGACGTCGAGCGCGAGCCCCTGCGCCGCGGCCTGCTCGGCCACGAGGTCGCGCAGCACCCGGTCGGGAGCGCCGCCGGGAGCCCCGTCGGTGGCCGCGTCGGGAACGCCGTCGGAAGCCCCGTCGGGAGCGGTGAGGGCCGAGGGGTCGAGCTCCTCGAGGACCGCGTGGACGAGCACGCCGAAGCGCGCGCTGCCGGCGAGGGCGTCCCACGCCGAGGGCACCGCCGCGGGCGCCGGGCCCGCCCCGCCCGCCGCCCCGGCGCGGGTGGGGGCGCCGTCCGCGGGCAGGCGCTCGTCGTCCTCGACCGCCGCCTCCGGCTCGACGAGCGCACCGCCGCCGCCCGCGGGCGCGGGCCCGGCGTCGTGCGCCGCAGCGGTGAGGGCGCTGTAGGAGGTGCGGCGCCAGGAGGCGTCGAGGGTCCGGGTCCACCGGGCCGCCGCCAGGCCGTCGACGACCCGGTCGGGCGCGCGCCACGGCCGGCCGTCGGGCGGGCCGGCGACGCGCTCGACGACGAGGGAGCCGTCGCTCGCGGCCGCCCGCACCGCCAGGGCGGCCAGGGCGTCGTCGTCGGAGGGCACCGGCACGACGGCCGGGGGGACCCCGTCGTCGGGCGACCCGGGGAGGTCGGGCGCCCCGACGCCCGCGGGGCGGTGCAGCAGCAGCCGGTGCAGCGGGCCGCGGCCGGTGTTCGTCGTCCCCGCCCACCAGGCCGTGAGGTGGCTCGCGGCGCGGGTCAGCGCCACGTACGCGAGGCGCAGCTCCTCGTCGGACTCCGAGCGGTGGTGCTCGCGCACGTGCTCGGCCCACCCCGGCGCGCCCGGGCCCCCGACGTCGCGGCACCGGCGCCCGTCGGCGTCGTGGACGAGGGCCGTGGACGGCTTGCTGTTCTGCCACATGTCCCACGCGAAGGGCACGAGGATGGCGGGGAACTCGAGGCCCTTGCTCGTGTGCACGGTGAGGACCTGCACCGCCGCGGCGTCGGACTCCAGCCGGCGGCTGCGCTCGACGACCCCGTCGCGCCCGGCCTCCTCCACCTGCTCGCGCAGCCACGCCAGCAGGGCCGAGACGCCGAGGCCGTCCCGCACGGCCGCCTCGTGCAGCACCTGCCCGACGTGCCGCAGGTCGGTGAGCCGGCGCTCGCCGCCCACCGTCCCCAGCAGCCGCTCGGCGAGGCCGGCGGCGTCGGGCCGCGGCCGCTGCACCGCCTCGAGCAGGGCGCCGACCCCGCGGGCGTCGAGGAGCCGGGCCCACGCGCGCACGCGCAGCCCGAGGTCGTCGACGAGCGCGTCACCGCCCGCGTCGAGGGACGCGGCGTCGTGGCCGCCGAAGGCGCCCAGCGCGAGCAGCCGCACCCGCGCTCCGCGCTGCGGCTGCTCGAGGGCCTCGAGGAGCACGGTCCAGTCGGAGGCCGCCGGCGTCGTGAAGACGCTCGTGCGCCCGCCGACGACGACGGGCACGCGGACCCGCTCCAGCGCCTCGCGGACCATCTGGGCCTGCGCGTTGGTCCGCACGAGCACCGCGACGTCGCCCGGCGCGAGCGGCCGCTCCTCGCCGACGTCCCCGGCGGGAGCGGGGCCGTCGGGAGCGGCCGAGGGGTGGTCCGCGCGGCGACGCCGCTCGGGCGTCGTCGTCGTGACCGCGCCGCCGACGAGCGCCACGACCTGCGCGGCGACGTCGTCGACCACCCGCCGCCGCATGCCGGGCACCCGGGCCAGCCCGTCGCGGGTGAGCGGCAGCGCGTCCCGCGGGACGACGCGCAGCCGGACCGGCGGCACGCCCGCGACGCGGCGGCCGGTGAAGCGGGCCCCGAGCGGGCGCACGCGGATGCGGGCGTCACCGAGGGCGGCGCCGGCGAGGACGGCGTCGAGCCCCCGCAGCACCGGCTCGTCGCTGCGCTGGTTGGTGGCGAGCGTCCGCAGGTCGGCGGCCGCGTCGCGGGCGTCCAGGTAGGCGCGGACGTCGGCCCCGCGGAAGCCGTAGACCGCCTGCTTCGGGTCGCCGACGAGGACGAGGGCCCGGGCGACGCCGCCACCCGCCGTCCCCGCGGCGCCCGCCGCCGGCGCGTCGTGGAAGGCCGCGCGCAGCACCCGCCACTGGACGGGGTCGGTGTCCTGGAACTCGTCGACGAGGACCACGCGGTGCAGCGCCCGCAGGCGCTCTCGGGCGCGGGGGCCGCCGGCCGGGTCCTTGAGGACGTGCGCCAGGCGCAGCAGCAGGTCGTCGTAGCCCATCTGCCCGGCCGCGCGGAGCCGGCGCTGCACCTCCGCGCGGACGGCGCGGCCCACGCGGGCGCGCAGCGCGGGCAGCGCGGGGACGTCGGGCTCGCCGTCCCGCGGCAGCAGGTCGGTGGCCGGGTCGAGCGCGCTGACCCGGGCGAGGTCGCGGAAGTCCGCGGGGGAGAGGGCCGGCTCCTCGGCGCCCGGCGCGGCCCACCGGCGCAGGTAGAGGTCGTGCGCCACCTCGTCGACGACGTCGCGCACGTCCTCGACGAGCTGGGTGCGCGCGTCGTGGTCGGCGCCCGCGCCGAGCGTAAGGAGGACGCGCTGGCAGAAGCCGTGCGTCGTCGTCACCGTCGCCGCGTCGAACGACGCCAGGGCGTCGGCCAGCCGTCGACGGCGGAGCGCCACGTCGTCGGCGCCTCCGCGGCGCAGCAGCGCGAGCAGCTCGTCGGGCTCCTCCTCCGGCGGGACGTCGCGGGCCAGGGCGTCGCGGGCCTCGACGAGGCGGGCGCGCACCCGCTCGCGCAGCTCGCGGGTGGACTCGCGGCTGAAGGTCATGACGAGCAGCTGCTCGACCGGCAGGCCCGCCTCGGCGACGTAGCGGGCGACGAGCGCGGCGATGGTCCAGGTCTTGCCGGTGCCCGCGCTCGCCTCCAGCAGGGTCGTGCCGCGGGGCAGCGGGTCCTCGAGCCGGAAGGCGCGGGGCTCGTCGACCGGGGCGTCGTCCTCCGGGGTGTCGGCGACCGGGGCCACGTCCAAAGGGGCCACGTCCAGAGGGGCCACGTCGAGAGGGGCGTCGGCGACCGGGGGCACGGCGGGCCCGTCGCCCGCGGCGTCCGGCGACGGCGCGCTCACGCCGCGGCCCCCGTCCCGCCGGCCTCGGCGTCGAGCAGCCGGTCCCACACGCGGCGCGCCAGCGCGCCGAGGCGCGTCGGCTCGTCGGGCGCCCAGCCAGGGCCGCGCTCGGCGTCCGTCGGTGGGAACCACAGCTCGGCCGACGGCAGCTCGCGGCCGTGGAGCAGCAGGTGCTCGGGGTCGGCCGCCTCGCCCGGGAAGCGGTCGGAGTCCCACCTCCGCGCGGCGGCGTCCTGGGCGGCGAGCACGCTGCCGCCGCCGCGGCGGCGGGCCGCGTAGGCCTCGGCGGTCTTGAGCGGCAGCGGCAGCGGCTCGTCGAGGCCCGCGCGGTGCAGGGCGACGAGCTCGGCGAGGGCCGTCCGCGCGTCGTCGACGCCCAGGGGGCCGAGGACGCTGCGGGCGGCCCCGCCGTCGCCCCCGGCGCGCCCGACCGCGACGGCGCGCCACGAGGACGTCGCGCCGCCGCCCGAGCCGCTTGCGCCTGAGCCCGCAGCGCCCGAGCCCGCAGCGCCCGAGCCCTCGACGTCCGTGGCCAGGACGTCCGGGCGACCGGGGGCCCCGGCCGTCAGGGCGAGGAGGTCGAGCCAGGCGAGGAGGCGGTGCTTGGGCCCGAGCCGCGAGGCGGTGAGGTGCAGCGCCACGTCGCCCCGCACCCCGCCCACCGTGCCGACGACGCGCACCGGCGGCCCCCCGCCGGGCAGCGGGCCGAGGTCGGCGTCGACGTCGACCGCACCCGGCGGCAGCGCGCGCTCCGCCTCGGAGGCCCGCACGACCGCCTCGACCTCGCCGCCGACGCCGCGCAGGTACCGCTCCCCGAGCGGGCCCGGAGGCAGGTCGCCGCGGTGCAGCTCGACGGCGAGGAGGTCGGCGACGTCGTCGCCCGCCACCCGCCGGTCGAGCAGCCGCTGCGCGAGCGCCCACCGCTCGAGGCCGTCGGGGTCCAGCGGCAGGGCGTCGTCGGGCACCTCGTCGGGGCGGACGACGGAGACCTCGAGGCGCTGGCGCCAGAAGGCCCGCACCGGGTGCAGCAGGAAGGAGCGCAGGTCGGCCAGGGAGACCTCCGCGGCGGGCGCGCGCGCGGGCAGCGGCGCGGCCAGCACGGGGCGCGGGGGTCGGCGGGGCCCGGCCGCGGCACGGGCCGCCGCCAGCGCGCCGGTGTCGAAGCTGAACGGACGGGGCGCCGGCGACCCGGCCGGTGACGCGTCGTCCGGGGCGTCCCCGGCGGCACGGCCCGCGGCCGGGGTGCGGAAGGCCCGGGCGTCGAAGGGCTGCAGCGGGTGCGTGGTCGTGACGACGTCGCGCACGCGGCCGCCCGGCACCGTGGCGGTGCGGTCGAGCGCGTCGAGCAGCTCGTCGACCGGTACGGCCGGCGGCACCGCGGCGCCGGTGCGCTCGTCGGCGCCCGTGACGAGGACGAGCAGGTGGTCGCCGGCGGCGGCGACGGCGTCGAGGAGCAGCTGGCGGTCCTCGCTGCGGGGGTCGTGCTCGCCCGTCCACGGGTCGTGCACGAGCAGGTCGTCGCCGTCGACGGCGCTGCGCCGGGGGAAGGCCCCGTCGTCGAGCCCCAGGAGGACGACCACCCGGCTGGGGACCGAGCGCATCGGCACGAGGGTGCACACCGTCATCGCGCCCGTGCGGAACCCGGCGCGCGTGGGGCGCCCGACGAGGAGGTCGGCCAGCAGGACGCGGACGTCGGCCGCCCCGAGCGGCGCCTCGGACGAGCCCTCGGCCGCGCCGGCCAGCTCGCGGTGCAGCTGCGCCGCCTGCCACGGGCCGTCCGGCTCGGGGGCGGCGAGGCCGAGCACCGCGTCCTCCAGCGCGGCGGCCCAGGAGGCCGCGTCGCGGCGCCCCGCGAGCAGGTGCATGACGGCGTCCAGCCGGTCGACGAGCTCGGCCAGCGACCCGGCGAGCGCGACGTCGGAGCTGTCGACGTCGTCGAGCGGGACGGCGCCGCCCAGCACGAGGTCGGCGCCGCCCGTGCCCCCGACGTCCGCGGTGGTGGCCGGGTCGGCCGCGGCGGGCAGGCCCTCGACGGCCACCCCGAGCAGCAGGCGGTCGAGCCCGGCCCGCCACGTGCCCTGCCGGAGCCCGCCGAGCCCCCACCCGGCGCGGTGGTCGGCGTCGAGGCCCCAGCGGACGCCGGCGGCGACGACCCACCCGCGCAGCCGCTCCAGCGCGTCGTCGTCGAGGCGGAAGCGACGGCGGACGGCCGGGTGCCCCGCCAGGTCGAGCACCGCGGTGGCGGGCACGCGCGAGCCGACGAGGTCGAGGACCTGCGCGAGCACCTGCAGCAGCGGGTTCTCCCGGCGCGGGGCGCGGTCGGCCACGCGCACCCGCAGGTGCCGGACGGGGTGCCCCGCCGCGGCGGCCCCGGGCCCCGGCGCGCCGTCCTCGCCCTCCTCGACCGACCCGGCCCCGAAGGCCGCGGCCACCAGCGGGGCGAAGGCCTCGACGTCGGGGCACAGCACGAGCACGTCGCGCGGCTCGAGGGTCGGGTCGTCGGCCAGCAGCCCGAGCACCGCCTCGCGCAGCACCTCGACCTGCCGCACCCGCCCGTGGCAGGAGTGCAGGCGCACGCTCCGGTCGCCCGGGGCCGGCGGCGGCGGGTCCACGGGCACCTCGTCGCGGGCGAGGGCGCGCTGCAGGCGCTGCAGCAGCGTGCGGTCGGCGTGCGCGACGCCCGGGACTTCCAGGTGGGGCGGCAGGTGCTCGTCGCGGTGCTCGACCGCGGCAGGCGTGGGGGCAGCGGGGCCCGCGCCGCCCGGGGGAGGCGCGGCCAGCCCGTGCAGGCGCAGCAGCTGCTGGAGCTCGAGGAGGTCGCGGCCGAGCGAGCCGAGCAGCGGCTCGCGCAGGGAGCGGCGGACGACGTCGTCGCGGCGCCGGCGGGGTGCCGGCGCGGCGGCCACGGCGTCCCACAGCGCGGGGCTCGCGTGGTGCAGCCACAGGTGCACCTCGCGGTGGGCGGCCAGCGCGCCCAGGACGGCGAGGCGGGCGGGGGACAGGCGCGTCGGGCCGTAGACGGACAGGCGGTCGGGCAGGTCGACCCGCTCGGGCTCGGCGCGCAGCCGGGCGCAGGCGCCCTCGAGCAGCTCGGCGGGGGAGGGGCCGAGGCGCTCGCGCAGCGCCCGCCACACGTCGACCTGCCAGCGCAGGCCCTCGGGGACCTCGCCGTCGGCGCCGTCCGAGCAGCCGCCGGCGGCCCAGTCCACGAGCATGGCCGGGCGGGCCCGCCCGTAGGCGGCCAGGCGCCGGGCGAGCTGCTGGACGGCGGCCATGCGCCGGCCGTCCTCGGCGAGCGCGCGGTCCAGCGGCGTGCCGCCCTCCTCGAGCACCCCGAGCAGCGGCCAGGCGGACCGCCCGGCCGACCACGCCTCCACGGCCGCGGCGTGCTCCTCGGACACGGCGGCCACGGCCTCGTCGAGCACGCGCCCCGGGCGCGGCATGTCGACCCGCGCGCAGACGCCGTCCGGCGCGCCCCCGGGCGAGGCGCCCAGGGCGTGGGAGAGGCGCTGGGCGATCCAGCGCTCGACGCCCTGCGCGGGCACGGCGACGACGTCGCGCGCGAAGGGGTCGGCGGGCGGCACGGCGAGGACGGCCGCGAGGCCGCGCACGAGCGCGTCGGCGCTCTCGCTGCGGTGCACGACGAGCACGCGACCCCCTCTCCCGCTCGCGCCGGGCCGGGACGGCCGACGGCGCCGTGCGCAGGCTAGGAGAGGGGACCGACAGCCGGGGCCGACGGCCCACCGGCGCCCGGTCCGGGGCTGGCGGTCGGAGGCTGCCAGTCGGCTGGGAAGCGCCGCGGGGGTGAACCCCGGGGCCCGTGGTGCCGAAGGGAGGACGAGCAGCGCCGGCCGTCCGGCGCCGAGAGAGCCCGAGGAGCCCCCCTGCCATGTCCGTCCCCAGGACCGACGCCGCCCGCATCGCCGAGCACGTCGACCGCCTCGCCGACAAGCACCCGCCCATCGACCTCGCGTCGGCCGACTACTCGGTGCGCGACCCGCACGCCGTCCGCGAGCGCTTCGGCGCCTCGCTCGACTACATGGCGCGCGTCGAGATGGAGGTCGAGCGCAACGTGCTCGAGCTCGCGGTGATGCTGCCCGACGTCGGCGAGACGGACCGCCGCTTCTACGCCGACGTCTGGAGCCCGCAGGAGGAGCGCCACGGCGTCCTGCTCGACACCCTCGCCCAGCGCCTGGGCATGCCCCCGGTCGAGGCGAACACCGGCGACGTGCCCGCGAGGGTCCGCGTCCTCGGCGCGCTCGCCCACCTGTCGCCGGTGCACGAGGTCATCCGGCTCCTCTACTACCTGACCGGCGCGGCGACCGAGAAGGCCGCGATGCTCGCCTACCGGCGCATGAGCGACGGCCTCGCCGCGATGGGGGAGACGGCGATCCAGCGCACCGTCGTCGACGCCATCAAGGTCCAGGAGCCGGGCCACTTCGCCTTCTACCGCCTCAGCGCGGAGGAGATGGTGCGCTCGGGGGCCCTCGCGCCGTGGCAGATGCACCTCGCGCGCGTGCTGCGCTCGAAGGCCTATAGCCTCGTCGGGGCCAAGGGCGCCGAGCAGCGCACCCGCTTCGGCGGCGTCATCGTCGACCTCGGCCTCGACGACGACCTCGTGCGCTGCGCCGAGGACGTCTCCCGCCTCGAGACCCAGCTGCTGTGGGCCCACGAGGAGGGGCTCAAGGTGCCGGCGTACGCGCTCAAGGCGTTCCGCGACGCCGCGGCGAGCTACCGCGAGCGGGTGGGCGGGCGTCTCGTCGCCGCCTGAGCGGCTGCGGCGGGGCCGCAGAGGCCGACGGACGACCGAGGGCCCCGACCGCGTGCGGTCGGGGCCCTCGTCATCGGAGCGGGTGACGGGAATCGAACCCGCGCTATCAGCTTGGGAAGCTGAAGTTCTGCCACTGAACTACACCCGCGTGCGGCCCGCCCTGCGGCGAGCGGGCGCCACTGTACCCGGAGCCGACGGCGTCGCCGCACGTCCGCCGCCCGGGCCGGACGCGGGCCCCCCGGCTCGCCGCCGCCCGCTACCGTGCGGGCGTGCTGCTCTCCGACCGGGACATCCGCGCCGAGCTCTCCGCCGGCCGCGTCGTCCTGGAGCCGCTGGACGAGGCGATGGTGCAGCCGTCCAGCGTCGACGTGCGCCTCGACCGCTTCTTCCGGCTCTTCGACAACCACAAGTACGCGGTCATCGACCCGGCGCAGGAGCAGCCCGATCTGACCCGCCTCGTCGAGGTCGAGCCCGACGCGCCCTTCGTCCTGCACCCGGGAGAGTTCGTCCTGGCCTCGACGTTCGAGGTCGTCACGCTGCCCGACGACGTCGCCGCGCGCCTGGAGGGCAAGTCCTCGCTGGGCCGCCTCGGGCTGCTCACGCACTCCACGGCCGGCTTCATCGACCCGGGCTTCTCCGGGCACGTGACGCTCGAGCTCTCCAACGTCGCGACGCTGCCCATCACGCTGTGGCCGGGCATGAAGATCGGCCAGCTCTGCTTCTTCCGCCTCTCCTCGGCGGCGGAGCACCCCTACGGCAGCGACCGGCACGGCTCGCGCTACCAGGGGCAGCGCGGCCCGACGGCGAGCCGCTCCTCCCAGAGCTTCCACCGCACCCGCGTCTGACCACCCGCGTCCGACTCGGCGTCCGCGCCCGTCAGCGATAGCGCGCGCCGGACGCCGAGGTGGCAGCGCCTCGTCGCGCTCTTCCACGACGAGGGGCTGCCACCTCGCCGGGTGACGCCGTCGGCACCCGCGCGAAAGGGGCATGGCGGACGGGCGGTCCGGGTGCGATGCCGGCTCCGGGAACAGATGCCGCAGGCACGGGCTTCGACCTCCCAGGTGAGCAGCGCAGCCGCCGACCGTCCGACCGACCGCCGGCGTCCGCGCCCCGCCCCAGGAAGCAGACCGTGACTGCCACCCCCCGCTCCACCACCCGCCCGCTCGACGGGCAGGGCGTGCCCGCCGCCCGCACCGCGCCGCCGCAGGGCCCGGACGTCCGCGACGCGGTCACGCCGCCGGCCCCCGAGCACCACCACGGCGCCCACGACGACGGCGCCGACGAGGTGCTCCCCGACGTCGGCGCCTCGTGGACGACGGCGCAGCGCGTCCGCCTCATCCTCACGCTCGGCGTCCTCGTGGCCCTCGGCCCGCTGACGATCGACATGTACCTGCCCGCGCTGCCCAACATCGGCGAGCAGCTGCTCGCCACGCAGGCGCAGGCGCAGCTCACCCTCACCGGGCTCCTCGGCGGTCTCGCGCTCGGGCAGCTCGTCCTCGGGCCCCTGTCGGACCGCTTCGGGCGGCGCAAGGTGCTGCTGTCGGGCGTGGCGACCCACGCCGTCGCGTCGGTGCTGTGCTCGCTCGCGCCGACCATCGAGTTCCTCACCGCGGCGCGCGTCCTGCAGGGCGTCGCCAGCGCGGCCAGCGCCGTCGTCGCGCTCGCCGTCGTGCGCGACCTCTTCAGCGGGATCGCCGCGGCCCGCACCCTCTCGCGGCTCACGCTCGTCATGGGGGCGGCCCCGATCGTCGCGCCGACCCTCGGCGGCTTCCTGCTCGTCCACACGAGCTGGCGCGGGGTCTTCGTCACCCTGGCGGGCTTCGCCGCGGTGCTCCTGCTCGTGGCGGCCAAGCTGCTGCCCGAGACGCTGCCGCCCGAGCGCCGTCGCCACGGCGGCGCCGCGTCCGTCGTCCGCACCTACGGCTCGCTGCTCAAGGACCGCCGCTTCGTCGGGCTCGTGCTCGTCGCCGGGCTGGCGTTCTCCATCATGTTCGCCTACATCTCCGGCTCGTCCTTCGTGCTGCAGGACCTCTACGGCCTCTCGCAGCAGCAGTACGCGCTGGCCTTCGGCAGCGGCGCCGTCCTGCTCATCGGGGCGACGCAGCTCAACCCCGTGCTCGCCGAGCGCTTCCACCCGGTGCGCGTCATGCAGGCCGGGCTCACGTCGGCGCTCGTGCTGACGGCGACGCTGCTGGTGCTCGTCGCCACGGAGACGGGCGGCCTCTTCGGCCTCCTCGTGCCGCTCTGGCTGACGCTCGGCTCCATCGGCTTCGTCCTGCCCAACGGGCCCGCCCTCGCCCTCACGCGTCACGGGCGGGCCGCCGGCACCGCCGCGGCCGTGCTCGGGTGCACCCAGTTCGGCATCGGCGCCCTCGCCGCACCGATCGTCGGCCTGGTCGGCGGCGGGGCCGTCGGCATGGTCGCCGTCATGGTCGGCGCGGCCACCCTCGCCGTCACCGTGCTCATGGTCGTCGTGCAGCCCAAGGTCCTCGACGACCGCACGCCCCGCCGCGTCGCCGCCGCCGCGGCCTGACCCGCGCGCCGCTCTGACGACGGCCGCCGCCCCGCACGGGGCGGCGGCCGTCGTCGCGTCCGGCACACTGGCGGGGCGCCCCGCGAGGGGCGAGGAGGGCTGGCCGAGCGGCCGAAGGCGGCGGTCTTGAAAACCGCTGGGCGGGCGACCGTCCCGTGGGTTCGAATCCCACGCCCTCCGCGCGTGGCCATGGCTGCGCGGCCGGCGGTGCGGTCCGCGGTCCCACGGGCTCCGTGGCGCGGCTCAGCCGGTCCACCCCAGGAGCTGCTCGCCCGCGGTGAGGGCGCCGAACCAGACCGCCACCGCGGCCACGGGCACCAGCAGGGACCAGGCGCCGTGGTGGCGGTGGACCAGCACCGCCACCACCGCGAGGACGCCCCAGAGCACGAGGAGGGCGACGACCGCCCAGAGCGGCGCGAGCAGACCCGACGACGCGTAGAGCCAGAGCGCGACGAGGTGGAGGACGGCGGTCAGCGCACCCGTCAGCCGCGACGCCGCGACGGAGGTCATCGCCGCACCGTAGGGACGACCGGGCAGGCGTGCGACCCGTCGCGTGGAGTCCGCCGCCTCCCGCGGCGACCCGTGGCGCGCGGGCCGCCGGCGCGGCTCGGGCACGCCGCGCCGCGGCGACGCAGGGCGTCGGAGGCCACCGGCCCAGGGGAGGCAGCGCGCTCGCCGGTGTCACCGGCCGAGCTCCGGGAGCCCGCCCGCACCGACCGTTGAGGTGGCGTCTCGGCGACGTCGGCACGGCGCGACCGTCGCCCCGCCCGTGGCTCGCCGGGCTCGTCGTGTCGGCGACACTGGGACGTCGTCCGTCCCGCCGTCCCCAGGAGCTCCTCGTGCCTTCCGCCACCGTCCGCTGGTTCGACGCCGAGCGGGGCTTCGGCTTCCTCGCGCCCGAGGATGGCTCCGACGACGTCTTCGTCCACGCCTCCGAGGTGCTGCCCGCCCGCGACGGCGTCCGCACGCTGCGCGAGGGCCAGGCCGTCGACTTCGAGGTCGGCGAGGGGCCCCGCGGTCCGCAGGCGCTGCGCGTCCGGGTGACCGGGGACGTCGCGGCCGACGCCGCGCTCGCCGCGCTCGGCACGGTCGCCTGGTTCGAGCCCACCAAGGGCTACGGCTTCCTCACCCCCGACGACGGCGGGGCCGAGCTCTTCGTCCACGGCTCCGCGGTCGTCACGGCCGGGGTCCTCGTCGAGGCGCAGCGCGTCGCCTACCTCGTCGGCGAGGGCGAGAAGGGGCCGCAGGCCGAGCACGTGCTGGCGCTCGCGGCCTCCGCCGGTCCCGCCGGTGCCGGTGCCGGTGCCCAGGCCGACGGGGCCGACGGCACGGTGTCGTGGTTCGACGCCGAGAAGGGCTTCGGCTTCGTCGTGCCCGACGACGGCGGCGACGACCTCTTCGTGCACGTCCGCGCGCTCGCCGGCGGGCTCGACGGGCTGGAGGAGGGCGACCGCGTCGCCTACGACGTCGTCGAGGGCGACCGCGGCCCGCAGGCCCGCGACGTGCGCCTCGTCGGCGGTCCCGGCGGCGCCCCGGCGGGCCGGGACCGCGGCCCGGCGCGCGGCAGCGCCCCCCGTCGCGGCGCCCCGGCGCGCGGCGGGTCGGGCGCCTCCGGCGGTCCGACGCCCCGCGGCGGCGAGGGCGTCGTCGCCCGCTTCGACGCCGACCGCGGCTTCGGCTTCATCCGCCCCGACGCCGGCGGGGACGACCTCTTCGTGCACGTCTCCGTCGTGCGCGGCGCCGAGGGCCTCGAGGAGGGCGACCGCGTGCGCTTCGGCGTGCGGCGCAGCGACCGCGGGCTGCAGGCGGACAAGGTCGAGCTGCTCTGACGAGGGGCGGCCCGCCCCGCGACCGGCGCGGGCCCGGGTGGGACGCCCCGTGGGAGCGCTCCCCGACGCGGGCGTGGCAGGCTGGTCGCGGTGCCGACGCCGGCGCCCCGGGCCGTCGCGCCCGGCCCCCAGGCGCTGCGAGGGCGCCGCCCGTGGAGGCTCGTGAGCATGCTCGTCGCAGGGATCGACTCGTCGACGCAGTCCTGCAAGGTCGTCGTCCGCGACGCCGAGACCGGCGCCCTGGTGCGCTCCGGCCGCGCGTCGCACCCCGACGGCACCGAGGTCGACCCCGCCGCCTGGTGGACCGCCCTGCAGGAGGCGGTCGAGGACGCCGGGGGCCTCGCGGACGTCGAGGCGGTCGCCGTCGGCGCCCAGCAGCACGGCATGGTCTGCCTCGACGCCGACGGCCAGGTCGTGCGCCCGGCGCTGCTGTGGAACGACACCCGGTCCGCCCAGGCGGCGCAGGACCTCATCCTCGAGCTCGGCGACGGCGACGAGGAGGCCGGCCGCCGCGCCTGGGCCGAGCAGGTCGGCGTCGTGCCCGTGCCGAGCTTCACCGTCACCAAGCTGCGCTGGCTGGCCGACCACGAGCCCGAGAACGCGGCGCGGACGGCGGCGGTGGCGCTGCCGCACGACTGGCTCACGTGGATGCTCGCCGGCGGCCCCGAGGCCGGGCTCGAGGCGCTCGCCACCGACCGCGGCGACGCGAGCGGCACGGGCTACTGGAACGCCTCGACCGGCGAGTACGTCCCCGACGTCCTGCGCCGCGCGCTGCGCCGCGACGAGGGCGCGGACCTCCCGCACCTGCCCCGCGTCCTCGGGCCGGCCGAGAGCGCCGGCCGCGGCGCCGAGGGCGGCCTCGCCCCCGGCGCGCAGCTCGGCGCCGGCACGGGCGACAACGCCGCCGCCTCGCTCGGCGTCGACGCCCGCCCCGGTGACGTCGTCGTGTCCATCGGCACCTCGGGCGTGGTGTCCGCGCCGTCCGACACCCCGCCCGTCGACCCGAGCGGCATCGTCGCCGGGTTCGCCGACGCGACCGGCCGCCAGCTGCCGCTCGTCTGCACGCTCAACGCCGCCCGCGTGCTGACGGCGACGGCGAGCATCCTCGGCGTCGACGTCGGCCGCCTGTCCGAGCTCGCGCTCGAGGCGCCGTCGGGCTCCGGCGGCCTCGTCCTCGTCCCGTACCTCGAGGGGGAGCGGACCCCGGACCGCCCCGGCGCCACGGGCGCCGTCCACGGGCTCACGCTGGCGACGTCGACGCCGGCGCACCTGGCCCGCGCGGCCGTCGAGGGGCTGCTGTGCGGCCTCGCGGACGGCGTCGACGCGCTCGTCGCGCAGGGCACGCGGGTCGACCGCGCCGTCCTCGTCGGCGGCGGGGCCAAGTCGGAGGCGCTGCGGCGGATCGCCCCGGTCGTCCTCGGCCGGCCCGTGCTCGTGCCGCCGCCCGCGGAGTACGTCGCCGACGGCGCCGCCCGCCAGGCCGCCTGGCTCGCCCTCGGCGGCGACGAGCCCCCGACCTGGGGCGAGGGCGCGCGCGACGGCGAGAGCGTCGCCTACGACGCGCCGGAGGACCCGGCGCCCGGCCGCGCCGTCCGCGAGCGCTACGCGCAGGTGCGGGACCTCACCGACCGCTGACCTCGCGCCGAGCTCGACCACGGCCGCGCACCGCCCACCCGGCGGGGGGGGGGGGGGGGGGGGGGGGGGGGGGGGGGGGGGGGGGGGGGGGGGGGGGGGGGGGGGGGGGGGGGGGGGGGGGG
>NZ_JBBHZG010000002.1:509859-519138 GCF_037482305.1 Pseudokineococcus sp. 5B2Z-1
GGTGCGCGGCCGTCGTCGTCCCAGGGGGCCGCGCCGTCGCCGCGCACCTGGGGGCGATGTGTGGCCATGTCGCCCTTCGCCGGGCTCCGGGACGGCGATGTGTGGCCACGTCGCCCTCGTCGCGCGACGGAGAGGGCGACGTGGGGCCATGTCGCCCTCGGCGTCCAAGCGGGAAGACGCCGGCGGTCGCCGTCGTTGGACCGACAAATACCCCAGGGGGGTAGCGTGAGGGTTCGACGAGAGGGGACGGCATGACCGACGCGAGCGCCACCGCCGAGCCCGGCGCCGACCCCGAGGGGGCTCCGACGTCGCCCGGCTACCTGCAGCGCAAGGACGACTACCTCAGGCGCCTGCGCCGCATCGAGGGCCAGGCCCGCGGCCTGCAGCGCATGGTCGACGAGGAGACGTACTGCATCGACATCCTCACGCAGGTCTCTGCCATGACGCGGGCACTGCAGAACGTGGCCCTCGGCCTCGTCGAGGAGCACCTCGCCCACTGCGTCGCCGACGCCGTTTCGACGGGCGGGCCGGAGGCCGACGCCAAGGTCCGCGAGGCCTCCGAGGCCATCGCCCGGCTCGTCCGCAGCTGACCCCGCCGCCCCCCGTCCGCACCACCCCACCCAGGAGGACACCGTGCGCACCGCCACCTACACCGTCACCGGCATGACCTGCGAGCACTGCGTCCGCTCCGTCACCGAGGAGGTCGGGGAGGTCCCCGGCGTCTCGGGCGTCGACGTCGACCTCGGCTCCGGGCGCCTCGTCGTCACCGCGGGCGACGACGTCACCGACGGGATGATCGGCGACGCCGTCACCGAGGCCGGCTACGCCCTGGCGCCCGCCGCGCCGTGACGGGGCCGACGGCGCCCGCCCCCGACGGGCAGGGGAGCGGCGCCCCCGCCGACCGGCCGGCCCGCGCCCTCGGGGCCTACGGCCTGCTGCTCGTCGGCGTCCTCGCCGCGGGGCTCGGGCTCGGCGCCGCCGTCGGACCGCTCGAGCCCCTCGGCGCCCAGCCCTCCGAGGCGCAGCCCGTGGGCACGCAGCCCCCCGCGCACGACGCCCCGCACCGCTGACCACCTCCCGGAGGTCCCCGTGAGCTCGACCACCGACGACCGACCCGGCGCGGCCCCGGCCGGGCCGGGCGTGACGAGCGTCGACCTCGTCGTCGGCGGCATGACCTGCGCCTCCTGCGCGAACCGGGTGGAGCGGAAGCTCGGCAAGCTCGAGGGCGTCACCGCGACGGTCAACTACGCCACCGAGCGCGCCCGCGTCACGGCGCCCGCCGGCACCGACCTGGCGGTGCTCGTCGCCGCCGTCGAGTCGGCCGGGTACACCGCGCGCGAGCACGTGCCCGAGCGGCAGCAGGTCGTCGTCGACGAGGACGACCCGCTGCGGTCCCTGCGCCGCCGCGTCGTCGGCGCCGTCGCGCTGGCGGTCCCCGTCGTCGTGCTCGCCATGGTGCCCGCGGCCCAGTTCCCGGCCTGGCAGTGGGTCTCCCTGGCGCTCGCCCTGCCCGCCGTCCTGTGGGCCGGCTGGCCGTTCCACCGGGCGGCCTGGGTGAACCTGCGCCACGGCGCCGCGACGATGGACACGCTCGTCTCGGTCGGCACCCTGGCCGCGCTCGCCTGGTCCCTCTACGCCCTCGTGCTCGGCGACGCCGGTGAGATCGGCATACGCCACGGCTTCACCTGGCTGGCGGGCGAGGCCGACGGCAGCGGGTCGGTCTACCTCGAGGCCGCCGCCGGCGTGACGGCGTTCGTGCTCGTCGGGCGCTACCTCGAGGGGCGCAGCAAGCGTCGCGCCGGCGCGGCCCTGCGCGAGCTGCTCGCCAGCGGCGCGAAGGACGTCGCGGTGCGCCGCGACGGCCCCGGCGGCACGACCGAGGTCCGCGTCCCCGTCGAGGAGCTCGCCGTCGGCGACGTCTTCGTCGTCCGGCCGGGGGAGAAGGTGGCCGCCGACGGCGTCGTCCTCGACGGCACCTCGGCGGTCGACGTCTCGGCCCTCACCGGCGAGCCCGTCCCGGCCGAGGTCGGGCCGGGGGACGCCGTCGCGGGCGGGGGCGTCAACGCCGCGGGGCGGCTCGTCGTGCGCGCCGAGCGCGTCGGCGCCGACACCCAGCTCGCGCAGACCGCGGCCCTCGTCGAGCGCGCCCAGGAGGGCAAGGCGCAGGTGCAGCGCCTGGCCGACCGGGTCTCCGCCGTCTTCGTGCCCGTCGTCATCGCGCTGGCCGTCGCGACGCTCGGCTTCTGGCTCGGTGCGGGGGCCGGCTGGGCGCCCGCGCTGACGGCGGCCGTCGCCGTCCTCATCATCGCCTGCCCCTGCGCGCTGGGGCTGGCGACGCCGACCGCGCTCATGGTCGGCACCGGCCGGGGCGCTCGCATGGGCGTCGTCGTCCGCGGCCCGGAGGTGCTCGAGCAGACCCGCCGGGCCGACGTCGTCGTCCTCGACAAGACGGGGACGGTGACGACGGGGCGGATGTCCCTCGTCGACGTCGTGCCGGGCGCGGACGAGGACCGCGACGACGTCCTGCGCGCGGCGGGCGCCCTCGAGGCCGCCTCGGAGCACCCGATCGCCCGGGCGATCACCGCCGCCGCCGCGGAGGGGCACGCGCTGCCGGACGTCACGGGCTTCGCCTCGCGCGACGGGCTCGGCGTCGAGGGGTCGGTCGAGGGGCGGGCCGTCGTCGTCGGACGCCCGCGGCTGCTCGCCGAGCGCGGGCTCGCGCTGCCCGCCGACCTCGCCGCGGCGCAGGGGCGCGCGGAGGCGACCGGCCGCACCGTCGTCGCGGTCGGCTGGGACGGCGCGGCGCGCGGGCTGCTCGTCGTCGCCGACGCCGTGAAGCCGACGTCGGCCGACGCCGTCCGCCAGCTGCGGGACCTCGGGCTGCGGCCCGTCCTCGTCACGGGCGACCACGAGGCCGCGGCGCGGGCCGTCGCCGCCGAGGTCGGGGTCGAGGAGGTCGTCGCGGGCGTCCTGCCGGCCGGCAAGGTCGAGGTCGTGCAGCGGCTCCAGGCCGAGGGGCACGTCGTCGCCGTCGTCGGGGACGGCGTCAACGACGCCGCGGCGCTCGCGCAGGCCGACCTGGGCATCGCCCTCGGCACGGGCACCGACGTCGCCGTCGAGGCCTCGGACCTCACGCTCGTCCGCGGCGACCTGCGCTCGGCCGCCGACGCCGTCCGCCTCTCGCGGGCGACCCTGCGGACCATCCGCGGCAACCTCGCGTGGGCCTTCGCCTACAACGTCGCCGCGATCCCGCTGGCCATGGCCGGGCTGCTGACGCCGATGGTCGCCGGCGCCGCCATGGCCCTGTCCTCGCTCTTCGTCGTGACGAACAGCCTGCGCCTGCGCCGCTTCCGCTCGACGTCGGGCGCCGTCGCCTGACCCGCGCCGCCGCCCTCCCCGGGCGTGCCCCGCCTTCCCGCACCTCCTGCCCGCACTTCGTCGACACATCGCCACCCAGGAGCCCCCGCGACGGCGATGTGTCGACGAAGTGCGGCCAGGGGGTGCCTCGGGGCGGCGATGTGTCGACGAAGTGCGCTGGGGGCTGCCTCGGGACGGCGATCTGTCGACGAAGTGCGGTGCAGGTGGGGGAGGGGCGCCTGGGGACGACGGCGTGGACGAGCGGGGGACGACGGGCGCTCGGCGGGGGACGAGCGGTGGACCGCCTGTGGACGACACGCGACACGCCGACACGAGATGTTGGGGTCCTTGCGCGGGGTGGCCCGAGATGTAGTGTCAGCGGCGCTGGAGGTCCGGCCCTCCTCGCCCTCGCGGCGGGGGTGGCCGGGGCAAGAGGGAACCCGGTGCGACTCCGGGACTGCCCCGCAGCGGTGAGCGGGAACGACCGCCGTCACCGGTGCCCGACGCGAGTCGGACGCCGGTCCAGGCACTGGGCGCGAGCCCGGGAAGCCGACGGCCAGTAGGACGGTGCGCGAGCACCGGGGCCCGCGAGTCCGAAGACCTGCCTCCGGTGCGCGCGCCGGCCGGTGCGCGCCGTCCGGGGCCTCGCGGGTGGGCTCGTGGCGACGTCGTGCGCACCCCCCGTGCGCCCTCCGTCGGCACCCCTCCTCCCGCGAGCACCGGGCACCACGCTCGCGAGGAGAGAGCACCGATGACCCAGACCACCGAGCGGCCGGCCGCCGCACCGGGCGCACCCTCGGGCACCGCCCCGGCGGGCCCGAGCGCCCGCATCGCCGTCCTCAAGCGCGACGGCGGCGTCGCCGCCTTCGAGCCGGCCAAGATCTCCGCCGCCATGCGCGCCGCCTTCCTCGCCGTCGAGGGCCAGGGCGCGGGCGGCAGCAGCCGCGTCCGCGAGCTCGTCGACGTCCTCACCGGCCAGGTCGTCGCCGCCCTCGAGCGCCGCTACGGGGCCGGCCGCTCCGTCGACGTCGAGGAGATCCAGGACCAGGTGGAGCTCGCGCTCATGCGCTCGGGCGAGCACCGCATCGCCCGCTCCTACGTCCTCTACCGCGAGGAGCACGCCCGCCTGCGCGCGGCCGCGGCGTCCCTGCCCGAGCCCGACGACGCCAGCCGCGGCGCCGAGCTGCCGCAGATGCCGGGCGGGGCCCGCATCCCCGACCTGCGCGTGACCGGCCCCGACGGCGGCCGGACCCCGCTCGACGTCGACCGGCTGCGCCTCGTCATCGGTGAGGCCTGCGCCGACCTCGACCCGGCCGTCGACGCCTCCGCCGTCCTCGCCGAGACCGTCCGCAGCCTCTACGACGGCATCACCGCCGCCGAGCTCGCCCAGGCGCCCGTCCTCGCGGCGCGCTCGATGGTCGAGACCGAGCCCGACTACAGCCGGGTCAGCGCCCGCCTGCTCCTCGACGTCCTGCGCACCGAGGTGCTCACCCTGCTGGCCGGCGAGCCGCAGCAGGCCAGCCAGGCGCAGATGGCCGAGCGGTACCCCGCGTACTTCGCCGACTACGTGCGCCACGGCGTCGCCGACGAGCGCCTCGACCCGCGCCTGCTCGACTTCGACCTCGAGCGGCTCGGCGCGGCCATCCGCCCCGAGCGCGACCTCGACTTCACCTACCTCGGCCTGCAGACGCTCTACGACCGGTACTTCCTCCACACGAGGGGCGTGCGGTTCGAGATGCCGCAGGCCTTCTTCCTGCGCGTGGCCATGGGCCTCGCCCTCGAGGAGGACGACCGCGAGGCGCGGGCCGTCCAGTTCTACGAGGCGTTGTCGAGCTTCGACCTCATGACGTCGACGCCGACGCTCTTCAACGCCGGCACGGTGCGCCCGCAGCTGTCCTCGTGCTTCCTCACGACCGTCGACGACGACCTCGACGCCATCTACTCGGGCATCCGCGACAACGCGCTGCTCGCGAAGTTCTCCGGCGGCCTCGGCAACGACTGGACTCCCGTGCGCGGCACGGGCGCCTACATCAAGGGCACGAACGGCGAGAGCTCCGGCATCGTGCCGTTCCTCAAGGTCGCCAATGACACGGCGATCGCCGTCAACCAGGGCGGCAAGCGCAAGGGCGCCGTCTGCGCCTACCTCGAGACGTGGCACATCGACGTCGAGCAGTTCCTCGACCTGCGCAAGAACACCGGCGACGACCGCCGCCGCACCCACGACATGAACACCGCCAACTGGGTGCCGGACCTCTTCCTCCAGCGGGTCGAGGCCGACGGCGACTGGACGCTCTTCTCGCCCGACGAGGTGCCCGACCTCCACGACCTCTACGGCACGGCGTTCAAGGACCGCTACGAGCACTACGAGGCCGAGGCCGCCGCGGGGCGCATCGCCGTCGCCCGCACCGTGCGCGCCAAGGACCTGTGGCGCCGGATGCTCACGATGCTCTTCGAGACCGGGCACCCGTGGATCACCTTCAAGGACGCGTGCAACCTGCGCTCGCCGCAGCAGCACGCCGGCGTCGTGCACTCCTCGAACCTCTGCACGGAGATCACGCTCAACACGAGCCGCGACGAGGTCGCCGTCTGCAACCTCGCCTCGGTGAACCTCGCCCAGCACGTCGGCCCGGACGGGCTCGACGAGGAGAAGCTGCGCGCCACCGTGCGCACCGCGGTGCGGATGCTCGACGACGTCATCGACATCAACCTCTACACGATCCCGCAGGCGGAGAACTCGAACCGCCGGCACCGCCCGGTGGGCCTCGGGCTCATGGGCTTCCAGGACGCGCTCTTCGCTCTCGGCCTGCCGTACGCCAGCGAGGCGGCGGTCGAGTTCGCCGGCACGAGCATGGAGGCCATCAGCCACGCCGCGATCAGCGCCTCGGCGGACCTCGCCGAGGAGCGCGGCGCGTACGCGTCCTTCCCCGGATCGCTGTGGAGCCAGGGCGTCATGCCGCACGACTCCGTGGCCCTGGTCGCGCAGGCCCGCGGCGGCGACCTCGACCAGCCCGTCGTCGAGCGCCAGGACTGGGCGTCACTGCGGGAGCGGGTGCAGCGCACCGGCGTCCGCAACTCCAACATCATGGCGATCGCGCCGACGGCGACCATCAGCAACATCGTCGGCGTCAGCCAGTCCATCGAGCCGCAGTACCGCAACCTCTACGTCAAGGCGAACATGAGCGGCGACTTCACGGTCGTCTCGACCTCGCTCGTGCGCGCCCTGAAGGAGCGCGGGCTGTGGGACGACGTCATGGTGAGCGACCTCAAGTACTACGACGGCAGCCTCGGCGCCGTCGACCGGGTGCCCGCCGACCTCAAGGCCCTCTACGCCACCGCCTTCGAGGTGGACCCGCACTGGCTCGTGCGGGCCGGCTCGCGCCGCCAGGTGTGGATCGACCAGGCGCAGTCGCTCAACCTCTACGTCCTCGAGCCCAACGGGCGCACGCTCGACGAGCTCTACCGGGCCGCGTGGCGCCAGGGGCTCAAGACGACGTACTACCTGCGCAGCTCGAGCCGCACCCACGTCGAGAAGTCGACGCTCAAGGGCACCGACGGCCGCCTCAACGCGGTCGCCGTCGCCCCCGCGGCCGCCCCTGCGGCGGCCGTCCCCGCGGCCCCGACGCCGCCCGTCACCGCCGCCCCGACAGCGCCTGCGGCTTCTCTGCCCGTGAACAGCGACATCCCCACCCGTGCGCCGCAGCCCGCGGCGTGCTCCATCGACGACCCCGAGTGCGAGGCCTGCCAGTGACTCTCGACTGGGACGACGCTCCCGCCCCCACGACCGCGCCCGCTCCCGTGCGCCCGCAGGTGCCGGGCGCCCGCACCTCCGGCGACGTCACCGCGCGCCCGGCCGACCTGCCCGGCGTCCCGGAGCCGGCCGTCGCGCCGACGGCGGCCCCGGCCCAGGACGGCGCCGGCTCGGGCGAGACCTCGAGCACGGGCCTCGGCGGCCTCGACCGCAGCGGCGGCCGCGTCGAGGTCTCCGAGAAGCGGATGATCAACGGCCGCGCCGACGTCAACCAGCTGCTGCCGATGAAGTACACGTGGGCGTGGGACAAGTACCTCGCCGGGTGCGGCAACCACTGGATGCCCACCGAGGTGTCGATGCAGGCCGACATCGCGCTGTGGAACTCGCCCGGCGGCCTCACCGAGGACGAGCGGCTCATGCTCAAGCGCAACCTCGGCTTCTTCGCGACGGCCGAGTCCCTCGTCGCGAACAACATCGTGCTCGCGGTCTACCGCCACCTCACCAACCCGGAGTGCCGCCAGTACCTGCTGCGGCAGTCCTTCGAGGAGGCCGTGCACACGCACACCTTCCAGTACATCTGCGAGAGCCTCGGCCTGGACGAGGGCGAGCTCTTCAACATGTACCGCGAGGTGCCGTCCATCGCCGACAAGGACGCCTGGGCGCTGCAGTACACCCAGGCGCTGGAGGACCCGGACTTCCGCACGGGGACGCCGGAGGCCGACACCCAGTTCCTGCGCGACCTCGTGGCCTTCTACGTCATCTTCGAGGGCATGTGGTTCTACACCGGCTTCGCGCAGATCCTCTCGCTCGGCCGGCGGAACAAGATGGTCGGCATCGCCGAGCAGTACCAGTACATCCTGCGCGACGAGTCGATCCACCTGAACTTCGGCATCGACACGATCAACCAGATCAAGGCCGAGAACCCGCACCTGTGGAGCGATGAGTTCCAGGCCGAGGTGCGGCAGATGCTCACCGAGGCCTGCGAGCTCGAGGTCGCCTACGGCCGCTCGACGATGCCGCGCGGGCTCCTCGGTCTCAACGCCGAGCTGTGCGAGCAGTACATGCACTTCATCACCAACCGCCGCTGCGGCCAGCTGGGCCTCGCCCCCGTCTACCCCGCGGTGGACAACCCGTTCCCGTGGATGAGCGAGGTCATGGACCTGGGCAAGGAGAAGAACTTCTTCGAGACCCGGGTCATCGAGTACCAGACCGGCGGCGGGCTCTCCTGGGACTGACGTTCCGCCCGGACGCCCCGGTCGGACGCCGGAGCGGTGCGCTCAGGACGCGGTGCACCCCGTCCTGAGCGCACGGCTCGGCCGTGGCGACCCTGATGACGAGGGACTGATGACGACGACGGCCCCCGACCTCCTATGCAGGAGGTCGGGGGCCGTCGCCGTCCCGGGACACCGGGGAGAGGCGCCTCAGGCGGCGTCGAGCTGGGCGAGCACCTCGTCGAGCGTCGGCGCGGCCACCGTCCGGTTGTAGGGCAGGCGGGCGAGACCGCGCGCCATCGTGCAGGTGTCGCTGAGGGCGGCATAGGTGAGGCCCGCGCCGACACCGCCGGCGAGGAAGCGGGCGGCGGGCACCTGCAGGCTCAGCAGGACGCTGCCGAGGACGAGGGAGCCGGCGACGAGGCGCACCTGGCGCTCCATGGCCCAGCGGCTGCGGCCGGCCACGACGGTGCCGCCGGCGCGGCGGACGCCGTCCACCCCGCCGCCGAGCACCTGCAGCGTGGCCGTGGCGCCCGCGGCGACGAGCGCCTCGCGGGCCTGCTCGGCGCGCCCCCCGAGCGCGCACATGAGGACGACGTCGCCGGACAGGCGGGACGCGACCGCGCCCGGCTCCCTCAGAAGCAGGTCGAGCGGCACGTTGACGGCCCCCTCGACGTGGGCGGTCTCGTACTCGGCGGGCGTGCGCACGTCGACGAGGACGACGGGACGCGGGCGGCGCAGGCCCTCGACGAGGCGCTCCGCGTCGGTGCGGTGGCCGCTCGCGGCGTCCGGGGCGGTGCGGGCGCCGGGAACGGCGGCGGTCATGGGGGTCACAGCGGCCACGGGGTCCTCCGAGGGGTCGTCGAGCACTGGGGACGACAACGGCGTCCCGCCCCTCGACCCTTCCCGTGTCCCAGGGGATGGGACGCGGGGGGGGGGGGGGGGGGGGGGGGGGGGGGGGGG
>NZ_JBBHZG010000002.1:519292-598195 GCF_037482305.1 Pseudokineococcus sp. 5B2Z-1
CGCGGCGGACGGGTCAGCGGGTGCGCGGCCCCCGCCGGCGCCCCAGGACGGCGGCGGCCAGACCGCCGAGCACCACGACGACGAGCACGACGACGACGGGCGCCCAGGGCACGTCGTCGCCCGACTCCGCGGACGTGGCCTCGGCGTCGTCCGCGGCCGAGGTCGTCGGCGAGGAGGTGCTGCCCGCACCGGCGCTCTCGCTCGGGGTGGGGGTGGGGCTCGCCGAGGGCGACGGGCTCGGCGACGGCGACGACGACGGCGACGCACTCGGTGCCGGGGTGGCGGGTGCGGCGACCTCGAGCGAGAAGGGGATCTCGCCGCTGATGGGGTGCCCGTCGGACGACGTGACCCGGTAGACCACGGCGTACTCCCCGGACGGCAGGTCCGAGGGCAGGGGGACGCTGACGTCGCGGCCGGACACCGCCGTCTCGCCCGCGATCGAGGACCCGTCCGCCGCCTGGAGCTCGAGGACGGTGCCCAGCTCCTGCACCTCGGACGAGAAGGTGAGCACCGCCTCGGCGGGGACGGCGTCGAGGACCCCCCCGCTCTCAGGGTCGGAGCCGATGAGCCGGTCGTGGGCCGACGCCGCGGGGGCCCCGACGACGACGAGCCCGGCCGCCAGCACCCCGGCGGCCGCGCCCGCGGCGCGCCGTCCGGTCCGGTGGGTGGTGCCTGCGCGCGTGCGCTCCCGCGTGGTCATGACGCCTCCGTGTGCGCTCGTCCCGTGCCTGCTCGCCGCCCCCGCACCGGGGGCGACCGTCGTCCTGTCTTCGGGGCCGGCGGCTGCCCGGACGGGCGCCGGCACCGCCTCACCGTGCCGCACGACGCCGCCCCGCCGCACCGACCAGGGCCAGGAGGAAGGCCGCGACCGCGACGGCGAGCCCGCCGCCGGCGAGCCAGCGCGCGCTGCTGTCGGTGGCGTCCGCCGCGGCGGCGCCCGTGGTGCTCGCGCTCGCGGCGGTCGCCGTCACCTCGGCGTCGGTCGTGGCGACCTCGTCGTCAGCGGCCGCGACCGTCGTGAAGGACGGCGCCGGGGCGTTCGGCTCCTCCTCGCCGGCGACCACGGGCTCGTCCCAGGCCACGACCTCGCCGTCGGAGTAGGTCTGCGTCGCCGGGAGCACGACGTCGGTGCCCGCCTCGGGCAGCGGGCCGGCGGAGACGACGAAGCGCTGGAACTCGCCCGGGCCGATCTCGACGCCCGGGTCCGCCGTCCACGTGACGTGCAGGGGCGCCTCGGCGAGCTCGCCGCCGTCGACGGCCACAGGCTCGGGCAGGTCGCCGGTGACGACCTCCGCGGACCACCCGGGGACGGGCTCGACGCTGACGGAGCGCAGCGGGGTGTCGGTGGGCAGGTCGACCGTGACGGCGGTCGTGCCCGCGGTGTCGGACTCGTTGGGCACGCGGAAGGTCAGGACGCTGTAGCCGCCCGCGGTGGGGTCGTCGGCGCTGACCCGCACGTGGGCGGATGCCGCCAGCGCGGGGCCGACGACGAGCGCCCCGGCGAGGAGCGCGGCGGCCGCGGTGCGGTGCGTCCCGCGCCGGGGGCGGGCCGGGCTGTCGCCGGCCGTGCCGGTGGTGGCCGCGTCGCTGCTGGTCGAGGGAGTGGGGGTGCTGTGGGTCACGGAGGTCTCCTGGGGCTGCGGGAGCCGGCGGCGCCGGCGGGACGGCGGGCAGCCGGCCGCCCACGACGCCGCACGACCAGCTCGGCGCGTCCGCGCAGGGCGACGCGCCCCGCGCTCGCGGGGGCTGTCGCCGGCGGTCGGTCCGCGGCTGGGTCGGGGGCGCTGGTCAGGCGGCCGGCACGGCCGCCGGCGGCCCGCGCCGGGGTCGTGCGCCGACGACGACGGCGCGGGGCACGGCGCACCGCTGCGCCGGGGTCCGCTGCGCCCGCGGCGCGGGGCCCTCGACGAGGTCGACGAGGAGCGCGCCGAGGGCGGGGAAGAACTGCGCCAGCCGGGCGACGGCGACGGCCCACGCCCGGTCGGCCGAGACGGCCGCGAGCGCGGTGACGAGCGTGGCCGCGAGGTGCGCGGCGACCATCCCCGTCGAGGCGGCGGCCAGGGCGGCGTCGACGCCCCCGCCGCCCGTGGCCAGGAGCAGCACGCCGTGGACGTGGGCGCCGTGCCCCGTCGCGGGGACGACGTCCACCGCGCCGGCGGGGGGCACGGTCAGCGCGGCGAAGGCCGCGTGCAGCAGCACCTGGCCGGCGCCGAGCACCGGGACCAGGGTCCGCAGGCGCAGGCGGCGACGCCCGAGGAGGGACGCGACGGCGAGGACGAGGGCGCCCGCCAGCCCGACGAGCAGCGGGTCGGGGAGGTCGCCGCCGCCCACGACGTGGGCGCCCGCGCCCAGGGAGAGGACGAGGGCGGCGACCAGCGCGGAGCGCACGCGCTGCAGCGCCCGCCCGTGATCGCCCTCCACGCCCGCGAGGCTACGCGGCGGCCGGTGCTTCGCGGGGGCGGCCCCGGTGCGTCCGGCCCCTCAGAGGCGCTTCAGCGTCTCGTCGTCCTCCTCGCCGCCGTAGTACTGCGTGAGGACCTCGCGGAAGACGCCGGCGTCCTCGCCGTCGGCCTCGGCGGCGCGGGCGAAGAGCGTCGTCGACGAGCGCACCTTGAGCGCGTCGACGCTCCCGAGCACGGCGGTCGGGTCGCTGCCCGGCAGGTCGGCGAGGGCGCGGGCGCACTCGCGCAGGCGGGGGCCGAGCACGGGGTGGGCGAGGTAGGCGCGCGCCTCGTCCAGCCCGGTGAGGCCGTAGTGCTGCGCCGTCGAGGAGCGGCCGAGGCCCTGCACCTGCGGCAGGACGAACCAGATCCAGTGGCCCTGCTTGCGGCCGGCGCGCAGCTCGGCGAGCGCCTGGTCGTAGGTGCCGCCTCCCTGGGCGTCGACGAAGCGCTGGAGGTCGTGGGCGTCGCTCATCCGACCACCGTGGGGGCTGCGGCGCGCGGGCGCCAGCGGCCCTGAGCCCTGGCGGCCCGGCGCCGCGGCGTCAGACGGGCGCGCGGTTGCCCGCGTGCCGCGCCCAGACGACGGTGCCGACGAGGAAGACGCCGCTGCCGGCGAGCAGCACGGCGGTGAGCTTCGTCAGCCCGGGTACCTCGACACCGAGGTAGGGCAGGCCCGCGGCGAGGAGGAGCAGGACGGCGCACCCCAGGGCGAAGAACGCCGAGGCCCGGCGGCGGGCGACCTGCCGCATGCCGGCCTCGGCGCGGGTGCGGGCGAAGCCGAGGGGGCGCTTGGCCCACGCGAAGCGCGAGGCGAGCACGGCCAGCCCGACGGCGACGAGCACCATGCCCGGCCCGGGCAGCACGAGCAGGGCCACGCCCGCGGCGGTGAGCAGGCCCCCGACGACGGCGACGACGGCTGTGGGCACCTCGGCTCCTCCCGGCGGGCGGCGGACGGGCGCGGCGGGCGCCCGGCGGCAGGGTGCCACGGCGAGCGCCGTGCGGCTCGGCGTCGCGCCGGGGCTCACCCGTCGGAGCAGCAGCCGGCGCGCGGCGCGCTGGTCGCGCAGCACGCGTCCGCGGGCGCCCCGGTCGTCGTCCCGGTCGTCGTCGCGGCCGTCGAGCGGGCGTCCGGGCCCGGGGCCGCCAGGGCGGTGCCGGGCGCGCAGCACGCGTCCCCGCGCCAGGCCTCGAGGCCCTCGCGGGCCGCCAGCGCCGCGATGACGAGGGCGGCCACCGGGTCCGCCCAGGTCCAGCCCAGGGTCGCGTTGAGCAGGAGCCCGACGAGCAGCACGGCCGACAGGTAGGTGCACAGGAGCGTCTGCTGCGAGTCGGCGACGGCCGTCGCCGAGCCGAGCTCGCGGCCGGTGCGGCGCTCGAACCAGCTGAGCACCGGCATGACGGCCACGCTCACCGCCGCGAGGACGATGCCCACGGGGGAGGGGTCCGGCTCCGCGCCGCCGAGGAGGGCGCGCAGGGCGTCCACGGCGACGAGCACCGCCAGCGCCCAGAAGGCGACGGCGATGGTGCGCAGGGCCGCGCGCTCGCGGGTGCGCGGGTCCGGGGCGGCGAACTGCCAGGCGACGGCGGCGGCCGACAGCACCTCGACCACCGAGTCGAGGCCGAAGCCGACGAGCGCCGACGACGAGGCGAGGGCCCCGGCGGTGAGCGCGACGACCGCCTCGACGACGTTGTAGGCGATCGTGGCGCCGACGACCCAGCGCACCCGGCGCGAGAGCACCGCCGCGCGCTCCGGCGAGGGGCCCGCGGTGCCGGCGCCGCAGCAGTCGTCGACCTCGCGGCGGCGGGGCGCGGGGCGCTCGGCGGGCGCGCTCACGGCGCGACCCGGGCGACGTCGTCGGCGCGCTCCGACGGGCTCGCGGCGGCCCGGGAGGCCTGCGGCGCGGGGCCGGGGGCGCAGGCCGGGTCGGCCACGACGACGACCGCGGCCAGCTGGTCCAGCGCCGCGGCGAGCCGGGGGTCCGCCAGCTCGTAGCGGACCCGCCTCCCCTCGGGCGCCGCCACGACGAGCCCGCAGCCGCGCAGGCAGGCGAGGTGGTTCGACAGCGACTGGCGGCTCGCGCCCACGAGCTCGGCGAGGTCCGAGGGGTAGGCGCCCCCGTCCCGCAGGGCGAGCAGGACCCGGGCCCGCGTCGGGTCGGACAGGGCGTGGCCGAAGCGGGCGAGCACCTCGGGCAGGGAGGTCGTCAGCACGCCGCGACGGTACAGCGTCCGGTGAACTGTCCGGTGCGCCGCGCAGGTCGGTCGAGCGCCGACGGACGGCGGGCGCCGGGACCTGCCGTACTTGTCGTCTCGACCAGAAGAGACGTACGGTGGTCCCCGTCCGGTAATGGTCGACGTGACCCGAAGGAGGGGCCGTGGTCGGTGGCGCGGTGGCGGCCTCCCTCGCCGTCTCGACGGTGATCTTCACGCTGCTCGAGCACGAGGGCTCCCAGCGGCTGCACCTGCCGCTCGTGCGCCGCACGCGCGAGCCCTTCGACGGCGCCGAGGCGCTGCCGGGCGGCTGGATCGCCCACGACGAGGGGCTCGAGGAGGCCGCGCGCCGCACGCTCGTCGAGACGACCGGGCTGCGCCCCAGCTACCTCGAGCAGCTCTACACGTTCGGCCGGCCCGACCGGTCGCCGACCGGGCGCGTCGTCTCCGTCATCTACTCGGCCCTCGTGCGCAGCCCCGAGGCGGCGCGCGTGGCCGAGGTGCACAACGTGCGCTGGGCGCCCGTCGACGAGGTGCGCGGCCTCGCCTTCGACCACGACGAGGTCGTCGCGTACGCGCTGTGGCGGCTGCGGGCCAAGGTCGGCTACGCGCAGGTGGCCGTCCACCTGCTGGGGGAGACCTTCTCCCTCGGCCAGCTCCGCGAGGTCCACGAGGCCGTCCTCGGGCGCCCCCTCGACCCGGCCAACTTCCGCCGCCGGGTCACCGCCAGCGGCGCCGTCGAGGCGACCGACGAGCACCTCACCGGCGGGCGCCACCGCCCGCCGCGGCTCTACCGGGCGGTGGTGCCCGAGGGCGCCACCGGCCCCTTCCAGACCACCGCCGGGCCGGCGGCCTGACCCTCCGCCGATCCGTCCACCAGCACGCACCAGCAGCACCCCGAGCGCACCACCCGAGCACCTCACCGCAGGGCGCGACCGCCGTCGCGCCGAGGAGGACCGATGACGACCACCCCGCTGCAGATCGGCACCCGCCCCCGCCGCGCGCCCGACGGCGCCCCCGCCGCCGCCGACGGCCTCTGCGACCCGGCCCTGGCCGAGGGCCCGTGGGCTCTGGACGCCGTCCCCGGCCAGGCGCCGCCCGCGCCGGTGTACGGGCCCGGCAGCTCGAGCGCCGACGTGGCGCCCCCGTCGACGCCCGTGCAGCAGCGCATCCCCGAGGAGTACCGCCGGGCGCCCGTCGCCGAGCTCGAGGAGCGCATCGCCGCGGCGAAGGCGGAGCTGGGGGAGCGGCTCGTCGTCCTCGGGCACTACTACCAGCGCGACGAGGTCGTGCAGTTCGCCGACTTCGTCGGCGACAGCTACCAGCTCGCGCAGCAGGCGACGACGACGTCGGCCGACCACGTCGTCTTCTGCGGCGTGCACTTCATGGCCGAGACGGCCGACCTGCTCACCTCGCCCGAGCAGAGCGTCGTGCTGCCCAACCTCGCCGCCGGCTGCTCGATGGCCGACATGGCCGACCTCGACAGCGTCACCGCCTGCTGGGAGCAGCTCGAGGCGGTCTACGGCACCGAGCCCGACGCCGAGGGGCGCGTCCCCGTCGTCCCGGTGACGTACATGAACTCCTCCGCCGCGCTCAAGGCCTTCTGCGGCGACCACGGCGGCATCGTCTGCACCTCGTCCAACGCGGCGGCGGTGCTGGCGTGGGCCTTCGAGCGGGGGCAGCGCGTGCTCTTCTTCCCCGACCAGCACCTCGGCCGCAACACGGGCTCGGCGATGGGCGTGCCGCTGGAGCGGATGCCGCTGTGGGACCCGCGCAAGCCGCTGGGCGGCAACGACGCCGACGCGCTCCTCGACGCGCGCGTGCTGCTGTGGCGCGGCTGGTGCTCGGTGCACCAGCGCTTCACGACGGCGCAGGTCGACGCCGCGCGCGCCGCCGACCCGGCCGTGCGCGTCGTCGTGCACCCCGAGTGCCCCAAGGAGGTCGTCGACGCCGCCGACGAGGCCGGATCCACCCAGTACATCGAGCGGGTCGTCCGCGAGGCGCCGCCGGGCACGAGCTTCGCGATCGGCACCGAGATCAACATGGTGAAGCGCCTGGCGGCCCAGCACCCCGACCTCACGATCGCCTGCCTGGACCCGGTCATCTGCCCCTGCTCGACGATGTACCGCATCCACCCCGGCTACCTCGCCTGGGTCCTCGAGGCCCTCGTGCGCGGGGAGGTGCTCAACCAGGTGCGGGTCGACGACGCCGTCGCGGCGTCCGCGCGGGTGGCGCTGCAGCGGATGCTCGAGGTGCGGCCGTGACCACCGCCCCCGAGGCGCCGGCCCCGGAGCGGGTGGGGGCGCTCGTCGTCGGCACCGGCGTCGCGGGGATGACGGCGGCGCTGAGCCTGAGGGCGCGCGGCGTCGACGACGTCCTGCTCGTGACGAAGACGCCGTGGGCGCCGGGGGCCGGGGGCACCGGCGGCGGCAGCACCGCGTGGGCGCAGGGCGGGGTCGCCGCGGTGACGGGCGCGGACGACGACGTCGCTCTCCACGTGGCCGACACCCTCGCCGCCGGGGCGGGGGCCTGCGACCCCGAGGCCGTGCGGGTGCTCTGCACCGAGGGGCCCGCGCGGCTGCTCGAGCTGGCCCGGCGCGGCCTCGTGCTCGACGGCGCCGACCCCGCCGACCCGGCCGACGCGCGCCGCTGGAGCCGCGGGCTCGAGGCGGCGCACTCGCGCCCGCGCGTGCTGCACGCCGGCGGCGACGCCACGGGCGCGCGGCTGTCGGCCGCGCTCGTCGCGGCCGTGCGCGCGGCGGGCGTCCGGGTGCTCGGGGGCGCGGCGCTGGCGGACCTCGTCGTCGAGGGCGGCCGGGTCGTCGGCGCCGACCTGCTGCTCGACGGCGCACCGGCGACCGGGGGAGGGCGCCGTCGCGTCCTCGCGGGCGCCGTCGTGCTCGCGACCGGCGGTGCGGGGCAGGTGTTCGCGCGGACGACGAACCCGCCCGAGGCCACGGGCGACGGCCTAGCGGCGGCGTGGCGCGCGGGCGCCGTCGTCGCCGACCTCGAGCAGGTGCAGCTGCACCCGACCGTCGCCGCCACCGCGACGCCCTTCCTCGTCTCCGAGGCCGTGCGCGGCGAGGGCGCCGTGCTGCGCGACGAGCACGGCGCGCGCTTCCTCGCCGACCCGGCCTCGCCGCTCGCCGACCCGCGGGCCGAGCTGGCGCCGCGCGACGTCGTCGCCCGCGCGGTGGGCGCCGTCGTCGCCCGCCAGGACGGGCGCCCGGCGCTGCTCGACGCGACCGGGCTGGGCGAGCGGCTGCGGGCGCGCTTCCCGAGCATCGACGCGATGTGCGCCGCCGCGGGGCTCGACTGGGTGCGCGAGCCCGTCCCCGTGACCCCCGCCGCGCACTACTGGATGGGCGGGGTGGCCACCGACGTCCGCGGGCGCACCTCGCTGCCCGGGCTCTGGGCGTGCGGCGAGGTCGCGCGCACCGGCGTGCACGGGGCCAACCGGCTGGCGTCCAACTCGCTGCTCGAGGGGCTCGTCTTCGGCGACCGCGCCGCGGCCGACGTCGCGGCGTCGCTGGCCGGCGCCCCCGCGGAGCCGCACGCGCCCGCGGGCGTCGAGGAGCTCGTCTGCACGGCCGGCCCGGCCCTGCCGCGGGCCGAGCTGCAGGCGCTGGCGTGGGAGCACGCCGGGCTCCTGCGCGACGCCGCGGGCCTCGAGGTCGCGGCGAAGACTCTCGACGGTGCCCCCGCCGCGACGGAGGCGCCCGCCGACGTCGCCGCGCTGGAGGACCGGGCGCTCGGGGTGTGCGCGCGGCTGCTCGTCGCGTCCGCGCAGCGGCGCCCCGAGAGCCTCGGCGCGCACTTCCGCACGGACGCCGCGGGCGCCGTGCCGCGCGGCGCCGACCGGCCGGTGCTGTTGCGGAGGGCGTCGTGACCGCGGTGGCGTCCCCGGTCGGCACCCTCGAGCGGGCTGGCGCCCCGGGCGCGCTGCCCGTGGCCGCCGTCGAGGCCGTCGTGGCGGCCGCGCTCGCCGAGGACGCGCCCTGGGGCGACGCGACGACGGAGGCCCTCCTCGGTCCCGACGTCCGGTCGACGGCGCGGCTCGTCGCGCGCGAGGACGGCGTGCTCGCCGACGTCGGCGTCCTCGCCGCCGCGCTGCGGCAGGCGTCCGCCCTGGCCGACGCGCCGGGGACGCCGCCGCCGTCGGTGCGCCTCCTCGTCGCCGACGGCGAGCGCTTCGCCGCGGGCGCCGTGCTCGCCGAGGTCGAGGGCAGCGCCCGCGCGGTGCTGCGCGCCGAGCGCGTCGCCCTCAACCTCGTGCAGCGGCTGTCCGGCGTCGCCACGCTCACCGCCGCCTTCGTCGCCGAGGTCGCGGGGACGGGGTGCCGGGTCGTCGACACCCGCAAGACGACGCCGGGGCTGCGGGCGCTCGAGCGCGCGGCCGTGCGCTGCGGCGGCGGGCGCAACCACCGCATGACGCTCTCGGACGCGGTGATGGTCAAGGACAACCACCTCGCCGTCCTCACCGCGGGCGGGTGGGACGACGCCGTCGTCTCCGACGGCCTGCGGCGGCTGCGCGAGCGGCTGCCGCACACGACGTCGGTGGAGGTCGAGGTCGACCGCCTCGACCAGCTCGACGCCGTCCTCGCCGCCGGGGTCGACGTCGTCCTGCTCGACAACATGGCGCCCGACGAGCTGCGCCGCGGCGTCGAGCGGGTCGCGGGGCGGGCGCTCGTCGAGGCCAGCGGCGGGGTGCGGCTGTCGACCGTGGGGGCGATCGCCCGCAGCGGCGTCGACCTCGTGTCCGTCGGGGCGCTCACGCAAGCGGCGCCGTGCCTGGACCTGGGGCTGGACGTCGACGTGGAGGCGAGTCCGTCGGGGGAGCGCCCGTGATCTACCTCGACCACGCCGCCACCGCGCCGCCGTCGCGCGCCGTCCTCGAGGCGCAGTGGCCCTACCTCACGCAGGTCTTCGCCAACCCCTCGAGCGCCCACGGGCCGGGGCGCGCGGCCCGGGCCGGGCTCGACGCGGCGCTCGCGGAGATCGCGGGCGTCCTCGGCTGCCGGCCGGGCGAGGTCGTGCTCACGAGCGGCGGCACGGAGGCCGACGACCTGGCGCTGCTCGGCGTCGCGGCGGCCGCGCCCCGGGGCAGGCAGGTCGTGACGACGGCCGTCGAGCACCCCGCCGTCCTCGAGACGGCGCGCGCCCTCGGCGCCGGCGCGCTGGGCGAGCCCTTCCGGGTGGACGAGGTGGGCGTCGACGGCGACGGCGTCGTCGACCTCGCGGCGCTCGCGGCCGTGCTGACGCCGGCGACGACCATCTGCTCGGTGATGCTCGCCAACAACGAGGTCGGCGCCGTGCAGCCGGTGCGCGAGGTCGCGGCCCTGTGCCGGGCCGTCGGCGTCCCGCTGCACGTCGACGCCGTGCAGGCGCCGGGGCAGCTGGGCGTGCGGCTCGACGACCTGGGCGCCGACCTGCTGTCGGTCTCGGCCCACAAGCTCGGCGGGCCCCGCGGCGCCGGGGCGCTCGCCGTCCGGGGCGCCGTGCCGCTCGCGCCCGTCATCCACGGTGGCGGTCAGCAGCGCGGGCGGCGGTCGGGGACGGTCGACGTCGCGGCCGCCGTCGGCACGGCCGCGGCGCTGCGCCTCGCCGAGGAGGGGCGGGCCGCCGGCGCGCCGCGGCTGGCGGCGCTGCGCGACCGGCTCGTCGCGGGCGTCCTCTACGCCGTCCCGGGCGCCGTCCTCACCGGTCCGGCGGTCGACGCACGGCTCGCCGACGGCTCACCGGCGCGCCTGCCGGGCCACGCGTCGTTCGTCTTCCCCGGCTTCGGCGGGGAGGCGGTGCTGCTCGAGCTGGAGGAGCGCGGCGTCGTCTGCTCGTCGGGCTCGGCCTGCGCGGCCGACAGCGACGACGCCTCGCACGTCCTGCTCGCCATGGGTCTCGGCGCGGACGCCGCGCGCACCGCCGTCCGCCTCGCCCTCGGGCCCTCGACGACGCCCGAGGAGGTCGAGGACGTCGTCCGCCTGCTCCCCGAGGCCCTCGCCGCCGCCGGCGGCGCCGCCCTCCTGCCCGCTTGAGCGACGGCCCGTCGTCGTCACGCCGCTGCTCCGAGGTCGCCCTTCCTCTCGCACTTCGTCGACACATCGCCCCTGAGGGCGCCCTTCTCCTCGCACGTCGTCGACACATCGCCGCTTGGAGAGCGTCAGGAGGGCGAAGTGACGACGAAGTGCGGGGTGGGACACGTGCCAGGCGAGGGCGCGGGCTCAGGCGAGGGCGGGCACGACCTCGCGCTCGAAGAGCTCGATGCCTGACGTGTCGTAGGCGGCCTCGGCGAAGTAGGTGATGGCGTACGTCATGCCGAGGTCGCCGACCTCGCGCAGCTTCTCGACGACCTGCTCGGGCGTGCCGACGGCGGGCCCGGAGCGCAGGCCCTCGACCACCTCGTCGGCCCTCTCCGGTGCGACGGACGCGACCCGGGCGCGGACCTGCTCGAGGCGGTCGGCGACCTCGGCCTCGTCGCGGCCGATGACGACGTTGTAGTTGGCCGAGCGGGTGATCTCGGCGTAGTCGCGGCCGAGGTCGCGGCAGTGGCCCTCGAGCACCGACGACTTGTGCGCGAAGCCCTGGGGCGAGCCGTCGAAGTTCGTGTAGCCCGCGTACTTGGCGGCCGTCCGCAGCGTCTTCTTCTCCCCGCCCCCGGCGATCCAGAAGGGGATGCCGCCCTCCTGCAGCGGCAGCGGACGGCAGATGGCGCCGTCCACCTGGTAGTGCTCGCCGTCGAGCGTCGCGACGCCGTCGGTCCACAGCTGCCGCATGACCTCGACGCCCTCCTCGAGCATCGCGAGGCGCTCGCCCGCGCGCGGGAAGCCGTAGCCGTAGGCGCGCCACTCGTGCTCGTACCAGCCGGCGCCGATGCCCATCTCGACCCGGCCGCCGGAGACGACGTCGACGGTCGCCGCGACCTTCGCGAGGTAGGCCGGGTTCCGGTAGCCCATGCACGTGCACATCTGCCCGAGGCGGACGCGCTCGGTGACGGCGGCGAAGGCCGCCATGAGCGTCCACGCCTCGTGGGTGGCCTCCTCGGTGGGCACCGGGACGGTGTGCACGTGATCGTAGACCCACACCGACTCCCACGGCCCGGCGTCGGCGCGCTGCGCGAGCCCCTTCATCACCGCCCACTGGTCGGAGGGCTCGACGCCCACGAGGTCCAGCCGCCAGCCCTGGGGCACGAACAGTCCGAAGCGCATGGAACGGACGCTAGGGCGCTCGCGGCGTCGCGCCGTCGCGACGCGCCAGGGGGCCGCACGGGCAGGTGGCTGCACGACGACGGTCTCCACGCCGTCCTCGTGCAGCCACCTCCGCGGCAGCGGAGGGCGACGGCGACGAGGGCCAGCAGCGCACCGGTGGCGACCGCGGCCACCCCCACGCCCGACGTCACCGCCAGCGCCGTGCTCAGCGACCCGCTCGGCGGCGCGACGCCCAGCTCCTCGGCGCGGCTGTAGAAGCCGAGGCCCACGGGGAAGCCGAGCACTCCCGTGGTCGTCGCGACGGCGCCGAGCGCGCCCAGCGCGGACGCCGCGAGCACGAGGCGCGCTCGCACGGCCGACGGCACCCGGCCCACCGCGGCGTCCGTGCCGACGGCGAGGGACCACGCCCCCGCGGCGACCCCGCCGAGCACCACCGCGACGACGGCGACCGCCGCGCCGCCGCGGAGCGGGTCGCCGTAGAGCGCGGCGAGGTCCGGCGAGACCGTGGTCATCGGGTCGAGGACGAGGAGGACCAGCAGGCACCACAGGAGAACGGCGCCGAGAGCGAGGGCGAGGCCGACACGGAAGCGCCCGGTCCGTCCTCGCGCCCTCGTGGAGGTCGTCGTCACCCCGGCATCGTGCCCTCGCGCGCGCGTCGACGGGCGTCCCACCGCCACCTGCCACAGCATCACCCCATGGCGACCACCCCCGGCCCCACGCGGTGGCTCTTCGGCGACCAGCTGGGCCCGCACTTCCTCGGCGACACGGGCAGTCCGGGCGACGACGGCGAGCAGCCCGTCGTCCTCATCGAGTCGCGGAAGGTCTTCACGCGCCGCCGCTTCCACCGGCAGAAGGCCCACCTCATCCTCTCGGCGATGCGCCACCGCGCCGCCGAGCTCGGCGACCGCTGCACCTACCTGCGCACCGACACCTACGCCGAGGGCCTGGCGAAGCTGCCCAAGAAGGCGCTGCCGCTGTCGGTCTGCTCGCCGACGTCGCGCCAGGCCGAGGACTTCGTGCGCTCCCTCGACGGCTCGGGTGACCTGCCCGCCGTCGAGGTGCTCCCGGCGCGGGGCTACGCGACGCCGCGCGAGGACTTCCGCCGCTGGGCCGACGGCACCAAGCAGCTGCTCATGGAGGACTTCTACCGCCGCGCCCGCCGCGCCCACGACGTCCTCATGGACGGCGCCGAGCCGGTGGGCGGGCAGTGGAACCTCGACCACGAGAACCGCGAGCCCCCGCCCAAGGGCGCCGACGACCTCGGCCTGCCGCACCCGTGGATGCCGGAGGAGGACGAGATCGACGAGGAGGTGCGCGCCGACCTCGACCGCTGGGAGGCCGACGGCGACGTCTCCTTCGTCGGCCGCGACGGCCCGCGGGCCTTCGCGGCGAGCCGGGCGGAGGCGCTCGCCGCGCTCGACGACTTCGTCGACCACCGGCTGCCCGCGTTCGGCCCGCACGAGGACGCGATCCTCGAGGGCGACGAGTGGATGGCGCACTCCATGCTCTCCGCGCCGATGAACCTCGGGCTGCTCGACCCGCTCGAGTGCGTCGACCGCGCCGAGCGCGCCTACCGCGACGGCGACGCCCCGCTGGCGTCCGTCGAGGGGTACGTGCGCCAGCTCATCGGCTGGCGCGACTACATCTGGCACGTCTACTGGTACGCGGGCTCGGACTACACGCGGCGCAACGCCCTCGAGGCGCACGAGCCGCTGCCGCCGTGGTTCTGGGACCTCGACGCCGACGCCGTCGAGGCGCGCTGCCTCTCCCACGCGCTGCGCGGCGTCCGCGACCGCGGGTGGGTCCACCACATCCCGCGCCTCATGGTGCTCGGCAACTACGCCCTGCAGCGCGGGTGGGACCCGGAGGAGCTCACGCGCTGGTTCCAGCGCAGCTTCGTCGACGGCTACGACTGGGTGATGGCGGCCAACGTCGTCGGCATGAGCCAGCACGCGGACGGCGGGCTCATGGCGACGAAGCCCTACGCCTCGGGCGGCGCGTACATCAACCGGATGAGCGACCACTGCCGCGGCCGCCGCTACAAGCCGACGGTGCGCGTGGGGGAGGACGCCTGCCCGTTCACCGCCGGCTACTGGTGGTTCCTCGACCGCAACGCGAAGCGCCTCGAGGGCAACTTCCGCATGAAGCGCGCCCTCGACGGGCGGCACCGGCTCAAGGACCTCGAGGACCTCGTCGTCCAGGAGCGCGAGCGGGGCAGCGACGCGCCCTGACGGCGACGCGCTCCGACGTCGTCCTCCCGCAGGCCCGAAGGGCGACATGGCCACACGTCGCCGTCCCCGCAGCGTCTCGAGGGCGACATGGCCACACGTCGCCCCGGAGGCGGTGCGAGGGGGCGACATGGCCACACGTCGCCCCCGAGGGGGGCGGCGCCAGGGCGACATGGCCACACGTCGCCCCGGAGGGGCGGTGGCGTAGGGCGACATGGCCACACATCGCCCCTGCGGGTGGGGCGACGCCGAGGTGGGGCACACGTGGAGGACGACCGGTGCGGTGCCACGGGGGTTGCTCCGCACCGGCCGCCGGGTCCACAGTACCCACCTGTACGGACAGGTCGTCCGTACAGGTGACGATCCGGCGCCCGCAGGTGTGCGTCGTGGAGGTGGACCAGGTGTCCCAGACGCAGAGCGCCCCCCGGTCGCGGGTGCCGATGTTCGCGACGATGAACCGCATCCCCGGCGGGCTCATGCTCGTGCCGCTCGTGCTCGGGTCGGTCGTGGGCACCTTCGCCCCGGGCGCCCTCGGCATCGGCAGCTTCACGACGGCGCTCTTCCAGGACAGCGCGCTGCCCCTCATCGGCCTGCTGATCTTCATGACGGGCACGCAGGTGACGGGCGCGACGAGCGGGCCCGTGCTCGCGCACGCCGGGGTCGCGCTGCTCATGAAGAGCCTCATCCCGGCGACGCTCGTCGTGGCGATCGGCTCGGTGGTGGGCCTCGACGGCATCCTGGGGATCTCGATCCTGGCGCTGCTGGCCTCCTTCGACAACAGCAACGGCGGGCTCTGGCTCGCCTTCACGGGCCGCTACGGCGACGCCCGCGACCGCGGCGCGTACATCGCCTCCGCCGTCAACGACGGGCCCTTCCTCACGCTGCTCTTCCTCGGCGCGTCGGGCCTCGGCGACATCCCGCTCCTCGCCCTCGTCGGCGCGATCGTGCCCTTCCTGCTCGGCGTGCTCGTCGGCAACCTCGACGCCCAGTGGCGCGACGTGCTCAAGCCCGTGCCGAACATCGTCATCCCCTTCTTCGCCTTCGCGCTCGGGACGGGCATCGACCTCGGGTCGGTCGTCACGGGCGGCCTGTCCGGCCTCGCCCTCGGCGTCGTCGTCGCCCCGGTGACGGGCGCGCTCGTCTACGTCGGCTGGCGCTTCCTCCTGCGCCGCGGCGCGAAGTCCGGCGTCGGCTTCGCCGCGGGCACGACGGCGGGCAACGCCATCGCCACGCCGGCGATCGTCGCGGCGGCCGACCCCCGCTTCGAGCAGTACGTGGGGACGGCGACGGCGCAGGTCGCCGCGTCCGTCCTCGTGACGGCGATCCTCGCGCCCGTGCTCGCCTCCCTCGTCCTCAAGCGGGCCGGCGCCCTCGACGAGTCCTCGAGCACGGCCGACGCCGGGACCGGTCCGGTGGACGAGGGCCGGGGGACGGGCCTGTGACGGACGCCCCCACCGCTCCCGGGACGGACCTGCCCGGCCGCCCGTGGGACGCCGCGCTCGTGGCGGACGACCTCACGGGCGCCGGCGACAGCGCGGTCCGCTTCGCCGACCTCGGCTGGCGCACGCTGCTGGCGGTCGGCGCGGACGCCGGCACGGCCGCGGCCCCCGGCGGCGACGACCCCTGCGTCCTCGCGACGAGCACCGACGTCCGCGCCGCCGCCCCCGCGGTGGCGCGCGAGGTGGTGCGCCGACGGGTCGCGGCGCTGCTCGGCGCAGGCACGCCGCGCGTCTACCTCAAGGTCGACTCGACCCTGCGCGGCTCCGTGGCCGACCAGGTCGAGGGCGCGCTCGCCGCCTGGGTGGCCGCCCGCCCCGACGGCTTCGCCGTCGTCTGCCCCGCCTACCCGGCGATGGGCCGCACCGTCACGGGCGGGCGAGCCCTCGTGCGCGGGCGGCCCCTCGAGGAGGGGCCGGCGGGGTCGGACCCGGTGACGCCCGTGCGCACGTCCGTCCTCGCCGAGCTGCTGCCCGGGGCGCACCACGTGCCCGCGCCGGAGCAGCCCGACGCCGCCGACGCCGCCGACACGGCCGCCGCGGCGCTGGCCGCGGCCCTGCTCGCGGCGGCCGACGGCGGGCACCGCCTGCTCACCGTCGACGCCGACGACGACGCCGCGCTCGACGTCGTCGCCCGGGCGCTCGTCCGCTGCGACGGGCGGGCCCTGCCCGTCGGGTCGGCGGGGCTGGCGCAGCCCGTCGCCCGGCTGTGGCGAGAGGCGACCGTCGCTCCCGCGCCCGTCGCCGAGGAGCCGTCCGGGCGCGGTGGGGCGGAGAGGGGCGCCGACGGGCCGGTGCTCGTCCTCGTCACGTCGCTGCACCCGGTGGCGCGCGAGCAGGTGGAGCGCCTCGCCGCCCGGTCGGGCACCGTCGTCGTGCGGCCCTCCGCGGACGACCTCGCGAGCGGCGGGCGCAGCGGCGCCGGGGCCGGCGACCCCGCGGTGCCGGACGCGGACGTCGTCGTCGTGCTCGCGCCCGAGCCGCCCGCCGACGGCGCGGCGCCGTCCGCGCGCCGCAGCGCCGCCCGGGTGGCCACCGGCACCGCCGCCCTCCTCGAGCGGCTCCACGACCGGGTCCACGGCGGGGCGGGAGCCGCGGCCGTCGTGGCCGTCGGCGGGGACGGCGCCGCCGCGCTGCTCGAGCGCTGGGGCTCCACGGGGCTCGAGGTGCGGGCGGCGCTCGCGGAGGGCGTGCCCGCCGGCGTCCTCGTCGGCGGCCGCGCCGCCGGGCTTCCCTTCGCCAGCAAGGCCGGCGGCTTCGGCGAGCCGGGCACGCTCGTCGAGGTCGTCGACCGCCTGCGCGACGCGCGCCCCGGCGACGGGTCCGCCCCGACCGGTCCCACCGCTCAGCAGCGCACCATCCACGAGCACGCCCACCAGCAGGACCCGCACGACGACACCCCCGAGCCCCGTTCGCGGCCCACCCCAGGAGGAACCCCCATGGACGTCCCCGTCCTCGCCGTCACCATCGGCGACGTCGCCGGCATCGGCCCGGAGATCACCGCCAAGACGCTGCTCGGCCACGACGACCTGCGCGCCGAGTGCGTGCCCGTCGTGCTCGGCGACGCCGGCGTCATGCGCCGCGCGGTGCGCGACGTCGGCGGGGACCCGGACGCCGTCCGCGTGCTCGAGCGGCCACGGGACGCGACGAACGCGCCCGGCGTCGTCGAGGTCGTGCAGGTCGGCGACCCCCTGCCGGAGATCACCGTGGGCGAGCTGAGCCCCGTGGCCGGCGACGCGGCGTACCGCTTCGTCGTCGCGGCGTGCGACCTCGCGAAGGCGGGGGAGGTCGACGGCATCGTCACCGCGCCCCTCAACAAGGCCGCCATGCACGCCGGCGGGCACGCCTTCCCCGGCCACACCGAGCTGCTGGCCCACGAGTTCGGCGTCGAGGACTTCAGCCTCGTGCTGTCCGCCGGGGACCTCTACCTCTTCCACCTCACGACGCACGTCTCGCTGCGGCAGGCCATCGAGGACGTCACGCCCGAGCGCACCGACGCCGTCCTCACCCTCGTCGACGCCTTCAGCCGCGCCCTCGGGCGCCCGGGCGAGCGCATCGGCGTCGCCGGCCTCAACCCGCACGCGGGCGAGAACCGGATCTTCGGCGACGAGGACGCCGACGTCCTCGAGCCCGCCGTGCGCCGGGCGCAGGAGCGCGGCGTCAACGCCCACGGCCCGCTGCCCGCCGACGCCCTCATCCCCGCGGCCGTGAAGGGCCGGTGGGAGTTCGTCGTCGTCTGCTACCACGACCAGGGCCACGCGCCCTTCAAGGCGGTCTACGGCGACGACGGCGTCAACATCACCGTCGGCCTTCCCGTCGTGCGCGTGTCGGTCGACCACGGCACGGCCTTCGACATCGCCGGCCAGGGGATCGCCCGCGAGGCCAGCCTCGTCCTCTCCTGCCGCCGGGCCGCCGCCCTCGCCCCGGGCTGGGGCCACGTGCGCGACGCCGCCCACGAGGTGCAGGAGCAGGAGGTGCAGCAGCAGGAGGCGCAGGAGGACGTCGCCTCCTGAGCCGCCCCGGCGCTCCCCGGCGGTCGCCTACCCTCCCGCGCGTGGACCACGACGTGCGCCGGCCCTTGCACGCCCGGGTGGCGGCGGCGCTGCGGGCGGAGGTCGACGACCACGCGGCGCCGCCGGGGACCCTGCTGCCGAGCGAGTCCGCGCTCACCGAGCGCTTCGGCGTGAGCCGCTCGGTGGTCCGCCAGGCGCTCGCCGCCCTGGAGGGGGAGGGGCGGGTGCGGCGCGAGAAGGGCCGCGGCACCGTCGTCGTCGACCGCGCCGACCACCGCCGCCTCGTGCAGCGGGCCGGCGGCCTGCACGACCAGCTGGCCACCGGTGGCGCCGTCGTGACCACGCACGTGCTCGAGGCCGTCGTCGAGCCGGCGCCCGAGGTGGCCCGCTGGCTCGGCGCCGACGAGGTGCTGCGGCTGGAGCGCGTCCGCAGCGTCGACGGGCGCCCGGTCGCGCGCATCCGCACCCACCTGCCGCTGCCGCTGCTGGCCGGGCTGCGCGCCGACGACCTCGAGGACGCCTCGCTGCACGCCGCGATGGAGGCCCTCGTCGGCGTCCGGCCTCGCCGCGGGTCGCGGCAGGTCCGCGCCGTCGCCGCCGACGAGGGCCTCGCCGCGCAGCTCGGGGTGCGCGCCGGCGACCCGCTGCTCCTGCTCGAGGGGCGCGGCGCCGCCGAGGACGGGACGCCGCTGGAGGTCTTCGCCACGTGGCACCGCGGCGACGCCGTCTCCTTCGAGCTCGACGTCGACGACGTGCGGGCACGCCCGCTCGCCGCGGCGGACGCCGGCCACGGCCACGCCTCGGGCTCGGCCAGCACGGCGTCGTCCACGACGACGACGTCGCCCGAGGGTCGGGCGGTCGACGCGCACCGGCTCCTCGCCGACCTCGACGACGTCCGTGACCGCCTGGCGGTGCTCCTCGCCCGGTCCGGCCCCGCGACGGGTCCGTCGGACGACGACCTCATGTCCCGGATCGAGCGGCGAGTCGAGGCGAGCGGGGTCGCGATCTCCGTCGACGAGCTGCTCGCCGCCCGCGACCAGGAGCGCCGATGACCCTGGCCCTCCCCTCCGTCTCCGCCGATGACCCGCCCGGACGGACCTGTTCGTCGGACGTGACCGAGCACGGTCACGTCCGACGAACAGGTCCGCCCGGGGCGATGCTCAGCCCGCGTCGCCGTACCAGCGGTAGCCGTAGCGCGGCAGCGTGAGCGCGAGCCCGTCGGCGGGCACGTCCACCGGGTCGCCGGAGAAGAGCTCGACGACGTCGTCGCCGAGGACGTCGCCCGGCAGGCGCACCTCGACCTCCGCGTCGGACAGGTTGTGCACGGCGACCGTCGTCCGGCCGTCCCAGCGGCAGGCGTGGGCGAGGACCCGCTCGTCGCCGACGTCGAGCAGCTCCAGCGACCCGGCGCCGAGCTCGGGGCGGTCGCGGTAGCGCGCCACCAGGCGCCGCGTCGCGTGCAGCAGCGAGGAGGCGTCGGCCTCCTGCGCCGCCACGCCCGTGGGCGCGTCGCGGCCCCAGTCCAGGGGCGTGCGCACGGCGACCCGGCCGGGCACCGAGAGGTCCTCGCGCTGGCCGACCTCCTCGCCGTAGTAGAGGACGGGCACGCCGGGCACCGAGAACACCAGCGCGTAGACCATCTCGAGGCGGTCCTGGTCGCCGTCGAGCATGGTGGGCAGCCGCAGGCGCAGGCCGCGCCCGAACAGCTGCTGGTCCTCCCGCGGCCCGAAGGCGGCGAGCACCTCGCCGCGCTCGTCGTCGCCCAGCTGGTCGAGGGTCAGCTCGTCGTGGTTGCGCGCGAAGACGCCGAAGGACTTGCCCTCGGGCAGCTCGGGCCGGGAGGCGAGCGTGCGGCGCAGCGGCTCGCTCGTCCCGCGGGCCAGCGCCAGGTACATCGACTGGTTGAGCGTGAAGTCGAAGTTGATCGTCATGCGGTCGCCGAGGTCGCCGAAGAACTCCTGCTGCTGGGCGTACGGCAGGTTGACCTCCCCGAGCATGAGCGCCTCGCTGCTGCGGCGGGCGAGGAAGGCGCGCATGACGTCGAGCATCCGCATGGACTCGGCCATGTGGTCCTCGTGCTCCCCGCCCTGGCCGGCGTCGTCGACGCCCTCGCCGTCCGGCGCGCCCGCGTCGTCGGCGTCGCCCGTGCGGCTCGCCGTCTCGACGAAGAAGGGCACGGCGTCGACGCGGAAGCCCGCGACCCCGAGCTGGAGCCAGAAGCCCATGATGCGGAGGATCTCCTCGCGCACGTCCTCGTTCGAGGTGTTGAGGTCGGGCTGCGAGGAGTAGAAGCGGTGCCGGTAGTGCTGCCCGGCCTCCTCGTCGTAGGACCAGATGGAGTCCTCCGCGTCGGGGAAGACGTTCTGCGCGTCGGCGTCCGCCGGGTCCGGCTCGTCGCGCCACACGTACCAGTCGCGGTAGCGCGACTCCTTCGACGACCGCGCGTCCTGGAACCACGGGTGGTCCGCGGAGGTGTGGTTGACGACGAGGTCGACGAGCACGCGCATCCCGCGCTCGCGGCAGGCGCGCACCACCTCGACGAAGTCCCCGAGGCTGCCGGTCTGCGGGTCGACGGCGTAGTAGTCGGTGATGTCGTAGCCGTCGTCCCCCTCGGGGGAGGGGTAGAAGGGCTGCAGCCACACGAAGCCGACGCCGAGGCGCGACAGGTGGTCGAGGTGCCGGCCGAGGCCGACGAGGTCGCCGTGCCCGTCGCCGCTGGAGTCGGCGAAGCGCTCGACGTCGAGGCAGTACCCGACGCTCGTCGTCCACCAGTGGTCGGCGGTCGTCGTGAGCCTCATGCCGACGCCCCCTGCGGCGCGCGGGCGGCGAGCGCCTCCGCCGTCGTGCCCGCGCCCGTGGTGCCGACGAGGGGCTCGGGCGCCGTGACGTCGAGCTGCGGCAGCACGTGCTGCCCGGCGGCGTCGAGCCACGCCTCCTGGTCCTGCCCCACGTGGTGGAGGTACAGGCGGTCGAAGCCGAGGCCCGCCATCTCGGCCAGGCGCTCGGCGAGCCGGCCGAGGTCGTGCTCGACGACCACCGGGCCGTCGACGCCGGGCGGCTGCACCTGCCGGCCGACGTCGTCGAACTGCTCGGGCACGGCCAGCTCGGAGAGCACGTGGGAGGCGAAGACGTTGGTGCGCCACTGGTCGTGCGCGAGCGCGAGGGCCTCGTCGCGCGTGGGCGCCCAGGCCACGTGCACCTGCAGGCAGGCCGGTCCGCGGCCCCCGGCGTCGCGGTAGGCGCCGAGCACCTCGCGCAGGACGTCGTCGGAGGAGTTGACGGTGATGAGGCCGTCGGCCCACGTGCCCGCCCACGCGGCGGTGCGGGGGGTGATGGCCGCGGCCAGCAGCGCCGGCGCCGCCTCGGCGGGCGGGCGGCTCCACACGCGCGCCCGGTCGACGACGACGCGCCCGCGGTGGGTCACCTCCTCGCCGGCGAGCAGGCGCCGCATGACGTCGACCGTCTCGGCGAGCCGGGCGTCGCGCTCCCGCTTGTGCGGCCAGTCGGTGCCGGTGACGTGCTCGTTCATCAGCTGGCCGGTGCCGAGGGCCGCCCAGAAGCGCTGCGGGAACATCTCGGCGAGCGTCGCGACCATCTGCGCGCTGATCGCCGGGTGGTAGCGCTGCCCCGGTGCGTGCACGACGCCGAAGGTCAGGCGCGTGCTCGCCAGCGCGGCGCCGAGCCAGCTCCAGGCGAAGCCCGACTGGCCCTGGGCCGTGCTCCAGGGGGTGATGTGGTCGGAGCACATCGCCGCGCTGAAGCCGACCTCCTCGGCGCGCACGACGTCGCGCAGCAGGCGGCTCGGCGGGATCTGCTCGTGGGAGGCGTGGAAGCCGACGACGGTCACGGGCGCGAACGCTAGGGGCGCGGGCCCGGTCCCGCTCCGTGGGACGCCGGGCCGTCACCCGGCCGGGGCGCGGCACCATAGATGCATCATGCGTCCCAGCCCCGCCCCGACCGTCCCCGCGAGCGCCGAGCCCGCCTCGTCCCGCGTCTACGCCCACCTCAAGGCGGGCATCCTCGACCGCACCTACCCGGGCGGCTCCCTCGTGACCGAGGGGGAGGTGGCCGAGCGCACCGGCGTCAGCCGCACCCCCGTGCGCGAGGCCCTCCTGCAGCTGCAGGCCGAGCGGCTCGTGCAGCTGTTCCCCAAGCGCGGCGCGCTCGTCCTGGCCGTCAGCGACGTCGAGGCCCGCGACGTCCTCGAGGCGCGCGAGCTCGTCGAGCGGTGGGCGGCGCCGCGCGCGGTCGAGCAGCGCGAGCGTCTCCTGCCGGTGCTCGACGCCCACCTGGCCGCCATGGTCGGGGCGCGCGACGACGGCGACGCGCCGGCGCTCGTCGAGGCCGACCGGGCCTTCCACGAGGCCGTCGTCGACGCCGCGGGCAACGCCGTCCTCTCGCGCCTGTACGCCTCGCTGCGCGACCGGCAGCTGTGCATGGGCGTCGCGAGCATGGACATGGGCGCCGCGCGCCGGGACCGCGCCGTGCGCGAGCACACCGGGCTGCGCGACGCGCTGGCCGCGGGCGACGGCGAGGCCTTCGCCCGGCTGTCGGCCGAGCACGTGCGCGGGGCGGGCGACGTGCTGCGGGGCTCGCGGTGAGCGGGGCTGCCGGGGAGGTGGTCAGCACCACCGCACCGCCGCGGCTGCGCCGCACCCGGGCGCGCGCCTACCTCGTGTGGGGCGTGGGCGTGCTCGCCTACGTCGTCGCGGTCTTCAACCGCACCTCGCTCGGGGTCGCGGGACCGACGGCGCTCGAGCGGTTCTCGACCGGCACGGCGGTGCTGTCGGTCTTCGCCGTCGTCCAGCTCGTCGTCTACGCGGCGATGCAGGTGCCCGTCGGCGTGCTCGTCGACCGCTTCGGCACCAAGCGCCTGCTCGTCGCCGGCGCGGTGGCGATGGTGGCCGGGCAGAGCGTCCTGGCGGTCGTCACCGACGTGCCGGGCGCCTTCGTCGGCCGCGTGCTCGTGGGGCTCGGGGACGCCGTCACCTTCATCAGCGTCCTGCGCCTCGTGCCCGCCTGGTTCGCCGCCCGGCAGGTGCCGGTGCTCACGCAGCTGACCGGGCTGCTCGGCCAGCTGGGGCAGGTGCTCTCGGCCATCCCGCTGGCGGCCGTCCTCGCGGGTCCCGGCTGGTCGGCCGCCTTCGGCGGGGCCGCGGCCGTGGGCGCGCTCGTCGCCGTGCTCGTCCTCGCCGTCCTGCGCGACGCCCCGCCGGACGCCGTCGTCGTCCGGCGCCGGCGGTCGGCCTCCGAGGTGCGCGGCGACCTCGCCGGGGCGTGGCGCGAGCCGGGCACCCGTCTCGGCTTCTGGTGCCACTTCACCTCGCAGTTCTCGGGCATGGTCTTCGCCCTGCTGTGGGGCTACCCCTTCCTCACCCAGGGCCTCGACCTGGCGCCGGTGACCGCCGGCTCCCTGCTCACGCTGCTCGTCGCGGGCGGCGTCGCCGCCGGGCCGGTGGTCGGCCGGCTCACCGCCCTGCACCCGCTGCGGCGCTCCTCGCTCGTGCTCGGGATCGTCACGACGACGGCAGTCGCCTGGGCCGTGGTGCTCGCCTGGCCCGGCGGCCCACCGCTGCTCGTCGTCGCGCTGCTCGTGCTCGTGCTGTCCGTCAACGGCCCCGGGTCGATGGTCGGCTTCGACTTCGCGCGCACGGACAACCCGCCCGACCGGCTGGGGACGGCGACCGGCGTCGTCAACACCGGCGGCTTCACGGCCTCGCTCCTCACCATTCTCGGGATCGGCGTGGCCCTCGACCTGCTCGCCGGGGCGGCGACGCCGGACCTCGCCGACTTCCGCGCGGCCCTCGCCCTGCAGTACGTCGTCTGGGGCGCCGGCGTCGTCATGGTCCTGCGGACGCGGCGGGTCGCCCGCCGCGAGCTGGCCGCCCGCGGCGTCGACGTGCTGCCGCTGCGGCAGGTGTGGGGCACGCGGCCCCTCTGGCGGGCCTGAGGTCGCGCCTGGCCTCTGCCACACCACAACTGGCCGGGAGACGTTGGACTGCTGTGCAACGTGATGCATCACGGAACTGGCCAGTAGTCCCACGTGACCGCTTCTACCGCGTAAAGGCCCGCTTGGCTCTGTACGGCGTCAGCAAGGGCACGTAGGTTGTCGACTGTGGGGTTGCTGACGGCCCCTCAAGCGGTGCGAGAGGAGCGGCATGGCCGTTGTGGAAAATTCAGAGTACGCCCGACGTAACTGGCTGCAGTTTGAGAGTCAGTTTCCAGACCTCGCTCCCCGCATTCGGCGACTCCTCAATCTTGCCATCGAAGGCGACTCCCTTCAGACGCTCGCCCCGGACGGAGCCAGCATAATAACGATGGCCCAACCGGGAACTAACCACGATCGCAAGCGCGGCAGGGGCGTATATGACAATTCTTGGTGGCTTACCTTAGAAGTGGGACGACCACTAGCGAGTCAATTCGGCATCGACGGTCTTCTGCCGATGATTATCGCGACTGACGACAGCGCCAACTCGGCGCAACTAGTTCAGCATTTCCGACGCATGGCGCGGAACGTTGACACGGACAATGACATCGCCATTCTTATAGCCGACGTGGGCGGGTTGAAGGCGGCCATTCCACAGGCTGATCGCCGTATCGTGCACTTGACGCCTGATGAGTTGGCTGAGAATTCGGCGCCTATTAGACATCATCTGGCGGCGGCGGTAAAAAGCGCCGACTACTTCCTGCGAATGAAGGCACTCGAAAGTGAGGACGACTTCTTCGGGCGTCGCGAGGTGCTGCGAGAGATTGAGAGTACACTCCTCATAGATCGGCAGAATGTCGCCATCTATGGTCTGCGAAAGGCCGGTAAGTCGTCGGCGCTCAACATCTCGCGCGTGGCACTCCGAGGTCGAGGCGTAGCGACAGGATCGCTGGATTTCTCCAGGCGTATCAACGACGACTTGCCAGCGCTACGGCTGGCCGTCTTGCGACAACTCCTCCAGGCGATGCACGCTACATCGAGATTTTCTCACAACGTTGTACCCGCCGGGCTGTCGGATGAAATCCAGAACCTCAAGCCCCCCTTAACGGGGACGTACTTCGGTGACCTATTGACCAGGCTCGTCGCTTGCTCGCCGGAACGACCAGTAGTCCTTTTCGTGGACGAGACTGACCTATCCCTGCCGCCGTTAAGTGCGGTGGCGTCTCCAGGCAGTATGGATGCACGACGTGAGCGGCTCGGTCTCTTGTACGAATTGCGAGGCCTTACTCAAGAGGAGCCGACCCTGTCCGGACAACTCCTTTTCGGTTTTGCGGGTATCAATCGCGCACTCACTGAGTCCACGAACCTCTGGGGGGAGGATAATTACCTTTATAGTTTTGCGCGATCGATTGCGCTGCGGCCGCTGGAGCGGCATGCCGTGGCAAATCTCGTTCGGCAGCTGGGGAAGCGCAGTGGCCTCACTTTCCCGGATCACCGAAGCGTCGATCTACTGCACGGCATGTATGGCGGTCATCCCTTCCTCATACGACATGCCTGTTCCATCGCGGCAGCCAGGGCGCGCACCGGCAGTCTTGGGGAGGCTGTTCCTTTTCCCATCTCACACGAGGCCGTGAGGGCGGCCGTCGAATTGCGGGGGGAGAAGAGTACACACAAGGAGGTGCGAGAAATCTTGCGGAGTCTCTACAAGTACAACCCCTACCGGCTCTTAGAGGTGCTTGACCATATTGATAGCGCGTCGACGCCTCTGTCCGCCGAAGCTCTCTCGTTCGCTAATCGGTACGCCCTGCTCGACGAAGAGGGCGGAGTGACCTTGCGGGCGATGACGACCCTCACGAAGGAGGAGATTGAAGGTCAAGTAGATGTTTGAGGCGGAGCCATACGCCAAATTGGCTGACGACCTTGTTTTCGAGGCCTTGTCTGCTGGAGGAGTGGTGGTGACCGGCGTGCCCGTCAGTCGAATGCCGCTTTTGCATTCTGCCCTCGCCGCGGAGTTTAGTCGTGTCGACGTAGTTTCGCATTCGCCGCTAGACCACGGCGTCGCCTCCTCTCTGATCTCCTGGTTAGAACGGGGCCCGTCCCTAATGGGGCCTGGTGGACTAGCCGAGTCGGGTGACCTATTGACGGCCATCATTCTAAGTGACTGCAACAACCCCCATCTCCGAGTCACTGAAGAATTGGACATCAGCCTGGGGGCTCTTGCCTTTGCGTGTGAGGACCCGGAAGAAGGGTCGCAACGCTTCGTTGTGTGGCTGACCTGTCGCGATCTCTTGCCGGTCGCGCCGGAATCTATGGCCTTCAGTGACCGCGCCAAACGCGTGGCCTGGGAAGATCTCGTGAGGGGCGCGGCCGAAGACGTGCTGTCTTGGCCGCACGGTGCAGTCTCGAGCAGAAGGGCGCTGCTGGATGACCACTATCCACACCTCGTGCGTTCCAAATCGAGAAGACGTCTGCGACATGTACTGAACGAGGAGGTCGGAGGCAAGCAAGGGCGACGAAGTGTCGAGGGCGATGCCGACCTTCACCCCTTGCTGTTGACTGGTGAAGATGGGCGCACTCGCCCCTCGCCGTCACTCCTGGCGGATATATCATTCGTGTCAGCGCTTCTAGAACTGACTCACTCTGACGCGCCGGGGGGCAGTCAGGGGCAGGGGCGCATGCGCGGGTGGTGGTTGGCGGCGAGAATGTATCCGCTCGGCCCGTCCGTATGGGTCGACCCTTACCTGCTTAATGCAGCGAGTGCCAACCCTCAGAAGTTCGAGGACTTTGCGCTTGGCCTTGCTGAGTGCATGACGCCAGATCAAGAACTCCGCCTCGTGGCCAAAGCGCGCGGTGTTGACCACCTTAGATTCGTGCGGCACATACTGGGTCGAATCGAGCGAGTTCACCCGAGCGCCCGATTGGTCTTGCAGACGCACAGCAGCAGAGATGACAAGCGGTTCTTCCATGACCGTCAGTTGTGCTCGTTGAATGTAGACGCTGTGCTTGTGCTGCCGACCGTCGATCGACTAATCGGCGACGTCGCTGACCTTGGAAACTACGTCGAGACGCAGCCGGAGATTAATGAGCGTCACTGTGAGGCTTTGCGGGAGCGTCTTGATCGATTAGCCGTATGCTAGCCCTTGGGTGGCCGAAGTCGCTGGGTGCGCGTGGGTTCGAATCGGAGGGTTGTGTAATACGCAAGGTGACGACATGGGTACGCCACCGCTGACTAAACTTTGAGGCGCGCTATGACGCAGGACCTCTTACTATTGCGTAGTGATCATCAGTGCGTCCCGCCCCTACCCGCTCGGCGCCACGTGGCGCGACGGCGTCCTCGACGTCGCCGTCTCCTCCGAGACCGCCGACGCCGTCGAGGTCTGCCTCTTCGGCACCGCCGACGAGCCCCACGACGAGCGGCGGGTGCGCCTGACCGAGCGGACCGGCCACGTCTTCCACGGCCTCGTCGACGGCGCCGGGCCCGGCACCCGCTACGGCCTGCGCGTGCACGGCGAGTGGGCCCCCGACCGGGGGCTGCGCCACAACCCGCACAAGCTGCTGCTCGACCCGCACGCCCGCGCCGTCGAGGGCGGGTGGACCTGGGGCGAGGAGGTCTTCGGCCACCACCACGACGCCCCCGAGACGCTCAACGAGGCCGACTCGGCGCCCTCGAGCCCGCGGTGCGTCGTCGTCGACGACGCCTTCGACTGGGGGGACGACGCGCCGCCGCGCACGCCGATGGCCGACACGGTGGTCTACGAGGTGCACGTCAAGGGCTTCACGCAGCAGCACCCGGACGTGCCGGAGGAGATCCGGGGGACGTACGCGGGCCTGGCGCACCCGGCGGCCGTCCAGCACCTCGTCGACCTCGGGGTGACCGCCGTCGAGCTGCTCCCCGTCCACCAGTTCGCGCAGGACAGCCACCTCCTCGAGAAGGGGCTGCGCAACTACTGGGGCTACAACTCGATCGCGTTCCTCGCGCCCCACGGCGAGTACTCCTCGGCCGGCGACGGGGGCGCGCAGGTGGGCGAGTTCAAGGCGCTCGTCAAGGCGCTGCACGCCGCGGGCCTCGAGGTCATCCTCGACGTCGTCTACAACCACACCGCCGAGGGCAACCACCTCGGGCCGACCCTGTCGCTGAAGGGCATCGACAACGGCGCGTACTACCGGCTCGTCGAGGACCAGCCGGACGCGTACTTCGACACCACCGGCACGGGCAACAGCCTCAACGTCGGCCACCCCGCGGCGCTGCAGCTCGTCATGGACTCGCTGCGCTACTGGGTCACCGAGATGCACGTCGACGGGTTCCGCTTCGACCTCGCGACGACGCTGACGCGCCAGGACGGCGACGCCGAGGTCCACAGCGCCTTCCTCACGCTCGTCCACCAGGACCCGGTGCTCGCCCGGGTCAAGCTCATCGCCGAGCCCTGGGACGTCGCCGGCTACCAGGTGGGCGGCTTCCCGGCGCGGTGGTCGGAGTGGAACGGCAAGTTCCGCGACGACGTCCGCGACTTCTGGCGCGGCGCGGACGGCGCCCTCGGCGCGCTCGCGCAGCGGCTCACCGGCAGCCCCGACGTCTACGAGGGCGCGGGCCGCTCGGCCCTGTGCAGCGTCAACTTCGTCACCGCGCACGACGGCTTCACGCTCGCCGACCTCACGATGTACGAGCAGAAGCACAACGAGGCCAACGGCGAGGACAACGAGGACGGCGAGAGCGACAACCGCAGCGACAACAACGGCGCCGAGGGCCCGACGGCGGACGCCGAGGTCGACGAGCGCCGCGACCGCCAGCGCCGCAACCTCCTCGCCACCCTCGTGCTGTCCGCCGGGGTGCCGATGGTCCTCGGCGGCGACGAGATCGCCCGCAGCCAGGGCGGCAACAACAACGCCTACTGCCAGGACGACGAGATCTCCTGGTTCGACTGGGCGCAGGCCGACCGGGACCTGCAGGCCTTCACGACCGAGCTGCTCGCCCTGCGGCGCGACAACCCCGTGCTGCGCCCGCGCTGGTACGGCGACGAGGGCCCCGGCACCCGCTCGGTGCGGATGCTGCGCGCCGACGGCGCCGACATGGGCCCGGAGGACTGGGACGACCCGGCGGCCAAGTCGCTCGGCGTCCAGATGAGCCCGGGCGAGGGCGCGGAGGAGGGCGCGTCGTTCCTCCTGCTGCTCAACGCCGCCGACGGGCCGGTCGACTTCTCCGTGCCCGACGCGCCGGGCGGCGCCTGGACGCTGGCGATGTCGAGCGACCCCGAGCAGGAGGTCGGCAAGCAGGTGCAGGACCTCTTCGTCCGCGACCGGTCCTTCACGCTGCTGCGCTCGGCCTGACGCCGGCGCTGCCGTCCCCACCCCTGGACTTCGTGGCCTTCTTCCGCCTGCGGGGCCCTCGAGGGCGGACGAAGGCTACGAAGTCCGGGAGCGGGGACCCGTCGCTCCTCCCGTCCTCGTCGTCGTGACGTGCGCCGCCGCGATGAGTACCGGCCCCCTGAGCGGTCCCACCTCCACCAGGACCGCTGAGGAGGAGCCATGGGCATCCGTGTGATCGAGAAGACCGTCGACGTCGCCGCACCGCCCGAGCGCGTGTGGGCCGTGCTGCTCGACGACGCCACCTACCGGCGGTGGACGGCGGCCTTCGCCGAGGACTGCTGGGCCGAGACCGACTGGGCGGAGGGCAGCGAGGTGCGCTTCCTCGGCCCCGGGCGGTCCGGGATGCTCGGCCGCGTCGTCGCGAGCCGTCGCCCCGAGCTCGTCGACGTCGAGTTCGACGGCCTCGTCGTCGACGGCCGCGACGACGTCGACAGCGAGAGCGCCCGCGAGTACCGGGGTGCCCACGAGACCTACCGGCTCAGCCCCGTGCCCGGCGGCACCCGGCTGGAGGTCTCGGCCGCGATGGGGGAGGAGCACTACGACGCCATGACCGCCGCCTGGGACGACGCGCTCGCGCGGGTGCAGGAGCTGTCGGCGGCGCCACGGTGAAGGACGTCCTGCACGACTACCTCCGGCAGGGCCGCGACGTCGTGCTGTGGAAGCTCGAGGGACTGCCCGAGCGTGACGTGCGGCGCCCCATGACGCCGACCGGCACGAACCTGCTGGGCCTCGTCAAGCACCTGGCGGGCGTGGAGGCCGGCTACCTGGGCGTGGTCTTCGGACGCCCCTTCCCGGAGCCGCTCTCGTGGATGGAGCTCGACGCGGAGCCGGACGCCGACCTGTGGGCGACGCCGGAGGAGTCACCAGCCGCCGTCGTGGCGCTCTACCGCCGCGTCCACGCGCACGCCGACGCGACCATCGCCGCGCTCCCGCTCGACGCCCCGGGCGAGGTGCCGTGGTGGCGTCCCGGAGCCCGGGCGGTGACCCTCCAGCGGGTGCTCGTCCACCTCGTCGCCGAGACCCACCGCCACGCCGGGCACGCCGACCTGGCGCGCGAGCTGGTGGACGGGGCCGCCGGGCACCGGCGCGACGTCTCGAACCTGCCCGACGGCGACGCGGAGCGGTGGGCCGCGCACCGGGCGCGGCTGCAGGACGTCGCCGACCGGGCCTGAGCGGGAGCTCTCGGCGCCTCGCGGGGCCCGTGCGCAGGACCGGGTCCCGCCCGGCGCCTCAGCCCTCGTCGGCCAGCGCGGTCAGGAGGTCGGCGACGACGGGCGCGGCGACGGCGCCGCCGGCGCTGCCGCCCTCGACGACGACCGCGACGGCGACGCCCTCGCCGTCGGGGCCGGCGGGCCCGGTGCCCGGCTGGAAGGCCACCGTCCACGCGTTCGTGGCGAAGGTGCCGTCGGCGTCCGGCTGCCCGACCTCGGCCGTGCCCGTCTTGGCCCCGACCGGCGCGCCCGGCAGCCCGGCCAGGGCCGCGGACGCCGTCCCCTCCGTCGCCACGAGGCGCATGAGGTCGCGGACGGCGCCGAGGTCGGCGACGGGCTCCGGGGGAGCGGCGCCCTCCTCGGGGGCCGGGTCGAGGACCACGCGCGGCGGCAGCCAGGACCCGCGGGCGATCGTCGACGTCAGCACCGCCATCCCGGCGGGGCTGGCGAGCACCTGCCCCTGGCCGATCATCTCGGCGGCCTGCAGGTCCTCCGAGCCGGCCTCGGGCACCTCACCGGTGAAGGCGGGCACGCCGACCGACCAGTCGACGCCGAGGCCCATCGGGGCCGCCGCGGCCGGCAGCGCGCCGGCGTCGAGCCGGTCGGCGAGGGAGACGAACGCCGTGTTGCACGACTGGGCGAAGGCCGTCGAGAAGGGCACCTCGCCCAGCGCGCCGCCCTCGGCGTTGCCGAAGGTCCGCCCGCCCACGGTCACCGACGGCGGGCAGGGCACCACCTCGTCGACGGCGAGGCCCGCGGCGAGCAGGGCCTGCGTCGAGACGGTCTTGAAGGTCGACCCGGGCGCGTACCGGCCCTGCAGCGCGCGGTCGAAGCCGCCGGCGGGGGAGGAGGACACGGCGAGCAGGTCCCCGCTCGCGACGTCCACGACGACCGCCGCGCCGACCCCGCCGTCGCCCAGCCGGCCCTCGAGCGCGGCGTCGGCGGCGAGCTGCACCTGCGGGTCGAGGGACAGCTGCACGTCCCCGCCCGGCACGGGGCCCTGGGAGAAGAGGACCTGCTCCTCGGGCGCCGTGTCCCCGCCCGTGTCCCCGCCCGTGTCCCCGCCCGCCTCGCCGTCGGCGTCCTCGGCCCCGCCGGGCACGCGCACCACCGTGGCGCCCGCGGTGCCGGCGAGGCGCTCGTCGTACTGGCGCTGGACGCCCGACAGGCCGGCCTGGTCGCCCGCGGCGACCCGGCCGTCCGAGTCCTCGACGACCTCCGCCGTCGCGTCGCCGACGACGCCGAGCAGGTCGCGGGCGAAGCCGCTCGTGGGCGCCAGCGCCCGCTGGCCGCTCACCCACTGCACGCCCGGGAGGGCGTCGAGCTCCGCCCTGACGGCGTCGAAGGCCTCCTGGCGCAGCGTGATGACGGGCACCGCCTGCCCCTGCGGCGCGGAGGCGATGCGCTCGGCCAGCGAGCCCGCGTCGACGCCGAGGACGTCGGACAGGCCCTGCGCCAGGGCGACGGCGTCCCCGGCCTGCGCCGGGTCCACGGACACGTCGACGACGGGCCGGTCGGTGACGAGGGGCGCGCCGTCCCGGTCGAGCACCTGCCCGCGCTCGGCGCGCACCCGGTCCAGGCGCAGCGCGTCGCCGTCCTCGAGCGACGGCGCGAGGGCCGACGGCGACCACGTCGCCGTCCACCCGGAGGCCTCGCGGTCCTCGCCCGTGGCGGCCAGCGGCAGCGACGTCTCGCTCGTCCACCCGTCGCCCACGGGCCACGTGACGCGCAGGTCGGCGCTGGCCGTGGCCTCGTCGCGCTCGACGGCGACGAGCTCGACGGCGGGCTCGAGGTCGCCCATGCCCGCGGTCAGGGCCTCCTCCGCGGCGGCGACGGCGTCGGCGCCACCACCCCCGGCGAGGACGACGGGCGCCCCGGAGAGGGCCCCGCCCGTCCAGGCCGCGACGACCTGCTCCGCGGCGGCGCGGGCGGCCTCGTCGCGGTCGCGGTCGGCGCGCTGGCCGAGGACGACGGCCGTGCCCGTCCCCGCGGCGGCGACGACGACGACCGCGCCGACGACGAGGAGGGCGGTGGTCCGACGCGAGGGGCGCTGCACGGGGCCGACCCTGCCACCCCGGGCTCCCGCGCCGTGGCCGGACGTCGCCCCTCGCCCGTGGTCGGTGCGCTCTCCCAGCGAGCTCCCGGCTCCCGGACCTCCCGCGGCCCGGGGGACGTGCCGATGACGCCCCTACCATGGACACCGGTCCGCGGTGGCCCACGCCCCCGCCCGCGGGGCGGCCCAGCGGCCCCGCCCGACCCTCGGGCGCCCGTCCGTGCACCACCGCTCGTGCACCACCGCCCGAGAAGCACCGCCCGACGACGGAGAGGCCCCGCCCGCATGACGTCCCCGCGCACCGCCGCAGGCCGCCACGTCCGCGCCCGCTCCCGGGCGCGCCGTGCCGTCGCCGTCGTCGCCACGACGGTCGCGGGCGCCGTGGTGGTGGCGGGTGCGGCGGGTGCGGCGGTCGTGGCCCACCTCGACGGCAACATCACGTCCGTCGAGGTGGACTCGGTGCTCGGGGACGACCGCCCCGAGGCGGCTCCGACCGCGGCCGGCGAGACGGGGCCGCTCAACGTCCTCGTCATGGGCTCCGACGACCGGTCGCAGCTCCGCGAGGGGGGCCAGGCGTTCGGCGGGGACATCGGCGGTGGCGGCTCCGACACCACGCTCCTGGTCCACCTCTCCGGGGACCGCGAGCGCGCCGTCGCCGTGAGCATCCCGCGCGACTCGATGGTGGAGGTGCCCGGGTGCGGCGACCCGCGGGGCGAGGACCGCACGCGCCTCGCGATGTTCAACTCGGCCCTCGCCGAGGGCGGACCCGCGTGCGCCATCGCGACGGTCGAGGCGAACACCGGTGTCCGCATCGACCACTTCGCCGTCGTCGACTTCGACGGCTTCCAGGACGTCGTCAACGCCCTCGGCGGCGTCGAGGTCTGCCTGCCCGAGGCGGTGCAGGACCCGAAGAGCCATCTCGACCTGCCGGCCGGCGTGAGCCGGGTGTCGGGCGAGCAGGCCCTGGCGTACGTCCGCGCCCGCTACAACGTCCCCGGCACGGAGGGCAGCGACATCGGCCGGATCGGGCGCCAGCAGCAGTTCCTGTCCTCGGTGGTCCAGGAGGTGACGAGCGCCGGGATCCTCCTGCGGCCCGACCGGCTCGTGCGGTTCCTCGACGCCGCGACGGAGTCGCTCACGACCGACCCCGGACTGGACAGCGTCGGCGAGCTCACCCGGCTCGCCCAGAGCGCGTCCGGGCTGCGGCCGGACGACGTCTCCTTCGTCACCGTGCCCTTCGAGGCCTACGCGCCCGACCCCAACCGGCTGCAGTGGGCGCCGGAGGCGGAGGACCTGTGGGCGAGCATCCGCGAGGACGCCCCGCTCCCGGGCTCCCCGGAGGCGGAGGCGGCCGCGGACCCGGCGCCCGAGCCCGCGCCGCTCACCGTCTCGCCCGGCTCCATCACCGTCGAGGTCTACAACGGCACGGGCGAGGGCGGTAGGGCCGGCGAGGCGCAGGCGGACCTCCAGCTGCAGGGCTTCACCGTCCCGGTCGCCGGCAACGCCGAGCCGGGCGCTCCCGACGGTGTCCGCGTGTCGTACCCGACGGGGGCGGAGGACGCCGCCGAGACGGTGGCCGCGGCCTTCCCGGGCGCGAACGTCGTCGAGGACCCGAGCCTGCAGGGGCGGGTCGTCGTGACCCTCGGGGCCGGTGCGCCGGACGTCGTCGAGGTCCCCAACCGGCTGGGCGACCAGCCGCTGCCCGACCGCAGCGAGCCGGCGACCGCCATCGAGGCCCGCTCGGCGTCCGAGGACATCTGCGCCTCCTGACCCCGCCCTCGGGAACGCGCGCCCTGCACGCCTCGGGACGACGAACGGCGCACGACCCGCGGGTCGTGCGCCGTTCGGTCACTGCGGAGGCGGCGGGATTTGAACCCGCGATGGGGTATCACCCCAAACCCGCTTAGCAGGCGGGCGCCATAGACCACTAGGCGACGCCTCCGCGGGCGAGGGTACAGACGGCGCGGCGCCGCCCGCAAAGCCGCCCGCGGAGCGCCCGGCGCGGGGACGCGGAGCGGATCGGATTTCGGGCTCCGCCCCGGACCGGGTACTGTTCTCCACGGCTCGCACGGCGGGCCGCTGCGCCCGTAGCTCAACGGATAGAGCATCTGACTACGGATCAGAAGGTTGGGGGTTCGAGTCCCTCCGGGCGCGCTCGTTGAGACAGCGACGACGACAGCCCCCCAGCAGACGTGCTGGGGGGCTGTCGTCGTCCCGGGCCCTCCGAGCGCGGGCGCGCGGGCGCCGGCCCCCACCGGGGCGGCTACCCTCGCCGACGAGAACTGCCCGTCCCCGCGCGGGGGAAGCCGGTCCGACGCCGGCGCTGACCCGCAGCCGTGGGCGACGACCGGCGCCGCCCACGGCGGTCCGGGCCGTCGCGAGCCGGAACGCCCGCCGGGGGCCAGCGGCTCCCGCCATCCCCGCCGTGGTCTGCGGGGCGGAGCCCGGTCGGCCTCCCGCTGCGCGCCCCTCGGCGTGCCGGGCCGGGCCCGGTCGGGGCGACGCCCGGCCGGCCCCTCCCGAGAGGCTCCTCGTGCCCGTCGCCCCCACCTCCCGCCTCGCCGCCCTCGCCGCGACCACCGGCCTCGTGCTCGCGCTCGGCGCCGGACCGGCCCTGGCCGCCACCCCCTCGGCGACGTCGTCCGCCGCCCCCTCGGCGTCGGCCGACGTCGAGCTCGCGGGCGAGGCCTGCCCCGAGGACGAGGGCGCGACCGTCCTCGTCGACCCGCAGGGCCTCGCGGGCGGCGACCTCGCCGCGCCGACCGCCGGCTGCGCGCTCGACGCGCCCGACGGGCTGACGGCGCTCACCGAGGCCGGCTTCACGGCCACGGAGAGCCAGCCCGGCTTCGTCTGCACCATCGAGGGCCTGCCCGCGCCGGACGAGGCGGACTGCCTCAACGACGGGTACTGGGCGTACTGGTACGCGCCGCGGGACGGCGAGTGGACCTCCAGCCAGGTCGGCGCGGCCGACCGCGTACCCGAGGTCGGCGGCGTCGAGGCCTGGTCGTGGACCGAGCTGTCCGGCGACAGCCTCGAGGGGGCCCCGCCGCGGGTGGAGCCCGCCGCCGTCGCCGCGCTGCCCGTCGCCGGCGAGGCGGCCCCGACCGCCACGTCGTCGCCGTCGTCCACGCCCACGGGCGCGCCCGAGGACGGGACGGAGGGCGGCTCCCCGGCCGTCGACCCCGAGGGCGCCGACGCGTCCGAGGTGGAGGCGAGCAGCGAGGAGGCCGCGAGCGTCCCGTGGACGACGGTCGTCGTCGTGGTGGTCGTCGCCGCGGTCGTCGTCCTGGCGCTCGTGCTCGGCGCGCTGCGCGCCCGTCGCCGCCGCGACGAGGAGATGGACGAGCGGAGGTCCGACGCGCGCTGACCGCCGCGGGCTCCACCCGGGCGCCTGGTGGCTGTGGGCGCTCGGGCTGGCCGCGGCGGCGAGCCGGACCAGCGACCCCCTCCTCCTCGTGGGGGTCGTCGCGGTGGCCTGCCTCGTCGTCGTGGCCCGGCGGCCGGACGCCCCCCACGGGCTCGACCTGCGGGCCTACCTCGTGCTCGCCGGGGTCGTCGTCGCCGTCCGCGCGCTCTTCCGCGTCCTCTTCGGCGGCACGGCGCTCGGCACCGGGCCGGTGGTCCTCGACCTGCCGGCGGTGCCGCTGCCCGACCTCCTCTCCGGCGTCACGCTCCTCGGGCCCGTGACGGCGGGGTCGCTGCTCGCCGGCGTCTACGACGGGCTCCGCCTCGCCGCCGTGCTCGTCTGCGTGGGGGCGGCGAACTCCCTCGCCGACGCGCGCCGCCTGCTGCGCGCCGTCCCGGGGGCGCTCGCCGAGGTCTCGACGGCCGTCGTCATCGCCCTGACCGCCGCCCCGCAGCTGCTCGACAGCGTGCGGCGGGTGCGGCGGGCGCGCCGGCTGCGGGCGGGCGGGGCCGAGGGCGTGCGGGCGCTGCCCGCCGTCCTCTCGCCGGTGCTCGCCGACGCGCTGGACCGCTCGCTCGCCCTGGCCGGGGCGATGGCGGTGCGCGGCTACGGGCGCACGGCGGACGTGCCGCGCCGCGCCCGGCGGACGTCGGCTGCGCTGCTGCTCGGCGGCCTGCTCGGCACCTGCTGGGGCCTCGTCGGCCTCCTCGACCCGACGGCGGGGGCGGCGACGGGCCTGCCGGTGCTGCTCGGCGGCGCCCTCCTCGCCGTCCTCGGGCTGCGGCTGGCCTCCGCGCGCGTGCGCCGGACGGCCCACCGCCCCGACCCGTGGGGGGCCCCGGAGTGGGCCGTCGTCGCGGCGGGGGCGGCCTCGGCCGGAGCCATGGTCCTGGCGGCGGCGCTCGACCCGACGGGCGTGGCGCCGTCGACGACGCCGCCCGCCTGGCCCGAGCCGAGCGTCCTCGCGCTGGCGGCCGTGCTCGTGGCCGCTCTCCCCGCCGTCCTGGCCCCGCGCCCCGGCGCGGCGCCGCGGCTCCGCCGCACGCCGGTCGGCAGCGCCGGGACGGCGCGACCGGCCGCGCCGGCGGCGGCGCTGCGCGGGGGCGCCCGATGAGCCCCGGGGCGGCCGCGGTGCTCCGCTTCGACCGGCTCGGCGTGACCTACCCCGGCGGGGCGCGGCCCGTGCTGCGCGACGTCGAGCTCGACGTCGCCGAGGGCGAGCTGTGCCTCGTCGCCGGGCCGACGGGCAGCGGCAAGTCGACGCTGCTGGGGGCCGCCTGCGGCCTCGTGCCCCACCTCACCGGCGGCGACCTCACCGGCGAGGTGCTCGTCGCGGGCGCCTCCACCCGGACGACGCCGCCGCGCGACCTCGCCCACCTCGTCGGCTTCGTCGGCCAGGACCCGGTGGCGGGCTTCGTCACCGACTCGGTCGAGGACGAGCTCGCCTACGCGATGGAGCAGCTCGCCGTCCCCGTCCCGGCGATGCGCCGTCGCGTCGAGGAGGTGCTCGACCTCCTCGGCGTCGCCGACCTGCGCGACCGGCCGCTGCGCACCCTGTCCGGGGGGCAGGCGCAGCGCGTGGCCATCGGCTCGGTGCTCGCGGCCGGGCCGCGGGTGCTCGTGCTCGACGAGCCGACGTCCGCCCTCGACCCGGGCGCCGCCGAGGACGTCCTCGCGGCCCTCGTCCGGCTCGTGCACGACCTCGCCGTCACCGTGCTCGTGGCCGAGCACCGGCTCGAGCGCGTCGTCCAGCACGCCGACCGCGTCGTCCTCGTCGGGCGGGACGGCCGGGTCCGCGCCGGGGAGCCCGCGGCGATGATGCGCGACCACGACGGCGCCCCGCCCGTCGTCGAGCTCGCGCGCGTCGCGGGCTGGGACCCGCCGCCGCTGTCGGTGCGCGACGCCCGCCGGCGCGCCGGCCCGCTGGTCGAGCGCCTCGCGGGGCGTCGCCCCGCCCCCCGCCCGACGCCCGGGCGCGACGACGGCCCGCCGCTCCTGCGCTCGCGCGGCGTCGCGGTCGTCCACGGCCGCGGCGCCGGGGCCGTGCGCGCCGTCGCGGGGGTGGACCTCGACCTCGCGGCCGGTGAGGTCGTGGCGCTCATGGGTCGCAACGGCTCCGGGAAGTCGTCGCTGCTGTGGGCCTGGCAGGGCTCGGGTCCCCGCTCGGGCGGCGACGTGCGCGTGCTCGGCGACGTCCCGCGGCTCGTGGCGGCGGGCGCCGGGGCGGACGCGCACCTCTCGACGACGGCGCCCCGCGGTCGCCGTCCCGGGCTGCGCGACCTCCTTCGGCCGGGCCGGCGACCCGTCGAGGGGCCGGACGCCGAGGGTGGCCGCGACCCCGGGACGCTGGCGCCCGCGGCCGCGCGCGCCCTCGTCGGCCTCGTGCCCCAGACCCCGGGCGACCTGCTCTACCTCGGGAGCGTGGCCGCCGAGTGCGCGCAGGCGGACGTCGAGTCGGGCCGCCCGCCCGGCACCTGCCGGGCCCTGCTCGACGAGGTCTCGCCCGGCGTCCCGGACGACCGGCACCCGCGCGACCTGTCCGAGGGGCAGCGCCTCGCGCTCGTGCTCGCCGTCCAGCTCGCGGCGGCGCCGCGCGTCGTCCTGCTCGACGAGCCGACCCGGGGCCTCGACGAGGGCGCCAAGCGGCGCGTCGGCGAGGTCGTGCGCGCGCTCGCCGCCGGGGGCCGCGCCGTCGTGCTCGCCACCCACGACGTCGAGCTCGTCGCGGCGGCGGCCGACCGGGTCGTCGTCATGGCCCAGGGCCGTGTCGTCGCCGACGGCCCGACCGCCGAGGTCGTCGCCTCCTCGCCCGCCTTCGCGCCCCAGACCGCCAAGGTCCTGGCCCCCGAGCCGTGGCTGGTGCCCGACGAGGTGCGGGCCGCGCTCGTGGTCGAGGAGGCGTCGTGAACGGCGTCGAGGGCCGGTGGCCCGGCCGCGCAGCGCGCCGCCCCGCCGCCCCCCGCCCGGCCGCCCCGCGACCCGCCGCGGTGCGGCTGCGGCCGCGCTCGGCCCTCGTGCTGGCGCTGGCGTCCGTCGCCGGTCTGCTGATGTTCGCGTGGCCGCTGCTCGTGCCCGCCGGCGCCGCGCTGGCGGGCAGCGCCGGCGCCCCGCTGCTCTTCGCCCTCCTCCTGCCGCTCGTGCTCGCCGTCGTCCTCGCCGAGCTCGCCGACGGCGGCATCGAGGTCTCCGCGCTCGCGCTGCTCGGCGTGCTGTCGGCCGTCAACGCGGGCCTGCGGGCCCTCGGGGCCGGCCTCGTCGGCGTCGAGACCGTCTTCTTCCTCCTCGTGCTCGCCGGGCGGGTGCTCGGCCCGGGGTTCGGCTTCGTCCTCGGCTGCACGTCGCTGCTCGCCTCGGCCGTGCTGACGGCGGGGGTGGGGCCGTGGCTGCCGTTCCAGATGGTCGCCGCGGGGTGGGTGGGGCTGGGCGCCGGGCTGCTGCCCCGCCGACCGCGGGGACGCGCCGAGGTGGCGCTGCTCACCGGGTACGCCGTCGTCGCCGCCCTGGGCTTCGGGCTGCTCATGAACCTGTGGGGCTGGCCGCTGGCGACGGCCGGCACGGGCGCGTCCTACGTGGCGGGCGCCCCGCTCGCGGACAACCTCGGCCGGCTCCTGCTCTACTCGGCCCTCACCTCGCTGGGCTGGGACGTCGGCCGCGCGGTCACCACGGCCGTCGGCGTCCTCCTCGCCGGGCCCGCGGTCCTCGCCGGCCTGCGGCGGGTGGTCCGCCGCACCTCCTTCGCCCCTCCTGCCGACGCCCCACCCGCCGACGACCCCGCCGACGACCCCGCCGACGAGCCACCCGCCGACGACCCACCCGCCGACGACCCGGCCGGCGGGGCGCCGGGCGGCAGGATGGCCGGGTGACCGCCGTCCCGCCGTCCGCCCGCCCCACCGGTGACCCCTCCACCCGTCGGCCGCTCGTGCTGCTCGCCACGTGCCGCGACCTGCCGGACCTCGACGCCGAGGGCCAGGGCCTCGTGCGCGCCCTCCGGCGCCGGGGCGCCGACGCCCGGCCCGCCGTCTGGGACGACGGGAACGTCGACTGGGCGGCCGCCGACCTCGTCGTCGTCCGCTCGACGTGGGACTACGTGCCCCGGCGCGCCGACTTCCTCGCGTGGGGGGAGCGGGTGGCCGCCGTCACCGCGCTCGAGAACCCGCCCGACCTGCTGCGCTGGAGCACCGACAAGACCTACCTCGAGGACCTGCGGGCGGCCGGGCTCCCCGTGGTCCCGTCGGTGCTCCTCGCCCCCGGGGACGGGGAGGAGCACCCCTTCCTCGACCGGGAGCACGTCGTCAAGCCGTCGGTCTCGGCGGGCTCGAAGGACGCGCTGCGCCTGGGCGCCGAGGAGGCGGAGCGCTCGCGGGCGCACGTGCGCGCCGTCCACGCGAGCGGCCGGACGGCCCTGGTGCAGCCCTACCTCGCGGGCGTCGACGACCAGGGGGAGACGGCGGTGGTCCTGCTCGACGGCCGGGCCTCCCACGCCGCCCGCAAGGGGCCGCTGCTGCGACGCTCGGCCGACCTCGTGGACGGCCTCTTCGCCCCCGAGGAGATCACCGCTCGGGAGCCGTCGGCGGCCGAGGCGGACGTCGCGCGGAGGGCGCTGGACGTCGTCCGCGCCCGGACCGGCGCGACGCCGCTGTACGCGCGGGTGGACCTCCTGCCCTCCCCGGACGGCCCGCTGCTCCTCGAGCTCGAGCTGGCGGAGCCCTCGCTCTTCCTCGAGGTGGCACCGGGGGCGACCGAGGCCTTCGCGGCCGCGGTGCTCGCCCGCGCGGCGACCCCCGGCGGCTGACGGGCCCGCACGGAGGGGTGACCCGCGCGCCCTCCCCGTCCGACCGGCGGTTACGGTGTACGCACCAGTGCCCGCCGGCGGACGCGCGGGACGGCCCTGCGGGCTCGGTGGAGCAGACCGGCGAGCGCGACGGAGCACCGGCGGACGGGCGAGGAGACGCATGGACCGCACCCCCCGGGGGCACGACGTCGAGCGGCCGGCCGGCCGGGTGCAGGCGCTGCCCGACGAGCGGCTGCTCGTCCTCGAGGGCGACGTCGACCTGTCGGCCGTCGAGACCTTCGACCGCAGCGCGAGCGACGACCTCGCCTGGGTCCGGTCCATCGACGTCAGCGGCGTCAGCTTCGTCGACACCCAGGGGCTCGGGCTCCTCCTGCGGGTCGCCGCCCCCCGCGGCCGCGAGGCCCCGACCGAGCGCCCCGCGCTGCTGGGCGCCTCGCCGCAGGTGCAGCAGCTGCTCGAGATGCTCGGCGTCGACGCGCTCTTCGAGATGCGGGCGGTCCCGGGCGGCGACGGCGCCGCGGCAGACGGGCTGCGCCCGCCCGCCTGACGGCGAGCCGCCCCGGGCCCGCGCCGGCCCGTCCCCGCAGGACCGTCGGCCGGAGGCCCGTCCCCGCGGCGTGGTGAGGTGGGGGCGTGCCAGCACGAGGACCGGTCGCGAGCAGGACGACGTCGACCCGGGCGCCGGCCTTCTGGGTGCTCGTGCTCCTCAGCGGCGTCTCGGCGCTGGCGACGGACATGTACCTGCCCGCCCTGCCCGCGGTCGGCCGCGACCTCGGGGCGGGGGACGTCGCCGCGCAGCTCACGCTCACCGCCTTCCTCGTCGGCTTCGCCGGGGGATCGCTCCTGCTGGGGCCGGTGAGCGACGCGGTGGGGCGGCGGCCGCTGCTGCTGCTGGGGCCCGCGGCCTTCGCCGTCGCCTCGGTGCTGTGCGCGCTGGCGCCGGGCGCCGGCGTCCTCGTCGTCGCGCGCCTCGTGCAGGGCGTCGCCGCCTCGGCGGGGGCGGTGTGCGCCCGCGCCGTCGTCAGCGACACCCACCGGGGCGCCGACGCCGCCGCCCGCTTCGGCTTGCTGACGGCGGTCGGGCTCCTCGGGCCGGTGGTCGCGCCGACCGTCGGCGCCGGCGTGCTGCAGGTGGGGGACTGGCGCCTGGTCTTCGGCGTCCTCGCGGGAATCGGTCTGCTGCAGGTGCTGGGGGCCTGGCGGGGCGTGCCCGAGAGCCTCCCGGTGCACGAGCGCGGCGGGGCGACGGCGGCCGCCACGGCGGCGCGGGTCGTCGACCTCCTGCGGGACCGCCGCTTCACCCGGCACGTGGTGGTCGCCTGCCTCGCCACCGTCGGCTTCTTCAGCTACATCGGGGGCTCGAGCCTCGTCCTCCAGGGCGTCTACGGCGTCGGCGCCGCGACGTACGGGCTCGTCTTCGCGGCGAACGGCGCGGCGATGGCGGCGACGAGCTTCGCCTTCGCCCGCCTCGTGCACCGCTGGCCGGCGACGGCGCTGCGCCGCACCGGTCTCGCGGTGGCCGCCGGGTCGTCGGCCCTCCTGCTCGTCGCCGCCCTGCTGGCGCCGGCCGTGGCCGGCGGGGCGCCGCCCTTCCCGCTCGTCTGGGTGCTCCTCTCCGGCCTCACCGCGGGCATGGGGCTCGTGCTGCCGGCCGGCTTCGCGCTCGCGCAGGCCGCCGGGGACCGGGCGCGCGGCACGGCCTCGGCCCTGAGCGGCGGGCTCGCCTTCACCTGCGGCGCGCTCGTCATCCCGGTGACCGGCGCCGTCGGCACGGGCTCCGTGGTGCCGATGGCGGCGCTGATGACGCTGGGCCTGTCCCTGGCGCTCCTCGCGTCGCGGCGCGCGACGGCCTGACCGGGGCGGGGACGCCGGGCGGTCCGGCCCGCGGTCCGGCCCGGGCACGCGGCCCGGGGGTGCGGCGGGGGCGCGGACGTGGTCGCGTGGTCACCGCGCCGCGGGACCCGCCCGGGACGCGGAGCAGGAGGTCGACGTGCAGTACACGAGGCTGGGCAGCACCGGGCTGGAGATCTCGCGGATCGCCCTGGGGTGCATGAGCTACGGCGTCCCCGAGCGGGGCGGGCACCCCTGGTCCATGCCGGAGGAGGAGAGCCGGGAGTCCATCCGCCGCGCGCTCGAGGCGGGCGTGACCTTCTTCGACACCGCCAACGTCTACTCCGACGGCACGAGCGAGGAGATCGTCGGGCGCGCGCTGCGCGACATGGCCTCCCGCGACGACGTCGTCATCGCGACGAAGGTCCACGGCCGCATGCGCCCGGGCCCGAACGGCGCCGGGCTCTCGCGGAGGGCGATCCTCACGGAGGTCGACAACAGCCTGCGGCGGCTCGGCGTCGACCACGTCGACCTGTACCAGATCCACCGGTTCGACCCGATGACGCCGGTCGAGGAGACGATGGAGGCCCTCCACGACGTCGTGCGCGCGGGCAAGGCCCGCTACCTCGGCGCCTCGTCGATGTGGGCCTGGCAGTTCCAGCAGATGCAGCACGTCGCCGAGCGCCACGGGTGGACGCCCTTCGTCTCCATGCAGGACCACTACAACCTCCTCATGCGCGAGGAGGAGCGCGAGATGCTGCCGTACTGCGAGGCCACCGGCGTCGGCGCGATCCCCTGGAGCCCGCTGGCCCGGGGCCGCCTGACGCGGCCGTGGGACTCCGAGACGGCGCGCAGCGACACCGACGAGTTCGGCAAGGGCCTCTACCGCGACGACGACGCGCGCATCGTCGACGCCGTCGCGCAGGTCGCCCGCGAGCGCGGCGTGACGCCGGCGCAGGTGGCGCTGGCCTGGGTCATGCGCCGTCCCGCGGTGTCCGCGCCCGTCGTCGGGACGACGAAGCCCCACCACCTCGACGACGCCGTCGCCGCCGTCGAGCTCGAGCTCACCGACGACGAGGCCGCCCGCCTCGAGGAGCACTACGCGCCGCGGGAGAACGCCGGCTTCGCCTGAGCCGGGGGAGGGGCGGTCCGTCCCACCTCGCCCGGGACGTCCCCGAGGGGCAGGGTGGGCGGACACCCCACCGGAGGAGAGCACCGCGATGGAGCACCGCACCCTCGGCCGCAGCGGCCTGGCCGTCTCGACCTACGCGCTCGGCACCATGACGTTCGGCGCGGAGGCCGACGAGGCCAGCAGCCACCGCATGATGTCGCAGTACGTCGACGCCGGCGGCGTCGTCCTCGAGACGGCCGACGTCTACGCCGGCGGACTGTCCGAGTCGATCATCGGCCGCTGGATGGCCGCGCAGGGCTCGAGCACGCACGACCGCGTCGTCCTGGCCACGAAGGGCCGCTTCCCCAGCCGCGGCGTCGAGCCGCGCGACGCCGGCGGCTCCCGCCGCAACCTGCGCCGCTCGCTCGACCGCTCGCTGCAGCGGCTCGGCGTCGACCACGTCGACCTCTACCAGGTGCACGCCCACGAGGCCGTGACGCCGATGGAGGAGACCGCCGGCTTCCTCGAGGACGCCGTGCACCAGGGCAAGATCGGCTACGCGGGCCTGTCGAACTACACCGGCTGGCAGACCGCCACGATGACCGCCCTGGCCGCCGGGCGGTTCCCGCTCGTGAGCCACCAGCCGCAGTACAACCTGCTCGTCCGCGAGACCGAGCACGAGATCGTGCCCGCCGCGGTCGCCGGGGGCCTCGGCCTGCTGCCCTGGAGCCCGCTGGCCGGGGGCTGGCTCAGCGGCAAGTACCGCCGCGACGCCCGGCCCGAGGGGGCCACGCGCCTGGGCGAGGACCCGCAGCGCGGCATGGAGGCCTACGACAAGCGCAGCGGCAGCCAGCAGACGTGGGACGTCCTCGAGGCCGTGCAGCAGGTCGCCGAGGGGCGCGGCGCGACGATGGCGCAGGTGGCCCTCGCCTGGCTGCACGACCGCCCGGGCGTCTCCTCGGTCATCCTCGGCGTCCGCACCCCCGAGCAGCTCGAGGGCAACCTCGGCGCCGTCGGCCTGCACCTCACCGACGTCGAGACGGCCAAGCTCGACGAGGCCAGCGCCCCCGTCGTGGCCGACTACCCCTACGGCCCCGCCGGGGTCGCGCAGCGCACGCGCACCCTCGACTGAGCAGGGGAGGGGCCGCCCGCTGGGGCGGCCCCTCCCGCCGACCCACCGGGCCCCGATGGCCCTACCCCAGCGCCTCGGCGCAGAAGTCCGGGGCGCGCAGCTCCGAGTAGCGCTCGCCGCAGGTGAGGCCGAAGTCCTCGTCGTCCGACCCCTCCTCGGCCAGGGCGTAGAGCTCGTCGCAGTCCACGCCGTCGCCCGCCCCGCAGCCGTCGCGGAGGCGGTCGAGGACGGCGTCGTCGGCCGGGCGCACGTCCTCGCGCGCCGGGGACCCGTCGAGCTCGTCCTCGCAGTACTCGGGGGCGCGGGCCTCGGAGAAGCGCTCCCCGCAGGTGAGCCCGAAGGTCTCGTAGGCGGTGCCGACCTCGGAGGAGTAGTACAGGTCGTCGCACGACAGCCCGTCGCCGGCCTCGCACTCGTCCCAGAGCGCGTCGAGCACCGGGTTGTCGCCGTACTCCTCGCCGTCCTCGACGCCGAGGAAGGCTCCTCCGCCGAGGGCGTCCCAGGCCGCGCTGGCGCCCGTGACGGCGAGCACGGCGCCACCGACGAGGACGACGAGGAGGGCCGCGGCGCCGACGACCCACCGCCACGCCGGACGCGGAGGCCGTGGGGGCGGCGCGGCGCCCCACGCCGGCGCAGCGCCCGGCGCCGTCGACGGCTCGACGCCCGACGCCGGGGCCGACGGGCCCGGGCGGGCCCAGACGGCGGTCCACCCGTCGGGGGCGGGACGCGGGGGCTCGTCGGGGGGCTGGGGCGGCGTCACCGCGCCTCCTCGTGGCGGGGCCGTCGGCGACGGCGAGGAGGCGAGGAGAGCGCACCGCGACGCCGTCGCGCAGCCGTTCCGCCGGGGCGTGGCCGTCTCGTGACCGCCGTTCCCCCGTCCGGGCGCGAGCGCTACGCCGGCGGCATCCGCAGGGCGCCGTCGAGCCGCACGACCTCGCCGTTGAGGTAGGGGTTCTCGACGGCGTGGCGGGCGAGCGCGGCGAACTCCTCGGGCCGCCCGAGCCGGCCGGGGTGCGGGACGCCGGCCTCGAGGCCGGCGACGGCCTCGTCGGGCAGTCCCGCCACCATGGGCGTGCGGAAGACGCCGGGCGCGACGGCGACGACGCGCACGCGGTGCGCGGCCAGCTCGCGGGCGGCCGGGAGGACGAGGCCCGCCACCCCGGCCTTCGAGGCGGCGTACGCGGGCTGCCCGACCTGGCCGTCGAAGGCGGCCACCGACGCCGTCAGCACGACGACGCCGCGCTCCTCGCCGTCCGGGCCGGCGGGCTCGGAGGCGGCCATGGCCGCGGAGGCCAGCCGCAGCACGTTGAAGGTCCCCACGAGGTTGACCCGGACGACCTGCTCGAAGGCCTCGAGCGGCAGGGGCCCGCGGCGGCCGAGGACCTTGCCGGGGGTGCCGACCCCGGCGCAGTGCACGACGGCCCGCAGCGCCGCGCCCGGGACGGCGCCGGCGGCCTCGACGGCGGCTCCGACGTCCGCCTCCGAGGTGACGTCCCCGCCCAGCGCGGCGTGCGCGCCCGCGGCGGACGACGGGAGCGCGCGGGCCGTGCGGGCCGCGGCGTCGGCGTCGCGGTCGAGGAGCACGACGCGGGCGCCCGCCCGCGCGAGCTCGAGCGCCGTCGCCGCCCCGAGGCCGCTGCCCGCGCCGGTGACCAGGGCCGTCGTCCGCTCCAGCTGCACGGCGGCGAGGCTAGCGGCGCCTGAGGGGCAGGAGCGGGGAGGGCCGGGCCGGGGGGCCGGGGGGCCGGACGGGCGGTGCTGGGCCTCCGGGCGGCGCCGCGCCTCAGGAGCGTCGTCGCGCCCGCCGACGGGAGGAGGCGTGAGCCCGGCGCCCGGCCGGGCGGCGGGGGAGGTGGCCGGTGCCCGCACCGTCGTCGGCGCGCGCCGAGCGCGCGGCTCTCGGAGCCGTCCTGGTCGTGGCCGCCGGTGCCGCGCTCGCCGGTGCCGCGGCGCCGGGCCTGCGCCCCGCGCTCCTCGCCGCCGCGGCCTGGGCCGCGGTGGCCGCCGTCCTCGTCGGGGTGGTCGTCCACCGGCCGCCGCACCGCCGGGCGTGGGCCGCCACCGGCCTCATGCTCGCGTGCTGGGCCGTCGGCCACACGGCCGCGCTGGTCGCCCCCGGCAGCGGCCTACCCCAGGACGCCGTGGCGGTGGGCCAGGTGGTCGGTGCGGGCGTCGTCGTCCGCCTCGTCGCCGGCGGCCTCCCGCGTCGGCGACGACGCGGGCGCGAGGGCGACCCGGGCGTCCTCCTCGAGCACCTGCTCCTGGCCGCGGTGGTGGCGCTCGCGGTGGCCGACCTCGTCGCGCGCCTCCTGCGCGACGGGGCCGACGGCCCGGGAGCCACCGGGGCCGCGCTCGACGTCGTCCTGCTCGCCCTCGTCCTGCGCTTCGCCCTCTCGCGCACGGAGCTCGGCGCCTCGGCCCGCCTCCTCGTCGTCGGGGCCCTGACGGGCGTCGGCTACCACCTCGGCGCGGCCGTCCACCCCTCCGCCGCCGCACCGGGCGGCCTGCTGCAGGTGCTCGGCGCCGTCTGCCTCGTCGTCCTCGGCGGCGCCGCCCTCCTGCCCTCCATGGACGGGGCCCTCGAGCCGGGTGGGCGCTCGGCTCGACCGGCCTCCGGGCGCCTCCTCGGCCTCGTGCCCCTCGTCGTCGTCGCCCCGGCGCTGTGGGCGCTCGACCGGACCTCCGGCAGCGCCGCCCTGCCGGCCGGCGCCGTCGTGGGGGGCGGGGCCCTGCTGGCCGCCCTCGGCATGCTGCGCGGCGTCGTGGCCCTGCGGGCGAGCGAGCGCGCGGCCGACCACGACGCCCTCACGGGGCTGCGCAACCGCCGCGGCCTCGACGCCGCCTTCCGCCGCATGGTCCGCGGGCCCGACGGCCTGCTGCTGTGCCTCGTCGACCTCGACGACTTCAAGGCCGTCAACGACACCCACGGCCACGAGGTGGGGGACGAGCTCCTGCGCGACGTCGCCGCGGCGCTCGTGCGCGCGGCGGGCCCGGACGCCGTCGTCGCGCGCCAGGGCGGCGACGAGTTCGTCGTCCTGCTGCCCGCCACCCCGGAGGCGCTGGCCCCGGGCGGGTCCGCGTCCGGGGCCGTCGACGCCGAGCGCCGCCGGCTCCACGACGGGACCCCGGGGCGCCTCGTCGAGGCCCTGCAGCGCCCGCGCACCGTCGCCGGCCACGACCTGCGGGGCAGCGGGAGCGTCGGCGTCGTCCACGTGCGCGCCCCGTCCTCGCTGCCGCAGGCGCTGACGCGCGCGGACATCGCGCTCTACGAGACGAAGGCGGCCGGCAAGGCCGGCGTGACGACGTACCGGCCGCGCATGCGCACCCAGGTGCAGCGCCGCCAGCGCCTCGCCGAGGACCTGCGGCTCGTCCTCGAGGGCGCGCCGGCGGCCCGGGTGGGCTCGCTCGTCGTCCACCACCAGCCGCTGGTGCTCCTCGAGACCGGGGAGGTCGTCGGCTCCGAGGCGCTCGTGCGCTGGCACCACCCGCTGCTGGGCCTGCTGCCGCCCGCCGACTTCCTGCCCGTCGCCCACGAGGGGGGTCGCGACGTCGACGTCGACGCCCACGTCCTCGACCTGGCCCTGGGCCAGCTCGCCGACTGGCGCGGCCGGGGGCTCGACGCCGTCCCGGTCAGCGTCAACGTCACCCCGGCGAGCCTCGTCGAGGGGCGTCTGGCCTCACGGGTCGAGCGGCAGCTGCGGCGGCACGGCGTCCCGGCGTCCCTGCTGCGGCTGGAGATCACCGAGCACGAGCAGGTGCCCGCGTCCGCGGCCGTGGTGCGCGAGCTGCGGGCCCTGCAGGACGCGGGCGTGCGCATCAGCCTCGACGACTTCGGGGCCGGCTACACCTCGCTGGGCTACCTGCAGCGCTTCCCCGTCTCCCTGCTCAAGCTCGACCGCTCGCTCGTGACGTCCCTCGAGGAGGACCTCGACCTCCTCGCCGGCATCGCGGCGATGGCGCGGGCGCTGCGCCTCGACGTCCTCGCCGAGGGCGTCGAGACGACCGAGCAGCGCAGCGCGCTCGTGGACCTCGGCATCCGCTACGGGCAGGGGCACCTGTTCTCCCCGGCGCTGGCGGCCGAGCACATGGCGGGGCTCCTGCCTCCGGTGCCTCCGGTGCCTCCGGTGCCAGGGGACCGGTCGACCCGGTCGACGGGCGGGCGCGCGCCCGTGCCGGCCCCCGCCGTCCCGCTCCAGGCGCTGCCGTCCGCGCCGCTCCCGGACGCCGTCCCCTGACGACGCGGGCCCGGCACCCCAGGGGTGCCGGGCCCGCGCCGCCGAGCGGGTCGGGCGGGCTCAGTGGGGGCTGTGGGAGCCCTGGTCCTGGGTGTCCTGCCGCTCCTCGGAGCCGTCCTCCGACCACAGCACGTGGTAGGTGCCCTCGGCGTCGACGCGCCGGTAGGTGTGGGCGCCGAAGAGGTCGCGCAGCCCCTGGACGAGGGCGGCCGGCAGGCGGTCGCGGCGCAGGCCGTCGTAGTAGGCCAGCGCGCTCGAGAAGCCGGGGGCGGGGACGCCGAGCCGGACCGCGGTGGCGACCACGCGCCGCCAGGCGTCCTGCGCGTCGGCGACGGCCTCGGCGAAGTAGTCGTCGAGCAGCAGCGAGGCCAGGTGCTGGTCCTTGTCGTAGGCCTGCTTGATGCGGTCGAGGAAGCGGGCGCGGATGATGCAGCCGCCGCGCCAGATCGTCGCCATCATCCCGCGGTCGATCTCCCAGCCGTACTCCTGGCTGGCCGCGGTGATCTGGTCGAAGCCCTGCGCGTACGCCACGACCTTGGAGGCGTAGAGCGCCTGGCGGACGGCGTCGACGAAGCCCTCGGCGTCGGCGCCCTCGAGGCGGCCGCCGCTCGGGCCGGCGAGCCCCTTGTCCAGCACCGCCTTCCGCTGGCCCGCGGCGCCGGAGAGGGCGCGCGCGAAGACGGCCTCGGCGATGCCGGTGACGGGCACGCCGAGGTCGAGCGCGGACTGCACCGTCCAGCGGCCGGTGCCCTTCTGCTCGGCCTGGTCGACGACGACGTCGACGAAGGGCTGCCCCGTGCTCGCGTCCTCGTGGCGCAGCACCCGGGCGGTGATCTCCACGAGGAAGGACTCGAGGTCGCCCTCGTTCCACTCGTCGAAGACGTCGGCGAGCTGGGCGGGGGAGAGGCCGAGCCCCTGGCGCAGGAGGTCGTAGGCCTCCGCGATGAGCTGCATGTCGGCGTACTCGATGCCGTTGTGGACCATCTTGACGAAGTGGCCCGCGCCGTCAGGGCCGACGTAGGTGCAGCACGGGGTGCCGTCGACGTCGACCGCGATGTCCTCGAGGATCGGTCCGAGGGCCTCGTAGGACTCGCGCGAGCCGCCGGGCATGATGCTCGGCCCCTCGAGGGCGCCCTCCTCGCCGCCGGAGACGCCGGTGCCCACGAAGTGCAGGCCGCGCTCGCGCAGGTCGTGCTCGCGGCGGCGGGTGTCCTCGTAGTGCGCGTTGCCGGCGTCGACGACGATGTCGCCCTCCTCGAGGAGGGGCACCAGCTCGTCGATGACGGCGTCGGTGGCCTTCCCGGCCTTGACCATGATGATCACGCGGCGCGGCTTGGCGAGGGAGGCCACGAAGTCCTCGAGCGAGTGCGACGGGCGGAAGTCGCCCTCGTCGCCGTGCTCGGCCACCAGCTCGTCGACGCGGGACGCCGTCCGGTTGTGCACCGCCACCGCGTGGCCGTGCCGGGCGATGTTGCGGGCCAGGTTGCGCCCCATCACCGCGAGGCCGGTGACGCCGACGTCGGCGAGGCCGCCCGGGTCGGGCTTCGCGGGGGTGCTCGAGGTCGTGTCGGTCGTGCCGGCCATGCGGTCTCCCGGAGGGTCGGGGCCGCCGCAGCGGCCCGGGGCGGGGTCAGGGCGCTCGAGGGGAGCGTCGCGCCCGCCGGCGCGGGGCGCCGGGGGCCGCTGCCGATCGTGCCCGACACCGGCGCGCCCGGCAGGACGGTCCGTCGGCCGGACCCGCGGTGCGGTCGTGCGCTGGACCGGGGAGCCCGCGTCCGCCGGGCCGGGGCTCAGGCGCCCGGCGTCGCCGGGCACGAGCGGGCCGGTGTCGTCGTCGCGCGCGGCGAGCAGGGAGGGTCGGCGCCTGCCACGGTGGCGGCATGGGCACCTCCGCGCCGTCGTCACCCGACATCGGGAGCGGTGGCGGGGAGCGCGCGACGGTCGTCGTCGACCTCGACGGCACGCTCGTCGCGGGTGACGCCTTCGGCGCCCTCCTGCGCCACCTGCTGTCCCGCCACCGGCTGCGCCTGCTGGTGGCCGTCGTCGCCGCGCCGCTGTGGGGGCCCGCGCTGGTGCTGCCGCCGACGCGCTCGGCCGCCGAGCGCGGCCTCGTGTGGCTCGCCGGCCTGGGGCTCGACGGCGATGCCTTCACCGCCGAGGTCGGGCGCGTCGCCGCCGTCCACGCGGGTGGGGGGCGGGTCGCGGGCGCGGGGGTGGCGCGCGTGCGCGAGCACCTGCGCCGCGGGGACCGGGTCGTCCTCGCCACGGGGTGCGCGGAGCCGCTGGCGCTGGCCGTGCGCGACGTCCTGGGCCTGGACGAGGTGGAGGTGGTCGCGACCCGGCTGGTCCGCCACCGCTGGCGACCGCCACCGCCGGTCGTGCACGCCCGAGGGCCGGGCAAGGTGGCCGCCTTGCGGGCGGCGGGCGTCGAGCTGCCCGTGGACCACGCGTACTCCGACAGCGCCCGCGACCTGCCCCTGCTGCGCGGGGCGCGGGTGCCCCACGTCGTCGACCCGACGCGCCGAGACCTGCGTCGCCTCCGCAGGGGACTGGGCCGGGACGTCGAGGTGCTGCGCTGGGCGGGAACGGGGGCCGCCGATCCCGTCGACGTCGTCGACGCCGGGGGCGGCGAGGTCGGCGCGCGACGCGCGTGAGAGGGAGGCCGGACCCGGTCGGCGAGACGGCCGGCGGCGCGGGCCTTCGACTCCTGCGCAGGGCAGTTCTCCCTCCCGAGCCGAGTCGATGGCGGTGTCCGGCGGCTGCGCACAGGCTGGCGGAGCGGTGTCTCGTCCACAGGCCGCGGAGCCGGCGGGGCGCTGTCGGACCCCACCCCTAGCGTCGTACGCGTGTTCGAGACGGGCGGGAGCGGGACCGAGGGGGACGACGCCGTCCTGCCGTGCGCCTCGCCGTGCGCCGGTCGTGGCGCCGGCGCCCCTGACGTGACGGGTGCGGCCGCGGGCCGGGACGGCGGTGCCGTCGAGCTGGTGGGTGAGGTCGGTCGGGTGCGGGCGGCGGTGCGGGCCGGGGCGCTGGGTCGGGTGCAGGCGGTGGTCGCGCTGGAGGCGGCGCGGTCGGTGGCGTGGGCGGGGCTGCTGCGGCAGGTCGCGGCGCTGGTGGACGAGGTGGGCGCGTCGGGTGGGCCGGCGGCACCGGTGGCCGACGACGACGGCCACAGCACGGGCGGGCGCGCGATGGGCACGGTCGGGGTCGCGGAAGGGAGCGCGGGTGCAGGCCCGGCGTCGATGCCTGGGTCGGGGTCGGGGTGGGCTGCGGGTCTGGCGTTCGAGGCCGCCGCGGCGGAGCTGGCGGTCGCGCTGGTGGTGCCGCTGCGGCGGGCGCAGGACCTGGTCGCCGAGGCCTTCGCGGTGACGACCCGCCTGCCGGTGACGTTAGCCGCGTTGGAGGCCGGGCGGATCGACCCGCAGCGCTCCCGCCTGGTCGCCGACGAGACCGTCGCTCTCTCGGCCCCTCACGCGGCGGAGGTGGACGCGGCCCTGGCCGGCGACCTCGGCCCGCTCACCGTCCCGGCGCTGCGGGCGCGGGTGCGTCATCTCGTCGCGACGACGGACCCGGAGGCGGTGCGGCGGCGGGTGCGGCGCGCGACCTGCGCCCGCGGGGTGCGCCTGTTCCCGGTGGACGACGGGATGGCCCAGCTGGTCGCGACGGGCCCGGTGCTGGACCTGGCGTGCGTGTTCGAGCGCCTGCCCACCACGGCCCGGGCGCGGGCCGGGGAGCACGGCAGGGTCGACCCGCACGCCGCGACGTCCGCGGGCCTGGACCCCCTCGCCCTGGGCGACGCGGCTGCGGGGCTGCCGGACCGGCGGGGCATCGACGCGCGCCGCTTCGACGCCCTCGTCGACCTCGCCACCACCACCGACCCGGCCAGCACCACCGACCTGGTCGCCGGCGCTGGTGCCGGTGCTCGCGGCGGGGCTACGGCCACTGGGGACACCGCCGGGACCGGGCAGTCGGCCTCGGCGACCAGCCCGGTGACGCCACGGGCGCGCAGCCCGCACGGCCCGCAGGTCACCGTGGCCCTGACCAGTCTGCTGGGCCTGGACGACGACCCGGCCCAGCACCCCACCCTCGGACCCGTCCCGGCGGTGGCCGTCGCCGAGCTCCTGGCTGCCGGGCACCGCTTCCGCCGCGCCCTGACCGCGCCGGTCTCCGGCCACCTCGTCGGCCTCGACGGCCACCTGATGACCCTCGACCCCACCACCACGGCCGCGCCGCTACCCGGTCCGTCGGGGAAGGGCCCCCGGACCACACCCGCCCGACGCGGCCGCAAGGAAGCCATCACCGTGCGCGTCGACACCCCCGACGACCCCGCGCCGTCGCCACCGGAAGCGCCGGAGTCGCCAGCGCCGCCACCCACCGACCCCGCCAAGACCGCAGCCGCAGCCGTAGCTGGGCGGACAGTCGCGCCCGCAGCCGCAGCCGCAGCCGCGGTCGCGCCCGCGACCGCATCCGCGGTCGGGACGGCAGAGGCGCGGGCAGCCGGGGACACGCCGCCGCTCCCGTCACCGCCGCCGTCCCCGCCGGGCCCGGTGACGGGCTCCTCACCGACCTCGCGGCACGCCTCGCTGCGCCGCGCCGCCCGACGGTCCGCCTGCTCCTACGCCGCCGCGACCGGCGGACCCGGCCCGTACACGCCGACCGAGGCCTGCGCCCGCTGGGTCCGCACCCGCTCACCGCGCTGCCAGGCCCCCGGCTGCCGGATGCCCGCCACCCGCTGCGACCTCGACCACCGCACCCCCCACGCCACCGGCGGCCCGACGTGCCCGTGCAACCTCGACGTCCTGTGCCGGCGCCACCACCTCGCCAAGCACCACTTCGGATGGAAGGCCGTGCCCATGACCGACGACGCCCGCGACCCCGGCCTGACCTGGATCACCCCGCTCGGCCAGGTCGTCCACGTCTCCGTCCAGCCCCTGCTGCCGCGCCCCGCGCCGCCTGTCGCCGACGCCGTCCGTGCCGCGATGAGGGCCGAGTCCGCAGCCGCCGCCGCGCTCGAGGAGCGACTCCTGGGCCCCGCGCGCTACCCGACCCGCGACTCCGCCGCCCACGACCTCGCCCGGGTGCACGCCGAGCTCGCACGGCAGCAGCGTGAGCTCGAGGGCGGCGGCCCGGTGCCTGCTCGTCCCGGCGACGACCCGACCGGCGTCACGGGCGGAGCAGGCGGATGGGACGAGGGGGCCCCGCCGTACTGACGACCCGCCCGGTCCGTGAGCCCGCTGCGGGGGTCAGGCCCCCAGCGCGGAGCGGAGGAGGGCGAGCTTCGCCGTCGTCTCCGCCAGCTCGGCGTCGGGGTCGGAGCCGCGGACGATGCCCGCGCCCGCGTGCAGCCGCACCGAGCGCCCCTGGACGACGCCGCAGCGGATGGTGACGGCCCACTCGCCGTCGCCGGAGGCGTCGGTCCAGCCCACGGCGCCCGCGTAGAAGCCGCGGTCGACGGGCTCCAGCCGGTCGATCGCCGCCCTGGCCGGGCCCGACGGCGTCCCGCCGACGGCGGGCGTGGGGTGCAGGGCGCGTGCGAGGTGCAGCGAGGTCGTGGACGGGTCCGCCGTGCGCCCCTCGAGCCGGGTCGCCAGGTGCCAGACCGTCGGCGTGGCCACCAGCTCGGGAGCCTCCGGGACGACGAGGTCGGCGCACCACGGCCGCAGCGCCCGGACCATGGCCTCGACGACCAGCGCGTGCTCGCGGCGGTCCTTGTCCGAGGCCAGCAGGGCCCGGGCGCGCGCCGCGTCCTCCTCGGGGTCGGCCGCGCGGGTCGTCGAGCCGGCGAGCGGGGTCGCGAGGACGCGCCCGGCGGTCAGGGACACGAGCAGCTCCGGGCTCGCGCCCACGAGCACCGGCGGACGACCGACCACGCCCGAGGCCGTGGACGTCACCCCGCCGGCGTCCGTCGCCAGTGGCACGGAGAACACGCGGGCGTCGTCGTCGGGACGGGCGAGCGCGGCGACGAGCACCCGGACGTCGACGTCCTCGCGCGCCGTCACGTCGAGCGCCCGCGCCAGCACGACCTTCTCGAGGTCCCCTGCTCCGAGCAGGTCGAGGGCGGTGCGGACGGAGTCGCGGTACACGTCCTCCGCCGGGGACGGCTCCTCGGCGACGACCACCGGGGCGGCGCCGCGCGCGGCCGCCGGGCCGAGCCGCCCGGGGGTCCGCAGCACCCGCTCGGGCCTCACCAGCGCCGCGGGCTCCCCCGTGCGGAAGGGGAGCGCCCCGACGACGACCGCCTCTCCCGCGCGCGAGGCCGCGACGGCGCGGAGCCGGTCGGCGACGGCACCCGGCAGGTCGACCGTCCACGGCAGGTCGAGCCGCTCGGCCGTCCCGCGCGCGAGGGCGGTGCCGCGGGCGGACGACCACAGCACGTCCTCGTGCGGTCGCAGGGCCGCGAGCAGGTCCGCCGGTGCGGGCGCGCGCTCGCCGCCCTCGCGGGGCGGCGCCACGGGGGGCGGCGCTCCGCGCTGCGCCCGCGCCGTCCCGCTGCCCGCTGCTGCCACGGCTCCATCATCCCCCCGCCCGGCGCGCCGGGCGACGCCGCCCCGGCGGCGGCCCGAGCGCTCGCACCGCCGGCGCCTCCACCGACCGCCGGCCCCTCGCGGGAGCGACGGGCGCCCGGCGCTCGAGCGGGACGCGGCCGAGGGCCGCGCGTGACCCGGTCGAGCACCGCGCGGCGGCTACCGTCTGCGGTGATGAGGACGACGACGCCCGCCCCGTACCCGTCGAGCGGCACCCGCAGCCGCCGCTCCGCCCGTGCCGCGGCGGCGGGGGTCGTCGGCCTCCTGCTGCTGACGGGCTGCACCGGTGGCGACGGCGGCGGCGGTGGCGGTGGCGTCGGCGGCTTCCTGGGCGGCGGTGACGAGCCGACCGTCGAGCTCGCCGCCCTCCCGGCCGTCTCGGTGCTCCAGGCGGAGGGCGACCGGTCCGTGCCCGCCAGCGAGGCGCTCTTCGCGGCCTCGCCGCTCGTCGTCCTCGTCGCCGCGGACGCGGACGTCGCCGCGGCGGGCTCCCGCGCCGAGGAGCTGGGCGTGCCGCTGCTCGTCGTCGCCGTCCCCGCGCCCGCGCCGTCGGCCTCGCCCTCGGGCGGCGGAGCGCCCTCGACCGCCACCCCGACGGACGGCGCCCCGACGGAGAGCGGCCCGACGGAGGCCGCCACGACGAGCGCGACCCCGACGGACGACGCCACCGCGACCACCGACGGGGGAGGAGTCGTCGAGGGCGCGCCCCCGGCCGCCGAGCCGCCGGCCCCGGCGGTGCCGGGCGCCGACCCGGCCGCCGTCGTCGCGGAGGTCGAGCGCCTCGGCGCCGAGCAGGTGCTGGCCGCCGACGAGGACTCCCGCGCCTGGGCCGAGGGCGCCCTCGACGCCGAGGTGCTCGACGCGGCGAGCGACGACGTCGAGGCCCCGGAGCGGGCGGAGCCCTCCGCGGACGGTGCGGCCACCCCCTCCGCCGCCCCCACCGACGAGGGGTCGGCGGCGGGCGAGGGCCTGCTGGTCCTGTCCACGGGCGAGGCCGCCGACCTCGCCCCGGCCGCGACGGCGCGGGCCGCGGGGGCGAGCGTCGAGGAGGTCCCGGGCGGGGACCCGCGCGCGGACGGCGCGCTCGTCGAGAGCGCCTCGGCGGCGCCCCCCGCGTCGGTCCTCGCGCTGTCGCCGGACTTCGGCGACACCGACCGCCTCGCCCAGCGCATGGACGTCGTCGAGACCGGCTACCAGCTGCCGGGCGGCGGGCAGGTGCCCTTCCCGGGCCGCCACATGATCGCCCTCTACGGCGCCCCGGGGACTCCCTCGCTCGGCGTCATGGGTGAGCAGGACGTCGACGCCGCCGTCGAGCGCGCGAAGGAGGTCGCCGCCGAGTACGACGACCTCGTCGAGGACCCGGTCGTCCCCACCTTCGAGATCATCACCACGGTCGCCTCCGCGTCGGCGGGCGACGACGGCGACTACTCCCAGGAGCTCGACCCCGAGGTCATCCGGCCGTGGATCGAGGCGGCGGCGGACGCGGGCGTGTACGTCGTCCTCGACCTGCAGCCGGGGCGCACCGACTTCCTCACGCAGGCGCAGCGCTACGAGGACCTGCTCACCCACCCCGGCGTCGGCCTCGCGCTCGACCCGGAGTGGCGGCTGGAGCCCGACCAGCGGCACCTGCGGCAGGTGGGCCAGGTCGGCGTCGACGAGGTCAACGCCGTGGGCGACTGGCTGGCGGAGCTGGTGCGGGAGGACGACCTGCCGCCCAAGGTCTTCCTGCTCCACCAGTTCCAGACCCGGATGATCGTGGACCGCGAGCGCCTGGACATGTCGCACGACGAGCTCGTCCCGCTCGTCCACGCCGACGGGCACGGGACGCCCGGCCAGAAGCTCGACACCTACCGCGCGCTGCAGACCGACGCGCCCGAGGGCATGCGCTGGGGCTGGAAGAACTTCTACGACGAGGACACCCCGACGATGACGCCGGCGGAGACGATGGCCGTCGAGCCGATGCCCGACTTCGTCTCCTACCAGTAGGGAGTAGGGGCGTCGCCGAGCGACGGCGCCGCCCCAACCCCGGCGGTGCTGGTCCGCGGCGGCCGTCGGACCCGGCACGGCGTCGCCGTCAGACGCAGGGCGGCGTCGCCGTCAGACCCGGGGCGTCGCGGCCGTCGGACGCGGCGTGCGCGGCCGTCAGACCCGGTGCGGGCTGACGGGCTCGCGGGAGGTCGGGTCGCCCATGTAGGCCGGGTCGCGGCTGCCGATGTCGCGGGCGACCGACAGGTGCCCGCCGAGGTAGCCCCCGATCCCGGCGACCGCCCCGGCGCCGAGCGCCAGGGCCACCCCGAGGCCGTGCCGGCGCTCGTGGCGGCGCACCCACCACGACGCGGCGTACATCGCGAAGGACGTGCCGTTGGCGACGGCGTGCACGTAGCCGACGCGCTTGTCGCCCTCGCGCAGGCCGACCCACTCCGCGCTGCCGGTCGCGAAGGTCGGCAGCGCGGCGACGCAGCCGAGGCCCACGAGCAGCCGCGCGGCGGGCCGGGCGGAGCGCCCGCCCACGAGGTCCAGGGCGGACGCCGAGAGCCACGCGCCGATCGGCACGTCCGTCATCGGCGGGTGGACGGCGTGCCCCACGCCCTTGCCGCGCAGGAGGCCGAGCAGCCCCGGCGTCGCCGTGAGCGCCTTCTCGACGAGCCGCTGCTCGACGTCGACGGTCGTGTCGAGCCACGTCGCGCCCTCGACGGCCTCCATCGCCCGGACGGACAGGGGGCGGGCGTCGCCCGCGCTGGTCGTGCCGGTCGTGCCGGTCGTCGACGTGTCGGTCACGGTGGTGCCTCCGGTGGCGTCGTCGTCGGGCCTCCCCGGTGCGGGCGACCTCCTCGCCCCACTGTGGGCGCTCCCCGCCCCCCGCGCGCGGCGGGTGCCCGCGCCCCCGCGCCGGTCCGGCTCTCCCGTCCCGGCCGTCCCACCTCGCTCCCGGGCGCCGGTGCCGGTCGGGGCGCCCGTCGCCGGTGCGTACCGTCGTCCGTGACGCGCCCGCCCGCACCGGCGGGCGCCCGCGCGCCGGGAGCGGTCCGGCGCCCGCAGCGGCACCGGGGAGCGCAGCATGGAGATCGAGGCCCAGGACGTGTCCGTCCGGGTCGGGGGCGCCGACGTCCTGCCCCCCACGGGCGTGCTCGTCGCCGCGGGCCGGCGGACCCTCGTCGCCCTCGACGCGGGCGCGGACGGGCAGGCGCCCGTGGCCCTCGCCCTGGCCCTGACGGGCCGCCTCGTGCCGACGGGCGGGCGTGTCCTCGTCTCCGGGCACGACGTGGGCCTGTGGGGGCGCGGCGAGCTGCGCGCCCGCACCGCCGTCGTCGACGTCCCGGGCGTCAGCGACCCCGAGCCCGTCCTGCCCCTGCGAGCCGCGGTCGCGGAGGAGCTGCGCGCGGCGGGCCGGCCGGCGGGGCGGGCCGACGCCCGCGCCTGGCTCGCGGACGAGGGCCTCGAGGACCTCGCCGACGTCCCGGCCCGCGACCTGCCGCCCCCCGCGCGCACCCGGGCGCTCGCGGCCCTGGCGGCGGGGCGCACCGGCGTCGAGGCGCTCGTCCTCGCCCGCCCCGACCGCGGCGGCGGTGACGCCCGGGCGAGCGGCGGCTGGTGGGACGTCGCCGCCGAGCTGGCGGCCCGCGGCCTCGGCGTCGCCGTCCTCGTCCCCCGCGCCGAGGCGGCGCTGCTCGAGGGCGCCGGCCTCCTGCGCCCGACGGACCTGCGGGCCGCCGCCGGCGTCGCGCGCGCCGTGCGCCCCGGCGACCTGCCCCCACGACCGACCGAGATCGCCGTGGAGGCGACCCTGTGACCACACCCGCCCGCCCTTCCGACGACGCCTCCACCGGCGGCCCCCGCCCCTCCGACGACGGCTCCTCCGACGGCCCCCGCCCCTCCGACGAGGGCGACCGCCTCGAGCTCCCCGACGCCGGGGAGCGGCCCCGCGCCCGCCGGACCTCCCGGCTCGCGGGGGTCGGCGCCGCGGCCCGGGCCTCCTCGGGGACGGAGGTGCGGCGCCTGCTCGCCTCGCCGATGGCGCGCCTGGCGGTGCTGGCGCTCGCGCTCGTCCCCGTGCTCTACGCGGGGCTGTACCTGTGGGCCAACCACGACCCCTACGAGCGCCTGGACCAGGTGCCCGCCGCGCTGGTCGTCGAGGACGAGGGGGCCAGCACCGGCGGGGTGCTGCTGTCCGTGGGCTCGCAGGTCGCCCGCGACCTCGAGACGGACGGCGAGCTCGACTGGCAGCGGACCGACGCCCAGGACGCGGCCGAGGGCGTGCGGGACGGGCGCTACGAGGCCTCGCTCCTCGTGCCCGCCACCTTCTCCTCCGACCTCGCGTCGGTCCAGCAGGCCGTCTCGGCGGGCGAGCCCGCCCCGCCCCGCCAGGCCCAGCTCGAGCTGACGACGAACGACGCCACCAGCTACCTCGGCCGCACCATCGCCGAGCGCGTGGTCGCGGCCACGCAGCAGGCCGTGGCCGACCAGGTGGGGGAGCAGGCGGCCAGCTCCTTCCTCGTCGGCTTCTCCACCGTGAGCCAGCAGCTGCAGCAGGCCGCCGACGGCGCGGGCGCCCTCGCGGACGGGCTGGGGCAGGCGTCCGAGGGCGCCGACGGCCTCGTCCAGGGGGCCGACGCCCTGCTCACCGGCCAGCGCGCCCTGGCCGAAGGCGCCGACGGCCTGGCCGCCGGGGCCGGGCAGCTGGCCGACGGCACCGGCGCGGCCGTGGCGGGCGTCGACCAGCTCGTCACCGGGGTCGAGCAGCTCGACGACGGCGCCACCGCCCTCGCCGGCGGCCTCGGGCAGCTGCGCGACGGCACGGCCGCGCTCCCCGAGCAGGCGCGGGCGCTCGCCGACGGCGCCGCGGCCGTCGCCGAGGGCAACGCGCAGGTGGCGCAGACGGCGGACGCCGTCGCCACCGCCTCCGCGGACGCCGTGGCCGGTCTCGCGGCCGCCCGCGGCGACCTCGAGGCGCAGCTGCGCGACCTCGGCCTCGACGACGCGCAGGTCGCCGCCGTGCTCGCGCGCACCGACGAGCTCGTCGCGCCCGTGCAGGACGCGCAGGCGCAGGTCCAGGAGGCCGACGCCTCGCTCCAGGCGCTCGCGACCGGCTCGGCGCAGGTGGCGCAGGGCGCCGGCGCGCTCGCCGACGCCGCCCCCGCGCTCGCGCAGGGCGTGGCCGCCTCGGCCGACGGCGCGGACGCGCTCGCCACCGGCACCGGGCAGCTCCTCGAGGGCGTCCGACCGCTGGCCGCCAGCGCCCGCGCGCTCGACGAGGGCGCCTCCGCGCTCGCGGACGGCGCCGACCAGCTCGCGACGGGAGAGGACCAGGCGGTCACCGGCACCGAGCAGCTGGCGGAGGGCGCGCGGGCCCTCGCGACGGGCGTCGGCCAGGCCCGCGACGGGGCGGCGTCCCTGCGCGACGGGCTCGTGCAGGGCGCCTCCGGCGTGCCGGACCTGTCGGCGGACGAGCGGGAGCGGGCGGTCGGCGCCATCAACGACCCGGTCGTCACCGCCAGCGCCAGCACCGCGCAGGTGAGCACCTACGGCGCAGGCCTCGCGCCGTACCTGCTGGCGCTGTCCCTGTGGATCGGCGGGTACGTGCTCTTCCTCGTCGTCCGCCCCCTCTCGCGGCGCGCGGCGGCCGCGGGCCGGTCGGCGCTCGGGACGGCGCTCGGCGGGTACGGGCCCGCGGCCGCCGTCGGCGTCGTGCAGTCCGTGCTGCTGTGGACGGTCGTCGTCGCCGTCCTGCGCCTGGAGCCCGCCGCGCCGCTCGGCCTGCTGGCCCTCCTGCTGCTGACCTCGGCGACCTTCGTCGCCGTCGTGCACGCCCTCGTCGCCTGGTTCGGCCTCACGGGCCAGTTCGCGGGGCTCGTCCTGCTCGTCCTCCAGCTCGTCAGCTCCGGCGGCACCTTCCCGTGGCAGACGCTGCCCGCGCCGCTCGCGGCGGTGCACCAGGTGCTGCCCATGAGCTACGCCGTCGAGGCCTTCCGGTCGCTGACCGCGGGGGGCTCGGAACGGCCGGTGCTCGTCGCCGTGGCGGTCCTCGGCGGCTACCTCGTCCTCGCCCTGGCCGCGTCGGCGCTCGCCGCGCGGCGCGGACGGGTGCTCTCGCCGGCCGACCTGCGGCCCGCCCTGGGCTGAGCGGCGTCCTCGGCGTACAGTGGTTACTCGCCGGTAACTTTCCGGCGCCCCGGTGCCGCGAGGAGGCTCGCCATGACGCAGACGACGGAGACCCCGACGCCCGCGACCACCCCGACCGCTGGTCCCACGACGGCTGGTCCCGCGACGGCGGGTCCCGCGAGCGGGGGGACGGCGCCCGCCGCGCGCCGCCCCGAGCAGCGCGAGGGCCGCCCGGCGCGCCGGCGCGCCGGTGGCCGGGGCGGCGAGCGCGCCGGGGACCGCGGGGAGGCCGGCACCGGCGACCGCGCCGTCGTCACGGCCGCCGACCTCACCGCGCTGCTGGCGGGGCGCTGGGGCTGGGTGCGCGAGGAGGCCCGGGCGACGCTGCCGGCCGGCGTCTTCGCCACCGACCCCTCGGCGCCGCTGGACGTCTACCGCGACGAGGTCATGGGGCTCGTGCGCGAGCTGGCCGCCACCGGCTCGCCCGCGCACGGCTTCCCCCGCGAGGTCGGGGGCGGCGGCGACGTCGGGGCGAGCGTCGTCCAGTTCGAGATGCTCGGCTACGGCGACCTGTCCGTGATGATCAAGTCGGGGGTCCACTTCGGCCTCTTCGGCGGCGCGGTGCAGAGCCTCGGGTCCGCCGAGCACCACCGCCGGTGGCTGCCCGCGACCATCGCCCTGGAGACCGTCGGGTGCTTCGCCATGACGGAGACCGGGCACGGGTCCGACGTCGCCAACCTCGAGACGACGGCCGTCTACGACGCCGCGACGCAGGAGTTCGTGCTCACGACGCCGCACGACGGCGCCCGCAAGGACTACATCGGCGGGGCCGCGCGGCACGCGCGCGTCGCCTCGGTCTTCGCCCAGCTCGTCACCGGCGGCCCGGGGGAGGAGCCCCGCGGGCGCGGCGTCCACTGCTTCGTCGTGCCGCTGCGCGACGCCGACGGCGCGCTGCTGCCGGGCGTCGAGGTCGAGGACGACGGCGTCAAGGCGGGCCTCAACGGCGTCGACAACGGGCGGATCCGCTTCACGGGCGTCCGCGTGCCGCGCGAGGACCTCCTGGACCGCTTCGCCCAGGTGGCGCCCGACGGCTCCTACACCAGCAGCATCGAGAGCCCCGGTCGGCGCTTCTTCACCACGCTGGGCGCCCTCGTCCGCGGGCGCGTGTGCATCGCCGCGGGCGCCGGGGCGGCCACCCAGCAGGCGCTCGCCGTCGCCGTCCGCTACGGCCTCACCCGGCGGCAGTTCACCCGGCCGGGGGCCGACGGGGCGCAGGAGGAGGTCGTCCTCCTCGACTACCGCGCCCACCAGCGACGCCTCATGCCGGCGCTCGCGACGAGCTACGTCCTCCAGCTCGCGCAGAACGAGCTGACGGCGCGCCTGCACGACCTGCAGTCCGCGCCCGAGGGCTCGGTCACCGACGACGACCAGCGCGAGCTGGAGAACCGCGCGGCCGGGCTCAAGGCCGTGGCCACCTGGCACGCGACGTCGACCATCCAGACGTGCCGCGAGGCCTGCGGCGGGGCCGGCTACCTCGCCGCCAACCGGCTGCCGCAGCTCAAGGCGGACACGGACGTCTTCACGACCTTCGAGGGCGACAACACCGTCCTGCTGCAGCTCGTCGGCAAGGGCCTGCTCACGGGCTACGCCGAGGACTTCGGCGAGCTCGGCACGTGGGGGACGGTGCGCGCCGTCGCCGACCAGGTCCGCAGCCGCGTCATGGAGCGCACGACGGCGCGCGTCACCGTGCAGCGCCTCCTCGAGGCCGCCCCGGGGCGCGACGAGGACGCCGACCTGCGCGACCGCGGCTGGCAGATGCGCCTGCTCGTCGAGCGCGAGGCGCACCTGCTCGTCGGGGTGGCCCGCCGGCTGCGCCGCGCCAAGGCGCCCGGGGCCGACGCCGCCGCCGTCTTCGACGACGCCCAGGACCACCTGCTCGCCGCGGCCCGCGCGCACGTCGACCGCGTCGTCGTCGAGGCGCTCGTGGCCGCCGAGGAGGAGTGCGAGGACGACGCGACGGCCGAGCTGCTGGCCCGCGTCGGCGACCTGCACGTGCTGTCCCTCGTCGAGCGCGACCGGGCCTGGTACCTCGAGCACGGCTGGCTGACGCCCGGCCGCAGCAAGGCCGTCCTGGCGGCCGTCAACGAGCTCTGCCGCGAGGTGCGCGCCGACGCGCGCCTCCTCGTCGACGGCTTCGGCATCCCCGAGGCGTGGATCACCGCGCCCATCGCCCACGGGGCGGTGCCGCAGCCGACGCCGGTCCCGGGCGCGGGGCGCACGACGACGTCGACGGCCGGTGCGGCCCCGGTCGAGGACGCCGCGGCCGTCGCCGCCGTCCCGGTCCAGGCGGGGTGAGCGGCGTCCGGGGCAGGCCATGATGGGGCCCGTGGTGGACGAGGCGGCCGCGGGGCGCGCGCAGCAGCAGGGCCCGGCGGCGCCCGGGCCGCGGTGGCTGGACGACGACGAGCAGCGCACGTGGCGCGACCTGCTCGCCATGACCCAGCTCCTGCAGGTGAGCCTGGACCGGCAGATGCGCGCCGAGGCGGGCATGCCGCAGGCCTACTACACCGTCCTCGCCATGCTGTCCGAGGCGCCGTCCCGGCGGCTGCGGATGAGCGAGCTGGCGGCCATCACGACGTCCTCGCCCAGCCGCATCTCCCACGCCGTCACCCGGCTGGAGGAGAAGGGCTGGGTGGCGCGCTCGCGGGCCGCCGACGACGGCCGCGGCGCCGTCGCCGCGCTCACCGACGAGGGGTGGGACGTCCTGCACCGCACGGCCCCCGGCCACGTCGAGCACGTGCGGCGGGCGCTCTTCGACCCCCTCTCGCCCGTGCAGCGCGACCAGCTGGGGGAGATCTGCCGGGCGGTCCTCGGCGCCCTCGCCGAGGCCCCGCACGGCGCGCGGCGGGACGAGGCCGACCCCGCGGCCTGAGCGCCGGCTGCTCCGGCCCCCGGGTGGGGGTGAGCCGTCGCGGCGGCTACTGTCCCGCGGATGAGCAGCCGCGGCGGCGACGGAGGCGACCGCCCGGCGCGGGCGCGCCCCGAGCGCGTCTACCCCCCGGTCATCGGCCTGGCGAAGACGGCGTTCCGGGTGCTCGGCGTCCGGACCCGGCTCGAGGGGCTGGAGCACGTGCCGGCCACGGGCGGCGTCGTCCTCGCGATCAACCACGTGGGGTACGCGGACTTCGTCTTCGCGGGGCTGGCGCCGTGGGAGGCCCACCGCCGCCTCACGCGCTTCATGGCGAAGGAGAGCATCTTCCGCCACCCCGTCGCGGGGCCGCTCATGCGCGGCATGCACCACATCCCCGTCGACCGCTCGGCGGGCTCGGCGTCCCTGCGGGCCGCGCTGCGGGCCCTGCACGCCGGGGAGGTCGTCGGCCTCTTCCCCGAGGCGACGATCTCGCGGTCCTTCACCGTCAAGCCCATCAGGTCCGGCGCGCTGCGCATGGCGGCGTCGGCGCGCGTGCCCGTCCTGCCCACCGCGGTGTGGGGCACGCAGCGGCTCCTCGGCAAGGGCACCCCGCGCGACCTCACCCGCGGCCAGACCGTCCAGGTGAGCGTCGGCGAGCCGCTCGAGGTGACCCCGCGGACCGTGGAGGAGTGCGCGGTCGAGCTGCGGCGGCGCCTGCAGGTCCAGCTCGACGCCCTGCAGGCGACCCACCCGGACACGGCGCACCCCGGGCCGCACGCCTGGTGGCTGCCGGCGCACCTCGGCGGCACCGCTCCGACGCCCGAGGAGGCCGCCGAGGTCGAGCGCGAGCGGGGCCTCTAGCCCGTCCGCCGCCCGCGGTCCGGGGTGGCCCGCCGTCCGGGGGCAGCAGCGGGCGAGCGCCTCAGACGACGCCGTAGAGGCGGTCCCCGGCGTCGCCGAGGCCCGGGACGATGTAGCCGTTGTCGTCGAGGCGCTCGTCGACGGCGGCCGTGACGACCTGGACGCGGGCGTCCTCGCCGACCGCGGCGCGCAGGGCCTCGACCCCCTCGGGGGCGGCGAGGAGGCACAGGGCCGTGACGTCGTCGGCGCCGCGCGCGAAGAGGTACTCCACCGCGGCGGCCAGGGTGCCGCCCGTCGCGAGCATGGGGTCGAGCAGGTAGCACTGGCGGCCCGAGAGGTCGTCCGGCAGGCGCGTGGCGTACGTCGTCGCCTGGAGGGTCTCCTCGTCGCGGATCATGCCGAGGAAGCCGACCTCCGCCGTCGGCAGGAGGCGCGTCATGCCGTCGAGCATCCCGAGCCCGGCGCGCAGGATCGGCACGACGAGCGGCTTGGGCGAGCTGAGCCGCGTGCCCGTCGTCGGGCCGACCGGCGTGGTGATGGCGACGTCCGTCGTCCGCACGTCCCGGGTGGCCTCGTAGGCCAGGAGCGTGACGAGCTCGTCCGCCAGGCGCCGGAAGGTGGGCGAGTCGGTCTCGCGGTCGCGCAGCACCGTCAGCTTGTGGGCGACGAGCGGGTGGTCCGCGATGTGCAGGCGCATGGCGTCGACCCTAGCCGTGCGCCACCATCTGTCCCCATGTCCTACTTCACCGCCGTCATCACCTGCGAGGAGGGGGCCTGGCGCTCCCACGACGTCTCCATCGACGAGGTCACCGACCTCGAGGACCTCGCCGAGGTGCTCCGCGGCGTCGCCCCCGACGGCGGGACCGCCCTGGCGGTGCTCGAGCACGAGGACGAGTGGTTCGCCGTCGTGCGCGTCGACGGCGACGCCATGGCCGCCACCGAGGACGTCGACGAGGACGTGCGCCTCTTCGTCTCCGACCTGGCGGCCTCGCAGCGCAGCCACTACGGCGACCTCGTGGCCCCGGCGGCCGACATGGAGGCCGAGCTCGGCGACGAGCCCGAGGAGGCGCCCGAGGAGGTCACCGAGCCCGCGGCCCGCACGGCCGGCAGCCCCGAGGCCGAGGCGGCGGCCACGGCGCCCGTCGCCGCCGACGCCGAGGAGGAGGAGGACCAGCCCGACGAGCAGACGCCGGGCCTCGCGCTGTGGGCGGGCGACCCCGACGTCCTCTCCGACCTGGGCGTCGACCGCGCCCGGCTGCTCGAGGTCACGGAGGCCGCGCCGGAGGACCCGGACAGCGCGCTCGCGCAGATCGGCGCGGACTGCGGCTTCGACGAGCTGCTCGAGGCGCTGCGCTGACGGCGCCGCGGGGCTCGCCCGGCCACCTGGCGGCGCTGGTGGGCCTCGCGCTGGAGGCGGCACGGGCGACCCCCGACGGCGACGTGCCCGTGGGCGCCGTCGTGCTCGGCCCCGACGGTTCGGTGCTCGGCGAGGGCGCCAACCGCCGGGAGGCCGACGGCGACCCGACGGCGCACGCCGAGGTCCTCGCGCTGCGCGCCGCGGCCCGCCGCGCCGGCACGTGGCACCTCGCGGGGAGCACGCTCGTCGTCACCCTCGAGCCGTGCGCCATGTGCGCGGGGGCCCTGCTGCTGGCCCGCGTCGAGCGGCTCGTGCTCGGGGCGTGGGACCCGAAGGCGGGCGCCACGGGCTCGGTGCTGGACGTCGTGCGCGACCGCCGGCTGCCCCACCGGGTCGAGGTCGTCGGCGGCGTGCGCGAGGAGGAGTGCGGCGACCTGCTGCGCGCCTTCTTCGCCGCGCGCCGAGAGCGCCCGGCCGACGAGCCCGCCGTCGACGCCGGCCCCTGGACGCCCGGCGCCCGGCGGGGGTAGGACACGGGCCGTGGCCGAGGTCGACCCCTCCGAGGTGGCGCTGCTGCGCCTGGTGGCGCAGCGGCTGGCGGGGCCGGGCGAGCCGGACGCGGCCGCCGCGGTGCGGTGGCTCCTGGCCGCGCAGGCGCAGGACCTGCGCGGCGCCCTGCTGTCGACGGCGCTGCGCTCGCCCGCGGACGGGGCCACGGACGGGGCCACGGACGGGGCCTCGGACGACCCGGCGGGCGAGCGCCCCGCGCCCGGGCCGGCCGGGGCGCGGTCCGCCCCGGACCTCGCGGGAGTGCGGGCCGCGCTGGCGAGCGGCGCGCTCGTCCGCTCGTGGCCGCTGCGCAGCACGCTCCACCTCGTCGCGGCGGAGGACCTGGGGTGGCTGCTCGCGCTGTCCACGGAGCGGCAGCTGCGCGGGGCGGCGAGCCGGCGGGCCGGGCTGGGGATCGACGAGGTGCTCGTCGAGCGGGCGCGGGGCGTCGTCGTCGACGCCCTGGCCGGCGGTCGGCGGCTCGCCCGCGAGGAGGTCCTCGCGCTCTGGGAGGACGCCGGGGTCCTCGGCTCCGCGGCCGTGGAGGGGACGGGCGGGGGGACCGGCAGCGGGACCGGGAGGGTGCCCCAGCGCGGCTACCACCTGCTGTGGACGCTCTCGCAGACGGGCACCACCTGCTGGGGGCCCCTGCTGCCCGACCGCGCCGGCGCCGGGGCCTCCGACGAGCAGGCGCTCGTCCTGCTCGAGGAGTGGGTGCCCGCGCCGCGACGGCTCGAGCGCGAGGAGGCGCTCGGCGAGCTGGCGCGCCGGTACCTCGCCTCCCACGGCCCCGCGACCCTCGCCGACCTCGTGCGCTGGTCGGGCCTCACGGTGCGCGAGGCGCGCGCGGGGCTCGCGCTGGCCCGCCCGCACCTGGAGGCGCTCACGTGCGGCGGCACGGAGATGCTGCTCGACCCCGCGACGCCCGAGCGCCTGGCCCGGCACCGGGACGACGCCCGGCGCACCCTGCTGCTGCCCGGCTTCGACGAGATGGTCCTCGGGTACGCCGACCGGTCCGCGACCGTGCCCGCCGAGCACGCCGCGGCGGTGGTGCCCGGCGGCAACGGCGTCTTCCTCGGCACGGTGGTCACCGGCGGGCGCGCCGTGGCCACCTGGCGCCGGACGGGGCGCCGGACGGGGCCGCCCGTCGTGGCGAGGGCCTTCGACGGCGGTGACGGCGGCCTCGCGCCCGCCGTCGGGGCCGAGGTGGCCCGGCTGGGCGCGGCGCTGCCCGCCTGACGACCCGGCCGGGCGCCGCCGCGGCGGTCCGGGGCCGGACGGGGTCGGGGTGGGGCGAGGGCCGGGTCGGGTCGGGCTGGGCGAGGGCCGGTTTGGGACCGGCGGAGGGCCGCCGCTACTGTTCGTCGCGGTGGCGTGTCCGAGCGGCCGAAGGAGCGCGCCTCGAAAGCGCGTGAGGGGGCAACTCCTCCGTGGGTTCAAATCCCACCGCCACCGCCAGCTCCAGCAGGACCCCCGCCGGCACCGCCGACGGGGGTCCTGCCGCACCCGGAGGGACCGCCCGTGCTCCTGGACGTCGTCCTGCTCCTCGTGGGCTTCGCCGTGCTCGTCGGCGGCGGCGAGCTGCTCGTGCGCGGGGGCGGCGCCCTGGCGCGGGCCCTCGGCATGTCCCCGCTCGTCGTCGGGCTGACGGTCGTCGCGGCCGCCACCAGCGCCCCCGAGCTCGCCGTGACGCTGCTCGCCACCCTCGAGGGCTCACCCGGCCTGGCGGTGGGCAACGTCGTCGGCAGCAACCTGGCCAACGTCCTGCTCGTCGTGGGCGTCGCCGCGCTGCTCCTGCCGCTCGCCGTGGGCCGCCAGACGCTGCGGGTCGACCTGCCGGTCGTGGTCGCCGTCAGCGCCCTCGCCCTGCTGCTCGTCCAGGACGGGGCGGTCGGGCGTCTCGACGGCGCCCTGCTGCTCGCGGTGGTGGCCGCCCACATGACGTGGACGGTGCGCGCCGGCCGCCGCGCCGAGCGCGAGCGGGCGCGGCGCGAGGTCGGCGGCGCCGGCGAGGACGACCACGGGGACGCCGCGGGCCGCGGCCGGGGCCGGGAGGTCGGTCGCGACCTCGGGCTCGTCGTCACCGGCGTCGCGCTCCTCGTCGGGGGGTCCCAGGCCCTCGTCACGTCGGCCGGCTCGATCGCGGCGTCCCTCGGCGTCAGCGACCTCGTCGTCGGCCTCACGGTCGTGGCGGTCGGGACGTCGCTGCCCGAGCTGGCGACGGCCGTCGTCGCGATCGTCCGCGGCCAGCGGGACCTCGGCATCGGCAACGTGGTCGGGAGCAACCTCTTCAACGTCGGCGGGGTCCTGGCGCTCACGGGCCTCGTGACGCCCGGCGGCGTCGCCGTGGAGGCCGGCGCCCGGACGGTCGACCTGCCCGTCATGCTCGCCTCGACCGTCCTGCTCCTCGCCCTGGCCCTGTGCGCCTCCCGGGTCTCGCGCCGCGACGGGGCCCTCCTGCTCGGCGGGTACGTCGCCTACCTCGCCCACGTCGTGCTCGACGCCACCGGCAGCGCCCTCCTCGAGCCGTACGTGCGGGCCGTCCTCGTCGCGCTCGCCCTGGTGGCGGTCGTCGTCGCGGTCTCCGTCACCCGCGAGGTCCGGGGCCGGGTCCGCCCGGCCACCGCCTGACCCCTCCGCCCGTCCGCAGCCCTGCTCGCCCCGCCGCCCCCCCCGCCCGACCGGACGCCCCCCAGGAGCCCCCGTGGTCGCCCTCGTCGCCCTCCTCGTCCTCGGCGTCGCCCTGCTCGTGGCGGGCGGCGAGCTGCTCGTGCGCGGCGGCGGCGGCCTCGCGCGGGCCGCGGGCCTCTCCCCGCTCGTCGTCGGCCTCACGGTGGTCGCCGCGGCCACGAGCGCCCCGGAGCTGGCCGTCACCCTCGGGGCGGCGCTCGACGGGTCCCCCGGGCTGGCGGTCGGCAACGTCGTCGGCAGCAACATCGCCAACGTCCTGCTCATCCTCGGGCTCTCCGCCCTGGTGCTGCCCCTCCTCGTCGGCCGGCAGCTGCTGCGCGTCGACGTCCCGGTGCTCCTCGCCGTCAGCGCCCTCGCGTGGGTGCTGTCCCTCGACGGCGACGTCGGGCGCCTCGACGGCGCGCTCCTCCTCGTGCTCCTCGTCGCCTACGTGGCCCGCTCCGTCGTCGTCTCGCGACGGGCGGAGGGGGCCGGCCGTGCCCCGGGCTCCCACGGCGTGGCGCCCCACGGCGTGGCGCCCGACGGCGTGGCGCCCGACGGCGTGGGGGCAGGACGCGGGCGGCCCGAGGGCACCTCGGCGACCCGCGCCCACGGCGAGCTCCACGCGCGCGCCGCGGCGCCCCGCTCCCGGGTCCTGCGTGACGCGCTGCTCGTGGTCGCGGGCGTGGCCCTGCTCGTCGGGGGCGCGCAGGCCCTGGTCGGCGCGGCCGGCACCATCGCCGCCGACCTGGGCGTGAGCGACCTCGTCGTCGGGCTCACCGTCGTCGCGGTCGGCACCTCGCTGCCGGAGCTGGCGACGTCCGTCGTCGCCGTCGTCCGCGGCGAGCGCGACATGGCCATCGGCAACGTCGTCGGCAGCGGCGTCTTCAACCTCGGCGCCGTCCTCGGGCTGACCGCCCTCGTCAGCCCCGGTGGCGTGCCCGTGGAGGAGAGCGCCCGCACCGTCGACCTGCCGGTGATGGTGGGGGCGGCCGCCGTGCTGCTGCTCCTCGGCGCGCTCGCGGCCGACGTCAGCCGCCTCGACGGCGCGCTGCTCCTGCTCGGCTACGCGGCCTACACGACTCACCTCGTCCTCGGCGCCACGGGCGGCACCCCGCCCGTGGCACTGGACCGGGTGCTCCTCGTGGGCGGCGCGCTCGCGCTGCTGCTCGTCGTCGCCGTCGAGGTCTGGCGCCGCCGGCGCGCTGACGCCGGGTAGGTCGCGCTCAGCCCCGGGGGCCGCCGCCCGGCGCGGGACGCCGCCGCACGCGGTCGGGCACGGCGGCGCCGGGCCGCAGGTCGGGCGCGGGGACGGGGGCGCCCCAGGCGGTGACCAGGGGCAGGACGCCCGCCCAGTCGTGGCCGTCGGAGGTCACGTCGGCCTCGTCGTCGGCCGGGCCGCCCGCGCGCACCTTCACCGCGGCCTCGTGCAGGTCCAGGGCGAGGACGGCCGTGGCCGCCAGCTCCTTGCCGGTGGGCCGACGGGTCGCCCTCCACGACCCGGGCGCGAGGTGCTCGGTGAGCGCCTCGAGCGCCCGCTCGCGCTCCGCGTCGTCCTCGACGACGCGGGCGGCGCCGTGCACGACGGCGCAGCGGTAGTCCACCGAGTGGTGGAACGCCGACCGCGCGTAGACGACGCCGTCGAGCAGCGTCACCGTGAAGCAGACCTGCGCCCCGGCGGCCTCGCGCAGCGAGCGGGCGCCCGTCGAGCCGTGGAGGTACAGCACCTCGCCGACCCGCCCGTAGCCCGTCGGGAGCACCCGCGGGGCCCCGTCCACGACGACGCCGAGGTGCCCGACGAGGCCCGCGTCGAGCACGGCGTGCAGCGCCGCGCGGTCGGGGCGGGCGCGGCGGGCGCCGCGCCGCACCGTGGAGCGCTCCGTGGGCGACAGCGGTCCGGGGGCGGTCGGGGGAGCCGCCGCGGGCGGGGCGGTGGCGCTGGTGGTGGTGGCGCTGCTGGCGGTGTCAGGGCGGGCGGTGTCATCGCGGGTGGGGGCGCTGCGGGGCCGGGCGTCGGCGCGGGTCACGACGACGAGCGTGTCGGCCCCGATGGCATCCTGCGAGGGCCAGGACGCAGCGATCGCAGCAGGCCACCGGGGAGGTCGCGTGGAGGTCCCACCGCTCGTCGTCGACCGCGGGGCGCCGGAGCCGCTCGCGGTGCAGGTGGCCTCGGGCCTGCGCGACGCCGCGGCGCGGGGCGTGCTCGCGGCCGGCGCCCGGCTGCCCTCGACGCGCGAGCTGGCCCGCCTGCTCGGGACCAGCCGCACGGTCACGGCGGCGGCGTACGACCAGCTCCTCGCCGAGGGGTGGGTGGCGGCGCGCCGCGGCGTCGGCACCTTCGTCGTGGGCCTGCCGGCCGCTCCCGCGGGCGGGGAGCGGGTGCTCAGGGGCGCGGGCGGGCCGGGGAGGCCCAGAGGTGCGGGCGGGGACGAGGGGCTCGGGGGGGCGGCCGGCGAGGACCTGCTCGACCTGCGGGCGGGGGCCCCGTGCACCGAGGCCCTCGACCGCGCGGCGTGGCGCCGCGCCTGGCGGGCCGCGGGCGGACGGCCGCCCGACGCCCTGCCGGACCCGCGGGGGGACGGCGCCTTCCGGGCGGCGGTCGCCGAGCACCTGCTCCGCCACCGCGGGCTGCCCTCCGGGCCCGACGACGTGACGGCCACGACGGGCACGTCGGCCGCCGTCGCCGAGGTGGCGGCCCTGCTGCCGCGGGGGGCGCGCGTCGCGGTCGAGGACCCGGGCTACCGCCGCTCCACCGGGGCGCTGCGGGCTGCGGGGCTCGTGCCGGTGCCCGTCCCCGTCGACGACGACGGCCTCGTCGTCGACGCCGTGCCGGCCGGCGTCGCCGCGGTCGTCTGCACCCCGGCGCACCAGTTCCCCACCGGGGGGCGGCTGCCCGTGGCGCGCCGGGCGCAGCTCGTCGCCCGGGCGCGGGCCGAGGGCTTCCTCGTCCTCGAGGACGACTACGACGGCGAGCTGCGCTACGACGTCGCGCCGCTGCCGCTGCTCGCCTCGCTCGGCCCCGACGTCGTCGTCCACCTGGGCACCACGTCGAAGACGGTGAGCCCCACGCTGGGCGCCGGGTGGATCGTGGCGCCGGAGTCGCTGCGGCACCGGCTCCTCGCGGCGCGGACCGAGGTGGGCGCCCGGCCCCCGCGGGCCGGGCAGCGCGTGCTCGCCGAGCTGGCCGCCTCGGGCGACCTCGCGCGCCACCTGCGGCGCCTGCGCCGCGAGCTGGCGTCCCGCCGCGCGCTCGTCCTCGCGGCCGTCGAGGCGGCCGGCCACCGGGCCCAGGGCGGCGCGGCCGGTGCCCACGTCGTCGTGCCGCTGCCCTCGCGCGAGGAGGAGGCGGTCGTGGTGGCGCGGGCGCGGGCGGCGTCGGTCGCCGTCGGCGGCCTCGCCGAGAGCTGCCTCGCCGCGGACCGGGCGGGCGTCGTCGTCGGGTGGGCCGCCCCGCGCCGCAGCGACCTCGAGCGCGGGCTCGACCGGCTCGTGGCCGCCCTGCGCCCGGCCTGACCCGCTCGTGCGCGCCGGGTCCCGAGGTCGTCAGGAGGCGGGGGTCGTCAGGGGCGGGGGTCGGCACGGTGCGGGGTCCGTCCCGGCGTCGTGCTGTCCGGGACGCTGGTCGTCAGGTGCCCGCGCGTCGGGCTCGCTCGCCGCGGACGGCGGCCAGCTCGTCGCGCGACCAGGCCGCCTCCTCGTAGCGCCCCTCGGCGGCCAGGGCGCGCATCTCGGCGTCGAGCTCGGCCTCCAGCGCCTCCAGGCGGTGCGCGGTGGCCGCCGTGAGCTGGACGACGGAGGTCCGCGTCGTGCCGCGCGAGCCGTCGGGCCGCAGCACCGGCATGCGCTCGGGGACGGCGCCCATGTGGTGGCGGCGCCCGCCGGGGTCGGGGGAGCGGGCGGCGCGGCGGCGGCCGCGCACGAGGTCGCGCGCACGCCCCGCTCCCGCGGGCAGACCGGTACCGGCGTCGTCCGCCGCCGCCTGCTCGTCGGGACCCGCCTGCCCCGGTTCCTCCGACTGCTCCGGCCCCTGCGCCTGCTCCGGCCCCTGCGCCTGCTCCGGGGACCCCGGTCGTCCCTCCGGTCCGCTCACGCGGTGCTCAGGGCGCCGGGGTGGCGGGCGCGGTGGTCGTGGGCGTCGCGGCGCTCGTCGGGCCCGGCGTCGCGCACCCCGGCGGCAGCGTCGCCGGGTCGGGGGTCACGACGGCCGTCAGCGGGACGTCGGCGGGGGCCAGCTCGGACCACGCCTCGCCGAGCACGAGGTCGACGGCCGGGCCGGCGCGCTGGTCGTCGCGGACCAGCTCCGCGCCCGGGGCGATGCTCGCGAGGCCCTCCGCCGCTAGGGCGCCCTCCGGGCCGTAGCGCACCTCGGCGGTCCCCGGCACCACGACGCCGTCGGGGGCGTTGGCGACGGCGCCCACGACGAGGCCGCGCGCGGTCAGCTCGTCGGCCACGCCGCCGGCCAGGCCGGGACGGTCGGTCGAGTTGAGCACCGACACCTGCACGCCGGCGGCCTCGACGGGCGCGGTCGTCGGCGTGGGACAGGCCTGCGTCGGCGCGGGGGTGGCGGCGTCGTCCGCGGCGGCGAAGGGGCCCTCCCACCAGCCGCGGTTGACGCCGGCGGCCCCGATGCCGATGCCGACGACGACGAGGAAGATGGCGACGAAGACGAGGCTCTGCCGGGCGCGGGTGCGCCGACGACGGCGCTCGGCGCGCAGGAGCGCCGCGACCTCCTCGTCGGGCGCCTCGGCCCCGCGGGGTCCTTGCGCGTCAGCCATCTCGCTCCTCCTCCGGCGCGAGCAGCCGTGACCCCGGCCGCTCGTGCCCGTCCCCGTCCCCGTGTCCCGCGACCGGCGTCGTCACGGCGCTCGGGCCGGGCGGGACGGCCACTGTAGGGCGCGCGGCCCCGGAGGCCCCGGAGGTCGGCCCCCTGGGGCGTCGGTCCGGGGCGTCGGTCCGCGTCGTCGTCCCGGGGCGCCCGGGCGGGGCGTCGGCGTGCGGCGTCCTCAGGCCGTGCGGCGCAGCGCCAGGGGGGACGGTCCGACGACGAGGACGGCGCCGCACGCGGTGCAGACGCGGTCGGGGCACTCGTCGCCGTGGCCGTCGAGGCACTCGAGGAGCTCGTGCGGCACGGAGCGCCCGCACACCGCGCAGTCGAGGTCGTCGAGCGAGGCGGCGGCCCACGGGTCGCGGGGGGCCCGAGGGGCGGGGGAGGTGCGGGAGGCGCGGGAGGCTCGGGAGATGGCCATGCGACGACGGTGCCACGGGGGTCCGACAGCGGCGCGGACCTCGCGCGGCCTGTCCCCCGGCCGGCTCGCCGACGACCCCCGCCGTCGTGCCCCGCCGTCGCCCTCTGACCTGGTCCGCCGGAGACGCCCGACTGTCGTCCTCGCAGAGGGTGGCGGCTGACCGTCCGGTGCGGGAGGCGCGGCTCGGCTGGGACCGGCGCCGGCGTCCGGGACGCCGCAGGCCCCCGCCCGGGGGCGGGGGCCTGCGGTCGGCCGGGCGTCGCCGGCCGGCGGCGGAGGATGGGGGATTCGAACCCCCGAGGGTTTCCCCAACACGCTTTCCAAGCGTGCGCCCTAGGCCACTAGGCGAATCCTCCGTGGGCGAGCCTAGCGGAGGACGGTGGCGGGGGAGTGCACGGGCAGCTCGGGCGCCGGGCGGAGGGGGCCCGGGCGGGCGGGCGCCGGGCGGGAGAGAGTCCGGGCGGGTGGGCGGGCGCCGGGTGGCGGCGAGGCGGGGCGGCGCGACGCCGCGGACGGGATGGGCCGCGCCCGGTCGGGAGCGCGGTCACCGTCCCCTACAGTGGTGGGCGGCCCCTCGCGCGGCGCCACCCTGCTGAACTCCCCCAGGGCCGGAAGGCAGCAAGGGTAGGTGGGCTCTGGCGGGTGCGCGGGGGGTCCTCCTCGTCTCCCGCCCCTTCCGCCGCCACCCCCTCCGCGGTGGTCCTGAGGTCGTGCGTCGGCGGCGTGGCCCGACCCGGTGGGCGAGGGCGGCGGGGTGTCGGCGCTCGCGGCTACTGTCGAGGCGTGGCCGGACCGACGCTCGCGCTCTACCGCCGCTACCGGCCGGAGTCCTTCGCCGACGTCATCGGCCAGGAGCACGTGACCGACCCGCTGCGCCAGGCGCTGCGCACCGGCCGCGTCAACCACGCCTACCTCTTCTCGGGCCCGCGCGGCTGCGGCAAGACGACGTCGGCCCGCATCCTGGCCCGCTGCCTCAACTGCGCCGGGCCGGACGGCACCGCGCAGGGCCCCACCGACACCCCGTGCGGCGTCTGCCCCAGCTGCGTCGAGCTGGCGCGCGGCGGGCCCGGCAGCCTCGACGTCGTCGAGATCGACGCGGCCAGCCACGGCGGCGTCGACGACGCCCGCGAGCTGCGCGAGCGGGCCACCTTCGCCCCGGCGCGCGACCGCTACAAGGTCTTCGTCGTCGACGAGGCGCACATGGTGAGCCCCCAGGGCTTCAACGCGCTGCTCAAGCTCGTCGAGGAGCCGCCCGAGCACGTGATGTTCGTCTTCGCGACGACGGAGCCCGACAAGGTGCTCGGCACCATCCGCTCGCGCACCCACCACTACCCGTTCCACCTCGTGCCGCCGGAGGCGCTGCTCCGGTACCTCGAGACCCTCTGCGCGTCCGAGGGCGTCCCCGTGGGCAAGGGCGTGCTCCCGCTCGTCGTGCGGGCCGGCGGCGGGTCCGTCCGCGACTCGCTGTCCGTCCTGGACCAGCTCATCGCGGGCGCCGACGAGGGCGGCGTCGACTACGAGCGCGCCATCTCCCTGCTCGGCTACACGCACGCCAGCCTCCTCGACGACGTCGTCGACGCCCTCGCCGCCGGCGACGGGGGCAGCGTCTTCCGGGTCGTCGACCGCGTGGTGGAGTCCGGCCACGACCCGCGCCGCTTCGTCGAGGACCTCCTCGAGCGGCTGCGCGACCTCGTCGTCGTCCGCGCCGTGGGGGAGGGGGCGCGGGCCGTGCTGCGCGCGGTCCCCGACGACCAGCTCGCCCGCATGCGCCGCCAGGCCGACTCCCTGGGCGCCGCGGAGCTGAGCCGGGCGGCCGACGTCGCCAACGCCGCCCTCACGGAGATGGTCGGCGCGACGTCGCCGCGCCTCCACCTCGAGCTGCTGTGCGCGCGCCTGCTGCTGCCGGTCGCCGACGCGGGCGAGCGCGGCCTGGGGGCGCGCCTCGACCGCCTCGAGCGCCGCCTGGGCGTCCCGGCCACCGGCCCCACGGGCGTCCGCCCCGCGCCGGCGCCGGCCGCGGGGCCCGAGCCCGCGGCGCCCCCCGCTCCGCGCGGTCCCGAGGCCGTCGCCGCCCCGGCGGAGGAGGCGACGGCCCGCGCGGCAGCCGGCCCGGGTGCCGCCGGCGCCGCCGAGCCCGACCGGGACACCGCCCGCGGCTCCACGAGCCCGGGCAGCACCGGCCCCGGCAGCGCAGACCCCTCGTCCGCCGGCCCCGCGGGCCCCCCGAGCACCGACCCCGCCGGCCCCGCCCCGACGCGGGACGGCGACGGGCGTCCCGGCGGTGACCGTGCCCCCGTGGAGCAGCCCCCGCGCTCGGCGCCGGAGCCCGAGCGGCCGCAACCGGGCGGGGGTGCGGGGCCCGCCGGCGGGGACGTGGACACGGTGCGGCGGATGTGGGTCGACGTCCTGGAGCGGGTGTCGTCGCTGCGCCGCGCCACGTGGTCGCTGGTGAGCCAGCACGCGCGCGTCCACGAGGTCTCGGGCGGCGCCGTCCGGCTCGCCTTCTCCTCCTCGGGCCTCGCCGACGCGTTCCGCCGCGGCCCGCACGGCGACGTGGTGCGGCGTGCGCTCGTCGACGTCATCGGGCTCGACCTGCCGGTGGAGCCCGTCGTCGACGGCGGGGGAGGGCCCCCGGAGGCCCCGCGGGGCGGTGGTGGGCCGGGACCCGCCGCCACGGCGCCGGCAGCCCCGCGGCCCGGCGCCCCGGCCCCTCCCGCGGCGCCGTCCGCGGCTCCCGCCCGCGGCCAGGACCGGTCCTCGCGCCAGGACCTGTCCTCGGAGCATGATCGGTCCTCGGAGCAGGGGCGGGGCCGCGAGCCGGGGCAGGACCAGCCGCGCGAGCCGGGCCGGGACCGGCCCCGGAGCGGGGAGGAGAGCCAGGGCCGTCCCGCCGCCCGTCGGCCGGAGCCGGCGGCCGACGAGGACGACTGGCCCGAGCCCGCGACCCCGGGCGCCGGGCGCCCCGGCGGTGCCGCGCGCGAGCGCCCGGCGACCGACGACCACGGCGGCGGCGCGCCCGCGGGCCGGGAGACCGGCCGTCCGGCCGACGGCGCCGCGACCGGTCGTGCCCGGGGGGCCGGGGGGCCCGTCGAGCACGGCGCGAGCGGGGAGCCCGAGCGGGGGCCGGAGCGGCAGCAGCAGCGGGGCCGGAGCCGGGGCGGGGGTCGCGAGGACCGCGGGACGGCCGCCGGCACCCCCGCACCGCCGGCGGACTGGGACGACCTGCCGCCCGCGGAGCCCCCGGACGACGACGCGCCGCCCGAGCCCGACGACGCGCCGTCGCGGCGCCCCGCTGCCGACGGCGCGGCCCGCGCGACCGCCCCGGACCGGCCGGAGGCCGCCCCGCCCCCGCGCCCTGCTGCGGAGCCGGGGTCGTCCGAGCGCCCCGTGGCGGAGCGGCCGTCGTCCGAGCGCCGTGCGACGGAGCGGGTCGGCGGCGCCCCGTCGGGTGCGCGGGCGCCCGAGGCCTCCGCCGCGTCGGCGCAGGCCCCTGGTCCGGGCTCGTCCGCGGCCCTGTCGGGCGCCGCGGCGG
>NZ_JBBHZG010000002.1:598358-608190 GCF_037482305.1 Pseudokineococcus sp. 5B2Z-1
GGCGCGCGCCGCCGCGGCGGCGTCACGGGCCCGGGCGGGTGCCGCTCCGGCCGCGGGGCGCTCGGCGGAGGCGCCGGCCGCGGACCGGGCCGGCCCGGACGAGGCGCCCGACCCGGAGGACCTGCCCAGCCGGGACGACGCCGACGCCGAGGACGAGGGCCTCGTGGGGGCGCGCCTCGTGGAGCAGCTGCTCGGCGGGCGCGTCATCGAGGAGACCGGGCGCTGAGGGGCGTCGGCCCCCGCCGCGCGGGCCGCCGCTCACCCCGGGCGTCGGCTCCGACGGCGGGGCCGCCCCTGGGAGGACGGCGCCACCGTCCGGGCGCCGTCGGCGGTGCGGCGTAGGCTCGCCGCGTGTACGAGGGAGCGGTGCAGGACCTGGTCGAGGAGCTCGGGCGGCTGCCCGGCGTCGGCCCGAAGAGCGCGCAGCGCATCGCGTTCCACCTGCTCGCGTCCGACGCCGAGGACGTGCAGCGCCTCGCGAGCGCCCTCACCGAGGTCAAGCGCCGCGTCCGCTTCTGCGACGTCTGCGGCAACGTCGCCGAGGCCGAGCGCTGCCGCATCTGCCTCGACGACCGCCGGGACGGCACGGTCGTCTGCGTCGTCGAGGAGCCGAAGGACGTCGTCGCGATCGAGCGGACCCGCGAGTTCCGCGGCCGCTACCACGTCCTCGGCGGCGCCATCAGCCCCATCGAGGGCGTCGGGCCCGACGACCTGCGCGTCCGCGAGCTCATGACGCGCCTGGCGTCCGGCGAGATCACCGAGCTCATCCTCGCGACGGACCCGAACCTCGAGGGCGAGGCCACCGCCACCTACCTCGCGCGGCTCTGCAAGCCCATGGGCCTGCGCATCACGCGCCTGGCCTCCGGGCTGCCGGTGGGCGGCGACCTGGAGTACGCCGACGAGGTCACGCTCGGCCGGGCCTTCGAGGGGCGCCGGCTCCTCGACGTCTGAGGCGCCCGACTCCGGGCGCCCGACCACGAGGTCCCGGGTCCCCGGTCCCGAGGGCCCGGGACCGGGCGCCCCGCCTCAGCGGCGGAAGCTGTCCACGAGGGCGCCGAGCTCGTCGGTGAGCGCGCCGAGGTCGCCGGCCGCCTGCCGCGCCCGGGCGGCGCGCTCGTCGGTCGCGGTGGCGGCGCGCGAGACCTCGCGCAGCCGCTCCGCGATGTCCGCGGCGGCCCGGGCGGTGCCGGTGAGGCGCTCCTGCATCCCGCCGGTCGTGGCCGTCTGCTGCTCGACGGCGCCGGCGATGCCCGTCTGGTGCGAGCTGATGCCGGCGACGACGCCGGCGAGGCGCGCCATCTCCGCGGTGACGTCGCCCGTGTCGTGGCGGATGTCGGCGACGCGGCGGCCGATGTCCTCGGACGCCTCGGCGGCCTCGCGGGCCAGCTCCTTGACCTCGCCGGCGACGACCGCGAAGCCCTTGCCGGCCTCCCCGGCGCGCGCGGCCTCGATGGTGGCGTTGAGGGCCAGGAGCTTCGTCTGCTCCGCGACGGCGGAGATGACGGCGACGATCTCCTCGATGCGGGTGCTGGAGGTCGCGAGCTGCTGCGCCCGCGCCATGGCCTCGTCGAGGGACCGGACGGCGTCCTCGGCCATGCCGGCGGCCTCGCCCGCGTTGCGCGAGATCTCCAGCACGGCCTCGGACATCTCCCGGCCGCCCGAGGCGAGCTCGGCGACGTCGCTGCTGATGCTGCCCGCGGAGCCGCCGGCGCTGCGCGCCTGCTCGCTCGCCGCGTGCGAGGTGGTCCCCAGCTCGTCGGCGATGGACGCGACCTGGCGGGAGGTGCCCTGGAGGCGGCCCGAGACGCGGACGACGCCGTCCACCGTCGCCCCCACGCGGGCGGCGAAGGCGTTGAAGGCGCGCGCCAGGGCGCCCGCCTCGCCGGGCGCGTCCTCGTCGAGCCGGGCGGAGAGGTCGCCCGTGCCCGAGGCGAGGTCGTCCATGCTGCGGCGCAGGTGCTCCAGGGGCCGGGTCATGCGGGCCCCCACGACGCCGGCGACGGCGGCGGCCGCCAGGAGGACGAGGAGCCCGGCGAGGGCGATCGTCAGCACGAGCTGGCGGGTCCCGTCGCCCACGCGCGTCGCCGCGCCGGCGAAGTCGCCGTCCTGCGCGTCGACGGCGATGACCCAGTCCCACGGCTCGTAGTAGGCGAGCCGGACGGTGTGGTCGCCGGTGGCGGCGTCGCGGTAGGTGAGGGTCGCCGTCTCCTCGGGGCCGAGCGCGGTGGCGGTGGCCAGGGCGTCCACGAGGTAGGGGCGCCCGTCGGCGTCGAGGACGTCGGCGGCGCTCGTCGCGCCCTCGCGGTCGGTGACGAGCAGGGTGCCGGCGCGCTCGCCCGTCCCGGCCAGGACCTCGACGTGGCCGTTCTCGCCGGGGCGGGTGCTGAGCAGGGACTCGCGCAGCGCGGGCACCGTCTCCTGCTGGACGCCGACGTAGAGCATGCCGACGAGCTCGCCGCGCTCGTCGAGGACCGGCTCGTAGGCGGTGGCGTAGTAGGCGTTCACGACGAAGGCGGTGCCGCGGTAGGTCTCACCCGCCTCCACGGCGGCGACCACGGGGTTGGGGGAGCCGTCGGCGCCGACGGCGGGGATGTACGTGCCGATGGCGCGCCGGCCCTCCGTGGTCTCCACGGTCGTGGCCACCCGCAGCATGCTGCCGTCGGGCATGCGCTGGAACAGCGTCGTGCTCCCGCCGACGAGGCTCACGACCTCGTCGACCACCGGCGTCGGGACGGCGGGGTCGGCGTTCTGCCCGAGCGGCGTCGTGCCGGCGAGGGCCGAGGGCAGGCGCACCGTGGTCGCCTCCTTCGTCACCTGGTCGACGGCCTCCCACGTGGTGGTGCCGCCGCCGGTGCGCAACCCGCCGGCCCGCGCGAGGACGTCGCGCGCCACCTCGAGGTCGCTCGAGACCTTCTGGTAGACGGCGTCGCCCTGCGTGGAGACGACGTCGACGACGCCGTCCGTCACGCGGTCGAGCTGCTGGCCGGTGAGGGCGTCCACCTCGTCGCGGACGGCCGCACCGGTGCGCTCCGCGGCGAGCGCCCCGACGCCGCCGACGACGAGCGAGGCGGCGCCGACGCCGCCGACGAGCAGGAGGGTCACCCGGGCGCGGATGCCCCCGGTCCGGGCGCGCAGCGACGACATGCCCTTCTCGTCGGCGGGCGCGGCGGCATCTTGAGGGCCCTCACCCGGGCGCCCGGGGGCTGGACGGTCCCGGGGCGGCCGCGGGCGCCCCCCTAGACTCCGGCCCCGTGGCGCTCGTGGTGCAGAAGTACGGCGGCAGCTCCGTCGCGGACGCCGAGGGCGTCAAGCGGGTGGCGCGCCGCATCGCCGAGACCCGTCGTCGCGGGGACGACGTCTGCGTCGTCGTCTCGGCCATGGGCGACTCGACCGACGAGCTGCTCGACCTGGCCCGCCAGGTCTCGCCGCTCCCGCCGGCCCGCGAGCTCGACATGCTGCTCACCTCGGGCGAGCGCATCTCGATGGCGCTGCTGGCCATGGCCATCGCGAACCTGGGCCTCGAGGCGCGGTCCTTCACCGGCAGCCAGGCCGGCGTCATCACCGACTCCGTGCACGGCCGCGCGCGCATCATCGACGTCACGCCGGGCCGCATCCGCGACGCCCTCGACGACGGCCACGTCGCCATCGTCGCGGGCTTCCAGGGCGTGAGCCAGACCTCGAAGGACATCACGACGCTGGGCCGCGGCGGCTCGGACACCACGGCCGTCGCGCTCGCCGCGGCGCTCGAGGCCGATGTCTGCGAGATCTACACCGACGTCGACGGCGTCTTCACCGCCGACCCGCGGATCGTCCCCAGCGCCCGCAAGCTCGACACCGTCACGTACGAGGAGATGCTCGAGCTCGCCGCGTGCGGGGCCAAGGTCCTCATGCTGCGCTGCGTGGAGTACGGCCGCCGCTCCGGCGTGCCGATCCACGTGCGCTCCAGCTTCTCGAGCAAGACCGGCACCACCGTCACCGGATCGATGGAGGACCTCCCCGTGGAGCAGGCGATCATCTCGGGCGTCGCGCACGACCGCAGCGAGGCGAAGATCACCGTGGTGGGGGTGCCCGACAACCCGGGCAAGGCCGCCGAGATCTTCGAGGCCGTGGCCGCCGAGGGCGTCAACATCGACATGATCGTCCAGAACGTCGCCGCGACGACGGGGCGGACCGACGTGTCCTTCACCCTGCCGAAGGACGACGGCGCCCGCGCCGTCCAGCGCCTCACGGCCATCCAGGAGCGCGTCGGCTTCTCCTCCCTGCAGTACGACGACCAGATCGGCAAGCTGTCGCTCGTCGGCGCGGGCATGCGCAGCAACCCGGGCGTCTCGGCGCAGTTCTTCCGCGCGCTGAGCAGCGCCGGCATCAACATGGAGATGATCTCCACCTCGGAGATCCGCATCTCGGTCGTGACGCGCGCCGACGACCTCGACACGGCGGTCCGCGCGCTGCACACGGCCTTCGACCTGGACAGCAGCGACGGCGAGGCCGTCGTCTACGGAGGGACCGGCCGATGAGCCAGAGCACGGAGACCACGCGAGCGGGAGGCACCAGCGGGCGCCGCCCCACCCTTGCCGTCGTCGGCGCCACGGGCGCCGTCGGCACCGTGATGCTCGGGATCCTGTCCCAGCGGCAGGACGTCTGGGGCGAGATCCGCCTCGTCGCGTCGGCGCGCTCGGCCGGCACGGTGCTGCGGGTCCGCGGCGAGGACGTCGTCGTGCAGGAGCTCACCGCCGAGGTCTTCGACGGCGTGGACGTCGCCATGTTCGACGTCCCCGACGAGGTCTCCGCGCGGTGGGCGCCCGTGGCCGTCGAGCGCGGCGCCGTCGTCGTCGACAACTCGGGCGCCTTCCGCATGGACCCCGACGTCCCGCTCGTCGTGCCCGAGGTGAACCCCGCGCAGGTGCGCAACCGCCCCCGCGGGATCATCAGCAACCCCAACTGCACGACGCTGACGATGATGGACGCGCTCGGCGCCCTCCACCACGGGTGGGGCCTCACCGAGCTCGTCGTCGCCTCCTACCAGGCCGCCTCCGGCGCCGGGCAGCCCGGCGTGGACCGGCTCTACGACGAGCTGGCCGTCGTCGGCGGCGACCGGACGCTCGGGCAGCGCTCGGGGGACGTCCGCGGGGCGCTGGAGGACAAGCTCGGCTCGGCGGCCTCGCCGTTCCCCGCGCCCCTCGCCCTCAACGTCGTGCCCTGGGCGGGCTCGCCGAAGGAGGGCGGCTGGTCGAGCGAGGAGCTCAAGGTCCGCAACGAGTCCCGCAAGATCCTCGGCATCCCCGACCTCAAGGTCTCGGCCACGTGCGTGCGGGTGCCCGTGGTGACGACGCACTCCCTCGCCGTGCACGCCGTCTTCCAGCGCCCGCTGACCGTCGAGGACGCCCGCCAGGCCCTCGTCGAGGCGCCGAGCGTCGTCGTCGTCGACGACCCCGAGCAGGGCGACTTCCCGACGCCGGCGGACGTCGTCGGCGCCGACCCGACGTTCGTCGGCCGGCTGCGCCAGTCGCTGGACTTCCCGCACGCCATCGACCTCTTCGTGTGCGGCGACAACCTGCGCAAGGGCGCAGCGCTCAACACGGCGCAGATCGCGGAGCTCGTGGCCGCGGAGCTGTCGGCCGCCTGACCTCGGCCCGCACCACTCACCGGAGTAGGTGTGTGCGGGGCACCCCCCGGCCTCGGCTAGGCTTGCCCCGCTCCACCGGGGTGTGGCGCAGCTTGGTAGCGCGCCTCGTTCGGGACGAGGAGGTCGCAGGTTCAAATCCTGTCACCCCGACCACCAGACGGCCGGTCTCCCACCAGGGAGGCCGGCCGTCGTCGTCCCCGGGCCGGTCGTCGTGCTCGAGGCCGGCGCGGGTGCGGGTCTCAGCCGGCGCGCGGCACCAGCCGCAGGAGCGTGGCCTCCGGGGGGCAGGCGAAGCGGACGCGCGCGTACGGCGAGGTGCCGAGGCCCGCGGAGACGTGCAGCCAGGTCTCGTCCACCCGCTCGTCCGTCCCGGCGCCCTCAGGGGCCGGGGGGTCGACCGGCCCGTGCCCGGCGCGCCAGCGGTGCAGGCCGCTCGCGCAGCGGCGGGGGAGGTCGCAGTTCGTCACCAGCGCCCCGAGGAAGGGGACGCAGACCTGCCCGCCGTGCGTGTGCCCCGCCAGCAGCAGGTCGAGGCCGTCGCGCGCCATGGGGTCGAGGACGCGCCGGTAGGGGGCGTGCATCACGCCGAGCGAGACGTCGGCGGAGGGGTCGGCGGGGGCGCGGACGGCGTCGTACTGGTCGAGGCCGATGTGCGCGTCGTCGACGCCGACGAGGTCGACGCGCAGGCCGCCCAGCTCGAGCGTCGTCCGCGCGTCGTCGAGGTCGACCCAGCCGCGGTCGACGAGGCCCCGCACGAGGTCCTCGGTGGGCAGGGGCTGCCGGCGCGGGGCGAGCCGGGAGGGGCCGCCGAGGTAGCCGAGCGGGTTCACGCGCCCCGGCACGTAGCGGTCGTTGCTGCCGAGGACGAAGACGCCCGGCCGGTCGAGGAGGCGGTCGAGGGAGCGCAGCACCGCCGGCACCGCGTCGAGGGCCGCCAGGTTGTCGCCGGTGTCGACGACGAGGTCGGGCTCGAGGTCGGCGAGCCCCGCCACCCAGCGGGGGACGACGCGCTGGTCCGGCGTCATGTGCAGGTCGGACAGGTGCAGGACCCGCAGCGGCCGGGCGCCGAGCGGCAGGACGGGCACCTCGACGCGCCGCAGGCGCGGCGCCCGCACCTCGTGCCCGGCGCCCCACGCCAGGGCGGCGAGGCCCGCGCCCGCGACCCCGGCGAGCCCCAGGGCCGCTCCTCGCGCGGCGACCGCCGCCCCGGAGCGGGGGCGGGCGGGGGCGAGGGGCATCGAGGAGGACGTCACGCGGGCCAGTGTGCTGTGATCACCAGCATGAGCGCACCCAGCGAGGGCACCACCGGCGGGGGCACGGCGGCCCGTCTCCGCGAGGACCTGACGACGTCGATGCGCGCCCGCGACGAGCTGCGGACGACGACGCTGCGCTCGGTCCTCACGGCCCTGCGGACCGCCGAGGTGTCCGGCACCAGCGCCCGCGAGCTCTCCGACGACGAGGTCCTCGCCGTCCTGCGCTCGGAAGCCAAGAAGCGGCGCGAGTCCGCCACCGCCTTCGCCGACGCCGGCCGGGCCGAGCGCGCGCAGCGGGAGGCGGCCGAGGAGGCCGTCATCGCCGAGTACCTGCCGGCGCAGCTCGACGACGAGGCGCTCAGCGCCCTCGTCGCCGAGGAGGTCGCCGCGGCGGCCGCCGCCGGCCGCACCGGCATGGGCGCCATGGGCTCCGTCATGGGCGCCGTGCGGCCCCGCGTCGGCCAGCTGGCCGAGGGCGGCCGGGTCGCCGCCGAGGTGCGGCGGCAGCTGCAGCAGGGCTGAGCCCCCCGGACGCGCCGAGGGCGCCCCACCCGTCGGGTGGGGCGCCCTCGGCGTGCCGGTCGGGCCCGGCTCAGTCGTCGTCCTCGTCGCCGGAGTCGCTGGACGAGGACTGGTCCTCGTCGTCGTCCGAGGAGCTGCTGGAGCTGCCGGAGCTGTCCGAGCTGGAGAAGGTCCCCACGAGGTCCCACGCCGGGGGCCCGAAGTCCTCCTCGGGCAGGCCCTCGAGGGCCTGCTCCATGTAGTCGCGCCACATGGGCGCCGCGTAGGTGGACCCGTAGACGGTGCGGCGGACCCCCTTGATGCGCTCGTCGCTGAGCGACGTCCCCGACTCGTCCGGGTGCCCCACCCACGCCGTGGTCGCCAGCTGGGGGGTGTACCCGGAGAACCAGGTCTGCACCATCTTGTTCGTCGTGCCGGTCTTGCCCGCCGCCGGCCGGCCGTCGGGGCGGCCGACGCGCTCCGCCGTGCCGCGGGTGAAGACGTTCTCGAGGGCGTACGTCACCGTGTTGGCGATCTGCTCGCTCGTGTGGTCGTCGGTCGCGAGGGGCTGGGTGCACGACTCGACCGTGGGCTGGATCGGCTGGCCGTCGCGGTCGACGACGCTCTCGATCGGGCGCGGCGGGCAGTAGGTGCCGCCGCTGGCGAAGGTGGCGTAGGCCGCCGCCATGGTGAGCGGGGCGACGGGGTCCGAGCCGAGGACGTTGGCGGGGTTGACGCCCAGGCGCCCGTCCTGCGACGGGGGCACCGACTCGGGGGACGCCGGGTGGGCGCCCAGGCTCTCCGCCGTCGCGCGGATGTCGCAGAGGTCGAGCTCCGTGGCCATCGAGGCGTAGGCGGTGTTCACGGAGTCGTAGGTGGCCTGCAGCACCGTCATCCGACCCGTTCCCGTGCCCTCGCTGTTGCGGACCTCCCAGTCGTCGACGAGGCGGTTGCCGCACGCCCGGAAGTCCGAGGCGGGGAAGACGGTCTGGCGCGGAGCGGCCGTCACGGATTCCCGGAGGGTGTTGTCCTCCTTCAGCCACGTCGCGAGCGTGAAGGGCTTCCAGTTCGAGCCCGGCTGGAAGCCGCGTCCGCCGCCGAGGTCCTCGTCGACGTTGTAGTTGATGTTGGTGTAGCCGCGCTGGTCGGTGGGAGCCGTCGTGTAGACCCGGTTCTGCGCCATCGCCCGCACCTTCCCGGTGCCGGGCTCGACGGAGACGAGGGTGGCGCCCACCTGCGAGGAGTCGTCGACCGGGACGGTCTCCTGGACCTGCTGCCACGCGGCGTACTGCCGACCGCTCTCGAGGGTCGTCGTGACGTCGACGCCGCCGCGGTACAGGGCGCGCACGCGGGCGTCGCGGTCCTCGCCGAAGGCCGGGTCCTGGAGGATCGTCTGGACGACGTAGTCGCAGAAGTACGCGGTCGCCCCTGCCGGCGCGCACCCGTTCGCGGGCTTGTCGATCCGCAGCTGGTCGGCGATCGGCACCGCGACGGCGGCGTCGTGCTGCGCCTGGTCGATCTTGCCCAGGTCGAGCATGCGGCCGAGGACGACGTCGCGCCGGTCCTGCGCGTCCTGCGGGTTCGTCGTCGGCTCGTAGAACGAGGGGTTCTGGATCATCCCGGCGAGGAGCGCCGCGTCCGGGAGGGCCAGCTCGGAGGCGGGCTTGCTGAAGTAGTACTCGGACGCCGCCTCGACGCCGTACGTGTTGGCGCCGAAGAGGGCGATGTTGAGGTAGTTCTCGAGGATCTGGTCCTTCGAGTACTCCTCCTCGGCCGCGATGGCCAGGCGGATCTCGCGGACCTTGCGGGCCTCGTTGGGCGTCGTCAGCGCCGTGACGGCGTCCTCGTCGCCGGCCTCGCGGGCCTGCTGCAGGAGCACGTTCTTGATCCACTGCTGCGTCAGCGTCGAGGCGCCCTGGGTGCCGCCGCCGGTGACGTTGTTGACGAAGGCGCGCGCGATCCCCTGCGGGTCCGCGCCGCCGTGCTCGTAGAAGCGCGAGTCCTCGATCGCGACCACGGCGTCGCTCATGACCGGGGCCACGGCGTCGAGGGGCACGATGACGCGGTTCTCCGCGTAGAAGCCCGTCATGGGCGAGCCGTCCGCGTAGCGGATCGTCGACCGCACCGGCAGCGCCGAGGGGTCGAGCTGCGTGGGCAGGTCCTCGAACATGTCGACGGCGGCGTCCGCGCCGGCGCCCGCGGTGGCGACGACGGGGACGGCGAGCCCGGCGACGAGCAGGCCCGCGACGACGCCGCCGCCGACGAGCGTGGCCAGGCCGGTGCCGACCGAGCCGGCGGACCCGGCGGCGGTGGCGCGGGCGGAGCGGGTGCGGCGGGGAGGGCGCGCGTCGGGGGTCTCCCGGGGCGCGTCGGCCCCGGGCGGGCTGCTCGGTCGTCCTGCCATACCACCGAGGGTACGTGGCCGCCGCACGGGGCCGGGCGGCGGCGGTCC
>NZ_JBBHZG010000002.1:608303-648907 GCF_037482305.1 Pseudokineococcus sp. 5B2Z-1
GGCGCTCCGGCGCCGGCCCCCGTCGCCCCGTGGTGCCCGCGCCGTCGCCGGGACGGGCGAGGCCGGAGACCTCGAGACCCCAGGCGCGATGCGGTGACTAGTCCGTCCTGACTAGCCCGTGACCCGTCGGACGCGGTCCAGATCTGGTCCCCAGGTGGTCCTCCGGCGCCCTGTCGCCGCCCCCCGCGCCGCGCCTACCGTCGCCGTGCGGCGCCCGCCCAGCAGCGGGCCGGGGACGCCGCGGCACCGAGGGGGAGGGGTGTGGCGATGACCGCCATGACGAGCGCGGCGCAGGCCGTGTCCGGGACGACGTCCGTGGACCGCAGCTGGATGGACGAGGGGGCCTGCCGCGGCGGCGACCCGGACGCCCTGTTCGTGCGCGGCGCCGAGCAGAACGTCGCCAAGCTCGTCTGCCGCTCCTGCCCGGTGCGCACCGAGTGCCTCGCCGACGCCCTCGACAGCCGCACGGAGTTCGGCGTCTGGGGCGGCATGACCGAGCGCGAGCGCCGCGCCCTGCTGCGCCGCCGCCCCGACGTCGCCTCGTGGACCCAGGTCCTGCTCGCCGCGCGCGACGAGCACCGCGCGGCCGCGGGCGTGCCGGCGCCGCGGCTGTCCGTCGTCCGCGGCTAGCCGGCGCGGGGACCTCTCAGGCGCCGCCGAGGTCGTCGCCGACGGCGCGCAGCCCCTCGAGGTCGTGCACGTCGCGGGGGCGCGCCGGCACCTGCGCGACGGCCACGCCCGGGTGCTCGCGGCCGAAGCGCGCCGCGAGCTCCTGCTCGCGCTCCAGCCGGAACATCCGGGCCGCGTGCAGGCGCAGCAGCCCCGCCGCGAGGGCGTGCTCGCCGCGGGAGAGGGCCTCGGGGGCCGTGCCGTCCTCCTCGTCGTCGGCCGTGCGCCCCTCGAGGTGCACGACCGCGGCCCAGGAGCGCTCGGCGGACAGGCGGGGGAGCGCCGTCGTCTGCACGCGGTTGAGCACCAGCCCGGCCAGGGGCATCCCGTCGGCGCCGAGCCGCTCGACGAAGTAGGCGGCCTCGCGCAGCGCGTCCTCGTCCGGCGTCGCGACGACGAGGAAGGCCGTCCCCGGGCCGGCGAGCATCGCGTAGGTGCGCTCGGCGCGGTCGCGGAAACCGCCGAAGACGGCGTCCAGCCCCGTGACGAAGGACTGCAGGTCGTCGAGGAACTGCGCCCCGAGGATCCGCGACAGGGCCCCGGTCACCGAGCTCACCGCCCCCGACAGCACCCGCACGTAGGCGCGCCCGCCCGCGCGCGCCGGCGCGAGCAGCAGGCGGATGAAGCGGCCGTCCAGGAAGGACGACAGGCGGCGCGGGGCGTCGAGGAAGTCCAGCGCCGACCGGCTCGGCGGCGTGTCGACGACGACGAGGTCCCACGGCTCGCTCCCGTCGCCGCCGGGGACGCTCGCGCGGGCGCGCAGCTGGCCGAGCTTCTCCATGGCCATGTACTCGCTCGTGCCCGAGAACGACGACGACATGGCCTCGTAGAAGGGGTTGTCGAAGATGGCGCGGGCCCGCTCGGGGCTCGCCGCGGCCTCGACGACGTCGTCGAAGGTCCGCTTCATGTCGAGCATCATCGCGTCGAGGCTGCCGCCGGCCGCCGCGCCGACGCCCTCCACGCGCCGGGGCGTGTTGTCGAGCTCGGCCAGCCCGAGCGACTGCGCGAGCCGCCGCGCCGGGTCGATCGTCAGCACGACGACCCGGCGCCCGCGCTCGGCGGCGCGCACCGCCAGCGCGGCCGCCGTCGTCGTCTTGCCGACCCCGCCGCTGCCGCAGCACACGAGCACCGAGGTCGAGCGGTCGTCGAGGAGCGCGTCGACGTCGAGCACCGGGCCGGCGGCCCCCGACGGCGCGCTCCCGGGGGCGGCGCTCACGCCAGCCCCTGCTCGACGAGGCGGTCCGCGAGGACCTCCAGCCCGCGCGCGTCCACGCCGCCGGGCAGCAGCGGCAGCTCGACGAGCGGCCGTCCGGTCGCGACGAGGGCCTCCTGCTCGCGGTCCTGCAGCGCCAGGCGCTCGTCGTGCTCGGCCGCCTCGGCGAGCAGCCCCTCGACGACGCCGGCCCCCGACGCGTCGCGGCGCACCACGCGCGCCTCCACCAGCCCGTCGCGCACCGCCGAGGCCGGCACGCGGCCGGCGAGGGCGTCGTCGAGGAGCTCCAGCGGCAGGGTGTCCGAGCGCACCTGGTCGACGACGACGGCGCCGACGGGCAGCCGAGCCGCCTCGAGCTCGGCGACGCCGTCCACGGTCTCCTGCACGGGCATCTCCTCGAGCAGCGTGACGAGGTGCACCCGGGTCGCCGCCGAGCGCATCACCCGCATGACCGACTCGGCCTGCGTCGCCACCGGCCCCACGCGCGCGATGCCGGACACCTCCGAGTTGACGTTGAGGAACCGGCCGATCCGCCCGGTCGGCGGCGCGTCGAGGACCACGGCGTCGTAGGTGTGCTCGCGCTCGGCGCCCCGCCCGCGCCCGCGGCGGCGCACCGCCTCGTAGACCTTGCCGGTGAGCAGGACGTCCCGGACGCCGGGGGCGACCGTGGTGGCGAAGTCGATGGCGCCCACCCGGTCCAGCGCCCTCCCGGCCCGGCCCAGCTTGTAGAAGAGGTCGAGGTACTCGAGCAGCGCCGCCCGCGGCTCGATCGCCAGCGCCACGACCTCGCCGCCCCCGGGGGTGGCCGCGATCGTGCGCTCCTCGTACGGCAGCGGCGGCAGCCCGAACAGGCGCGCGACGCCCTGGCGGTCCTCCACCTCGCACAGGAGGACCCGTCGGCCACCGCGCGAGAGCGCCAGCGCCAGCGCGGCCGCCGTGGTCGTCTTCCCCGTGCCGCCCTTGCCGGTGACGACGTGCAGCCGCGTGCCGGGGAAGAGCAGCGGCGGCCCCTCGCGCCCGTCGTCCGGCCGCTCGCCGGGGTCGGGCGCGGCGTCGGGCGCGGACGGCATGGCCGTCAACCTACGCACGCCGTCCCGACGCCGCAGACCGTCGCCCGATCGCTGGTGCGAGGGGCGCACGGTCACCTCCCCGCCACCGGCGGGACACCTGCGACCAACCGGACCGACCGGTCAGAGGGGTTACGGTGCCGCCGCCCTGGCGACGCGTTCCTCGCGCCCGCGCCGGGGACGTCGTCCGCCGCCGGCGGCCGGCGGCAGCGGCCGGTCGGGCCCACGAGGCCCGGCCGCAGCCGTGGAGGAGTCGCGGCCCGAGCGGGCCCGACCGGACCAGGAGGACCCGTGGGCAGTCAGACAGCACCGGCAGGACGACGTCGGGCGCGCGCCGGCTCGGTGGCGGCGCTCGCCGCCGCCGCGCTCGTCGCCGGGACGGCACCGATGGCGGCGGCCGCGCCGGGGGACGGGCCGGGCCGCGGCGCCGAGGGCGCCCGCAGCGCCACCTTCACGCTCGTGTCGACGACGGACCTGCACGGCAACGTCCTCGACTGGGACTACTTCCGCTCCCAGCCCTACGCCGCCGGCTCCGAGCAGGGCCTCTCGCACGTCGCCTCCGCCGTCGAGGCCGTCCGCGAGGACCGCGGCGAGCGCTCCGTCCTCGTCGTCGACAACGGGGACTCCCTCCAGGGCACGCCGCTCACCTACGTGGCCGCCCGCGGGTCGGCCACGACCGGTCCGGTCACCGCGACCGGCGAGGAGCACCCGATGGCGACGGCGCTCGACGCCATCGGCTACGACGCGCAGGTCGTCGGCAACCACGAGTTCAACTACGGCCTGGACCTGCTGCGCGCCTACGAGCAGGACCTCGACGCCCCGCTGCTCGGCGCCAACGTCACCGACGTCGCCACCGGCGAGCCGGCGCTGCAGCCCTGGACGATCCAGCGGGTGCGTCCGACCGGCGGCGGCAAGCCCGTCCAGGTGGGGATCGTGGGCCTCACCACGCCGGGCTCGCAGGTGTGGGACAAGCAGAACGTCGAGGGACGTCTGGCGTTCGGCGACATGGTCGAGGCCGCGCAGCGCTACGTGCCCGAGGTCCGCGCCGCGGGCGCCGACGTCGTCGTCGTCCTCTCCCACTCCGGTCGCTCGGGCGCCTCCTCCTACGACGACACCGTGCTGCCGCCCGAGAACGTCAGCGACGCCATCGCCGCCCAGGTGCCCGGCGTCGACGTCGTCGTCGCCGGCCACAGCCACCGCGACCTGCCCGAGGCGTGGGTCGACTCCGCGGTCGAGCCCGGCAAGCGCGTGCTCGTCACCCAGCCCTACCGCTACGGCGCCTCGGTGACGGCCTCGGACCTCCACCTCGAGCGCGTGCGCGGCGAGTACCGCGTCACCGGCGCCGACGTCGAGGAGCTGCGCGCGGGCGACTTCCCCGAGGACCCGGCCTTCACCGCGCTAATGCAGCCCTGGCACCAGCGCACCCTCGACTACGTCGACACGGTCGTCGCCACCTCGGCCACCGAGCTGAGCGCCCGCGACGCCCGCTGGCGCGACACGGCGATCATGGACTTCGTCCACGACGTCCAGCGCGACGCCGTCCGCCAGGGCCTCGCGGGCACGCCCGACGCCGACCTGCCCGTCGTCTCGGTGGCCGCCCCCTTCCGCGCCGACGCCGTCTTCCCGGCCGGCGAGGTGACGATCCGCGACGTCGCCGGCCTCTACATCTACGACAACACCCTGCAGGCCGTGCGGATGACCGGCGCCGAGCTGCACGACTACCTCGAGCACTCGGCGCGCTACTACGCGTCCGTGCCCCCCGGCGACCCGGCCGACCCGACGTCCCTGTCGGCCGGCACGACGCCGGACTACAACCTCGACCAGCTCGCGGGCGTCTCCTACGAGATCGACCTCGCGCAGCCGGCGGGCTCCCGGGTCGGGCCGCTCAGCATCGACGGCCGGGCCCTCGGCGACGACGACGAGGTCGTCCTCGCCGTCAACAACTACCGGCGCTCCGGCGGCGGCGGTTTCCCCCACGTCGCCTCCGCGCCGCTCGTCTACGACCGCCAGCAGGACATCCGCCAGCTCCTCATCGACCGCGCGCAGGAGACGGGCTCCATCGACCCCGCCGACTTCGCCGCCGTCGACTGGCGCCTCGTCGCCGACGGCGAGCCGCTGTTCGGCTGAGCCGCGACCGGGCCTCGCCGCGCCCTCGTCCGCACCCGCGGGCGGGGGCGCGGTGCGTCTCGGGGGCTCCACCGGCCACGAGCGAGCGGGTCGGGCGCGTCCGGCTGGGTCCGCGGGCGGGGCCGGGCGCGCTCCGGCACTGGCTCGGCGCTCTGCGGCCGGGTGCCGCAGGGTCCGGGCGCCGGCCTGACAGTGAGGATGTGGGTGAGCCCCGCAGTGGCCGGGTCCTGACTCACGGCCTGACCGGCACGGTTGCCTTCAACACGATCTGTCGGTCCGGCCCGCTGCGGGGCTCGTGCACCCACCGACGAGGGTCGTGACCTCATAGGAGCTTGTGCCAGCAAGCACCCGTCACTGTCTTGTCCGCTCTTCGGCGGTGCGTGCCGTCCCGCGCCACCTACCAGGAGAGAAGGACGACGTGACCACCATCGCACCCGCCTGCCCGCAGACCCAGCCCGACCCGGGGTCCCCGGCCCGCGAGGGTGCGCCGCGGTCGCCGCCAGGCGGTCGCCCCGGTCGCGGTCGCGCTACCGGCCGAACAGGTCATCGGCGGGGTCGACACCCACGCCGAGACCCACACCGCCGCCGCCGTCGACCTCGCCGGACGCACCCTGGGCCACGCCACCTTCCCCACCACCACCGCCGGGTACACCGCCCTGCTGCGGTGGTTGACCGGCTTCACCACCACCGGCTCCGCCGATCACCTCACCACCGGGGTCGCCGGCGAGGACACCACCGGGGTCGTGCGGGTCGGGGTCGAGGGCACCGGCACCTACGGCGCCGGCCTGGCCCGCTACCTGCGCGACGTCGCCGGCGTGGAGGTCGTCGAGGTCGACCGCCCCGACCGCAGGACCCGCCGCTTCGCGGGCAAGTCCGACCCCATCGACGCCCAGGCCGCCGCCCGCGCCGCCCTCAACGGCCACGCCGCCGGGACACCGAAGCTGCGCACCGGCCCCGTCGAGGCGATCCGAGCGCTACGGGTGGCCCGCAGCAGCGCCGTCGGCGCCCGCGCGCAGGCGCTCGTGCAGATGAAGTCCCTGATCACCACCGCACCCCAAGCACTGCGCGAGCGGCTACGAGCCCTGTACACCGCACCCGCGAAGCTGGTCACCACCTGCGCCGCGCTGGACCCGGACCCGGCCGTCCTGGCCACCGGAGACCCCACCGCCGCCACCGAGGCCAGCCTGCGCGCCCTGGCCCGACGCCACCAGCACCTGTCCGAGGAGATCACCGAGGCCGACGCCGTCCTCGACCAGCTCGTCGCCGCGACCGCCCCCACCCTGCTGAAAGCCTTCGGCGTCGGCACCGAGGTCGCCGGGCAGCTGCTGGTCACCGCCGGGGACAACCCCCGAACGGCTGCACTCCGAAGCCGCCTTCGCCGCGTTGTGCGGCGTCAGCCCCGTACCGGCCGGCTCGGGCCGGACCGACGGCGCGGTACGACTCAACCGAGGCGGGGACCGCCAGGCCAACAGCGCACTGCACCGGGTAGTGATCACCCGGCTGCGCCACGACCAGCGCACCCAGACCTACCTCCAACGACGCACCACGCAGGGCAAACCCAAGAGGTCGATCATGCGATGCCTCAAACGACACGTCGCCCGAGAGATCTACCGCCTGATCATGCTCGACCTGGCCCCCACCACCGCGCCTCAAGCCACTTGACGGGCCATAGGAGCATCGTGCTCTCCGCGCGCCCGTCCCCGCCCGCTCGGGCGGACGCTCGCCGCGGGCGGTCGGCCACAGGGCCGGTGAGTCGGCCCCGGTGCGGGTGACCTGCCTCGCGCGGGTGGTGGGGCGGACGCGGAGAGCACGTCAGGCCGGCGCCCCGACCCCCGTCCCCGGTGACCACCGCGCGCCGAGCCAGTGCCGGAGCGTGCGCGCCACCACCCGCACCCGGCCCCGCGACAGCCACGGGCTCGGCGGCGCGTGCAGGTGCCGTGAGCTGCGGCGCGGGCGACGATCTCCCGGTGCCGGAAGGGGACAGCGTCTACCTCGTCGCGCGGACGCTCGACGCCCGGCTGGCGGGGACGACGGTCCGGCGCAGCGACCTGCGGGTGCCGCGGCACGCGACGGCGGACCTGTCGGGGCGGGCGGTGCTGGGGACGGCGTCGCGCGGCAAGCACCTGCTCACGCGGTTCTCGGGCGGCCTCACGCTGCACACCCACCTGCGCATGGACGGGTCCTGGACCGTGCTGGGGCCGGGGAAGGTGCTGCCGCGGCGGGTGCAGCCGGACGTGCGCGTGCTGCTCGCGACGACGGGAGGGCCCGGCGTGGCCGACGGGGCGCCCGGCCCGACGGCGGTGGCGCTGTCGATGCCCGTCGTCGAGCTCGTGGAGACGGCGGCCGAGGGCGACGTCGTCGGGCACCTGGGCCCGGACCTGCTCGGCGGCGACTGGGCCGACGGCGGCGCCGAGGAGGCGGTGCGGCGGCTGTCCGCGCGACCGGAGCGGGCGGTCAAGGTGGCGCTGCTCGACCAGCGGAACCTCGCGGGCGTGGGCAACATGTGGGCCGACGAGACGTGCTTCCTGCGCGGGCTGGACCCGTGGACGCCCGTCGGCGAGGTGGACCTGCCCCCGCTCGTGGCGCTCGTCGCGCGGATGCTGCGCCACTCCGTCGAGGTGCCGGGCGCCTACCAGGTGACCACGGGGGACACCCGCCGCGGACGCTCGCACTGGGTCGTCGGGCGGGCGGGCAAGCCGTGCCTGCGGTGCGGGACGACGGTGCTGGTGCGGGCGGAGGTCGCGGGCGACCCCGAGCAGCGCCGCACGTGGTGGTGCCCCCGCTGCCAGCCCGAGCCCGCCGTCCGCGCCGTGCCGGGGCGCCGAGCCCGGGGCTAGGGTCGCGGCCATGCAGCAGTGGGAGTACATGACGGCGCCGCTCATCATCCACGCGACGAAGCAGATCCTCGACAACTTCGGCGAGGACGGCTGGGAGCTGGTGCAGGTCGTGCCGGGGCCCGACGGCAACGGCCTCGTCGCCTACCTCAAGCGCCCGAAGGGCTGAGGCGCGTGGGTGCGCTGGAGCGCCTCGCGGAGCTCGGCCTCGAGCTTCCCGACGTCGTGCCCCCGCTGGCGGCCTACCAGCCCGCGGTCCGGGCGGGCGACGTCGTGTGGACGTCGGGGCAGCTGCCGATCCGCGACGGGTCGCTCGTCACCACGGGCAAGGTCGGCGACGGCGTCCCCGACCCGCAGGGGGCCGCTCTCGTGCCGCCGGGCGAGGCCGCCGAGCTGGCCCGCCTGTGCGCGCTCAACGCGCTCGCCGCCGTCGCGTCCCAGCTGCGCGACGGCGAGACGCTCGACGACGTGCGCGTCGTCAAGGTCGTCGGCTTCGTCGCCAGCGACCCCGCCTTCACCGGCCAGCCCGCGGTCGTCAACGGGGCCAGCGCCCTGCTCGGCGAGGTGCTGGGCGAGGCCGGCACCCACGCGCGCAGCGCCGTCGGCGTCGCCGTCCTGCCGCTCGACGCGCCCGTCGAGGTCGAGCTCCAGGCGCTCGTCACCTCCCGCGACCGCTGACCCGACCGGCACGCCCGGCCCGCTGACCGGGCCCCCGGCCGCGGGCCGCCCCGCACCCCCGAGAGGTCGTCCAGTGCTCCGCCGCTTCCCCCTGCCGACCGACCTGCGCGACGCCGTCGAGCGGGGCGTCCCGCAGCCGCCCGCCGAGCCGGTGACGGCGGCGACCGTGATGCTCGTGCGCGAGCCGCCCCTCGCCGGCACCGGCGTGGAGGTCTGGGTGCTGCGCCGCGCCGACGGGCTGCCGGCGGCGCCCGGCGCCACGGCCTTCCCCGGCGGCGGGCTCGACGAGCGGGACGCCGACCCGGACGTCCCGTGGCGCGGCGCGCCCGTCGAGGGCTGGGGCCGGCGGCTCGGCCTGCCCGACGAGGACGCGGCCGCGCTGCTGTGCGCCGCCGTCCGGGAGACGTACGAGGAGTGCGGGGTGCTCCTCGCCGAGGTCGACGACGCCGCGCCCGACCCGGGCGCCACCGTCCTGCCGGTCCCCGCCGAGGACGAGGACGCCGAGCGGGCGGCCCTGGCCCGGCGGGAGCTGGCGCTCTCGGACCTGCTGCGCCGCCGGGGGCTCGCCCTGCGCAGCGACCTGCTGCGCCCCTGGGCGCGCTGGACGACGCCGGAGCCGGCGGCCCGCCGCTTCGACACCTGGTTCTTCGTCGCCGCGGTGCCGGCGGGCGCGCGGGCCCGGCACCAGGGGCACCCGGGCCACGAGCAGGAGGCCGTCGAGGGCGCCTGGTGGCGCCCCGCGGCGCTGCTCGACGCCGAGGCCGAGGGCCGGGTCAGGCTCCTGCCGCCGACGCGGGTGGCGCTGGAGGAGCTGGCCGCCGCGGAGGACCTCGCCGGGCTGCTCGGCACGCGCCGCTCGCTCGAGGAGGTGCTGCCGCGCGTCGCCGGCGCGCCGGACGACCTGCACCTGCTCGCGGACCTGCCCGAGCACCCCGACCCGGTGGGTCTCGTGTGAGCAGCCGGTGTCCTGCGAGCAGCCGGTGCCCTGCGGGCCGTCGGCGTCGTGCGGGCGGGTGGGCGTGAGCGGCGCCGCGGACGAGGCCGCGGACGATGTCGTGGGGGCGGCGGCGCACCGCGTGCTGGCGCCCAACCCCGGGCCCATGACGCTCGAGGGCACGAACACGTGGGTGCTGGGGCTCGGCGGCGGCGCGGTCGTCGTCGACCCCGGGCCCGACGACGAGGGGCACCTGCGGCGGGTGCTGGAGGTCGCCGACCGCCTGGGCGGGACCCGCCTGGTGGTCCTGACCCACCACCACGACGACCACCGCGCCGGGGCGCCGCGCCTCGCCGCCCTCGCCGGAGCGCCGCTGCGGGCGGCCGACGCCGACCTGCAGGGCGGGGCCGCGCGGGGCACGCCCGGGCTCGGCGACGGCGACGCGCTCGACCTGCCCGGCGCCCGGCTCGCCGTCGTCGCCGCGCCGGGGCACACGGGCGACTCCGTGGGCCTGCTCCTGGAGGGGCCCGGCGAGGGCGCGCTGCTGCTCACCGGCGACACGGTGCTGGGGCGGGGGACGAGCGTCGTCGCGCACCCCGACGGCGACCTGGCCGCCTACCTGGCGACCCTGGGACGGCTGGCCGCCCTCGTGGACGACCGGGGCGTCGTCGCCCTGCTGCCCGGCCACGGTCCCGTCGTCGACCGGCCGGGCGAGGTCGTGGCCGCGCTCGCGGCGCACCGGCGGGCCCGCCTGGAGGAGGTGCGCGACGCCGTCCGCGCGGGCGCGCGCACGCCCGCCGAGGTGGTGGCGCGGGTCTACCCGGACCTGGACGCCGCGCTGCGGCCGGCGGCGACGCGCTCCAGCGCGGCGGCGCTCGCCCTCCTCGCCCACGAGCCCGTCGGCGGTGGCGCGCCCTAGCAGCGCGCCGGCCTCAGCGGGCCCGGCGGCGCAGGCGCTCGACGTCGACGAGCACGACCGCGCGGGCCTCGGGGCGCAGCCACCCGCGGCCGCTGAAGTCCGCGAGGGCCTTGTTGACCGTCTCCCGGGAGGCGCCCACGAGCTGGGCGATCTCCTCCTGCGTGAGGCCGTGGGCGACGCGCACGGAGCCGTCGGCGGCGGGCTGCCCGAAGCGGTCGGCGAGGTCGACGAGGGCGCCCGCCACGCGCCCCGGGACGTCGGTGAAGACGAGGTCGGCGACGGCGTCGTTCGTGCGGCGCAGGCGCTGGGCCAGCGCCCGCAGGAGGTGGCGGGCCACCTCGGGGCGCCCGGAGAGCCAGCTGTCGAGCTCCTCGGGGCCGAGGCCGGCCAGCACCACGGGGGCCACGGCGGTCGCCGTCGCGGTGCGCGGGCCCGGGTCGAAGAGCGACAGCTCGCCGAGCATCTCCGAGGGGCCGAGGACGGCGAGGAGGTTCTCGCGGCCGTCGGCGGCGCGGCGTCCGAGCTTCACGGTGCCGGAGACGATGACGTAGAGGCGGTCGCCCGCGTCCCCCTCGCGGAAGAGCACGGCGCCCCGGGGGAGCTCCACGCGCCCCATCGAGGCGAGCAGCGCGCTCGCCGCCGTGTCGCCCACCCCGCGGAAGAGCGGGGCCCGCCGGACGGCGTCGTCCACGCGCTGACCTCCTCCTCGACCGGCGCCGCGCCGGTCGACCTCAGCCGGGAGTGTGGCAGGTCCCGGACGCGCGCCCGGGTCCGGCGAGCGGCAGCGCTCGTCCGCCGCCGGGCACGGGCTCCACGGGCCGGCGCTGGGCCGGCGGGCGGGGCGGTGACGGGGGGAGCGGGGCCGACGGGCGGAGCGTGGCCGGCGGGCGCACCGAGCCTGCGGCCGCCGGCGGCACGGCGGGGCACGGGGGCGTCGCGACCGGCGACGGCACCACGGCGAGCGCTCGTCCGGGGCCGGGGACGCCCGGCGAGGCCGCCGCCAGCAGCAGCTCGGCGGTGGCCCAGCAGACGAGGTCGTCGAGGTGCTCCCGGCGGCGCGCCAGGTCGTGGCGCGCCCGGCGGAGGTCGACGAGCGCGGCCGCCGGGTCCTCGCCGCCGCCCGGGGCGGGCGTCGAGCCGAGGACGAGGTCTGCGATCTCGGCAAGCCCGTCCTCGCGGAGCTCCTCCGGGCTCGAGGGCGGGCACAGGCGGGCGGTCAGCAGGTCGGTGCGGGCCCGCACGAGGCGCGACCACAGGCGCAGCCGCTCCGAGCGCGCCACGAGCCCGGCGCGCAGGCGCCTCAGCTCGTCCAGGTCGTCGTCCATGCCCGTGGTTCGTCGGCGGGCCGAGCGCCCTTGAGCGCCCCGGGCACCGGTCGTGGCGCTCTCACCCGTGCGACGCGGGCGGCGGCACCCGGGCGGTCCCCCCGCGCGGGGCCGGAGGAGGGACCGCTCCCAGTGCGCCGTCAGGGGGCGTGCCTATCGTCGTCGCGTGCTCCCGCCCGCCGCCCCGCCCGTCGCCCCTGCGCCGCCGCGCCGCGCCCCGGGGGCGGGGCCGGGGTCGCGGCTCGCGCTCGTGCGCCGCGCCCGTCGCGTGCACCGCGCGCTGGCGGAGCGGTACCCGGACGCGCGGTGCGAGCTGGACTTCTCCTCGCCCTTCGAGCTCCTCGTCGCCACGGTGCTCTCGGCGCAGACGACCGACCAGCGCGTCAACGGGGTGACGCCGTCCCTCTTCGCGCGCTGGCCCGACCCGGCGTCGCTCGCGGGGGCCGACCGCGCCGAGCTGGAAGCCGTGCTCCGGCCCACGGGCTTCTACCGGGCCAAGGCCGGGACGCTGCTGCGCCTGGCCGACCAGCTCGTCGTCGAGCACGACGGACGGGTGCCCGCCCGGCTCGAGGAGCTGGTGACCCTCCCGGGCGTCGGGCGCAAGACGGCGAACGTCGTCCTCGGCGACGCCTTCGGCGTGCCCGGCACCACCGTCGACACCCACGTCGGACGCCTCGCCCGGCGGCTCGGGTGGACGGAGGAGACCGACCCGGTGGCGGTCGAGCGCGACGTCGACGCCCTCTTCGAGCGGCGCGACCTCACCCTGCTCTCCCACCGCCTGATCTTCCACGGGCGCCGCACCTGCCACGCGCGGCGCCCGGCGTGCGGTGCGTGCCCGGTCCAGCGGGACTGCCCGTCGGGCGCCTCCGGTGAGCTCGACCCGGTGCGGGCCGCCGCCCTCGTGCGCGACCGGGGGCGCGCGTGAGCGCCGGGGCCGCGTCCGCGGGCGGGCCGCCGGCGCCGTGGTGGGTCGAGCGCCTCGTGGACGGCGCACCGGACGCGGCCCGGCGCCTGGCGGTGCTCGGCGGCGCCGCGCGGCCCGTCGGGCCCCCGGGGCGCCGGGAGGGCCGGCGCGCCGCCGTCCTCGTGTGCCTCTCGCCGGGCGGTGGTGACGCGCCTGCGGCCGACGGCGCGGTCGCCGCGGGCGGCCCCGGGGGCGCCGACGCGCTCCCCGGCGACGTCCTGCTCCTCGAGCGGGCGGCCGGCCTGCGCGCGCACGCCGGGCAGCCGGCGCTGCCGGGCGGGGCCGTCGACGCCGGCGACGCCGACGAGGTCGCCGCCGCCCTGCGCGAGGCCCGCGAGGAGACGGGCCTCGACGTCGCGGGCGTGCAGGTCCTGGGGCGCATGCCCGTCCTCCGGGTGCCGCCCGAGGGCTTCGCGGTCACCCCGGTCCTCGCCTGGGAGCCGGTGCCCTCGCCGGTGGCGCCCGGTGCGGCCGAGGAGGTCGCGCGCGTCCTGCGCGCGCCGCTGGCCGAGCTCGTGGACCCGGCGCGCCGCGTCGTCGTCACGTGGGAGCGCCCCGCGGCCCCCGGTCGCGGGCGCCTGCGCGGCGAGGGGCCCGGCTTCGAGGTCGGGGGTCTGCTCGTCTGGGGCTTCACCGCCGCGCTCCTCGCCGCCCTGCTCGACGCCGCGGGGCTCTCGCGCCCCTGGGACGGCGCGCGCCGCGTCGCCGCGCCCCCACCGCCGCCCTCCCGCCCCCGGACGGAGGTGCCCGCGTGAGCGGGCTGCTGCGGGCGGCGCACGAGCTCGTCGTGCCCGCGCCGGGCGCCGCGGGCGGGCTGGGCTCGGTCATCGGGGCCGGCGGCGTCGTCGTCGACGTCGTCGTCGTGCTGCTGGCGCTCGTCTACGCGCTGTCGGGCTTCCGGCGCGGCCTCGTCGTCGGCCTGCTCTCGCTCGTGGGCTTCCTCGGCGGGGGCGCCGTCGCCGCGGCCCTGCTCCCCGGCGCGCTGGCCGGGTGGGAGCCGCCCTGGCAGCGGGTCGTCCTCCTGCTCGGCGGCGTCCTCGTGGCCGCCCTGCTCGGGCAGGCCCTGCTCGTGGCGGTCGGGGCGCGGCTGCGCGACCTCGTGCCCTGGCGCCCCCTGCGGCTGCTCGACGGGCTGCTGGGCGCCGCGATGTCCGTCCTCCTCGTCGGGGCGCTCGTGTGGTTCGCCGCGGGCGCCCTGCGCACCGCGCCGCTCCCGACGGTCTCCCGGGCGGTCGAGGACAGCACCATCGCGTCCGCGCTCGAGCGCGCCGTGCCGGTGGAGGCGGGCACCGTCTTCGCCGAGCTCGGCTCGGCCCTCGACGCCGGGGGCTTCCCCCGCGTCTTCACCGGCCGGGAGGAGCCCATCGCCCCCGTCGAGGCGCCGGACGCCGAGGCGGGCGCCGAGGCCGTCGCCGTCGCCGAGCGGGTCCGGGGGAGCGTCCTCAAGGTGACCGGGGTGGCCGAGACGTGCGGCCGGGGCGTCGAGGGCAGCGGCTTCGTCGTCGCGCCGGGCCGGGTGGTCACCAACGCCCACGTCGTCGCGGGGGTCGCCGCCCCCGCCGTCCAGGTGGGCGGCCAGGGGCCGCGCCTGCCCGCGGAGGTCGTCCTCTACGACCCCGAGCGCGACCTCGCGGTCCTGTCGGTGGACGAGCTGGCCGCGCCGGCCCTCCCGCTGGGGGAGGAGCTGGCGCCCGGGGACGCGGCGGCCGTCCTGGGCTTCCCCCTCGACGGGCCCTACGACGCCGAGGCGGCGCGCGTGCGCCAGGTCGTCACCGCCCTCGGCGAGGACGTCTACGGGCAGCCCGGGGTGACCCGCGAGGTCTACTCGCTGCGCGCCGACGTGCAGCCCGGCAACTCCGGTGGCCCCCTCGTCGACCTCGACGGGCGCGTCGTCGGCGTCGTCTTCGCCCGGTCCGTCGACGACCCGTCCACCGGCTACGCCCTGACCCTCGACGAGTCCGCCGAGGTCCTCGACGCGGCCGCGGGCGCGGCGGCGCCGGTGAGCACCCAGGAGTGCGTCCCGGCCTGACCCGCCGGCCCTCCCCCAGCGAGCGGTCGACCCAGCCCGCGCCAGGGGCCAGGGACGGGGGACGAGGTGACGTGGTCGGGGGGCGGCGCCGCTCAGGTGGGGAGGTCCGCCAGCCACCGCAGGAGCTCGGCGGTCACCCGTTCCGGCGCCTCCTCGGCGAGGAAGTGGCCGACGCCGGGCAGGACCTCGAGGCGGTGCTGCGCCGGGGCGGGCCGAGGGCGCGCGCTCGCGAGGGGCACCAGGCCGTCGAGCTCGCCGTGGAGCTGGAGCACCGGCACGTCCACCGGCCGCTCCAGCGCCGCCCGCAGGCGCCGCCCGTCGCGGCGCAGCGGCGAGCGGAGCTCCCAGCGGTGCCGCTCCACGGCCGCCCGCGCCGCCCACGGCGCAGCCATCGCCTCGGCGTAGCGGCGCGCCTCCGCGGGGCTCGGCCAGCCGGGGCCCGCCCAGCGGGCCAGCAGCTCGGGCACGAGATCGCCCTGCAGCCGTTGACCGCCGACCAGGCGCGTCTGCAGCCCCAGCGCGTGGCGGTGGCTGACGACGTGGCGCGGGGACAGCGCGCGCAGAGCGGTGCCCGGCGGGCCGGGCGCCGACAGGGCGGCGACGGCGCGGGTCGTGGCGGGCTCGAGCGCCGGCATCGCCCACGCGACCGACCCGCCGAGGCCCTGGCCGACGACGACCGCCCTCGAGGCGCCCAGCGCCCGGACGACGCCCGCCACGTCGGAGGCCAGGGTGGGCGTGTCGTAGCCGCGCGGGGTCTTGTCGCTCGCGCCCGCCCCCCGCAGGTCCATCGCGGCGGTGCGGTGGCCCGCGGCGGCCAGCGCGAGGAGCTGGTGGCGGAAGGCCCACCAGTGCTGGGGGAAGCCGTGGAGGAGGACGACGAGGTCGGCGCGGCCGGCCCTGCCCGTGGCGGGCGGGCCGGGAGGCTCGCAGAGCGCCACGTGGAAGCGGGCGCCGCCGGCCGGCACGAGCCGGTGCTGCCAGGGGCCCGGGACGAGGACGGGGTCGGCGCCCGGCTCGGGCGCCGACCCGTCGTCGGTGGTGGGGAGGGGCGTCGTCAGCGGGTGCCCTTGAGCGCCTGCACCGAGCTCTTCGCCGTCGCGATGGTGCGCTCCGGCGCCTTGACCTTCGAGATGCGGCCCTTGCCCACGAGCGCCAGGACGCCGGCGAGGAGCACGAGCACCCCGCCCACGATGAGGAAGGACGCCCAGGTCGGCAGCACGAGCGCGAGAGCCAGCGCCCCGCCGACGAGCAGGAGCATGAGCGCGAAGAAGCCGAAGAGCGCGGCGCCCGCGAACAGGCCCGCGCCGATGCCGGCGGCCTTGGCGTCGTCGGCCAGCTCGGCCTTGGCGAGCGCGACCTCCGTCTTCACGAGGTCGGTCAGGTCGCGCTTGATGTCGACGACCAGCTGGCCCACGGTCTTGTCCTCTGCCACTGCGCTACTCCCGCTGCTCGTCGTGCCGCCGCGTGGTGCGGCGCTCGTGGTGGCCCCGACCCGACCCCGGCTCTGCTTGCCCGGAGGTCTCCCCGCGGGCCTGCCCTCCGGGCCTGCCCGCCGTCGGGTCGCGGTGGTCACCGATCGGTCGGCGAGCCTACGCACGTGATCGTCCTCGCGCCCCTCGGGCGGGCGGTCCCCGCCCTCGTCGCCCGACGGCCACCGCCCGCCCCTCGGCCGGTCGGCGAGGGGCGGGCGGTGGGCGGGACCGGTCAGTCCTCCGTCGAGGTCCGCATCCCCGAGCGGATCGTGCTCATCACCGAGCTGTCGGCGAGCGTCGTCACGTCACCCGTCTCGCGGCCCTCGGCGACGTCGCGCAGCAGCCGGCGCATGATCTTGCCCGAGCGGGTCTTGGGCAGCTCGGCCACGACGAGGACCTGCCGCGGCTTGGCGATGGGGCCGATCTCCCGCGCCACGTGGTTCCTCAGCTCGGCGACGAGGGCCTCGCCGTCCGCGGCGCCGGTGCCGTCGGCCCCGTCCGAGCGCAGGATGACGAAGGCGCAGACGGCCTGCCCGGTCGTGTCGTCCGTCGCTCCCACCACGGCGGCCTCGGCGACGCGGGGGTGGCTCACCAGCGCCGACTCGATCTCGGCGGTCGAGAGGCGGTGGCCGGAGACGTTCATGACGTCGTCGACCCGCCCGAGCAGCCACACGTCGCCGTCCTCGTCGAGGCGCGCGCCGTCCCCGGCGAAGTAGCGGCCCGGGAAGCGCGACCAGTACGTCTCGACGTAGCGCTCGTCGTCGCCCCAGATGCCGCGCAGCATCGAGGGCCAGGGCTCGGTGAGCACGAGGTAGCCGGAGCCGCCGGGGGCCACGGGCTCGCCCGCGTCGTCGACGACCGCCGCGCCGACGCCCGGGAGCGGGCGCTGCGCCGAGCCGGGCTTCGTCGTCGTGATGCCGGGCAGCGGCGAGATCATGATCGAGCCGGTCTCCGTCTGCCACCACGTGTCGACGACGGGGGTGCGGCCGGAGCCGACGTGCGTGCGGTACCAGGTCCACGCCTCGGGGTTGATGGGCTCGCCCACGCTGCCGAGCAGCCGCAGGCTCGACAGGTCGTGGCCCTCGAGGAGCTCCGCGCCCCACTTCATGAAGGTCCGCACCGTCGTCGGCGCCGTGTAGAGCAGCGTGACGCCGTAGCGCTCGACGAGCTCCCACCAGCGCTCGCGCGTCGGGGTGTCGGGCGTGCCCTCGTACATGACCTGGGTGACGCCGTTCGCCAGCGGCCCGTAGACGATGTAGCTGTGCCCGGTGACCCAGCCGATGTCGGCGGCGCACCAGTACACGTCGGTCTCCGGGCGCACGTCGAAGACGTTGCGGTGCGTGTAGGCGGCGCCGGTGAGGTAGCCGCCGCTCGTGTGGAGGATGCCCTTGGGCTTCCCCGTCGTCCCGGACGTGTAGAGGATGAACAGCGGGTGCTCGGCCTCGAGCGCCGGGGCCTCGTGCTCCTCGCTGGCGCCGTCGACGACGTCGTGCCACCAGACGTCCCGCTCGTCGTCCCAGGCGACGTCCTGGCCGGTGCGGCGCACGACGAGGACCTTGCGCACGGACCCGCCGCCGCGGGCCGGGTCGCCGAGGGCCTCGTCGACGTTCGCCTTGAGCGCCGAGGGCGCGCCGCGGCGGTACCCGCCGTCGGCCGTCACGACGACGACCGCCTCCGCGTCGTCGACGCGGCTGCGCAGCGCGTCGGCGCTGAAGCCGCCGAAGACGACGCTGTGGGGTGCGCCGATGCGCGCGCACGCCAGCATGGCGACGACGGCCTCGGGGATCATCGGCAGGTACAGCGCCACGCGGTCGCCCTCGCGCACGCCCAGGGAGAGCAGGGCGTTGGCCGCCCGCCGCACCTCCCGGCCGAGCTCGGCGTAGGTGATGGTGCGCCGGTCGCCGGGCTCGCCCTCCCAGTGGATCGCCACCCGGTCGCCGTTCCCGGCGTCCACGTGCCGGTCGACGCAGTTGTGGGCGACGTTGAGCCGGCCGTCGCCGAACCAGCGGGCGAAGGGCGCGCGGCTCCAGTCCAGGACCTCGGTGGGCTCGGTCTCCCAGTCCAGCAGGGTGCGCGCCTGGTCGGCCCAGAAGGCCAGGCGGTCCTCCGCCGCCCGCTCGTAGAGCTCCGGCTGCGCGACGGCGTCGCGCGCGAGCTCCGGCGGCGGCGGGTAGGTCTCGGGGCGGCCCGCCCCCTGCGGGGCGTCGGGGGTGCTGGCGTCCTGCTGGTCGGCCATCGCCGTCCTTCCTCGAGCGTGCGTCGTCGTCACGGGTGCGGCCGCCGGCCCCCTCGGGGAGGGGACCGGCGGCCGTGGTCTGGAGCTGCTGGACCTCAGTGCTGCACGGCCTTCTCCGATCCTGCCCCCGTGAAGGCCCGGACCTCCATCTGCGCGGCCTTCGCGTCGTGGTCGGCCTCGGGGCGGCTCGTGACGGTGCCCAGCCAGCCGAGGAGGAAGGCCAGCGGGATCGTGACGATGCCGGGGTTCTCCAGCGGGAACCACGAGAAGTCGACGCCGGTGTCCTTGATCATCGACGTGCTGGCGCCGGTGACCGGGTCGACCCGCCCGCTGACGACGGGGGAGAAGACGATGAGCACGATGGTGCTCACCAGGCCGCCGTACATGCTCCACAGCGCCCCGCGGGTGGTGAAGCGCCGCCAGAAGAGCGAGTAGAGGATCGTCGGGAGGTTGGCGCTCGCGGCCACGGCGAAGGCCAGCGCCACGAGGAAGGCCACGTTCTGGCCGATGGCCGCCATGCCGCCGAGGATCGCGACGACGCCGATGACGACGACCGTCCGGCGGGCGACCTTCAGCTCGCCGTCCGGGCTCACCGTCCCGTTCTTGAGGACGCTGGCGTACACGTCGTGGGCGAAGGAGGTCGCCGCCGTGATGGCGAGCCCGGCGACCACCGCGAGGATCGTCGCGAAGGCGACGGCCGCGATGAGGCCGAGCAGCACCGTCCCGCCGAGCTGGAAGGCCAGGAGCGGGGCCGCGGAGTTGACGCCGCCGGGGGCGGACAGGATGTCCTCCCGGCCCACGAGCGCCGCGGCGCCGTACCCGAGCACCAGGGTCAGCAGGTAGAAGATCCCGATGAGCCAGATGGCCCAGACGACGCTGCGCCGCGCCTCCTTGCCGCTGGGCACGGTGTAGAAGCGCATGAGGACGTGCGGCAGGCCGGCCGTCCCCAGCACGAGCGCCAGCGAGAGCGACCCGAAGTCGAGGAGCGTCAGCGCGCTGGAGCCGTAGCGCAGGCCCGGGCCGAGGAGGGCCTCGGGGTCGGCCAGCCCCTGCGCCGCGGAGGTGTCCACCGCCCCCTGGAGGACGGCGGTGAGGCTGAAGCCGTAGCGGGCGAGGACCCACACCGTCATGACGACGGCGCCCGCGATGAGCAGGACGGCCTTGACCATCTGGACGTACGTGGTGCCCTTCATGCCGCCGATGAGCACGTAGGCGATCATGATCACGCCGACGACGGCGACGACCACGTACTGGCCGGCCTGGCCCTCGATGCCCAGCAGGAGGGCCACGAGGCCGCCCGCGCCCGACATCTGCGCGATGAGGTAGAAGAAGCAGACGGCCAGCGTCGCCAGGGCCGCCGCCATCCGGACCGGGCGCTGGCGCAGGCGGAACGACAGGACGTCCGCCATCGTGAAGCGCCCCGTGTTGCGCAGCAGCTCGGCCACGAGGAGCAGGGCCACGAGCCAGGCGACGAGGAAGCCGATGGAGTACAGGAAGCCGTCGTAGCCGTAGACGGCGATGGCGCCGGCGATGCCGAGGAAGCTCGCCGCCGAGAGGTAGTCGCCCGCGATGGCGAAGCCGTTCTGCGGGCCGGTGAAGCTGCGACCGCCCGCGTAGTAGTCGGCGGCGGTCCGCGTGCTGCGGCTCGCCCGCAGGACGATCGCGAGCGTCACGACGACGAAGACGACGAAGATGGCGATGTTGAGGACGGGCGAGCCGACGTCGAGGGTGCTCGGCGCGGACGCCAGCACGGCGGCGGCGCTCACGCGACGCCCTCGATGCGCTCGCGCAGGGCGCTCGCCTCGGGGTCGAAGCGCTTGTCCGCCCAGGAGCGGTAGACCATCGTGATGGCGAAGGTCGACACGAACTGACCGAGCCCCAGCAGGAGCCCGACGGTGATCGTGCTGCCGCCGACGCGCTGGGCCATGAAGTCGGGGGCGAGCGCGGCCAGGAGCACGTAGAGGGCGTACCAGGCCAGGAACGCCCCGGCCATGGGGAAGATGAAGCGCCGGAAGCGGCGCTGGAGGGCCGCGAACTCGGGGGACTCGCGCACCTCCTCGGCGGTGGCGAGACCGGGGGCGGCTGCCCCCGGGTCGGGCCGGTGCTGCGCGGGGTCGTGTCGTGGCACGTCGGGCCTCCTCGCGCCCGGCGTCGGTGCCGGGCGTGGCAGCCGGGCTCCACCAGCCCGGGACGAGCGGGAGCGTGCCACAGCGCCCCGTGTCCGGTGTGCACGTTTCCACACCTCGTGCCGGCGCGTCGCCGGCCGCCGTGACGACCCGTCGTCCACAGGGCCCCAGCGGGCCGGCGCCCACGGCCCTAGCGTCGCCGCCGGTCGAGCGGCCCGCCCGGTGCGGTGCCGGGGCGGAGGGGCGCGGATGGGTGCGACGGCGGTCGACACGGAGCAGATGGCGGTGGTGCGCGCCCGGCTCGAGCACGTCGCGGCGGACCTGGAGGCGGTCGCGGCGTCCGTGGTCGCCGCCCCCGCCCTGGCGCTCGGGGCGCGCCGGCTCGTGGTCGCCCTCGAGCGCGCGCAGGAGGACTGGGCGCTGCACGCCGGGGCCCTGCGCCGCCTCGCCGACGTCGCGGCGCTCGACCTCGGCCGGGCCGCGGCGGCCTACGACGACTGCGAGCAGGAGGCCCTCGCCACCGCCCGCGCCGCCGCGCCGGGGGCGACGCCGGTGACCGCTCCCGCGCAGCTCGGACCTCCCGTCCCGCCGCTCGCGCCGCTCGGAGGGCCGCTCGTGCCGCCGCTCGCGCCGCTCGGGGGGCTCCTCGGGGCGCCGGGCCCGGCGCGGACGACGGGCCCTGCTCCCTCCTCCGCCGGGGAGGCCCCTGCGGTCGTCGCGCCGGTGGGGGCGGGCTCGTGACGGCGACCTCGGCCGCCCGGCCCCTGCCGGCCCTGGGCTGGGACCCCTGCCCCGGGGACCCGCCCGGTGTGCGGGCCCTGGCCGACGACCTGCGGCGCCTCGCCGTCCGCCTCCGCTCGGCGCAGGCGGACGCCCGCGCCGACGCGCCCGCCTGGACCGGGCCCGCGGCCACCGCCCACCGGGAGCGCGTCGCGGCGCTGCCGGGGGCGCTCGGCGTGCTCGCCGGGTCCGTCGACGCGCTCGCCGACGTCCTCGGCGCGTGGGCGGACGAGCTGGTGCCCTTGCAGCGGCGGGCGGACGACGTCGAGCGCCGGATGGTCGTGGCGCGCGACGAGCTCCGCGACGCCTCGGGCGTCCTCGCGCTCGCGGCGCGGGGGACCTCCGGCGTCGACCTCCTCGTCGGGCGCCCGGCCGGCTGGAGCGCCCACGTCGAGCACCGCCGCGCCGTCGAGGCCGCCGCGACCGCCCGGGCCGAGGTCGAGGCGGCGGCCCGGCGGCTCCACGAGGAGTACCTCGACGCCGCCGAGCGGGCCCACGGCGCCGTCGCCCGGACCGTCGACGACGGCCTGCGCGCCGGGTGGAGCGGGCACGACCTGACCGACCTCGGGGGCGCCGACGCGTCGTGGGCGGAGCGGCCCCGGCCGGTGCCGACGGTCCTGCGACGGACGCTCGTGGAGGACGGGTACGCCGAGGGCGTCCGCCGGCACGCCGACGACCTCGCCGCCTACGCCGAGGGCAGCGGCGACACCGCGGCGGTCCTCGGGTGGGCGCCCTGGCCGCACGCGCAGGTCGTCGCCCGCGGCGCCGACGTCAGCGGCTCGCTCGCCACGGCCTCGCTCGAGCTCGTGGTCGCCGAGGACCCGGTGGCCGCCCTCGGCGCCGTGGGCGCGGCCGGGGCGAGCCTCGTGGCGGGACCGGCGGTGCGCCGCGCCGTCGGCCAGCCCGGGCGGGCGCTGCCGCTGCTGGACCCGGCGACGACCTCCCTCGTCGCCGGGGCGCCGCAGCCGCCCCCGCCCCCGAAGGCCTGGGAGGTCCCCGGCCGCGTCGGGACCGCCCGCCGGGACGAGCGGGAGGCCGACGACCTCGAGGAGCGGCGGCGACGGGCCGCCGCCGACCGCGAGCGCGCGGCCGCGGTGCTCCGCTGCACCGGCGGCTGAGCCGCCGCGCGCCGGGGTCGGTCGTCGTGGGGTCCGCCGCCCGAGGTCGGAGGTCCGGGCCCGGACGTCGGGGCCCGGAGGTCGGGGCCCGGACGTCGGGGCTCAGACGTCCCGGTCGGCGGTTCCCGCCCGCGCGGCGCGGGGTGCCTCCAGGTCGGCCCACACGGCGCGGTGGTCGGTGCCGGGCACGTGCTCGGCGCCCCCCGCCCGCACGCGCAGGCCGTGGACGAGCACGTGGTCGAGGGCGAGGACGGCGCTGGCCGGCCCGACGTCCGGCCACGTCCGGGGCCGACCGCCCCCGAGGCGCCGCCCCGCCAGCACGAGCGGTCCGCGCGGCGCGAGCAGGCGCCGCAGCGGCGGGTGGTCCGCCGTGGCGTTGAGGTCGCCGAGGACGACGAAGGGCGCGGCGGGCGCCTCCGCGGCCTGCTCGTGGGACCACCGCTCGAGGGAGCGCAGCTGCCCGCGCCAGGGACCGACGCCCCGCAGGGCGGGGTAGTAGGGGTGCACCGCCCGCACGAGCACCGGCGGCGCGCCCGGCGGCCGGAGCCGGACGAGGGGGTTGTCGCTGGTCCGCTCACCCCCTCCCGGCGGCTCCGCGGACCCGCGCGCGGGCAGGGACCCGAGGCGCTCGTCGGCGACCTCCTCGAGGGGCCAGCGGGACAGCACGAGCGTCCCGACGCCGTCGTCGACCGCGCGCCCGGCCCGGTGGGGCAGGGCGGCGGCGACGCCCGCGCGCTCGAGGGCGGGCAGCGCCGCCGGGGGCACCTCCACGAGCACGAGCACGTCGGGGTCCAGGCGGCGCACGAGCGCCGCGGTCGCCGCCGCGTCCGCCCGCCCGTACCAGGTGTTCACCGCGGCCACCCGGACCCGCACCCGGCCCGTCCCGCCGACCCGGGTTCCTGGGGCGACCCACCAGCCGGGCAGGGCGAGCGCGGCGTGGACGGCGAGCAGCGCCCCGGCGGCCGCTGCCGGCCCGGCGGCGCCCACGACGAGCGCCCGCAGGAGGAGCAGCAGCGCCAGGGGTCCTACGAGGGGGACGAGCGCCTGGGCCCGCACGACGAGCGGGGCGAGCGGCCGGGCGGGGTCGACGTCCCACCACCGGAGGCCGGTGAGCGCCGCGCCGAGGGCGAGGACGACGAGCTCGAGCACCGTCACAGCCCCTCGTCCGCGCAGGCGCGGCCCACCGCGAGACCGACCGCCGTGCCCGCGGCGAAGGGGTCGAGGTCGAGCCGGACGCTGGCGGCGCCGTCGTCGCCCTCGCGGCGGACGGCCTCGAGCACCACGTCGACGACGAGGTCCGGCGCCTCCAGCGCGACCCGGCAGCTGGGCGGGTCGGCCCGCAGGAGCACCTCCGTCGTCGTCGCGGGCTCGACGACGACGCCCGTCCCGGCCAGCGCGAGGCCGGCCGCGCCGCCCGAGAGCACCCGCACCACGTAGGAGGCGTCGGCGTCGTTGCGCACGCGCAGGACGAGGCCCTCCTCGGTGCTGCGCTGGTCCACGACGGCGGGCGTGAAGGCGGGGGAGGCGACGGCGTAGGAGCAGGCCTCCGCGAAGGCGCCGTCGGGGACGTCGGCGCCCTCGGCGGCCGCGATGTCGGGGGAGCGCAGCACGGTGACGGGCACCTGCGCCGTCCCGGAGCTCGTGCGGACCACCAGCCACGGCTCCCACGGCGGAGGGTCGCCGCAGGTGCCGGGCACCACGACGCGGACCTGGGCGGTGCCCCCGACCGGGAGCTCCGCCACCGGCTCGGCCCCCTCACGGCGCACGACGGGCGTCCGCCCGTCCGGCACGACCTCGCCGAGCAGGCGCCCCTGGCCGTCGCGCGTGCCCCCGCCGAGCACGAGGACGTCCTCGTCGCCGGTGTTGCCCACGACCATCGTCAGGGACAGGTCGTCGCCCTGGCCCCAGGAGGCCCCGTAGCCCACGGGGTAGGCGCCGAGGGAGACCAGGCGCGCGCCCCCCGGGTCCGAGCCGCGGGAGGCGAGGGCGACGCCGCCCGCCCCGACCGCCGCGGCGAGCACGAGCGCGGCCGCCCGCCGCAGCGCGCCGCCCACGCCCCCGCGGGACCCACGGGGGAGGGCGTGGTCGCGGGCCCCGCCCGGCCGGGCCGGCGGTGCGTCGAGGTCGTCGCCCTCGCCGTCGAGGTCGCCGGCGGGAGACGGGCGGCCGGTCGGCGGCGCCCCGCCGTGCCACCGCCCGCCCGGCGACCAGCGGTCCCCGGGGGCGCCCGCGGCCTCGTCCGGTCCTCCTCGTGGGGGGCCGTCGCCGAGGGCGTCGCGGCTCACGCCGCTCCCGGCGTCGCGGCGGGGTCCGGTGCGTCGCCGGACGGCGGCGACCCGCGCCGCCCGCGGCGCGACGGCGGGCGGAACCGCAGCACCGGCCAGTCCCGCGCGCGGGCCACGCGGCGCAGCGCGCGGTCGGGGTTGACGGCGTGGGGCCGGCCGACCAGCTCGAGCAGGGGGAGGTCGGTCACCGAGTCCGTGTAGGCCGCGCTCGCGGCGAGGTCGTAGCCGTGCTCGGCCGCGAGGGCGCGCGCGAGGACCGCCTTCTGCTCGCCGTAGGCGTGGACGTCGAGCACCCCCGTCCACCGGCCCCCCTCGACGGCGAGCCGCGACGCGAGCACGTGGTCGGCCCCGAGGAGGTGCCCCAGCGGTTCGGCGACCTCGTGCGCCGCCGTCGTCACGAGCGCGACGGCGTCCCCCCGCTCCTGGTGGGCGCGGACGAGGGCCCGCGCCTCGGCGAAGAGCAGCGGCGCCAGGTGCGTGGGGAGGGCCTGCTCCACGACGGCGCGGACGGCGCTGACCTCCCAGCCCGTCACCTGCGCCACGAGCAGCGCGCGCCCTCGCTCCATGCGGCGGTGGTCGGCGCCCGCGAGCGTGAAGGCCGCTTGCTCCCGCAGCGCGCGGGCGACCGCGCGCAGCGGCAGCAGCCCCGCCGCGTGCATCGGACGGGCCAGCGCCAGCACGGTGGAGCGCGCGACGAGCGTGCGGTCGACGTCGAAGAGCGCCACCCGGCGGGGGCCCCGCGCCGTCGCGTCCACGCCCGGCAGCCTAGGCGCCGCCCTCCGGGCGCACCTGGGCGGCGGCGGGTGACGGCGTCCGGCCCGAGCGGCGAGCTGCGGTCCGTCGTCGCGGTCGCGGGTGCCGGCCTCCCGGACGGGCTCGCACGTCGGGGCCTGCGTGACCGGGCTCGCGTGTCCGGGCCCACGTGTCCGGGTGCTGCGCACAGGCGCTCCGGACAGCACCGTCGTCCCCGGCCGCCGACCGCGGCCGTCCGGCCCCGGGGCGCTGCGCTTGCCTGCGGCGCAGGGGACGCGCGGTGCGCCCCCGGAGGAGGGCGTCGTGGGCAGCAGCGACCGCGCGGGCGGCACCGGGGGCGGGCGGGGCGCGGGGGCGGGGGGCGAGGCCGGTCCTCGGGGCGCGGCCCGGGCCGTGGCGGGGGAGGGCCCGCCGGGTGCGGGGGCCCGTGGGGACGGTGCGCCCCCGGCGGTGGTCCTCGTCGCGGCCTCGGCGTGGGTCGTCGAGCAGGTGGGGCGCTGCGCCGCCGCCACGGGGGCGCTCGTGCACGTCGTCGACCCGCGCGCGCCTGTCGCGCCGCCGGCGGGCGCCCGCCTCGAGCTCTGGGACGCCGGGGCGCTCGCGGCCGCGGGCGACCACGGCCCGCCGGCCGGGGTCCGCCGCCTCGTCGTCGCCGACGCGACCGCGCCCGAGGCTCTGTGGCGCCGGGCGATGGCCGCGGGAGCGGTGGCCGTCCTGCTGCTCCCGCAGGACGAGGAGGCGCTCGTCGACGCCCTCCTCGAGGCCGCCGACCCGCGCCCGGCCGACGCCCTCGTCGTCGGCGTCACCGGCGCCTGCGGCGGCGCCGGCGCCTCCGTGCTGGCCCTGCTGCTCGCGCTGGCCGCCGCTCGGGGGGCGAGCCCCTCTCGGGCCCCGGGGGCGCGCGGCGGCGGGGCGGGCCGGCGGGCGCGGGTCCTGCTCGCCGACCTCGACCCGCTGGGCTGCGGCGCGGACGTCCTCGTCGGGGCCGAGGGGCGCGAGGGCCTGCGCTGGGAGGACCTGCACGGCGTGCGGGGCGCCCTCGCCGCGCACGCGCTCGACGGCGCGCTGCCGAGCCGCGGCGGTGTCGACCTCCTCGTGCCCGGGCGCACCGGGGGGCCCGGCGGCGGGCCGCGGGCCGCGGGCGTCCCGGTCGAGGCCGCGGCGGCGGTCCTCGCGGCGGCGCGCCGCTCGCACGACGTCGTCGTCCTCGACCTCCCGCGGGCGGGGCGCGGGGCCGAGCACCTCGTCGCCGCGTGCTCGCCGCTCCTGCTCGTGGTCCCCGCCGACGTGCCGTCGACCCTGGCGGCGGCACGGGCGCTCGCCCACCTCGGCCCGCGGACGGGCGGGACGCTCGCCCCGGTGGACGTGCGGCTCGTCGTGCGGACCGGCACCGGGCGCTCCGACGCCCCGCGCGCCCGCGACGTCGGGGCCGCCCTCGCCCGGCCCGTCGCGGCGGTGGTGCCGCACGACCCGGTGGTCGCCCGGCGAGCCGCCGCGGGCTCCCTGCTCGCGCACCGGTCCCGCCGCGGGGCCGCCGCAGCCGCCGCGGAGCTGCTCGCGGACCTCGTGGACCGCTCGGGCGGCCCTGCGGGCGCGCGGCGCACCGCACCCGCGGCGGCGTCCTCGCTGGCCCCGGTGTCCGTGCGGGGGCCCGCGTCGGCCGTCACGTCCGCGGCGCCCGGCCCGACCTCGTCCGGCCTGGCCCCGGCCACCACGCCCGGCGGGTCGTCCGCGCCGTCCGCGGGGTGGCGCCCCGTCGCGGCCGGGACGGTGCCGTGCTGAGCCGGGACCGGGCGGGAGGGTCCTGGAGCGACGGGCGCGGGGACGACGGGCGCAGCGACGACGGGAACAGGGACGAGCAGGAGCCCGGGAGCCGTGCGGACGGCCGGGGAGGGCGGCGCGAGGAGGTCGACGAGCAGCTCCTCGCGCGGGTGCGGGCCGCGCTCAGCCGCAGCCGCGACCCCCTGACGGGCCCCGCTCTCGTGGCGGCGGTCCACGCGGGCGGCGACCCCCTCGGCGCGGTGGGGGCGCTGCGCGCCGCCCCCGCCCTCGGCGCGGCGCTCGTCGGGGCGGGGCCCCTGCAGGTCCTGCTCGACGAGCCGGGCGTCACCGACGTCCTCGTCAACGGGCCGGAGGAGGTCTGGGTCGACCGCGGCCGCGGGCTGCGCCGCGCCCACGTCGCGCTCGGCGACGAGGTCGCCGTCCGCGCCCTCGCCGTGCGCCTGGCGGCCGGCGCCGGCCGCCGCCTCGACGACGCGAGCCCCTGCGTCGACGCCCGCCTCCCCGACGGCGTGCGGCTGCACGCCGTCCTGCCGCCCGTCTCGCCCGCGGGGACGCTGCTCTCCCTGCGCGTGCCCCGTCGCGACGGCCTGGACCTCGACGAGCTCGTGGCCGGCGGCTGCGTGCCGGCCGGGTGGGCCGTCGTCCTGCGCCGCGTGGTCGAGCGCCGCCTCGCCTTCCTCGTCAGCGGCGGCACGTCGTCGGGTAAGACGACCGTCCTCGGCGGCCTGCTCGGCGAGGCCGACCCGCGCGAGCGCGTCGTGCTCGTCGAGGACGCGGGGGAGCTGAGGCCGCGCCTCCCGCACGTCGTCCGGCTCGAGGCACGGCACGGCAACGTCGAGGGCGCGGGCGCCGTCGACCTCGCCGAGCTGGTCCGCCACGCGCTGCGCATGCGGCCGGACCGGCTGGTCGTCGGCGAGTGCCGGGGCGCGGAGGTCCGCGACCTGCTCGCCGCGCTGAACACGGGCCACGAGGGCGGGTGCGGCACCGTCCACGCCAACACGGCCGCGGACGTCCCGGCCCGCCTCGAGGCCCTCGGCGCGCTCGCGGGCCTCGACGCCCGCGCGCTCACGGCGCAGGCGGCCAGCGCGCTCGACGTCGTCCTCCACCTGCGCCGCGACGCCCGTGGGCGCCGGATGGAGGAGGTCGGCCTCGTCGGCCGGCGGGACGACCGGCTCGTCGTCGTCCCCGCGCTGACCGCGGCCGGCGCCGGACCGGGGTGGGCCGCGCTCGCCGAGCGGCTCGAGCTGGACCCGTGCCGTCCGCCCGTGGCACCGGGCCGGACGGCCGGGTCCTCGGCGGTCTCGGGCGCGACGGCGGGCGAGGGGCCGGGGGCCACGACGCGGGAGGCCACGTCGTGACCGGCGTGGTCGTGGGCCTCCTCGTCCTCGCGGCCCTCGCGGCGGCCTCCCCGGTGGCCGGCTCGCGCCGGCTGCGGCGCCTCGTCACCGGTGGGGCGGGCCACGGGCCGGGCGGGCGTGCGCCGGGGGCGGGCGCCGGGCCGGGAGGTGACCTGGCGGGTGGTACGAGCGGTGTCGGTGGCGTCGGGGGCGCGGGCGGGCACGGCCGCGGGACGGCGCCCTCCGTGGAGGCGGTGGCCCAGGACGTCTCGCGCCTCGCCGTGCTGCTGCGCGCCGGGCTCGCGCCCGGGTCCGCCTGGGCGCACCTGGCCGGGGCGGCGGGGCCGGGGCCCGGCGGGGCGTGGACGGCCGCCGCCCGCGCCGCGGCGGAGGGGGCGCCGACCGCGCCCGCGCTTCACGCGGTCCTGCGCGACGGCGGGCTCCCCGCCGAGGCGCGTGGGGCGACGTCGGCGCTGGCCGCGGCCCTCGACGTCTGCGAGCGGACGGGTGCGCCGGCCGCGATGGTGCTGCACCGCCTGGCCGGCGCGCTGCGCGAGGAGGCCGACGCGCGCGACGCGCGGGAGGCCGCCCTGGCCGCCCCGCGGGCGACGGCGCGCGTCCTGCTCGCCCTGCCGGTGCTCGGCCTCGCGCTGGGCCACGCCGTCGGGGCGGCGCCCCTCGCCGTCCTCGCCGGCACGGGGCCGGGGCGGCTGGCCGCCGTGGTCGGCGTGGGGCTGGCCGCCGCGGGGTGGTGGTGGACGCGACGGCTCGTCGCGTCGGCGACGGTGGCCCCCGGGGCGGCCCGCCGGCACGACGGCGCCGCCCGGACGCGGCGGGCGGCGTGAGCCCGGCCCTGCTGGTGGCCGGCCTCGTGCTCGCCGCCGTGCTCGTCGGCGGCCCGGGCGCCTCCGCCCGCCGGCTGCGCGGGGTCCTGCCCCCGGAGCCGGTCCCCGGCGCGAGCGGCCGCCGGGCGCGCGGCGGTGGGCAGGACGACCGGTGGGCGCCCGGCGGGGGAGGTGACGGCGAGGGGCCGGGTGGCCGCGGGCGCCGCCTCGCGTCGCGGTGGCTCCCGCGCCCACGGTCACGCCCGGGGCCTGCGGACGCGGCGCCGGACCCGGCCCTGCTCCTCGACCTCGTGGCGGCCGCCCTCGAGGCGGGCAGCCCGCCTCTGGCGGCGTTGGAGGCCGCCGCCACCGCCCTGGGGCGCGCCCGGCCGTCGCCGCACGACGAGGACCTGCGCCAGCGGTGCGCCGCCCTGCGCCTCGGCGCGGGCTGGTCGAGCGCCTGGGAGGGCGCCGGGCCCGCGCTCGCGCCCGTGCGCGACGCCCTGGGCCTCGCCGTCGGGGCGGGAGCTCCCGGCGCCGCCCTGCTGCGGGACGCCGCGAGCGAGGAGCGCCGGCGTCGCGCGCGGGAGGCCCAGCGCCGCGCCTCCGCCCTGGGGGTCCGCCTCGTCCTGCCGCTGGGGGTGTGCGCGCTGCCCGCCTTCGCGGCGCTCGCGGTCGTGCCCGTCGTGCTCTCCCTGGCCGCGCAGGTCCTCGAGCGCTCCTGAGGCCGCCGCGATCACCGCCCGCGGTCCGTGGCCCCCCCAGGGCTCGGCCTGCCGCGGGGCGACCACGGGACACCGACGGGCGTCGCCCTCCCGCGGGCTCGGCGGCCACCCACGACGGGAGCGCCTCGGCCCCGCTCGTCACGCGCAGGCGCTCCGCGCCCCGCACTCGGCGCTGGCGTGGGACCGCGTGCTGGCGCCCGCGTGCCGCCGCCCGCGTGCCGCCGCCCGGGTCCGACGTGCTCGGTCGACGGCGCCCGGTCGGACGTGCCCGGTCGGACGTGCCCGGTCGGACGTGCCCGGTCGGACGTGCCCGGTCCGACGCGCCCGGTCCGACGCGCCCGGTCGGACGTGCCCGGCCCGACGCGCCCGGTCGACACACCGGAGGACGGGCTGCCGTGCGCCGACCGCCCCTGCGTCGGCGCGGCCGGTGGCCCCGACCGCCCGCGTGGGTGGTCGAAGCCACTCGCGTGAGGGGTGGTGCCACCGGGGTGCAGGGGCGCCATGGAGGCGTGAGGCGTCTCACGGACCTCCTCGGGCGACGGGTCCCCGCCGTCGTGCCGTCGCCGGCACGACGGCGGGGACCGCGGCCCCGGACGGGTGCGCGCGGCGTCCGCTCGCCGTCCACACGCGGCGCTCGCTCCCGCTCCGTCCACAGACCGCCGGAGCGCCCTCCGACGGAGCCCCCGGCGCCGGAGGGTCACCGCAGGAGGTCGCACCCCGCGGCCCTGGAGGAGGAGCCATGGTCATCGCCCGCACCACCACCTGCCCCGCCCGACGCCGGTCGCCGGGCCGTGGCGCCGTCCCGCGCTGCCGGACGGGCGTCCCGGCGCGGTCGCGGCCGATCGGCGCCCCTGCCGGGCGGGCGACGCCGCGGGCCTGCGCCCCGGTGCCCACGACGAGCGCGCTGCCGACGACGAGCGCGCTGCCGACGACGAGCGCGCTGCCGACGACGAGCGCGCTGCCGACGACGAGCGCGCTGCCGACGACGAGCGCGCTGCCGACGACGAGCGCGCTGCCGACGACGAGCGCGCTGCCGACGACGAGCGCGCTGCCGACGACGAGCGCGCTGCCGACGACGAGCGCGCTGCCGACGACGAGCGCGCTGCCGACGACGAGCGCGCTGCCGACGACGAGCGCGCTGCCGACGACGAGCGCGCTGCCGACGACGAGCGCGCTGCCGACGACGAGCGCGCTGCCGACGACGAGCGCGCTGCCGACGACGAGCGCGCTGCCGACGACGAGCGCGCTGCCGACGACGAGCGCGCTGCCGACGACGAGCGCGCTGCCGACGACGAGCGCGCTGCCGACGACGAGCGCGCTGCCGACGACGAGCGCGCTGCCGACGACGAGCGCGCTGCCGACGACGAGCGCGCTGCCGACGACGAGCGCGCTGCCGACGACGAGCGCGCTGCCGACGACGAGCGCGCTGCCGACGACGAGCGCGCTGCCGACGACGAGCGCGCTGCCGACGACGAGCGCGCTGCCGACGACGAGCGCGCTGCCGACGACGAGCGCGCTGCCGACGACGAGCGCGCTGCCGACGACGAGCGCGCTGCCGACGACGAGCGCGCTGCCGACGACGAGCGCGCTGCCGACGACGAGCGCGCTGCCGACGACGAGCGCGCTGCCGACGACGAGCGCGCTGCCGACGACGAGCGCGCTGCCGACGACGAGCGTGGTGCCGACGACGAGCGTGGTGCCGTCGACGTCCGGGCTGCCGACGAGCGGGGTGTCGACGACCACGCGCGTGCCGACGGGCGAGGGGCTGGCCGGCAGCTCGTCGCGGGGCGGCGCGCTCGCGCACCACGCGGCGGTCGCCGGGAGGCGCGTGCCGCCGTGCCGCGCGCTCGCCGCCGGCGTGCGTCCCGCCGTCGCGGCCCTGCGCGGGGAGCTGCGGGACGTCGGCATGGCCACGGCCGAGTACGCCATCGCCACCCTGGCCGCCTGCGGCTTCGCCGGGCTCCTCGTGACGCTCCTCGCGAGCGACCAGGTGCGGACCCTGCTGCTCGGCATCGTCCGGCGCGCCCTCTCGGTCGGATGAGCGACGCCGGTCGGGCGGCGGCGACGGGTGGTCCGGCGCCGGGTCGAGGGCGCGTCGCCGTCCGCCGGGCGCCCAGCGCCCGACCGGCCGGTCGCGCTCGCCCCCGGACCACGGGTCCTCGTCCGAGGGCGAGCGGCCCGGCGCGGGGCTCCGCGCTCGGCCCGGCGGCGCAGGCTCCCGCGCTCGGCCCGGCGGCGCAGGCTCCGGCGCCCCACCCGGTGGGTCGGGGCTCCGGCCTTGACCCGGCGAGAGGTCCCACCGCGGGTCCGGTCCGGGGCGACCGGGGCGCGGTGACGGCCGAGCTGGCCGTCGGGCTGGTGGCCGTCGTCGTGGTCCTCGCCGCCCTGCTGTCGGTGGGGCAGGCCGTCGCCGCGCAGGTGCGCGTCACGGACGCCGCCGCCGCCGGGGCCCGGGCCGCCGCCCGCGGGGCGTCGGAGGCGGAGGTGCAGGCCCTCGCCGCCGCGCTGGCGGGGCCCCGGGCGACGGCGGCCGTGCAGCTCGGCGGGAGCCGCGCGGACGTCGTCGTCACGGCACCGGTCGGCCTCCTGCTGCCGGGCACCCCGGTCGTCACCGCCCGTGGGCGGGCCTCCGCCGCCGTGGAGGTCGGCGTCGGGGGTGCGGGGCCGTGACGCGCCGCGTCCACAGGGGCCGGGCGGAGGTCCGCCGACCGGCCCCCGCGAGGTCGTGGGCCGCGGGGCCGGCGCCGGGCCGGCGCGGCCACGGAGGAGGACGAGCCCGGCGTGGCGACCGGGGCGCGGGGTCGGTGCTCGTGCTGGGACTGCTCCTCGTGGGGGTCGTGCTCTGCACGGCCGCCGCCGCCCTCGGGCAGGCCGTGGTGGCCCGCCACCGCGCGGCGGCGGCGGCGGACCTCGCGGCGCTGGCCGGCGCGGACGTCAGCCTCGGGCGCGCCGTCCCCGCCGGGGGGCCGTGCGACGCGGCGGCGCGCGTCGCCGCGCGGGGCGGTGCCCGGCTCGTCGGGTGCACCACCGGCGGGCTCGAGGTGGTCGTCGTCGTCGCGGTCGACGTCCCGGGCGCCCTGGGCGGCCTCGGACCGGCACGGGCCTCGGCGCGAGCCGGTCCGAGGTGAGCCCGGCCCCGGAGCCGCTCCGAGGAGCCGGTCCGAGGTGAGCCCGGCCCCGGAGCCGCTCCGAGGAGCCGGTCCGAGGAGCCGGGGCCCGGACCGGGCCGGTCACCGGCGAGGCGGTCAGCGGCGAGCCGGGTCCCGCCCGTGCCCGTCACGGACGAGCCGGTGCTCGGCGAGCGGGTGGGACGGCGAGCGGGTGGGACGGCGAGCGGCGGGGCTCGGCGAGCGGGTGGGACGGCGAGCGGCGGGGCTCGGCGAGCGGGTGGGACGGCGAGCGGCGGGGCTCGGCGAGCGGGTGGGGCGACGAGCGGCGGGGCTCGGCGAGCGGGTGGGGCGACGACCGGGTCACCGCGGCAGGGCGGGGCGGACGGGCTCCGGTGACCCGCCTCACCGCGGCGGGGGCGGCGCGTCCTCGTCGGCGTGCTCGAGCACGGCGCGCAGGAGGGCCACGGCGCCGGGCTTGCTCAGCGGCTCGTTGCCGTTGCCGCACTTGGGCGACTGCACGCACGCCGGGCACCCGTGGGCGCACGGGCAGGCGACCACCGCCTCGAGCGTCGCGCCGAGCCAGGCGCGCGCGGCCGCGAACCCGCGCGCGGCGAAGCCCGCGCCGCCCGGTGCGGCGTCGTGCACGAAGACCGTCGGCACCCCGGTGTCGGGGTGCAGGGCCGTCGAGACCCCGCCGACGTCCCAGCGGTCGCTCGTGGCGACGAGCGGCAGGAGGCCGATGGCCGCGTGCTCGGCGGCGTGGGCGGCACCGGGCACGTCGGGCGCGTCGACCCCGTGGCGGGCGAGCACCTCCTCGGGCACCGTCCACCACACGGCGGCCGTGCGCAGCGTCCGGGGCGGCAGGTCGAGGGGCTCCTCGCCGCCGACCGGCCGCCCGTCCCGGGTGCGGCGGCGCCGGAAGGACACGACCTGGCTCGTCACCTCCACCAGTCCCGTGCGCAGGTCCACCGGCCCCCAGGAGCGGTGCGCGCGCTCGGCGAGCACCCGGACGTCGGTGACCTCCCGCGCGGACGTCGTGACGTCGACGTCCTCGCGGCGGACGAGCGCCGTGGCCGCCTCGACGTCGAGGTGCTCCACGACGTAGGTGCGCCCGCGGTGCACGTGCACGGCGCCCTCGTGGACGCTCGCGTGGGCGGCCCCGGCGTCCACCGTGCCCACCACCCGGCCGGTGGCGCTCTCGACGACCGCGACGGGGGCACCCCCGGCCCCCCGCAGGTCGAGCGCGTCGGCGGGCCGCCCGTCGCCCACCCAGTACCAGCCGGCCGCGCGGCGGCGCAGCAGGTCGCGCCGCACGAGGACGTCGAGGAGGGCGCGCACGTGGTCCGGGTCGCCGAAGCGGCCCAGCTCCTCGGGCCGCAGGGGCCGCTCGGCCGCCGCGGCGGCCAGGTGGGGCGCGAGGACGTGGGGGTTCTCCGGGTCGAGCACCGCCTCCTCCCCGGGGCTGCCCACGACCGCCTCGGGGTGGTGCACGAGGTAGGTGTCCATCGGGTCCTCGCGGGCGACGAGGACGGCGACGGCGTCCTCGCCCCGGCGCCCGGCGCGGCCCACCCGCTGCCACAGCGACGCACGGGTGCCCGGCCAGCCCGCGAGCAGCACCGCGTCGAGGCCCGCGACGTCGATGCCGAGCTCGAGGGCGGACGTGGCGGCGAGGCCCCGCAGACGCCCCGACCGCAGCGCCCGCTCGAGCTCGCGGCGCTCCTCCGGGAGGTAGCCCCCGCGGTAGGCCGCCACCGCCCCGGTGGACGCCGGTCGCCGGGCGGCGACCCGCTCGGCGGCGTCGAGGGCCACCTCCTCCGCCGACCGGCGCGAGCGCGTGAACGCCAGGGTGCTCACCCCCGCGACCACGAGGTCGGCCATGAGCTCGGCCACCTCCGCGGGCGCCGGCCGGCGCGGCCCGGCCGGCGGCCCGTCGGGCGTCGCACCCGGCGCCCCGCCGGCGCCCGCAGCCGGCGCCCCTGCCGCCCCCGCGCCGGCCACCTCGTCAGCGGCTGCGTCCGCCCGGGCCGGGCGCAGCGGCGGCTGCCACAGCAGGAGGCTCAGCGCCCCGCGCGCGGAGGCGTCCTCGTCGACGACCTCCACCGGCAGGCCCGTGAGCCGCTGCGCCGTGCGCCCCGGGTCGGCGGTCGTCGCGCTGGCGAGGACGACCACGGGCGCGGCCCCGTGGTGCTCCGCGACGCGCAGGAGGCGGCGCAGCACGGCGGCGACGTGCGAGCCCAGGAGGCCGCGGTAGACGTGCGCCTCGTCGACGACGACGTGCCGCAGCCGGCGCAGGAAGGGCGCCCACCGCCCGTGGTCGGGCAGCAGCGAGCGCGACAGGAGGTCGGGGTTGGAGAGCACGACGTCGGCGTGGCGCCGCACCCACGCCCGCTCGTCGGGCGGGGTGTCGCCGTCGCAGACCGCCGCGACGACGCCGGGGACGGCCAGCTCGTCCAGCGCGGCCAGCTGGTCGGCCGCCAGCGCCTTCGCGGGCGCCAGGTAGAGGGTGGTGGCGCCCCGCCCGCCCCACGCGGCGGGGCCCGCCTCGCGCGCCGCCGTGAGCGCCGGCAGCCAGTAGCCCAGCGACTTGCCCGACGCGGTGCCCGTGGCGAGGCAGACCGACCGGCCGGCGCGCACGTGCTCGGCCGCCCGCACCTGGTGCTCCCACGGCGCGCGCACCCCGCGGCGCCCGAGCGCGGCGACGACCTCGGGGTCGGCCCACGCGGGCCAGGGCGCCGCGCGCCCCGGCCGGGCCGGCCGCTCGTGCACGTGGAGGACGCGCTCGCCGCGGCCGCCGGCGAGCAGCGCCGCCAGCGCGCGCCCGCCCGCCCCGCCCGCGCCCGGGAGGACGTCGACGGCGGGGGCGACGGGCGCCGGGCGCGCGGCGGGGAGGACCTCGGCGACCACGGCGGTGACGCTGCCACGCCCCACCGACAGCCGTGCCCGGCGCGCCCGGGAGGCCGGTCCCGCCGGCCGGCGACGCCGCCGCCGCGGGGGTCCGCGACGCCCCTCCCGGTGGGCCCGGGAGGGGGCCGCGCGGGACGGGTGGGGGCCCTCGGGCAGCGCCCGACGTGCGCAGGATGGTCTAATGCGGGCAGCAGCCGGCCCCCGCCGGGCGGCCCACCGGGTCGCAGAGCTCGACGTCTGGGAGTGCACACGTGGACCTGTCCGTCACCAGCCACGAGCAGGGTGGACGCACCGTCGTCGCCGTCGGCGGCGAGATCGACGTCTACACCGCCCCCCAGCTGCGGGAGCGCCTCAACGACCTGGTCGCCGACGGCCAGTACCACCTGGTCGTCGACATGCAGGGCGTCGAGTTCCTCGACTCCACGGGCCTCGGCGTCCTCGTCGGCGGGCTCAAGCGGGTCCGCGCGCACGACGGCTCCCTGCGCCTGGTGTGCGTGCAGGAGAAGATCCTCAAGGTCTTCCGCATCACCGGCCTGACCAAGGTCTTCCCCATCCACGACACGGTCGAGGAGGCGGTCTCCGCCTCCACCGGCGCCGAGGACTGAGCACCGCCCCCTCCGGCGGGACGGACGACCGGGGGCGCGACGGCGCCCGCCCCGGACCGTCCCCGGTCCCGCCGTCGGGCGTGCGCCCCGGTCGAGGACCCGGGCCGCTCGCCCCGCTGCTCCTCTCGCTGGTCTGCGCGGCCGCCGTGCTCGGGGTGTGGCGCGCGCTCGTCGCGACCGGTCCGGGCCAGGTCGTCGACGAGATCGCCTTCGCCGGATCGGCGCGCGGTCGCGACCTCCTCGACGCGCAGGCGACCACCGTCCTGTCCGTCGTCTCGGAGGGGACGCTCGCGCTGGGCCTCGTCCTGCTCGTCGTCCTCGCCGCGGTCCGCCGCCGGCTGCCCCTGGCCGTGGCCGCCGTCGTCCTCGTCGCCGGGGCCAACGTCACGACGCAGCTGCTGAAGAAGGTCGTGCTCGAGCGGCCCGCCCTCGGGCTGGGGGACGTCAACTCGCTGCCGAGCGGCCACACCACGGTGGCGGCGACGCTCGCGGTGGCTCTGGTGCTCGTCCTGCCCCCGGCGGCGCGGGCGACGGCGGCCGTCCTCGGCGCGGGCTACACCGCGGCCACCGGGGTGTCGACCCTCGTCGCGGGCTGGCACCGGCCCAGCGACGTCGCGGCCGCCCTCCTCGTCGTCGCCGCCTGGACCGGCGTCGTCGTCGCGGGGCTGCGGCTGCGCGAGGGCGCCGGGGGCCGCGGCGCGGCGGCCGCCGGGCGCCGCGCCGGCCCGGCCCTCCTGGCCGCGGGGGCCCTCGTCGTCCTGCTCGGGCTCGCGGCCACGGCGCTGGCGGCGGTGCTCATCGACGCCGCGGGCACGGTCGTCGTCTGGCGGGCGGCGCAGGACGCCGGGCGGGCGGTGCAGCTCCTCGCCTACGGCGGCGGCGTCCTCGTCGCCACCGGCGGCTCGGCCGCCCTGCTCGGGACCGCCCTCGCGCTCCTGCGCCGCACCCCCGTCTGAGGTCCGGCCCCTCGGCAGCGGGCGGGCTCGCCGACCGCGCCGGCTGGACCGCCCACCTAGCCTGGCGGGCGTGAGCGACGACCCGCCCGACCCGGCCCGCCTGCCCGACGACGTCGCTGCCCTCGCCGAGGACCTCGACCGGGTCGGCGGGGCCGGCTACCGCGTCGACGCGGTGGCGGCGCTGCTCGGCCCGGTCGCGGACGCGGCCCTGCACCGCGAGCAGCCGGTGCCCGCGCGCCGCGCCGTCGCCGCCGCGCTCGCGCAGGGCGACCCGCTGGCGGCGCTCGTCGCCCCGCTGGTGCTGGGGGCCGCCGTGCCCGAGGCGGACCTCGCCCGCGCCCTCCCGCGGTGCGGGGTCGACGGCGCCGCCCGGCTCGGCCTCGTGCGGCGGACCGAGGACGGGCTCGTGGCGCCGCTCGTCGAGCTGCGGCCCTACGCCGCCGTGGACGCCCGCGGCCCGGCCGACTGGTGGGTGGCCTCCGACCTCGGCGAGATGGCGGTGCCCGGCCCCCTGCGCACCGACCACGTCCTCGGCATCGGCGGCGCCTCGACCACGCTGGCCCGCTCGACCGTCCGCGGTGAGGTCGGCCGCGCCCTCGACCTCGGCACCGGCTGCGGCGTCCAGGCCCTGCACCTGCGCCGCCACGCCCGCGAGGTCGTGGCCACCGACGTCTCGTCGCGGGCGCTGCGCCTGGCGGCCCTCACCCTCGCGCTCGACGACGCCGCCTCCGGCGCCGGGGACGGCACGTCGGCGGGGGAGCGGCCCGCCCCCGTCGACCTGCGCCGCGGGAGCCTGCTCGAGCCGGTGGCGGGCGAGGAGTTCGACCTCGTCGTCTCCAACCCGCCCTTCGTCATCACCCCGCGCGACGCGGGCGTCCCGGCCTACGACTACCGCGACGGCGGGGCGGTGGGGGACGCGCTCGTCCAGCACCTCGTCGAGCACGTCGGGGACGTGCTCGCGCCGGGCGGCACGGCCCAGCTCCTCGGCAACTGGGAGCACCGCGAGGGCGAGCCGTGGCGCGAGCGCGTCGGCGCGTGGCTCGACGCGAGCGGGCTGGACGGGTGGGTCGTCCAGCGGGAGGTCCTCGACCCCGCCGCCTACGCCGAGACGTGGGTGCGCGACGGCGGTCAGCCGCCCGGGCCCGCGTTCGACGCGCTCGTCGGCGCCTGGCTCGACGACCTGGCCGCCCGCCGGGTCGAGGCGGTGGGGCTCGGCATGCTCGTCCTGCGGCGCCCCCGCACGGGCGCGGGGGGCCGCCTGCGCCGCCTCGAGGAGGTCGCCGGCTCCGCCGCCGGGCCGCTGGGCGCCCACGTCGCCGACGTCCTCGCCGCCGCCGACCTCCTCGCCGACCTCGACGACGCCGGGCTGGCGGCGCGGCGCCTGCGCGTGGCCGACGACGTCACCGAGGAGCGGCACGCCCGGCCGGGCGCCGAGCACCCGGAGGTCGTCCTGCTGCGCCAGGGCGGCGGCTTCGGGCGGGTCGTGCGCGTGGGCACCGCCGTCGCGGGCGTCGTCGGGGCCTGCGACGGCGAGCTGCCGCTGGGCGCGCTCGTGGGCGCCGTCGCGGCCCTGCTCGAGCGCCCGGCCGAGGAGGTCGCCGCGGAGGTGCTGCCGGCCGTGCGGGGCCTCGTGGGCGACGGACTGCTCGTGGCGCACGGGTCCTCCGCCGGCGGACCCGCTGCCGGCGACGACGGGGGCGCGCCGTGAGCGCCGGCGCCCGCGAGCGCGACGAGCAGGGACGCCCCCAGAACGCGCGGCCGCGCGACGAGCTCGGCCGCCCCCTGCCCCGCGGCGCGGCGGGGGTCCCCCGCGTGCCCGAGGACCTCGTCCTGCCGCCGCCCGAGGCGCTGGTGGAGGCGCAGCGCCTGCTCGACGCGGGCATGCCCTTCCACGCCCACGAGGTCCTCGAGGGCGTGTGGAAGTCCTGCCCGGAGGACGAGCGCGACCTGTGGCAGGGGCTCGCCCAGCTCGCCGTCGGGCTGACCCACCACCTACGCGGGCGCCCGCGCGGCGCCGCGGTGCTGCTCGAGCGCGGACGCGGGCGCGTCGCCCCCTGGCGCTCGGGCGGCCCGCTCGCGGGCCGCGGCTCGTCGGCGCTGGTCGACGTCGACGGCCTGCTGCGCTGGTCGGGAGACCTGCTCGACGTCGTGCGGGAGGCCGACGAAGGGGCACCCGCCGAGCCGCCGCGCACGCCGCGGCTGCGCGCCCCGCGGCCGGGGCCCGGGGCGCCGTCCGGCGCGGGGCGCCTGCGCCTCGAGCGCCGGGCGCTGACGCCCGCGGAGGCGCAGGAGGTGGTCACATGGCGCTACCCGCTGCCGCACGACCGCCACGACCTGGGCCCGGGCGACGTCGCCGGCCTCCTCGCGCGCTCGGCCGGCGGCCGCGACGGCGTCGAGCCGGTGCTCGACGGGGGTGGCGCCCTCGTGGGACTCGTCTGCCTCGGCGTCGAGGCCACCGTCCCCGGCCAGCCGCACCGGCGGGGCGAGGACGGCGACGGGGGCGGCGCGGAGGCCGGCGAGGACGTCCTCGACGTCGGCCTCGGCGTGCGCCCCGACCGCCTGTCCGCGGGCGTGGGCGGGGCGGCCCTCGCCGCCCTCGTCGCCGCCCTGCGCGCCGAGCAGGTCCCTCCCCGGGAGCTGCGGGCCGTGGCCCGGGAGGAGGACGGCCGCGCCCTCGCCGTCCTCGCCCGCGCGGGCCTCACCGCGCGGGCCCGCTTCACCGGCCCGGGCGACGACGTCTTCGTCGAGCTGCGCGGCCGGCTCGACGCGCTCGGCGAGCCGGAGCGCGAGGCCCGCGCCCGGCCGGACGGCGCCCGCTGAGGCGAGCCGTCC
>NZ_JBBHZG010000002.1:649069-675236 GCF_037482305.1 Pseudokineococcus sp. 5B2Z-1
GACGGCTCCCGGTCGGCGGCGGCGCAGCGGGCGGCGGGCGGGGCGGGCGAGGGCGGCGGGCGCGAGCACCCGGCCCGGGCACGTACCGTCTGCGCGGGGCCGCGGACGCGTCGCCCCGGGGCGGCGACCGCGCGCACGGCGCGGGCAGGCCCGTGAGGAAGGGGCACCGTGGCAGGCAGGACCGGGACGGCCAGCACGACGACCCGGCGGCTCGTGATCGTCGAGTCGCCCGCGAAGGCGCGCAAGATCGCCGGCTACCTCGGCGACGGGTACGACGTCGAGGCCAGCGTCGGCCACATCCGCGACCTCCCGCAGCCGAGCGAGCTGCCCGCCGAGATGAAGAAGGGCCCCTTCGGCCGCTTCGCCGTCGACGTCGAGCACGGCTTCGAGCCGTACTACGTCGTCGACGCCGACAAGAAGAAGAAGGTCACCGAGCTCAAGCGCCTGCTGAAGGACGCCGACGAGCTCTTCCTCGCGACGGACGGCGACCGCGAGGGCGAGGCCATCGCCTGGCACCTCCTGCAGACCCTCAAGCCGTCGGTCCCCGTGCGCCGCATGGTCTTCCACGAGATCACCCGCGAGGCGATCCAGCGGGCGCTGGAGTCCACCCGCGACATCGACACCGACCTCGTCGACGCGCAGGAGACCCGGCGCATCCTCGACCGCCTCTACGGCTACGAGGTCTCGCCGGTGCTGTGGCGCAAGGTCCGCGCCGGCCTGTCCGCCGGCCGCGTGCAGTCCGTCGCCACCCGCCTCGTCGTCGAGCGCGAGCGCGAGCGCATGGCCTTCCGCGCCGCCGAGTACTGGGACCTCACGGCCGAGGTGGCCGCCGAGCAGGACGCCGACGGGCAGTCCTTCCGGGCGCGCCTGGCGCGCGTCGACGGGCGCCGCGTCGCCACGGGGCGCGACTTCGACGACAGCGGCGCCCTGACATCCGACGCCGTCGTGCTCGACGGCGCCGTGGCCGGTGCGCTCGCGACGGCCCTCGGGGACGCCGGCGCGGACCTCGGCGCCACGGTCACGTCGGTCGAGACCAAGCCGTACACGCGCCGCCCGGCCGCGCCCTTCACGACCTCGACGCTGCAGCAGGAGGCCTCGCGCAAGCTGCGCTCCAACGCGCGGGCCACGATGCGCACGGCGCAGTCGCTGTACGAGAACGGCTACATCACCTACATGCGCACCGACTCGGTCGCGCTCTCCAGCGAGGCCGTCGGCGCCGCCCGCCGGCAGGCGGCCGACCTCTACGGCCCCGAGTTCGTCCCCGACGCGCCGCGCGTCTACGCCAACCGCTCGAAGAACGCGCAGGAGGCCCACGAGGCCATCCGCCCGGCGGGCGACAGCTTCCGCACGCCCGCGCAGGTGTCCGGCGAGCTGCGCGGCGACGAGTTCCGCCTCTACGAGCTCATCTGGAAGCGCACGGTCGCCAGCCAGATGGCCGACGCGCGCGGCTCGACGGCGTCGGTCCGCCTCGGCGCGACCGTGCCCGTCACCGACGCGACCCGCGAGGCGCAGGTCGCGGGCCGCGACGTCGAGCTGGCCGCCTCGGGCACGGTCATCACCTTCCGCGGCTTCATGGCCGCCTACGAGGAGAGCCGCGACGAGGACCGGCACGGTTCCGGCGAGGACGGCGAGCGCCGCCTCCCCGAGCTCGCCCGGGGCCAGGGCGTGCTCCTGTCCGACGTCCTCGCCGACGACCACCAGACCTCGCCGCCCCCGCGCTACACGGAGGCGAGCCTCGTCAAGGCCCTCGAGCAGCAGGGCATCGGGCGCCCGTCGACGTACGCGGCGACGATCTCGGTCATCAGCGACCGCGGGTACGTCCAGCACCGCGGCTCCGCGCTCGTCCCGACGTGGCTGGCCTTCGCCGTCACGCGCCTGCTCGAGGAGCACTTCGGCCAGCTCGTCGACTACCGCTTCACCGCCTCGATGGAGGAGGAGCTCGACCGCATCGCGGCGGGCGCGGAGGAGCGCCGTCGCTGGCTCTCGCGCTTCTACTACGGCCCCGAGGGCCTCGGCGGCGGCGCGGGCGACGACGACGGGCCCGACGCGGCCGGCGCGCGCAGCGGCCCCCGCGGACCCAGCCCGGCGGGCGCCGCCGGCGAGGCCGTGCCGGCGGGGCTCAAGCCGCTCGTGGACGACCTCGGCGACATCGACGCCCGCGACATCAACTCCGTGCCGATCGGCGAGGGCATCACGCTGCGGGTGGGGCGCTACGGCCCCTACCTCGAGGCGACGGGCGAGGACGGCGAGCCCCAGCGGGCGTCCGTGCCCGACGACGTCGCCCCCGACGAGCTCACCGTCGAGAAGGCCCGCGAGCTGCTCGCGACGCAGTCCGAGGGCGATCGCGAGCTCGGGACGAACCCGGCGACCGGGCGGACGGTCGTCGCCCGGGCCGGCCGCTTCGGCCCGTACGTCACCGAGGTCGTCGAGGACCCGCCGGAGCAGGAGGCGCCCGCCAAGGGCCGGAAGAAGGCCCCGGCCAAGGTGAAGCCGCCGACGGCGTCGCTCTTCAAGACGATGCAGGTCGAGACGGTGACCCTCGACGACGCGCTCAGGCTGCTCTCCCTCCCGCGCGTCGTGGGGGAGGACCCGGCGGACGGTCAGGAGATCACCGCCCAGAACGGCCGCTACGGGCCCTACCTCAAGAAGGGCACCGACTCGCGCTCGCTCGAGACCGAGGACCAGCTCTTCGACGTCACGCTCGAGCAGGCGCTCGCGCTCTACGCCCAGCCCAAGCGCGGGCGGGGGCGCACGGCCACCCCGCCGCTGCGCGAGCTCGGCGACGACCCCGTCTCCGGCAAGCCGGTCGTCGTCAAGGACGGTCGCTTCGGCCCCTACGTGACCGACGGGGAGACCAACGCGACGCTCCGCAAGGACGACGCGGTCGAGTCGATCACCCCCGAGCGCGCCGCCGAGCTGCTGCAGGAGAAGCGCGACCGCGGGCCGGCCAAGAAGCCGGCGCGCAAGGCCCCCGCCAAGAAGCCCGCCGCGAAGAAGCCCGCGGCGAAGAAGGCGCCCGCGAAGGGCTGAGCCCTGCGGCGCCCCCGCGGGTGCCGGACGCGGACGGAGGGCCGCACCCCGCGGGGTGCGGCCCTCCGTCACGTGCGGCCCGGCCCGCCCGCGGCCCGGAGGGCGCGGGCGGACCCGTCGGCTCAGCCCCGGATCTGCTCCAGGACGTCGGGGTTGGCCTCGAAGAACGCGTCGACGGCCTCCTCGTACTGGCCCTCGCCGTACTCGTTGACGACCATGTCCTCCAGCTCGCCGTACTGGGCGTCGCTCAGGGACAGGTTCGACATCATCTCGGCGACCTCCGGCATGTCGTCGGAGAAGCCGGCGCGCGCGAGCTCGTGCAGGCCCTCGGGCTCGCCCATGGCGCCCTCCGGGTCCTCGAGGTCCTTGACGGGGAACTCCGAGTTGGCCCAGAAGGGGCGCCACAGCGTGACGACGATGTCCTCCTGCGCGTCGGTGGCCGCCTGCAGCTCGGCGAGCATCGCCGTCGTCGAGGACGTCTGGAGCGTGTACTCGTCGCCCAGCTCGTACGCCGGGATGGCGGAGTCCTGCACCACGCCCGTGAGGCCGGCGCCGGGCTCGATGCCGACGATGCGGCCGTCGAAGCGGTCGGCCTGGCCCTGCAGGTCGGCGATGGAGTCGATGTCGGTGTACTCGGGCACCGCCATCGTCAGGACGGCGCCCTCGTAGTACGTGCCGACGTCCTCGATGTCGTCGCCGAACTCGTCCATGTAGGAGGCGTGCGTGACCTCGGGCCACGCCGAGGGGTAGACGTCGAAGTCGCCGCCGGCGAGGCCGGCGTAAAGCGGTCCGGCCTCGCTGATCTCCTGGAACTCGACGTCGTAGCCCTCCTCCTCGAGCACGTGCTGCCAGAGGTAGGCGGTGCTCAGGCCGTCGGTCCACGAGGGCAGGAAGCCCAGGGTGACGGTGCCGCCGGCGGCGTCGTTGCTCCCGCCGTCGGTGGAACCGCCGGCGGTCGTGTCCTCGGAGCCGCAGGAGGTCAGGGCGAGGGCGGCGACGGCCGCTCCGGCGGCCAGGCGGGCGGCGCGGGTGGTGTGCTTCTGCACGGTGGTGTCCTCTCGTCGTGCGGGCACACCCACCTCGTGGGGCGCCCTCGGTCGGTCGGTCGGTCGTGCGTCCCTCCGCGGGTGCGCGGCGGGAGGTCTGCGAGGCGCGGTGGGCCGGTCAGGAGACCTGGGAGAGACCGCGCTGGGAGTCGGAACGGTGAGCCCCGGCACCGGCGTGGGCGCCGTCGCCGGACGGGGCGTCGGTGCTCGAGCTGCCGCGGCCCAGCAGCGACCGCGTGCGCGACAGGCGGTCGCGCAGCCCGCCGGCGCCGAGGGACGCGGTGAGCCGGTCGAGGTAGATGGCGAGGATCACCACGGACAGGCCGGCCTCGAAGCCCAGGCCGACGTTGAGCCGGGAGATGCTCTGGACGACGACCGCGCCCGAGCCGGGGGCGCCGATGATGCCCGCGATGACCGCCATGGACAGCGCCAGCATGATCACCTGGTTGACGCCGGCCATGATCGTCGGCAGGGCGAGCGGCAGCTGGATCCCGCGGAGGATCTGCCGGGGCGAGCCGCCGAAGGCGGTGCCGGCCTCGACGACCTCGCGGTCGACCTGGCGGATGCCGAGCTCGGTGAGGCGCACGCCCGGTGGCAGCGCGAAGACGATGGTCGTCACGAAGCCGGGGACGACGCCGATGCCGAAGAAGACGACGGCCGGCACGAGGTAGACGAAGGCCGGCATCGTCTGCATGAAGTCGAGCACCGGCTTGAGCACGGCGCTCGTGCGGTCGCTGCGCGCCGCGAGGATGCCCACGGGGACGGCGATCACCGTCGCCACGGCCGCGGCCACGAGGATGAGCGCCAGCAGGTTCACCATCGGCTCCCAGAGCTCCATGCTCACCACGAGCAGGAGGGCCAGGGCCGAGACGACGCCGAACCGCACGGAGCGGACCACGCCGCCCAGCAGGCCCAGCAGCACCACGCCGACGAGCGGCGGCGGCAGGAGCAGGAGCCACGTGACGGCCTCGACGACGGCGGTCACGCCCGCCGAGAAGGCGTCGAGGGCCGGGCCGAGGGCGGAGGCCACCCAGTCGGCGACGGCCTCGACGCCGTCGCCCAGGGGCACGCGGGGGAGGGGCACGAGGTCGGCGGTGTCAGCCACGGAGAGCCTCCTCGGGGGTGGTGGGGGCGCCGGTGGAGGGCTCGTCCGAGCCGGTCCCGAGCGCGCTGAGCATCGACGCGGCCGTGACGACGCCGACGACCTCGCCGGCGTCGTCCGTCACGGCGACGGAGCCGCCGCCGGTCGCGGCCGGCTGCAGGAGGTCGGCGAGCGGGCTGCGCAGGCCGGCGCGCGGCATGCGGTGCAGCTCGCCGTCGACCGGCCGAGGGGGCGCCATGACGTCCTCGGCGGTGAACACCCGGGAGCGGTCGACGTCGGCGAGGAAGCTGGCGATGTAGTCGTCGGCCGGGGCCCGGAGGATCTCCGTCGGCGTGCCGGACTGCACGACCCGGCCCTCGCGCATGACGGCGACCCGGTCGCCGATGCGCATGGCCTCGTTGAGGTCGTGGGTGATGAAGACGACCGTGCGCCCCAGCGAGCGCTGCAGCTCGACGAGCTGGTCCTGCATCTCGCGGCGGATGAGCGGGTCGAGGGCGCTGAAGGCCTCGTCCATGAGCATGACGTCGGTGCCCGACGCCAGCGCGCGGGCCAGGCCGACGCGCTGCTGCATGCCGCCGGAGAGCTCCGACGGGCGGTTCCCCGCGCGGTCGCCGAGACCGACCATCTCGAGGGCCTCGGCCCCGCGGCGGCGGCGCTCGGCGCGCTCCACGCCCCGGATCTCCAGGGCGTAGGCCGCGTTGTCGAGCACGGTGCGGTGGGGCAGCAGCGCGAAGTGCTGGAACACCATGCTGAGCCGCTCCTGGCGGAGCCGGCGCAGGCCGTCCTCGTCGAGGCCGGTGAGCTCGACGTCGCCGACGTGCACGGAGCCCGCGGTCGGCTCGAGGAGCCCGTTGAGCATCCGGATGAGCGTCGACTTGCCGGAGCCGGACAGGCCCATGACGACGGAGATCTCGCCCGGCTGCACCTCCAGGTCGACGTCGACGACGGCGGGGGTCGCCCCGTCCGCGCGCACGTCGGCCACGGGCTCGCCCTGCTGCAGGCGCCGCACGGCCTCCTCGGGCCGTGGGCCGAAGACCTTGTACAGGCCTCTCGCCGAGACTGCTGCCACGTCGTCCTCTCGCCGGCCCCGGTCGTGCGGGCCGCTGGTCGTCGGGTGGGACGGCTCCGGCGCGGGTCGCGGACGCTGACCGCCCCGGAGCGCGCGCGGACGACCGCGGGCGGGGCTGAGAGGTCGCCGTCCACGGGCTGGAGCCGGACGGCGCGTCGACGGTCCCGCGACGGGACCTGGCGGCGGTCCGCGGGCGCCTGCGGGGGACGGCGTGCGCCGGCCCCGGGCCCGGGGATCCGCTGCGTGCTTGAGCGCTACGTAACCACGCGGGCGGCCGGAGGTCGACCGCGCAGCCCTCCCGATGACGAAGGGTGATGGGATCGTGACGTGCCGGTCCCCGGAGCCGGGGTGGTGCGTCGGACGCCTCGTAGGGTGCCGCCCATGACGCGCTGGGGCTTCCTCGCCACCGGGGGCATCGCGACGACCGTCGCCGGTGACCTCCCGCTCGTGCCGGGGGCGGAGGCCCTCGCCGTCGCCTCGCGCGACGCCGGGCGGGCCGCGGCCTTCGCCGAGCGGCACGGCTTCGCGCGCTCCTACGGCTCCTACGCCGACCTGCTCGCCGACCCGGACGTCGACGTCGTCTACGTCGCGACGCCGCACGGCCAGCACCGCGCGGTGGCTCGGGCCGCCCTCGAGGCGGGCAAGCACGTCCTCGTCGAGAAGGCCTTCACGACGACGCTCGCGGGCGCCCACGAGCTCGTCGACCTGGCCCGTGACCGGGGGCTCTTCGCCATGGAGGCGATGTGGACCCGGTTCCAGCCGACCGTCGTCGCCCTCCTCGACGCGCTGGCGGACGGCGTCGTCGGCGAGGTGCGCCACGTCCACGCCGACCTCGGCTTCCCCGTGCCGGAGGACCCGGCGGGGCGCTTCTTCGACCCGGTGCTCGGCGGCGGGGCGCTGCTCGACATGGGCGTCTACCCCGTGTCGGTCGTGCGGATGGTCATGGGCGCGGCGCCCAGCGAGGTGCTCGCGCGCGGGAGCCTCACGAGCACGGGCGTGGACGCCGAGTCCTCGCTGCTCCTGGCGCACGCGGACGGGCGCACGGCCACGACGCTGTCCACCATCCTCGCCAGGCCGGCGCGCAGCGGCACCATCACGGGCACGGGCGGGCGCGTGGAGACCGAGGGCGCCGTCCACGCCCCCGACGCCTTCGTCGTGCACCGCCCCGACGAGGAGCCTGTCCGCACCGCGCTGCCGCGGACCGGGCGCGGCTACGCCCACATGCTCGAGCACGTGCAGGACTGCCTCGCCGAGGGCCGCACGGAGAGCCCGCTGTGGCCGCTGTCCACGACGCTCGAGGTCATGGGCGTGCTCGAGGCGGCGCTGCAGCAGCTCGGCGTCCGGATGGACGACGACCGGCCCCTCTGACCGCCCCCTCCGACCGGCCCCGGCGGCTGGCGGCGTCGGCAGCCGGCGTCAGAGCGTGGCGACCGGCTCCCACGTGGGCGCGGGGGCGGGGCGGGCCAGGAGGTGGCCCTGCGCCATGTCGACGCCGAGGCCGACGAGGTGGTCGAGCTCGTCGGTCGTCTCGACGCCCTCGGCGACCGTGTAGGCGCCGGTGCGCCGCGCGAAGCCGACGAGGGCGGCCGCCATGGCCGAGCCCCCGCAGGAGCGGTGCACGTCGCGCACGATGCTCATGTCGATCTTGACGACGTCCGGGGCGAGCTGGACGACGTGGCGCATGCTCGCGAAGCCGGCGCCCGCGTCGTCGACGGCGACCGCGAGCCCGCGCTCGCGCAGCGGTGCCAGGGCGGCGGCGAGCGCCCCGTAGTCGTCGACGGGCTCGTGCTCGGTGATCTCCACGGCGAGGCCGTCGAGGCGGCCCGTGCCCCGCACGTCCTCGAGGAGGTGCCCGAAGGCCGGTGACACGACGGTCCGCGGCGAGGCGTTGACCGACAGGTGCCCGCTCACCCGCTCGGCGTGCCCCAGCGCGGACCGCAGGCACAGCAGGTCGAGCCGCTCGGCCTCGCCGGCCCGCTCGGCGCGCGAGAACCACGGCCCGGGTGCCGAGCCGGGGGCCGGGAAGCGGGCCAGCGCCTCGGCCCCGACGACCCGGCCGCTGGCCAGGTGCACGACGCCCTGCAGGGCGGTCCCCGGCCCCCCCAAGGCCTCGAGCGCGTCGAGGTCGGCGACGACCCGGGCGCGGGAGTCCGCGACCCTCTCCTCCTCCTGCAGCAGCCCGACGAGGACGGGGCCGAGGCTGCGGAGCACCTCGGCGTCACGGGCGCGGAGCTCGCGCCGGGGGGTCCGCGAGAGCGTGCAGAGGCTCCCGTAGAAGCTCCCGTCGCCGCGGTGCAGGGGGACGCCGACGTACGCGCGGACGCTGTCGTCGCGCCCGGCGAGGATGCGCGCGGCCACCGGGTGGACGGCGGTGTCGGGCACGACCTCGTCGACCTCCCGCGCCGCGACGCGGCGGCAGTAGGTGCCGTCGAAGGGCTCCGAGTCGCCGGCCCGCAGGATCGCGGGGTCGTCCGAGCTCACGTGGCGGTAGACGACCCGCTCGCCCTCGAGGCGGCTGACGAAGGCCGCCTCCATGCCGAGCTGCGCCCGCACGAGGTCGAGCAGCGCGTCGACGCCGGACAGCGGTGCGACGGGGGCTGCGACGGCCGGCGGGCGGGGCCGCGGCAGCGACGGCGACCGCACCGGCGCCGCCGACCGCCGGAGGGCCTTCTCGGCGAACATCCGCGCGTCGGCGGAGCGCCAGGCGGCGTGCAGGTCCCCGGCCCCCTCGCGCGCGCCCGCGCCGACCGACGCCTCCACGCCGTGCTCGGCCAGGGCCTCCCGCAGCGCCCGCGCGCGCCGCTCGACGTCGTCGCGGGCCGTCTCGACGAGGAGGACCCCGAACTCGTCGCCGCCGAGTCGCGCGAGCAGGTCGCCCGGTCCCACCATCTCGCGGGCCACCTCCGCCGCCCGGCGCAGCAGGGCGTCACCCGCGTCGTGGCCCTCGCCGTCGTTGACGGCCTTCAGCGCGTCGAGGTCGACGACGAGGACGCCGGCGGACGTCCCGTGCCGCCGCCCGCGCGCGTCCTCCGCCGCGAGGGCGGCGTCCCACGCCCGGCGGCTCGCGGCGCCGGTGAGGGCGTCGGTCGCCGCGGCGGCCTCGGCCCGCTCGGCGCGGCGGACCTCGCGCTCCAGGCGCACCTCGTAGGCGAGCAGCAGCCCGAGCAGGCCGGCCTGCAGGCGCACGGCCGGGAGGGCGTCCGCCAGCTCGGTGCCCCTCGGCTCGCGCCCGGCGGCGCAGAGGGCGCCGAGGAGCTCGCCGTCGGGCCCCTCGACGGGCACGGTGAGGTAGGAGTCCGGGTCCAGCCCCGTGACGGCCCGCATCCGGGCGTAGGCGGGGACGTCGTCGACGACGGGAGCGACCATGGGCGCGCTCCCGTCCAGCATGCGCGCGCAGAACGTCTCGTCCCAGCGGCGCACCAGGCCGACGCGGGCGCCGAAGGGGTCGTCGTCCTCCGCGGTGGCGATGACGACGTACTCCTCGCCGCGGCGGCGCGCGAGGAGCCACGACTCCATGCCGAACCGGCGCTGGAGGTCCAGCAGCGCAGTCCGCGCGGCGGCGCCGAAGTCGCGCAGGCCGACGGTGCCCGACGGCGGGCGCGGCAGCGGTCGCCCTGCCCCGTCGTCCGCGGCGCCCGGCGCCTCCCCCGGGCGCACCGCGCCGTCCTCGCCAGCCCCCTGCTGCACCGCTCACCCCTCGCTCGAGACGACCGTCCGTAGCAGACGGTAGCGCGGTGTCACCGCCGGGGGAGATCCTCCGCGAGGGCGACCCGGCCGGGGCCTCAGAGCCGGCCGACGCCCACCACCCGGACGACGGCGGCGCCCTCCTCGTCGCTGGCGGGCAGGTCGACCTCGGCGTCGAAGCCCCAGTCGCCGTCGCCGTCGGGGTCGGCGAAGACCTGCCGCACGTGCCAGACCTCGGGCTCCTTGCGCCACAGCAGCATCCGCGGGCCGCGGGCGTCCGCGCCCGTGCCGATCTCGTCGTGCTCGGCGTAGTAGGCCTCGAGCTGCCCGGCCCACGCGGCGGCGTCCCAGCCGGTGCCGGCGTCCAGCTCGCCGAGGTCCCAGGTGCGCCGCAGCGCCGCGAGCTCGACCCGGCGGAACAGCGCGTTGCGGACCATCCGCGTAAAGGCCCGCTCGTTGCCCGTGACGGGCCGGGTGGGCGCCGTCGGGGCGCGCACCTCCGCGACGGCGGCGTCGACGCGGTCGGGATCGGTGAGGTGCTCCCACTCGTCGAGCAGGCTCGAGTCGACCTGCCGCACGAGCTCGCCGAGCCACTCGACGAGGTCCACGACCTCCTCGGTGCGCGCCTCGGCGGGCACGCCCGAGCGCAGCGAGCGGTAGGCGTCGGTGAGGTACCGCAGCACCGCGCCCTCGGCGCGCACGAGGCCGTAGAAGGACACGAGCTCGCGGAAGGTCATGCCGCGCTCGTAGAGGTCGCGCACCACCGACTTGGGGGACAGCACGGCGCGCGAGGCCCACGGGTGGCCCTGCGCGTAGGCCTCGAAGGCGGCCTCGAGCAGCTCCTCGAGCGGCTTGGGCCACGTGACGTCGTCGAGGAGCTCCATCCGCTCCTCGTACTCGATCCCCTCGGCCTTCATCTGGGCGACGGCCTCGCCGCGGGCCTTGAACTGCTGGGCGGCGAGGACGGCGCGGGGGTCGTCGAGCGTCGCCTCGACGACGGACAGGACGTCGAGGGCGTACGTCGGCGACTCCGGGTCGAGCAGCTCGACGGCGGCCAGGGCGAAGGTCGACAGCGGGTGGTCGAGCGCGAAGCCGCGGGGGAGGTCCACCGTCAGGCGGTAGCGGCGCCCGTCGGGCTCGGGCTCGTCGAGCCGCTCGACGACGCCCGCGGCGATCAGCGCCTTCGTGATGCCGACGACCTCGCGCACGTGGCGGCGCTGGCGCGCCCGCGGCTCGTGGTTGTCGAGGAGCAGGTGCCGCATCGCCGCCGCCGGGTCGCCGGGGCGCGCCAGGACGTTGAGGACCATCGACGTGGAGACGGCGAAGTGCGGGCGCAGCGGCTCGGGGTCGGCGGCGACGAGCTTGTCGAACGTCGCCCGCGTCCAGGCGACGAAGCCCTCGGGCGGCTGCTTGCGCACGACCTTGCGGCGCTTCTTCGGGTCGTCGCCCGCCTTGGCCAGCGCCTTGAGGTTCTCCACCTCGTGCTCGGGGGCCTGGACGACGACGGTGCCGGCGGTGTCGTACCCCGCGCGGCCGGCGCGGCCGGCGACCTGGTGGAACTCGCGCGCGGTGAGCAGGCGGGTGCGCGTGCCGTCGTACTTGCTCAGCGCGGACAGCAGCACCGTGCGGATGGGCACGTTGATGCCGACGCCGAGGGTGTCGGTGCCGCAGATGACCTTGAGCAGCCCCGCCTGCGCCAGCTGCTCCACGAGCCGCCGGTACTTGGGCAGCATCCCGGCGTGGTGGACGCCGATCCCGTGGCGCACGAGCCGCGAGAGCGTCTGGCCGAAGCCGGTCGTGAAGCGGAACCCGCCGAGGAAGGCGGCGATCTCGTCGCGCTCGGCCCGCGTGGCGACCTGCGCGCTCGTCAGGGCCTGCGCCCGCTCCAGCGCCGCGGCCTGGGTGAAGTGGACGACGTAGACGGGCGACTGCCGGGTCTCGAGCAGCTCGTCGATCGTCTCGTGGACCGGCGTCGTCGCGTAGTAGTGGTGCAGCGGGACGGGCCGCTCGGCGGACGCGACGAGCGCCGTCTCCCGGCCGGTGCGGCGGGTGAGGTCCTCGCGGATCGACGTCGTGTCCCCGAGCGTGGCCGACATGAGGAGGAACTGGGCGCGGGGCAGCTCGAGCAGCGGCACCTGCCACGCCCACCCGCGGTCGGGGTCGCCGTAGTAGTGGAACTCGTCCATGACGACGACGCCGATGTCAGCCTCGGGGCCCTCGCGCAGCGCCAGGTTGGCGAGGACCTCCGCCGTGCAGCAGATGATCGGCGCCCCGGCGTTGACGCTGGCGTCGCCGGTGAGCATGCCGACGCGGTCGGCGCCGAAGACGGCGCACAGCGCGAAGAACTTCTCGCTGACCAGGGCCTTGATCGGCGCGGTGTAGAAGGAGCGGCGCCCCTCGGCGAGCGCGAAGGCCTGGGCGCCCGTCGCCACGAGCGACTTGCCCGAGCCGGTGGGCGTCGCCAGGACGACGTTGGCGCCCGTCACCAGCTCGAGGAGGGCCTCCTCCTGGTGCGGGTAGAGGGACAGGCCCTGCTCGGCGGCCCAGGAGGAGAAGGCCGCGAGCAGCTCGTCGGGGTCGGCCCCGCCCTCCGCCGCCGCGGCCGCGGCGCGCAGGGGCTCGAGCGCGGTGACGAGCGACGGCGCCGGGCGCGTCGAGGGCTCGGGCGGCGTGGTGGTCTCGGCCTGGGCCGCGGCGTCGGTGGTCATCGCGCCCAGGGTCCCACCGCTCGGGCGCCCGCGTCGGGGCCGCGGCGCCCGGTGGGGCACCGCGACCCCGGCGGAGGGGCTGCTGGGGGCGTGCTCAGACGAAGGCGCCGTGCCCGGTGACCGCGCGCCCGACGACGAGGGTGTTGACCTCGCGGGTGCCCTCGTAGGAGTAGAGCGCCTCGGCGTCCGCGACGAAGCGCGCCACGTGGTGGCCCGCGAGGACGCCGTTGCCGCCCATGACCTCGCGCGCGCGGGCGACGACGTCGCGCATCCGGGAGGTGCAGTACGCCTTGGCCATGGCGGCGTGCTCGTCGCGGCGCTCGCCGGCCTCCTCCAGCTGGCAGACGCGCACGACCATCCCGAGCGAGGCGGTGATGTCCGAGAGCATCCGCACGAGGTGGTCCTGCACGAGCTGGAAGGAGGCCAGCGGCCGCCCGAACTGCTGGCGCTCGCGGGTGTAGGCGAGGGCGTGCTCGTAGGCCCCGACCGAGACGCCGACGGCCTCCCACGCGACGCCGCCGCGGGTGCGGCGCAGCACCTCGTTGGTGTCCTTGAAGCTGTTGGCGCCCGCCAGGTGGTTCGCGGCCGGGACGCGGCAGCCCTCGAGGGTGATGTCGGCGTTCTCGACCGCCCGCAGCGCCGTCTTGCCCCGGATGGGCGTGGCCGTGAAGCCGGGCGTGCCCTTCTCCACGAGGAAGCCCTTGACCTGGCCGTCGGCCACGTCGCGCGCCCACACGACGACGACGTCGGCGAAGCACGCGTTGCCGATCCAGCGCTTGGCGCCGTCGAGCACCCACGCGTCGCCGTCGCGGCGGGCGCTCGTGGCCAGCCCGCCGGCGACGTCGGAGCCGTGGTCCGGCTCGGTGAGCGCGAAGGCGCCGATGGCCTCGGCCCGCCGCATCCGCGGCAGCCAGTGCGCCTTCTGCTCCTCGGAGCCGCAGACGGCGAGCGTGCCCATGACGAGGCCGTCGTGGACGCCGACGAAGGTGGCCGTGGAGGGGTCGACGCGCGCCAGCTCCATCCGCAGCCACCCGGTGAGCAGGGTCCGGCGGGCCGGCTCGTCGCCGTCCACCCCCAGCCCGAGCAGGCCCTCCTCGGCGAAGCGCGGGGCGAGGTGGCGGGGCACCTCCTCGTCCAGCCACCGCTGGTTCGCCCCGGGGGCGACCTCGGCGTCGTAGAACTCCCGGGCCCGCACGACGAGCGCGCGCTCGTCGTCGGTCAGGAGCTGCTGGTAGCCGAGGAAGTCGGCGGCCAGCAGGTCGGGGGTCAGGGGGGGACGCGGGTCTCGCGTGCTCATGGGGCCTCTCCTCGTCGAGCGGACGTGCGCATCGTGCGGCACGGCCGCGGCCGCCCGCCAGGCGCCCCGGCACGACCAGCCGGTCGGGGGTCGGCTGCTCCGGCGGGTGCGGTGCGGCGGCGGCCGCGCGGGCCGCCCCGGTCCCGGCGGGGCGCGGGGCGCCGTCGGCCCCCGTCGATACCCTCCGGACGTGAGCTCAGCGCGCCCTCCTCGCCCGACGTCGCGCGGCACCGGGCGCCCCGCGGCGCCCCGCCGGGGACGCGGCGCGTCGCCCGCGGCCCCGGGGGTCCCCGCCGGCCGCCTGCCCCTGCACCGGCCGGAGGCGGTCCTGCCCGCGGGTGACCTCGCGGGCGCCGTCGACGTCCTGTGGGTGCTGTCGGCCGCCTCCGCCGCCGTGGCGGCGGGCCTGCCCGCCGGCGCCCCGCTCGCCGGGGTGGGGCTCGCGCTCGTGCTCGCCCTGCGCCTCGCCCCCCGCGCCCTGGCGCCGGCTCCCGTCGCCGCGCTGGGGCGGCGGCTGGGCGCCGCCCCAGTGGTGGGCCATGTCGTCCGCGCCCTGGCGGCCCTCGGGCTCGTGGTGGCCCTGACCTGGGCGGGGACGGGCGCGCTGTGGTGGGCCGCCGGGCTCGTGCTCCTCGCCGAGGTCGTGCGCCCGGCCCCGCGCGCGAGCGCCCCCGTCGCCGGGTCCGGGCTGCGCCGCGTCGTCGCGGCCCTGCCGCCGGTCGCGGTGGCGCTCGTCCTCGGCGCGGTCGGGCGCGCCCTCGAGGCCGTGACGGGCGTGCTCGGGGCCCCCGCGCCCGCGCTGCTCGTCGTGGCCGGGGCCGGGGCGGCGCTCGCGCCGCGGCGCCGGTCTGCCACCGGCGCCGCCGAGGGGGCCGGGCCCGCCGACGGCGACCAGGGGGCGCGCTCGCGGGCCGAGCGCCTGCGCGCCCTGCGCCTCGTCGTCGCGACGCCGCGGGGGGCCGCGCGCTCGGCGGCCCTCGTGCCCGTCGCCGTGGCGGCGGCGCTGGCGCCGCTGCACGCCCCCGGTCTCGGCGCCGGCGCCTCGGGGGCGGCTCTCCTGCTCCTCGCCCTCGGCGCGGGGCTCCTCGCCGGTTCCGCCCTCGCGGCGCGCTGGGCGACCGCCGGCGACGCACCGGGCTCGGTGCTGACCCTCGCGGCGGGCGCCGCGTCGGTCCTCGTCCTCGTCGCGGGCCCCCTCACCGACCTCGTGCTGACGGCCGCGCTCCTCGCGCTCGCGGGCGGGGCGGCCGGGGCGGCGCTCGTGGCCTCGGGACACCTCGAGGACGGCGGACGGGCCGTCGCCGCGCGGGGCGCCGAGCCGCTGGTGCTCGGCGTCGTCGTGGTGCTCGGCGCGCTGCTCGCCGGCCTGCTGGGCGGCACGACCTTCCCCCTCGGCTCGGCGGGGCGCCTCGACGTCGGCGGGGCCGGGGTCGTGCTGCTGCTCGTCGGCCTCGCGGGCCTCGTCGCCTCGCTCGTCGTCGTCCGGCCCCTGGCCGACCGCGCCTCGGGGCCGCTGCTGCCCGTCCTCCTGGCGCGCGCCACCTCCGGGGCCGCGGCCCCGTCGAGGGGAACAGCCGGCGTCCCGCGGGCGCACCAGCGGGACGCGGGCGGGCACGGGCTCCCCGGCGTCCTCGTCGCCCTCGAGGGCGGGGACGGAGCGGGCAAGACGACGCAGGCGGTCCTCCTGGGCCGTGAGCTCGAGCGCCGGGGGCACGACGTCGTCGTCACCCGCGAGCCGGGCGCCACGCCCCTCGGGGCGCGGGTCCGCGGCCTCCTCCTCGACCGCGGTGCCGACCAGCCGGCCGTGCCGCCGCGGGCCGAGGCCCTGCTGTACGCGGCCGACCGCGCCGCGCACGTCCACGAGGTGCTGCGACCGGCGCTCGCGCGCGGCGCGGTGGTCGTCACCGACCGGTACGTCGACTCCTCGCTCGCCTACCAGGGGGCAGGGCGCGCGCTGCCCGCCGACGAGGTCGCCTGGCTGTCCGGCTGGGCCACCGAGGGGCTCCTGCCCGACCTCGTCGTCGTGCTGGACGCGGACGCCGCCACCGCGGCGTCGCGGCGCGGGGCGCGGGGGGCCGACGACCGCCTCGACGCGGAGCCGGCGCCCTTCCACGAGCGCGTCCGCCAGGTCTTCCTCGACCTGGCGCGCCGCGGCGGCGACCGCTACCTGGTGCTCGACGCCGGCGCGGCGCCCGCGGAGGTGGCCGCGCGGGTGCTGGCGCGCCTCGAGCCGCTCCTGCCGGGACGCCCCGACGAGGACGCCGCGCGCGACGACGCCGACGACCACCCCCTCGACGACCAGCCCCGCGACGACCAGCCCCGCGACGACGACGCCCCTGACGACCGCCGCGTGGACGACGCCGTGCCGTCGCCCGCCGTCCCGGGCTCGACCACCGCGGCGCGACCGCAGCCGGCCGTCGTCGCCGAGGACCCGGACCCGACCGGTGGTCCGGTCACGGCGCCGCTCCGGGTCGTCCCCCCGCCGGAGCCCGACGGTGATGACGCCCCCCGGGGAGGTGCGGCGGCCCGGGAGCAGCAGGTGGCCGACTCCCGACGCGTCGAGGCGACGCCGGCCCCGGAGCGCGAGGAGGCGGAGACGCGGGAGCGCGAGGAGGCGGAGACGCGGGATCGCGAGGAGGCGGAGGCGCGGGAGCGCGAGGAGGCCGAGGCGCGGGAGCGTGAGGCGGCCGAGCTGCGGGAGCGTGAGGCGGCGCTGGAGCGCGAGGAGGCGGAGCGGGAGCGGCGGCGCGCCGAGGAGGTGGCGGTCTCCCGCCGGGTGGCGACGTCCGTGCGCTCCGCGGAGGCGGCCGTCGGCGCGGCGCGAGCCCTCGGCGACGCGCGCCGGCCCGTCGTGACGCCGGCCCCCGCGCCCGCCCGGTCGGCGGAGGCGGCACCCGCGCTGTCCGCCGTCCTGCCCGAGGAGCGGCTGCGGCAGCTGCCCGACGCCGTCCGGCGCTCGGCGGGCGACGTGGCGGGCGCCCAGCGCGAGGCCCGGGACGCGGCGCTCACCGCGGCCGCCGAGCAGCGGGCGCGCCGCCGGCAGGAGGAGGCCCGCGCCGGGCGGGAGCGGCAGCAGGCGCAGCGCGAGGCCGACGAGCGCGCGCGCGCCGCCGAGGAGGAGCGGGTGCGCCGGGAGGAGGACGAGCGGGCGGCTCGTCGCGAGGCGGAGGAGGAGGCGGCCGAGGAGGCCCGCCGCGCCTCCTCGCGCCGCCGCGCCGAGACGGTCCGGCTCGAGGACCTCTTCGACGAGCAGCCCGGCCGGGCCGCGGCCGAGCCGGCGCCGCGGACGGCCGAGCTGCCGGCCGTGGGTGCGGACCGCCCGGCGCTGCACGAGCTGGAGGCCGCCGACCGCCGACGCCAGGCCCTGCAGCGGGCCCGCCGGCGGGCGGCCGCCTCCCGGCGCCGCGCCGAGTCCGAGGACCCGGTGCGGGCGCGGAGGGACGAGGAGGCGGTCCGGGGCGACGGGCCGCTGGCCGACGAGCTCTTCTCGTGGGAGGAGCCCGAGGACGGTCCCGAGGACGAGCGCGGGCACCGCCGATGACGGTGTGGGACGACCTCGTCGGCCAGGAGGGGGCCGTCGCCGTGCTGCAGCGCGCCGCGGCCCTCGGCAGCGGCTCCCTGGCGCACGCCTGGCTCTTCACCGGCCCTCCGGGCTCGGGCCGCTCGACCGCCGCGCGGGCCTTCGCAGCCGCGCTCCTGTGCGACACGGGCACGGGGTGCGGCACCTGCCACGCGTGCCGGACGGCCGTGCAGGGCACGCACGCCGACCTGCGGGTCGTCGCCACGGAGCTGCTGACCCTGCGCATCGACGCCGTCCGCGAGCTCGTCCAGGCGGCCCAGCGGAGGCCGTCGACGGGCCGGTGGCGGATCGTCCTCGTCGAGGACGCCGACCGGATGCTCGAGCGGACGACCAACGTCCTGCTCAAGGCCGTCGAGGAGCCGCCCGAGCGGACCGTCTGGCTGCTGTGCGCCCCGAGCCCGGAGGACGTGCTGCCGACGATCCGCTCGCGGGCCCGACCCGTGCGGCTGCGGGTGCCGCCCGTGGCCGCGGTGGCCGACCTGCTGGTGCGCCGCGACGGCGTCGACCCCGCGATGGCGGCCTTCGCGGCCCGGGCGGCCCAGAGCCACGTCGGCCTCGCGCGTCGCCTCGCGCGGGACGAGGGGGCGCGCACCCGCCGTCGGGAGGTGGTCCGGACCCCGCTGGACCTCTCCGGGCCCACCGACGCCGTCGTCCGCGCCGGCGAGCTCGTCGACGTCGCCTCCGAGGAGGCGTCCTCGTCGACCGCGGAGCGCGACGCGCGCGAGCGCGCCGACCTGCTGCGGACCCTCGGCGTCGAGCCCGGGCGCGCCGTGCCGCCCGCGCTGCGCTCGCAGGTGCGCGCCCTCGAGGAGGACCAGAAGAAGCGGGCCACGCGGCTGCGGCGCGACGTCCTCGACCGCGCCCTGCTCGACCTCCTGTCGGTCTACCGCGACGTGCTGGTGCTGCAGCTCGGCGCCGACGTCGACCTCGTCAACGCCTCGATGGTCGAGGACCTGCGGGCGCTCGCGGGCCGAGGAGGCCCGGCTGCGACGCTGGGGCGCATGGACGCCATCGGCACGGCGCGCGAGCGCATCCAGGCGAACGTCAACCCGCTGCTGGCGGTCGAGGCGATGTGCGTCGCGCTGCTGCCGGAGCCGGTGGGCGCCGCGTGAGGGGAGCCGCGCGCGCCGGCCGGGCCGCCGCGGCACCGCTCCTGCTCGCGGGCGTCCTGGCCGCCTGCAGCGCGACCCCGCAGCCGGAGGGCGGGCCGGCCACGACGCTGCCCGCACCGGGCCCCGTCACCGCCACGGCGGGCGAGCCGGCCGCCGACCCGGCCCTCGCCCGCTACTACGAGCAGCAGCCCGCGTGGGTGCCCTGCGGCGAGGTGCGGGAGTGCACGACCGTCGAGGTGCCCGTCGACTGGGACGAGCCGGCGGGGGAGGCCCTCGAGCTGGCCGTCAGCCGCGTGCCGGCCGGGGACCCCGGCGAGCGGATCGGGTCGCTGCTCGTGAACCCGGGAGGGCCCGGGGCCTCCGGCGTCGACTGGGTGGGCGCCGACGCCGCGGCCGTGGCCAGCGAGGCCGTGCGCGAGCGGTACGACGTCGTCGGCTTCGACCCGCGCGGCGTCGGGCGCTCCGACCCGGTCGACTGCCTCGACGACGCCCAGCTCGACGCCTACCTGGCGCAGGACGTCTCGACGGCCACGCCCGCCGACGAGGAGGCGGCGCTCGAGCGCGCCCGCACCTTCGCCGCCGGCTGCGAGGCCGACGCCGGCCCCCTGCTCGGGGAGATCGGCACGCCGTCGGTCGCCCGCGACCTCGACGTCCTGCGCGCCGTCCTCGGCGACGAGCGGCTCACCTACCTCGGCAAGTCCTACGGCACGCTCATCGGGGCCGAGTACGCGCGCGCCTTCCCCGAGCGCGTCGGGCGCCTCGTGCTCGACGGGGCCCTCGACCCGGCGAGCACGGCCGACGACGTGGCGCTCGGGCAGGCCCGCGGCCTCGAGCAGTCGCTGCGGGCCTTCGCCACCGCCTGCGTCGGCGGCGACGTCGACGACTGCCCCCTGGGCGGCGGGCAGGACGGGGAGGAGGGCGTGCAGGCCGCCCTCGACGAGGTGGCCGACCTGCTGGCGCGCGCGGGTGACGAGCCGCTGCCCACGGGCGACCCGCAGCGGCCGCTCACGCAGCCCCTGGCGGCCACGGGCGTGGTGGCCGCGCTCTACGACGAGGGCTACTGGCCCACCCTCGCGGGCGCCCTGCGGCTGGCCCTCGACGGGGACGGCTCGGGGCTGCTGGCCCTCGCGGACGCCTACTCCGGGCGCCTGCCCGACGGGTCCTACAGCAGCAACCTCCTCGAGGCCTTCACCGCCGTCACCTGCCTGGACTACCCGGCGCCGCTGGCGGACCAGCAGAGCCAGGACCGCCTGCGCGAGCAGCTGGAGGAGGCCGCGCCCACGCTGTCCGGCCTGCTCGTCGGGGAGGACGTCACGTGCGACGTGTGGCCGGTGCCGCCGGTGCGGACGCCCTCGCCGGTGGACGCACCGGGGGCCGCGCCCGTCCTCGTGGTGGGCACGACGGGCGACCCGGCGACCCCGTACGCGTGGGCCGAGTCGCTCGCCGACCAGCTGGACGCAGGGCGGCTGCTGACGTACGACGGCGAGGGGCACACCGCCTACCTGCGCTCCTCGGAGTGCGTCGACGGCGCCGTGGACGGCTACCTGCTCGACGGCGTCCTGCCCGGGGAGGGCGCCACCTGCGCCGGATGACGCCCGGGCGAAGCCCCGGGAGCCCTTGTGGAACATGCCCCGGGAGAGGGCTTTCGGCATGCGGTGCGCCCGGGTTGAATGATCATCAGAAGAGCGTCGCCCGACCGGGTGGCCGCAGACCCCGGGAGTCAAGATGGTCCGCCAGAACCCCGAGCCTGGTTCCATGACCACGACGAAGAGCACTCGCCGCACCGCCCGCCGCGCCCTCAGCGCCCTCATCGGCGCCGCTGTCCTGGGCGGCTCCCTCCTCGGCGCGACGGGCGCCGCGAGCGCCGCGAGCGCCGCGTCGCCCACCCCGGCCACCGTGAAGGCCGACGCGTTCCGGTGGGACGCCAAGGGTGGCGCTCGTGGTGACGCGTTCCGGTGGGACGCCAAGGGCGGGGCTCGTGGTGACGCGTTCCGGTGGGACGCCAAGGGCGGGGCTCGTGGTGACGCGTTCCGGTGGGACGCCTTCCGATGGGATGCTTCGGACATCTGACGGCAGCCACCCCCCGTCGCCAGGACCTCGCGTCCGGGGGCGGGTGGGGGTGTCGTACGCCGCGCGAGGTCCTTGGTCGGAGGGGTGGCGATGGTCGGGTCGTCGGTAGCGCCGCCGAGCCGGCGCGCGCGCGGGCGAGCCAGGACGCGCTCGAGCTCGTGGATCGCGACGCTCGCCGTGCTCATGGCGCTCGCGGCTGCCGCGCTGACGCTCCCGTCGCTCCTCGCCGACCCGGCTGCCGCCGCCCCGTCGTTCGCCTGGCTGGCGGTCGTGGCCGTCTTCGCCCTCTGCGAGGGCCTCGTCGTCTACCTGCCCGCCAACCGCAACTCGCACACGTTCTCGCTGCGGGAGATCCCGGCCGTGCTCGGCCTCGCCTTCCTCCCGCCTGAGCAGTACGTCACCGCCTACCTCGCCGGCTCGCTGGTCACGCTCGTGATCTGGTCCCGGCAGAGGGGGCTCAAGCTGGCCTTCAACGTCGCGCTGTTCGCCTTCGAGGCGAGCATCGGCCTGCTCGCCTACCACCTCGTCCTCGGCGGGGCGGCGGCGACCGACCTCCGCGGCTGGCTGGCGGCGCTGGTCGCCGTGCTGCTCACCGATCTCATCTCCGCCGCTGCCGTCGCCGCGGCCATCTCGCTCGCCGAGGGTCGGCTCGAGACGTCACTGCTGCGCGAGATCGTCGTCACGGGACTGCCGGCCGCCCTCATCGACACCTGTGCGGCGCTCGTCATCATCATCCTCATCGACGTCCGCCCCGCGGCCCTCCCGCTCCTGGCCGTGGTGGTCGGCCTCCTCCTCGTCGCCTACCGGGCCTACGTCAAGCTCGGCACCGGGTACGCCCAGCTGCAGACCCTGTACCGCTTCGTCGGGTCGACCGGTCGAGCGGCAGACGTCGACGAGGCGGTGGAGGCCGTCCTGGCCGAGGCCAGCGACCTGCTCCGAGCCGAGAGGGCCGAGGTCGTCGTCCTCGGCGGCCCGGTGGGCGCGGGGACGCGCCACTCCTTGTGTCCTCGTGACGGCCTGATGAGCGAGGCTCTCTCCCCGGCGGACCTGCGGTCGGCGTGGTGGGCGCCGGCGGCGGAGGGCTCGCCTGTCCTCCTCGCGAGCGAGAGGCAGGGCCGCACGGCCGACACCCCGCGCGACGGCCTCGCCGTGCCGCTGGAGTCCCCGGGCTTCCGCGGCGTCTTCCTCGTCGCCGAGCGCTCCTTCGAGAAGGAGACCTTCGACGCCCGGGACCTCCAGCTCTTCGAGACGCTCGGCGCCCACGCCGCGGTGACGCTGGAGAAGGCCCGCCTCGTCGACCGGCTGCGGCGCGTGGCCGCCGAGCGCGAGCACGACGCGCTGCACGACGCCCTGACCGGTCTGCCGAACCGCCGCGCCTTCAACGAGGCCGTGGCCCGGACGCTGGGCGCCGGCGTCGGCGGCGCCGTGCTGCTCATGGACCTCGACGACTTCAAGGACGTCAACGACACGCTGGGCCACCGAGCGGGCGACGAGCTGCTGCAGGTGACGGGCCGGCGGCTGAGCGCCCTCGTGGCGGACGACCCGACCGGCGGGGCGGGCGCCGGCACCGTGGCGCGCCTCGGCGGCGACGAGTTCGCCGTCCTGCTGCCGGGCGTGGGCCCGGACGCCGCCGTGCTGCGCGCCCGCGACATCCTGGCGTCGGTCACGGCCCCCGTGCCCATGCAGGACATCACGCTGACGACGACGGCGAGCATCGGCGTCGCCCCCATCCCGCCCGACGCCCGCGACAGCGACGAGCTGCTCGTCCACGCCGACGTCGCGATGTACGCGGCCAAGGCCTCCGGCGCCGGGGTGTCGCCCTACGTCCCCGAGGACACCGACGCGGTGCACCGGCGCCTCGCCCTCGCCGGCGAGCTGCCGACGGCCATCGAGCACCGGGGCTTCGAGGTGTGGTGCCAGCCCCAGACCGACGCGCGCACGGGCGTCGTCACGGGCGTCGAGGCCCTCCTGCGGTGGTGGCACCCGTCCTACGGCTGGGTCCCGCCGACCGAGGTCGTCGCCATCGCCGAGCGCACCGGCCTCCTCGGGCGCCTCACGCTGGCGGTGCTCGCCGAGTCGCTGCGGCTGCGCTCGGAGTGGGCGCGGGCGGGGCACGAGCTCGACATCTCCGTCAACGTCACGGCGCGCGACATCTCCGACCTGTCGCTGCCGGGCTCCGTGGGCGCCCTGCTCGCGGCGACCGGGACGCCGCCGGCGGCCCTCGTGCTGGAGATCACCGAGAGCGGCGTCATGAGCGACCCGGAGCGCAGCCTGGAGGTCCTCGCGGCCCTGCACCGCCTCGGCGTCGGGGTCAGCGTCGACGACTTCGGGACCGGGCACTCCTCCCTCGCCTACCTCGAGCGGCTGCCCGTCAACGAGGTGAAGATCGACCAGTCCTTCGTCAAGCGCCTCGAGCTCGAGGCGACGGACTCCACCGTCGTCCGCTCGATCGTCCTGCTCGCCCACGACCTCGGCATGCGCGTGGTCGCCGAGGGCGTCGAGAGCGACGTCGCCCGCCAGCGGGTCCAGGCGCTGGGCTGCGAGCTCGTCCAGGGCTTCGTGGTCGCCCGCCCGATGCCGGGCGACCAGGTGCCCGGGTGGGTGGCGGGGCGGACCCCGGAGCCGCTGCGCGGGTGAGCCCGCGCCCGGCGGGGCCGGGAGGGCGGACCTAAGGTGCGCTCGTGAGCGCCCTCGACGCCCTGCCCGCCGCCCTCGACGGCACCCCGCTGGACCCCGCGGCGCTGACGGGGCGCGCCGTCCTCGTCGTCAACGTGGCCTCTCGCTGCGGCCTGACGCCCCAGTACGAGGGCCTCGAGCGGATCGCCCGCCGCTACGCCGACCGGGGCCTCGTCGTCCTCGGGGTGCCGTGCAACCAGTTCCGCGGCCAGGAGCCGGGGACGGCGGAGGAGATCGCCGAGTTCTGCTCGGCGACCTACGGCGTCAGCTTCCCCCTCACCGAGAAGGTCGACGTCAACGGCGACGACCGCCACCCCCTGTACGACGCGCTCGTCCCGACGCCCGACGCCGACGGCGAGGCGGGCGACGTGCAGTGGAACTTCGAGAAGTTCCTCCTCGCCCCGGGCGGCGAGCCGGTCGCCCGCTTCCGCCCCGGCGTCGAGCCGGAGGACCCGCGGGTGGTGCAGGCGCTCGAGGCGCACCTGCCAGCCGGCGCCGCCGGCTGACGGCGCCGGCCCGCGCGGCTGCACGGACGCCCGAGGGCGCTCGTGCGGCCGGTCGGGTCGAGAGCACGGGCCGGGACCGGTAAGGTCTGGCCCCGTCGCGCTCCGGCGCGCACGCCGCCTTAGCTCAGTCGGCTAGAGCGACGCACTCGTAATGCGTAGGTCGTGGGTTCGACTCCCACAGGCGGCTCGGCAGAGGCCCCCGGCGTCCGGCGCGCGGGGGCCTCGCTCGTCCCGGGGCCCGACCCACCCGGGGCCCGGCTCAGAGCGCGCCGCGACGACGCAGCTCGCGCAGGCGCGCGAAGACGTGGCGGCGCACCGCGTCGGCGTCCGCGGCGCTCGTCGCCTCGAAGCGCAGGCCCACGAGGGTGGCCCGCGTCCCGTGGCGGTACCGGCGGTGCACCACCCGGGCCGCGAGGGGCCCGGGCAGGCCCTCGAGCGGCAGGTCGAGGTGCACGAGCTCGTCCTGCTCGAGCCGCAGCTCCACGGGGTCGACGAGGCAGCGCGCGCCGCTCTCGCTGAGGTCCTCGACGACGACCTCGAGCACCCGCCCCGCGCCCGGCGCGTCGGCCGCGCGGGCGACGCGCCCGCGCAGGTCCACGGGGGCCCGCACGGCCTCGCGGCGCTGGACGCGCTGCGGCGCCCCGGTCACGACGGCGGTCCAGCCGCCCTCCGAGAGGTCCCGCACGAGCACCGGCACCCCGACGACGGACCCGGCCTCGCTCCAGACGAGGTCGACGGCCTCGTCCTCGACGAGGCGCGAGGCGGTGCCGAGCAGGTCGGCGGGGCGCTCGAGGACGAGCCGGTCGGGCCCGACAGCGACGACGCGGGCGGTGAGGGGGACGTGCGCGCGGTGGGGCGCGACGTCGACGAGCGACCCGGTGGGCGGTGCCTCGTCGGCGGGCAGGAGAGCGTGCGCGGTGCTCGACGTGCCGGCCACGGGACCTCCTCGCGCCCGCGCCGCGCGGGCTCCAGGTCCCTCATCGACCGTGCGGGGCCCGACCTGAGCCGCTCCGCCGCCGCGACCGGGCGTCGTGGGGGGCGGCAGCGGCGCAGGGGGCCGCGTCCGGTCGGCGCGCCCGCCTCCTTTCGAGGACCGGCACACTGGTCGCCATGTGCGGCCGCTACGCGAGCTCGGTGCGCGACGCCGAGGTCGTCGACCTGCTGGACGTCGACGAGGTGGTGGGGGAGGAGCTCCCGCCGTCGTGGAACGTCGCTCCCACCGACGACGTGCGCGTCGTGCTCGAGCGCCCGCAGCGGGACGACGACGGGGTCGGTGCGGCGGTCGCGCACTCCCGCCAGCTGCGCACCGCCCGGTGGGGCCTCGTGCCGTCGTGGTCGAAGGACCTCTCCACGGGCGCCCGGATGATCAACGCCCGCGCGGAGACGCTGACGGAGCGCTCGGCGTTCCGGGTGGCCGCCGCGCGGCGCCGGTGCCTCGTGCCGGCGGACGGCTACTACGAGTGGCAGGCCGTGCCCGGGCAGCGGCGGAAGACGCCCTGGTTCCTGCGCGACGGGGACGGCGCCCTCCTCACCTTCGCCGGGGTCTACGAGCTCTGGCGCGACCGGTCGCGCGGCGACGACGACCCGGCCCGCTGGGTGTGGTCCCTCGCGGTCGTCACGACCGCCGCGCACGACGCGCTGGGGGAGATCCACGACCGCACGCCGCTCGTCGTGCCGCCCGGCGCCCGGGCCGAGTGGCTCAGCACCACCACGACGGAGCTCGAGGAGGTGCGGGCGCTCGTCGCCTCGCTGCCGGAGCCGCACCTGGTGCCCCACGTCGTCGGCCCCGAGGTCGGCGACGTCCGCCAGGACGGCCCGCACCTCGTCGAGCCCCGGGCCCGGGACGACGGCGAGCAGGACCCCGTCGCGGGGACGGGGGGCACGGCGTGAGCGCCGCCGCCGAGCGGGCGCGGCTCGTCGTCCTCGGCGCCCGCTCGGGCGCGGTGCTCGGCCTCGTGGCCGGCCTCGTCAGCGGCCTCGCCCTGCTGCTGCTCGGCGGCGGCGGGTCCGGCGCCCTGCTCCTCGTCGCCGCCGCCGTCCTGCTCTCGGCCGCCGTGGGCTCGGCCACCGGTGCGGTCGGCGGCCGGCTGCTCGCGGCGCAGCTGGAGTCGCCCGCGGGCGTCCGGCCCCTGCCCGTGGTCGTCACGACGGCGCTCGTCGCGGTGGCCGCGCTCGTGCTCGTCTCGGCCCTGCTGGGGACGGCGTGGGCCGGCCCCGGCTTCGCGGGGCTCGCCGCCGTCCTGGCGCTCGTGCGGGTGGGCGGCCAGGCGCGGGCCGCCCGGTCCCG
>NZ_JBBHZG010000002.1:675360-716398 GCF_037482305.1 Pseudokineococcus sp. 5B2Z-1
CCCGGTCCCGCGCCGGACGCCCGGGCGGCCCGCGCTAGCAGCGCGCCCTCCTCGGCGCCCGGGGGCACCGCGACCGCCCGACCGGGTGACGGCGGCGCGCTGGGGTTAGCGTCGCGCCATGCCGAGCCGCGACGCCGCCGCGCGCGGGGGCCCGGCGGCCGCGTCCCCGGTGCTCCCGGAGGGCTACCGCCCCGGCGAGCCGGGGCTGCGGCGGTCCTCGGTGGCCCTCTTCCTCGCCGGCCTCGTCACCTTCGCCCTGCTCTACGCGCCCCAGCCGCTGCTGCCGCTGCTCGCCGAGGACGTCGGCGTCTCGGCCGGCGCGTCCACGCTCGCGGTGTCCGCCGCGACGGCGGGGCTCGCCGTGGGCCTGCTCGTGGCCGCTCCGCTGTCCGAGCGCGTCGGCCGGACCCGCCTCGTGCACACGTCCCTGCTCGCCTCGGCGGTGCTCGGCCTCGCCTGGGCGCTGGTGCCGTCGTGGCCCGCGCTCGTCACCCTGCGCGCCCTGCAGGGGCTGGCGCTGGCGGGCCTGCCGGCGGTCGCGGTGGCCTACCTGCGCGAGGAGGTGCACCCGAGCGCGGCCGGCTGGGCGACCGGCCTCTACGTGGGCGGCAACGCCGTCGGGGGGATGGTGGGGCGCCTCGTCGCGGCGGGCCTCGCCGAGCTCGGCGGCTGGCGGCTCGCCGCGAGCGCCACCGCGCTCCTCGCCCTCGCCGCGGCGGTGGCCGTGCGGCGGCTCCTGCCCGCCTCGCGCCGATTCGTGCCGGCGCCCGCGGGGCTGCGCCAGCTGGCCCGGCGCACGCGCGGGGTGCTCACGGACCCGGCGCTGCTGGCGCTCTACGCGCTGGCCTTCCTCCTCATGGGCGCCTTCGTGGCCGTCTACAACGCCATGGGCTTCCGCCTCGCCGCCGCGCCCTACGGCCTCGGCCCGGGCCTGGCGGGGCTCGTCTTCCTCGTCTACGCGCTGGGGTCGGTCGCCTCGACGACGGCGGGCCGGCTCGCGGACGCCGTCGGGCGGCGCGCCGTCGTGCCCGTCGCGGTCCTCGTCGTGCTCGTCGGCGCGGGCGCCACGCTGGCCCGCCCCCTGTGGGTGGTGGTCGCGGGCCTGGCCGTCCTCACGGCGGGGTTCTTCGCCGCGCACGGCGTCGCGAGCGGCTGGGTGGCCGCCCGGGCCGGCGCCGGCGGGCGGGCCACCGCGCAGGCGGCGTCGGCCTACCTCGTGGCCTACTACGCGGGCTCGTCCGTGGGCGGGACGCTCGCGGGGGCGGCCTGGGGGGCCGCTCGGTGGCCCGGCGTCGTCGTCCTCGTCACCGCGAGCACCGCCGCCGCGCTCGTCGTGGCGCTGCTGCTGCGCCGCACCCGGTCGCTGCTGCCGCCCGCGCCCGCCGCCGCCGGGGGCGTGCCGTGACCGCGCGGCGCCGGGAGCGCTTCGAGGGCGCCATCGCGGGCGTGGGGACGGCGGAGGGCACCCGCGTCGTCCTCGGGCACTGGCGGCGCTCGCCCTTCGGCGCGGGCGCGGCGGGCGCCTTCACCGACGCGATGGTCGAGCGGGCGGACGGGCACCGGGTGCTGCTCGCGCCCACCCGCGAGGTCGGCGAGTACGTCAGCGGGGTCTACCGCTTCGACGAGGTCCGCGCCGTCGACGTGCGCCTGCGCACGTCGCCCGTGCGCCCCGGGGCGGTGTGGGAGGTCGAGGCGGGGCCGCTGCGCCTGCGCCTCGTCGTGGGGCGCCGCACCCCGCTCGGGGCGCTGCTGCGCCTCGTGCCCGGGCCCGTGGCGTCCGCGCCCGCGTGGGCGACGGCGGTCGACCCGGTGGCCCGGCGGGTCCTGCGCGGCGTGAGCACCCGCGGCAGCGCCGGTGGCGGCCGCCGCGAGTGGTACGGCGCCCGCGACGTCCGCGCGCTCGTCGACGCGACGACCTCGTGGGACGGGCGCGACCTCGGCCCGCTCGCACCCGTCGAGCCCCCCGTGCGCTTCGGCTTCGGCTCGACCCCGCCCGCGCCGTCCCTCGTGCGCGTCGTCTCGACCGTCGAGGCGCCCGACGCCTGAGGCGTCGGCCGGGGCGGCCTCCGACGACGACGGCGCGCCACCCCGAGCGGGGTGGCGCGCCGTCGTCGTCCGGGTCGTCGGACCGGGGTCGCCGGGCCGGCGGAGGGGCTCTCAGTGCCGGCGGGCCCCCGCGAAGACGTCGACGAGCGTCGAGCAGAAGACGTCGAGGTCCCCGGGGTTGCGGCTCGTCACGAGACCGCTGTCGACGACGACCTCCTCGTCGACCCGGTGGCCACCCGCGTTGCGGATGTCCGTGGTGAGGCTCGGGTAGGACGTCAGCGTGCGGCCGCGGACGACGTCGGCCTCGACGAGCGTCCAGGGCCCGTGGCAGATGGCGCCGACGGGCTTGCCCGACGCGACGAAGTCGCGCACGAAGGAGACGGCGCCGTCGTCGACGCGGAGCTTGTCGGGGTTGACCGTGCCGCCGGGCAGCACGAGCGCGTCGTAGTCGGCCCCGTCGACCGAGCCGACGGCCCGGTCGGGGGTGAAGGTGTCGGCGGGCTCGATGTCGCCGTTCATCGCCTGGATCGGGTCGGTGCCGGGGGAGAGGAGGTGGACGCTCGCGCCCTCCGCCTCCAGGGCCTTCCGCGGCTCCACGTACTCCACCTGCTCGACGCCGTCGGCCGCGAGGAACGCGACGGTGAGACCGTCCAGCCTGCCTGCCATGGGGACCTCCTCGGATCGGGTGCGCCGCGCGCGGCGCGGGGCCCGCGGGCGCTCCCGCCGGACGGCGGGGTGCGGGCCCCTCGTCCCGCCACGCTAGGCACCGCCCCGGCGGCTCCCGTAGGGTCTGCGCCGACCGACCGGGTCGCGCGCACGTGCGCGGGGCCGTCGCCGCTCGCGGCGGGTTCGGGCCCGGGCGGTGGTCGCCCGCGGCGGGAGGAGGCCGGAGGTGCTGGACAGGTGCGGCTGAGGGAGGCCCTGGCGGACCGCCGCGTGCTCGTGACGGGGGTCACGGGCTTCATCGGCGAGGCGCTGCTGCGGACCCTGCTCGTCGAGGCGCCGCAGGCCCGCCCGGTGGTGCTCGTGCGACCCAAGGCCGGGCAGCCGGCCGCCGACCGCGTCGCCCGGCTGCTGCGCCGCCGCACCTTCGCCCCGGCCGCCGAGGCCGCGGGCGGGCCCGAGCGGCTGCTCGAGCGCGTCGAGGTGGTCGAGGGCGACCTCGAGGACGTGCCCGCCCTGCCGCGGGACCTCGACGTCGTCGTCCACTGCGCGGGCGAGGTCGGCTTCGCCCCGCCGCTGCAGGAGGCCTTCGCCGTCAACGTCGTCGGCACCCGGCACCTCCTCGAGCGGGTCCTCGAGGCCAGCGCCCCCGGCCCCGACCGGGGCGGGCGCGGACCCGTCCACTACGTGCACGTGTCCACGGCCTACGTCGGCGGCCGCCGACGCGGGCCCGTGCCCGAGGCGTCCGTCGAGCACGCCGTCGACTGGCGCGCGGAGCTCGACGCCGCCGTCCGCCTCGCCGCCCGCATCGAGGAGGACTCGCGCACGCCCGAGGTCCTCGCCCGCTTCAACGCCGAGGCGCAGGCCCTCCACGGCCGAGCGGGGCCCCTGACCGCCGCGGCCGACGCCGAGCGCCGCCGCCGCGAGTGGGTGCTCGCCGAGCAGCGCGAGGCCGGGCGCCAGCGCGGCCACAGCCTGGGGTGGACCGACGTCTACACGTTCACCAAGGCCCTCGGCGAGCGCGTCGTCGAGGAGGTGGGCGCGCCGCTGCCCGTCAGCGTCGTGCGCCCGTCCATCGTCGAGTCCGCGCTCGAGCACCCGCACCCCGGGTGGATCGAGGGCTTCAAGATGGCCGAGCCGCTGATCATGGCCTACGGGCGCGGCGAGCTCCCCGAGGTGCCGGCGGCGCCCGACTCGACCATCGACATCGTGCCCGTCGACCACGTCGTCAACGCGCTCGTCGCCGTGTGCGCGACGACGCCGGAGCCGGGCTCGCCGCAGTACTTCCACGTCTCGTCCGGGGCGCGCAACCCGCTCACCTTCCGGCGGCTGTACGAGCTCGTCCGCGAGCACTTCCTCGCCCACCCCTTCGACACGGGCGAGGGCCCGGTGGACCTGCCGGTGTGGGACTTCCCGGGCGCCGCCCCGGTCGAGCGCCGGCTGGCGCTCGGCGAGCGCGTGCACGCCACCGCGGAGCGCGCGCTCACGTACGTGCCGCGCTCTGAGCGGGTGCGCGGCTGGAGCCGCGACCTCGACCGCCTGGGCCGCCGGCTCGCGCTGCTGCGCCAGTACTCCGACCTGTACCAGCCGTACACGCAGTCCGAGCTGCACTTCGTCGACGACGCGACCCTCGCGCTGCACCGGGCGCTCGACCCGCAGGACGTGCCGGCCCTCGGGTTCGACACGGCCGTCGTCGACTGGCCCCACTACATCCGGGACGTGCACGCCCCGAGCGTGACCAAGCCGGTGCGCAAGCAGGACGAGCTGCGGCGGATGCGGGCGCGCCGGGGCCCCGCGGGCGTGCGCCGCCCCCTCGTGCCCGCCGAGCCGGGCGCCGAGCCCTCGGACGTGCTGGCCGTCTTCGACCTCGACGGCACGCTGCTGACGGCGAACGTCGTCGAGACCTACCTGTGGACGCGGCTGCCCGGGCTCGGCACGGCGGGGCAGGCGCGCGAGGTGCTGTCCCTGGCGCGGAGCCTGCCCTCGATGCTCCTCACCGAGCGCCGCGACCGCGGGGACTTCCTGCGCCAGGTGTACCGGCGCTACCGCGGGGCCGACCTGCGGCTCCTCGACGAGCTCGCGGACACCGTGCTGGCCCCCGCGCTGCTGGAGCGCGCGAGCGACGCCGCCCTGCAGCGCGTCGCGGCCCACCGCGCGGCGGGGCACCGCACGGTGCTCCTGTCGGGCGCCGTCGAGCAGCTGGCCCGCCCGCTCGCGCCGCTCTTCGACGAGGTCGTGACGGCGCGGCTCGCCGTCGACGCCGACGGCCGGGCGACCGGGCACCTCACCGCCCCGCCGCTGGTGGGCGAGGGCCGCGCGGCCTGGGTCGTGCGGTACGCCGAGGTCCACGGCTTCGACCTGGCGAAGAGCTACGCCTACGCCGACAGCCACTCCGACCTGCCGCTGCTGCGGGCCGTCGGCCTGCCGACGGCCGTCTCGCCCGACGTGCCGCTGCTGCGCGCGGCCCGCGGCGCCGGGTGGCCCGTCGAGGTGTGGGCGGCCCGCACCACGCTGCCGCGCCGGCTGCGCACGCCGCGGGCGGTGACGGCGTGAGCGCCGACGGCACGAGGGGGACGACGTGAGCGCGGACGACGTGCGGGGGACGACGCGGACGACGCGGGCAGGGGAGCGGCCGTGACCGGCGACGGCGCCCAGGACGCCCACGAGACCGCCGTCGCCGCCCTGGAGACGCAGGTCGGGCTGCTCGTGCGCCGGGCGCGGGCCTTCTCGACGTCGGTGGCCGCCGAGGTGCACCCCGACCTCGATCACTCGGCCTACGGGATCCTCCAGCGCCTGGCCACGGTGGGCGCGGAGCGCACCACCGACCTGGCCGCCTTCCTCGGCGTCGGCAAGCCGACCACGTCGCGCCAGCTCTCCCAGCTCGTCGAGCTGGGGCTCGTGGAGCGCACCAGCGACCCGACGGACGGGCGGGCCTCCCTCGTGCGGCTGACGGCCGACGGCTCCCGGCGCTTCGCCCGGGTCCGCGAGGACCGCCGGGCCAACCTGCGCCGGCAGCTCGCGCCCTGGGCGGACGAGGACGTCGAGTCGCTCGCCCGCCTGCTCGAGCGCTTCAACGACCTGGGCGCGGGGCGCCCCGACCCGCAGCAGGAGCGCGCGGCCGACTGAGGGCGCGGCAGACCTCGGGCGCGGCAGACCTCGGGCGCGGCCGACCGGGGGGGCGGCCGACCGGGCGCCGCCGTCCTGACCTGACGACGAGAGCCCCGCACCGCCAGGCGGTGCGGGGCTCTCGTCGTCAGCGCTCGCCGAGCGCGGGGGTCAGTGCCCGCCGGACTCCGCGAGGCGCTCGCGGGAGGCCTCGATCTCCTTCTCGGCGTCGGCGCGGCCGACCCAGTGGGAGCCCTCGACGGACTTGCCGGGCTCGAGGTCCTTGTAGATCCGGAAGAAGTGGTCGATCTCCTGCCGGTAGAACTCGCCGACGTCGCCCAGGTCCTGGATGTGCTCGAGGCGCGGGTCGCCCGCAGGGACGCAGAGGACCTTGTCGTCGCCGCCCGCCTCGTCGCGCATGTGGAACATGCCGACCGCGCGGGCGCGCACGACGCAGCCCGGGAAGGTGGGCTCGTCGAGCATCACGAGCGCGTCGAGCGGGTCGCCGTCGTCACCGAGCGTGCCGTCGATGAAGCCGTAGTCCGCGGGGTACCGCGTGGCCGTGAAGAGCGTGCGGTCCAGCCGGATCCGCCCCGTCTCGTGGTCCACCTCGTACTTGTTGCGGTTCCCCTTGGGGATCTCGATCGTGACGTCGAACTCCACGTGCATGCCCTCCATCGGCAGGTCCGGCGCGCCGGGAGACCGGCGCGTGCGCCGGTCCCGCGGTCGTCGTGTGCTGGTGCTCCGCTGCGTAGTGTGGCGCACGCGAGGGCCGGGCCCGTCGGTCGGTGCCCGCCCGGGTGGTCGAGCCCGGGGTGGCCGAGCCGCTGACGGCATGGGCGCCGGACCGGTGCCGCACCGCCGTCGCGCCCGGGCCGACCCGGCAGCGGGCGCGTCGGACGGTGAGAGGGCGGGGCGGAGGTCCGGTGGCAGGTCGTCGCAGCGCACCCGGGGGCGAGCCGGGTCCTGGGCCGACCACCGGGCCGACCTCCGGGCCGACCTCTGGGCCCGTGCCCCGCCGCGGCCGTCGGCGCGTGGGACGGGCGGCGGGGGCGACGCTGCTCGTGCTGGCGCTCGCCGGCGGCTACGCGACGGCCGACGCCGCCGACGTCGTCCCCGGCCCCCTCACCACGGCGCCGCCGCCGGTCGCCGACCCGTGGCCCGACGCCCCCGGCGCGGTCGTGCCCGCCTCGCCCCCCGGTCCCGTCCTGCCCGCCGCCGGCCGGCAGGCCCCCGCCCCGGACCCGGGGCGGCTGCGGGAGGTCCTCGGGCCGCTGCTCGCGGCCCCCGCCCTGGGGCCGTCCCGGTCGGCCGTCGTCGCGGACGCCCTGACGGGGGAGGTGCTGCTCGACGAGCGCGCGGGCGAGGCGCACCAGCCGGCCTCGACGGCGAAGCTGCTCACGGCCGCGGCCGCCCTGTCCGTCCTCGGCGGCGCCACGACCCTGCCGACGTCGGTCGTCCTCGGCGCCCCGGAGGGCGGGCCGGGGGACGCGCAGGGCGACGCGGAGGGCGGCGGTGACGGGGGCGCCGCGCCCGTGGCCGTCCTCGTCGCGGGCGGGGACGTGCTGCTGGGGGCGGGCGCCGGCGACCCCGCCGCCGTCGTGGGGCGCGCGGGGCTCGCCGACCTCGCCGACGAGGTCGCGGCGACCCTCGCCGGCGGCGCGGGCGGCGGCACGGCCGGAGCCCCGGCCGGAGCCCCGGCCGTGCGCCTGCGCGTGGCCGACCCCCTCGCGCCCACCGGCCCGGTGCGCCCCTCGACCTGGACGCCGGGCGACGTCGCCCTCGGGTTCGCCGCGGACGTCACCGGCGTCGCCGTCGACGCGGGGCGGCTCGCGCCGGACGAGTACGCCCCGCGCGCCCCGGACCCCGCCCTCGCCGCCGCCGACGCGCTGGCCGACCTCCTGCGCGCGCGGGGCGTGGACGTCGTCGGGGAGGCCCGACGCACCGACCCGGCGCTCGTGCCCGCGGGCGCCCCCGTCCTCGGCGAGGTGCGCTCGGCGCCCGTGGCCGACGTCGTCGAGCACGTCCTGCGCGTCAGCGACAACACGGGGGCGGAGGTGCTCGGTCTCCTGGTGGCGCGCGCGACCGGCGCCCCGGTGACGCCGGAGGGCGCCACGTCGGCCGTGCGCGCCGCCGTGGCGGAGCGGGGCGTCGCCGTCGACGGCGTCGCGCTGACGGACTCCAGCGGGCTCGGCGACGGCAGCGCGCTCACCGCACGGGCGCTCGTGGACGTCCTCGGCCGGGCCGCGCGCGAGGAGGAGCTGCGCCCGCTCCTCGAGGGCCTGCCCGTGGCCGGGCTCACGGGCTCGCTCGCCGCCCGGCTCGGCGACGAGCCCGCCGCCCGCGGGGTCGTGCGCGCCAAGACGGGCACGCTCACCGGCGTCACGGCGCTCGCCGGCGTCGTCGTGGACGCCGACGGGCGCCTGCTCGCCTTCGCCGTGCTCGCCGACGCCGTCCCGGCCACCGAGCCGGCGCGCGCCGCCGTCGACGACGTCGCGGCGGCCCTCGCCGCCTGCGGCTGCCGCTGACCCCGGGGGCCCTCGGGGTGCGACGGGGGCGTCACCGTCGCGCCGGCGGGGCCGCACGGGGTGGAGACGGCCTCACCCCCGCGGCGGGGGAGGCCCGGGTGGACCAGGCGTCGGGTCGGTGCCGGGGACGCCGCCTACGGTGGCGGCGTGAGCACCACGCAGGCGGGGCCGGCCGGGACGACGTCGGGCGGGGCGACGACGCCGGGCGGGGCCCCGCTCGTCGACCAGCTCGTCGACTGGGAGCTGGCCGTGCGCGTCGCCGGCCGCCTCGCGCCTCCCGGGCCGCAGGTCACGCGGGCGGAGGCCGACCGGGCGGTCACCCAGCTGCGGCGCCTCGCCGAGCGGGCCACGGGGCACGTCGCCGAGACGACGGGCCTGGACGTGCCGCCGGACACGGGGGCCGTCGTCGTGGACCGCACCGGGTGGGCGCGGGCCAACGCCGCCGCCTTCCGGGAGCTCCTCGAGGCCCCCGTGGTGCGCGCCCGCGACGCGCGGCGGGAGAAGGACGAGCGCGACGGGCGCCGCCGCCGCGAGGACGGCCCGGGCGCGGCGGCCGCCGTGGCCCTCGGGCGGCGCGCGACGGGCGCGGAGGTGGGGGCGCTGCTGGCCTACCTGGCGCCGCGCGTGCTCGGCCAGTACGACCCCTTCGGCCCGGACCCGGCAGGGGCCGCCGCCCGGGCGCCGGGGGAGCCGGGGCGCCTGCTGCTCGTCGCCCCCAACGTCGTGGCCGTCGAGCGCGAGCTGCGGCTGCGGCCGCGCGACTTCCGCCTGTGGGTATGCCTCCACGAGGAGACCCACCGGGTGCAGTTCACCGCGGCGCCGTGGCTGGCCGGGCACCTGCGCGCCCGCACCGAGGGGCTCGTCGGCGACGTCGTGGGCGAGCCGGGGCAGCTCCTCGCGCGGCTGCGGGCCGCGGCGCAGCGCCTGCCCGACGCCGTCTCCGAGGGCGGCGACGGCCTCGTCGGCATCATGGCGACCCCCGAGCAGCAGGCGGTCGTGGCCGAGGTGACCGCCGTGATGTCGCTCCTCGAGGGGCACGCCGACGTCGTCATGGACGAGGTCGGCCCGTCGGTGGTGCCGAGCGTGGCGACCATCCGCGAGCGCTTCACCACCCGCCGCGGCGGGCGGCCGGGCCTCGACCGGGTGGTCCGCCGCCTCCTCGGCCTCGACGCGAAGATGCGCCAGTACCGCGACGGCGCGGCCTTCGTGCGCGGCGTCCTCGCCGACGTCGCCGTGGACGGCCTCAACGCCGTCTGGACGGGGCCGGAGCAGCTGCCGCGGCCCGCGGAGATCGCCGACCCGCGCGCCTGGGTGCGCCGGGTGCACGGCTAGGACCGTCGTGGGCGCCCCCTCCGCCGACCCCTCGGCGGCCGTCGCGGGGTCATCGGCGCCGGGCCCGCGGCGCCGGGGCCCCGACCCGGCGGTCGCCGACGTCCGCCGCGCGGTGGAGGCCGCGCTCGCGGACGTGCCGCCGGGGGCGCTCGTGCTCGTGGGCTGCAGCGGCGGCCCGGACTCCCTCGCGCTCGCCGCCGGCCTCGCCTGGTGGGCCCGGCCCGGACGCCGCGGGGGTGCGCGCGGGCGGGGCGGGGCGCTCGTCGTCGACCACGGCCTGCAGCCCCGCAGCCACGCCGTGGCCGCGCGCGCCGCGGACGTCTGCCGGGCCCTGGGGCTGGCGCCCGTGCGGGTGGCGACGCTCGACCCCGGCCCCGCGCGCGGGGGCGGCGGCCCCGAGGCCCGGGCCCGGGACGGGCGCCACGCCGCTCTCCTCGAGGGCGCCGCGGCGGAGGGCGCCGCGGCCGTGCTGCTCGGGCACACGCGCGACGACCAGGCCGAGCAGGTGCTCCTGGCGCTCGCCCGCGGCTCGGGGGCCCGCTCGCTCGCGGGCATCCCGCCGCGCCGGGGGCTGCTGCGCCGGCCGCTGCTGGGCCTGCCGCGCGCGACGACGCTGGCCGCCTGCGCGGCCCTCGGCCTCGAGCCCTGGCACGACCCCACGAACGCGGACCCGCGGCACGGCGGGCGCACGGACCCGAGCGGGGGAGCGGGCCACCAGCGCCGGGCCCTGGTGCGCGCGCACCTGCTGCCCGCCCTGGAGGCCGACCTCGGCCCGGGCGTCGCGGCGGCGCTCGCCCGGTCCGCGGACCTGCTGCGCGAGGACGCCGACCTGCTCGAGCACCTCGCCGACGAGCTGCTGGCCCGCGCCGCCCGGGCCGCTCGCGACGTCGCTCCGGGTGCGGCCGCCGGCGCCGACCCCGCCGCCGAGCCCTCCGCTGGCGCCGCCTCCGTCGCCCTCGACGCCGACGTGCTCGCAGCGGCCCCGGCGGCGCTGCGGCGGCGGGCGCTCCGGGCGGCCGCGGTGCGGGCCGGCGCGCCGGCGGGGGACGTCTCCGCGGCGCACGCCGCGGCGCTCGACGCCCTCGTCACCGCCTGGCGCGGCCAGGGACCCGTCCGGCTGCCCGGCGCGGTCGAGGGGCGCCGCGCCTGTGGCAGGCTGCTCCTGGCGCCAGCCCCCCGCTGAGGCCCGCGGCCCGGCAGTCCCCCCGGAGGGGTCCCACCGGCCCGCGACCCGCACCACCGCAGCCCCGCGCCGGCCCCCCGGCCGCGCCAGAGCGCCGGAAGGAGCACCACCCGCGTGGACGCCGCCGACATGGGAGCGGACCTCGAGAAGGTCCTCATCAGCGCCGACGAGATCCGCGACAAGCTCGCCGAGCTGGCCGCGCGCGTGGACGAGGACTACGCGGGCAAGGACGTGCTCCTGCTCGGAGTGCTCAAGGGCGCGGCGCTCGTCATGTCCGACTTCGTGCGGGCGCTGCACGTGCCGGCGCAGATGGACTGGATGGCCATCTCGAGCTACGGGTCGGGCACCAAGTCCTCCGGCGTCGTGCGCATCGTCAAGGACCTCGACACCGACATCACGGGCCGGCACGTGCTCATCGTCGAGGACATCATCGACTCGGGCCTGACCCTGTCCTGGCTCGTGGCCAACCTCAGCAGCCGCGGCGCCGCCTCGGTCGAGATCCTCACGCTGCTGCGCAAGCCCGAGGCCGCCAAGGTGCACGTGGACGTGCGCTACACGGGCTTCGAGATCCCCAACGAGTTCGTCGTGGGCTACGGCCTCGACTTCGCCGAGCGCTACCGCGGGCTGCCCTTCGTGGGCACGCTCGCGCCGCACGTCTACCGCAGCTGAGGCGCGAGCCGCCCGGGCCCTGACGCCCCGCCCGGGCCGGTGCCGCGACCGCCCCGCCCCGAGGGAGCGCCCCGTGACGACCACCGCCCCCGCGCCCGCCGCCCCCGCGGGCCCGTCGCCGCGCGACGTCGAGGCGGCGCTGCGCCGCGCCGGGCTCACCGACGTCGACGCCTCCCCGCGCCGCCGCGCGGAGTACTCCACCGACGCCTCGCTCTACCGCGTCGTGCCGCAGGTCGTCGCCTTCCCGCGCTCGGCCGACGAGGTGGCGGCCGCGGTCGAGGTCGCCCGCGAGACCGGGGTGCCCGTCGTCGCCCGGGGCGGGGGGACGTCGATCGCGGGCAACGCCGTCAGCACCGGCGTCGTGCTCGACACCTCCCGGCACCTCGACCGGCTCCTCGAGGTGGACCCCGAGGCGCGCACCGCGGTGGTCGAGCCGGGCCTCGTCCTCGGCGACCTGCAGCGCCGGCTGGCTCCGCACGGGCTGCGCTTCGGCCCCGACCCGTCCTCGGGCAGCCGCGCGGCGATCGGCGGCATGATCGGCAACAACGCCTGCGGGTCGCGCGCCCTCGGCTACGGCCGCACCGACGCCAACGTCCTCGGCGTCCACGCCGTCACGGGCACGGGGGAACGCCTCGTCCTGCGCAGCCGCGGCGGCGAGGCGCCCGACCGCCCGCAGACCACGCCGGCCCTCTCGACGCCCGAGACCTCGCCCGTCCTCGCGCGGCTGCGCGACGTCGTCGCCGGGGACCTCGGGACCGTCCGCACCGAGCTGGGCCGCTTCGGCCGCCAGGTGTCGGGGTACGCGCTGGAGCACCTGCTGCCGGAGAAGGGCTTCGACGTCGCCCGCCTGCTCGTCGGCAGCGAGGGCACCCTCGCGCTGCTCACCCGGGCCGAGCTGCGCCTCGTGCGGTCCCCGGAGCGCACGGTCCTCGTCGTCCTCGGCTACCGCGACATGGTCGAGGCCGCCGAGGCGGTCCCCGCGATCCTGCGGCACGGCCCGGTCGCCTGCGAGGGCCTCGACGCGCGGCTCGTCGACGCCGTCGAGCAGCGCCTGCGCTCGCCCGTCCCGCAGCTGCCCGCGGGCGGCGGCTGGCTGCTCGTGGAGCTCGGCACCGACGAGCGCGGGGCGACGCCGGACGGGCTCGCCGACCTCGCCGCCCGGGCCCGCGCGGTCGTCGCCGACGCCGGGACGAGCGCGACGCGCCTCGTCGAGGACCCGGTGGAGGCGCGCACGCTGTGGCGCATCCGCGAGGACGGCGCCGGCCTGGCCACGCGGGCCCCCTCGGGCCGGCCCGGGCACGCCGGGTGGGAGGACACCGCCGTCCCGCCGGAGCGCCTGGCCGCCTACCTGCGCGACTTCGACGCGCTCATGGACTCCTACGGCCTCACCGCCATCCCCTACGGGCACTTCGGCGACGGCTGCCTCCACGTCCGCATCGACTACCCGCTGGAGCAGCCAGGCCGCGAGGGCGTCTACCGGGAGTTCGTCGAGGCCGCGGCGGCGCTCGTCGCCTCGCACGGCGGCTCGATGTCGGGCGAGCACGGGGACGGCCGCGCCCGCAGCGAGCTGCTGCACCACATGTACTCCCCGCGCGTGCTCGACCTCTTCGCGCAGGTCAAGGGCGTCTTCGACCCCCTCGACGTCCTCAACCCCGGTGTGCTCGTGCGGCCCCGCTCGCTCGACGCCGACCTCCGGCCGCAGCCGTGGCCCGCGCCCGAGCGCACCGGCCAGGGACGCACGGGTCAGGCGCGCACGGGTCAGGCGCGCACGGGCCCGGGGCCGACGCCGCTGGCCTTCGGCTACCGCGCCGACGGCGGCAGCTTCGCCGCGGCCGTCCACCGCTGCGTGGGCGTCGGCAAGTGCCGCGCCGACATGACGGGCTCCGGCGGCGTCATGTGCCCCTCCTACCTCGCGACGAAGGACGAGAAGGACTCCACGCGCGGGCGCTCGCGGGTCCTGCAGGAGATGGTGGCGGGCTCCCTCGGCGCCCCGACGACCGTCGACCGCGGCTGGCGCTCGCCGGAGGTCCACGAGGCGCTCGACCTGTGCCTGTCGTGCAAGGGCTGCCTGTCGGACTGCCCCACGGGCGTCGACATGGCGACCTACAAGGCCGAGGCGACCCACCAGGCCTACAAGGGCCGGCTGCGGCCGATGAACCACTACGTCCTCGGTTGGCTGCCGTACCTGTCGCGCGTCGCGAGCCTCGTGCCGCGCCTGGCCAACGGCTCGCTGTCCTTCGGCCCGCTGGCCCGCCTCCTCAAGCGGGTCGGCGGCATCGACCAGCGCCGCGCGCTGCCCCGCTTCGCCCGGCGGCGCTTCAGCGCGTCGGCCCCGGCGGTGCTCGCCGGCGCCCGGCGGGACGCCGAGCGCCGCGCCGGGGAGGGCGCGCGCCCCGGTCCGGGTGCGGGCGGGCAGAAGGTCGTCCTGTGGGCCGACAGCTTCACCGAGCACTTCTCGCCCGAGGTCGGCCACGCGGCCGTCCGGGTCCTCGAGCACGCCGGCTTCGACGTCGAGCTCGCACCGCGGGACGTCTGCTGCGGGCTCACGCTCGTCTCCACCGGCCAGCTCGACCTCGCGCGGCGCCAGCTGCGCCGGACGGTGCGGCGCCTCGCCGCCGTGACGGCGGGCGGCCCCGACGGGCCGCCGGTGCCGCTCGTCGTCCTCGAGCCCTCGTGCCTCGCGGTGCTGCGGCACGACGCCTCGGCGCTGCTGTCCGGTGACGAGGCGGTGCCCGAGGAGCTCGTCACCGAGCTCGCGGCGCGCTCGCGGACCCTCGCCGAGGTGCTGGCCGCCCACGCCTCCGACGTCCCCTGGCCGCACCTGGCCGGGCTCGAGGCCGTCGCGCAGCCGCACTGCCACCAGCACGCCGTCCTCGGCTTCGAGGCCGACCTCGACCTGCTGCAGGGCAACGGCGTCGCCGTCAAGGCGCTGGGCGGGTGCTGCGGTCTCGCCGGCAACTTCGGCGTGGAGGAGGGGCACTACGACGTCTCCGTCGCCGTCGCCCGGACGGCGCTCCTCCCGGCGGTCGAGGCCGCCCCGCCGGACGCTGTCGTCCTGGCCGACGGCTTCTCCTGCCGGACCCAGCTCGCCGAGCTGGCCGACCGCCGCGGCCTCCACCTCGCCGAGCTCCTGGCCCGCGGGCTGCCGGGCGCGGACGAGGCAGGGGCGGACCGCCGGGTCCGCTGACGGCGAACGCCGCCGCGGCGCCGGAACAGCGCCCGGGCGTCGCCCGTTCAGCGGGCGGGACGGGGGAGGCGACGGCCGCAGGCCGCCGGGAGCCCCGGTGTACCGTCGATCCACGGCTTCTGCGACCAGGAGGGACGGGGCGCGAGCCCCTCGCACACCGATGAACCTCAAACGACTCGCCCGCGGGCCGATCCTCTGGGTCGTCCTCGCCCTCGCCATCCTGCTGCTCGCGACGCAGCTCCTCGGTTCCGGCGGGGCGACGAAGATCAGCACCTCCGAGGGCCTGGCGCTCATCGGCGGCGGCACGGTGGACAACGCCCAGGTGGTCGACGGCGAGCAGCGGGTGCAGCTGGGGCTGTCCGAGCCCTACGAGCCGGAGGCCGGCGGCGCCGAGACGCGGCAGGTGGAGTTCTACTACGTCACCCCGCGCGGCGACGAGGTCGTGCAGGCCCTGAGCGACGCGCAGGTCGCCTCCGTCGACGACGAGGTGCCCCAGCCGTCCTTCCTCGGGTCGCTGCTGTCCACGCTGCTGCCGCTGATCCTCCTCGTCGCGATCTTCTGGTTCGTCCTGTCCCGCATGCAGGGCGGCGGCGGGCGCATCGCCCAGTTCGGGAAGTCGAAGGCCAAGATGGTCTCCAAGGAGACCCCCAAGGTCACCTTCGCCGACGTCGCGGGCGCCGACGAGGCGGTCGAGGAGCTCCAGGAGATCAAGGACTTCCTCGCCGACCCGACCCGCTTCCAGGAGGTCGGCGCGAAGATCCCCAAGGGCGTCCTGCTCTACGGCTCGCCCGGCACCGGCAAGACGCTGCTCGCGCGCGCCGTGGCGGGCGAGGCGGGCGTCCCCTTCTTCTCCATCTCCGGCTCGGACTTCGTCGAGATGTTCGTCGGCGTCGGCGCCAGCCGCGTGCGCGACCTCTTCGAGCAGGCGAAGAACAACTCGCCGGCCATCATCTTCGTCGACGAGATCGACGCCGTCGGCCGCCACCGCGGCGCGGGCATGGGCGGCGGCCACGACGAGCGCGAGCAGACGCTCAACCAGCTCCTCGTCGAGATGGACGGGTTCGACGTCAAGACCAACGTCATCCTCATCGCGGCGACCAACCGCCCCGACATCCTGGACCCGGCCCTGCTGCGCCCCGGCCGCTTCGACCGGCAGATCGCCGTCGAGCCGCCGGACATGAAGGGCCGCGAGCGGATCCTGCAGGTGCACGGCAAGGGCAAGCCCCTCGCGCCCGACGTCGACCTGCTCGCCGTCGCGCGCCGCACCCCGGGCTTCAGCGGTGCCGACCTCGCCAACGTCCTCAACGAGGCCGCGCTGCTCACGGCGCGCACGCACGCCAAGGTCATCGACAGCGCCGCGCTCGACGAGGCGATCGACCGCGTCATCGCCGGCCCGCAGAAGCGCACCCGGCTGATGAACGACAGCGAGAAGAAGATCACCGCCTACCACGAGGGCGGGCACGCCCTCGTGGCCGCCGCGATGCGGCACACCGACCCGGTGACGAAGGTGACGATCCTCCCGCGCGGCCGGGCGCTGGGCTACACGATGGTCATGCCGAGCGAGGACAAGTACTCGACGACGCGCAACGAGCTGCTCGACCAGCTGGCCTACGCGCTGGGCGGTCGCGTCGCCGAGGAGATGGTCTTCCACGACCCGACGACGGGCGCGAGCAACGACATCGAGAAGGCCACCGGCATGGCCCGCAAGATGGTCACCGAGTACGGCATGAGCGAGCGCGTGGGCGCCATCAAGCTCGGCTCCGGCGCCGGCGAGCCCTTCATGGGCCGCGACATGGCCCACGACCGCGGCTACGGCGAGGGCCTCGCCTCCGTGGTCGACGACGAGGTCCGCCGGCTCATCGAGGCGGCGCACGACGAGGCCTGGGAGGTCATCGTCGAGCACCGCCCCGTGCTGGACGAGCTCGTCCGCCGCCTGCTCGAGAAGGAGACGATCGACCGCGAGGAGCTGGCGGAGGTCTTCGCCCCGGTGCAGAAGCGGCCGCTGCGGCCGGTGTGGCTCTCCAGCGAGCGCCGCGCCGTCTCCGACCAGCCGCCGATCCTCACCCCCGCCGAGCGTCGCCGCCTCAACGGGTCGGCCAACGGCTCCGTCAACGGCAACGGCCGGAGCGGGAGCAACGGCCACGGCGCGCCGGCGCCGCAGGACCAGGCCGCGGGCGCCCGCCCCGAGCACCCGGCGCAGGGCGTCGGCGAGGTGCCCGAGGGCGGTCAGGTCGACCCCGGGGCGCAGGGCTGAGCGTCGGCGACCGCGGCGAGGCGCCTGGGGCCAGCGGGTCCCGCATCGGCCGCCTCGAGACCGAGGCGCTGACGGCGCCCTCGCCGCGGCCCTTCGACGCCCCGCGGGCCGAGGCGGCCGTGCGCGAGCTGCTCGCCGCGGTGGGGGAAGACCCGGAGCGCGACGGCCTGCGGGACACGCCCGCCCGGGTGGCGCGGATGTACGCCGAGGTGCTCGGCGGGCTGCACGAGGACGCCGCCGACGTCCTCTCGACGTCCTTCGACCTGGGCCACGACGAGCTCGTCCTCGTGCGCGACATCGAGGTGTACTCGCTGTGCGAGCACCACCTCGTGCCCTTCCACGGCGCCGCGCACGTCGGCTACGTGCCCGCGGCCGACGGCCGCATCACCGGCCTGTCCAAGCTGGCGCGCCTCGTCGACGTCTTCGCGCGCCGCCCCCAGGTGCAGGAGCGGCTGACGACGCAGGTGGCCGACGCCCTCGTGGCGCACCTGCAGCCGCGCGGGGTCATCGTCGTCGTCGAGTGCGAGCACCTGTGCATGTCGATGCGCGGCGTCCGCAAGGCGGGGGCGCGCACCACCACCTCGGCGATGCGCGGCCAGCTGCGCGACCCGGCGACGCGCGCCGAGGCCCTCTCGCTCATCCACGGCCGGTGACGGCCGTGAGCGAGCCCGCCGCCGGGCCGGCGGACCCCACCGCCGCCCCGCCCCCTGCCACCGCCGTGCCGCTCGCGGCCGTCGACCCGCCGCCCGTGCCCGGCCTCACCGGCCCGCCGGCCGGCCGCGCGCTCGTCATGGGCGTGCTCAACACCACGCCCGACTCCTTCAGCGACGGCGGCTCCTGGCTGGACCCGGCTGCGGCCGTCCTGCACGGCCTCGCCATGGCCGCCCACGGCGCCGACCTCGTCGACGTCGGCGGGGAGTCCACCCGGCCCGGCGCCGCACGGGTCGAGCCGGAGGAGGAGCAGCGGCGCGTGCTGCCCGTGGTGCGCGCGCTCGCCGACGAGGGCGTGGCCGTCAGCGTCGACACCATGCGGGCCTCGACCGCCGCGGCGGCGCTCGAGGCGGGGGCCGCCCTCGTCAACGACGTCAGTGGCGGCCTCGCCGACCCCGCGATGGCGCCGCTCGTGGCCGAGCGCGGGGTCCCGTTCGTGGCGATGCACTGGCGCGGGCACGCCGACGTCATGACCGGCCTCGCCGAGTACGGCGACGTCGTCGCGGAGGTCCGCGACGAGCTCGCGCGCCGGGCTGACGCCCTCCTGGCGGCCGGCATCCGCGAGGACCGCCTCGTGCTCGACCCGGGCCTCGGCTTCGCCAAGACGGCCGAGCAGGGCTGGGAGCTGCTCGCCGGCCTGGACGCCCTCGTCGGCCTCGGCCGCCCGCTGCTCGTGGGGGCCTCGCGCAAGGGCATGCTCGGCGCGCTGCTCGCCGGCGACGACGGCGCCCCGCGCCCGGCCGGGCAGCGCGACGACGCGACGACGGCCCTGACCGCCCTGGCCGCCGCCGCGGGCGCCTGGTGCGTGCGCGTCCACGCCGTGCGCCCGAGCGCCGACGCCGTCCGCGTCGCCGCGCGCGTCGCCGCGGCCCGCGTGGCGACCGCCCGCCGCGCGGAGGGCGTCCGGTGACTGGCACCGGGGCGGGCCCGCAGGTCGCCGTGGACCGCATCGAGCTCTCCGGCCTGCGCGTCCGCGGGCGCCACGGGGTGCTGGCCGCCGAGCGGGAGCTGGGGCAGGTCTTCGTCGTCGACCTCGTCCTCGAGCTCGACACCCGCGACGCGGCGGCGAGCGACGACGTCGTCGACACCGTGCACTACGGCGAGGTGGCCGAGGAGGTCGCGGTCGTCGTCGCCGGCGAGCCCGTGGCCCTGCTCGAGCGCCTCGCGCAGCGGGTGGCCGACGTCGTCCTCGCCCGGGAGCGCGTGCGCGCCGTCGAGGTGGCCGTGCACAAGCCCCAGGCGCCCATCGGCGTGGCCTTCGACGACGTCGTCGTCCGCGTCCGCCGCGAGGCGCCCGTGCGCGGGGAGCACCTCGCCGACGCGGGGTCGACGGGGACCCCGGTGGTGCTGGCCCTCGGCTCCGACCTCGGCGACCGCGCCGAGGTGCTGCGCTCGGCGGTGGCCTCCCTGGCGCGCGTCCCCGGCCTCGTGCTGACCGGCGTCTCGCCCGTCGTCGAGTCCGCCCCCGTCCGTCTGCCGGGCACGCAGGCGGCCGAGGCGCCGGACGAGGACCAGCAGCCCTTCCTCAACGCCGTCGTCGTCGGGCGCACGACGCTCGCCCCGCTCGACCTCCTCGCCGCGTGCCGGCGGGTCGAGGCCGGGCACGGGCGCGTGCGCCGCGAGCGGTGGGGGCCGCGCACGCTCGACGTCGACGTGGTCGACCTCGGCGGGGCGGTGGCGCGCGACGACGAGCGGCTCCTGCTGCCGCACCCGCGCGCCCACGAGCGCGCGTTCGTGCTCGTGCCGTGGTCGCTCGTCGACCCGTCCGCGCACCTGGCGGGGCCGGGGGGCGGCACCGTGGCGGAGCTGGCCGCGGCCCTCGACGCCGCCGAGCCGGGCGCCGTCGTCGTCCGCCGCGACGTCGACCTGCCGCTGCCCCCGCCCGTCCTCGGCGGCGCCGCCGCCGGCGGGGGAGCGCCGTGACGCCGACCCGCTGGACCACTCCGGTGGGGGTCGCCCTCGTCACCGCCGTCGTCGGCTTCGCGCTCGTCGGCCCGCTCGAGATGCTCGGGCTGACCCTCACGCGCCTGCCGTGGACGGCGGTCGCGGCCGTGCTGCTCCTCGCCGTCGTCGTGCTCGTCCTGGGCTGGCCGGTGCGCCGGTGGAACCGCGGGCACCGCGACCGCCCGCTGGACCCGCTGCGCGCGGCGCGCACCGCGGTGCTCGGGCAGGCCTCGGCGCTCGCGGGCGCGGCCCTGCTCGGCTGGTACGTGGGGCAGGTCGTCCACCTCCTGCCCGACGTCGCGTACCCGCTGCCGCGGCAGTCCGTGCTGGCGCTGCTCGTCGCGGCCGGCGCCGCGGCGCTGCTGCTCGTCGCCGGCCTCGTCGTCGAGCGCTGGTGCCGGCTGCCGGACGACGACGAGGACGACGCGCCACCGGGGGCCGCGAGCTCGCGCTGACGGGCAGGAGCAGCTCATGTCGTCTAAAGGATCTAAAGAGTGCGGGTATCTTCGTCGGCGAGGAGGTCACCCATGCCCAACCCCTTCAAACCCACGGCCGGCGCCCGCCCCCCGCTGCTCATCGGTCGCCAGCAGGTGCTCGACGAGTTCGGAACGGCGCTGGAGGACGGGCCCGGGGCCCCCGGGCGTCTCAGCCTCCTCACGGGCGCCCGAGGAGTGGGCAAGACGGTCCTCCTGACCGAGATGGGCGAGAGCGCCCGGGCTCGCGGGTGGGTGGTGGTGGACGAGACCGTGACGCCGGGTCTCCTGGGCCGCCTCGTCGACGCCGCCGCGGCTGCGGTCGCTTCCCTGGACACCACTCCCCACGGGGGGCGCCGGGTGTCGGGCCTCACGGTGGCCGGCGTCGGTGGGGTGGTCTTCGAGGCGGCGCCTCGTCAGGATCGTCCAGGACTCCAGGTGGCGCTCGAGCAGCTCCTCGACGCCCTCGAAGCGCACGGCGTCGGCCTCCTCGTCACCGTCGACGAGGTGCACAGGAAGGGCATGCCGGAGCTCCGCCAGCTCGCCGCTGTGCACCAGCACCTCGTCCGGCGCGACCGCGACGTCGCCCTCGCGCTGGCGGGCCTCCCGTCCGCCGTGGACGCGCTCCTGGGCGATGACGTGCTCACCTTCTTGCGTCGCGCGGAGCGGGTGACTCTCGCCGACCTGCCGCTGCCCGCGGTGCGCCAGTCGCTGGGGCAGACCTTCGACGGCTCCGGACGCGGCATCCGCCCCGAGGCGCTGGACGCGGCGACGGCGGCGACCGGTGGCTACCCCTTCATGGTCCAGCTCGTCGGCTACCACGTGTGGCGTGCCGCCCACGAGGGCGTGGTCGACCTCGCGGCGGCGGCGACGGGCGTCGCCGCCGCCCGCGTCCGCCTGGGGAGCACCGTCCACGAGGCGAACCTCAACGCCCTCTCGGCCGTCGACCGGACCTACCTCGTCGCCATGGCGCAGGACGAGGGTGCATCGCGGACGGTCGAGGTGGCACGGCGACTCGACCGCGACATGCGGTACCAGAGCGTCTACCGGGACAGGCTCATCGCAGCCGGCATCATCCGGCCGGCCGGGCACGGGCTCGTCGAGTTCGCAGTCCCCTACCTCGGGGAGTACCTGCGCGAGCACGCGGCCCGGTACGAGATGCAGGACAGGGGCGGTTCGCGCGGTTGACTCTCGTGGCCGGTGCGCCGCGTCCGACCGACGGCCGGTCTGGTCGCCGATCGGCTCCGGTCCGGTGGGAGGCAGACGGCCCGGCCCGGCCCGCACGGGCTCTGGCGCCGGGGGCGCCCGAGCGGCACGATCCGCCTCGACGACGCGTGGGCGGACGGAGGAGGGCGCATGGCCGGCGAGGACGCGGCTGCGGGCGGCTTCAGCGACGACGAGCGTGCGGCGGTGCGCCAGCGCGCCGAGGAGCTGCGGAGCACGAAGGGGCTCAAGGGGGCCGCGCGGCTCGCCAAGGAGCTCGAGGCGTGCCTCGAGGCCGTCGACGCGCTGGAGGGGGCGGACCGGCTCGTGGCGACGGAGCTGCACCGCGTCGTCACCGAGGAGGCGCCGCACCTGGCGCCGAAGACCTGGTACGGGTTCCCCTCCTACGCCCGCGACGGCGACGTCGTCGTCTTCTACCAGCCGGCGTCGAAGTTCGGCACCCGCTACGGCACCGTCGGCTTCCAGCAGGGCGCGGCCCTCGACGACGGGCCGATGTGGGCGACGTCGTTCGCGGTCGTCGACGTCGACGACGCCGTGCGGGAGCGCCTGCGCGAGCTCGTCCGGCGCGCGGCCCCGGCGCCGGGCTGAGGGCGCCGGGCCGGGGGAGGCCTACCCTGGACGCCGACATGGCTGACCAGCGCACCTCCGCCCGGAGCGGCTCCCGCCGCGGGCCCGGCCGACCCCCTCGTCAGGGTGAGAGGGGTCGTGGCGGCCAGGGCGGTCGCGGTCAGGGTGGCGGCGGGGGGCAGGGGCAGCGCCCGGGCGGCCCCCCGCCGCAGGACACCCCCCGCAGCGCGGCGCTGCGGGCCGCGCTCGCGGAGGTCGGCGTCGCCGACGCCCAGCGCCTCGAGCGGCGCCTCGACGGGGCCCTGCGCCGGCCGGGTCCCGAGCGCGACCCGGCGCTCGACCGGCTCGAGCCCGAGGTCGAGGCGGCCCGAAGCCGCCTGGCCGCCCGCCGCGCGTCCGTCCCGGCGCTCTCGTACCCGCCCGAGCTGCCCGTCTCGGGGGCGCGCGAGGAGATCGCCGCCGCCATCCGCGACCACCAGGTCGTCGTCGTCGCCGGCGAGACCGGCTCCGGCAAGACGACCCAGCTGCCGAAGATCTGCCTCGAGCTCGGGCGCGGGGCGCGGGGCATGGTCGGGCACACCCAGCCCCGGCGGATCGCCGCGCGGGCGGTCGCCGAGCGCGTCGCCGAGGAGCTGGCGGTGCCGCTGGGGGAGCAGGTCGGCTACGCCGTCCGCTTCACCGACCGCGTGAGCGACCGCACGCTCGTGTCCGTCGTCACCGACGGCATCCTGCTGGCCGAGGTGCAGCGCGACCCGCTGCTCTCGCGCTACGACACCGTCATCATCGACGAGGCGCACGAGCGCTCGCTCAACATCGACTTCCTGCTCGGCATCCTCCACCGGCTCCTGCCCCGGCGGCCCGACCTCAAGCTCGTCATCACCTCGGCGACCATCGACCCGCAGCGCTTCGCCGACCACTTCGCCGACGTCGCCGGCGAGGTCCCGGTCATCGAGGTCTCCGGGCGGACCTACCCGGTCGAGGTCCGCTACCGGCCCCTCGTCGAGGACGCCGCGGGGGACGAGGACGACGACGCCGAGGACGACGGCGAGGACGACCAGCCGGCCCGGGCGGCCAAGGACCCGGTGCAGGGGGTGTGCGACGCCGTCCGCGAGCTCGCCGCCACGGGCCCGGGCGACGTCCTCGTCTTCCTGCCCGGCGAGCGGGAGATCCGCGAGGCGTCCGACGCCGTCGCGCGGATGCAGCTGCGCGGCACCGAGGTGCTGCCCCTGTACGCCCGCCTGTCGGGGGCCGAGCAGCACCGGGTCTTCTCCGCGCACGGGCCGGGCGTCCAGCGGCGGGTCGTCCTGTCCACCAACGTCGCCGAGACGTCGCTGACCGTCCCGGGCATCCGGTACGTCGTCGACGCCGGGCTCGCCCGGGTTTCCCGCTACAGCGCCCGGCTCAAGGTCCAGCGGCTGCCGGTCGAGCCCGTCAGCCGCGCCAGCGCGGACCAGCGGTCGGGCCGGTGCGGCCGCGTCGCCGAGGGCGTCGCGATCCGCCTCTACAGCGAGGCCGACTACGACGGCCGACCGCGCTTCACCGACCCCGAGGTCCTTCGGACGTCGCTGGCCTCGGTCATCCTCCAGATGGCGGCGCTCGGCCTCGGCCGGGTCGAGGACTTCCCCTTCGTCGACCCGCCCGACCGCCGCCAGGTCGCCGACGGTCTCGCCCTGCTCACCGAGCTGGGCGCAATCGAGGACGACCTGGCGGCGGTCGGGCGCGCCGACGGCGGGGACCGGCGCGAGCGCGGCCCCGCCGAGCAGCGGCAGCTGCGGCTGACCCCGGTCGGGCGCCGCCTGGCCCGCCTGCCGCTCGACCCGCGCCTGGCCCGCATGGTCCTCGAGGCCGACCGGAACAGCTGCGTCGCCGAGGTCCTCGTCATCGCCGCCGCCCTGTCGGTGCAGGACCCCCGCGAGCGCCCCGTCGAGCACCAGCAGGCGGCGGACGCCGCGCACGCCCGCTTCCGCGACGAGCGCTCGGACCTCCTCACCCTCCTGGCCCTCTGGCGCTACCTCCACGCCCAGCAGGACGCCCTGTCCAGCAGCGCCTTCCGACGGATGTGCAAGCGCGAGTTCCTCTCGTGGCTGCGCGTGCGCGAGTGGCAGGACGTGCACCGCCAGCTCCGCCAGCTCACCCGCTCCCTCGGCGTCGACGCCTCCTCCAGCGCCTCGTCGACCCCGGACGAGGCCGAGGACGGGGCCGACACCCTCGCCGAGGCGGACGACGACGGACCGGGCGGGGCCGCCGACGAGGTCCTGCCCGGCAGCGAGCAGCAGGTCGACGCCGACCGCGTCCACGCCAGCGTCCTCGCGGGCTTCCTCTCGAGCATCGGGATGCGCGAGGAGCGGGCGAAGGACCCGCGGGCGAGGGGCCAGCAGGGCCGGGACGGCCAGCGGCCCGAGCGCCGCGACCGCCGGGGCGTCGAGTACCTCGGCGCGCGCGGCGCCCGCTTCGCGCTGTGGCCGGGCTCGGTGCTGGCGCGCAAGCCGCCGGCGTGGGTCATGGCGGCCGAGCTCGTCGAGACCTCGCGGCTGTGGGCGCGCGGCGTCGCCGCCATCCAGCCGGAGTGGGTCGAGGCGCTGGCCGGCCACCTCGTCCGGCGCACGTACTCCGAGCCGCACTGGAGCAAGAAGCGGGCGTCCGTCGTGGCGTCCGAGCGCGTGCTGCTCCACGGCCTGCCGCTCGTGGCCGCGCGCACGGTGGCCTACGGGCGCGTCGACCCCGTGACGAGCCGCGACCTCTTCATCCGCCACGCGCTCGTCGAGGGCGACTGGGTGAACCACCACCGCTTCCTCGAGGACAACCGCGCGCTGCTCGAGGAGGCCGAGGACCTCGAGCACCGCACGCGCACGCGCGGTCTCGTCGTCGACGAGGAGGCGCTCGTCGCCTTCTACGACGCGCGGGTGCCCGCCGACGTCGTCTCCGGCGCCCACTTCGACCGCTGGTGGAAGGGCGAGCGGCGCCGGCACCCGGACCTGCTGACCTTCGACCCCGCCGCGCTGCTCGCCGACGCCGCCTCGGGGGTCCAGGTCGACGACTACCCGCTCACGTGGCGGGTCGGCGACCTCGACCTGCGCGTCTCCTACCGCTTCGCCCCGGGCGAGGAGGACGACGGCGCCACGGTGCACGTGCCGATCCGCGCGCTCGCGCAGCTGGACCCGGAGCCCTTCGCCTGGCAGGTGCCCGGGCTGCGGCACGAGCTCGTCACCTCCCTCGTGCGAGGGCTGCCCAAGGCGGTGCGGCGCCACCTGGCGCCGGCGCCCGACCGCGCCGACGCCGTCCTCGCCGTCGCCGGCCCGCACGACGGTCCGCTGCTGCCCGTGCTCTCCCGCGAGCTCGAGCGGCTCACCGGCACGGCGGTGCCCGTGGACGACTGGGATCCGGACACCCTGCCGGACCACCTGCGCGTCCGCTTCGCCGTCCACGACGGCGACGACGACGGCCGCGAGGGGTCCCCGGTCCTCGGCGCCGGCCGCGACCTCCTCACGCTGCGCCGCGCGCTCACCGCCGACGTCCGGCGGGCCGTCTCGGCCGCCGCGTCCGACCTCGAGCGCGGCGGCGCCCGCGACGCCGGGGCCGCCTTCGCGGGCGGCGCCCTGCCGCCGGAGGTCTCCACGGCGGGCGTGGCCGGGTTCCCCGCGCTCACCGACGAGGGCGATGCCGTCGCCGTCCGCGTGCACCCCACCGCCGCGGAGGCGCGGGTGGCCCAGCGCGCTGGGACCCGCCGGCTCCTGCGGCTGGAGCTGCCGACGCCGGGCAAGGACGTCGTGCAGCGGCTGTCGAACGCCGACCTCCTCGTGCTGGCGCGCAGCCCCCACGGCAGCACCGCGGCGCTGCTCGACGACTGCTGGGACGCCGTCCTCGACGACCTCGTGCGCCGCGCGGGCGGGCCGCCGACCGACCCCGAGGGCCACGCCGCCCTGCGCGAGCGCGCCCGCGCCGAGGGGCCCGCGGCCGTGGCCGACGTCGTCGCCGTCGTCGTGCGCGTGCTCCGCAGCGCCGGCGAGGTGGAGGCGGCCCTCGACCGGCTCGCCTCCTCGGGCGGGTCCGGGCTGCAGGCCCTGGCGGTGCGCCCGGCGCTCGAGGACGCCCGCGCCCAGCTGGCCGGCCTCGTCCACCCCGGGTTCGTCGCGGCGACGGGGCGGGATCGGCTGCCCGACCTGCAGCGCTACCTCCAGGCGCTCTTGCGCCGCCTGGCCTCCCTGCCGGCCGACGCCGCGCGCGACCGCGACCGCACGGGCGTCGTCGAGCGCGCGAGCGCCGACTACGCGCGCGCCGTCGCCGCCCTGCCGCCCGTGCGCCGCGGTGACGACGACGTCCGCGAGGTCCGCTGGATGCTCGAGGAGCTGCGCGTCAGCCTCTTCACCCAGGGGGCGGTCGCGACGCGCGGGTCCGCCTCGCCCCAGCGGGTCGCGCGCGCCCTCGCGAAGCTGCCCCTCGTCGAGGTCTGAGGCCGCCGGTCCAGCGTCCCGCGGCTCAGGTCCGCAGGACCACCGCGTCGCCGACGGCCACCGGCCCGGGCCGCAGCACGCGCGCCCCGACGCCGAGGACGACCTCCCGCCCGCCCGGCCCCTCGACGACCCGGTCGAGGGCGAGCGCGCCGAGGAGGTCGTCGGGCGCCCGCTCGCCGGTGCCCGGCGTCCGCTGGACGACGGCGCAGCGCGCCACGCCCGCCGTCACCTCGAGGCGGGCGCCGCCCACGTCGAGCACGCGCCCGTGCCAGGAGTCCTCGACGAAGGGCCGCGCGTCGCCCGTGCCCACGAGGACGAGGGAGCGGAAGCGCTCGTCGTCGACCTCCGCTCCCGTGCGCCGGGCGAGCTCGCGCAGCGTCGACGTCGTGAGGAGCACCACCGGCTCGGCGTACACGACGGCGCCCGGTCGCAGCACCCGCGCCAGCGCCACCGGGCGCCCGACGAGGTCCGACAGGGCGGCGTCCCACGGCCCGGGCGCGAGCGCCACGGGGGCGGGCCGACCCCAGTAGTCGGCGACGAGCGGGGCCGTCCCCGGAGCGGGGACGTCCCAGGCGCCCCCCGGGAGCCGCAGGTGCAGGCCGCGACCGGGCCGCGCCGTGGCGCGCACCTGCAGGAGCGCCGGCGTCCGCACCGTGCGCGCCACCACCCAGCGCCCGCCGCCGCGCTCCCCGGCACCCTCCCCACCGCGGTCGCGACCGGTCTCGCGCTCGACGCAGCACCAGCCGCGGTCGCCGACCGCCCCGTGCTCCAGCACGTCGACCCGCTCGGGACGGACGTGCGCCGCCCCCTTGAGCGGGGTCAGCCCCAGCCGCGCCACGCGTCCCTCCACGCCGGCGACGCTAGACCGCGCGGCCGGTCCGTCCTGCGGCAGCGGTGGACGCACGACGCGGTGGACGGCGTCCTCGAGTCCACCGCTGCCGCGACGGCGCCCGGTGCGGCCTCCCGCCTAGTCTCGGGCGCGTGCCGACGCCTCCTGCCGACCGCCCCACCGCCGCGCCCGGACCCCTCGCGGGCGCCGTCCCGATCGCCACGGTGCGGCGCGGCGACGTCGCGGAGTCGGTGCACCTCGGCCACGTCGTCCTCGTCGGGCCCGACGGCGCGGTGCTCGGCGGCCTCGGCGACCCCGACGCGCTCGTGCTGCCCCGCTCGTCCCTCAAGCCCGTCCAGGCCCTCGCGATGCTGCGCTCGGGCCTGCGCCTCGGCGGCGACCTGCTGGCGCTGGGGACGGCGAGCCACAGCGGCGAGGACTTCCACCGCGAGGGCGCCCGGCGCGTCCTCGCCTCGGTGGGGCTCGACGAGGGGGCGCTGCGGAACACCGCCGACCTGCCCTCCGACCCCGAGCTGCGCGCCCGCTGGCAGGCCGAGGGCCGTGCGCCCGAGCGCCTCGCCCAGAACTGCTCGGGCAAGCACGCGGCGATGCTCGCCACCTGCGTCGCCGCGGGCTGGTCGACGGAGGACTACCTGGACACCGGCCACCCGCTGCAGCGGGCCGTCCTCGACGCCGTCCGGGAGACGACGGGCGCGGACGCCGCGGGCACGGGCGAGCTGCTGACGACGGACGGCTGCGGCACGCCGCTGCCCGCCGTCCCCCTCTCCGGCCTCGCGCGCGCCTTCTCGCGCCTCGCGACGGCGGACCGCGGCACGCCCGAGCAGGCCCTGGCGCAGGCCGTCCGCGACTTCCCCGTGTGGGTCGGCGGCACGCGCCGCGACGTCACGGCGCTCCTGCGGGGGGTCCCCGGGCTCATCGCGAAGGACGGCGCGGAGGCGGTCTACGCGGCGGCGCTCCCGGACGGGCGCGCCGTCGCCCTCAAGGTGCTCGACGGCGGGGACCGCGCCCGCCCCGTCGCGATGGCGGCCGCCCTGCGGGCGCTCGGCGTCGACGCCCCCGTCGTCGCGGAGCAGGCGACCGCGCCGGTGCTCGGGCACGGCGAGCCGGTGGGCGAGGTCCGCGGCGTCGACGTCCCGCTGCTGCCGTGAGGGCGGTGCTCCAGCGCGCCACCCGGGCGCGCGTCGTCGTCGACGGGGAGGTCGTCGGCGAGGTCGACCCGCCCGGCGGGCAGGCGCTCGTGCTCCTCGTCGGCGTCGCGCGCGACGACGGCGCGGAGCAGGTGGCCGCGCTCGTGCGGAAGACGGCGGAGCTGCGCGTGCTGCGCGGGGACGCCTCCGCGGTGGACGCCGGGGCGCCCGTCCTCGTCGTCAGCCAGTTCACGCTCCAGGGCGACACCCGCAAGGGGCGCCGGCCCAGCTGGTCGGCGGCCGCGCCGGGGGACGTCGCGGAGCCGCTCGTCGACGCCGTCGTCGCGGGCCTGCGCGAGCGCGGCCTCGAGGTCGCGACCGGGCGCTTCGGCGCGGACATGGCGGTCGAGCTCGTGAACGACGGGCCCGTCACCCTCGTACTCGACGTCTGAGCCGTCGGCGGCCGACCGGGGAGGGGGCCGGTCGGTGGACGCCCCGGCGGGCGGGGGGCCGCCCGCCCGCGCGCCCGCCTAGGCTCCTCCCATGAGCGGTGTCTTCGCGGCCCAGGGGTACGTCACGCTCCTCCTCGGGCTGGCGGTGCTGGCGGTGTGCGTCTTCGCCCTCGTCGACGCCGTCCGCCGCCCGGCGGGCGCCTTCGCGGCGGCGGGCAAGCTCACGAAGAACAAGTGGGTCGCCATCCTCGCCGTGGCCTCGCTCATCAGCTTCGCCGGGCTCGGCGGCCTCGGCCTCATCGTCATCTCCCTCGTCGCGGGCGCGGTGTACCTCGCCGACGTCCGCCCCGCGCTGCGCTCGGTGGGCGGCGGCCGCAGTGGCGGCTCAGGCCCGGTCGGCTGGTAGCCCCGGTCCTCGCGAGCGTCCGGCGGGGTGGCGCGGAGAGGCACGTCAAGCCGGCGCCCCGCCCCGAGCGCGAGGCGACCACGTCGCGCCGAGCCAGTGCCCGGAGCGCCGCGCCGCCGGACGCGGACCCGACCGCGCGCCCCCTCCTCCTGCCCGAGCGATCCCTCCGGAGCCCTCCTCAGCCCGCGACGGCCGACCAGGCGACGGCGAGCTCCCCGAGGCGCCAGCGGCGCGGCCCGCCCCGGGGCGCGCGGTCGAGGACGGGCCACCCGGCGTCGCGCAGGCCTCGGCAGGTGGCGAGCCACCGCTGCCGCGGGCCCCAGGGGGCCAGCGGGGCGGCCCGGTCCCAGGCGGCGTCGAGGGCCGCCAGCAGCGCGTGGACGCGCGAGCCGGCGACGTTGTCGTGGATGAGCGCCTTGGGCAGGCGCTCGGCCACCTCGGACGGGCGAGCCAGGTCGGCCAGGCGCACCGACAGCACGAGCTGCTCCGGCCCCGCCGCGCCGACGACCGCCCACGCCGCGCGCCGCCCCAGCTCGTCGCACGTCGCGTCGAGGAGCAGCCCGCCGGGGGCCAGGCGACCCGTGACGACGGCCCAGGCGGCGGGCACGTCCGCCGCGGCGTACTGGCGCAGCACGTTGGCGGCGCGCACGAGCACCGGGCGCCGCCCCGCGACGGGCCCGCCCAGCTCGAAGCCGCCGACGCCGAAGGCCACCCCGCGCGCCCGGTCGGCCGGCACCGCCCGCAGGGCCGCCGCGGCGTGCGCGGCGCGGGCCGGGTCGACCTCGAGGCCCACGACCTCCACGTCGGGGCGGACGCGGCGCAGCGCGCGCGCCAGGTGCAGCGTCGTCACGGCCGACGACCCGAAGCCGAGGTCGACGACGAGGGGGTCCTCGGCCCCCCGCAGGAGCGCCGCCCCCGGCCCCGCCAGCCAGCGGTCGGTGCGCCGCAGCCGGTCCACGCCCGTCGTCCCGCGCGTCGGGACGCCGAGGGGGCCCCGCGCGCGACCCCGGCGCCCCCCGGCGAGTCGGATCGCGCCCGCGGGCACGGCGGCGGAGGACGGCGCGGGCACATGCCCATCCTCGCGGCTCGGGCGCGGGGGCGTGAGGGCGTAGGTTCGTGCCCGTGGACGCGAGCTCGTCGCGGGGGCCGCGCCGGGTCGCGCTGGTCTCGGCGCACACCTCACCCCTGGCGCAGGCGGGCACGGGCGACGCGGGCGGCCTCAACACCTACGTCGTCGGCCTGGCGCGCGGGCTCGCCGCCCGGGGCGCGGAGGTCGACGTCGTCACGCGCGCCACGTCGCCCGACCAGCCGCCCGTGCACGCGGCGTCCCCGGGCGTGCGCGTGGTCCACCTCGCCGCGGGCCCGCCGCGCGAGGTCGACAAGGAGGAGCTGCCGGCGCTCGTGGGTGAGATGGCCGAGGCCCTCGTCGCCGCGGCGCCGCCGGGGGGCTACGACGTCGTCCACACCCACTACTGGCTCTCCGGCGAGGTCGGCCGTCGGGCCGCCGGCACCTGGGGCGCGCCGCTGGTCCACAGCATGCACACGATGGCGCTCGTCAAGGACGCCCACCGCGGGCCCGGCCAGCCCCTCGAGCCCGCGGAGCGCGTGCGCGGCGAGCGGGGCCTCGTCGCGGCGGCCGACGGCCTCGTCGCGAGCACGGCCGACGAGGCCCGCGAGCTCGTGGAGCTCTACGGCGCGGACCCGGCCCGCGTCGCCGTCGTGCCGCCCGGGGTCGACCTGTCCGCCTTCGGCCCGCCGGCGGACGCCGCGGCCCGGGCGGCCGAGCGGGAGGGCCTCGGCCTCGCCCCCGCCGACCGGGTCCTGCTCTTCGCGGGCCGCCTGCAGCCGCTCAAGGGCCCCGACGTGCTCCTGCGCGCGGCGGCGGAGCTCACCGCGGCGGACCCTGCCGAGGGCGGTCGCCTCGTCGTCGTGGTCGTCGGGGGACCCTCCGGCCGCGGCGCGGGCCGCAGCGCCCGGGAGGACCTGCGCTCGCTCGCCGCCGGGCTGGGGCTCGTGGGCGGCCCGGGCGGCGACGTGCTGCGGCTCGTCGACCCGCTGCCGGCGCCCGAGCTGGCCCGCTGGTACCGCGCCGCCGACGTCGTCGCCGTCCCCTCGCGCACGGAGTCCTTCGGGCTCGTGGCGCTCGAGGCGCAGGCCTGCGGCACCCCCGTCGTCGCGACGGCGACCGGCGGTCTGCGGACGGCCGTGGCGGACGGGCGCACGGGGCTGCTCGTCCCGGACGCCGACCCGCGCCGGTGGGCGACGGCGCTCGGCGCGCTCCTCGACGACGAGCCGCGGCGGCGGGCCCTCGGGGAGGCCGCCGCCGTGCACGCGGCCGGCTTCAGCTGGGCGCGGACGGCGGAGCGCACGCTCGACCTCTACGGCGCGGCCGCGGCCCGGCGCGCAGGCGGCGCAGCGGGGCGGCCCCGCGCCCGCGTCACCTGCGGCTGACCGCGGCGCCGCCCCTAGGGTTGGCGGCATGTCGACCACCACGGGCGCGCGCGGCGCGTCGATGACCCTGGTGCTGCTACGCCACGGCGAGAGCGAGTGGAACGCGAAGAACCTCTTCACCGGCTGGGTCGACGTGCCCCTGTCGGAGAAGGGCGAGGCGGAGGCCCGCCGCGGCGGCGAGCTGCTGGCCGCCGAGGGCCTCCTGCCCGACCTCGTGCACACCTCGCTCCTGCGCCGCGCGATCACCACCGCCAACCTCGCCCTCGACGCGGCCGACCGGCACTGGGTGCCCGTCACGCGCTCGTGGCGCCTCAACGAGCGCCACTACGGCGCGCTGCAGGGCAAGGACAAGGCCCAGACGCTCGAGACGTACGGCGAGGAGCAGTTCATGCTCTGGCGCCGCTCGTACAGCACGCCGCCCCCGGAGATCGAGGCGGGCGACGAGTTCAGCCAGGCCGGCGACCCCCGCTACGCCGACCTCGGCGACGACATGCCGCGCACCGAGTGCCTGCAGGACGTCGTCGGCCGGATGCTCCCGTACTGGGACTCGGCGATCGTCCCCGACCTGCGGGCGGGCCGCACCGTCCTCGTGGCGGCGCACGGCAACTCGCTGCGCGCGCTCGTCAAGCACCTCGACGGGATCAGCGACGACGACATCGCCGGCCTCAACATCCCCACCGGCATCCCGCTGCTCTACGAGCTCGACGAGGACCTGCGCCCCACCACCCCGGGCGGGCGCTACCTCGACCCCGACGCCGCGGCCGAGGCGGCCGCCGCCGTCGCGGCGCAGGGCCGCAAGAGCTGACCCGGCACCGCTCCTGACGACCGAGGGCCCGCACCGCTCCAGCGGTGCGGGCCCTCGGTCGTCGTGCGAGGTGTCGTCGTGCGAGGTGTCGTCGTCGGCGCGGCGTCAGCTCGCGACGGGCTGGACCGGCTTCATCCAGTCGCCCGTCACGAGGAAGCCGACGCGGCGGACGACCGAGACGGCGTGGTCGCCGTAGCGCTCGAAGTAGCGGCTGCACAGCGTGATGTCGATGGTGCGCTCGGCGCTCTCCTGCCACTCCGGCGCCTGCATCGCGGCGAAGACCGAGCGGTGCAGCTCGTCGAGGCGGTCGTCGTCGCGCTCGACCTGCGCGGCGAGCTCGAGGTCGCGCGTGGCGATGACGGTGCCGGCGGTCGTCGCGATGCTCGCGGCGGCGTCGCCCATGGCGGAGATGGTCGGCACGAGCGACTCGGGGACGACGAGGTGCGGGTGGCGCAGCCGCGCCTGGCTCGCGACGTGGCGCGCCAGGTCGCCCATGCGCTCGATGGACGTCGACATCCGCAGCGCCGACACGACGACCCGCAGGTCGGTGGCGACGGGCGACTCGCGCGCCAGGAGGGCGACGGCCCGGTCGTCGAGGTGGCGCTGCTGGGCGTCGATCTGGGCGTCGGCGGAGATGACGCTCTCGGCCAGCGCGAGGTCGCCCTCCAGCAGCGCCTGCGTCGCGTTCGCCATCGCCGCGCTGACGAGACCGCTCATCTGGGTGAGCTGCTCGGCCAGGGACCGCAGCTCGTCGTGGAAGACCTCTCGCATGGCCGAAGCCTCGCACCGGTCGATGAACGGAGTCGACCCCGCCGGTGAACGCCGGGCGACCGGGCGGTGCCGGTCGCGCCGCGGGCTCCGGGCGCCCCGCGGCCGGTCCTACGCTGCGGGCCGTGGACGGCTCCTGGACTCCTGCGCTCGCGGGCCTCGTCGGGGTGCTCGTGGGGGTCGTCGGCGTGCTCGCGCCCCGGTGGGGCGCCCGCCGGCCGGAGCCGGAGCCGCCCCCGGAGGACGACCTGCCGACGGGCGCCGCCGACGTGCTGGCGGTGCTGTCCTCGGCGGTCGTCGTCGTGGACGTGGCGGACGTCGTCGTGCGGGCCAGCGCCGCCGCGCACGCCTTCGGGCTGGTGCGCGACCGCGAGCTCGTGCACCCCGAGCTCGCCGGGCTCGTCACGCGCGTGCGGCGGGACGGGGAGATCCGCGACGCCGAGATGTCGCTGCCGCGGGGGCCCTTCGTGGCGCCGGGCGCCGACGGCGCGGGCGTCCTCGTCGTCGGCGTGCGCGTGGCCCCCCTCGGCTCCCTCCACGTGCTCGTCCTCGTCGAGGACCGCACGCAGGCCAAGCGCCTGGAGGAGGTGCGCCGCGACTTCGTCGCCAACGTCAGCCACGAGCTGAAGACGCCGGTCAGCGCCATCGCCCTGCTCGCCGAGACGATGGACGACGCCGCCGAGGACCCGACCGCGGTCCGGCGCTTCGCGCAGCGGATGACGAGGGAGTCGCAGCGCCTGTCGGCGCTCGTGCAGGAGATCGTCCAGCTGTCGCGCCTGCAGGACGCCGACTCCCGCCACCAGCCGGTGCCGGTCGACGTCGACGAGGCCGTGCTCGAGGCGGTCGACCGCACCCGGCTCGTCGCCGAGGGCCGCGGCGTCCGCATCACCACGCGCCTGGCGCGCGAGGACGACGGCGGCGGGCCCGGCGGCACCCCGCCGGCCGAGGTCTGGGGGGACCGCGAGCTCGTCGTCACCGCCGTGCGCAACCTCGTCGACAACGGCGTGTCCTACTCGGACGCGGGCACCCGCGTGGCCGTCGTCGTCACGGTCGTCGACGAGCGCGTCGAGGTCGTCGTCAGCGACCAGGGCATCGGCATCCCCGAGTCCGAGGTCGGCCGGGTCTTCGAGCGCTTCTACCGCCTCGACCCGGCCCGCTCGCGGGCCACCGGCGGCACGGGCCTCGGGCTGTCGATCGTCAAGCACGTCGCCGCCACCCACGGCGGCGAGGTGGGCGTGTGGAGCAGCCCCGGCGAGGGGTCGACCTTCACGCTCCGCTTCCCCCTGCGCCGCGCCGAGGACGACGGGGACCGCACCTGACCCACCTGCTCGCGGGCGCCCGCGCACTCCGTGCGGCGCCCACCGTCGACCCGGGAGGACCCCGCGTGACCCGCATCCTGCTCGTCGAGGACGAGGAGTCCCTCAGCGACCCCCTCGCCTACCAGCTCGGCCGCGAGGGGTACGAGGTGGCCGTGGCCGCCGACGGCCCCTCGGCGGTGGCCGAGTTCGACCGCGCGGGAGCCGACCTCGTGCTCCTCGACCTCATGCTCCCGGGACTGCCCGGCACCGAGGTGTGCCGGCAGCTGCGGGCCCGCAGCGCCGTCCCCGTCATCATGCTGACGGCCAAGGACAGCGAGGTGGACGTCGTCGTGGGCCTCGAGCTCGGGGCGGACGACTACGTGACCAAGCCGTACTCCTCGCGCGAGCTCCTCGCCCGCATCCGGGCGGTGCTGCGCCGCCGCGGCGAGCCGGAGGAGGACGACGACGCCGGTGCCCTCGCCGCCGGCCCGGTGCGCATGGACGTCGAGCGCCACGTCGTGACGCTCGACGGGGAGCCGGTGGCCCTGCCGCTCAAGGAGTTCGAGCTGCTCGAGGTGCTCCTGCGCAACGCCGGCCGCGTGCTCACCCGCGGCCAGCTCATCGACCGCGTCTGGGGCGCCGACTACGTGGGGGACACCAAGACCCTCGACGTCCACGTCAAGCGGCTGCGCGCCAAGATCGAGGAGGACCCGGCGTCGCCCCGGCGGCTCGTCACGGTGCGCGGGCTGGGCTACAAGCTCGAGGGCTGAGGGCGACGGGGGCCTCCCGCCGCGCGGCCGACGGCGGGCGGCGGGCCGGAGAGGTGCGACCGATGAGCCCGGCCGTCCGGGCCGGTCGTCACGGGGGAGGGCCGGTGGTCGGCCCCGTGAGCGGAGGCGCCATGACGACCGAGATGTGCCCCTACCTGCACCCCCGCGGGAGCGCGCGGGAGGCGCTCGCGGCCTACCGGCGCGCCCTGGGGGGCGCGGAGCCGGTGGTGACGACGTACGGCTCGCTGGGGATGGACGACCCGGGCGTGCGCGACATGGTGGCCAACGCCGTGCTCCGGACGGACGTCGGCGGTCCGCTCATGGTCTCCGACCTGCCCCCGGGCACGGAGGAGCCCGCGGGCGTCGCGTGCCTCTTCGGTGACGACGAGGCGGCGCTGCGCGGGGCCTGGGACGTCCTGGCCGAGGGCGCCGAGGTGTTCGCGCCGCTCGAGCCCTCGCCCTGGGGCAGCCTCTTCGGCTCGCTGCGCGACCGCTGGGGTGTCAGCTGGCTCGTCGACGTCGACGGGGCCGGCGGGGCCGCGGGCTGAGCCCTCGGCGCCGGATGAGGCAGGAGCCCCGACCGGTGGTCGGGGCTCCTGCCGCTCGGGCTGCGCGGCCCGGGCTGTGCTGCTGGGAGAGGAGCTGCCGGAGGCGGGCTCCGCTACCGGGCGACGCCCGGCGTCGTGGCGGCCGCCGTGGGGACGAGGGTCTGGTACTCGGGCAGCGAGCCGTTGAGGAGCGGCGTCTCGACCTCGAGCACCGCGCCGTCGAGGACCATCGTCACGGGCACGAGCTCGCCGGGGACGGCGCCGACCGGGTCGGCGAGCAGGTCGCCCGAGACCTCGGCGCCCTCGGGGAGCTCCTGGCTGCCCGTGTCCTCCGTCTGCTGCTCGCCGAGGGGGACGCTGGTGCGCGCCGGGACGGTCACCTCGCCCGACAGGCCGCCCGGGCCGGAGATCTCGACGGAGACCTCGTCGAGGCTCTCGTTGACGAGGACGCCGTAGAGGCGCGCCGGGCCGTCCTCCTCGGGGCCGATGAGCAGGAGGTTGCGCACGAGGAGCGCCGTGCCCGGGCCGTCGGCGTCCGTCTCCGAGAGCGGGAAGTACGCCTGGACGCCGTCGGAGGGCGCGTACTGCAGCTCCGTCGAGAACTGGTTGACGACGGGCGAGACGGCGCACCCCGCGCTGGCCGAGACCGCGGCGGCGGCGAGGACCACGGCGGCCGCGCGGCGCGCTGCGGGACGTGTCGGGCGGGGCACGGGCGTCTCCTCGGGTCGGTCGCGACGTCTGGGGCGGAGCGTAGCCGTGGCGGGTCGCGGCAGCGCCCGCGGGCTCGCCGGGCCCTCGTCCGAGGGGGTGCCGCAGCACGCCGCGGGGGCCGCTGTCAAGGCCTTCGGGGCGCCGTTCTCGGGCCGCGCGGGCCTCTGACCTGCGACGATGCTCCCTCAAGTGCCCGGGGGCACTGCTTCGCCGTGGTAACCTCGAGGTCACGAAAGGGGAATAGAGCAGATGGCTTTCACTGTCGGCGAGACTGTCGTGTACCCCCATCACGGGGCGGCCCTGATCGAGGAGATCAAGACCCGGATGATCAAGGGGGAGGAGAAGCTCTACCTCCGCCTCAAGGTCGCCCAGGGAGACCTGACCATCGAGGTCCCCGCGGAGAACTGCGACCTGGTCGGCGTCCGCGACGTCGTCGGCAAGGAGGGCCTCGACCGCGTGTTCGAGGTCCTGCGCGCCCCCTACACCGAGGAGCCGACCAACTGGTCGCGCCGCTACAAGGCGAACCTCGAGAAGCTCGCCTCCGGCGACGTCATCAAGGTCGCCGAGGTCGTGCGCGACCTCTGGCGCCGCGACCAGGACCGCGGCCTGTCGGCCGGCGAGAAGCGCATGCTCGCCAAGGCCCGCCAGATCCTCGTCTCCGAGCTCGCGCTCGCGGAGAAGACCGAGGAGACGAAGGCCGAGGCCATCCTCGACGAGGTCCTCGCGTCCTGAGCACCGCACCGCAGACGGAGCCCGTCGCCCCCCGGGGGGCGACGGGCTCCGCGCGTCCCGGGGGCACCGGTGGTGTCGCGGGTGGCGCGGGCGCCGTCGCGTGCGTCCTCGTCGCCGCCGGGAGCGGCACCCGCCTGGCCGCGGGGCGTCCGAAGGCCTTCGTCGCCGTGGGCGGCGCCCCGCTGCTCGTCCACGCCGCCGCGGGCCTCGCGGCGGCGGACGCCCTCGACCGGGTCGTCGTCGTCGTCCCCGCCGGGCTGGAGGACGAGGCGCGCCGCCTGCTGGCGGAGGTGCCGGGGATGCCCCCGACGGACGTCGTCGAGGGCGGTCCCAGCCGGCAGGCGTCGGTGGCCGCGGGCCTCGGCGCCCTCCCCGCGGGCGCCGACGTCGTCCTCGTCCACGACGCGGCCCGGGCCCTGGCCCCGGCCGACCTCGTGCGGCGCGTGGTCGCGGCGGTCCGCCCGGGCGGCCACGAGGTCGTCGTGCCCGCGGTGCCCGTGGCCGACACGCTGCGCGACGTCTCGGGCGGCGTCGTCGACCGCTCGCGCCTGCGGGGGGTGCAGACGCCGCAGGGTTTCACCGCCGACGTCCTGCGACGGGCGCACGTCGCGGCGGCCGTGGGGGAGGGCGCCACCGACGACGCCGGCCTGGCCGAGGCGGCGGGTGCGCGCGTGCACCTCGTCGAGGGCGACGCCGAGGCGTTCAAGGTCACCGGCCCGCTCGACCTCCTGCTCGCCGAGGCCGTGCTCGCGCGACGCGCGACCTCCCCGGGCCCCGCACCGTCGTCGGCCGCGGCGTCGCCCGTGGGCGGGGCGCCGGCGTGAGCGCCGACGACGCGGCCACGCCGTCCGCCCGTCCTCCGTCACCGACCGCCGGTCCGCCCCGGGTGGGCACGGGCGTCGACGTGCACGCCTTCGCGCCGGAGGGCTCCGACCGCGAGCTGTGGGTCGCCGGCCTGCGGTGGCCGGGCGAGCGCGGCCTCGACGGCCACTCCGACGCCGACGTCGTGGCGCACGCGGCCTGCGACGCCCTGCTGGCCGCCGCGGGGATCGGCGACCTCGGGCAGCACTTCGGCACGGCCGAGCCGCAGTGGGCCGGGGCGTCCGGCGCGACCCTCCTCGCGGAGACGGCCCGCCGGGTGCGGGAGGCCGGCTTCGAGGTCGGCAACGTCTCCGTGCAGCTGCTCGGCAACCGGCCGCGCTTCTCGCCCCGGCGCGCCGAGGCGCAGGAGGCGCTCTCGCGGGCGGCGGGCGCGCCCGTCGCGGTCTCCGCGACGACGACGGACGGGCTCGGGCTCACCGGTCGCGGAGAGGGCCTCGCGGCCGTCGCGACGGCGCTCGTCGTCCCCCGCTGAGGGACGACCCGGCGGTCGAGGGGGGACGTCCGAGGGGTGCGGGGGCTCAGCCCCGGTCGAGCACGCGCACCTCGACGGCCTCGTGGACGGCGGCCACGGCCTCGCCGGGCGCCCGGCAGGTGAGCCGCGCCGGGGGGCGACGGGTCCGCTCGACCGTGACGACGCTGAGGGCCGGCAGCGGGCCGGTGCCCCGCACCTCGACCTCCCACCGGTCGCGGCCCACCGGCACGGGCCGACCACCCCGCGCGTCGCGCACGGACGCGGGCCCGTAGCGGCCCAGGACGCCGATGACGGCCGCCTGGACGGCGGGCGGGCCGCTGCTCGTGCCGCGCAGGTGGCGCGTCGAGACCCGCCCGGCCAGGTGGTCCTCGACCACGCCCTCGGCGGACGCCGGGGCGAGGTCGCCGTAGTAGGCGCCGTCGGGCAGCACGAGGAGGTTGGGCGCGAAACGGTCCCCGCCGACGTGCGAGCACTCCCACGTCGCCGTCGGCCAGCGGGCGGCGAGGGCCGCGGCGACGGGGCGCCCCCGGACGGCGCAGCACGCGTCGTGCCGCCCGTGGGCGCAGACGAGGAGCAGCGGGTCCCGCTCGGCCCCCGCGCCCTCGACGAGGGGCTCACCGAGGGCGCGGGCGGCCTCCTCGAGGCCGGCGTCGAGACGAGCGCGCTCCTCCCCGTCCGCGCCGAGCGCGTCGGGGTGCGCCGCCCCGGCGTCCCAGGCGCCCCAGCGCACGAGGCCCGTCGGCTCGTCGACGACGGCCCAGGCCCGCGTCGCGGGGGAGGATGCGCCGGCGCTCGGGCCCTGCCCCGGCGCAGCGGCGCCCCGCACGGCGGGCCGGCGCACGAGCAGGACCCGCCCGCCCGCGGCCGCGGCGGCGTCGCGCAGCCGCTCGTGGAGCGCGGCGGGCAGCCCCGACCCGGCCAGCGCGTCCGGCGCCCAGGGGCCGGGGTGCTCGACCAGCAGCCAGCGGCGCGTCCACGCCGCGGTCGCGCCGAGGGGGTCGCACCGGCGGCGCGCGTCGTCGGAGCACCGCGGCAGGTCGCGGCGCCGCTGCGGGGCGTCCGCGCTGCCCGGGTCGACCTGCGCGGGGACGGCGACGCCGGGGCGCCCGGGGGACGGGGGTGCGCTCACCGGGGGACGAGGACCCCCGCGAGCACGAGGCGGCGCGCGAGGTCGGCGGACGGGACCGCGTCGGGGAGGGCCGCGCCGGGGGAGCCGCCGTCGCCCACGGCGAGGAGCGCCCGCACGGCGTCGACGTCGTCAGCGCCGAGGACGACGTCGCCCGCGCGGCTGCGCAGGACCGCACCGTCGGCGCGCTCCTCGAGCACCGCGGCGAGGTGACGGCGGAGCACCAGCCCCGACGCGTCGCCGGTGCGCTCGACCTCCTGCGCCGCGCGCAGCTGGGTGAGGGGCCCCACCGGCTCGGCGCGCTGGTTGGCACGCACCTGACCGGCGAGGGGTCGGGCGAGGCGCTCGGTGTCGACGGCCCGGACGGCGGCGAGGAGCCGCTCGCGCACGAGCTCGAGGTCGTCGGCGGTCGACGACGGGTCGTCGACGCGCACGCCGAGGGGCAGGGACGCGCGCACGTCGGCGTCGTCGCCGAGGTCGGCCAGGGCGGCTCGCAGGAGCTGCTCGGCGAGGCCGTGACGCGTCCACGGGTGCACGCCGATGGTGAGATGGGTGCTGACGTCGCCGAGGGCCGTCGCCGCGTGGAGGTAGCCGCGCGGCAGGTAGAGGCAGTCGCCGGGGCGCAGCACGGCGTCGAGCAGCGGCTCGCGGGCGGCCTCGGCCTCGACCGCGGCGCGCCGCGCCGTCCAGGGCTGGTCGCGCAGCGGGCTGGGGTGCACGGGCTCGTGCAGCCGCCAGCGCTTCTCACCCTCCACCTGGAGGACGAAGACGTCGTGGACGTCGTAGTGGTCGTCGAAGCCCCGCGACTGCGGCGGCGTGACGTAGGCGTTGACCTGGACGGGGTGGCCGAGGTCGGCCGCCAGCGCCTGGGAGAAGTCCACGAGCGCGGGCCACGTCCGGTGCAGGCCCTGCAGGACCATGGTCGAGCCGTCGGAGAAGAGGCGGACCAGCTTGTCGTCGCTCACCTGGTCGCCCACGGTCGCGCCGACGCCGCCGCCCGCGGTGAACGAGCGGTCGGGCAGCGTGGTGCCCTGCTTGGCCACGCGCAGGAACGGCGTCCGCAGCCCCCGCGTGGAGACGAGCTCGTCCACGGCGCCCGCGGACAGCAGGTCCTCGAAGCCCCGCGGCAGGTCCTCGGCCCGTGTGAGCAGGGGGCGCTCGCCCCAGGTGGCGCCGAAGCCGTCCGCCGCCGCGCCGACCAGTCGTCGCAGCGCGGCGAGCCGCGGCGCGTCGTCACCGGCCGCCCCGTCGGGGGCGGGACCGTCGTGCCGGTCCGGGGGGGGGGGGGGGGCGGCAGGACGCA
>NZ_JBBHZG010000002.1:716493-731620 GCF_037482305.1 Pseudokineococcus sp. 5B2Z-1
GGGTGGCCGGGCTCGCGCCCGGCCACCCGGTCCTCGTGCAGGGCCGTCACGTCAGGCGCTGCCGTCCGCGCCGCCGTCGTGGTGGCCGGGGATCCCGGTCTCGCCGGCGCCCGCGTCGGCAGGGCCCTCGACGGCGTCCTCGGCGCCGCCGTCGGCACCCCCGTCGGCGCCGCCGTCGTGCTGGCCGGGCGTGCCGTCGCCCGCACCGGAGTCCGCGGGGCCCTCGGCGCCGCCGTCCGCGCCGCCGTCGTGCTGGCCGGGGACGCCCTCGCCCGCGCCGCTGTCCGCGGGGCCCTCGATGTCGTCAGAGCTCGTGCTCATGGCTCCTCCAGGAGTCGGTGGTCGGTCGTCGTCTCGTGCTCTCGGTGCTGGTCGAGCGGTGCGCGGGGCGCACCCCCCATCCCTACGACGCCCGGCGCCCGCACGCCAGCCGGGTCCGGTCGTCGGGAGGCCCGGTCGGGAGGCGCCGTCGTGAGGGGTGGCCGCCGGGAGGGGGCGTCAGCGGCCCCGGTCGACCCACTCCTGCAGGTGGGGGGCCTCGTCGCCGATCGTCGTGCCTTCGCCGTGGCCCGTGCGGACCTCCGTCTCGGGCGGCAGCGCGAGCAGCCGCTCCCGGATCGAGGTGATGATCGTCGGGAAGTCGCTGTAGGAGCGGCCCGTGGCCCCCGGCCCGCCCGCGAAGAGCGTGTCGCCGGTGAAGACGACGCCGAGCTCGGGCACGTGCAGGCACACCGAGCCGGGGGAGTGCCCCGGGGTGTGGAGGACGTGGACGTCGACCCCCGCGACGGTGATGACCTCGCCGTCGGCCAGCGCCCCGCTGGGCGCGCGGGTCGGGTGCGCCATCGACCACAGGCCCATGTCGCCGGGGTGCAGCAGGACGGGCGCGGCGAAGCGCTCGCCGAGGTCGGGGGCGACCGTGACGTGGTCGTCGTGGGCGTGGGTGCAGACGACGGCCACGACGCGGCGCGTGCCGACCGCCTCGGCGATGGGCGCGAGCGCGTGCGGGGCGTCCACGACCAGCACCTCCTCGTCGTCCCCGAGCAGCCACACGTTGTTGTCGACGTCCCACGTGCCGCCGTCGAGGCTGAAGGTCCCCGAGGTCGTGAGGTGCTCGACGCGCACGCCGCCGGAGCCGGAGGGCGCCATCAGAGCACCACGACCGAGCGCAGGACGTCGCCGCGCTGCATCTTCGCGAAGGCGTCCTCGACGTCCCCGATCCCGACCGTCTCGGAGACGAAGTCGGCGAGGGGGAAGCGGCCCTGCAGCGCCAGGTCGGCGAGCATCGGGAAGTCGCGGCTCGGCAGGCAGTCGCCGTACCAGGACGACTTCAGCGCGCCGCCGCGGCCGAAGACGTCGCCCATCGGCAGCTCGACGACGTGCTCGGGGTTCGGCACGCCGACGAGCACGACGGTGCCGGCGAGGTCGCGGGCCCCGAACGCCTGGCGGTAGGTCTCGGGGCGGCCTACGGCGTCGACGACGAGGTCGGCCCCCACGCCGCCGCAGATCTCCTGCACGCGGGCGACGACGTCCTCGGACCGGCTGTTCACGGTGTGCGTCGCGCCGAAGCCCTTCGCCCACTCCAGCTTCCGGTTCTCGACGTCGACCGCGACCACGGTCGTCGCCCCGGCGAGGCGGGCGCCGGCGATCGCCGCGTCCCCGACGCCGCCGCAGCCGATGACGGCCACGGACTGCCCGCGGGTGACGGCGCCGGTGTTGACGGCCGCGCCGAAGCCGGCCATGACGCCGCAGCCGAGCAGGCCCGCCTGCTCGGCGGGGAGCCGCTCGTCGACCTTCGTGCACTGCCCGGCCGCGACCAGCGTCTTGCTCGCGAAGGCGCCGATGCCGAGCGCGGGCGACAGCGGGGTGCCGTCGGCCAGCGTCATCGGCGTGCTGGCGTTGCGGGTGTCGAAGCAGTACCAGGGCTTGCCGGCGGCGCAGGCGCGGCAGACGCCGCAGACGGCGCGCCAGTTGAGGACGACGAAGTCGCCGACCTCGAGCCCGACGACGCCCTCGCCGACGGCCGACACGCGCCCGGCGGCCTCGTGGCCGAGGAGGTAGGGGTAGTCGTCGCCGATGCCGCCGTCGCGGTAGTGCAGGTCGGTGTGGCAGACGCCGCACGCCTGGACGTCGACGACGGCGTCGCCCGGCCCCGGGTCGGGGACGACGACGTCCACGAGCTCGACGGGGGCCCCCTTCGCGCGGGAGACCACCCCCTGGACGGTGTGCGGCATCCCGATCTCCGATCCTGCGGCGGCGTGCGTGCGGCAGGGCCGGCGGTCAGCGCCGACCCCGAGGGGCCGACCCTAGCCAGCCGGGCGCAGCGGCGCCCGGTGCGGGGCCGCGGTGCGGGGGCGAGGTGCGGGGCCAGAGGTGAGGGCGGGAGGCGAGGGGCCGAGCGGGCGGGCCGAGCGGGGCGACGGCGCCGGTAGCCTCGCGGGGTGAGCCTGCGCCTGCACGACACCGCCACCGGGGAGCTGCGCGAGCTCTCCCCCCTGGTGCCCGGTGAGGTCTCCGTCTACCTCTGCGGGGCCACGGTGCAGGCGCCCCCGCACATCGGCCACGTCCGGTCCGGCATCGCCTTCGACGTCCTCGCGCGCTGGCTCGAGGCCGGGCACGGCCTGCGGGTGGTCTTCATCCGCAACGTCACGGACGTCGACGACAAGATCCTCGACAAGTCCGCCGCGGCGGGCGTGCCCTGGTGGGCGTGGGCCTCGCGCCACGAGCAGGCCTTCACGCGGGCCTACGACGCCCTCGGCGTCCGCCGCCCGACGTACGAGCCGCGCGCCACCGGGCACGTCACCGAGATGCTCGAGATGGTCGACGAGATCGTCGCGGCCGGGCACGCCTACCCGGCGCCCGACGGCAGCGGCGACGTCTACTTCGACGTCCGCTCGTGGCCGGACTACGGGTCGCTGACGCACCAGTCGCTGGCGGACATGGAGCCGGCCGCCGACGCCGACCCGCGGGGCAAGCGCGACCCCCGCGACTTCGCGCTGTGGAAGGGCGCCAAGGAGGGCGAGGCGGCCAGCTGGCCCTCGCGCTGGGGGCGCGGCCGCCCGGGCTGGCACCTCGAGTGCTCGGCGATGGCGCGGCGCTACCTGGGCCGTGCCTTCGACGTCCACGCGGGTGGCCTCGACCTGCGCTTCCCGCACCACGAGAACGAGCAGGCCCAGTCCCGCGCCGCGGGCGACGCCTTCGCCACGACCTGGCTCCACAACGGCTGGGTCACCGTGGGCGGGGAGAAGATGAGCAAGTCGCTCGGCAACTCCCTCGTCGTCGACGCGGTGCTCGCCTCGGGCGCGCGCCCGCTGGCGCTGCGGTACGCGCTGGGGACGGCGCACTACCGCTCGATGATCGAGTACTCGCCGGACCACCTCGTCGAGGCCGGCCGGGCGCTGGAGCGCGTCGAGGGCTTCCTCCGCCGCGCCCGGCAGGCGCCGGGGGCGGCCGACGCGGCCTTCACCATGGAGTTCCCGGCGGCCTTCCGCGCGGCGCTCGACGACGACCTCAACGTCCCGGCCGCCGTCGCGGTCGTCCACGAGACCGTGCGGGCGGGCAACACCGCGCTGGACGCCGGTGACGGCGCCGCCGCGCAGGCGGCGGCCCAGCGGGTCGTCGCGATGCTCGACGTGCTCGGGCTCAACCCGCTCGACCCGCACTGGGACGCCGCCGCGGGGGCGTCCGGCCGGGCCGAGCAGGCGCTGGACCAGCTCGTCGCCGCCGAGCTCGTGCGCCGCCAGGCGGCGCGCGAGCAGCGCGACTTCGCGACGGCCGACGGCGTGCGCGACCGGCTCGCCGGGCTCGGCATCGCCGTGGAGGACACCCCCGACGGCGCCCGCTGGTCCTGGGCCGAGGACGCCTGAGGGGCCCCGAGGACCAGGCCCGCGGCGCCGGAGCCCCAGCACCGCACCGACAGCACTCGTCAGCACGTCACCCGAGCAGCACCCCGAGCAGTCAGGAGCACCAGTGGCCGGCAACAGCCAGCGGCGCGGCGCCGTGCGCCGCGCCGGGTCGAAGAAGGGCGCCGTCGTCGGCAGCGGCGGCCGCGGGCGCCGCGCCCTCGAGGGCAAGGGGCCCACGCCGAAGGCCGAGGACCGCGTCTACCACGCGGCGCACAAGCGGGCGCAGGCCGCGGCGAAGCGCGGTGGCGGAGGCGGGGGGCGCCCCGCGGGGCAGTCGCGCCGCCGCGGCGGCGCGGGCAGCACCGAGGTCGTCGCGGGCCGCAACTCGGTCGTCGAGGCCCTCCGCGCCGGCATCCCCGCCACGGCGCTGTACGTCGCGGCGCGCACGGAGTCCGACGACCGCACCCGCGAGGCCATCAAGACGGCCGCCGACCGCGGCGTCCCGCTGCTCGAGGCCTCGCGGACCGACCTCGACCGCCTCACCGACGGCGCGGTGCACCAAGGCCTGGCCCTCCAGGTGCCGCCCTACGAGTACGCCGACGTCGACGACCTCCTCGAGGCCGCCGCGGGCAGCGACCGGCCCGCGCTCGTCGTCGCGCTGGACGGCATCACCGACCCCCGCAACCTCGGCGCCGTCCTCCGCTCGACGGCGGCCTTCGGCGGGCACGGCGTCCTGCTGCCCGAGCGCCGCTCGGCCGGGGTCACGGCCTCGGCGTGGAAGACGTCGGCCGGCGCGGCCGCCCGCGTGCCCGTGGCGCGCGTCGGCAACCTCGTGCGCGCGCTCGAGCAGCTCAAGGCGGCGGGGCTCTTCGTCGTGGGCCTCGACGCGGAGGGCGACGTCGTGCTGCCCGAGCTCGAGCTCGCCACCGGGCCCGTCGTCCTCGTCGTCGGGTCCGAGGGCAAGGGCCTCGGCCGCCTCGTGCGCGAGACCTGCGACCAGGTCGTCTCCATCCCCATGGGCGCGGAGACGGAGTCGCTCAACGCGGGCGTCGCGGCCGGCGTCGCGCTCTACGAGGTGGCGCGCCGCCGCGGCTGAGCCGCACCCCCGGGCCGGGGGTGGGACGCCGTCAGGGGCGGCGCCGCACCTCCGGGCCTACAGGCTCTCGACGGCGTCCAGCGGGCTCGTGTCCTGGCCGAGGAAGGCCGCCTCGTCGCGGCGGTGCACGAGCACCCCGGCGACGTAGGCGCCCACGGCCTCGAGCAGCGGGACGTCGCGGCGCTGCTGCTCGCTCATGAACCAACGGTGCTCGAGCACCTCGTGGAAGACCTCGGCGGGCTCGAGCTTGCGGCGCAGGTCGCGGGGGACGGCGCGGACGACGGGCTCGAAGACCTGGCTCACCCACTCGTGGGCGACGATCTCCTCGTCCTCGTTCTGCTGGTCGCTCTCGGCGCCGTAGCGGTCGAGGTCGTTGAGCAGGCGCCGGGCCTGGTTCTCCTGCGCGTCGATGCCCGTGAGGCGCAGCAGGCGGCGGCTGTGGTGGCCGGCGTCCACGACCTTCGGCTGGATGCTCACGCGGGTGCCGTCGAGGTCGGTCGAGATCGAGAGCTCGTCGACGTCGAAGCCGAGGTCGTTGAGGCGCTCGATGCGCGCCGCCACGCGCCAGCGGTCTCCCGCCTCGAAGGACTCCGTCTCGGTGAGCTCGGCCCACAGGGAGCGGTAGCGGCTCATGATGTGCTCGCTGTTCGACAGCGGGTCGACGTCGATCTCGAGGAGCTCGCCGGCCTGCAGGTCCATGAGCTCGCCGGCGATGTTGACCCGCGCGACCTCGAGGTCGTACTCGCGCTGGCCGGTCGAGAGCTCCTGGTGCAGCTCGCCCGTCTCGGCGTCGACGAGGTAGGCCGCGAAGGCGCCCGCGTCGCGACGGAACAGCGTGTTGGAGAGGGAGACGTCGCCCCAGTAGAAGCCCGTGAGGTGCAGCCGCACGAGCAGCACGGCGAGGGCGTCGATGGCGCGCGTCGCCGTGTCGGGCCGCAGCACCTGGCTGAACAGCGCGCGGTAGGGCAGGGAGAACTGCAGGTGGCTCGTGACGAGCGCGGCCTCCAGCGGCTCGCCGTCGGGGCCCTCGCGGCCGGAGATGACGGCGACCGGGTGCACCGACGGCACGTCGAGGCGGCCGAGCATCCGCAGCATCTGGTACTCGCGGCGGGCGGTGCCCTCGGCGATCTCCTTGATGGCGATGACCTGGTCGGACATCCGCACGAAGCGCACGATGTGCCGCGAGATGCCGCGCGGGAGGGCCGCGATGCGGCTGGCCGGCCACTCCTCGAGCGGCAGCTCCCAGGGGAGGTCGAGCAGCGCCGGGTCGGGCGCCGCCGCGGTGATCTGCAGACCGGCCATGCTGGTGATCCTCCCACTGCCGGGGTCCGGACGAGGCGGCGCCGGGCGCGTGCGCGCACGAGGGCCCGCCCGCGACGGGGTGCGGACCGGACGCGCCGGAGGGCCGGCCCGACGAGCGGACCGGCCCTCCTGCGCGTGCTCGCGCGTGTGCGCCGCGGGGCTCAGGCCTCGAGGCGGTGGCCGTCGGTGGCCGAGAACAGGTGCACGTGGTCAGGCTTGGGCGCGAGGTGCACCGTGGAGCCCTTCTCCGGGGGACGGCGGCCGTCGACGCGGGCGATGATCTCGCCCTCGGTGCCGTCCAGGTGGGCGCGGCCGTAGATGTAGGCGTCGGCGCCGAGCTCCTCGACGACGTCCACCGACACCTGGAGGCCCTGCTCGGCGATGTCGAGGTCCTCGGGGCGCACGCCCACGACGACGCGGCTGCCGGCACCGGCGAGCAGCTCGCGCGGGACGGGGTAGGTGTAGTCGCCGAAGACGACGCCGCCGTCGGTGACGGGCACCTCGACGAGGTTCATCGCCGGGGAGCCGATGAAGCCCGCGACGAAGACGTTCTTCGGGCGGTCGTACATCTCGCGCGGCGTGGCGACCTGCTGGAGCAGGCCGTCCTTGAGGACGGCGACGCGGTCGCCCATCGTCATGGCCTCGACCTGGTCGTGCGTGACGTAGACCGTGGTGACGCCGAGGCGGCGCTGCAGCTGCGCGATCTGCGTGCGGGTCTGGACGCGGAGCTTGGCGTCGAGGTTCGACAGCGGCTCGTCCATGAGGAAGACCTGCGGCTGGCGCACGATCGCGCGGCCCATGGCGACGCGCTGGCGCTGGCCGCCCGAGAGGGCCTTCGGCTTGCGGTCGAGGTACTGCGTGAGGTCGAGGATCTTGGCGGCCTCCTCGACGCGGGTGCGGATCTCGCCCTTGTTGACGCCGGCGATCTTCAGGGCGAAGCCCATGTTGTCGGCGACCGTCATGTGCGGGTACAGCGCGTAGTTCTGGAACACCATCGCGATGTCCCGGTCCTTCGGCTGGACGTCGGTGACGTCGCGGTCGCCGATCATGATGCGGCCCGCGTTGATGTCCTCCAGGCCGGCGAGCATGCGCAGCGAGGTGGACTTGCCGCAGCCCGAGGGGCCGACGAGGACGAGGAACTCGCCGTCCTCGATGTGCAGGTCCAGCGCGTCGACGGCCGGCTTGTCGCCGCCCGGGTAGATGCGCGAGGCCTTGTCGTAGGTGACCGTTGCCATGGTGTGTCCTCCCACCGGCAGGTACGTGCCGGACGATCCGTCGTAGGGGTGGCGGCGGTCGAGGGCGGAGCCCTCGGTGCCGGGCGTGCGACTGCGGTTGCGGGCGTGCGGCTCTGCTCCGAGCGCGCGACCGCGGCCGACCGGGGCGCGGCCTCTGCTGCGAGGCCGCTCACCGGGCGGGCGCAGCGTCGTGCCGTGCCCCTGGGGGGACGGCGACGTCGCCGTGCGGGCACATCATGCACCACCGCGGCGCTCCCCGGGACCGCCGCGGGCGGGTCGGGACCCGTGCGGGGCGGGGGGCGCCGCGGCGCAGGGGCGCGGGCTACAGGACCGGCGTGCCCCCGGTGACGGCGATGCGCGCGCCCGAGACGTAGCTCGCCTCGTCGCTCGCGAGCATGACGTAGACGGGGGCCAGCTCGGCGGGCTGGCCGGGGCGGCCGAGCGGCGTCTGCGCGCCGAAGGACTCGACGGCCTCGGCCGGCATGGTCGAGGGGATGAGCGGCGTCCACACCGGCCCGGGCGCGACGCTGTTGACGCGGACGCCTCGCGCGCCGAGGGACTGCGCGAGGCCGGCCGACATGTTGGCGATGGCCGCCTTGGTCGCCGAGTAGGCGAGCAGCGAGGGCGGCGGCTGGTCGGAGTTCACCGACGAGCTGTTGATGATCGAGGCGCCCGGGCCCAGGTGCGGCACCGCCGCCTTGGTGAGGTGAAAGAGGGCGCTGAGGTTCACCGCGAGGGTGTGGTCCCACTCCTCGTCGGGGACGTCCTCGATGCTCTCGCGCGACATCTGGAAGGCCGCGTTGTTGACGAGGACGTCGAGGCGCCCGAGCTCGGCGACCGTCCGGGCCACGAGGTCGCGGCAGTGCTGCGGGTCCGCCAGGTCGCCGGGCAGCAGGAGCACCCGGCGGCCGGCCTCCTCGACCCAGCGGGCGGTCTCGCGGGCGTCGTCGTGCTCGTCGAGGTAGGAGACGGCGACGTCGGCGCCCTCCCGGGCGTACGCGAGGGCGACGGCGCGCCCGATGCCGCTGTCGGCGCCCGTGACGAGCGCGACCTTCCCCTCGAGGCGCCCGGAGCCGCGGTAGCTCCGCTCGCCGTGGTCGGGCTGCGGGTCGAGGGCGGCCGTCGACCCCGGGGGCGTCTGCTGCTGGGCGGGCTGGCTCACGGTGTCCTCCTGCGGACGGGCGGGACGGCGGCCGCGGGCTCGACCGGCCCTCCACCCTCGGGGGCGGGCCGTCCGCGCGCACGCCGGGCCCCGCGCGCGAGGGGGCGCCCCCGACCGGGCCCGAGCGCGTCAGCCGGTGCGCAGGGCCAGGACCCGCTCGAGGAGGAGGGCGACGTCCTCGGGCCCGGCGACGCGGTGGCGGGCCGCCGTGGCGCCGTCGCCGACCTTGACGCCCACGTCGCCGTCGCGCAGCACCGCGAAGGCGTGCTCGTCGGTGACGTCGTCGCCCGCGTAGAGCACAGCCGTGGCGCCGAGGTCCTCGCGCAGCGCCTCGAGCGAGCGGCCCTTGTCGACATCGAGGACGGCGAGCTCGACGACGTCCTTGCCGCGGAGGACCCGGACGCCGGGCAGGCGCCCCGGGCCGTCGACGAGGGCCCGCTGGGCGGCCGAGGCGGTCGCCACGTCCGCGGTCCGGGTGTGCAGCACGGCGCCCGCGGGCTTGACCTCGAGGTCGGTGCCGGGGTGGTCGGCCACCACGTCGCGGGCCCGCGCCACGACGTCGCCGAGGAGGGCTTCCTGCCACGCGTCGAGGGGGGCGCTCGGCTCCTCGGCGCCGGGCATGCGCACCTCCGCGCCGTGGCTGCCGACGAGCGCGGCCGCGGCGGGCGGGGCGGCCAGGGGCACGAGCGAGGCGAGGGGGCGGCCGGAGACGAGGGCGAGGGCGACGGCGCGCTCGCCCTCCAGGGCGGCGAGCGCCGCCAGGGCGGCGGAGGAGCGCTCCAGCGGCCGGGCGGCGTCGCGGTCGTCGACGAGCGGCGCGAGGACGCCGTCGAAGTCCAGCGCCACGAGCGGCCGCGGTGAGGCCGCGAGGGCGGCGAGCGCCTGGTCCAGCCCGTCGTCGAGGCGCCCGGCCGCGCCGGCGTCGGCGGTCACGACCGGCTCCCGTGCTCGCCGGAGCCGCTCGTGCCGCCCTCGACCGCCTCGGCGCCGACGTCCGCCCCGACGTCCGGGCGCAGCGCCGCGAGGAAGTCGCGCGCCCACCGCTGGACGTCGTGCTCGAAGACGCGCCGCCGCAGGGAGCGCATCCGGCGGCGCTGCTCGCGCGGGCCCATGACGACGGCCTGCACGACCGCCGACTTCAGGCCGTCGATGTCGTGGGGGTTGACGTGCAGGGCCTGGCCGAGCTCGTCGGCGGCGCCGGTGAACTCCGAGAGCACGAGCGCGCCCCGCTCGTCGTGGCGGGCGGCGACGTACTCCTTGGCGACGAGGTTCATGCCGTCGCGCAGGCTCGTGACGAGCATGACGTCGGCGACCTGGAAGAGCGCCGCCATCTCCTCCCGCCCGTAGCTGTGGTGCAGGTACTGGACGACCTGGTGGCCGAGGGTGCCGTGGGCGCCGTTGACGCGGCCGACCTGCAGCTCGATGTCCTCGCGCAGCAGCCGGTACTGCTCGACGCGCTCGCGGCTCGGCGTCGCCACCTGGACGAGGATCGTCTCGTCGGCGCGCAGCAGCCCGTCGTCGAGGAGCTCGGCGAAGGCCTTGATGCGGTGCCCGATGCCCTTGGTGTAGTCGAGGCGGTCGACGCCGAGGACGACCGTGTCGGGGTCGCCGAGGTCGGCGCGGATCTGGCGGGCCCGCTCGCGGACCTCGGGGGAGCGTGCGAGCTCGTCCATGGCCGCGGCGTCGATGGAGATCGGGAAGGCGCGGGCGGTCACCCTCCGGCGACCGCCGTCCGGTCCCGGCACCTCGACGGCCTGCTGGCGCGGGACGAGCTGCAGCGACCGGCGGCAGGCGCGGAGGAAGTTCTGCGCGTCGCCGGGCCGCTGGAAGCCGAGCAGGTCGGCGCCGAGGAGGCCCTCGAGGACCTGCCGCCGCCACGGCAGCTGGGCGAAGATCTCGTACGGCGGGAAGGGGATGTGGTTGAAGAAGCCGATGGACAGGTCCGGCCTCGCCGCCCGGAGCATCGCCGGCACGAGCTGCAGCTGGTAGTCCTGCACCCACACGACGGCGCCCTCGGCCGCCACCTCGGCGGCCGCCGTCGCGAAGCGCTCGTTGACGGCGACGTAGTCCTCCCACCACTGCCGGTGGTACTCGGGGGCCACGATGACGTCGTGGTACAGCGGCCAGAGGGTGCCGTTGGAGAAGCCCTCGTAGAAGCCCTGCACCTCCTCCGCGGAGAGCGAGACGGGCACGAGGTGCATGCCGCCCCAGTCGAAGGGCTCGCTCACGGCGCCCTCGGCGTCGCCCGGGCTGCCGGGCCAGCCGACCCAGGCGCCTTCCTGGGACTGCATGACGGGCTCCAGCGCCGTCACGAGGCCGCCGGGCGAGCGCTTCCACCGTGGCTGCCCGTCCTTGTCCGTGCCGTCGCGGTCCACGGCCAGGCGGTTGGCGACGACGACGACGTCGTACCCCTCGCCCTCCGCCGGCACCCGCGTCCGCTCCGCCGGGGTGGGCAGGTCCTCCTCCGCCGGGGCGGGCGTCTCCTCGGGCAGGCCCTGCGGCAGGCCGGCGCCGGCGGTCGCGGGCTCGTGCTCGTCCGTGTGCGTGCCGGGCACCGGGCGCCTCCTCGGGGTCGGTCGGCGCCGAGGGCGCCGGGGCGGGGCGCGGCGCGGCCGGCCCCCTGCGACCCGAACGTAGTGGCGACCACGGCGGGGCCGCACGCCGCGGCGAGCCCCTCGGGGGCGTCCGACGGCGGCCCGGGGCCCGGCTGGGACGCCGTACCGTGGCGGACGGCGAGGGCGTGGCGACCACCGGTCGCGGACGGAGCGGGAGGGCGCGTGGAGCAGCGGGGTCCGGGGGCGCGCCCCGGCGCAGGAGGACCCCCGGTCGGGCGGCGCCTGGGGCCCTACCGCCTGGTGCACCAGGTCGGCGAGGGCGGCATGGGCGTCGTCCACCTGGCCCTGGACCCCGCCGACCGGGCCGTGGCCCTCAAGGTGCTGCGACCGCACGTCGCCGGCGACCCGTCGGCGCGCGAGCGGCTGCGGCGCGAGGTCGCCGTCCTGCGCCGGGTGCGCCACCGCCTCGTCGCGGAGGTCCTCGACGCCGACCCCGACGGGCCGCAGCCGTACGTCGTCACCCAGTTCGTCCCGGGGCGCAGCCTCGAGCAGCACGTGCAGGAGGAGGGGCCGCTCGCCCCGGCCGCCCTGGCCCGCCTCGCCGACGGCCTCGGCCAGGCGCTCGCCGCCGTGCACGACGCTGGCGTCGTCCACCGCGACCTCAAGCCCGCCAACGTCCTCATGCTCGACGGCGACCCGGTGGTCATCGACTTCGGCATCGCCAAGGTCGCCGACGACGTGCGGCTGACCAGCGTGGACCTCGTCATGGGCACGCCCGGCTACCTCGCCCCCGAGCTGGCGGACGGCGCCGAGGCCGGCCCGGCCGCGGACTGGTGGGGGTGGGCGGCGACGACGGCCTTCGCCGCGACGGGGCGCCCGCCGTTCGGGCGCGGCCCGTGGCCCGTCGTCCTCGACCGGGTGCGGCGGGGAGCCGCGGACCTCGACGGCGTCCCCGAGCCGCTCGTGCCCGTGCTGACCGCCGCGCTCTCCCCGCGCGTGGAGGAGCGGCCGCGCGAGGGCTGGCTGCGCCGCGCCGTGGAGGACCTGGCGGAGGCCGCCCGCCGCGGCGACCCGGGCGGGGCGGGGCCCTCGGCGGGGGACGCCGCGGCGACCTCGGCCCTCGTGGGCCTGGCCGGTGGCGCCCCCCGCGCCGCGGCCGACCCGGGCGCCGGCGCCCCGTCGGGGGCCGAGCCCGACGACGACCCCGACGACGCGGCGCTCGCGGACGGCGCGGACGGCGCCGACCCCCGCTCGGCGGCCACGACGGCCGTGCCCGCCCCGCCGCCCGTCGGCGAGGAGGGGCCCTGGGACGACGAGGCGCAGGGGCTGTCGGACGAGGACGAGGGGCCCTGGGACGAGACCGACGAGGGACCCTGGGACGAGGACGAGGGGCTCGTCGGGCAGGACGACGTCAGCACGACGGCCCTCCCGGCCGCGGGTCGGGGCTCCGCCGGGGCGCCGCGGCGGGGCGAGGAGCCGGAGGAGGGGCGCACCGCGGCGATGAGCGCGCGCGCCACGAGCGCGCTGCCCCGCTCGACTCCCGCTGAGCCGGCCCCGGTGGGTCGTCCCGACCCCTGGGGCCCGGGCCCCGCGGGAGCGAGCCGGACCGGGGCGGCCCCCGACGCGTCGGCCCCCCACGAGTCGGCCCCCTACGCGTCGGCCCCGGCCCGGGCGGCCTGGAGCGAGGCGCCCTGGACCGAGGCGGAGCGGCCCCGGGCGGTGCGGGCACCGGCTGCCGACCCGTGGGCGGCGCCGGCGGCGTGGCCGCCCGAGCGCGGGCCGGGAGACGGGTACGAGCGGGCGTACGGCCAGGGGTACGACCGGGCGGGCGCCCCCGCCGCTCTGCCGCCGCGGGGCGAGCCGCCGGTGCGGCGCCCGGACCGCCCGGGGCTGCGCGCCGCCTGGGCCGCGGCGCTCGTCGCCGTCACGGCGCTCCTGCCGGCCGTGGGCGTCCTCGTCGCGGCGGTCGTCGTCGTGGTCGCGAGGGTGGTCGAGCGCAGCCAGCGCTGGGTGTCCCGGCGGCGCGAGCTCGTCGGGCCGCGGCGCGGCGACGTCCCGCTGGCGGTCCTGCGCTCGCCCCTGCCGCTGCTGGGCGCGCTGGTGCCCGCGGTGCTGCAGCTGGTCCTGCCGCTCGCCGTGGCCGCCGCCGTCGTCTTCCTCGCCGGGGTGCTCCTGGAGGGCGCCGCCGTGGTCCCGGGCGACCCGGTGACCCTGGCCGCGGGGGCGACGGCGGGGGTCGTCACCGCCTGGTGGGGGCCCGGCGGCGGGCGCCTGCGGCGGGGCGCCGGCCTTGTGAGCCGGGCCGCGCCGACGGGTGCCGGCGGCGCCGTGCTCGTCGTCCTCGGCCTGCTCGTCGTCGTGGCGGGCGCCTGGCTCGCCGTCGGCGGGGCGGCGCCCGACTGGGGGCCGTTGCCCTCGCCGCCCCCCGGTTTCTGAGGACGCGGGGCCTCGCCCGCCCGCCCGCCGCCCTCCGGTGCCCGCTCCGCGGGTGGCGTCCCCGGCGACGACGGGCCCGCGGGGACCGCCGCGGGCGGCGACGTAGCCTCGCCCCGTGCAACTCCGCCCGTCCGCGCGCCGCGCGCGGTTCCTCGTCGTGGCCGCGCTGCTCGCCGGGCCCACGGCCGCGGCCGCCGCCCCGGCGAGCGCTGCGCCCGCTGCCGTGACCGCCGCGCCGGCCGCCGCGCCCTCGTCGCCCCCGGCCGCCGCGCCCTCGGCCCCGCCGTCCGCCAGCGCCCCGTCCGCCAGCGCCCCGTCCGCCACCGCCCCGTCCGCCACCGCCCCGTCCGCCACCGCCCCGTCCGGCAGCGCCCCGTCCGCCACCGCGTCGGACCCGTCGGTGCAGCGCGTCGTCCGCGACGAGACGGGCACGGGGATCGTCGTGCCGCTGCTCGGGACCGTCGCCGTGGTGCTGCTGCTCGTCGCAGCGGCGGCCGTGAGCGCCGTCCTGCGGCGCCGCTCCGAGGAACGTCGGCTCTAGCCCGACCGTCCTCCTCGGGGGAGGCCCGCCGGCCCGTCCCGACCGGTCCGCGCGACCGACCGCCCGACGCCACCGACCGACCAGCAGCAGCGCCCGCAGGAGGCACACCGCATGAGTCCCGACCCCCGCAAGCCGACGAAGGCGGAGCGCCAGAGCGACGCGCGCGCCCGGTCCCGCGCCATGCGCGAGCAGCGGGAGCGCGCGGAGAAGCGGCGCCGCGCGGCGCTGGTGACCATCGCCGGGCTCGTCGCGGCGGCGGTCGTGGCCGTCGTCGTCGTCGCCATCGCCTCGGGCGGGGAGGACGACGCCCCCCAGGCCGTCCCGACGTCCTTCTCCGAGTCCGGCGGCTACACGACGGGCGACGCGGACGCGCCCGTCTCGGTGAGCATCTACCAGGACTACCAGTGCCCCTTCTGCGCCCAGTTCGAGGCCGCGAACAGCGACTTCATCGAGCAGGCGCGCGAGGCCGGCGACATCTCCGTGACGTACTACCCCCTCGACCTGCTGCGCCGCCTCGGCGACTACTCGGCCCGCGCGGCCAGCGCGGCGGTGTGCGTGGCCGAGGAGGCGCCCGAGCAGTTCGGCGCCTTCAACGACGCCCTCTACGAGAACCAGCCCCAGGAGGGCGCCGGCGGGCTGACGGACCAGCAGATCGCAGCCGTCGCGTCGGACGCCGGGGTGCCGGACGACGTCGACGCCTGCATCACGAGCGGCCGCTACACGGACTGGGTGAGCCAGGTGACCGACGACCGCGACGAGCGCGTGCAGGGGACTCCGACGGTCCTCGTCGACGACCAGGTGCTCCCGAACCCCGACCAGTTCCAGGCGGCCGTGGAGCAGGCCCTGGCCGGCGGCGGCGCCACCGACGGCGCCACCGACGGCGCCACCGCGGGGACCGCCACCTCCTGACGCGAGCAGGCCGCTCGCGCGGCGACGCGGAGGCGGGGGGGGGGGGGGG
>NZ_JBBHZG010000002.1:731858-808044 GCF_037482305.1 Pseudokineococcus sp. 5B2Z-1
CCCCACGCCGGGCCGGGCGCCGTCCGCGTCGTCGTCGGCGCCGCGGGCGTCAACCCGGTCGACTGGAAGGCCGTCCGCGGCGCCATGGCGGGCGCCTCCCCGGGCGACCCCGTGCCGGGCGGCGCGAGGACGCCCGGCATGGACGTCGCGGGCGTGGTCGACGAGGTCGGCGACGGTGTCGACGACGTCGCGGTGGGCGACCGCGTCGTCGGCTGGGCCGCGTCCGGCGCGCTGGCCGAGCACGCCGTCCTCGAGGACTTCGCCCGGCTGCCCGAGGACGTGACGACGGAGCAGGCCGCCACGCTGCCGGTGCCGGGGGAGACGGCGCTGCGCGTGCTCGAGCTGCTCGACGTCCGCGAGGGGCAGACCCTGCTCGTCGACGGCGGGTCCGGCGCCGTCGGCATCGCCACCACGCAGATCGCCCTGTCCCGCGGGGCGACCGTCGTCGCGACGGCGTCGGAGGCCAACCAGGACTTCCTGCGGCAGCTCGGGGCCGTCCCCACCACCTACGGCGAGGGCCTCGTCGAGCGGGTGCGCGCCCTCGCGCCCCAGGGCGTCGACGCCGCGCTCGACGCCGCCGGCCAGGGGTCGGCGCGCGACCTCGTCGAGCTGGTGGGCGACCCGGGACGCGTCGTCACCATCGCCGACTTCTCCGCCGGCGACCTCGGCGTCGTCGTGAGCACGGGCGACGACCAGCGCGCGCGCCGGCTCCGCGAGGCCGTCGACCTCGCGGCGCAGGGCGTCGTGCTCGTGCCGGTGGCCCGCACCTACCCGCTGGAGGACGCCGTCGCCGCCTACGCGGAGAGCGCCGGCGGCCACGTGCGCGGCAAGCTCCTCGTCACGCCCCGCTGACGGGGTCGAGGCGCGGCATGGCCGCGCCGCGCCCGCGCGCGGCGTCGTCAGGAGTCGAGCCAGTCGAGGGCGCGTGAGGTCCCCGTGATGCGCCCGTCCCGCCGCGGAGTCCAGTAGCGTTGGAGCACGTCGACGACCACCGAGACGACGACGTCGCCGATGCCCGGGAGCTCAGAGAGCTCCTCCTCGAGGAAGGACGCCAGGTCCTCCTCGTGGCGGAAGACGCCCTGGTGGATGACGGAGGACGACCCGGCGACCACGGACACGTAGCGGGCCGAGCGGTGGCGGGCGAGCGCGTCGGTCACCGCGGCGGTGCTCCCCGGTCGGACCTGCAGGGCCACGATGACCTCGAGCGCGAAGCCGAGCGCGCTCGGCTCGACCTCGACGCGAGGCCGGACGGCCCCTCGTCGCAGCAGACCGGTGACCGTCCGGTGCGCCGTCGAGCGGCTGACGGAGAGCGCCCTGCTCACCTCGGCGGTCGACAGCCTCGCGTCGACGTGGAGCAGCCGGACGGCGGAGCGCTCCAGCGGCCCGAGGGCGCGCAGCGGGCCGTCGGCGTCGACGACCTCGGCCCGCAGCGCCGCCACCTGGTCGGCGCCGAGGCGCGGGAGGCGCCACTCGTCGGCCTTCGAGCGCGCACGCAGCACGAGCTCGCTGTGCGTGGCGACGACGCCGGCCGTGCGGGGGACAGTCTCGGTCAGCAGGTGTCCGGCCTCGCGGCGCGACCGCGCCTGGACGGTGAGGTGGACGTCGGACCTTCCCGTCGTGAGGGCCGCGAACTGCGCCTCGGGCAGGCGGGCGAGCCGCTCGCCGACGTCGCGGGCGGCCCCGGGTGCTGTCGTGACCCAGACGTGGTGGGGGTGGCTGCTCGAGATCAACGACCAGTCGACCTGTCCCACCACCCGGAGCAGCCCGCGCGCCTGGAGTCGTGCGATGCGCCGCCCCACCGTGGTCGGCGAGGCGTGCAGGACGTCACCGAGGACGGCCAGGCTGGCCCGGGGCGAGACCTGCAGGGCGGCCACGAGGTCGAGGTCAGCCTCCTCGAGCGGCTCCTCGTCCGCGCCGGCCGGCGTCAGCGCCCCACCGGCGTGCCGCTGCGCCCCGGGCGGTGGTGCGCTCACGCGGTCTCCGCCCCCGAGGCGAGCAGCAGGGCGAGCAGGGCGGTGCGCTCGACGAGGCCGTCCGTCGTCGCGTGCTCGTGGCGCGCGTGAGCGCCGTCGCCGACCGCGCCGAGCCCGTCGAGGACGACCGCCCCGGCTGCGCTGGCGAAGTTGCCGTCGCTGGCACCGCCGACCGAGGTCTCGCGCAGGTCGAGGCCGAGCTCACGCGCCGCGAGCCCCCTCGCCCGCTCGAACAGCGCGGCGCCGCCCGGCGTGCGCTCCATCACCGGGCGGTTCCAGCCGCCCCGTACCTCGAGGGACACCCGCGGGTCGCCCGGGTCGAGCGCCTCCAGGGCGCGCTCAACGCGCTCCTGCTCGTCGGCCCCGGTCACGCGGACGTCCAACCGCCCCCAGGCGCGGCCGGCGGTGACGTTGGAACCCGTGCCTCCGGCGACGACCCCGACGTTGAGCGACGTGCCGGCGTCCAGGTCGGTGACGGCGTCCACCTGGGTGATGACGCGGGCGAGAGCGCTGATGGCGCTGGCCCCGGCGGTCGGGTCGAGGCCGGCGTGCCCCTCGATCCCGGTGAGGTGGACCTCGAAGAGACCGACCCCCTTGCGGGCCGTCTTGAGGGCGCCACCGGCGCTGGCCTCGAGCACGAGGACCTCGCGCGCGCTTCGGGCCTCCTCCTCGATGACCGGGCGGCTCGCCGGCGACCCGACCTCCTCGTCGCCGTTGAGCAGCAGGCGCAGCCGCGGGTGCGGCAGGCCCAGGTGGCGCAGGGCGAGAACGGCCCAGACCAGCTGCACGAGGCCCGACTTCATGTCGAAGACGCCAGGACCGCGGACGACGCCGTCGTGGACGGAGAAGGGCATCCCCGCGATCGTCCCCTTCGGCCAGACGGTGTCGTAGTGCGCGAGCAGCACGACCGGCGGTCCGTCGCCGGAGCCTGCGATGTCGCGCACCACGACTTCGCCGTGCTCGCCCCCGTCCACCCGGCGTGCCGGGGCGGGTGGCGGACCCAGCCGCTGGTCGAGCCACCGCTCGACCAGCTCCAGGCCCGCGTCGAGCGCTACGCGGTCGCGGCTGGGCGTCTCGACCTCCACGTAGGCGCGCAGGTCCTCGAGCGCCTCTTCGAGGTGCTCCTCGAGCCAGGCGCGGAGCTGCGCGCCGGTGCCGTCCGGCACCGCGGTCTCGCCGGTCGAGGTCTCGGCGGCAGCCGCGTCGAGGCGCTCCAGGCGCACCTCCGCCATGGTCGTCGGATCGACCTCCACCTCGGCCAGCTGGGCGAGCAGCGCCTCGAGGAGCGGGACGGGCAGGTGGTGCGCCCGGGCGGCGGCCAGCACCGGCGGGTAGTGCGTCGTCACCTCCGACGGGCGCCGTCGCACGGCGATGTCTCGCCAGATGCCGCTGCGGTCCTTGCTCTGCGTGGCCAGCCAGGCGACGAGGGCGTCCGTGGCCGCGTCCGCCGCGTCCTCGTCACCGTCCTCGTAGGCGGCGGGGTCGAAGGCGTCGAAGGGAGCCGGTGCGACGCCGACGGCGCGGGCGACGGCGAGCACCTCGCGCACGAGGCCGTGCGCCGTCGGCCGGTGGCGGTCGACGAGGCCCGCCATCGGGGCGTCCGCCAGCGCCGTCGCGGTGAGGACGGCCCCGAAGGCGAGCTTGGCCCACAGGAAGCCGGACACGTCCTCGGTCTCACGGGCGTCGCCCCAGGCCCTCAGGTCCTCGACGACGCGGTGGACGCGCGCGCTGCGGCTGCCGTCGACCTCTCCGACCACGAGGGCGCCGACGCCGCCGTCGCGGACGACGCCGGGCTCGACGACGTCGGCGAAGAGGTCGACGAAGGCTCCGACCGTGCGCTCGACGCCCACCCGTGCGGCGATCACCTCCTCGTTGAGCCCGTTCTGCAGGCTGACGACGAAGCCGTCGTCGGCGAGGCGCGGAGCCAGCCACCTCGCGGCCCCGTCCGTCGCCTGCGCCTTGACGGCGAGGAGCACGGCGCCGAGGCCGGCGCCCTCGGGCACCCCGTCCGGGGTCGTCACGGGGACGCGCACCGCCTCCCGCCGGCCCTCCCGCTCGAGGACCAGACCGTCGCGGGCGACGGCCGCCACGTGGTCGGCGTCCGCGTCGACGAGGAGGACGCGGTGCCCCGCCCGGGCGAGGTGCCAGGCGAGGGTGCCGCCGATGGCCCCTGCGCCCACGACGGTGTAGCCCTCGCCCCCACCGGCTCGGTCGTCCTCGCCCGTCGCCCGGCCCCTCACCGTGCTGCCTCCTGCGTCCGCTCCCACATCGTCCTCCTCGCTGGTCTTCCTGTGCCCCGGTCCGTCGTCGTGCTCCGACACGTCGGGCGGCGTCCCGCTGCGGACGCCCACCCGTTCACGGGCGAGCCCCCGTGCCCTCGGGGGGCCACAGGAGGGGCAGCGACGTCGCGCCGGTCGAGGAGCCTCCGTCCACCCTGAGGACCGTGCCGGTGATCCACGACGCGTCCTGCGAGAGGAGGAACGCCACGGCGCCGGCCACGTCCTCCGGTGCGCCGGGACGAGGCAGCGGCACCGCGGACACCGCCTCGGCGTACTCCGGCGCCACGGGGTTGACCTCGCTCTCGACCGCGACGAAGCCGGGGGCCACCGCGACGACGCGCAGGCCGTGCGGTCCGAGCTCGAGCGCCGCGGAGCGCGTGAGCACCTCGAGGGCCGCCTTGGCCGCCGCGTAGTGCGCTGCGCCCGGACGCGAGCGCAGCGCTGCCCCGGATGAGATGTTGACGACGACACCCTCGCGCCCGGCCTCGACCGCTGCCGCCGCGAAGGCCCGCGTCAGCAGCATGGGCGCCCGCAGGTCCACGGCCATGACGGCGTCCCAGGCGGCGGCGTCCATCTCGAGGAAGGGCCGGGAGGGGTAGACGCCCGCGGCGTTGACGAGCGCGTCGAGCGGCGCCCGGCGCCACACGGCCTCGAGGAGGTCCGTCGGTCCCTCGACGGTCGACAGGTCCGCGACCTCCGCCCGGGAGGAGGGCAGCCCCGCGAGCGCCTCCTCCAGCGCCGGGCCTCGGACGTCCGCCCCGGTGACCGCCCACCCGTCGCGCGAGAGCCGCTCGGCGACGGCGCGGCCCAGGCCGGACGCGGCACCGGTGACGAGCGCGTGCCTCACGCCATCTCCTCGTCCTTGGTCTCGGGCATCGTCGCGTACACGACGACACCCACCAGCGCCGCGGCGGCGACGTACACCCAGATGAGGTCCCCGCGTCCGCTCGTCGTGAGCCAGGTCGTGATGTAGGGCGCTGTCCCACCGAAGACGGCGACGGCGAGCGCGTAGGGCAGGCCGATGCCCGTCGTGCGCACACGGGCCGGGAACTGCTCGGCCATCACGGCGGCGCAGTTGGCGGAGTAGCCCACGAGGAGGACGACGCCCACGAGCTCGACGGCGAGCAGCGTCCAGAAGCCGTCGGAGCTCTGCAGCAACCGGAAGGCCGGCCAGGCGACGACGAGGAACCCGACCGCGAAGGCGAGCATCGTCGGCTTGCGCCCGACGCGGTCCGAGAGGCGACCGCCGAAGGGCAGCAGCACGAGGAAGACGGCCACCGCGATGGTGTTGGCCAGGAAGGCGTCGGAGAGCGGGATGCCGGAGGCGCTGTGGGCGAAGCCCGGCATGTAGCTGACCCAGATGTAGTAGGTGAGGGTGCCGGCCACCGTGATGCCGACGACGCGCAGCGCCGCCCGCGGGTGGTCGCGGAGCATCCCGAGGAGAGCCCCGCGCCGCGGCGACCCGTCCGCGGCGGCCTCCTCTGCGGCGCGGGAGGCGGTGAAGGCGTCGGTCTCCTCCACGGAGATGCGCAGCCACAGCCCGACGAGACCGAGGAGGGCGCCCACACCGAAGGCGATGCGCCAGCCCCAGCTCGCCAGCGACTCCTCGGAGAGGGTGTTCGTCAGCAGGACGCCCATGAGAGAGGCGACGAGCACGCCCGCTCCGACGGAGACCTGCTGCCAGGAACCGGCGAAGGCCCGCCCACCCCGTGCGGCGGACTCGACGAGGAAGGCCGAGGACGTCCCGAACTCGCCGCCGGCTGAGAATCCCTGCACGAGTCGGGCGAGCAGCAGGACGATGGGGGCCGCGAGGCCGATCACCGCGTAGGACGGGACGACGGCGATGACGGCGGCCGACCCCGCCATGAGGCTGATGGTGAGGGTGAGCCCCGCCTTGCGACCGTGCCGGTCGGCGTAGGCGCCGAGCACCGCGCCCCCCACCGGGCGCATGACGAAGCCGACGGCGAAGACGGCCAGCGTGGCGAGCAGAGCGGCCGCAGGGTCTTCGGAGGGGAAGAACTGCCCGGCGAAGACCGCCGAGAAGGTTCCGTACACGGCCCAGTCGACCCACTCGACAGCGTTGCCGATGGCGCCGGCCACCAGGGCCTTGCGCTGGCGGCGGGAGAGGGGCTCGCGCTCGGAGGTACCGGTGCGCGGGGCGGGGCGGCTCGTGGCGCTCATGCGCGCATCTCCGGGGTCTCGGGGCGGCCGGCTCGGCCGGTGGGCTCGTCGAGGGCGGTCGCCGCGTGAGCGGCCACCTCGGCGTGAGTGGCGATCCACACGTCGTCGTCCGTCGTGATCCGGGTCAGCAGCTCCTCCAGGAGGACGAGGCGCGACCGGTGGCCGATGACGTGGGGGTGCATGGTCAGCTGGAAGAGTCCGCCGCTCGCGCGGGCGGCCTCGTACTCGTCGACCCACATGGCCAGCACCGCCCGTGGCGGGGTGTGCGGCCGCACGGCGGCGAAGCGCTCCATCGTGAAGTAGGGCGCGTCGTCACGGATCCACTCCACGGGGACCTCCACCATCCCCGTCGGGCACCCGTCCTGCTCGATCTCGTAGCACTCGTCGTCCGCCATCAGCGAGGAGTCGTACGCGAGGCCGGCCTCGAGGGCCAGGTCGAGCGTGGCGTCGGAGAAGTCCCAGGAGGGCGTGCGCATGCCCGTGGGTCGCGCACCGGCGAGGTGCTCGAGAGCGTCCAGGCTGCGCAGCAGGAGCGCGCGTTCGTCCTCGCGTCCAAGGAGCGCGTTGCGCTCGTGGATCCAGCCGTGGGCGGCCACCTCGTGCCCCGCTGCAGCCACGTCACGGACCTCTTCGGGGTGCAGCAGCGCTGACACCGCGGGGACGAAGAAGGACGCCGGTGCGCGGTGCCGCTCGAGCAGGTCCAGGACGCGGGGGGCGCCGACGCGCGCCCCGTACTGCCCCTGCGACAGGCGCCCGGGGCGGGTCTCGCCGTCGCGCAGGGGGATCGTCTCGTGGTCGGAGTCGAAGGACAGGGCGACGGCGACCCGCGCCCCGCCCGGCCACGGGGGGGAGAGCCGCCTCCCGGCGCGCACCCGTTCGACGTGGCCGCGCCACGTCGCCTCGTCCCACTGCCACGGCTCCTCGTCGCCCACGACCCCTCCTCTGCCGGCTCTCACCTGTCGCCCCACGTGCAGCGATGTCCTGTCGAAGACCGTAGAGGCGATTGGACATCCCGCCAAGGGGGGTGGTTGCGCACGCTTGTGCCACCACGGGTGGGTGGGGCTCCGCGTCTCGCGCCGACGGGCGGTGGCCAGTGCCGGGGAAGGAGATCTTGACATCGATGTCACACAGCGGTTCGCTCTTTTAGCCCGCTTCGTCCTCGGAGCCGGCCCTGCTGGTCACCGACGCCCAGGGAGCCCCGCCGTGCTGAACGCCCGCCGCCCCGCCCTGCTCACCGCCGCCGCCGCGCTCGTGGCCGGCCTCCTCGTCGCGCCGGGCGCCTCGGCCGCCCCGGCGCCACCGCCACCGCCACCGGACGACGGGTCGCTCACCGACCTCGTCAACCCCTTCATCGGGACCCAGGACGAGGGCAACACCTTCCCCGGGGCGTCCCTGCCCTTCGGGATGGTGCAGCTGTCGCCCGACGACGGGCACACGACGGGGTACGACTACACGCGCGACCGCATCCGCGGCTTCAGCGCGACGCACATCTCCGGCGTCGGCTGCGGCCTGGGCGGCGACCTCCCCGTGCTGCCCACGACCGGCGAGGTGACCTCGACGGACTACGCGCAGTACGCGCTGCCCTTCTCCCACGACGGCGAGAGCGCCTCGCCCGGCTACTACACCGTGCCGCTCGAGGCGCCCGCGGGGACGATCACGGCGGAGCTGACGGCGACGACGCGCACCGGCGTCTCGCGCTACACCTTCCCGGAGACGGACGAGGCGACGGTCCTCGTCAACGCCGGCCAGGCGCTGCACCGGGTCGAGTCCAGCCACGTGCGGGTCGTGGGGGACCGCACCATCGAGACGACCGTTGTCGGCAGCGGCTTCTGCCAGGGCACCCGGCCGTACACGATGCACTTCACCACCACCTTCGACCGCCCCTTCGCCGAGGTGGGCACCTGGTCGGGCGACGAGGTCACCGCGGGCAGCACCGCGACGTCGGGCACCGACCGCCAGGGCGCCTACGTGCGCTTCGACGCCCGCGAGGACCGCACCGTCGAGCAGACGACGGCGCTGTCGTGGGTCGACGCCGACGGCGCGCGCGCCAACCTGGCGGCCGAGGGCGGCCGGAGCTTCGACGAGGTCCGCGCCGCGGCCGACGCGACGTGGGAGCAGCGCCTGGGCCAGGTGCGCACCGAGGGCGGGACGCCCGAGCAGCGCCGGACCTTCTACTCCTCGCTCTACCGCTCCCTGCTGACGCCGAGCGTCGCCACCGACGTCGACGGCCGCTACACGGGCTGGGACCAGCAGGTCCACGAGGCCGACGGCTTCACCTACTACCAGACCTTCTCGCTGTGGGACACCTACCGGACCCAGCAGCAGCTGCTGTCCCTGCTCGCCCCGCAGGAGTCGCGCGACATGGCGCTGTCCCTCCTCGCGGTGGAGGACCAGGGCGGCTGGCTGCCGCGGTGGGCCTACGCCACGGTCGAGACGAACATCATGACCGGGGACCCGGTGACGCCCTTCCTCGTCTCCGCCTGGCGCCAGGGCCTGCTGGCGGGCCACGAGGAGGAGGCCTACGAGGCCCTGCTCGAGAACGCCGACGGCGTGCCGCCGGCCGGCAGCCAGTACAACGGCCGTGCGGGCAACGAGCACTACCTCGAGCACGGCTACGTGCCGCACGAGCCGCAGCTCTCGGGGAAGCCCGGCGACTACGACCTCCAGCACGGCGCCTCGGCGACGCTCGAGTACGCGCTGGCCGACGCGACGCTCTCGACGATGGCCGCCGCGCTCGGCCACGAGGACGACGCCCGCCGGCTCGCCCTGCGGGGGCAGAGCTTCCGGAACCTCTTCGACCCGCGCACCGGCTCGTTCCGCGCCCGGGACGCCCAGGGCCTCTTCGTCGGCCCGGAGGACCCGGCGGACGCCGTCGGCTTCCACGAGGGCACCTCGTCGCAGTACACGTGGCTGGTCCAGCAGGACCTCCAGCAGCTCGTGGACCTGCTCGGCGGCGAGGACGCCGCCAACGCCCGGCTGGACGGCTTCTTCGCCTACGACCAGCTGCTGGAGGACCCCGAGCGCACCGCCCGTGAGGTGTGGGTCGGCAGCGCGTACGACTACTACGGGTTCAGCACCTACAACCCCCAGAACGAGCCCGACCTCCACGCGCCGTACGTCTACGGCTGGACGGGCCAGCCGTGGAAGACGACCGACGTCGTCCACGCCGCGCTGACCCTCTTCACCGACGGCCCGCAGGGCATCACCGGCAACGACGACCTCGGGACGATGTCGTCGTGGCAGGTCCTGTCCGCCATGGGCGTCTACCCCTCGGTGCCCGGCACCGAGGTGTGGTCGCTGTCGACGCCGATCTTCGACCGGGTGGACCTCACCCTCGACCCGGAGTGGTACCCGGAGGGCTCCTTCACCATCACCGCGCCCGGCACGTCGGAGACCGACCGCTACGTGCAGTCCGTGCGGGTCGGCGGCCGGACGTCGCCGCGCACGTGGATCACGGGCGACGACATCCGCGCCGGCCGCGACGTGGCCTTCCGGGTGGGCCCCGAGCCCTCGCGCTGGGGCACCGACGTCGACCTCGCCCCCGAGCCGCTCGTGGACGGTCGCGTGCGCCGCAGCGACCTCGCGGCCGGCCTCGTGCCCGGGCGCACCGACCTCCTCGGCAGCGACGAGGACCAGGTCGTCGACCTCACGGCGACGCTCGTCGTCACCGACCCGGGCCGCCCGACGGTGCGCCTCGACCTGGCGGCGGACGAGCCGCTGCTGGCCGAGCTCGACCGCGACGTCCTGCGGGTCCGCTCCGCGGGGCTGCCGACGACGCAGGAGCTGCCGCTGCAGGTCGTCGTGCCGGCGGGGACGGCGCCGGGCTCCTACGACGTGCGCCTGCGGGCGCGCGACCGCGCCGGCGACGTCGTCGAGCGCACGGCGGTCGTCACGGTCGTGCCGCGCTGCGGCGAGCCGGGCGGGTCGTGCCCGGTCGACCTCTCCGGCGCCTACGACGTCGACGGCGTCGCGACGTCGGACGCCCGCGCCGAGGGCGACTTCGACGGCGGCGGCTGGAGCTTCCCCGCCGAGGAGCTGCCCGCCCCCGGCGAGCAGCTCGTGGGCGGTCGCACCTACGTCCTGCCCGAGACCACCGGGACCGCACCGAACTTCGTCGCCGCCCGCGGCCAGGAGGTCGCCCTCGAGCCGGGCTCGTACGCCGCCCTCGACGTCCTGCTGTCGGCCCACAACGGCGACCACGCCGGCGACGCCGTCGTCACCTACGCCGACGGGTCGACGTCGACGGCGCGCCTCACCGCCACCGACTGGGCCGCCAGCGGGCCGCGGCTGGGTGAGGAGACGGCCCTGGTGGCGCAGGGGCGGTACTACCGCGACGGGGGTGGGGACGGCCTCACGGTGCACGTGTGGCACGACGTCCTGGCGCTCGACCCCGCCCGCGAGGCCGTGTCGCTGCGGCTGCCCGACGAGAGTCGCATCAAGGTCATGGCGATCAGCGCCCGCACCCCCGCGGCCGCCGGGGAGCCCGTGGACCCGGCCGCGGACGCGCAGGAGGCGTACGCGGCGATGCAGGAGCACCTGCTCGCGGGCGACCGGTCCGGCCTGTACGCCGAGCGCGTGCCGGCGCGCGCCGGGGACCGGCCGTACTCGTTCGAGTGGCCGTTCTCCCAGGCGCACGTCGCGGCGCTCGACCTCACCGGGCTGCCGGGGGAGGCCGGCGAGGCGTACGCCGACGACCTCGTGCGGCACGGGGAGGCGCAGGAGCTCTACTGGGACGCCTCCGGCAGCGCGACGGGGCTGCCCGGCTACGACTCCTACCCGCACGCCCCGTACGGCGACGGCGGGGACCTCTTCTACGACGACAACCTGTGGGTCGGGCTCGCGATGGTGCAGCAGCACCTCATGACCGGCGACGAGGCGGCGCTGGAGCGGGCGCAGCAGGTCTTCGAGCTCGCCGTCTCGGGCTGGGACGACGACCCGACGCACGCGGCGCCGGGCGGCGTCTTCTGGACGCAGCAAGCCGGGAACCGCGACCGGAACACCGTCTCGACGATGCCGGCGGCCCAGCTGGCGGTGCGGCTCCACATGATCACCGGGGAGCCGCGGTACCTGGACTGGGCGCTGCGGATGGCCGGGTGGACCGACGAGCACCTGCTGGGGGACGACGGGCTGTACGCGGACCACCTGTCCCTCGACGGGACGGTCGAGCAGACCCGGTGGGCCTACAACCAGGGTGTCCCCGTGGGCACCTACGCGCTCCTCTTCGAGGCGACGGGGGAGCAGCGGTACCTCGACCACGCGCAGGAGGTCGCCGAGGCCTCCTACCAGCACTACGTCGTCGAGGGGCGCCTGGACGACCAGCCCCGCGCCTTCGTCGCCATCTGGGCGAAGAACCTGCTGCTCCTCGAGGCGACGACGGGCGGCACCCGCTACCGCGACGCGGTCACCGCGTGGGCGCAGCGCCAGCACGACGGCGACCTCGACGCGTCGACCGGCCTGTACGCCGGCGACGACGGCGCCACGGAGCTGCTGGACCAGGCCGCGGTCACCCAGGTGCTCGCCGTCCTGGCCTGGCCGCAGGAGCGGGTGCGGCTCCTGTACTGAGCCCGGCCCCCGCAGGTCCTGCCGCCCGCCCCCGCCGCTCGGGGGCGGGCGGTCGTGCGTCAGGACATGTGCAGGCCGCCGTTGACGTCGTAGGTGGCGCCGGTGATGTTGCCCGCGTCCGGGCCGAGGAGGAAGGCCATGAGCGCGGCGACGTCGTCGACCGTGCCCACGCGCCCGACGAGGCCGGCGGCGGCCATGTCGGCGCGCCGCTCGTCGTCGAGGGGGCCGCCCATGATGTCGGTGTCGACGGGCCCGGGGCTCACGCAGTTGGCCGTGACGCCGAGGGGGCTCAGCTCGCGCGCGACCGCCCGCATGAGGCTGACGACGGCGCCCTTCGAGGCGCTGTAGGCGGACTTCGAGAAGGTGCCGCCGCCGCGCTGCGCGGACACCGAGGAGATCGACACGACGCGCCCCAGGCCGCGGTCGGCCATCCCGCGGCCGAAGCGCTGGGTGGCGAGGAAGACGCCGCGGGCGTTGACCGCCATGACGCGGTCCCACTCCTGCGGCGTCGTGTCGAAGAAGGCCGTCGGGGAGCTGATCCCGGCGATGTTGGCCAGGCCGACGACGGGGGGCAGCTCGGCCTCCACGCGGGCGGCCGCGGCGTCCACCGAGGCGGGGTCGGAGACGTCGACGCCCACCCCGAGGGCGCGACCCCCCGCCTCGGTGATGCCGGCCGCGACGTCGGCGACGGCGCCCTCGTCGAGGTCCATCACGGCGACCGCCCAGCCCTCGCGCGCGAGGCGGGCGGCCAGGGCGCGCCCGATGCCGCGGGGCGAGCCCGCGCCCGTGACGACGGCGGTGCGCTGGTCGGGGAAGGGCGGGGTGCTCACGGGGGCCTCCTGCTGCTCGGTGCTGCGTCGTCGGGGTGCTGCGTCGTCGGGGGGCTGCGTCGTCGGGGGGCTGCGTCGTCGGCGTGCGGCGTCGCGGGGAGGCGTGGCTGCGCCCCCCGGGCGACGCCGGCGTCGTCCTGGGTGCCCCGGGCCGTCTCTCGGGTGGCCCCGGGGTGCGGCAGACGGTAGGCATCGCGCACGCACCGGGCATCCCGGCGCACGGGCGGGCGCGACGGCGCACCCGCCGGGACGACGACGTCCACCAGGAGGCCGCTCGTGGACCTGCAGCTGCTCCTCGCCCTCGTGCTCGGCATCGCGACGATCGTCGTGCTCGTCCTGCGGACGCGGCTCGACGCCTTCGTGGCGCTGCTCGTGGCCGCCCTCCTCACCGGCACCGTGGCCGGCTCGGCGCCCACGGACACCCTCGACTCGATCGTCGCCGGCTTCGGCAGCACGCTCGGGTCCATCGGGATCGTCATCGGCCTCGGCGTCGCGGTCGGCAAGATCCTCGAGGTCTCGGGCGCTGCGGACGCGCTCGCGAAGGCCTTCGTCCGGGCCCTCGGCCGCGGGCGCGAGCCCTGGGCCATGGGCGGCACCGGGGCGCTCGTCTCCATCCCCGTCTTCTGCGACTCCGGCTACGTGATCATGAACCCGCTGGCGCGCTCCATCGCCCGCCGGCGGCGGGGCGGCTACGTGACCCTGGCCCTCGCGCTCGGGTGCGGCATGACGCTCACCCACCACCTCGTGCCGCCGACGCCGGGCCCCCTCGCCGTCGCGGGGATCGTCGGGGCCGACCTCGGCGGCTTCATCCTCGTCGGCCTCGTCTTCACGCTCGTCCTGCTGCCCGTCGTCGTCGCGTACGCGCGATGGGTCGGCCCGCGCCTCGAGGGCCGCGTCACCTCGGAGGTGCGCGAGGCCGTCTACGGACGGGCTGCCGGTGCCGGTGCCGGTGCCGGCGCGGGCACGGCGGTGCTCGAGGAGGACGAGCCGAGGGGCGCGGCGAGCGGCCGACGCATGGGCGAGCGGGACGACGCGGCGGCGGAGGAGGACCCGGCCGCCGCGCTCGGCGAGCCGCCCGCCGGCGCCGGGCCGCACCGCGTGGGCACGCTGCGCGCCTTCCTGCCGCTGCTCGTGCCGCTGGCCCTCATCGTCGCCAACACCGTGGCCACCGCCGTCGACCGCAACGCGCAGGGCGTGCTCTCGGGCGACGAGGGGTACGACCCGTCCGGCCCGGTCGCGGTCCTGGCCTTCCTCGGCAACCCGGTGGTGGCGCTCATCATCGGCGTGGTCATCGCCGTCTACGGGCTGCTGCCGCGGTGGACGACGCGCGACCAGGTGAGCGGCTGGCTCGCCCAGGCCGCCGCCTCGGCCGGGCTCATCATCCTCATCACCGGCGCCGGCGGGGCGCTCGGCCAGGTGCTGCGCGACTCGGGCGTCGGCCAGGAGCTCGCGGACGCCGTCGCCTCGCTCGCCCTGCCCGGGGTGCTCGTGCCCTTCCTCATCGCGACGCTCGTCCGGCTGGCGCAGGGGTCCGGCACCGTCGCCATGATCACGGCGGCGTCCGTGTCGGCCCCGCTCGTGGATGACCTCGGACTCGCGCCCCTGGCCGCCGCGCTCGCCTGCTGCGCGGGCTCGATGGTGCTCAGCTACTTCAACGACTCCTACTTCTGGGTCGTCACGCGCTTCACCGGCCTCGAGGGCACGGCGGCGCTGCAGGGGTGGTCCGGCATCACGACGGCGGTGTGGGCCGGCTCGATCCCCCTGGTGCTCGTCGCGGGCGCCGTCCTCTGACGGCCCGGGGGCGGCAGCCTCCGGCCCTCCTCCCGTGCGGAGGGCCGGAGGGAGCGCTCACCAGCGGTAGTCGAGGAACTTGCCGTCGAAGGTGATGACGACGCGGTCGCCGTCCGGGTGCGCCCGCCGGGCGATGTCGACCTTGAAGTTGATGGCGCTCATGATGCCGTCGCCGAACTCCTCGTGGACGAGCTCCTTCAGCGCCGGGCCGTAGACGGCCAGCGCCTCGGAGAAGCGGTAGATCGTCGGGTCCTGCAGCAGCTCGGGGTCGATGCCGCGCGCCGGCTGCTGCTGCAGCGCCTCGGCCACGGCGTCCTCGAGGCCGAGCAGGGCGCAGGCGGTCTCGGCCTGCTCGGCGCTCATGGGGTGCTGCCCGAGCAGCGCCGCCGTGGTCCACACCAGGGGCGCGTCGAGGGCCTGGGCGATCGCGGCCCAGGTGAGGCCCTGCCGCACGCGGGCGGTGCGCACGAGCGCCGCGGCGTCGCGCCGGCTCATGAGCGGGGTCGTGGTCGGGGCGGGCGTCGTCGTGGTCATGCGGGCTCCTGTCGGTCGGGCGCGGGAGGGGGTGGGGCGGTGCTCAGCGGCTGCCGGCGGCGGCGGGGACGGGGGCCTCGCTCGTGGGCGCGGCGACGGTCGCCCTCGCGGCCTGGTCCGCCCCGGCCAGCTGGGCGTCGGCCACCTGCTGGGCGCGGCGGCTCGTGCGGGTTCGGCCGTGCGTGGCGTAGAGCGTGAGCCCGACGAAGGTGAGGCCGCCGACGAGGTTGCCGAGGACCGTGGGGATCTCGTTCCAGACGAGGTAGTCGCCGAGCGAGAAGTCGCCGCCGAGCAGCAGGCCGGAGGGGAAGAGGAACATGTTGACGATCGAGTGCTCGAAGCCCATGTAGAAGAACAGCAGGATGGGCATCCACATGGCGATGACCTTGCCCGAGACGCTCGTCGACATCATGGCCGCGACGACGCCGGTGGAGACCATCCAGTTGCACAGCACGGCGCGGATGAAGAGCGTCAGCATCCCGGCGGCGCCGAACTCGGCGTAGCCGACGGTGCGCGCCTCGCCGATCTCCCCGAGGCGCTGGCCGACCTCGTTCGGCTCGACGGCGAAGCCCGTCGTCACGATGACGCCCATCATGAGCGCCACCGTGACGGCGCCCCCGAGGTTGCCGAGGAAGACGAGCCCCCAGTTCCGCAGCATCGAGCGGACGGTGACGCCGGGGCGCTTGTCGAGGAGCGCCAGCGGGACGAGCGTGAAGACGCCCGTGAGCAGGTCGAAGCCCATGAGGTAGAGCAGCGAGAAGCCCACGGGAAACAGCAGGGCCCCGATGATGGCCTGCCCCGTCTGGACCGTGACCGTGACGGCGAAGGCGGCCGCGAGGGCGAGGATCGCTCCCGCCATGTACGCGCGGATGAGGGTGTCCCGCGTGCTCATGAGGACCTTGGCGTGCCCGGCGTCCACCATCTTGGTGACGAAGTCGGGCGGGCTGACGTAGGACATGGGGCCTCCTGGGGGTCCGCGTGCGGGGGTCCGGCGAGCGCGTCCCCCGACCATCGGGGCACGGCCCGCGCCCGTGGTTTCCGGACCGTTACGCCGAGCGCTCGAGGACCTCACGGCCGCGGGCGGGCGCTGAGAGGAAGCGGCCTGCTGGGCGGGACCGGTGCTCGACGCCCGTGCCCGGGGCCCTGCGACCTCAGGGGGCGGTGGCGCATCCTGGGGACATGGGGGCTGACGGTGACGTGAGGGCTGACCGTGACGTGGGGGTCGACGGTGGCGTGGGGGGCGACGGTGGCGCGGTGCGGGGCAGCGGGCGCCGACCACGGCGGGTGCGACGCCGTGCGGGAGCGACGCCGCCCGCGGCGACCGCCCGCACGGACGCCTCGCGCGCCCGCGTCGACGCCCTGTGCCGCGACGCCGTCGCCGCGCTCACGGCGGCGGGCGTGCCGCACGACGTCACGCACCTCGCCCGGCGGCGCCGGCTGCTGCGCGACGACGCGCTCGTCGTCGTCGGGACGGGCTGGGACCTCGGTCGCTACGTGCTGTGGCCCGACGCGACGCTGCGGGCGGCGGGGGAGCGCCTCGGGTGGGTCGACGAGGCGACGGGCGCCGTCCGGCTGCGCGGCGGGGAGGAGGCCCGCCTCGCGGACGGGGCCGCGGTCGCGGCCGGCGGCGGCGTCTGGGCCGTGTGCGAGCCGGTGGTCCACGTCGACGTCGCCGAGGTGGGTGACCGCTGCGAGGTCGTCGTCGCCGACGACGGCGTCTCGCGCTGGGCCGACCACCCGCACGGCCGGCCCGACCGGCGGCACCCCGGGTCGCGGCCCCGACCCGTCGCGGACTGGCCCGACCTCGCCGTCGACCTGCCCGAGCGCGTGCGACGGCGCACGCAGCCCTGAGGGCCGTCCGCGCACCCCGTCGGCACCGGGCGCGCCGTCCGCCACGGGCGCCCCGTCAGCCCCGCGGGTCCCGTCGGCTGCGCGCCCCCGTCAGGTCCGGGCCGCCGCGAGGTGGTCGCGGAGGCGGGCGGCCACCTGCGCCGCCTCGCCGGGCGCGTACCGGTGGCGGGGGCCGAGGAAGAAGCGCAGGCCGTCGCCGCGCGAGCGCGGCACGACGTGCTGGTGCAGGTGCGGGACGCTCTGGCTCACGACGTTGTTGACGAGCAGCAGCGCTCCCTCGGCACCAGTGGCCGCCTCGACCGCCCGCTGCAGCGCCTGCCCCGTCGCGAGCCAGTGCCCCGCCAGGTCGGCCGGCAGCTCGTCGTAGGTCTGCACGTGCTGCGCGGGCACGAGGAGCACGTGGCCGGGGAACAGCGGCTGGGCGTCGAGGAAGGCGACGAGCCGGTCGTCGCGGTGCACCACCTCGGCCGGCGCGTCCCCGGCGACGACGGCGCAGAAGGCGCACGCCGCCTCCGACCCTCGCGGGCTGAAGGCCTGGGGCACGACGCCTCCTCGCTACCCTCGCCCTCGGCGCCGCCGCGGCGCCGACCGCCAGCATGGCGCAACTGGTAGCGCACCCGACTTGTAATCGGGCGGTTGCGGGTTCGAGTCCCGCTGCTGGCTCCCCGAGGTGGGCTCCGAGGTGAGCTCTGCCGTGCGCCCCCGACGTGTCATCGGGCGGTTGCGGGTTCGAGTCCCGCTGCTGGCTCCCCGAGGTGGGGTCTGCCGTGCGCCCCCGACGTGTCATCGGGCGGTTGCGGGTCCGCCCCCGCTGCTGGCTCCGCACAAGGGCTACGAAGTCCTCCGACGCGGCGCCCTGGCGCGGCAGAAGGCGACGAAGTCCTCTCCCGGGGCGCCTCGAGACGGAGAAGGGCTACGACGTCCGGGGGTGAGGGCCGCCAGACCCCTCCCCTCAGCGCAGCAGCTCGGCGAGCGCGGCGTGCGCCTCGTGGGTCGCCCGCAGCGCCGCCGGCAGCGGGGTCCCGTAGAAGCCGTGGACGAGCCCCGGCACCGTCCGGTGGGAGACGCGGACGCCGGCGGCCTCGAGGGCCCGCGCATAGGCGACCCCCTCGTCGCGCAGCGGGTCGTACTCCGCGGTGACGACGACGGCCGGGGCGACGCCGGCGAGGTCGGCGCCCAGCGGCGAGACGCGGACGTCGCGGGCGACCTCGGCGGCGGCGCGGGCGCCCTCCTCCGTCGTCGGGTCGACGCCCAGGTAGTGGCCGGTGAACCACGTCATGTCGCGGGCGGTGAGGAAGTAGCCCTCCGCGTTCTCCTCGCGCGAGGGGTGGTCGCCGGCCGGGTCCACCACCGGGTACAGCAGCAGCTGGGCGGCCAGCGGCACGCCCTCGTCGCGGGCCCGGAGCGCGCCGACCGCGGCCAGGTTGCCGCCGGCGCTGTCGCCGGCGACGACGATGCGCGCCGCGTCGCCGCCGAGGTCGCCCACGTCGTCGGCGACGGCGCGCAGCGCCCGCCAGCAGTCCTCGAGGCCCTCTGGGAAAGGGTGCTCGGGCGCGAGGCCGTAGTCGACGCTCACGACGACGGCGCCGAGGTCGGCCGCCAGGAGACGGCACGGGACGTCGTGCGTGTCGAGGTCGCCGACGACGAAGCCCCCGCCGTGGAGGAACACGACGGTCGGCGCGGGCGTGCCCGGCTCGAGCCCCACCGGGCGGTAGGTCCGGGTGCGGACGCCGCCCGCCTCGCCGTCGACCACGGACGCCACCGGCGGCAGCGCCGCCGGGTCGGTGCGACCGACGCCCGCGAAGGCGCGCAGCCCCGCCCGCGCCCCGGGGACGTCGGAGTCGGCGGGACCGGGGCGTCCGAGGCGCTCGAGCTCGGCGAGCATCGCGGCGGTGCCGGGGTCGAGGGGCATGGCGTCCTCCGAGGGGTCGCGCGTCGGGTGTCGGTGGCGTGCAGTGCGGCGGAGCGGTCGGCGGCGGGGTCAGCGGTAGGTGTAGAAGCCCTCGCCGGACTCGACGCCGAAGCGCCCCCGGTCGAGGTAGTGCTCCTGCAGGTAGTCGGCCCAGGCCTGCGAGGCCGGGTCGGCGCTGGCGATGGCGTGCGCCGTCCGCAGGCCGACGACGTCGTAGACCTGGAAGGGCCCGGCCGGCGCCCCGGTGGCCGTCCGCCAGGTGCGGTCGATCGTCTCGACGTCGGCCACGCCCTTGAGGAGCAGCTCGGCCGCCGCGCCGAGGAGCGGGATGAGGAGCGAGTTGAGGACGTAGGCGGGCTGCTCGCGGTGCAGGCGGATCGGCTCCATGCCGATGGCGGCGGCGAAGACCTCCACCTGGTCGGCGACGGCCGGGTCGGTGCCCGCGTGGCCCATCACCTCGGCGGTGTTCTGGGCCCAGATGCGGTTGGCGAAGTGCAGCGCGAGGAAGCGCTCGGGCCGACCGGTCGCGTCCGCCATGGCGCTGGGCAGCAGGCTCGAGGAGTTCGTCGCGAGGACGGCGGACGGCGGCGCGGCCGCCCCGACGCGCGCCCAGACGTCGCGCTTGAGCTCGAGGCGCTCGGGCACGGCCTCCACGACGAGGTCGGCGGCGCCCACCGCGTCGGCGAGGTCGCTCGTGAGGCGGATGCGCCCCGGGGCGGCCCCGTAGGCGTCGGCGAGGTCCGGCAGGTCGTGCGCCGCGGCGCCCGCGAAGCGCTCGAGGCGTTCGCGGCCGGCGCTCAGCGCGTCGTCGTCCACGTCGTAGGCGGTGACGTCGACGCCGTGCGCGGCCGTCTGGAGCGCGATCTGCGCGCCGAGGACGCCGAGCCCGAGGACGGTGACGCGGGCGTAGGGCGTCGCGGGCGTGGAGGCGGGCATGGGGCTCCTGTCGTCGTGCGGTGGGGGCCGGGTGGGCGGTGGGGCCGGTGGTGGTGGGGCCACCGGTCAGGAGGGCCGGATCAGGCGGCCGGGACGACCTCGGGTGGTGCGCCGGCGGCGGGGGAGCCGTCGGGCCGGGCGCCCGCGGGGAGGAACCGCAGGTCGCGGCCGCGGCGGTCGAGCCGCAGGGAGACCAGGTCCAGCAGGTAGTTCTGGTGCACGCGCCACGGCGCCCGCTCGCTCTGGCGCGGCAGCTGCGCGAGTCCGCGGCGCACGTAGCCGGCCGCGAGGTCGATGACGGGGCGCGAGCCCTCCGTGCCGGCCGGGGCCTGCGCCACGACGGCGCCCGCGCCGCGGCGCCGCATCGTCCCGAGGAGGTCGGCGACGGCGCCCGCCACGAGGTCGGCGCGCAGCGTCCACGACGAGTTCACGTAGCCGATCGTGTACGCGAGGTTCGGGAGCCCCTCGAGCATCATGCCCTTCCACGCGAGACGGCCCCCGGGCTCGACGGGGCGGCCGTCGACGTCGAGCCGCATGCCCCCGAGGACGAGCACGGACAGTCCGGTCGCCGTCACGAGGACGTCGGCGTCGACGCGGCCGCCGGAGGCCAGGCGGACGCCCTCGGCGTCGACCCGCTCGATCGCGTCGGTGACGACCTCCGCGGCCCCCGAGGAGATGGCGCGGAAGAGGTCACCGCCCGGCGCCGCGCACAGCCGCTGGTCCCAGGGCTCGTAGCGGGGCCGGAAGTGCGTGGCGACGTCGTAGCCCTCGGGCAGCTTCTCGGCCGCCGAGCGCTCGAGCAGGGCGCGCATGGCGGCGGGGCGCCGCCGCGCGTACTGGTAGAGCAGCATCGAGCCGGCGATGTGCTTGGCGCGCACCGCCTTCTGGGCGACGGGCTCGGGCACGCGGCCGCGCAGCCGCACCGCCAGCCGGTCGCGCGAGGGCACCGCCGCCACGTAGGTGGGCGAGCGCTGCAGCATCGTCACCTGCGCGCCGCGGCGCGCCAGCGCGGGCACGAGCGTCACGGCGGTGGCGCCGCTGCCGACGACGACGACCCGCCGGCCCTCGACGTCGAGGTCGGCGGGCCAGTGCTGGGGGTGCACGACGTCGCCCGCGAAGTCCTCGAGCCCGGGGATCTCGGGTCGGTGGCCCTCGTCGTAGCGGTAGTAGCCGGTGCAGGCGAGGAGGAAGGAGCAGGTGATCGTCGACGTCGCCCCGTCCTCGCCCTCGCGCCACTCGGCGCCCGCGCCGCCCTCGCCGGGGGTGCGGTGCAGGACGGTGAGGACCCACCGGGAGTCCTCGCTGCGCCAGGACGCGGAGACGACCCGCTGCCGGTACCGGACGCGCTGCGCCACACCGGTCTCCGCCGCGGTCTCCTGCACGTAGGTGCGGATGTCGTCGCCGTCGGCCAGCGCCTTCTCGCCGGCCCAGGGGCGCGCGGCGTACCCGAGCGTGTACATGTCCGAGTCGGAGCGGACGCCGGGGTAGCGGAACAGGTCCCACGTGCCGCCGATGACGTCGCGCGACTCCAGCACGGCGAGGTCGAGGTCGGGGTGGCGCCGCAGCAGCGTCGCCGCCGCGCCGACGCCCGAGAGGCCGGCGCCCACGACGACGACGTCGAGGTGCTCCGGCTCGTGGTCGGTGGTGCGCGCGGTGCTGCCGGCGGTGCCGGTCGTCGTCGACCCCATGCGGGGAGGCTACGACGACCTCAACAGGCTGTCGAGAGCATCGACACGGCGTCGATCGGGGTCGAACCCACGAGGCCGCCGCCTACGCTCGGGGGGGTGAGCACGCCCCAGCGGGCCCGCCGGGCCCCCCGCCCCTCGGGCGAGGACCGCCAGCGCGCCATCGTCGACGCCGTCGAGGACCTGCTGCGGACGCGGCCCCTGGCGGAGATCTCGATCGACGAGGTGGCCGCGGCCGCCGGCCTGTCGCGGAGCGCCTTCTACTTCTACTTCGGGTCCAAGCAGGCCGTGCTGCTCGAGCTGCTCGACCGCATGGTCGCCGAGGTCGACGCGCGGCTCGCGGCCCTCCCGCTGCCCGACGCGCCGTCCCGCGACTGGTGGCGCTCGTGCCTGGCTGTCTTCGTCGACGTCTTCGGCGCGCACCGGGCCGTCTCCCTGTCGCTGGCCGAGGCGCGCGCCACCGTGCCGGAGCTGCGCGAGGAGTGGTCGCGCCGCCTGGCCGGGTGGGTCGACCTGACGACGGCGACCATCACGGCGGAGCAGCGGCGCGGACGGGCCGGCGCGGTCGTCGACCCGCGCGCCACGAGCGTGCTGCTCAACACGATGAACGAGCGCGCGATCGCCGCGTCCCTCGGGGGGGAGGAGCCGTCGCTGCCGCCGGGCTCGGTGCTCGACGCCCTGACCGACCTGTGGTGCACCGCCGTGTACGGCACGCCCGACCCCTGACCGGCGTCCCGCCGCAGGCGCCACCGCGCGGTGGCGGTCCGGCCGCGCGGGGGCCAGGGTCGGAGCCATGCAGACCAGGACCCTCGGACCCCGCTCCGTCTCCGCGATCGGGCTCGGCGCCATGCCGATGTCCATCGAGGGGCGACCCGACCGCGACCGCAGCGTCGCCACGATCCACGCCGCGCTCGACGCGGGCGTGACCCTCGTCGACACCGCCGACGCCTACCACCGCGACGCGGGGGAGGTCGGCCACAACGAAGAGCTCGTGGCCGAGGCCCTGCGCAGCTACGGCGGCGACACCTCGGGCGTCCTCGTCGCCACCAAGGGCGGCCACCTGCGCCCCGGCGACGGCTCGTGGACGCAGGACGGGCGCCCCGAGCACCTCAAGGCGGCCGCCAAGGAGTCCGCCCGGCGCCTCGGCGTGGAGGCCGTCGGCCTCTACCAGTTCCACCGCCCGGACCCGGACGTCCCCTACGCGGACTCGATCGGCGCGCTCGTCGAGCTCCTCGACGAGGGCGTCATCCAGATGGCCGGCATCTCCAACGCCGACGTCGCCCAGATCGACGAGGCGAACGCCGTCCTCGGCGGGCGCCTCGCGTCCGTGCAGAACCAGTTCTCGCCGGCCTTCCGTTCCAGCCTCGGCGAGCTGCAGCACTGCGCCTCCCTCGGCGTCGCCTTCCTCCCGTGGAGCCCGCTCGGCGGCATCGCGAAGGCCTCCGACCTCGGCAGCGAGCACTCGGTGTTCCAGGACGTCGCCGACGCGCACGGCGTGAGCCCGCACCAGGTCACCCTGGCGTGGGAGCTGGCGCTCGCCGACGTCGTCATCCCCATCCCGGGCTCCTCGCGCCCGCAGTCCACCACCGACTCTGCGCGGGCTGCCGAGCTGCAGCTGTCCGCGGACGAGGTCGCCCGGCTGTCGGAGGCCTGAGCCGTGAGGACCGTCCCCCTGGGCACGACCGGCCTGCAGGTCCCGAATGTCGTCCTCGGCGTCATGCGCGTGGCCGACAAGACCGACGAGGAGATCCGGGAGTGGTGGGCCGCGGCCCGCGACGCCGGCGTCACCTTCCTCGACCACGCCGACGTCTACGGCGGGTCGATGCACCGGTGCGAGGAGCGCTTCACCGAGGCGGTGCAGCTGTCGCCGTCCGAGCGCGACGCCGTCACGGTGCAGACGAAGTGCGGCATCGTCCCCGAGGGGCCGTACTTCGACTTCTCGTACGAGCGGATCACCGAGTCCGTCGAGGGCTCCCTGCGGGCCCTCGGCACCGACCGCATCGACGTGCTGCTCCTGCACCGCCCCGACGCGCTCGTCGAGCCCGACGAGGTGGCGCGCGCCTTCGACGAGCTGCAGAGCTCCGGGAAGGTGCTGCACTTCGGCGTCTCGAACCACACGCCCGGGCAGGTCGAGCTGCTCCAGCGGTCGGTGCGCCAGCCGCTGGTGGCGAACCAGCTGCAGCTGTCCATCACGCACGCGCCGCTCGTGGCCCAGGGCGTCGCCTCGAACATGCAGGCGCTCGACCAGTCGGTCGCCCGTGACACGGGCACGCTCGACTACTGCCGGCTGAAGGACATCACCGTGCAGGCGTGGTCGCCGTTCCAGGCGGGCTTCTTCTCGGGCGTCTTCCTCGACGACGACCGCTACCCCGAGCTCAACGCGGTGCTCGACCGCCTCGCGGCCCAGTACGACGTGCCGAAGCTGGCCGTGGCCACGGCCTGGATCACGCGGCACCCCGCGCAGATGCAGGTGGTGCTGGGGACGACGAGCCCCGAGCGCGTGCGCGCCGTGGCGCAGGGCTCAGACCTGCCGCTGACGCGCGCCGAGTGGTACGAGCTCTTCCGCGCGGCCGGGTACACGGTGCCCTGACCAGCTCGTCCTGTGGCCGTGCTCCCGCGTCCCGCCCTCGGCGGGGCCCGGGAGCACGCCTCGGCCCCCGCCGGAGCCCGCACCCCGCCCCGCCGTTCGGGCTGCTCGCCCGCCGGGCCGGCTCGAGGCCGACTGCTGCGGACCACGGCCCTCTCTCCAGCGTGCCCCCCTGGCCGTCCACCCCCAGCGTCATCTCGACCCAGGGCCTCGCGCGCATCGAGGTCCGCTGACGCGGATACCCGGAGGCCTCGCCGAACCCCCGGCCGTCAGTAGTCAGGGGTGCCGTCGTCGCCCCATCCGCCTGCTCCGCTCGTGGCGCCCGCCGGGTCGTCACCGGGGCGGCCACCAGCCGTGCCTCCGTCGTCGTCCGGCGCGGTGTCGTGCCGCTGCGACCGAGCCACGGCGTGCTGCCGTGCCAGCTCGGCGTGCAGGCGCTCGAGGTCGTGGGCGGCGCTGTCGCGCTGGGGGTAGCGGGGTCCGCCGAGGAGGTGGTCCTCGAGGGCGGCGGCGGCCGCGTCGTCGGCCAGCGTCTGCTCCCCGGTGTCGTCGTCGGTGGTGCGGGGTGCGGGGCGGGGCAGGAGAGGCTCGGCGGGCACGTCCACGACCTGACCGAGCGGGGTGGTCCAGGTCAGGGCGGGGTCGCGGGCGTCGTCGGTCATGGGCACGGCCTTCCATCCGAAGTGGTGCTTGGCGAGGTGGTGGCGCCGACACAGGACGTCGAGGTTGCACGAACACGTCGGGCCGCCGGTGGCGCGGGGGGTGCGGTGGTCGAGGTCGCAGCGGGTGGCGGGCGTACGGCAGCCGGGGGCCTGGCAGCGGGGTGAGCGGGTGCGGACCCAGCGGGCGCAGGCGTCGGTGGGGGCGTAGGGGCCGGGTCCGCCGGTGGCGGCGGCGTAGGAGCAGGCGGAGCGTCGGGCGGCGCGGCGCAGCGAGGTGTGCCGCGAGGTCGCCGAGGAGCCCCTCACCGGCCCCGGCGGAGACAGTGACGGCGGCGACGGCGCTGCGGCTGCGGCTGCGGCTGCGGGAGTCACGTCGGGTGCCGGTGATGTCGGCGGTGGCGCGGGGTCGTCCGGTCCGTCGGGGGTGTCGACGCGCACGGTGATCGCCGCCGCGCGGTGGCGTCGGGCGGGTGTGGTCCGGGGGCCCTTGCGCGGTGGGTCGGGCGGCGGCGCCGTAGTCCTCGCCGGCGTCGCGGTGGTGGGGCTCGTGGTGGTGGGCGTGGGGTCGAGGGCCTGGAGGTGGCCGTCGAGGCCGACGAGGTGGCCGGTGACCGGGGCGGTCAGGGCGCGGCGGAAGCGGTGCCCGGCGGCGAGGAGCTCGGCGACGGCCATGGCCGGGAGGGGTCCGAGGGTGGGGTGCTGGGCGGGGTCGTCGTCCAGGCCCAGCAGGCTGGTCAGGGCCACGGTGACGTGCGGGCCGTGGGGGCTGCGCGCCCGGGTCGTGACCGTGCTGCTCACCGGGACCGAGCGCCCGGTCCTGGCTGTGTCCCCAGTGGCCGTAGCCCCGCCGCGAGCACCCGCACGGGCACCAGCGCCGGTGACCAGGTCGGTGGTGGTGGACGGGTCGGTGGTGGTGAGGTCGGTGGTGGTGGCGAGGTCGACGAGGGCGTCGAAGCGGCGCGCGTCGATGCCTCGCCGGTCCGGCAGCCCCGTCCCGCCGTCGCTGAGGGCGAGGGGGTCCAGGCCGGCGGTGGTCGCGGCGTGCGGGTCGACCCTGCCGTGCTCCCCGGCGCGGGCCCGGGCGGTGGTGGTCAGGCGCTCGAACACGCACGCCAGGTCCAGCACCGGGCCCGTCGCCACGAGCTGGGCCATCCCGTCGTCCACCGGGAACAGGCGCACCCCGCGGGCGCAGGTCGCGCGCCGCACCCGCCGGCGCACCGCCTCGGGGTCGGTCGTCGCGACCAGGTGACGCACCCGCGCCCGCAGCGCCGGGACGGCGAGCGGGCCCAGGTCGCCGGCCAGGGCCGCGTCGACCGTCGCCGCGTGCACCGGGGACAGGGCGAGGGTCTCCTCGGCGACCAGGCGGGAGCGCTGCGGGTCGATCCGCCCCGCCTCCAACGCCGCCAACGTCACCGGCAGGCGGGTCGTCACCGCGAGGGCCTCGGCGACCAGGTCCTGCGCCCGCCGCAGCGGCACCACCAGCGCGACCGCCAGCTCCGCCGCGGCGGCCTCGAACGCCACACCCGCATCCCGCCCCGACCCCGATCCCGGCCCCAGCGACCGTGCCGGGTCGGAGCCCGCACCCCGCACCGCGACACCGACCGCCCCCGCCCCGCGGTCGCCGGCACCGGCGTCGCCAGCACCGTCACCGGCGTCGGCCACCGGTGCCGCCGGCCCACCCGACGCGCCCACCTCGTCCACCAGCGCCGCGACCTGCCGCAGCAGCCCCGCCCACGCCACCGACCGCGCCGCCTCCAACGCCACGACCGCCTGCACCCGACCCAGCGCGCCCGCCCGCACCGCCGACCGCACCCGACCGACCTCACCCACCAGCTCGGCGGCACCACCGTCCCGGCCCGCGGCAGCACCGGTCACGTCGTCAGGCGCGCCGGCGGACCTGCCGACCGGAGGGGCGGCCCCGGCCCCCCTACTGCCCGGGCGGGTGTCGGGACGGGGGGAGGCGTCGACGTCCGAGGCGGGACCGGCGTCGACGGACGCGGGCGGCGGCACGGCGTCCTCGCCGTCGCCCAGCGCCCTGACCTCGAACATGTGTGCGAGAGTAGGGGCGGGGTCCGACGACGGGTCGGCGACCGCCCTCCCTGTGGACTGTGTGGCCGGGTGCGCACCTGTGCGCACCCGGGAGGGGCCGCGGTCACGGCCGGGCCCGTCGCGAGGCTCAGGTGCGGGGGTCGAGACCGCCCAGGTCGTCGTGGTCGTCATCGTCGAGGTCCAGCTGTCCGCCCAGCTCGTCGAGCTCGTCGGCGGGCAGGTCGAGCTCCGCGCGGAGCTCGGCGCGGTCCGCCAGCAGCCCGGGCAGCGCGTCGATCCCCGCGGTCGCCGGGGCGGTCTCGGCCTCGCGGAGCACGCGGGAGGCCGCCAGCGTGTACCAGCGGTGCGCGTCCTCGAGCCGGCCGTGCTCCCACAGCGACAGGGCGACGTCGCCGAGGGCCTCCGCCGGCGTCGGGCGCTCACGGCGCAGCTCCTGGGCGAGACGGTCGGCCTCCTCCTGCCTCCCGGCGCGCAGCAGGAGGCCGAAGAGCTCTCCCCGCGGGTCCGTCTCCCCGGGGCCGTCGGTCGCGATCGCCCGGTGCAGGAGCGCGACGCCGCCGTCGACGTCGCCGCCCGCCGCTCGCAGGGTCCCCGCCGTGGAGAGCAGCTCGCGGACGCTCACCTCGTCGTCCGGGTGCGGGTCCTCGACCCAGGCCAGCAGCGTGGGCACGGCGGCCAGCGGGTCGTCGGCCTCGAGGGCCTGCTGGGCCACCTCGGAGAAGGCGTCGAGCGTGACGGGAGGGCGCACGGCTCGACGGTAGTCGCCACCGCGGGGACCGCGGTTGGTCACCTCACGGGACCGCTCCCGGACTGTGAGGTCGAGTTACCGCGGCTGTCACACAGCGCGACGCCGACGCAACACGGCGTTCCTAGCGTCCTCCCCACTGGCGCCGGGGCCGGGTGCCCGGCGCTCGCCCGTCACCCGGTCGGCCGAGGACGAGGAGACCGGCATGGCCGTGCAGACGCAGAGGGCCGAGCGGGAGCCCCACGGCCCCGTGGGGACCGTCGACGCCCCCCGGGCGGGACGGTGGGTCGACGTCTTCGACCCGGAGGACCAGGCGCAGTGGGCCGCCGGAGGCCGGCGCATGGCGCGCCGGAACCTGTGGTGGTCCATCGCCGCGGAGTTCCTCGGCTTCACCGTGTGGCAGCTCTGGTCGATCGCGACGCCGGTGCTCGTGGCCGCGGGGTACGCCATCGCGCTCGACCAGCAGCTCTGGCTGACGGCCGTGCCCGTGCTCGTGGGCGCGACGCTGCGCTTCCCGTACTCCTTCGCGGTCGGCCGCTTCGGCGGTCGGAACTGGACGATCATCTCGGCGCTGCTGCTCGTCGTGCCCTGCGTCGGGCTCGCCTACGTCGCGCACAACCCCGGGACGCCGTTCTGGGCGATGCTCCTCATCGCGGCGACGGCCGGGGTCGGCGGCGGCAACTTCGCGTCGTCGATGAGCAACATCCACTTCTTCTTCCCGCAGCGGGAGAAGGGCGCCGCCCTCGGGCTCAACGCCGCGGGCGGCAACATCGGCGTGGCCGTCATCCAGGCCGTCGTGCCCTTCGTCGTGGTCGCGGGCGTCGCCGCCACCACGGCCCGGCCCGCGCTCTTCATCATCCCGCTCGCGGTGCTCGCCGCTCTCGGCGCCTGGCGCTTCATGGACAACCTCTCGGACGCCCGCTCGGACGACGCCGCCTGGCGAGCCGCCCTCCGCGACAAGCACACCTGGTTGATCTCCCTGCTCTACATCGGGACCTTCGGCTCGTTCATCGGGTACGCGGCGGCCTTCCCGACGCTCCTCAAGAGCCAGTTCCCCGACGTGACGCTGGGCATCGCCTTCCTCGGCGCCCTCATCGGCTCCCTGGCCCGCCCCTGGGGCGGCCGCCTCTCCGACCGCGTCGGCGGCGCGAGGGTCTCCATCGTCGCCTTCGCCGTCCTGGCGCTCGGTGCCGTCGGTGCCGTCGTGGCGCTGCAGATGGCCAGCGTCACCCTCTTCTTCCTCGCCTTCATGGTGCTGTTCGTGGCGAGCGGCGTCGGCAACGGCTCCGTCTACCGCATGATCCCGGCGGTCTTCCGCCGCGGGGTGGTCGACGGCGACGTCGACGCCGGCCTCTACGCGCGGCGGATCACCGCGGCGTGCATCGGCGTCGCCGCGGGCGTCGGCGCCTACGGCGGCTTCCTCATCAACCGCGGCTTCGCCGAGTCCTCGACCGCCTTCGGGTCGCTGCAGCCGGCGCTCTGGGCCTTCGTCGGCTTCTACGTCCTGTGCATCGCCGTCACCTGGGCCGTGTACGCGCGGCGGGGCGCGCTCGGGACGACGGAGCGCATCTGACCGTGATGACCACCACCACCGCCACCGCCACCGCCGCCCCGCCGGCGCCCGCCGGCCGGACCCGGCTCCCCCTCGTGGGCGGAGCCGGGCCGGTCGGCGGGGGACGTCGCACGACGCGGACCCACTGCCCCTACTGCTCCCTGCAGTGCGGCATCCGCCTGACGGCGGGGGAGCGGCCAGCCGAGCTCGAGCCCGACGACTTCCCGACGAACAAGGGCGGGCTCTGCTCGAAGGGGTGGACGGCGGCCGAGCTGCTCGACCACCCGGACCGGCTGCTCACCCCGCTCGTGCGCGAGGTGCCCGGCGACCGCCGCAGCGCCCTGCGGCCGGCGTCGTGGGAGGAAGCGCTGGACCGCGTCGTCGCCGCGGTCCGCGACAGCCAGGAGCGGCACGGCCGCGACGCCGTCGGCTGCTTCGGCGGCGGCGGCATGACGAACGAGAAGGCCTACGCCCTGGGCAAGTTCGCACGCGTCGTGCTGCGGACGTCGGCCGTCGACTACAACGGCCGGTTCTGCATGTCGTCGGCCGCCGGGGCGCTCAACCAGGCCTACGGCGTCGACCGCGGCCTGCCCTTCCCGCTGGAGGACCTGGCGGGGGCGGACGCGCTCATGCTCGTCGGCGGCAACCCCGCCGCGACGATGCCGCCGGCGATGCAGCACCTCGACGCCGCCCGCGCGCGCGGCGCCGCCCTCGTCGTCGTCGACCCCCGGCGCACGCCGACGGCGGCCGGCGCGACCCTGCACCTCGCCCCCGTGCCCGGCACCGACCTGGCCCTCGCGCTGGGCATGCTCCACGTCGCCCGGCGCGACGGGCTGGTCGACAAGGCCTACGTCGCCGAGCGCACGAACGGGTACGCGACCGCGGCGACCGCGGCGAACCGGTGGTGGCCCGACCGGGTCGAGCGGACCACCGGGGTGCCGGTGGCCGACCTCGAGCGGGCGGTGCACCTGCTGGCGGCCGCCGAGCGGGCGGTCGTGCTCTCCGCCCGCGGCGCCGAGCAGCACGCCGGCGGCACCGACACCGTCCTCGGCTTCTCCAACCTCGCGCTCGCGCTGGGCCTTCCGGGGCGACCGGGCTCGGGCTTCGGCACGACCACGGGCCAGGGCAACGGGCAGGGCGGCCGCGAGCACGGCCTCAAGGCCGATCAGCTGCCCGGGTACCGGATGCTCGCCGACCCGGCCGCCCGGTCCCACGTCGCCGCGGTGTGGGGGATCGACCCCGACGACCTCCCCGCTCCGGGGCTGTCGGCCTTCGAGATGCTCGACCGCTGCGGCACCGACGGCGGCGTCCGCACGCTCCTCGTGCTGGCCTCGAACATCGCCGTCTCCGCGCCCGACCGGGACCGGGTCCGTGCTCGGCTCGACGCCCTCGACGCCCTCGTCGTCGTCGACTTCTTCCTCTCCGAGACGGCGGCGCTGGCCGACGTCGTCCTGCCCACGGCCCAGTGGGCCGAGGAGGGCGGCACGATGACGAACCTCGAGGGCCGGGTCATCCTGCGCCGCAAAGCGCTCGACCCGCCCGAGGGCGTCCTCGACGACCTCGGGATCCTGCGTGCGCTGGCCGACCGGCTCGGCGTCGAGCAGGGCTTCCCCACCGACCCGGAGGAGGTCTTCGCCGAGCTGCGCCGCGCCAGCGCCGGAGGACGCGCCGACTACTCGGGCATCACCTACGAGCGCCTCGACGCCGAGCAGGGCGTCTTCTGGCCGTGCCCGGCGCCGGCCGACGACGACCCCGGCGCCGCCCCGCACCCCGGGACGCCGCGGATGTTCCTCGACGGCTTCCCCACGCCGGACGGCCGGGCGCGCTTCGCACCGGTCGACTTCCGGCCGCGCGCCGAGCAGCCCGACCACGCCCACCCCTACGTGCTGACCACCGGCCGGACCGTGAGCCAGTACCAGTCCGGCACGCAGACCCGCCGGGTGCGCCAGCTGCTCCTCACCGACCCGGACGCGCGGGCGGAGCTGCACCCGGACGTCGCCGCCCGCCACGGCGTCGCCGACGGGGACCTCGTCGCGCTCGAGACCCGTCGTGGCAGAGCGGTCTTCCGCGCGCGGGTCACCGAGGCGGTCGTGCGGGGCACGGTCTTCGTCCCCTTCCACTGGGCCGGGCTCTCGGGCGCCAACAGCCTCACCGACCACCGGCTCGACCCGACGTCGCGGATGCCCGAGTTCAAGTCCTGCGCCGTCCGGCTCGAGCGCGTCGGCGGGCCCGACGACCTCGACCTCTGGGCCGAGCCACCGCCCGGCACCTCCATCGCGGCCACGACCCGCACCGCCGCCGCGGCCGGCACCACCGCCTCAGCCGGTACCACCGCCTCAGCCAGCCCTACCGACGGGGGAACCCCATGAGCTCCACCTTCCGCTTCCTGCAGGGCGTGCACGCCTTCGCGGGCTCCGGGCTCGAGAAGCCCTCGGCCCTCGACGCCTCGCTGGCGTACGTCGTCCCGGACGGCGTGCGCGCCCAGGTCCTCTACTTCCGCGGCGGCAACTCGAGCGGGGAGCTCGTCGTCGTCGTGCTGCTGCGCGACGGCGTGCCCATGCGCTACTTCCCGGTCGGGGCGCGCGGGGACGTCCACGTGCCGCTGCGGGTGGTCGAGGACGTCGAGGCGGGCGAGACGCTGGAGCTGCAGCTCGCCGCGCCCGAGGGCGTGAGCGGCTCGGTCGTCCTCGACCTCGGGCTGGTGGAGGTCTGATGGCGCCCCGGCGGACGACCGGGACGACCACCGGGACGGCCGGCCCGGTGCTCGGCGACGTGCCGGCGCCCCGGCGCGGGGGCGCGCCCGGGAAGCGGCGCCTCGTCGTCGTGGGCAACGGCATGGCCGGCGCGCGCACGCTCGAGGAGCTGCTCGAGCGCGGCGGCGGTGACCTGTTCGAGATCACCGTCTTCGGCGACGAGCCCTACGGCAACTACAACCGGATCATGCTCAGCCACGTCCTCGCGGGGGAGGACGACGAGGACGGCATCGTCCTCAACCCCCGCGAGTGGTACTCCGACAACGGGATCGACCTGCGCTGCGGGGTCCGCGTCACCTCCGTGGACGTGCACGCGAAGGAGGTCGTCGACGCGACCGGCGCCACGACGCCCTACGACGTCCTCGTCCTCGCCACGGGCAGCTCGCCGCGCATCCCGCCCATGGACGGCGTCCGGCACCCCGACGGGAGCCTGCTGCCGGGGGTCCAGGGCTTCCGCGGCCTCGACGACACCCGGCAGCTGCTCGCTGACGCCCGCGCCCACCGGCGCGCCGTCGTCGTCGGCGGCGGGCTGCTCGGCCTCGAGGCGGCGTACGGCCTGCGCAAGCACGGGCTCGAGGTGACGGTGGTCCACTCCGCCGCCCACCTCATGAACCAGCAGCTCGACGCGGCCGGCGGCGCCGTGCTCCGCCGGTCGATCGAGGGGCTCGGCGTGACGGTGCTCACCGGGACCCGCACCACCGCGGTGACGGGCGAGGAGCGCGCGACGGGCGTCGTCCTCACCGACGGCACCCACGTCCCGGCGGACATGGTCGTGCTCACCGCGGGGATCACGCCCAACGCCGAGCTCGCCCTGCGCGCCGGGCTGACGGTGGAGCGCGCGGTCGTCGTGGACGACCAGATGCGCTGCGTCGACACGGGTCTCGCCGAGGGGAGCAGCAGCGCGTCGGGCGGGGCGCCGGACGGCGTGTACGCGGTCGGTGAGTGCGTGCAGCACCGCGGCGTCGTCTACGGCCTCGTCGCGCCGCTGTGGGAGCAGGCGACGGTCCTGGCCGACGTGCTCACCGGCGCGGACCCCCGCGCCGAGTACCACGGCTCGCGCACGTGCACGAAGCTCAAGGTCGCGGGCGTGGACGTCGCGGCGATGGGCCTCTCGGAGCCCGAGCGCGCCGAGGACGAGCTCCTCGTCTACTCCGAGTCCTCCAAGGGCGTCTACTCCTCGCTCGTCGTCCGCGACGGGCGACTGGTCGGGGCGACGCTGGTGGGCGACGTCCGCAAGACGCCGGCGCTGCAGCAGGCCTTCGACCGCCAGCTGCCGCTGCCCGAGGAGCGGCTGCGGCTGCTCTTCGACCTCGGCGGCGAGCAGGGGCAGGAGCAGGGCGCCGCCGACCTGCCTGACGACACCCAGATCTGCAACTGCAACGGCGTGACGAAGGGCGCCATCACCAGCGCCGTCGCGGGCGGCTGCACGAGCGTCAAGGGCGTCATGGACGCCACCCGCGCCGGCAAGGGCTGCGGCTCGTGCAAGGGCCTCGTCGGCCAGCTCGTCGAGCTGGCCGCGGAGGGTGGGCTGACCGAGGACCCGTCGGTGCACTGGTACGTCCCCGGCGTCCCCCTGCGCAAGGACGAGCTCGTCGCGGCGATCCGCGAGCAGCGGCTCCTCAGCGTCTCCGCCGTCTTCGCGGCCCTCGCCCCGCACGGCGAGCACGACGCCAAGAGCACCATGGGGCTGACGTCGCTGCTGCGGACCCTCTGGGCCGACGAGTTCGTCGACGAGCGCGGCGGGCGGTTCATCAACGACCGCGTCCACGCGAACATCCAGCGCGACGGCACCTTCTCCGTCGTCCCGCAGATGAAGGGCGGGGTCACGACGGTCGAGCAGCTCCGGAAGATCGCCGACGTGGCCGAGAAGTACGACGTCGGCATGATCAAGGTGACCGGCGGCCAGCGGATCGACCTCCTCGGCATCAGGAAGGAGGACCTGCCGGGGGTGTGGAAGGACCTCGGCATGCCGTCGGGCTACGCCTACGGCAAGTCCATGCGCACCGTGAAGACGTGCGTGGGCACCGACTTCTGCCGCTTCGGCCTCGGTGACTCGACCCAGTTGGGCATCGACCTCGAGACCCGCTTCCAGGGCCTCGAGACCCCGGCCAAGCTGAAGATGGCCGTCGTCGGGTGCCCGCGGAACTGCGCCGAGGCCTACGTCAAGGACGTCGGCGTCGTCGCCGTCGGCGCGGGCCGGTGGGAGGTCTACGTCGGCGGCGCCGCGGGCGCGAGCGTCCGCAAGGGCGACCTGCTGGCGACCGTGTCCTCGCCCGCCGAGGTGATGACGGTGACCGGCCGCTTCGTCCAGCTCTACCGCGAGTGGGGCAACTGGTTGGAGCGGACGTACGACTTCGTGCCGCGGATGGGCTTGGAGCGGCTGCAGAAGGTCCTCCTCGAGGACTCCGACGGCCTCGTGGCCGGGCTGGACGCCGCGCTCGAGAAGTCCGTGGGCGCTTACCGCGACCCGTGGGCCGAGGGCGCCGAGCCCCGCACGCCGGGGCAGTTCCGCACGGCGCTGCCGCTGGTGCCCCTGCCCCTGGTGCTCTCGCGGCCGACGGGCGCGCCGGGCGGCCTGCAGCCCGACGCGCACAGCAGCTCGGCGGCGGTCCCCGTCGCGGCGGGGGCCGACCGGTGAGTGCCGTGACGAGCCTGACGACCGCCACGAGCGCGCCGGGCGTCGACGTCGGGCCGCTGGAGGACTTCGCCGTGGGGGAGGGGCGCGCCGTCGTCGTCGGCGGCCGGCAGGTGGCCGTCTTCCGCCACCGCGACGGGCGGCTGTCCGCGCTCGACGCGGTGTGCCCCCACTCCGGCGGGCCGCTGGCCGACGGGCAGATGGACGACCGCGTCGTCGTCTGCCCCCTGCACCTCACCGTCTTCGAGCTCGCCACCGGCCGCTCCTGCAGCGGCCAGCGCGACGTCGCCGCGCACGCGGCCTCCGTGGAGGACGGGCGCGTGCGGGTCGTGCTCGGCGGCGCCCCGGACCCGGGGCACGCACCGCTGACGTAGCACGCGGCGGGCCATGATGGACGGGCACGCCGAGCGCGCCGGCCCCCGGCCGGCGCGCCCCGACGCCGGAGGTCCCATGAGCCCGACGAACCCCGTCCCCACCGCCGAGGGCGCGCCCGCCGTCCCCTCGCGCGAGCTCGACCGCACCCAGCTCGTGGGCGTGACCATCGGGGTGACGAGCGACCGCCGGTCGGACGAGCTCATCGGCACCTTCACCCGCCGCGGCGCGCAGGTCGTCCACGCGCCGACGATGCGCATCGTCCCGGTGACCGAGGACGCCGACCTGCTCGCCGGCACGCGGTCGGCGATCGCGGACCCGCCGCGGGTCCTGCTGGCCACCACCGGGATCGGCATGCGCGCGTGGGTCGAGGCGGCCGACGCGGCGGGGCTCGCCGACGACCTCCTCGCGGCGCTGCAGGGCGCGCACGTCGTGGCGCGGGGGCCGAAGGCCCGCGGCGCCCTGCGCGCGGCCGGGCTGCCCGAGCACTGGACGGCGAGCAGCGAGCAGACGGCGGAGGCCGTCGAGCACCTCGTCGCCGAGGGGGTGGAGGGTCGCTCCGTCCTCGTGCAGATGCACGGCGCCGCCGACCTCGGGGAGCTGCAGCCGCTCGTCGACGCCGGGGCCCTCGTGCGGACGGTGACGCCGTACCACTGGCGCGCTCCGCGCGACCCCGCCGCCGTCGACCGGCTCGTCGACGCCGTCGTCGCCCGGTCCCTCGACGCCGTGACCTTCACCGCGGCCCCCGCGGCGGTCGCGCTCCTCGACGCCGCCGCGGCCCGGGGCCTGCGCGAGGAGCTCGTCGCCGCCCTCGCGGCGGGTCGTCCCGGCGCCGGCGAGGGCGGCGTCCTCGCCTGCGCCGTCGGCGACGTCACCGCCGCGCCGCTGCGCGCCGCCGGCGTCGAGCCGCTCGTGCCCGCCCGCTGGCGCCTCGGGGCCCTCATGCGGGAGCTCTCCGACCACCTCGTCACCGAGCCGCGGGCCCGCGTGGCGACGCCCGCCGGCGAGCTCGTGGTCCGCGCTCGCGCGGCCGTGCTCGACGGCCGCGCGCTCGAGATGGCGCCGGGTCCCCTCGCCGTCCTCGCCCGCCTGGCGGCGGCGGGCGGCGGTGTCGTCCCGCGCTCCGACCTCCTCGCGGCCCTGCCGTCCGCCGTCGACGACCACGCCGTCGACGTCGCGGTCGCCCGGGTGCGCGCCGTCCTGCCCGACGGCGTCGTCCGCACCGTCGTCAAGCGCGGCTACCGCCTCCAGGCGGCCTGACGCCCTGTCAGCCGCGGGGGCGCGAGGGACGGCGGTCGTCCTGCGCGCGCAGCGCGTCGGTGACCCGCTCGACGTCCCAGCCCTCCTCGAGGGCCTGGAGCACGAGCCCGGCCTGGCTCTGCGGGGCCATCCCGCCGACGGGCTGGTCGGCGTCGAGGTTGGTCGGGAAGGCGTAGCCCTCCGAGGACGCCGCGACGACGTTGCGCAGGGCGCGCTCGTCCTCGCCCTCGGCCCAGCGGCGCGCCAGCACGGGGAAGAGGGCCTCGCTCATCGCCGTGCGGTCCACCGACTCCATCGCCCGGCCGAAGGCGGAGGAGACCTGCAGCAGGTTCGCCATCCGGCGGACGTCGGTCGTCCGGTTCGTGCCGGCGCCGTGGAAGACCGCCGGGTTGAAGAAGGCCGCGTCGCCCTTCTCCAGCGGCAGCTGCACGCGGTGGTCGTCGAAGTACGCCCGGAACTCCGGCTGGTGGAACGCCACGTAGCCGGCGGGGTGCTGGTGGGAGTGCGGGAGGTAGAGCGTCGGTCCCGTCTCGACCGGCATGTCGCAGTGGGCGACCGCGCCCTGCAGCGTCATGAGCGGCGACAGGGCGTGCACGTGCGCGGGGTAGGCCAGCGCCTGCTCCTGCGACATGAAGCCGAGGTGGTAGTCGCGGTGCGCCGTCTGCGCCTGCCCGCCGGGGTTGACGACGTTGACCTGGCTCGTCACCTGGTAGCCGCGGCCGAGCCACGCCTCGCAGACGAGCGCGAGGGCGTCGCTCGCGTAGTAGTCGGCGAAGACCTCCGGGTCGCGCACGGCCAGCTTGTCCGCCGCGCCCCACACGCGGTCGTTGGCGCCGGGCTTCGCGAAGTGGTCGCCGCCCGCGACGCCGGACGCGTGCTGGTCGGCGATCATCGCCGTGAAGACCTCGGTGGCCCGGTCGACGACGTCCGGGGCGACGGCGCCCCGGAGCACGACGACGCCGGGCCCCTCCGAGAGCGCCCGCGCCAGCTCGGCCTGGACGTCGCGGCGGCCCTCCGGCGTGCCCACGTGCTCGGCCAGCCGCGGCCCGTAGACGAGGACGCCCTGCTCGACGGCGTCGGCGTACGGGTAGGCGCCCAGGTCGGTCTCGACCTCGACGAGGGCCCGGAAGTCCTCGAGGCGGCAGTCGTCCGCGGTGAACCACACCGGGCGCGGGGCGCGGTCGGGCGACGCGGCGCCGGAGGAGGTGGTGGTGGGAGCGCTCATGGCGGGGTGTCCTCTCGTGCGGCCCGGGCCGGGACGTCGTCCCGACGCGACGGGAGGACGGTAGCCCCGCGCCGGGCCCGCGAGCGCCCGGGCCGGTCAGCGGCAGCCCCGAGCGGGTCCGCCGCGTCAGAGCACCGCCGGCCGCGCTCCGAGGCCCGCCGCCTCGTAGCAGGCGTCGACGAGCTCCATCGTCGCCACGGCGTCGTCGGCGCCGAGGTCGGGGTCCTCCGCGGAGGGCCCCTCCCGCAGCAGCCGCGCCAGCGCGTCGAGCTGGTGGTCGTAGGACGAGCGCGTCCCGAGGTGCTCGGTGCGCTCGTCGTCGCCGACGCGGACGACGACCCGGTCGTCCCACTGCGGCTTGACGAAGCAGGGCGCCGTGGCCTCGCCGCGGCTGCCGACGAGGCGGCAGGAGAATACGACCTCGTCGCCGCCCATGCGGCTGCGCACGACCGCCGTCGCGCCGGAGGGCAGGGCGAGGTCGGCGACGAGCTCGGCGTCGACACCCGGGTGGTCGGGGTGCTCGACGGCGCGGGCGCCCGTGACGACCGGCTCGCCGCCGACGAGCGGCCCGAGCTCCCGCAGCGTCCGCAGGCCGTAGCAGCCGAGGTCCATGAGCGCGCCGCCGCCGAGCTCGAGCGACCAGCGCGGGTCGTCCTCGCCCGGTGCCGGGACGAGCATGTCCACCTCGACGCGCCGCAGGTCCCCGAGCTCGCCCGAGGTCAGCAGCTCGACGAGGCGCCGGTGCACGGGGTGGTGCAGGTGGTGGAAGGCCTCGACGACGTGGACGCCCGCGGCGGCCGCGGCGTCCCGGACGGCGCGCGCGTCGGCCGCGCACGCGGTCGACGGCTTCTCCGTGAGCACGTGCCGCCCCGCGCGCACCGCCGCGAGGTTCCACGTCCCGTGCAGGGCGTTGGGCAGCGGGTCGTAGACGACCTCGACGTCGTCGTCGGCGAGCAGCTCCTCGTAGGAGCCGTGCACGCGCTCGACGCCCGCGGCGTCGGCCAGGCCCTGCGCGCGCGCCCGGTCGCGCGCGGCGACGGCGACGAGCCGGTGCCCCGTGCGCCGCGCCGGGTCGGTGAGCGCCTCCTGCGTGATGCGGGCGGCGCCCAGCACGCCGATCCGCAGCGGCTCGGCGGGAGGGGTGGTCGTGGTGGCGCCGGTCGAGGAGGTCACCGCGTCATCCTGTCCCTCCCGGGCCGGCGGGATCAGTCCAACCCGCCGAGGACGTTCTGGTCCCAGTCGACGACCGAGCCGGTGACGACGCCGCTGCGGTCGGAGAGCATGAGCACGACGAGGTCGGCGATCTCGTCGACGCGCCCCAGCCGCCCCATCGGCAGGGCGCTCGCCGCGCGCTCGCGCCAGTCGTCGCCCGCCCCGTGGAAGGCGCGCTGGGTCGCGTCCTCGCCCTCGGTGTCGGTCCAGCCGATGTTGAGCGCGTTGACCCGCACCCGGTCGGCCCGGTGCGCGTGCGCGGCGTTGCGCGTCGCGCCGACGAGGCCCGCCTTCGTCGCCACGTACGGCGCCAGGTAGGGCTGCCCGCCGTGCGCCGAGGTGCTCGTCACGTTGACGACGGTGCCGGGCGCCCCGCGGCGCACCATGTCGGCCACCGCGGCCTGCATGGTGAAGAAGGGGCCGCGGAGGTTCACGGCCACGTGCTCGTCGAAGAGCTCGGGCGTCGTCCCGAGCAGCGTGCCCCGGCTCGTGAGGCCGGCGGCGTTGCACAGGCAGTCGACGCGCCCGAAGCGCTCGACGACGGCGGCCACGGACGCCCGCGCGCTCGCGACGTCCGCGACGTCGGCGCGCACGTACTCGGCGGACCGGCCGTCGGCGAGCGCCGCCCGCAGCCGGGGCAGGAGCGCTGCGCCGACGTCCGGGCGGCGCCCCGTGACGACGACGTCCGCCCCCTCGCGCGCCGCCGCCAGCGCGACCCCGGCGCCCACGCCCTGCGTGCCGCCGCTCACGAGCACGACCTTGCCGTCCAGCAGCCCCACGAGCGCTCCTCCCTCCGCGACCGGCTCCGGGCGCCGGCGTCGCCGCGGATGCTGCCCCGCCCCGGCGTCCGGGTGCACCTCCGGCTCCACCCGGCGGACCGGTTGAACGCTGGAACAGCGGGGCGCGGCGCGCGGTTGCCCCGGCGTACCGCCGGGCGAGGCCCGGCCCGCGACGCGAGAGGCAGCCCCGTGAGCACCCGCACCGACTTCCCGCAGGCACCGGCCGACGACGCCTCCGGCACCGACCCCCGCCAGCTCTTCACCCCGGTGGCCCTGGGGGACCTGCACCTGCGCAACCGCGTCGTCATGGCGCCGCTCACGCGCACCCGCGCGGGGGAGGACGGCGTGCCGGGCGACCTCCTCGTCGAGCACTACGCCCAGCGCGCCAGCGCGGGGCTCATCATCACCGAGGGCACCTACCCGACCCGGGAGGGCCGCGGCTACCCGGGCCAGCCCGGGATCGTCACCGACGAGCAGGCCGCCGGCTGGCGCCGCGTCGCCGACGCCGTCCACGCGCGGGGCGGGCTCCTCGTCATGCAGGTCATGCACGCGGGGCGCGTGGCGCACCCGGCCACGACCGGCACCGACCGCGTCGTCGCCCCCAGCGCCGTCGTGCTCGAGGGGGAGGCGCACACCCCGCAGGGCAAGCTGGCCTACGCCGAGCCGCACGCGCTGACGACCGAGGAGGTCCAGCAGGTCGTCGCCGACCACGTGGCCGCCGCGCGCCGCGCCGTCGACGCCGGCCTGGACGGCGTCGAGCTGCACAGCGCCAACGGCTACCTCCTCCACGAGTTCCTCGCGCCCGACACCAACCACCGCACCGACGCGTACGGCGGCAGCCCGCAGGCGCGCGCCCGGCTCGTCGTCGAGGTCGCCCGGGCGGTCGCCGCCGAGGTGGGCCCGGGCCGCGTCGGCATCCGCATCTCGCCGGCGCACGGCGTCCAGGGGATCCCCGAGGCGGACGCCGACGACGTCGCCGCGACCTACGGCGCACTCGTCGACGGCCTCGCCCCGCTGGGCCTCGCCTACCTCAGCGTGCTGCGGGCCGACCCCACCGACGAGCTCACGCAGGACCTGCGCCGCCGCTCCGGCATGCCGCTCGTCGCGAACCGCGGGTTCAGCACGCCGACGACGCGCGAGTCGGCGTCCGCGCTCGTGGACGCGACCCACGCCGACGCCGTCGCCGTCGGCCGCGCGCTCATCGCCAACCCCGACCTCGTCGAGCGCTGGCGCGCGGGGGCCGACGAGAACGAGCCCGACCCCTCGACCTTCTACGGCACGACCGCCGAGGGCTACACGGACTACCCGCGCCTCACGGCCTGACGGGAGGCGCCTCGGACGACGTCCACGAGCGTGACCGTGCACGGTCACGCTCGTGGACGTCGTCCGAGGCGCCTCCCGTCAGGCCGTGAGGCGCGGGTAGTCCGTGTAGCCCTCGGCGGTCGTGCCGTAGAAGGTCGAGGGGTCGGGCTCGTTCTCGTCGGCCCCCGCGCGCCAGCGCTCGACGAGGTCGGGGTTGGCGATGAGCGCGCGGCCGACGGCGACGGCGTCGGCGTGGGTCGCGTCCACGAGCGCGGANGCCGCGGCGCGCCGCGCGCTGCGCGCCCAGCCCGGCTGGGCCCCGAGCGCCAGCGCCGTCGCCACGGCCAGCGCGGCGGAGCCGGCGGCCAGGGACAGGGGCGGCCCGCCGAGGTCCACGAGCAGGCCGGCGGCGGCGGTGCCGGCGGCGCCCCCGGTCACGGTGGCCGTGGCCAGCCACGCCTGGCTCTCCCCGCGTCGCCCGTCGGGGGCGACGGAGTCCACGAGCGCCTGCTGGACGATGAGCGCGGGCGCGATGCACAGGCCCGTGAGGAAGAGGACCGGCAGCAGCAGGGGCAGCGGCGCCCCGGCGCCGACGACGACGGCCACGCCCGCCAGCCCGGCGGTGAAGGCCGCGAGCAGAGCCGGGAGGCGACGGCGCTCCTCGCCGGAGTGCGGCAGCAGGCCGTACAGCAGGCCGCCGAGGACGCTGCCGCCGGCGATCGAGGCCAGCAGCACCCCGAGCCGCGACTCGTCGCCGAGGACGGCGCGCGCCGTCGCGGCCATCGAGGTGTCCACGAAGCCGAAGGCCACCGCCATGGCCAGCCCGACGACGAGCACGGCGACGAGCGGCGGGGTGAGCACGCGCGAGGCGCGCCGCAGCGGGTCGGCGTCGACCAGCGTCGCCAGCGCGCCGTCGAGAGCGGCGGTGCGCTCCGGCGGCCGGCGGGCGGGCTCGGTCGCGGCGTACGCCAGCCCGCCGACGGCGTGGACGAGGGCCGTGACGAGCAGCGGCCCCGCGGGGGGCAGGTGCAGCAGGAGCGACAGCAGCAGCGGGCCGCCGACGAAGACGGCCTCCACGGCCGACGCGTCGAGCGCGTAGCCCGTGCGCCACAGCCGCTCCGGGAGGACGGCTCGCCACGACAGCCGCATGGCCGCGCTGACGGGCGGGGCGGTGGCGCCGGCGGCGACGACGAGCACGAGCAGCAGGGCGAGGGGGGCGAGGGCCTCGGCCGCGAGCGCGAAGGCGGCGAGGAGCGCGGCGCTGACGAGCACGGTCGGGGCGACGACGCGCGCCTGGCCGTGGCGGTCGATGAGGCGGCCCCACAGGGGCGAGCCGACGCCGATGCCGACGGCGTAGCCGGCCGTGACGAGGCCGGCGGCGGTGAACGACCCGCGCGTCTCCTCGACGAGCAGCAGGGTTCCGAAGGGCGCCATGGAGATCGGCAGCCGGGCCACCACGGCCGCGGCGAAGGGGCGCACGGCGGAGCCGGTGCGCAGGACCTCGAGGTAGGCCCCGAGGCCCCCGGCACCGCTCGTCACCCACCGACCCTACGAGGTCCGCGGGCGGCGCCCGCCCGCGTCGCCGCGCCGCCCCGGGGCTCCCGCCTCAGCCCCGCGCGTGGCCCTCGCCCGGGCGGGCGTCGAGGTGGAACCACACGACCTTGCCCCCGGGCGCCCGCCGGACGCCCCAGGCGGTGGCGAGCGCCTCCACGAGGGCGAGGCCACGGCCACCGGTGGCGGACGCCGACGCCGGCCGCGCCACCGGCTCGAGCTCGTCGGGCAGGTCGTCGGCCACCTCGACCCGGACGCCGCCGGGGGCGACGACCACGGCCATCGACGCGGCGCCGCCGCCGTGGACCAGGGCGTTGGTGACGAGCTCGCTGACGAGCAGCTCGGCGACGTCGGCGACGTCCTCGTGCCAGCCCGCACCGCCGCAGCAGCCGACGACGACGCGCCGCGCCCCGCGGACGTCCACGGGCGGGCAGCGGACGACGACCTCCCGGACCGGTGCTGCGTGCGCCACGGCGTCCCCCCGACCTCGCGGTCCCCTCCGGCGAGCATCCCCGCTCGCAGGGGGTCTTCGCGGCCGACGGCGCCGTGGATGGGGGCGGACCGGGCGCTGGTCCGGCCGGGTGGGCGCCCGGCGGAGGGCGCGGCGGGTCAGATCTTGGAGAGCCGCCGGTCGTTGCCGACGCGCACGGGACCCTGCGCGAAGCGGACGGTGACCGCGACGTCGCCCTCGGTCGACACCACGCGCCCGAGGCCGTGCACCTGGTGGTTGACCCGGTCGTCGACGGCGTACGTCTCGACCGGCGCCGCCACGCGCTCGGCGAAGGGGCTCGTCCTCAGGTGGCGCCGGGGCGCGGGGGTGGCCATGCCCCAGTGTCACCCGTCTTGAGTGCGTCGCGGCCCTCCCGTCGCCGCCGTCACGCAGCGTGAGTGGCCATCACAGCCGATCGCGCCCCGTCTCGTGGCGCCGGCACGGCGCGGACGCGGCCCTCGCGCGACGAGCGGTGGCACCATCGCTGCGGTGAGCAGCGACGCCGCGCGCACCACCGACGTCCCCGACGGGGCGGCGCCCCGCCGCCCGCCCCTGCGCGTCGCGGTCGTGGGCTCTGGCCCGGCCGGCGTGCACACCGCCGGCGCCCTCGTAGCCGCCGGTCTCGACCGCGGGGTGCGCGTCGACGTCCTCGAGCGGCTGCCGGTGCCCTTCGGCCTCGTCCGCTACGGCGTCTCCCCGGACCACCCCGACATGAAGGCGGTCACCGCGACGCTGGCCGAGGTCCTCGACCACCCCGACGTCCGGCTCGTGGCCAACGTGGAGGTGGGCCGCGACGTCACCCTCGAGGAGCTGCGGGCGGCCTACGACGCCGTCGTGCTGGCCACCGGCTCGAGCACCGACGCCCCGCTGGACCTCCCGGGCGCCGACCTGCCCGGCTGCTGGGGCGCGAGCGAGGTCGTGGCCTGGTACCAGGGGCACCCCGAGGCCCCGCGCCACTGGGACCTCTCGGCCCGCGAGGTGGCCGTGCTCGGCGTCGGCAACGTCGCGCTCGACGTCGCCCGCGTGCTCGCCCGCCCGGCCGAGGACCTCCTCGCCACCGAGGTCCCGGCCGCCGTGCACGCCGACCTGGCGGCCTCCCGCCTCACCGACGTCCACGTCGTCGGCCGCCGGGGGCCCGAGCACGCGCGCTTCTCGCCGCTGGAGCTGCGCGAGCTCGGCGCGGTCCCCGGCGTCGACGTCGTCGTCGACCCCGCCGACCTCGTCCTGGCGCCCGAGGCCGTCGACCACCTCGCCGGCGACCGCCGCGCCCGGCAGGTCGTGGACGCCCTCGCCTCGTTCGCCGAGCGGGGCACGACCGGCGCCCCGCGCCGGGTGCACCTGCGCTTCGCCCGCACCCCGGTGGAGGTGCTGGGCCGCGACGCCGGCCGCGTCACGGGTCTGCGCACCCGCCGGGCGCACGCGGGCGCGGCGGGCGTCGTCGAGGACCTCCCGGTGCAGGCGGTGTACCGCGCCGTCGGCTACCGCAGCCGGCCCCTCCCCGGCGCCCCCTTCGACGACCGGCGCGGCGTCGTGCCGAACGAGGACGGCCGGGTGCTCGCCTCCGACGGCGAGCCCGAGCGCGGCCTCTACGTCGTCGGGTGGCTCAAGACCGGGCCCGTCGGCCTCGTCGGCCACACCCGCAAGGACGCGCGCGCCACCGTCGCGAGCCTCCTGGAGGACGTCGCCCGCGAGCCGGCGGCCGCGGCCCCGCCCGCCGACCCCCTCGACCTCGTCGAGCGCCTGCGCGCCGGCGGGCTGCACGTCGTCGACCTCGACGGCTGGCGCAGCGTCGACGCGGCGGAGCTGCGCGCCGGTGCCGACGCCGGTCGCCCGCGGGTCAAGCTCGTCAGCCGCGAGGACATGCTCGCCGCCGCGCAGGGCGGGGTGGCGGGAAGGTCGCAGGCGGGGGCGCCGGGGAGCGCCGCGGGGGGACCGGCGGGAGGGGGTCCCTCGTGAGGGTGGCGGTCGTCGGCGGCACCGGGCGCGTCGGGCGGCCCCTCGTCGAGGCGCTGCGCCGGGGCGGGCACGACGTCGTCGTCGCGGCGCGCTCCACCGGCGCGGACGTCGTCACGGGCCGCGGCCTCGACGGGGCGCTGCGGGGCTGCGCGGCGGTCGTCGACGCGAGCGGTCCGTCGTGGCTGTCCACCCGCCGGGCCCGCGACCTCGAGGGCTTCTTCGCCGCGGCCGCCGACCGCGTCGGCGACGCCGCCGCCCGCGGCGGCGCCCAGCACCTCGTGGTGCTCTCGGCCGTCGGCGTCGACCGCCTGTCCGGCCCGCCGCTGCTGGCGGGCAAGCGCGCCCAGGAGGAGCGGGCGCGCCGCGCGCCGCTGCGCACGACCGTCGTCCGGGCGACGCCGCCCCACGAGGCCGGCGCCGACGTCGCCGCGCTCACCCGCCAGGGGGACGGCGCCGTGGTGCCCCCGCTGCTCGTGCAGCCGCTCGCCGTCGCCGACCTCGCCGCCGAGCTCGCCCGCGTCGCCGTCGGCCCGCCGCGGGGCCTGCTCGAGGTGGCGGGCCCGAGCACCGAGGACCTGGTCGACATGGCGCGGCGGACCCTGTCGGCGCGGCGCGAGCCCCTCGAGCTGCGCGCGAGCTGGCGCGGCACGCCCTTCGGCGTCGAGGCCGCCGGCGAGGTGCTGCTGCCCGGCCCCGGAGCGGTCCTGACGCCCACCACCTTCGACAGCTGGCTGCTCGACGCGTGGGTGCCGGCGTGACCCGCCGCGCCCCGAGCCGCCCGCCCCACCTGCCCGACGACCCGACCGGACCGGCCCCCCGGAGGACGCCATGACCGCCGAGCCCCGCACGAGCAGCTTCGCCTCGCCCTCCGACGGGCTGGCCGTCGCGACCTACCGCTGGGAGCCCGTGGACGGCCCGGCGCGGGGCGTCGTGCAGGTCGCGCACGGGCTCGCCGAGCACGGGCGCCGCTACGCGCGCCTCGCCGGGGCGCTCGTCGACGCCGGCTTCGTCGTCGTGGCGTGCGACCACCGCGGGCACGGCGCCTCGACGTCGGAGCAGGTGCCGCTCGGCTCCTTCGGCGCGGCGGGCGCCGCGGGCTTCGTGGGCGACGTCGTGCGCCTCGGCGAGCTGCTGCGGGACGAGCACCCCGACCTGCCGCGCTTCCTCCTCGGCCACTCCCTGGGCTCGATGGCCGCGCAGAACGCCCTCCTCGACCACGACGAGCTGTGGGCGGGGGTGGTGCTGTCCGGCTCGACCGCCGTCGACGGGCTCGTGGAGGTCGTCAGCGCCCTGCCGCCGGACGCCGGCCTCGAGGGCTTCAACGCGCCCTTCCCCTCCCGCACCGGCTTCGAGTGGCTGAGCCGCGACGAGGCCGAGGTGGACGCGTACGTGGCCGACCCCCTGTGCGGCTTCGCCACCGAGGACGCCGTCCTCGGGGGCGTGCTCGCGACGGCGGGCCGGACGTCGGACCCCGAGGCGCTCGCCGGCGTCCGCGACGACCTCCCCGTCCTCGTCGTCAGCGGCGACGAGGACCCGGTCGGCGGGCCCGGCGGGGCGCTCGTCCGCCGCCTCGCGGAGCGCTACCGCGACGCCGGCCTGCGCGACGTCACCCTCGAGCTGCGCCACGGCGCCCGGCACGAGGTCTTCAACGAGACCGACCGCGACGCGACGACGGCCCTCGTCGTCGACTGGCTGCAGCAGCGCGCCGCGGCGCAGGGGTAGGCGGGCGCACGGGGAAGGGGGCGCGGGGGAGGGGGCGCGGGCGGGGGCGCGCGAGGGCGGGGCGGGCGGAGGAGAGGACGCGCCGTCGCTCAAGTCGCGGGCGCGGGCGCCGACGGGAGAGGACGAGCCACCGCCCCGCGCCCCGGGGCGCCCCGCCGACCCCGCAGGAGCCCCCGTGCCGCACCGCCTCGTGACCCGCAGCGACTTCGACGGCCTCGTCTGCGCGGTCCTGCTGCGCCAGATCGGCCTCGTCGACGAGATCACCTTCGTCCACCCCAAGGACGTCCAGGACGGCGTCGTCGAGATCACCGAGCGCGACGTCCTGACGAACCTGCCGTACGCCCCCCGCGCGCACCTCGTCGTCGACCACCACCACTCCGAGACCCTGCGCCTGGACGGCGAGCGCGCCAACCACGTCATCGACGCGGGCGCCCCCTCGGCGGCCCGCGTCGTCTACGACCACTTCGGCGGCGCCGAGCGCTTCCCCGACGTCTCGCCCGAGCTCATGGACGCCGTCGACCGCGCCGACTCGGCGGCCTACGGCATCGACGAGGTCCTCGACCCCCGCGGCTGGACGCTGCTCAACGTCCTCATGGACAGCCGCACCGGGCTCGGCCGCTTCCGCGAGTTCCGCGTGTCCAACTACCAGCTGATGATGCAGCTCGTCGACGCCTGCAGCGCCCACCAGGACGTCGAGGAGATCCTCGCCCTGCCCGACGTCGCCGAGCGCGTCGAGCTGTACCGCTCCCAGCAGGCCCTCTTCGAGGAGCAGCTGCGCCGCTGCAGCACCCAGCGCGGCGACGTCGTCGTCGTCGACCTGCGCGGCGAGGACGTCATCCACGCCGGCAACCGCTTCGTCGTCTACGCCCTCTTCCCGACGGCGCGGGTCTCGGTCCACGTGCTGTGGGGCCGCGAGAAGCTCAACACCGTGCTGGCGGTGGGGAAGTCGATCGTCGACCGCACCTCGTTAGTCGACGTCGGCGCGGTCTGCCTGCGCCACGGCGGCGGCGGCCACCAGGCGGCCGGCACCTGCCAGGTGGCGCACGAGGACGCCGAGCGCGTGCTCGCCGAGGTGGTCGACGCCGTCGGGACCGAGCGGGGGGCGCTCGTCGCCGGCTGACACCGCGCGCGCAGCGGCTCCGGAGGGGCGGAGGCGGCGGCGGGCGGCCACCTCCGCCCGGCACGTCAGCCGCTGGCAGGATCCGCGCCCATGAGCACGACGACGGCCAGTCCCCTGCGGCCCCGGGTCACGACGGCCCCCGACGGCGCCGGCCCGGGCCCCGGTCCGGCGCCGTGGTGGGCCAGCGCGGTCGTCTACCAGGTCTACCCGCGGTCCTTCGCGGACTCCGACGGCGACGGGGTGGGGGACCTGCGCGGCATCACCTCGCGCCTGGACCACCTCGTCGACCTCGGCGTCGACGTCGTCTGGCTCTCGCCCGTCTACGCCTCGCCGCAGGACGACAACGGCTACGACATCAGCGACTACCGGGCCGTGGACCCGACCTTCGGGACGCTCGAGGACCTCGAGGAGCTGACCGACGCCCTGCACGCGCGCGGCATGAAGCTCGTCATGGACCTCGTGGTCAACCACACGAGCGACGAGCACCCGTGGTTCGTCGAGTCCCGCACCTCGCCGTCGAGCGCGAAGCGCGACTGGTACTGGTGGCGCGGCCCGCGCGAGGGCATGGAGGGCGGGGCCCCCGGCGCCGAGCCGACGAACTGGCGGTCGGCGTTCTCCGGCCCGGCGTGGAGCCTCGACGAGGCCAGCGGCGAGTACTACCTGCACCTCTTCTCCCGCAAGCAGCCGGACCTCAACTGGGAGAACCCGGACGTGCGGGCGGCGGTGCACGAGATGATGCGGTGGTGGCTCGACCGCGGGGTCGACGGCTTCCGCATGGACGTCATCAACATGGTGAGCAAGGACGTCGCGGCGGACGGCTCGCTGCCGGACGGGCGCGACGCCGACCCCCGCACCGGCCTGGCCGGGGGCGGCGAGCACTACCTGTGCGGGCCGCGCATCCACGAGTACCTCGCCGAGATGCACGCCGAGGTCTTCGCCGGGCGCCCGGAGGCGCTGCTGACGGTGGGGGAGATGCCGGGCGTCACGGTCGCCGACGCGCAGCGCTTCACCGACCCCGCGAGCGCGGAGGTCGACATGGTCTTCCAGTTCGAGCACGTCGACCTCGACCACGACGGCAGCAAGTGGCACCCCGTGCCCCTGGACCTGCTCGCGCTCAAGGCCTCCTCCGGGCGCTGGCAGGCGGGCCTGGCCGAGCGGGGGTGGAACAGCCTGTACTGGAACAACCACGACCAGCCCCGGATCGTGTCGCGGTGGGGCGACGACTCCCCGGAGCACCGCGCGGCGTCGGCGCGGTGCCTGGGCACGCTGCTGCACCTGCACCGGGGGACGCCGTACGTCTACCAGGGCGAGGAGATCGGGATGGCGAACTTCCCGTGGGCCTCGGCCGAGCAGCTGCGCGACATCGAGAGCGTCAACCACCTCGCCGAGGAGGTCGGCCACGGCGGCGACCCGGCCGAGGTGCTCTCCCGGGTGGCCGTCTCCAGCCGGGACAACGCGCGGACGCCCGTGCAGTGGGACGCCTCGCCGTCGGCGGGCTTCACGACCGGCGAGCCGTGGATCGCCGTCAACCCCGACCACGCCCGCGGGTGGACCGTCGCCGACCAGGCCGACGACCCGACGTCGGTGCTGGCGCACTACCGGCGCCTGGTGGCGCTGCGCCACGACTGGCCCGTGGTCGCGCTCGGCGACTTCACGATGCTCGTCCCCGAGCACGAGCAGGTGTACGCCTTCACCCGCCGCCTCGAGGGGGAGGGCCCGGACGGGGCGCCCGCGGCCGACGAGCTGCTCGTCGTCGCCAACGTCGGGTCCTCGCCGGTGGACCTGACCGACCTCCTCCCCGAGGCCGTCGCCGGGCCCGGGCGCGACCTCGAGCTCGTCCTCGGCACCGTGCCCGGCGACGGAGGGGGCGACGACGCCGACGTCGCCGCCGACCCCGTGCTCGCCCCCTGGGAGGCCCGCGTCCTGCGCCGGGGCTGATCCCTGCGCCGGGTCCCCACCCGGACGACGGCTCGGCCCTCGGTCCGGCGGACCCCCGCGCCCCGGGGCGCCGCGGCTGGCAGCATCGGGGCATGGCGAGCAGGCCACCCGGCGACGCGGCCGGCGGGCGCGACGACGGGCGCCGCCCGGGAGCGGAGGGCGCGGGCGGCCCCCGGGGCGGCCCGGACGGCGTGGACGACCCCTGGGGCGTCCCGTCGGTCGTCCACCTGCGCGCCGCGGGTGCCAGCCTCCTGCTGCTCACGGACGCCCCCGGCGCGCCGCGGGTCCTGCACTGGGGCGGCGACCTCGGGGACCTGTCCGTCGACGAGACCGAGGCGCTGGCGCTCGCGGCCTCCTCCGACCGCGCCGACGGGCACCCGCCGGGCTCGCCCGTCCTCCTCGCCGCCGGTCCGGCGGGCGCCACGGGGCCCGCCGCCGTGGACCCCGACCCGGACGTCGGCCGGGGCACGGGCCCGGGCGGGGGCCCGGAGGTCGGTGGGGGCCTGCGCGTGGTCCCGGCGGAGCGGGAGCCGGCCCCCGTGCGGCGCTCGGCGTCGCTGGGCGTCGCCGGTGACGGGACGCAGCGGCTCGTCGTGAGCTCGGAGGACCCGGTGCTCGGGGTGGCCGTCGAGGTGGTGCTGGGGCTCGACGCCGTCGGGGTGCTCCACCTCGGTGCGACCGCGCACGTGCTGCCCGGGTCCGCGGTGCGGCTGCGCGGCCTGCACCTGCGCCTGCCCGTCCCCGCCGCGGGGCGCCAGGTCCTCGTCGACGTCGGGGGTCGCCTGCGCCCCGAGCGCTCGCTGCGGCCCAGCGCCGGGGCTCCCGCGACGACCGGGCGCGGGGGCGACGCCGTCGTCGTGCAGACCGCCGGGAGCCTCGCCCTCGAGCTGTGGGCCATGGCGTCCTCCGCCGGTCGCGGGGCCCGGCTCGACGGCTCGGGCGCGCCGCCCGTCGTGCGGGCCGACCGCCGCCCGGGCGGCCACGTCGAGCTCGTCGGCGGCACCGACGCGTCGTCGGAGGGCGGGGTGCTGCGCTGGGCGACGCCCGCGCTCGTCGCCGCCCACGGCGACTCCTGGCCGAGCGTGCGCCGGCGCCTGGACGCCGCCGTCCGCGCCCGCTGACCCCTGCCGCGGCTCGGCAGGCGCTGGTCGGGACGGAGCGCTGGTCCGAGCGGGTGAGACCGGGGGCGCCGGACGGGTGAGCGCTGCAGGCGGCCCTGGCGCCCGTCGACGCAGCGTGCACGCGGGGGACGGCCCCGCCCCACCCGTCGGAGGCCGACGTGACCTCTCCCGCCCGGATCCCGAGCCCCCGTGAGCCCCACGTGCTCGACGCGCTCATCGCCCACGCGCGGGCGGACCAGCTCGCCCGGCCGCGGGCCGCGCGGGTGCTGGCCGACGTCATCGACCGGCTCCTCGACGAGCGCCTGGCGGCCGTCGGCCCGGCCGCCCGTCCCTGACCTGCCGACTCCGCCCTCGGCGCCCGCGGGCGCCCGCGCGGCGCCGTGCCTAGCGTGGCGGCCATGGACGTCAGCCAGCTGCTGCAGGAGGTGCTGGGCCGCGCGAGCGCCCTCGCGCCCACGGTCGTCGACGGTCTCTCCGAGGAGGACCTGGCGCGGGCGCCGCAGCCGGGGGCGAACACCGTCGCCTGGCTGGTGTGGCACCAGGCGCGGGTCATGGACGACCACCTCGCGGACGCCGCCGGGCTCGAGCAGGTCTGGACGTCGCCGGTGGACGGCGGCGGGGAGGCCTGGGCCGACCGGCTGGCGCTGGACCTGCCCCGCGAGGACACCGGCTACGGCCACACCGCCGACGAGGTCGCGCGCGTCCGGGCGAGCGCGGAGGACCTCGCCGGCTACGCCCGCGCCGTGGGGGAGCGCGCCGACGCCGTCGTCGCCGGGCTGGGCGAGCAGGACCTCGACCGCGTCGTGGACGAGGGGTGGGACCCGCCCGTCACCTACGGCGTGCGCCTGGCCAGCGTCGCCTCCGACTGCCTGCAGCACCTCGGGCAGGCCTCCTACGTGCGGGGCCTCCTCGGCCGCTGACGGCGGGCGCGGGACCACCCCGCCCCCCCCCCCCCCCCCCCCCCCCCCCCCCCCCCCCCCGGCCCGCTCAGCCCGCTCAGCCCGTCCGGGCCGGCGGTCGGCGGGGACGGGCAGCCGCCACCGCAGCCGCAGGGTCAGCAGGCGCAGCGCCACGACGAGGGCGACGCCGGCCCCGGCGGCCACGAGCCCGTAGACCTGCAGGTGCCAGGTGACGGCGACGAGGAGCGCCCCGGCCAGGGCCGCCAGCGCGTAGAACTGCCCGTCCGAGAGCACGAGCGGCACCTCGCGGAGCAGCACGTCGCGGATGACGCCCCCGCCCACGCCCGTCAGCACCCCGAGCAGGCATGCGGACGGCGGCGCCAGGCCGGCCGCGAGGGCCGTCGCCGTCCCCGAGACGGAGAAGAAGCCGAGGCCGAAGGCGTCCGCCACACGCACCGAGCGCCGCAGGCGGGCGAGCCGGGGGTGCAGCCACCAGGCGAGGCCCGCGGCCGCCGTCGGCACCGCCAGGTACCTCCAGTCCTGGAGCGCCAGAGGCGGTTCCGTGCCCAGGAGGACGTCGCGCACGAGCCCTCCGCCGATCGAGGAGACCATCGCGACGACGACGAGGCCGATGACGTCGAAGCGGGCGCGGACGGCGGCCAGCGCGCCGGCGAGGGCGAACACGAAGACGCCCGACAGGTCGAGGACGAGCGAGAGCACGGTCGCGTCCACGCCGCGAGGCTAGGGGCCGTCCGCCGGGGCGCGTCGTCGCCGCCGGGATCGCCCGGGTCCGCGGTGCGCCGCCGCGGAGGCCGTGGCACTGTCCCTGGCATGCGCGTCCGCCACCTCGCTCCCGCCGCACCGCTGCTCCTCCTGCTCGCCGCGTGCAGCGCGTCCACCGAGACGGGGACGGAGACCGACCCCGAGATCATCTCCCAGGCCCCCGAGTACGACGTGGTCGAGGAGGACGGCACCGACATCACCGTCGAGGTGCCGGAGACGCCCGTCGAGCTCGGTGTCCAGTCCCTCGTCGCGGACCTGCAGGAGGACCGCACCGACGACGGGGTCTACATGCTCACCGTGCTCTGCGCGGGCAGCGAGGAGCAGGCCGCCACGGCCGAGTGGGCCCAGGGCGAGCAGGCCGTCGAGGAGTCGTCCATCGCCGAGGGTGACATCGAGGTCGACGTGGCGCCGGACGTCACCTGCGAGCCCGCCTCCTGAGGAGCTCTCCTCGAGCGCCCCTGCAGCACCAGCACCAGCACCCCACCCGTCCTCACCGCCGAGGAGCCCGAAGTGCCCGACGCCGTCATCGTCTCCCTGGCCCGCTCTCCCATCGGCCGCGCCGGCAAGGGCGCCCTGGCGGGGACGCGGGCCGACGACCTCACCGCCCAGGTGGTGCGCGCGGCGCTGGAGGCGGTGCCGCAGCTCGACCCCCGCTCGGTCGACGACCTCCTCGTGGGCTGCGGCATGCCCGGCGGCGAGCAGGGCTTCAACCTCGCCCGCGTCGTCGCCGTCCTCCTCGGCCTCGACGAGGTCCCCGGCGCCACGGTGACGCGCTACTGCTCCTCGAGCCTGCAGACGACGCGGATGGCGATGCACGCGATCCGCGCCGGAGAGGCCGACGTCGTGGTCTCGGCCGGCGTCGAGGTGGTCAGCCGCTTCGGCCGCGGCTCGAGCGACGCGCCCCCCGCCGACGCCCCTGCGGCGACGCCCGGCGGGGCGAACCCGTGGACCAACCCGCGGTTCGAGGAGGCCCGGGCGCGCACCGCCGAGCGGGCCGCCGGCGGCGCGCCGACGTGGCGCGACCCCCGCGAGGACGGCCTGCTGCCGGACGCGTACGTCGCCATGGGGCACACGGCCGAGAACGTCGCCCAGCGCTGGGGGGTCAGCCGCGAGGAGCAGGACGCCTACGCGCTGCGCTCGCAGCAGCGCGCGGCCGCCGCCACGGCCTCCGGCTTCTGGGCGCGCGACACCACGCCCGTCGTGCTGCCGGACGGCTCGGTCATGGACGCCGACGAGTCCCCGCGGCCCGGGACGACGGCGGAGGCGCTCGCCGGGCTCCAGCCCGTCTTCCGCCCCGACGGCACCGTCACGGCCGGCAACTGCTGCCCCCTCAACGACGGTGCGGCCGCCCTCGTCGTCATGAGCGACGTCCGGGCGCGCGAGCTGGACGTCACGCCGCTGGCGCGGGTGGTCTCGACCGGCGTCTCGGCGCTGTCGCCCGAGGTCATGGGCATGGGTCCGGTCGAGGCCAGCCGCCGCGCGCTCGCCCTCGCGGGCCTCTCGGTGGGCGACCTCGACCTCGTCGAGCTGAACGAGGCCTTCGCGGCCCAGGTGGTGCCCGCCGCCCGCGAGCTGGGCGTCGACGAGGACCGCCTCAACGTCCACGGCGGGGCCATCGCCGTCGGCCACCCCTTCGGCATGACGGGCGCGCGGATGACCTCGACGCTCGTCCACGGGCTGCAGGAGCGGGACGGGACCCTCGGCCTCGAGACGATGTGCGTCGGCGGCGGCCAGGGCATGGCGATGGTGGTCGAGCGCCTGTCCTGAGGCCCGCTCGCTCCTCCGGTCCGTACGGCTGGGCCGGGACTACGCGGGCCCGGCGTCGAGCACGAGCGCGGCGAGCCCGCGCAGCGTCGTCGTGCGCGCCCGCTCGCCGGGAGGACCCTCACCGAGGCGGTCGAGGTGGACCGCCCGCAGGCCCGCCGCGCGGGCGGCCAGGACGTCGAGGGCGTGGTCGTCGCCGACCGAGACGACCTGCGCCGGAGACCGTCCGAGGCGCTCGCACGCGAGGGTGAAGACGCGGGGGTCCGGCTTGGCGACGCCCAGGGCCTCCGCGGTGAGCAGGGGGCCCACGCGCCCGGAGAGCCCCAGCCGGGCCAGCTTCGCCCGCTGCTGCTCCTCGACGCCGTTGGTCAGCACGGCCGTCGCCAGCCCGGCGCCGGCGAGCTCGGCCAGGGCGTCCTCGACGTCGTCGAAGGCCGTCCAGGCCGCCTCGTACGCCTCGAGGTAGCCCGCGAAGACGGCGTCGAGGGCGGCGTCGCCGCCGACGGGCAGCCCGAGCAGCGGCAGCACGTCGCGCAGCCGGCGACGGCGCTGCTCGGCGAAGGACGCCGTCCCGTCGCGCCAGGCGGGGAGGTGCCGGCGCTCGGCGGCCAGCCACGCCCCGAGCAGGTCCGCGGGCGCCCGCGGGGGCGCCAGCCGGGCGGTCCAGGCCCGCAGCGCGCGCTCGACCGACCCGCGGTGGTCGAGCAGCGTGCCGTCGAGGTCGAGGAGGACGAGGAGGTGCGCCACCGGGCGCAGCCTGCCGCCCCGCCCCGCCTCCCTCCAGCCGCCCGGATGCCGGGCCGCCGCCCCGCGCCGCGCCGCGACCTGGTGGGATGCCCTGCCGTGACCTCCTTCGACGACGTGCTCGCCGCGAACGCCGAGCACGCACGCACCTACACGGACACCGGCATGGCCGGGCGCGCGGCTCGGGGCCTCGGCCTCGTGATGTGCATGGACTCGCGCATCTCGCCGCTGGACATGCTCGGCCTGCAGCCCGGCGACGCCAAGATCCTCCGCAACGCCGGTGCCCGCGTGACGGGCGACGTGCTGCGCACGCTCGTCCTCGCCACCCACCTGCTCGGGGTGGAGCGCGTCCTCGTCGTCGCGCACACCGACTGCCGCATGACGAAGGCCACCGACGAGCAGGTGCACGCGACCATCGCCGAGAGCGCCGGGCTCGACACCCGCAGCCTCGAGTTCCGCACCATCCCCGACCAGCGGGCGACCCTCGAGCACGACGTCCAGCGCATCCGCAGCTCGCCCTACCTGCCGGCGGGGCTGCCCGTCGCCGGGTGCGTCTACGACGTCCGCTCCGGCCGGCTCGACGTCCTCGTCCCCGAGGCCTGACCCCCGCGCGCCCGGCCACCGCCCCCGCCGGCCCGGCCCCGGGGCCGCTCCTGCGCCCCGTCGGGGCAACCCGCTGGGCCGCGCGGGGCGGCCAGGTCACGGTCTGGCCCGCAGGGGCGCGCGGGAGGGGGGCCCTGCGGTAGACCTGTCCCCGTGGCGCTCGTCGTGGAGACCCCGGCCGACCTCCTGCAGCACGTGGGGGAGGACCTCGGCGCGAGCCGGTGGCACGAGGTGGTGCAGCCGGAGGTCGACGCCTTCGCCCGCGCCACCCACGACGAGCAGTGGATCCACGTCGACGCCGAGCGGGCGGCCGCGGGCCCCTTCGGCGCGACGATCGTCCACGGCTACATGACCCTGTCGCTCGTCGTGCCGCTGAGCCACGACCTGCTGCGGGTCGAGCGCTCCACCATGGTGCTCAACTACGGCCTCGACCGCGTCCGCTTCCCCGCCCCGCTGCCCGTCGGGTCCCGCCTGCGGCTCACCGGCACCCTCGCCGCGGCGACCGAGGTGGACGGCGGGGTGCAGGTGGTGCTCTCCCTGCTCGGGGAGCGCGAGGGCGGCGAGCGGCCCGTGCTGGCAGCGGACGTCGTCTTCCGGCACCTGGCCTGAGGCGCCGGCGCCCGTGACGCAGCCGTCCCCGCCATGACGCCGCCGTACGGGCCGGACCGCCCCGGGGGACCCGCCGACGCCGCCGGGCCGCCGCCGTCGTGGGCGCTGCTCGACGTCGCCACCGCGCTGGTCGGCGCGACGACCCGCGCCGAGGTGGTGCAGCGGGTCCTGCGGGCCGGCCTGCGGACGACGGGGGCCACCGGCGGGGCCGTGCTGCTGGGCGGGCCGGGGGAGGAGGCGCCCGCGCTGCGGTGGTCGGCGCCCGGCGCCGCGCCGGAGACCCTCGACCTCGGTGCCGCCCCGCCGCCGGACGGCGACCTGCCCGAGTGCGCCAGCGCGCGCACCGGCCGGGTGGTCGCCGCCGTGACCGCGGCCGAGGTCGCCCGCCGCTTCCCCCGCGTCGCCGCCGAGGGGGCCGCCGTGGCCGCCGTCCCGCTGCGGGTGCGGGGAGCGGTCCTGGGGGCTCTGCGGGCCACGTGGACCGCTCCGCCGCCCGACGAGGCCGCCGTGCTCCTCGAGGCGCTCGGCGCCCTGGCCGCGCAGGCGCTCGCCCGCGTGGCGGCCGACGAGCAGCGCGACCGGGCGCTCGCGGACGTCGAGGACGCGCGGGCGCGCCTCGGCGTCCTCTCCGAGGTCGGGCGCGTCCTCGCCGCCGCCACGAGCACCGGCGGCGAGGGGACGACGGCGTGGGCGGACGCCCCGCTGGCCGACTCCGAGGTGCTCGAGACCGCCGCCGTGGACCGCTCGGTGGGCGAGCTGGCGCGCCTCGTCGTCCCCGCGCTCGCCGACTGGTGCCTCGTGCTGCTCGTGGACGAGCACGGTCGCTGGCGCGAGGGCGGCGCGGCCCACCGCGACCCCGCCCGCTCCGGCGAGGTGGCCGCCCTGGGCCGCGCCACCGTCCGGGGCCGCGGCGTGGGGGCGGCCCTGAGCGACCCGGTGCGCTCGCGGCGCCCGCTCGTCGTCGAGCGGATGACGGAGGAGGTGCTGCGGGCCGCCCTGCCCGACGCGGCGACCGCCGCGGCCTTCCGCGCGCTGGAGCCGCACGGCACCGTCGTGCTGCCGCTCGGCGTCCGCGGGCGCACCGTCGGGTCGATGCTCCTCGTGACGACCGGCGAGCGCGGGGCGCACACCGCCGCCGAGGTGGAGACGGCGACGGAGGTGGCGCGCCGCGCCGGGGCCGCCCTCGACGCCGCGGCCCTCTTCCGCGCGCAGAAGCGGCTCGCGGAGGGCCTGCAGCGCAGCATGCTCACCCCGCCGCCGCGCCTGGAGCGGCTCGAGGTGGCGGTGCGCTACGAGCCGTCGGCGCGCCGCGTCGAGGTGGGCGGGGACTGGTACGACGTCCTCGTCCAGCCCACGGGCTCGCCGGTCGTCGTCATCGGCGACGTCATGGGCCACGACGTCGAGGCCGCGGCCGCCATGGGCCAGCTGCGGAGCCTGCTGCGGGGGATCGCGTACACGACGGACGAGCCGCCGGACGCCGTCCTCGCGCGGACCGACGCCGCGATGGCGGGCCTGGGCCTCGCCACGACGGCGACCGCGCTGGTCGGTCGCCTCGACGACCTCGGGCCACGGGGGTGGCGGCTCGTGTGGTCCAACGCCGGCCACCCCCCGCCCGTCGTGCTCCGCGCGGGCGGGCGCGCGGAGGTCCCCGCGACGACCCACGACCTGCTCCTCGGCGTCCGGCCGACGACGCAGCGCAACCCCGTCTCGACCGTCCTCGCCCCCGGCGACGTCCTCGTCCTGTGCACCGACGGCCTCCTCGAGCGGCGCGACCAGGGCCTCGACGTCGGGCAGGCGCGGCTGCTGGAGACGCTCTCGGGCCTCCCCGCCGACGTCCGCGGCTCCGCGCAGCGGCTCTGCGACGTCGTGCTGGACGCCTGCGCGCCGGGCCCGCGGGAGGACGACGTGGCGCTGGTGGCCGTGCGGATCCTCTAACGCCGGACGACGGGGCGGCTCGCCCTCGCCCGCCACGAGGCCGATGAGCGCTCGCCACCGCGGGGGTCTGCACGGGCATGGCGATGACGACGAGAGTGCTCAGCGTGTCCCTGCGGGTGGCCGACCAGGACCGGGCGCTGGCCTTCTTCACCGAGGTGCTGGGCTGCGAGGTGCGCGTCGACGAGGAGGCGTGGCCGGGGGCGCGCTACGTGGAGGTGGTGCCCCCGGGCTCCTCGGTGGGACTGGTCCTGCTGCCGCCCGACAGCCCGCTGCCGATGGCCGTGCGTCTCGGCACGACGGACGCCGCCGCGGCGCACGCCCGTCTCGCCGGCACGCCGGGGGTGGTGCTCCACAACCCGGAGGTGCTGCGCTGGGACGGCGTCCCGCCGATGTTCCACGTCGAGGACCCGGACGGCAACGGGCTCGTCTACCTCGAGGAGGACAGACCTGCCTGAGCCCGCCGAGCGGCGTCGGCGCTCCGCGTCCTACCGCTCCAGGACGAGCATCCGCCCGGCCCCGCGCTGGAACTCGTGGGCGACGGCCCGGACCCGCGCGCGGACGCCGTCGCGCCGGAGGTCGGCGACCACGCCCTCCAGGAGAACGGGCAGCGCGTGCCCGCTCGCGTCGAGCAGCGGGTAGACGCGCACCTGCCGGCGGGCCACGCGGAGCATCTCGCGCAGCGCCGCGAGGTGGGCCGCGGCGTCGAGGCGGTCGGCGTACGTGAAGAGGAGGTGCGAGGAGAGCACGAGGTCGACCTCGCCCTCGGCCATCGGCAGGTGCGGCAGGGACGCGGCCACGTAGCGGTCCGGCTCGGCGCGGAGGTGGGCGACGAAGGCGGCCGCGGACGCGGCGCGGCGGCGCGTGAGGACCTCGGGGTCGCCGTGGTCGTCCCAGCGGTAGGCGCCGGAGCGGGCGCTCATCCAGGCCCGGCCCCTCTCCAGCTCCTCGCGCAGCTGCGCCGCGAGGTCGTCGACGGGCCGGGCGTAGACCGGGTCGACGGCGCGGGCGTCGACACCCGCGGCGCGGGCCGTGGCCGTGAAGCTCGACCCGCCTCCCGGGCAGTCGAGGACCCCACCCTCCAGGTCGGCGTCCGAGAGGGCGAACATCGCCCGGTACTCCTCGGCGTCGCGCGAGCTGACGAGGTAGTCGCCGAAGGCGCCGGCGTCGGGGGCGCTCACGCGGTGCCGCCGCCCGCCCTGACCCGTGCGCCCCTCATCCCTGCGCGGGAGGCGCCTCGGCGAGGACGGCGACGTCCTCGCGCCCGCGCCCGCCGTCGGCCACGGCGCGCAGGCGCTCGCGGACCGGCTCGAGCGCGCCGGGCAGCGCGCCGCCGTCCGCGGCGAGGTCCAGGTCCTTGAGGGCCAGCTCGGCGGGGAAGCCCGCCGGGTAGTCGCCGCTCGTCATCATCGCGGCCTTGCCGAGGGCGTAGGGCATGCCGAGGGGACCGCCGTCGAGGACCTCGCGCAGCGCCCCGGGGTCGGTGCCGAGCCGCTCGGCCAGCGCCAGGGCGTCGGCCATGACGGCCGTCGCCCCCGTCATCCACGCGTTGACGACGAGCTTCAGCGCGCTCGCCTCCTCGGCCTCGCCCACGTGCTGCACGCGCTGGCCGAGGTCGTCGAGCACGGGGCGCGCCCGGTCCAGCACCGCGGCGTCGCCGGCCACGAGCCACGTCAGGGCGCCGCGGCGGGCCGGGTCCGTGCTGCCCGACACCGGGGCGTCGAGGAAGGCGGCACCGGCCGCGTCCGCCTGCGCGCGCAGCTCCCCGGCGGCGCGGGGGCCGACCGTGCTGGCCTGCACCCACACCGGCCCGTCGCCGCCGTCGCCGAGCAGCGGGAGGAAGCGGCCGGCGACGTCGGCGACCGCGTCGCCGTCGCGCAGGACCGTCAGCACCACCGCCGCGCCGTCCACGGCCTCCGCCAGCTCCGCCACCGCCCGGACCCCGTCCGCGCCGTCGGCCGCCCGCGCGGCGCGCTCCGGGGAGCGGTTCCACAGCCGGACGTCGTGGCCCTGCTCGCCGAGGCGCGCGGCCATGGCGGCGCCGAGGAGCCCGGCGCCCAGGACGGCGACGGGTGCGGGGGAGGGGGCGGCTTCGCTCATGGTCCGATCCTCGCCCCCGCCGCGAGCCGGCGCCCGCGGTGCCTCAGGCGTGCCGGGCGCCCTCGTGGGCGGCGTGCCCCGCCGGCTCGAGCTGGAAGGTCGAGTGCTCGACGTCGAAGTGGTCGGCCAGGCACGCGCCCAGGGCGTCGAGGACCCGCCCCGAGCCCGCGCGGTCGAGGGCGTCCTCGGCGACGACGACGTGCGCCGACATGACGGGCAGGCCGCCGGTGAGGGTCCACACGTGGACGTCGTGGACGTCGAGCACGCCCTCGGCGGACAGCACGTGCGCGCGGACGTCCTCGAGGTCCACCCCCCGCGGCGTCGACTCGAGGAGGACGTCGAGGGTGTCCCGCAGCAGGGCCAGGGCCCGGGGGACGACGAGGAGCCCGATGCCGAGCGAGACGACGGCGTCGGCGCGCACCCAGCCGGTGAGCGCGACGACGAGGGCGGCCACGACGACGGCCACCGAGCCCAGCAGGTCGGCCAGGACCTCCAGGTAGGCGCCGCGCACGTTGAGGCTCTCCCCGGAGCCGGCGTGCAGGAGCCGCAGCCCCACGACGTTGACGGCGAGCCCGGCGAGGGCGACGACGAGCATCGGCCCCGCCGCGACCGGCTGGGGGTCGAGCAGGCGGCGCACGCCCTCGACGAGGACGAAGGCCGCCACCCCGAGGAGCAGCAGCGCGTTGGCGGCGGCGGCCAGGACCTCGGCGCGCGCCAGCCCGAAGGAGCGCCGCCCGGTGGCGGGGCGGGCGGCGAGCACGGACGCCACGAGCGCCAGCCCGAGGCCCGAGGCGTCGGTGAGCATGTGCCCCGCGTCGGCGAGCAGCGCGAGCGACCCCGACACGAGCGCGCCGACGACCTCGGCGACCATGACGACGAGCGTCATGACGAGGACGGCCGTCAGCCGCCCGCGGTGCCGTCCGGTCGCCGTCGCGTGCCCGTGGTCGTGCCCCATGCCCCCATGGTGGCCGACGGCCCTCCCGGCCACGGGACGGCGGCGGACCGCCGGGTCAGACGGCGCGCAGCAGCGGCGCCTCGTGCTCGGCGTCGACGCCGCCGTCGCCCGGCACGGTGCGACGCAGCGCCGCGTAGACGGCGTCCGGGGTGAGGACGCCGAGGAAGCGGTCGCCGTCGAGGACGGGCAGCCAGCCCGCGTCGTGCTGGACGAGCTCGGAGAGGGCGCGGCGCAGGTAGTCACCGACCTGGACCGTCTCGTCGAAGCGGCGCGCGACCTCCTCGACGCGCGCGTCGGGCGGGCACTCCTCGAGGGCGCGCGCGCCGACCCAGCCGCGCAGGTCGCCCGCGTCGTCGACGACGACGGCGTACGGCTCCGGGGCGCCGTCGATGGCGCGGCGGGCGTCCGCCGCGCGGTCGGCGAGCCGGACGACGGGCGGGTGCACGAGGTCGTCCTCCTCCACCGGCTGCACGGCGAGGCGGCGCAGGCCGCGGTCGCTGCCGACGAAGTCGGCGACGAACTGGTTGGCCGGCGCCCCGAGGACGGTGGCGGGCTCGGCGAGCTGCTCGAGCCGGCCGCCCTCGCTGAAGACGGCGATGCGGTCGGCCAGCCGGACGGCCTCGTCGATGTCGTGGGTGACGAAGAGCACGGTCTTGTGCAGCTCGGACTGGATGCGCCGGAACTCGCCCTGCAGGCGGTCGCGGGCGATGGGGTCGACGGCGCCGAACGGCTCGTCCATGAGGAGGACGTCGGGGTCGGCCGCCAGCCCGCGCGCCACGCCGATGCGCTGCTGCTGGCCCCCGGAGAGCTCGTGCGGGTAGCGGTCGGCGTAGGTGCTCGCCGGCAGTCCCACCAGGTCGAGCATCTCCGCGGTCCGCTCGCGACGGCGGGCCTTGTCCCAGCCGAGCAGGCGGGGCACGGTGGCGACGTTGTCGCCGACGGTGAGGTGCGGGAACAGGCCGACCTGCTGGATGACGTAGCCGATGCGGCGGCGCAGCTCGACCGCGCTGACGTCGGTGACGTCGTCGCCGTCGAGGACGATGCGCCCGCTCGTCGGCTCGATGAGCCGGTTGACCATCCGCAGCGTCGTCGACTTGCCGCACCCCGAGGGACCGACGAGGGCGACGAGCTCGCCGCGGCCGACCTCCATGTCGAGGGAGTCCACCGCGACGGTGCCGTCGGGGTAGCGCTTGCCCAGGCCGTCGAGCCGGATCATGGCGTCTCCACTACCGTCGCGCCGGTGATGCAGGTCGCTGCCAGTCCCGTTCTGCACTCCGGGAGCGTCGCGGACAACTGCCTGGTGCGCAACGAGTGGTTGTGCCCGCTGTACGTGACGACCCGCTCCGACCAGATCCTGGCGGCGCTGCAGGAGCACGTCACCATCCTGCTCGTCACCCTGGTCGTGAGCGTGGTCATCGCCCTGCCCCTGGGCGTGCTGGCCCACCGCACGGCGTGGCTGCGCAGCCTCGTGCTGGGCGCCTCGACGGTCGTCTACACGATCCCGTCGCTGGCGATGTTCTCCCTCCTGCTGCCCGTCGTCGGCTTCAACGCGTCGACCGTCGTCGTCGCTCTCGTCCTCTACTCGCTCACGGTGCTCGTGCGCGGTCTCGTCGCGGGGCTCGACGCCGTCCCGACCGCGGCCGTGGACGCCGCCACGGGCATGGGCTACGGCCGGTGGCGGCTGCTGCGGGAGGTCGAGCTGCCACTCGCCCTGCCGACGGCCTTCGCCAGCCTGCGGATCGCCGCGGTCTCGACCGTGGCCCTCACGACCATCGGCTTCCTCTTCGACTCCGGCGGCCTGGGCAACCTCATCTACTCGGGCCTCACCAGCAACTTCCGGGCGGAGGTCCTCATCCCGTCGATCATGTGCGTGGTGCTGGCGCTGCTCGTCGACGCCGTGCTGGTCCTGCTGCGACGGCAGCTGACCCCCTGGCGCCGGGGGGCGGCGGCGTGAGCGCGGTCGTGGACTACCTCCTGGACCCGGAGAGCTGGTCGGGCCCGGGGGGGCTCGGCAACCGCCTCGTCGAGCACGTCGGCATCAGCGCGCTCGCGCTGCTGCTCGCCGTCGTGGTCGCCGTGCCCGTGGGCCTGTGGCTCGGGCACCTCGGTCGCGGCGGGTTCGTCGCCCTCAACATCGGCGGCTTCGGGCGCGCCGTGCCGACCTTCGCGCTGCTCGTCGTCTTCGTGCTGCTGCCCGCCCCCTTCGGCGCCAACCTCCAGAGCTTCGTGCTGGCGCTCGCCCTCTTCACGGTGCCGCCGCTGCTGACGAACACGTGGACGGGCGTGCGCGAGGCCGACCGCGCCGCCGTCGACGCCGGTCGGGGGCTCGGCATGAGCGGCTGGCAGCTCCTGCGGCGCGTCGAGCTCCCGCTGGCGACCCCGCTCATGATGTCCGGGCTCCGGCTCGCCGCCGTCCAGGTCGTCGCGACGACCACGGTGATCGGGCTCGTCGGCGGCGGCAGCCTCGGTCGCATCATCAACCAGGGCTTCGTGCGCCAGGACCAGGCACAGGTCGTCGTGGGCGCCGTCCTCGTCGCCCTCCTGGCCCTCGCCACCGAGCTCGGGCTCGGGGTCGTCGAGCGCCGCGCCGCCCGGCGCTCCAGCGGGCGCACCCGCTCGCCGGAGCCGGAGGAGGTCGACGACGAGCAGGGACGCCGTCCCGACGGGGCCGGCGCGGGCACGTCCGCCCGCGGGGCGGCGCAGGCCTCCCGCTGACCGCCGCGGACGGCACGGGACCGGGCCGGGCGGCGCGTGACGCGATCGTGACGACCCCAGGCCCGCCCCGGCGCGACGGCGGCCCCGGCGGCAGGTTCTACTAGCGGATCGTGCGGGCCCCCCGGCCCGCGCCGGACACGCGCGGCCCGGAGCGGTCGCGGGACACAGAAGGCGAGACCCCGAGTGCGCACCCAGAAGCTCTTCCTGCCCGGCCTCCTGGCCGGCACCCTGCTGCTGTCCGCCTGCGGCGGCGGTGGCGACGCCTTCGAGGAGGCCGACGGCGGCTCCGGCGCGGAGGCGACCGGTGGCGGCGGGGGCGGCTCGATCGTCGTCGGCGGCGCCCAGTTCACCGAGATGTCGGTGATGGAGAACATGTACGCCCTCCTGCTCGAGGAGGCCGGCTACGACGTCGACCTGCAGACGGCCGAGCAGCGCGAGATCTACGCGCCGGCGTTCGTCAGCGGCGAGATCGACGTCGTGCCGGAGTACGCGGCGACCTTCGTGCAGTACCTCAACCGCGAGGCCAACGGCCCCGACGCCGAGGAGATCACCAGCAGCGACGTCCAGGAGACGATCGCGGCGGGCGAGCCCCTCGCCGAGGAGCAGGGCCTCGCCTTTCTCGAGCCCGCCGAGGCGCAGGACACCAACGGCTTCTACGTCACCCAGGCCTTCGCCGACGAGAACGGCCTGACGACGCTCTCCGACCTCGGCGAGCTCGGCCAGCCGATCCAGCTCGCCGCCGGCGACGAGTGCCTCGACCGGCCGTTCTGCGCGCCCGGCCTCGAGGAGACGTACGGCCTCGACATCACGGGCGTGACCGGAGACTCCTTCGCCAGCCTGACGGGCAAGCAGAAGGTCGTCGACGGCACCGCGCAGCTCGGTCTCACGGGCACGACGGACGGCACGCTGGACGGGCTCGGCCTCGTCATCCTCGAGGACGACGAGGGCCTGCAGGCGGCGGACAACCTCGTGCCCGTCGTCAACGAGGAGACGGCGGGGGACCCGGCGGTCGCCGAGGCGCTCAACCAGCTCGCGCCCGTCCTCACGACGGAGGACCTCACGCAGCTCAACCTCCAGGTCGACGAGCAGCGCCTGCTGCCCGAGGACGTCGCCCGCGACTACCTCGTCGAGCAGGGGCTCATCGAGGGCTGACGCCGCCGCCCTCCGCGGGCCGCACCGCGTACGACGAGGGCCCCGCCGCGACCGCGGCGGGGCCCTCGCCCGTCAGTGCTCGGCCCAGGGCCCCTCGTGGAGCTCACCCACCTCGAGGACGGCGTCCACGCGGTTCTCCGCCGGGGGCAGCGGGCACGCCCACGCGGGGTCGTAGGCGCACGAGGGCGGGTACGCGAAGTTGAGGTCCAGCACGAGCCGCTCCCCGACGGAGCCGAGGTCCGCGCCCTTGACGGTGTCGAGCACGTAGCGACCCCCGCCGTACGAGGCGCGGCCCGAGCCCCCGTCGCGCACCGGGACGAAGAGGCCGCCGCCGTAGCCCACCAGCCACCACAGCGCGAGGGCGCCGACCCCGGGCAGCTCGGCGGTCCCGGCCCGCTCGAAGGCGACGACGCCGTCCGTGCCCGTCCGGTAGGAGAAGGAGCCGCCGTCGGCGTCCGGGCCGGCCGTCCACGGCTCGACCTCGACCTCGTGGCGGTGGGCCGGGTCGTAGGGGGCCACCGGCAGGCCGGCGAAGCCCTCCCGGTGCTCGGGCAGGAGCGGGGAGGACGGGTGCCCGCCGAGGAGCTCGTCGCGGCCGCGGCGCCAGGTCACGTGCGCCGCCGCCGGGTCGCGCCACGCCTCCTCGCGGACGGCGGCGTAGAGGCGCTCGACGCGCCGCCGCCAGTCGAGGACGTCGAGGCGCGAGGATGCGGCGGGGCTGTCGGTGCTCGTCGTCGTCACCGTGCCACCCTCGCACCGAGGGGCCCGGGCGGCTCGTGCGGAGGACCCGGGCGGCCGACAGGCGGACGGACCACGGACGGACAGCGGGGAGACATGGCAGCGAGGGCGGACGACGGGGTCTTCGACCCCGAGGGCGTGAGCTGGACCCGGGTGTCGCCGCGGCTGGCGACGGTCCGGCGGGTGGGCAGCGCCATCGGCGCGCTGGTGCCGCTGGTGCCGGCCGTGCTGCTCGCCGTCCTCCTCGACCGGTGGTGGGTCCTGCTGCTCTGGCTGCCCTTCGCCGCCGTCGGGGTGCTGCGCCAGGTCGTCATCGGGCGACAGGTCGCCGCCATCGGCTACGCCGAGCGCGACGACGACCTCCTCGTCCGCCAGGGCCTCCTCTTCCGGACCCTCGTCGTCGTGCCCTACGGCCGCATGCAGTACGTCGACGTCACCGCCGGGCCGGTCGACCGGTGGGCCGGCATCGCCACCGTCCAGCTCCACACCGCCTCGGCCGGCACCGACGCGAGCATCCCCGGGCTGCCGCCCGCCGAGGCCGAGCGGCTGCGCGACCGCCTCGCCTCCCGCGGCGAGGCCCGGATGGCGGGCCTGTGACGGCAGCGCCGCCGCCTGGGACCGGCGGTCCGGCGGAGCCCGACCGCCCGGGCGCTCCCGACCCGAGCACCCCGGACCCGAGCGGCGCCGTCGACCCGCCGGACGACGTCGCCGCCGCGGCGGCCACCGGCGTCCGCGACCCCGAGCCGGCGCCCGAGGCCGACGGCACGTGGAAGCGCATGCACCCCGTCACCCCGCTGGTGCGGGGGTGGGCGGTGCTCGCCGTCCTCCTCTTCTTCGTGGTGCAGCAGCGCGGCGAGCGCGCCTTCTCGCCGGGGGACGGGGGCGGCGACGCCTTCGGGCGCTTCCAGCTCGTCTTCACCCTCGGCCTCGTCGGCGTCGGCGCGCTGGTCGTGGCGGCGTGGGCGTACGTGACCTGGCGGTTCACCCGCTTCCGGGTGGGGGAGGAGGTCGTCGAGCTGCGCACCGGCGTCCTCTTCCGCCAGCACCGGCGCGTCCGCCTCGACCGCCTGCAGGCCGTCGACGTCGTCCAGCCGCTCGTGGCACGGTTGACGGGCCTGTCCGAGCTCAAGCTCGAGGTGGCGGGCGGCAGCGGCTCCGACGTGTCGCTGGCCTACCTGCGCTCGGCCGACGCCCAGCGCCTGCGCCGCACGCTGCTGGCGCGGGCCGCCGGGGTGCAGGTCGACGAGACCGGGGAGGCGCCCGAGGCGCCCGAGCGGGAGGTGCTGCAGGTCCCCGTCGACCGGCTCCTGCTGAGCATGCTGCGCTCCGTGTGGCCCGTCCTCGGGGCCGTCGCCCTCGTCGTGCTGGTCGTCGTCGTGCTCGTGACGGGCGAGCCCGGCATCGCCTTCGGGCTCGTCCCCGCGGTGCTCGGCGTCGCCACGGGCGTCTGGGGCGCCTTCGCGCGCGGCTTCGGCTTCCGCATCGCCGCGTCGCCGGACGGGCTGCGCCTGCGCCACGGCCTCACGGAGACGCGGGCGCAGACCGTGCCCCCGGGGCGGGTGCAGGCCGTCCGGCTGCGGCAGCCGCTGCTGTGGCGCGGCCCGGACTGGTGGGCCATGGAGATGGACGTGGCCGGGTACGCGGGCGGCGGCGCCGACGACGCCGGCAAGGAGACGGTGCTCCTGCCCGTCGGCACGCGCGCGCAGGCCGTCGAGGTCCTCTCCCTCCTCCTGCCCGACCCGGGCTGCGAGGACCCGGCGGGCGTCCTGGGGTCCGGTCTCGAGGGCACCGGCCGCACGCACGGCTGGGTCGACGCCCCGCGCTCGGCGCGCTGGCTGGACCCGGTGGCCTGGCGCCGGCGCGGCTACCGCACCACCGGCACGGCCCTCCTCGTGCGCAGCGGCCGGCTCGTGCGCCAGCTCGACGTCGTCCCCCACGAGCGCACGCAGAGCCTGGGCCTGGAGCAGGGGCCGCTGCAGCGCCGGCTCGGGCTCGCGACGGTGACCGCGCACGCGACGCCCGGCCCGGTCCGCCCGCGCGCCGAGCACCTGGCGGCGCCCGACGCCGCCCGGCTGCTCGCCGAGCAGGCCGCCCGGGCCCGCGCCGCCCGCAGCAGCGCCGGCCCCGAGCGGTGGATGGAGGACCTGGCCGCCGCCTCGCGCGGCGCGGCGGGCGCCACCGGCGGGACGCCGGAGGGGGCCGGGCCGACCGCCGAGGGCACCGGGGCGTCCCCCGTGCAGGAGCGCCGGCCCGACGTCGTCGCGCGCCCGGGTGCCCCGGGGCGGGAGGATGCGCCGTGACCACCGTGGAACGCACCATGCCCTGCCCGCGCGAGGACGTCGTCGACGTGCTCTCCGACGGGTGGCTCTACGGCCTCTGGGTCGTCGGCGCCACGCGGATCCGCGCGGTCGAGGCCCGCTGGCCCGACGAGGGGCAGCGGCTGCACCACTCCACGGGGCCGTGGCCGCTGCACCTGGACGACCACACGACCGTCCTGGCCTCGGACCTGCCCGACCGCCTCATGCTCACGGCGCGCGGCTGGCCGTGGGGCCAGGCCCGCATCGACATCCGCCTCGAGGAGGCGCCCGACGGCGGCACGCGCGTGGTCATGTGGGAGGACGTCATCACGGGCGTCATGCTCCTCGTGCCCCAGCCGCTGCGCGCCCTCCTCCTCGGTCCGCGGCAGCGCGAGTGCCTCAACCGCCTCGAGCAGCTCGTGCTCGGCCGCACCGGCCGGCGCTCGCCCGACGAGGAGGACGACGACGTCGAGGGCCGCGTCCACGAGTAGGGAGCCCGACCCGGCGGCCGGGCGCCGGGGCCTCACGCGCGGCGCAGGACCACCGCGACGTCGGTGACGGCGAAGAGGAACTGGCCGGCGTCCGCGAGGGCGCGCAGGTCCTCGACCCAGCCCGCGGCCCGCGCCGCGAGCGCGGGCTCGTCGCCCGCGGCCGCCAGCACGGCGGTGGCGACCTTCCAGGCCACCGAGCCGTCGTCGAAGCGCCGGTGCCCGTCGGCCCAGACCTCCACGCCCTCCACCTCCCACGGCGCGCCGCGCGCGCCGGAGGCGCCCGACAGCCCGAGCAGCTTGCGCCCCATGAAGCCGTCCGAGCGCGGCGCCGGACCGTGGGCCGCGGCGACGAAGCGGTCGACGAGGGCCCGGGTGAGCCCGTCGTCGGAGCTCGTGAAGAGGGCGGTGTCCCAGTCGCTGTGCGCGAGCACGAGCCGGCCGCCCGGCGCGAGCGCGCGATGGCAGTCGACGAGGTGCTCGACGGGGGAGGCGAGGTGCTCGACGACGTTGAGGGACACCGCGGCGTCGAGGCTCCCGTCCGCCAGGGGCACGCCCTCGTCGAGGTCGGCCAGGCGGCTGCGCACCCGTGCGTCGGCGAGCACGTCGTCGTCGAGGCCCGAGGTGCGGTCCAGGGCGTGCACGCGGCGCGGTCCCGCGGCGAGCAGGGCGCGCACGGTGCGCCCCGGGCCGCAGCCGAGGTCGGCGACCTCGAGCCCCGCGAGGTCCTCGCCGGCCAGCGCCGCCACCCGCTCGTGCCTGCCCACGCGGCGACAGTAGGCGCCGACCCGGTCGGCGCCGGGGACGCCCCTCCGGCGCGTGCGAGGATCCGCCGCGTGGTCGAGCCGCCCCCCGGAGCCCCCCTCCCCGGTGACCCGCTCCCCGGCGGGCCCGATCGCGGGAGGACGGCGCCCGCCGGGGGCGCGGACCCCGCCTCGCGCCCGGGTCGGCTGGGCGTCGGCGTCGTCAGCGGCGGGCGGGTCGGCGCCGTCCTCGGCGCCTCGCTGCGCGCCGCCGGCCACGCCGTCGTCGGCGCCAGCGGCGTCTCCGAGCGCACCCGCGAGCGCGTCGGCGCCCTCCTGCCGGGCGTGCCCCTGCTCGAGGTGCCGGAGGTCGTGCGCCGGGCCGAGCTCGTGCTGCTCGCCGTGCCCGACGACGCCCTCGCCGACCTCGTCGCCGGCGTCGCGGCCACCGGCGGCTGGCAGGCGGGCCAGCTCGTCGTCCACACCGCCGGGCGCTACGGCGTCGAGGTCCTCGCCCCGGCGCGCGCCGCAGGGGCCATCCCCCTCGCCGTGCACCCGGCCATGACCTTCACGGGCACGTCGCTCGACCTGGCCCGGCTCGTCGACTGCAGCTTCGCCGTCACCGCCCCGGGGCCCGTGCTCCCCGTGGCGCAGGCGCTCGTCGTGGAGATGGGCGGCGACCCGGTGGTCGTCGCCGAGGCCGACCGCCCGCTCTACCACGCGGCCCTCTCCCACGGCGCGAACCACCTCGTCACGCTCGTGGCCCAGGCCCGCGAGCTCCTCGCCGCCGCGGGCGTGGACGAGCCCGCGCGGGTGCTCGGGCCCCTGCTGCACGCGAGCCTCGACGGCGCCGTGCGCGCGGGCGACGACGCGCTCACGGGCCCCGTCGCGCGGGCCGACGCCGGCACCCTCGCCGCCCACCGCGCCGCCCTGGCCGAGCACGCGGCCCGCTCGGGCTCGACCGAGGTGCCGGACGCCCACCGCGCCATGGCGCGGGCGACGGCGCTGCGCGCGCTGGCGCGGGGGCGGCTGGCCGCGGAGGACGCCGCGCGCGTCCTCGAGCTGCTGGCCGACCCGCCGCCGCGGACGTGAGCGCCGTCGCGGACGGGACGGGGGACGACGCGACCGGGGGGAAGAGGACGGCGACGGGGGTCGTTCCGGGCGCCATGCGCAGCACCGGTCCCGACGCCGCGACCGCCCCGCAGGACCCGACCGACCAGGCCGCACCGGCCGCACCGGCCGCGGGCTCGGAGGGGCGGCCGCTGCTCGTGCGCACCCGCGCCGAGCTGGCGCGCGCCCGGGCCGCGCTGGAGGGTCCCGTGGCCGTCGTCATGACGATGGGGGCGCTCCACGAGGGGCACGCCGGCCTCGTGCGCGCCGCGCGCGGGCGCGGCCGCTCGGTGGTGGCGACCGTCTTCGTCAACCCGCTGCAGTTCGGCGAGGCGCTCGACCTCGAGTCCTACCCGCGCGACCTCGAGGGGGACCTGGCGCTGCTGGGCCGGGAGGGCGTCGACGTCGTCTTCGCGCCCGCGGTGGAAGAGGTCTACCCCGGCGGGCCGCCGCAGGTGCGCGTCGTCGCCGGGCCGCTCGGGGAGGTGCTCGAGGGCGCGAGCCGGCCGGGGCACTTCGACGGCGTGCTCACCGTCGTCACCAAGCTCCTGCACCTCACCCGGCCCGACGTCGTGCTCTTCGGGCAGAAGGACGCGCAGCAGCTGCTCCTCGTGCGGCGGATGGTCGCCGACCTGTCCTTCGACGTCGAGGTCGTGGCCGCGCCGACGGCGCGGGAGGACGACGGCCTGGCCCGCTCGAGCCGCAACGCGCGCCTCGACGCCGACGGGCGCGCCCGCGCCGCGGTGCTCTCCCGGGCGCTGCGCAGCGGCGAGGAGCGGGCCGCCGAGGGGGCGGCCGCCGTGCGCGCCGCGGCTGCGGCCGCGCTCGCGGAGGAGCCGGGCGCCGACGTCGACTACCTGGCGCTCGTGGACCCCGAGGACCTCGCGGAGGTGCCCGAGGACCACCGGGGCCCGGCCCTGCTGGCCGTGGCGGCGCGCGTCGGCGCCGTCCGCCTCATCGACAACGCGCCCCTCGTCCTCGGGCCGCGGGACGGCGGTGCGGCCGAGGCGCCGGCCGGAGGAGCGGCCGGGGGAGCGGCGGGGCGCCGGTAGCCTCGCCGGGTGAGCGACGCACCCGCGACCGACCCCTCGACCCCGGCCGCCGGAGCCCCCCGCGACGCGGGGGCGGAGCGCTCGGAGCAGGAGCGGGTCCGCCTCGACAAGCGGGCCCGGATCCTCGAGGGCGGCGGCGACCCCTACCCGGTGGGCGTGCCGCGCACGACGACGCTCGCGGCCGTGCGCGAGCGCCACGCCGACCTCGGCGCGCAGGCGGTGACCGACGACGAGGTGTCGGTCACGGGCCGCGTGGTCTTCCAGCGCGGTCGCGGCAAGCTCTTCTTCGCGGTGCTGCAGGAGGGCGACGGCACGCGCCTGCAGGTCATGCTCGCGCAGGAGGCGCGGCCCGACCGCGGCCTCCCGGTGGGCGTCGGCGCCGAGGCCCTGGCGGCCTGGAAGTCCGACGTCGACCTCGGGGACCACGTCTCGGTCACGGGACGCGTCGTCACGAGCGGCACGGGGGAGCTGAGCGTCCTGGCGGCCTCGTGGGCGCTGGCCTCCAAGGCGCTGCGGCCGCTGCCCAACCTCTACGAGGGCGCGGAGATGTCCGAGGAGGCGCGCGTGCGCGCCCGGTACGTCGACCTCGTCGTGCGCGACCAGGCCCGCCAGGTCGTGCGCGCCCGCGCCGCCGTCGTCGGCGCCCTGCGCTCGGTGCTCGGCGGGCGGGGCTTCCTCGAGGTCGAGACGCCGATGCTCCAGACGCTCCACGGCGGGGCGAGCGCGCGGCCCTTCTCGACGCGCAGCAACGCCTTCGACATGGAGCTCTTCCTGCGCATCGCCCCCGAGCTCTTCCTCAAGAGGTGCGTCGTCGGCGGGCTCGAGAAGGTCTTCGAGATCAACCGGAACTTCCGCAACGAGGGCGCCGACTCCACCCACAGCCCCGAGTTCGCCATGCTCGAGATGTACGAGGCCTACGGCGACTACGACTCGATGGCCGAGCTCACCCGCGACCTCGTGCAGGCGTCCGTGCGCGCCGTCCGCGAGGCGGCGCCGGACCTGCTGCTCCCGGAGGCGGACGAGCTGCTGGCCCCCTGGTCGCAGGTGTCGATGTACGCGTCCCTGTCGGCGGCGGCGGGCGCCGTCGTCACGCCGCGGACCCCGGCGGAGGAGCTGCTCGCCCTCGCGGGGCGGGTCGGCATGGCCGTCGGCGACGACGCCGGCGACCGCGGGCACGGCAAGCTCGTCGAGCACCTGTGGGAGCACCTCGTCGTCCCGACGCTCTCCGGCCCGACCTTCGTGCGCGACTTCCCGGTCGAGACCTCCCCCCTCGTGCGCGCCCACCGCAGCGAGCCCGGCGTCGTCGAGAAGTGGGACCTGTACGTGCGGGGCTTCGAGCTCGCCACGGGGTACTCCGAGCTCGTCGACCCGGTCGTGCAGCGCGAGCGCTTCGTCGAGCAGGCGCGCCTCGCCGCGGCCGGCGACGACGAGGCCATGCAGCTCGACGAGGACTTCCTCGCCGCCATGGAGACGGGCATGCCCCCCACGGGCGGCGTGGGCATGGGCGTCGACCGGCTGCTCATGGCGCTCACGGGCCTCGGCATCCGCGAGACGGTCCTCTTCCCGCTGGTGCGCCCCGGGCGCTGACGCGCTCCGGTGGGCCCGGGGGAGCGGGGCGACCCGGTCGGGGCGCCGTCCTACCCTGGGCGCGTGGACCTCCTGCCCGTGCTGGGCGCCCTGCTGCCGTCGGCGGCCGTCTGCGCCCTCTTCGTCGTCGTGGTGCGCAAGATGATCTCCGCCGACCGCGACGAGCGCGCCGCGCAGGCGCGCCTCGAGGCGGCCGAGCGGCGCGCCGCCCGGGAGGAGGCGACCCGCCGGACGGTCGACGGGGACGACGGGCGCCCGGCCGAGGACTCCCGCTGAGGAGGTCGCGCTTTCCCCTCTTCGCCCCGGGAAAGGATGTCGGGGCACCGGTCGACAATGTCCGTCGCTTTTGACGCCCGCCATTCCTGCTGCCATCATCCGTGCCGCACGGAAGAGCGGCGCGCGGCCTGCGCGAGCTCTCGCGGGAGAACCGCGGAACGGTCCCCGGGCCTGCCGGGCTGAGCTCCCCAGGAGTGGACGACATGGCGCAGAAGACGAAGGTCATCCTCATCGACGACGTCGAGGGCGGTGAGGCGGACGAGACCGTGACCTTCGCCCTCGACGGCGTCAGCTACGAGATCGACCTCACGAGCGAGCGCGCGGCCCAGCTGCGCGACGCGCTGGCCCCGTGGGTCGGCCACGCCCGCAAGGCCGGTGGCCGCTCCTCCGGCGGCGCCCGCCGCCCGACCCGCTCCTCGGGCTCGTCGTCGTCCTCCTCCGCGGGCGGCGTCGACACGGCCGCCGTGCGCGAGTGGGCGCGCGAGAACGGGCACACCGTGAGCGAGCGCGGCCGCATCTCCGGCGCCGTCCTCGAGGCCTACAAGGCCGCGCAGGGCTGAGCGCCCCCCGGCCGACGCAAGAGGGCCCTGCGACCGCCCGGCGGTCGCAGGGCCCTCGTGCGTCCTGCGGAACAGTCCTGCAGGAGCGCGTCAGGGCGCCGTCCCGGACCTCCCCGGTGAGAGCCGGGGGCACGTCCGGCACACGAGCGCGGGGTCGACGGCGTGCGCGAAGCAGCAGGAGCGCCGGTCGCGGGTCCAGCCCGGCCCGCCCGGCGTCGTGTCGGGGCGGGCGCGCGCGGGGCGGCGCAGCGGCTCGGGGGCGAGCGCGAGCACCCGCGCGGCGTCCCGCAGGCCCGCGGGCACGTCGCCGCGGGCGGCCCCGGCCGAGGCCAGCACGGCGTCGAGCGCGTCGGCCAGCGACCCCCAGCGCTGGAGCGAGCCCACGCGGACGCGCGGCGCCCAGAGCGCCTCGACGCGCCGGGCGCAGGCCACGAGGTCCGCGCCGAGCAGCGCCGCCAGGTGGTCCTCGTCCTCGGCCGGGCGGTCGCCGGCGCGCACGGCGGCGGCGTCCCCGGGCAGGCAGCGCGCGCCGGCCCCGACGAGGGCGACGGCGTCCGGCTGGCCGAGCGGGCGGGCGCGGCGGACGGCGACGCGCTCCAGGTCGAGCGCGGGCGCGCGGCGCAGGAGGCCGTAGGGCGTCCCGCCCGCCTGGGCGAGGGCGTCGAGCACCCAGCCGAGGACGTACGTCGGAGCCACCTGGCGGGGCGCGGGGCGGCCGCCGCGCCAGGGCGCCAGGCCGGCGTCCGTCGTGGCGACCCACCGCTCGACGGCCCCGGGCGCCAGTGCCGCGGCGAGCGTCGTCCACCCCGACGCCGGGCCGGGCACCCGGTCGAGCACCCGCACGGCGCGCAGCCCCGCGGCGGCGGCGACGCCGTCGAGGGCGTCCGCCAGCGACGTGCCCGTCCCGCCGCCCACCGGCGCCGACCCCGTGCGCGGGTCGGCCACCGCGCGAGGCGTCGGGCTCACGCGCCCCGCAGCGGGGAGATCGTCCAGGAGGCGGAGGCGCTCTCGCCGCGGGCCAGGCGGACGACGTCCGTGCCGCTGTTGAAGGCGTCGGGCGGGCACGTCATGGGCTCGACGGCGAGGCCGGCCCGGTCGAGCTCCGGCTCGGGCCGGTCGGCGGTGTGGACCTGCACCCACGGCAGCACGGCCGGGTCCCACGCGACGGCGGCGCCGGTGCCGTGCGCGTCGACCACCGTGAAGCGGACGAGGCCGTCCTCGCCGGCCGCCAGCCCCGTGAGCGCGTCGTCGAGCTCGACGCCCGCCAGGGGGCGGCCGCCGCGGAGGTCCCGCGGCGTCCCGTCCACGGGGCGGACCTCGCCCGGCAGCATCCGCGCCCCCCGGGCCTCGAGGTAGGAGGACGCGTCGACGGCGGCCGTCCAGTCGTCCACGCGGCCGGTGCCGGCGCTGAGGTACGGGTGGGCCGCGCAGCCCCACGGCGCCGGGTCGTCGCCGAGCCCGGTGCCCGTGACCGTCGTCGTCAGGCCGGCGTCGTCGAGGCGGTAGGCCACGACGACGTCGACGGCGAAGGGGTAGCCGGCCTGGGGGACGACGCGCGCGGAGAGCTCCAGCTCGGCGGCGTCCGCGGTGACCGACCCGCCGGTGCGGGCGAAGCGCTCCCAGACGAGCAGCCCGTGCAGGGCGTGCCCGCGCGGGGGCTCGGTGAGGGCGAGCTGCTGCTCGACCCCCGAGGCGGCGCCGACGCCGTCGAGGCGCCAGCGCCCGTCGACGACGCGGTTGGGCCACGGCGCCAGGACGGCGCCCCGGTAGACGGGGCGGACCTCGTCGGCGTCGAAGGGGGCCACCAAGTCGCGACCGTCGTCGGTGAGGGAGCGCAGGCTCGCCCCCACCTCCGTGACGACCGCTCGCAGGGGGCCGTGCTCGAGGACGTGCTGCTCGCCGCTGGGGTGCACGACGCGCGAGGCTAGCGGGCCGGGCCGCCCCGGCCCCTCCACGGCGGGCGCGGCGGGCGCGGCCGCCCCGTCCTCCCTAGGCTCCCGGTGGGCGGCCAGGAGGCCGTCCCACGACGAGGACGGCGCCCCGGGCGCCGACCGCCACCCGAGGAGCGAGCGTGTTCGAGGCATCCGACATCCGCGAGTACCGGGGCCACAAGGTCGTCGACGCCGACGGCGACAAGATCGGCGAGCTCGAGGCCGTCTACGTCGACACGGCGACCGACCAGCCGGCTTTCGGCACCATCACCCTGGGCGGCCTCCTGGGCGGCAAGCGCCTCGTCTTCGTGCCGTTCGACGGGGCGACGGTCGGGCCCGACTACGTCAAGGTCGCGTACTCCAAGACCCTGGTGAAGGAGGCCCCGGCCATCGACACCGACGGGGAGCTCAAGGCCGAGGACGAGCCCGCCGTCTTCGCCCACTACGGCAAGCCCGCGGGCGACGGCTCGGGCCGCCGCCTCGCCCGCCGCTGAGCGGCGTGGGGCACGGCGCGGGGGAGCGCCGCGGCTCGTGGCTGGGCCGGCTCGAGGCGCTGCTGCGGCGGGGGGGGGGGGGGGGGGGG
>NZ_JBBHZG010000002.1:808161-885311 GCF_037482305.1 Pseudokineococcus sp. 5B2Z-1
CGGCCCAGCTCGGCCGGTCCGACGAGCCGGACGAGGAGCGCCGGCGGGCGGCGCAGGCGCACCGGGACGCGCACGCCGCGGCGTACGAGGTCGTCGTCGACTCCAGCGGGCGGCGCTACGTGCGCGCGCGGACGGCGGCCCCGCGGGGCCGCGGCGGGGGCACCGCCGGCGGCGGCTCGGACGAGGCCCCCTGAGGTCACCCGTCCGGGCCAGCGGGCCCGTCCGCCGTCGGCGAACGCCGGCGGCGGAACACCCCCGGCTCCGCGGGGCGTTGGGCACATCGGCAGGAGGGCGCCCGTCCGGGGCGGGCGCCCCGCCCAGGTGGTCGACCGGAGTGGCCGACCTCCGCGGGGGCTGCGGGGATAGCATCGAGCGACTCGCAGGGGGACCGCCCTCCGCCGCCAGATCGTCCGCGAGGAGCGCTGCATGTTCGAGAGGTTCACCGACCGAGCTCGTCGAGTCGTCGTCCTGGCCCAGGAAGAGGCCCGGATGCTCAACCACAACTACATCGGCACCGAGCACATCCTCCTGGGCCTCATCCACGAGGGCGAGGGCGTCGCCGCCAAGGCCCTCGAGTCGCTGGGCATCTCGCTGGACTCCGTCCGCGAGCAGGTGCAGGAGATCATCGGCCAGGGCCAGCAGGCCCCCTCGGGCCACATCCCCTTCACGCCGCGCGCGAAGAAGGTCCTCGAGCTGAGCCTGCGCGAGGCGCTGCAGCTCGGCCACAACTACATCGGCACCGAGCACATCCTGCTCGGGCTCATCCGCGAGGGCGAGGGCGTGGCCGCCCAGGTCCTCGTGAAGCTGGGCGCCGACCTCAACCGCGTCCGGCAGCAGGTGCTGCAGCTCCTGTCCGGCTACCAGGGCAAGGAGCCGGCCGCGGCCGGCGGCCCCGCCGAGGGCACGCCGTCGGGCTCCCTGGTCCTCGACCAGTTCGGGCGCAACCTCACGCAGGCGGCGCGCGAGGGCAAGCTCGACCCCGTCATCGGGCGCGCCAAGGAGATCGAGCGCGTCATGCAGGTGCTGTCGCGCCGCACGAAGAACAACCCCGTCCTCATCGGCGAGCCGGGCGTCGGCAAGACCGCCGTCGTGGAGGGCCTGGCGCAGGCCGTCCACAAGGGCGAGGTGCCGGAGACCCTCAAGGACAAGCAGCTCTACACCCTCGACCTCGGGGCCCTGGTCGCGGGCAGCCGCTACCGCGGTGACTTCGAGGAGCGCCTCAAGAAGGTGCTCAAGGAGATCCGCACCCGCGGCGACATCGTCCTGTTCATCGACGAGATCCACACCCTCGTCGGGGCGGGCGCGGCCGAGGGCGCCATCGACGCGGCGAGCATCCTCAAGCCGATGCTGGCGCGCGGCGAGCTGCAGACCATCGGCGCCACGACGCTCGACGAGTACCGCAAGCACATCGAGAAGGACTCGGCGCTCGAGCGTCGCTTCCAGCCGATCCAGGTGGCCGAGCCGACGCTGTCGCAGGCCATCGAGATCCTCAAGGGCCTGCGGGACCGCTACGAGGCGCACCACCGGGTCTCCATCACCGACGGCGCGCTGGTCGCGGCGGCGAACCTCGCCGACCGCTACGTCAACGACCGTTTCCTGCCCGACAAGGCGATCGACCTCATCGACGAGGCGGGCGCGCGCCTGCGCATCCGCCGGATGACGGCGCCGCCGGACCTGCGCGACTTCGACGAGAAGATCGCGGGCGTCCGCCGGGAGAAGGAGTCCGCGATCGACGCGCAGGACTTCGAGAAGGCCGCGTCCCTGCGCGACGACGAGAAGAAGCTGCTCGCCGCACGCGCCGAGCGCGAGAAGCAGTGGAAGGCCGGTGACATGGACGTCGTCGCCGAGGTGGACGAGGAGCTCGTCGCCGAGGTGCTGGCCATCGCCACGGGCATCCCGATCGTCAAGCTCACCGAGGAGGAGTCCAGCCGCCTGCTCAACATGGAGGCCGAGCTCCACAAGCGGGTCATCGGCCAGGAGGACGCCATCAAGGCGCTCTCCCAGGCGATCCGGCGCACCCGCGCCGGCCTCAAGGACCCCAAGCGCCCGGGCGGCTCCTTCATCTTCGCGGGCCCCACCGGCGTCGGCAAGACCGAGCTCGCCAAGGCCCTCGCGGAGTTCCTCTTCGGCGACGAGGACGCGCTCATCCAGCTCGACATGAGCGAGTTCTCCGAGAAGCACACGGTCTCGCGGCTCTTCGGCTCGCCCCCCGGGTACGTGGGCTACGAGGAGGGCGGCCAGCTCACCGAGAAGGTCCGTCGCCGTCCGTTCTCCGTCGTCCTGTTCGACGAGGTGGAGAAGGCGCACGCCGACATCTTCAACTCGCTGCTGCAGATCCTCGAGGACGGCCGCCTCACCGACAGCCAGGGCCGCACGGTGGACTTCAAGAACACCGTGATCATCATGACGACGAACCTCGGCACGAGGGACATCGCCAAGGGCCTGCAGATGGGCTTCCAGGCCGGGGGCGACCTGTCCACCGACTACGACCGGATGAAGCGCAAGGTCGGCGAGGAGCTCAAGCAGCACTTCCGCCCGGAGTTCCTCAACCGCGTCGACGACACCGTCGTCTTCCCGCAGCTCACGCAGGACGAGATCATCCAGATCGTCGACCTCATGCTGGCCCGGCTGGACGCGCGGCTGCGCGACCAGGACATGGCCATCGAGCTCACCCCGGCGGCGAAGCAGCTGCTCGCCACCCGTGGGTACGACCCCGTGCTGGGCGCCCGGCCGCTGCGCCGCACCATCCAGCGCGACATCGAGGACGCCCTCTCCGAGAAGATCCTCTACGGGGAGATCGCCTCGGGGGAGATCATCCTCGTGGACGTCGAGGGTGAGGGGCCGGCCGCCACGCTGACCTTCTCCGGCTCGCCGAAGGGCGAGGTCCCCGACGCGCCGGTGGTCGAGGCCGCCAGCACCGAGTGACCCGACCGGGCGCCCGACCACTCCTCGGGCGCCCGGGCCGCACCACCGCCGGAGGGCGGGACGCCGCGCGCGTCCCGCCCTCCGGCGCGTCCGGGCCCGACGCGCCTCCGGTGGCGAGGCGGCGCACCCGGCGCCCTGTCCCCGTCGGCGGCTCAGGCGGGGCGCAGGCCCTCGAGGTGGGCGATCTCCGCCGTCTGGACCGCCGTCATCTCGTCGGCCATCTCCCGCACCTGCAGGTCGACCCCGCCGGAGGCGTGCTCGTCGACCATCGCGAGCGCACCGCGGTGGTGGCGGACCATGAGCTCGACGAAGAGGGCGTCGAAGGCGTCGCCGTCGGCGTCGGCCAGCGCCCGGACCTCCGCGGCGCTCGCCATGCCGGCTCCTCCGTCGGCACCGCCGCCGTGGTGCTCGGCGTGGGCGTCCTCGCCCCCGCCGGTGACCTCGCCCCGGCCGCTGAGCCAGGAGCGCTCGGGCGGCACGTCGGCGCCGCGCCGCTCGAGCCACGCCACCATGACGTCGACCTCGGGCGCCTGGCCGAGGCGGATGCGCTCGGCGAGGGCGGCGACGCCGGGGTCCCCGGCGCGCCCGGGGGCCAGGCCGCTCATCTCCACGGCCTGGCGGTGGTGGGTCACCATCCCCTGCACGAAGGCGACGTCGGCCGCGGTGTAGCGGTCGCCGTCGGTCGGCGGTGCGGCGTCCTCCGGCGCGACCGTCCGGGCCGGCTCCCCGGGGAGCCCCGGCTGCAGGACCGGCACGGAGGCCTCGGCCGTGGGCGGCGCGTACGGCGCGGGGGCGGCCTCCTCGCCGGCGCTGCAGGCCGACGCGCCGACGACGACGGCGAGAGCCGCGGCCGCGAGGGCGGCGCGGCGCCGGCGGGTGGCGTCGGGAGCGAGCACGGGACCTCCGGGGCGCTCGAGGGGGGCGGCGTCCGCGGGTCGTCGTCGTCCCGCCGAGTTGCGACGGATCCTCCCACGATGTCCACCTCCGGTGGCATGCTCGCCCACTCCTGGTGGTCAGGAGTGACGCGGCGTGAGGGACGCGCCCGTCGGAGAGCGACCCGGGCGTGGGTCGGGAGGGCAGGGCGGGCATGGCGGCGAGGCGCACGAGCACAGGTCGACGAGGAGGCCCCGGGGGCGCGGCGGGGCGTTCGGTCGGGTCCGTGGCCGGGCGGGCGGTGGTGGCCGGGGCGGCCGCGGCGGCCCTCGTCGCCGGGTCGGCGGCGACGGCCCTGGCCGCGCCCGACCAGGCGCCGGCGGCGCCGTCCGTGCCGGCGGGCGAGGCGCCCACCGGGGTGGGGGAGACGGCGTCCAGCGCCAACCTGCGCCTGACGGCCAACGTCCCCAAGCAGGGCAGCTTCGCCTCGGCGAGCGCCCTCAACAGCGACCTGGCCTTCCAGGGGCAGTACGCCTACGCGGGCAACTACAACGGCTTCGCCGTGTACGACCTCTCCCGCCCGGACGCCCCGGAGCTCGTCACCCAGGTGACGTGCCTCGGCTCCCAGAACGACGTCTCCGTCTACGGCGACGTGCTCGTCCTCTCGACCGACTCCGTCCGCAGCGACGCCTCCTGCGCGTCGACCTCCGTCCCGGCGGCCTCGGCCGACGTCTGGGAGGGACTGAAGATCTTCGACATCAGCGACCCGCTGGCGCCGGAGTACGTGGCCGCCGTGAAGACGACGTGCGGCTCGCACACCAACACGCTCGTGCCCGACGAGGAGAGCGGCTCGCTGCTCGTCTACGTGAGCAGCTACGGCCCCAGCGCGGCCGCGCCGAACTGCCAGCCCCCGCACGACGCCATCTCGATCGTCGACATCCCGCTGGACGCCATGGAGGAGGCCGCCGTCGTCGACGTCCCGGTCATCTTCCCCGACGGCGGCTTCGCGGGCGTCGAGGGCACGGTCCGCCGCCCGACGAGCGGGTGCCACGACATCACGTCCTTCGTCGAGCTGGACATCGCCGCCGGTGCCTGCATGGGCGACGGCGTCATCTTCGACATCAGCGACCCGCGGGCGCCCGTCGTCACCGAGCGGGTGCAGGACGAGAACTTCGCCTTCTGGCACTCGGCGACCTTCAACAACGACGGCACGAAGGTCGTCTTCACCGACGAGCTCGGCGGCGGCGGGGCGCCGACGTGCACGGCGGAGATCGGCCCGGAGCGGGGCGCCAACGCCATCTACGACCTCGTGGACGGCGAGCTCGAGTTCGCGAGCTACTACAAGATCCCGCGCCACCAGACGGCGACGGAGAACTGCGTCGCTCACAACGGCTCGCTCCTGCCCGTCGAGGGCCGCGACGTCATGGTCCAGGCGTGGTACCAGGGCGGGATCTCGGTGTTCGACTTCACCGACTCGTCGGAGCCCCGCGAGGTGGCCTGGTTCGACCGGGGCCCGCTGTCGACCGAGACGCCGGTCATCGGCGGCTCGTGGTCGGCGTACTTCTACGACGGCCGCATCTACTCCAACGACATCCAGCAGGGCTTCGACGTCCTGCGGCTGCGGGGGTCGGCCTTCAGCCAGGCGCGCCTCGTCGAGCTCGGGCAGCTCAACCCGCAGATGCAGGGCGCGTACACCTCCTGGCGGGACAGCCGCCGCGGCTGACGCCTCCTGCCCGCACCGCGCCGCCCCGGACCGCAGCGTCGGTCCGGGGCGGCGCTGCGGCCGGGGTCCGGTGCGGCGCCGCGCGCAGCGCCGAGGAGGGCCGCGGGCGCCGGGCGGTGGCCCGGGGCTCGCACTACGGTCGGCCCATGGGCACGACCTCGCAGACGACGATCTCCTCCTCCAGCCCCCTCGCGCCCGACGTCCTCGTGCAGCGGCTCGTCCAGGCGCTGCACGGCGCGGCGGAGGTGGCCTCCAACGAGGACCGGACCACGCTCGTCTTCCCGCCGCCCGCCTCGGCCGTCGGGGACGGCCCTGTGGGGTCCGCGCACCTCCAGGCGGGCGCCGAGACGGTGGTCGTCGACTGCACCGCCCCCGACAGCGAGGAGCTGTCCCGCGTCGAGGACCTGCTGACGACGCGCCTGCGCACCGTGGACCGGGCGGCCGCGGACGCCGTCGTCTGGCGCCGGCACGAGTGACGCCGCCCGAGGGCCCCCGCCCGGCCGCCGTCCTCGTCCGCCCTGCCCGCACCTCCGACGTCCGCGCCGTGCGCGCGCTCACGGCGCCCCTCGCCGAGCGCCGGGTGCTCGTGGCCAAGGAGGCCGTCGCCTACTACGAGGGCCTGCCGGAGCTCGTCGTGGCCGAGCTCGACGGGCGCGTCGTCGGCTGCGGGGCGCTGCACGTCTTCTGGGAGGACCTCGCTGAGGTCCGCACCCTCGCCGTCGCGGACGAGGCGCGCGGCGCCGGCGTCGGCGGCCTCGTGCTCGCCGAGCTGCTGCGGCGGGCTCGCGACGTCGGCGTCGCGCGCGTCTTCTGCCTCACCTTCGAGACCCGCTTCTTCGCCGCGCACGGCTTCGAGGAGATCGAGGGCACCCCCGTGGCGCCCGAGGTCTTCGCCGAGCTGCTGCGCTCCCACGACGACGGCGTCGCCGAGTTCCTCGACCTCGCCCGGGTGAAGCCCAACACGCTCGGCAACACCCGCATGATCCGCTACCTCGAGGAGTCGGCCCGCGCGCTCGACGCGGCGCGCGGCGCCGCGTCCGGGGCCGGACCGGTCGACGGGGGACCCGCCGCCGGGCAGTCCGTCACGGGAGCGCCCGGCAGCGCGTAGGCGCCACCGGCCGCCGGGACGACGAGGCCGTCGTCGAGCAGCGAGGCGAGGCAGCGCTCGCGCTGCTCGTCCTGCGGCCAGGCCGCGGCGAGGTCATCGGCGCCCACGGCGCCCTCGGCATCGCGCAGCACGGCCAGCAGGCGGCCGCGGACCTGGCGGTCGGTGCCCTCCCAGCGCTGCGGGCGCCGGGGCGGGCCGTCGTCCGGGGGCGACCCGGCGAGGCGCCAGGCGCAGAGGTCGGCCACCGGGCACTCGGGGCAGCGCGGCGCGCGCGCCGTGCACACCAGGGCGCCCAGCTCCATGACGGCCACGGCCCAGCGCGCGGCCTCGGTGTCGGCCTCGGGCAGGAGCGCGACGGCGCGGGCGTGCTCGGCGGCCGTCAGCGCGGGGGCCGGGCGGGCCGCGCCGGCGACGAGGCGGGCGTGCACGCGGCGCACGTTGGTGTCGACGACGGCGTGGCGGCGCCCGTGGGCGAAGCTCGCCACCGCGGCCGCCGTGTAGGCGCCGACGCCGGGCAGCGCGCGCAGGTCGTCCACCTCGGCGGGCACCTCGCCGCCGTGCCGCTCGACGAGGGCCACCGCGGCGGCGTGCAGGCGCAGCGCCCGCCGCGGGTAGCCGAGCCGGTCCCACGCCCGCACCGCCTCGCCGGGCGGGTCGGCGGCCAGGGCCGCCGGGGTGGGCCAGCGCTCGAGCCACCGGCGCCAGGCGGGCAGGACCCGCGCCACCGGCGTCTGCTGCAGCATCACCTCGCTGACGAGGACGCCCCAGGCGTCCCGGTCCTCCGCGCGCCACGGCAGGTCGCGCGCGGCGACGTCGTACCAGGCGAGCACCCGCCGGTGGAGCTCCTCGGGCGCCACCGCGACCGGCTCGGTGCCCCCGTCCCCGGTGCCCTCCTGCTCCGGGCGTCGGTCGTCGGTGCTCAGACGTACCGCTCGAGGATGCTCGACTCGGCCAGGCGGGACAGGCCCTCGCGGACGGCGCGCGCCCGCTGGTCGCCGACGCCCTCGACGGCCATGAGGTCGTCGATGCCCGCGGCGAGCAGCTGCTGGAGCCCGTCGAAGTGCTGGACGAGACGCTCGACGATGGCGCCCGGCAGGCGGGGGATCTTGTGCAGCAGGCGGAAGCCCCGGGGGCTGATGGCGCTGTCGAGGTTCTCCCCGCCGCCCGTGAGCGACAGCGCCCGCGAGACGTGCGCGAGGTCGACGAGCTCGGTGGACTCCAGCCGCGCGAGGTCGGCGAGCACCTCCGGCACGGACGCCCCCAGGCGCTCGGGGTCGGTGTAGTCGCGCAGCACGAGCTCCTGGTCGGGGCCGATGCCGCCGATGAGCTCCTCGAGCTGCAGGGACAGCAGGCGCCCGTCGGAGCCGAGCTCGACGACGTACCCGGCGATCTCCTCGGAGATGCGCCGCACCATCTCCTGGCGCTGGACGACGGCGGCGACGTCGCGGACGGTGACGAGGTCCTCGATCTCCAGCGCGGACAGCGTGCCCGCGACCTCGTCGAGGCGGGACTTGTAGCGCTCGAGCGTCGCGAGCGCTTGCTCCGCGCGGCCGAGGATGGCCGCCGAGCCCTCGAGGACGAAGCGCCGGTCGGCGACGTACAGCGCCACGATGCGCATGGAGGCGCTCACGGAGATCACCGGCATGCGCGTCTGCTTGGCCACCCGCTCCGCCGTGCGGTGCCGGGTGCCCGACTCGGAGGTCTCGATCGTCGGGTCGGGCACGAGCTGCACGGCCGCGCGCAGGATCTTGCTGGCGCCCGCGTCGAGCACGATGGCGCCGTCCATCTTGGCCAGCTCGCGCAGCCGGGTGGCCGAGAAGTCGACGTCGAGGGTGAAGCCGCCGCTGCACAGGGACTCGACGACCTTGTCGTGCCCCAGCACGACGAGCGCGCCGGTGCGGCCCCGCAGGATGCGCTCGAGCCCGTCGCGCAGCTCCGTGCCGGGGGCGACGGCGGCCAGGGTCGCGAGGAGCAGCTCCTCGGGCGAGCGCTCGACCATCGTCTCCCTCAGCCCCGCGCGGTGCGGCGCGCCGGTCGGCGAGCCGCAGCGAAGGCTACCGGCGGCTCGCCCGCCGCCGGGCCGTCGACGGCGGTCGTCGCCGAGCCGTGACCCGCGGCGTCGCGGCGCCCGCACCTCGCACGTCGCTCGTCACCGCCTGCTCCCGCCGCCGGCCCCGTGCAGCTCACCGCACCGCTCGGGGCTCGCCGTCCGGGGCTCACCGTCCGGGGCTCACCGGTCACAGCTCGCCGGGGGGCGGCCGGTGGCCCCGGCCCGGGTCGCCGTCGTGGGCGGCGAAGAGCTGCAGCACGCAGGAGCGGACGTCGTCGACCTCGAGGACGCGCATCGACCCCCACGGCGGGGTGGCGCCGGGCGGCTGCACGCCGAGGGCGCCGCGGGGGACGACGGCGCGCTGCATGCCCACCCGGGCGGCCTCGGCGAGCCGCCGCTCGGTGCCGGGGACGGCGCGCACGTCGCCGGAGAGCCCCACCTCGCCGATGGCGACCGTGCCCGGCGGCAGCGCGCTGTCGAAGCAGGCCCCGGCGAGGGCGACGGCGAGGGCCAGGTCGACGCCGGGCTCGGTGGTGCGGACGCCGCCCACGGTCGCCGTGAAGACGTCGCTCGGCGTGCGCAGCAGCCCGGCGCGCGCCTGGAGGACGGCGACGGCCAGGGCCACCCGGCTGGCGTCGAGCCCCGTCGAGCGGGTCTTCGGGCTGCCGCCCGCGGCCGGCGCGACGAGCGCCTGCACCTCGAGCACCAGCGGGCGGCGCCCCTCGAGGGCCACCGCGGCGCAGGTGCCGGGGACGGGTGTCGTCGTCCGCGAGAAGAAGAGCTCGCTCGGGTCGACGAGCCCCGTGATGCCACCCTCGGACAGGTCGAAGCAGCCGACCTCGTCGGTTGGGCCGTAGCGGTTCTTCACGGCCCGCACCATGCGCAGGCGCGAGTGGCGGTCGCCCTCGAAGGTGCAGACGACGTCGACGAGGTGCTCGAGCACGCGGGGGCCCGCGACGGACCCGTCCTTGGTGACGTGGCCGACGAGCAGCGTGGCCATGCCGCGCTCCTTGGCCGTCGCGATGACGGAGGCCGCCACCTCCCGCACCTGGGTGACGCCGCCGGCGGCGCCCTCGACGGCGGCGGAGGCGACGGTCTGCACGGAGTCGACGACGAGGAGGTCGGGGGAGACGGTCTCGACGTGGGCGAGGACGGCCGCGAGGTCGTTCTCGGCCGCGAGGAAGAGCCGGGGGCGCAGCGCCCCGATGCGCTCGGCGCGCAGGCGCACCTGGGCCGCCGTCTCCTCGCCGGTGACGTAGAGCACGGTCTTCCCGGTGGTGGCGGTGCGGGCCGCGACCTCGAGCAGGAGGGTCGACTTGCCCACCCCGGGCTCGCCGGCCATGAGGACGACGGCGCCCGGCACGACGCCGCCGCCGAGCACGCGGTCGAGCTCGTCGACGCCGGTGGGGGCCGCCGAGGCCTCCTGCGCGTCGACCTCGGCGATGGGCTGGGCGGCGCGCCGCACGGCCCGGGCGGGCGCGGTGCGCGGGCCGGAGGGGGCGGCGACCTCCTCGACGGTGCCCCAGGCCTGGCACTCCCCGCAGCGGCCGACCCACTTGGCCGTGGTCCAGCCGCAGTCCGCGCAGCGGTAGGCGGAGCGCGGGGCGCGGGGGGCGGAGCTCTTGGCGGCCATGGCGGGGACGCTAGGCGCGCCCACCGACAGCGGCTCCCGCCGGGTCGTCGGCCGGGCCGGCCGCCGGGTCTGCTGGCGCGCTCCCCGGCCGCCCGGGGGTGCGCCGCCAGCGGACGGCGACGGCGTCGTCGAGCGCGGTGCCCGGGTGGGCGGCGAGCACCTCGTCGGCCAGGGCGGGCGGCAGCTCGACGCGGACGACCGCCTCGAAGGAGGCGCGGTCGGGGAAGGCCCACCGCACGTCGACGCCCCGCTCGGAGAACCCCTGCCGCCGCCAGAAGCGGCGCACGGCCGCGGCGTCGTGGCGGGGGCGGGCCCGGGAGAACCACCCGCCGAAGGTCGAGCGGCTCGCGTCGGTGTCGACGACGACCACGGCGCCGCCGGGGCGCAGCACCCGCTCCGCCTCGGCGAGGCCCGGCTCGCAGCCGGGCCCGAAGAAGTAGGCCCAGCGGGCGAGCACGACGTCGACGGAGGCGTCCGGCAGCGGCAGCGCCTGCGCCGTCCCCGCGACGACGCGCACCCGCGCCCCCGCGGGGTCGAGCGCGAGCGCGCGCCGCTGCGCCCGCTCGCGCAGCGGCGGGTGGGGCTCGACGCCGACGACCGAGCGGGCGGCGCCGCGCGCCGCGGCGGCCGCGTCCTCGCCCGGCCCCGGGTCGAGCCCCGCGAGCCGCCCGAGCATGACGCCGAGCCCGCAGCCGACGTCGACGACGTCGAGCCCCGCCCAGCCCGCCACCTCGCGCAGGACGGCGTCCACCCGGCGGTCGGGGTCCACGTGGGCGTTCTCCAGCGCGTACGCGTCGGGGTGGTACCAGGCGTTCGGGCTGGGCCTGACGCCCGGCAGGACGTCCTCCCCGGCCGCCCCGTCGGGGGCCGTGCCGTCGGGGGCCGTCCCGTCGAGGTCTGCACCGGGGCGGGCCTCGTCGGGGAGGGGGAGGGGCGGCACGTCGCGGAGCGTAGGCGGCGCTAGGTTCTCCGCCCATGCGCCTGGGGGTCCTCGACGTCGGGTCGAACACCGTGCACCTGCTCGTCGTCGACGCCCACCCCGGCGCCTCGCCCGTGCCCACGGCCTCCCACCGGCGCGTGCTGCGGCTCGCCGAGCGGCTCGACGCCGAGGGCGCCGTCCGCGAGGAGGGCGTGGCGGACCTGCTCGACGCCGTCCGCGCGGCGCGGGAGGCAGCCACCGCCGAGGGCGTCGAGGAGCTCATGGGCTTCGCCACCAGCGCCCTGCGGGAGGCGCCCAACGGCGCGGAGGTCCTCGAGCGGGTCCGCCGGGAGACCGGGGTCGCGCTCGAGGTGCTCAGCGGCGGCGCCGAGGCGCGGCTCACCTTCTTCGCGGTGCGGCGCTGGTTCGGGTGGTCGGCGGGGCGCCTGCTGGTCCTCGACATCGGCGGCGGCTCGCTCGAGATGGCCGTCGGCCGCGACGAGGACGCCGACGTCGCGCTCAGCGTGCCGCTCGGCGCGGGGCGCACGACGCGCTCGCACCTCGCGGGCGGGGCGGCGCGGCCGCGCGACGTCGCGCCGCTGCGCGAGCACGCCCGCGCGGTGCTCGAGGCCTCGACCGGGCGCCTGCGCGATCAGGGCGCCTGCGACCTCGCCGTCGGCTCGAGCAAGACCTTCCGCACGCTCGGGCGCCTCACCGGCGCGGCCCCGGCGCGCGAGGGCGCCCACGTGCCGCGCTCCCTGGAGCGCGAGGCGCTGGCCGAGCTCGTGCCGCGCCTGGCCTCGCTCGGCCCCGCGGGCCGGCGCCGCCTGCCCGGCGTCTCCGAGGCGCGCGCCGGCCAGGTCGTGGCCGGCGCCGTCGTCGCGCTCGAGGCGATGCGGGTCCTCGACGTCGAGCGGCTGCAGCTCAGCCCCTGGGCGCTCCGGGAGGGCGTCATCCTCCGGCGGCTCGACGCCCTCGCGCCGCTCCTCGGGCGCTGACCGCCCGCCGGGGCCGACCGCCCGGGCAGGGAGGGGCGGGCGCGCCCCGCGGGGACGTCGGCGCGGTGCGGGCCTACTGTGGGGGCCGTGAGCGAGAACGGGACGGCCCGCCGCGGGCCCGCCGTCACCCTCTCGACCAGCTCCGTCTACCCCGGCTCCTGCGCGGACGCCTTCGAGACGGCGGCGCGCCTGGGCTACGACGGCGTCGAGGTCATGGTGTGGACCGACCCGGTGAGCCGCGACGCGGTGGCGCTGCGCCGGCTCGCCGACCACTACGGCGTCCCCGTCCTGTCCGTGCACGCGCCGACGCTCCTGCTGACGCAGGGGGTCTGGGGGCGCGACCCGTGGACGAAGCTCGAGCTGTCCGTCGAGCTGGCCCAGGACCTGGGCGCCGACGTCGTCGTCGTGCACCCGCCGTTCCGCTGGCAGCGCTCCTACGCGGCCCGCTTCGTCGAGGGGGTGCGCGAGATCTCCCAGCGGACGGGCACCACGCTGGCGGTGGAGAACATGTTCCCCTGGCGCGCGGGCTCCCGTGAGGTCGTGGCCTACGCGCCGGGCTGGGACGTCGTCGACGAGGACTACGACCAGGTGACCCTCGACGTCTCGCACGCGGCGACGTCGGGCAGCGACTCCCAGGAGCTGGCGCGCAAGCTCGCCGACCGCCTGCGCCACATCCACCTCACCGACGGCAGCGGGTCGGCCAAGGACGAGCACCTCGTCCCGGGCCGGGGCTCGCAGCCGGTCGCCGAGCTCCTCGCCGACCTGGCGGTCGGCGGCTTCACCGGCCACGTCGTCGCCGAGATCAACACCCGCCGCTCGCGGGCGCCGGGGGAGCGCCAGCGCGACCTCGCCGAGACCCTCGCCTTCGCCCGCCAGCACCTGCGCCGTCCCTGACCCCGCACCGCCCGGCCTCGCCGCGCGCAGCGGTGGGGCGGGTGCGCCGTCCTAGGGTCGGCCCATGAGCACCGCCGCGCCGAGCCGCCCCTCCGTCGCCGTCCTCGGGGTCGGCACCATGGGCGAGGCCGTCCTCGCGGGCGTGCTGCGCTCGGGCTGTGCGCCCGACGACGTCGTCGCCGTCGTGCGCCGCGACGAGCGGGCCGCCGAGCTGGCCGACCGGTACGGCGTGCGGTCCGTGCCGCTCTCCGAGGGGGCCGCCCGTGACGTCCTCGTCGTCGCCGTGAAGCCGCAGCAGCTCGACGACCTGCTCGCCTCGGCCGCGCCGCACGTGCGCCCCGGGGCGCTCGTGCTCTCGGTCGCGGCGGGCGTGCCGACGGCGCGCCTCGCCGCCGCCCTGCCCGACGGCGTCGCCGTCGTCCGCGCGATGCCCAACACGCCCGCCCTCGTCGGCGCCGGCACCACCGCGGTCTCGGCGGGGCCCGGCGCGGACGAGGAGCGGATGGCGCTCGTCGGCGAGCTGCTGCGGGGCACGGGCGACGTCGTCGTGCTGCCCGAGGCCCTGCAGGACGCCGCGACGGCCGTCTCCGGCTCGGGGCCCGCCTACGTGCTGCTGCTGCTGGAGTCGCTCGTCGAGGCGGGCGTCCACGCGGGTCTGCCGCGCGCGACGGCCTCGCGCCTGGCGACGGGGACGCTCGCCGGCACGGCGGCGCTCGTCCGTGAGAGCGGCGAGCACCCCTCGCTGCTGCGCGAGCGCGTCACCTCGCCCGGCGGCACGACGGCCGCGGGGCTGCGCCGGCTCGAGGAGCGGGGGCTGCGCGCCGCTCTGCTCGACGCCGTGGAGGCGGCGCGCGACCGGGCGCGCGCCCTCGGCGCCTGAGCTCCCGCGTCGAGGGTGGTCGGACGACGGCGGGGCGGAGCGGCGCCGACGAGGACGCCGACGACGACGACGGCGCCGAGGGCGATCTCCACCGGTGCGGTCCGGTCGCCGAGCAGGAGCCAGGAGGAGGACACGCCGGCCACGGGCACGAGCATCGAGAAGGGGGCGACGACGCCGGAGGGGTGCCGCGCCAGCAGCGTCGTCCAGACGCCCGACCCCACGAGGGTCGCGAGCAGGACGACGTAGGCCAGCCCGGCCACGGCTAGCAGCCCGGTGCGGCTCCCGGCCGCCGTGGTGAGGGCGGTCATCACCCGCTCGGGGCCCTCGACCACGAGCGAGGCGCCCGCCATCGGCAGGGGCGGGACGACGCTCATCCACAGCACGAGGTGGAGGGGGCGGGGCGGACGGGCGAGCCGGCTCGACAGGTTGCCCAGCGCCCAGCCGAGCCCGCCGGCCAGCACGAGCAGGACGGCGAGGAGGGGCGCGCCCCCGGCCGCGAAGCCGCGGTGCACGGCGATGCCCGCCAGCCCGGCGAGCGCGACGAGCACGCCGACGACGCGCCGCCGGGTGAGGCGTTCGCGCAGCAGCACCGCGCCCAGCAGGACGGTGAAGGGCGCGGAGGACTGCAGGACGATCGACGCGAGACCGGGGGGCATGCCGAGGTCCATGGCCCGGTAGAGGAACAGGAACTGCAGGACGCCGAAGCCCAGGCCGTAGCCGACGAGCCAGCGCAGGGGCACCGGCGGGCGGGGCACGAGCAGGACGGTCGGCACGGCGACGAGGGCGAAGCGCAGCGCCACCAGCAGCAGCGGGGGGAAGTGCTGGAGGGCCAGCTCGGTCGCCGGGAAGTTGAGGCCCCACAGCACCGCCACGAGGCAGGCCAGGAGCCGGTCACGAAGGGGCACTCGCGCAGACTGGGGCCCGCAGCACCGTGCAGTCCATCTCATGTTCGAGCACCGTCTTTTCAGCGGCGCTGAACGGTGCGAGGCTCCCCGTGTGGACGTCGACGCCCTCGCGGCCCTGGCCGCCGTGCGCAGCCAGGGCGGGGTCACCCGCGCCGCGGCCGTGCTGCACGTGAGCCCCTCGGCCGTGTCGCAGCGGCTCGCGGCGCTCACGCGCGCCGCGGGCACGCCCCTGACCGAGCGCGACGGCCGGGGCCTGCACCTCACGCCCGCCGGCGAGGCGCTGGCCGACGCTGCCGTCGACGTCGCCGCCGCCCTCGAGCGGGCCCGCACGGCGGCCGGGGCCGCGCTCGCCCGGCCGACGGGCGTCGTCCGCGTCTCGGCGTTCGCCAGCGGCGCCGAGCTTCTGCTGCCGGGCCTGCTCGCGCGCCTGCGTCGCCACCCCGGCGTCGAGGTGCAGTGCTCCGACGAGGACGTCGCCCTCGACGCCTTCGCCCCGCTGACCGATCGCCTGGACGTCGTCATCGCCCACCGCCCCGACGGCGAGCCCGCCTGGACGGCCCGTCCGGCGCAGGTGCGGACGACGACGCTGATGCGCGAGCCCCTCGACGTCGCCGTGCCGCTCGACCACCCGCTGGCCGACCGGGACGCCGTGAGCCCGCGCGACCTCGTCGACGAGCCGTGGATCGCCGTGCGCGAGGGCTTCCCGGTCGCGCCCGTGCTGCACGCCGTCGCCGGCCGCCACGGACCCGCGCGCATCGTGCAGCGCGTCAACGACTTCCACGTCGTCCTCGCCCTCGTCGCGGCCGGCCACGGGCTCTCCCTGCTGCCCCGCCACACGTGCGGGTCCCATCCGGGCGTCCGCCTCCTCCCCCTGACCGGCGTCCGCGCCGGCCGGCTGGTCGACGCCCTCGTGCGGCCCGACAAGGCCGAGAGGCCGCTGGTGCGCCTCGTCCTGGACGAGCTCGTCGAGCTCGCCCGCGAGGTGGTCACCGACGGCTGAGCGCGCTCGTGCCCGGGCCGCCGGGCGAGGAGGCCGGTCAGCCGGTGAGGTCGAGCAGGCTCGTGGTGGTGACGGCGGCGGCCACGAGGAGGACCACGACGGCGAAGGCCCGCCGCAGCCGCGAGCCGTCCACGCGGGAGGCGAGCCGCCCGGCGGCGAGGGACCCGGCCACGGCGGCGCCGGCGAAGACGGCGGCACGGGTCCAGTCGACGTCGGTGCCGCCGGCGTGGGCGGCGAAGCCGACGACGGCGTTGAGCAGGACGACGACGAGCGACGTCGGCACGGCGGCGACCATCGGCAGGCCGAGCAGCAGGGTGAGGGCGGGGACGAGGAGGAAGCCGCCGCCGACGCCGAAGAGCCCGGTGAGGAAGCCGACGGCCGCGCCGGCGCCGACGGCGCGGACGAGGCAGTGGCGCCAGTCGACGCCGCCGCCGGGCAGGGCGCACGAGCCGCCGGCGTGCTCGTCGGTCCTCCGCAGCATGCGGGCGCCGGCGGCGACCATGACGGCGGCGAAGCCGAGGAGGACGGCGCTCTCGGGCAGCAGGCGCCCGAGCGCGGTGCCGCCGTAGGCGGCGCCGGCGCCCGCGGCGCCCATCACCGCGGCGATGCGCCACTGGACCCGCCGCAGCCGAGGGAGGACGGCGGTGGCCGACGCGGCGCCGACGACGACCAGGGAGACGGGGATCGCCTGGGACAGCGGGAGCCCGGCGACGTAGACGAGGACGGGGACGGCGAGGATCGACCCACCGCTGCCGAGCAGGCCCAGCAGGACCCCGACGGCCAGGCCGAGGACGACGAGCAGGGCGGTCACCGCGCGCCGCCCCGGCGGGCGCGCGGGGGCCGGGCCCGCGTGCTGGTCGCGGGGCGGCGCGCGGCGGCGCTCACGAGCCGGTGCCGCCGGCGGCGCGGGTGCCGGTGGGCAGCCGGCCGAGGGCCTCGTCGATGCCGGGGACCTGCGGGTCCCGGTTGTGCGGCAGGGCGCCGAGGGCACGGGCCATGGCGCAGGTGTCGGAGACCGCCGACCAGGTCAGCCCGGCGCCGACGGCGCCGGCGAGGAAGCGGGCGCGCGGGGCGGTGAGGCTCGCCAGCACCGAGGCCAGGACGAGGGACCCGGCGGCCAGGCGGACCTGGCGGTCCATGGCCCACCGGGGGCGGTCCCCTCCGCTCGTCCCGGTCGAGCCCGTCTCGACGGGGCCGCCGGCGGCGGCGTAGGCGGGCACCCCGCCGTCGAGGGCGTGCACGTCGTCCAGCCCGACGGCCTGCAGGCGCTCGAGCGCACGGGCGGACCGGGCGCCCGACTGGCAGACCAGCAGGACGGGGGCGCCGGTGGCGGCCAGGGCGGCCGCGGTCCGCTCGGAGTGGGCCTCCAGCAGGTCCACCGGGATGTTGGTGGAGCCGGTGACGCGCGTGCCGGCGTGCTCGCCGGGGCTGCGGACGTCGACGACGACGACGTCCTGCTCCGCGGTCCAGGCCGTCGCGGTCGCGGCGTCGAGGCGGCCGCCCGGTCCCTTCGGGGCGCCTACGAGGGTGGTGGGTGCGGGGGCGGTGGTCACGGTCCTCCTGTCAGGGATGCTCGGGGGCGTGCGGGCGCCCCGGCGCAGCGGCCGGCGCGGCCGCTGCGCCGGGTCGAGCGAGTTAGGGCTCGGTCGTCAGCCCGGTCGTCAGGCCCGGTCGTCAGGCCTGGTCGGGGTGGTCGACGACGAGTCCGGCGTCGGCCGCGGCGGAGAAGGCGTCGTCGACGAGGACGACGTCGCGGCCGGGGCGGTCCAGCACCGAGGCGGCGACCGAGGCGCGGTACCCCGAGCCGCAGTAGACCCAGACCTCGCCGCCCGGGACCTCGTCGACCCGGTCGGCGAGCTCGTGGAGGGGGAGGTGCACGGAGCCGCGGACCCCGCCGCCGGCGCGCTCGTCGCGGCGACGGGCGTCGAGCACCGTCAGCGGAGCGCCGCTCTCCTCGGCGTCGGCGAGGCGCCGGGCGAGGCCGGCGAAGTCGCTGACCCGGTAGGAGCGCAGCGCCCCGTCGGCGACGGACCCGCCGGCGACGGTCTCGATGTCGCCGGTGACGGCGCCGGCGAGGTGGTCGACGCCGATGCGCACCAGCTCGCGGCGGGCGGCCAGGACCTGGTCCTCGGTCTCGCCGATGAGGGTCAGCGGGGTGCCGTAGTGGTAGAGCCACCCGAGGTAGGTCACGAAGCTGCCGGACAGCTCGAAGCCGTAGGAGCCGGCCAGGTGGCCGGCGGCGAAGGCGGTGCGGGCCCGCAGGTCGACGACCCACTGGCCGTCGGTGATGCGTCGGCGGACCTCGTCGGGCTCGACGGGGGCGGGCATCGACAGGTCGACCGGTGCGGGCCCGCGGCGGTTGGTCGGGCCCATGTGCGCGTAGTAGGCGGGGTAGGCGCTGAGGCCGTCCAGCAGCGTGCGGACGTAGTCGTCCTCGGCCTGCGTCAGCGCCGGGTTGGTGGCGGCCTGCTCGCCGATGGTGGAGGAGTCCCCCGTGGTGGGGGTGGCCGAGCAGAAGCTGCCGAAGCCGTGGGTGGGGTAGACGGCCGTCTCGGCGGGCAGCTCCTCGGCCAGGCGCCGCGCGGAGCGGTACTGGTCGTGGGTCAGCCCGACGGTGTCCTCGGGGGAGACGAGGTCGGTGCGACCGGTCGAGCCGAAGAGCAGGGAGCCGCCCGTGAAGACGGCCTCGACGGCGTCCTCGGCGCCCAGCAGGGCGTAGGAGGTGTGGTGGTGGGTGTGCCCGGGCGTGCGGATCGCCCGGACGGCGAGGGCGCCGGCCCGCAGGACGTCGCCGTCGTCGGCCGGGGTGTGGTCGAACTCGACGTGGCTGCCGGCGGGCAGCACGTAGCGGGCGCCGGTGGTGGCCGCGAGCTCGAGCCCGCCGGTGACGTAGTCGTTGTGGACGTGGGTCTCGAGCACGAGGGAGACCTGCACGCCGAGGCGCTCGACGAGGTCGAGGACCCGGTCGACGTCGCGCTGCGGGTCGACGACGACGGCGGTGGTGCCGTCGGTGGCCAGGTAGCTGCGGTCGCCGAGGCTCGTGGTCTCGATGGTGACGACGTCGATCATGACGGTCCTTCCCTACCCCGTAGGGTATGCGGTGTCGACACTGCGGTGCGGTCGGTGGTGCCTGCTGCGGCGGGGCCGCCTGCCCCGGACCGGTGCCCGTGGCAGGCGGCCGGCGGGTCAGGCGAGGGAGAGGAAGAGCTTCTCCAGCTCGGCGTCGCTGAGGGGGCGCTCGGTGCCGTCCCGCTCGGCGACCATGCACTGGCGCATGCCCGTGGCGATGACCTTGAAACCGGCCCGGTCGAGGGCTCGGGAGACCGCGGCGAGCTGGGTGACGACGTCGGCGCAGTCTCGGCCCTCCTCGATCATCCGCACGATGCCGCCGATCTGCCCCTGAGCCCTCTTCAAGCGCGCCAGCACGTCGGTCAGCTGGCTGGTGTCCACGTCCATGGTCGTCTCCTCCGCGGTGCTGGGGCTGAATACCCCGGGGGGTACAACGGCCAGCGTAGCCGGGTGTTCCCGCGCCGCCGGCGCATCCGTGTCGACCTCCGCGCCGGGCACCTGGGGCCGAGTCACGGTCGGTCGGCTCGTCAGCGGGCGTCGGACGGGACGGCCGCGAGGAAGCGGCGCACCTGCGCCCGGCTGCGCAGCCGGTGCACGTGCGCTCGAGGCGCGTGGGTGGCGACGGCCTCCAGCACCCGGGGCTGGCTGCGCCGTCGCCAGGTGATGACCCACCACCAGAAGTCGGCCCGCTCGCGGGATCGCCGCAGGGCGCGCCAGGCGCAGAGGGCCAGGGGCAGGTCGAGGACGATGACCGTGTCGGCTCGGCGCAGCCGAGGCGCCGGTGCGTCGTGGGGCCCGAGGTCGCCGTCCATGACCCACCGCTCGCGCCCGGCCAGGCGCTCCTGCACGGAGGTCCACTCGGCGCCGCTCAGCGGCCGAGCGCCGACGACCCAGAAGTGCTGGTCGAGCTCGACGACCGGCAGCCCGGTGGTCTCGCCCAGGGCTCGCGCCAGGGTTGACTTCCCGGCTCCGCCGCGGCCGAGGACCACCACCCGCTCCACCGGCGCGAGCGTACGGAGCGACCTGGCCGCTCGCCCCGAGCCGCCGCCCGGGGAGCCGGTCGGGCGGAGCCGCCTTCGTCTACCGCGCTCTGCGCCCTGCTGGGTGCACCGCGTCCCGCCCCGCCCGGGGCAGCAGGACGAGCGCGCACGCCAGCACCCACAGGCCCCCGAGCGCCAGCCCGGCGAGGACGTCGGTGAGGTGGTGCGCCGCCACGTAGACGCGGGAGGCGCCGACCGCGGGCGCGAGCACGAGGGGGAGGACGAGGACGAGCCACCGACCGCGGCCGCGCCCGTAGGCCAGGTGGACCGCGGCGACGGCCCCGTAGAGGGCGGCCGCGGCTGCGGCGTGACCGGAGGGCCAGGCCGCCGCCACGGGCAGCCCGGTGGTGAGGTCGGGCACCTCCGGGCGGGCCCGGCCCACCAGCTGCGAGGTGACGAGGTAGATCAGCACTTCCCCGCCGAGGGCGAGCACGACGAAGGCGACCGGCCGCCAGGAGCGCGTGACGGCGAGGGCGAGGACGGCGAGCGACAGCCCGAGCCCGACCACCGCGGGGGTGCCCGAGAGGCGGCCGACCGCGTCCGTCGCCGTCGTCAGGGCGGGGCTGCGGGCCTCGAGCGCCCAGGCGGTGGCGCTGCGGTCGAGCCGGCCGAGCCAGGTCCCGCCGAGCGCCCCGGTGACGAGCAGCCCGGTGGCGGAGAGCGCGGCCGTCAGCGCGACCGCGACGCCGAGCAGGCGCAGCGCCGTCGCGCGTCCCCTTGGCAGGACCGGCTCGCCGCTCGGGGCCGCGTGCGGGGCCCGGTCCGGTGCCACGGCCAGCGGGTCGAGCGGCTCCTGCGCCGCGACGCCGCGGTCGTGCTGCCAGCCGCGGAAGGCCGCTGCCGTCAGGGCCACCCACGACGCCCCGAGCGCCCAGCCGGCGAGCACGTCGGAGACGTAGTGCACGCCGAGCGCCAAGCGCGAGGCCCCGACGGCCACGACGACGAGCGCGGTGGCCGCCACCAGCCACGGCCGCAGGCGGCGGCGCGCCGCGGGCAGGACCAGGGCGAGCAGGACCGTGGCGGTGACGAGCGAGCCCATGGCGTGTCCGCTGGGGAAGCTGGCGTTCGACGGGGTCTGCACCACGGGGGAGTCCACGACCGGTCGTGCCCGGTCGACGACCGCCTTGGTCAGCGGGACGAGCACGGCCAGGCCGAGGCCGGTGGTCGCGGCGAAGACGGCGAGCCGCCGCTGCTGCCGGACCAGCAGGAAGACCGTCGCCAGGACGAGGGCGAGGACGACCGTGCCGGTGTCGCCGAGGCTGGTGACCGCGCGCAGCGCCGCCACCGCGGCGGGGGAACCGCTGACGGCGGCGTTGAGGTCCGCGGCGACGTCGCCGTCCAGGGCTGCCAGCGGCGACCAGGAGCGCTGGACGAGCAGCCACAGCAGGAGGAACGGCACGGCCCCCAGCAGCAGCGCCGCCCCGCTGAGGAGCGCCCGGGCGCCGAAACGGGCGAGACCCGCCGTGCCGCCGGAGGTGGCGGGTCGATCGACGGTGGCGGGCTCCATCCGTCCCCGATACCCGACCCGGGCAGGAGGTGCAAGGGGACCTGACGAGAGGTGCCCAGCGGGCGCCCGAGGGCTCCCCCGCAGAGGGCTTGCGTCGGACCGGCCTGGCGCAGCACCGGACGTCGATCGGCCACGTCATCCGGCGGGGGAGCTCTGTCGCGGAGGACCACGGCCTCGTTCGGTCGTCGCAGTGACGATCGTGCCGGCACGGCGGCGCCCCGGGGGAGCGGTGCCGGCGCCGCTCGAACCACCGGGGACCGACGGGACCACCCTCGACCGGGCCGTGCTGGCGGAGGGCGAGCACAAAGCCCCTGCGCGGGCGCCGCGAACTGGGAGGCCGGTCGTGGTTGAGCTCACGGTCCGGACCGTCGAGACCCGGGGATCCTCAACCGGTGACGACCTCGAGCGCGTGTCGCGACGACCGTCCGTGCCGAGGTCCAGGAGGTGCTGGTGCGCTGGGGGCTGCGCCGCAGGACGCCGACATCACGCGCCGCGCGCCTGTCGACGACGTGGGCGAGTCCTCGCCGACGTCAGCAGGCTCAGCGGGGGCGACCCGGAGGCGGACCGGCCATGGCGAGACGAGCCGGCCTTGCCCGACCTACGCGAGCAGCACGCCCGGCGGCGGCCCCAGCGCTGGCGGCGTCCCTGACCGACCGTGGTGGCGCCCCGTACGACGCCCCTGTGCGGGACGGGCGATCCGGACGGGTCAACCGGGACACGCCACGCGAGGCGCGTGCTGGACCGTCCGCTGAGCTGGGACCTCCCCGGTGAGGGGTCGGCTAGTGGGATGGCGAGCACGCTCGCGGCTCACGTCGCCGACCTGCGCTGGCTGCGTTCCGTCGGGACGTGACGGGTGTCGCCGTCCGGTCCGGCCGGGTCGCTTACGGTTCCGGCGGGCGCACGACCTCTAGGACGCCCTAGCGGACGTACGGAAGTCCCGCCAGGATGGCCAGTGGTACGCGCGGCGGAAGGAGGTGGGTATGGGCGCAAGTACGCACGACGCGTCCGCCGCAGCGACGGGATACCTGTACCAGTTCCAATGGGCGCTACTTCAGGCCGTCCGCGCCTACCCGGATCAGCCGGACCGCCGGCTGTCGCTTGAGAAGCTTGATGACGTCGGCTGGGAGGACGAGACACACCCGACGGACCTGACGCAGGTCAAGCACCACGGCGGGACCACTGCACTCACCGACCACCAGGACGACGTCTGGCGCACCATCGCCAGCTGGCTCGACCACGGCCCCCCCGAGGCGCCCGGCGCGCCCCGCCTGACATTGGTGACGACGGCTGTGGCGAGCCCAGGCAGCGCCATGGCGCTGCTGCGCGCCAGCGACGCGGGCGAGGGTTACACGCCGGCGGTCGAGCAGGCGCTCGGAAGGCTGGAACGTGTTGCCGGCGAATCACGGTCGCAAGTAACGGCCGCCGCCCGAGAGCGGTTCCTCGGCCTGCGCCGGGAGCAACGCGAGCTGCTTATGGCACGCGTACGTGTCCTTGACGGGGCCCTACCGGTGCAGAATATGCGTGAAGAGTTGATTCGTGCGCTAGGGCACGCGGTCCCCACGGCCGTCGATTCCTTCCTCGACTCCTTACTTGGGTGGTGGGGCGGCGTCGTTTTGGACCTGCTGCAGAAGCGCACCCCGTGGGTGCGTGTACTTGACGTGCACGAACGCGTTAGCGGGCTCCTGCAGGACTACGGTCCCGATTCGCTGCCCACGACCGTGCACGAAGCGGACGTTCGTGAACTTGCGTCGGCCGGCGGCGGGCAGTTGCTCGCGCAACAGTTATCGTGGGTCGGCGCGTCGCCGCGCTATGTCGAGCTGGCATTGATCGACTTCTACCGGGCCTACGAGCAGCGGACGCGGTGGGTCGAGGACGAGCTCGTGGGCCGCTGGGAACTGGACTTATTCGAGGAACGCCTCCGCGAGGAGTGGGAACGCGCTTTCGAGGCGACGGTGTCGCGGCTCCCCGCCGGCAGCACCGAGCAGGAGCGGTCCGCCGCTGGCTTCGCGCTAGCAGACCAACTGTTGCAAAGTGCCAGTGTCTTGCTGCGCAGCCGCTATCACGACGGGTTCCTCGCACGCGGCACCCGGCATGCGCTCGCGAACCACCGCTCCGACGACTCGCGCATCGGCTGGCACCCCGACTTCCGCAGCCGGGTGGAGCAAGTGCTGCTGGGTAGCCCCGCGTGACTTGGTCCCCGAACACGAGCCTGTCCGCTGATCTACTCAACCCGTCACTACTCGCGGTTCTGCTTGGAGAAACCGCCACTGGCTACGCCGCCGGGCGGGACCCGATGGCTTGGCCCCTCGCCTTCGCGGCCGCGCCGTTGGTGCTGCACGGCCCAACCCGGCGAGCCCTCCCCAAAAGGTCTTCGCAGCACCTCGCCGCCTGGGCCCGGGCACACCCGGACCTGCTCATCGGGCTCCCTGATCGCGCTCGCTCGCTCGCGCCACCCGTCCGGGCGGGACTGCGGACCGCATTGCGTACCGGTTTGGTCACCGTCGACGACGGACGGCTGGCCCCCGGCCCGGCTCGGCTACGGCGTGGTGACGGCGCCCTGCGCGAGCTGCAGCTGGCGGCGGCGCTCGTCGGCCGCTGGCTGGCTCGGTCCGAGCAGCCATCCACGGTCTTCGCACTCCTAGGCCTGCGTCCATAGCATGGCGGCAGCTGAGCGGCGTGGCCACCACACGCCCGGTCACGGGTGGTGCACGCTCTGCGTGTGCAGATCCGGCAGATCGTCCTCTACGACCGGCGAGGCCGCGTTCGGACGCTCGACTTCCGCCTAGGCGAGTTGAACGTGATTCGGGGCGCGAGCCGCACCGGTAAATCGGCCGTCCTGCGCGTCATTGAGTACTGCCTCGGGCGTCGCGAGAACGCCGTCCCGGTCGGGGAGATCACCCGCGCGGTCTCGTGGTACGGCCTGATTGTGCACTTCTCGGACGGCACCGAAGCGTTCATCGCGCGGCCCGGGCAGCAGGGCGCCACCGCGGGGACCGCTGCGATGCTCGAGTTAGGCACCGACCTGCAGGCGCCGCCGTACGAGGCCTTGCGCGTGAACAGCGACCGAGCGTCGGTCCGCGCCGAGCTCTCCCGCCGCCTTGGTGTCAGTGAAGGCGCGCAGGACCGCGGCGCGGGCCTGAGGGAGCCGCTACAGCCGCACGTTGGGCACGCGACGTGGTTGTGCCTGCAGGTGCAGACCGAGATGGCGAACAACGACGTGCTGTTTCACCGCACCGGCGACCGCAACATCTTCGCGGACCTGCAAACGCTGTTCCCGTACTTCTTGGGTGCTGTTGGCGAGGACCAGGCCCGGCGTCAACAGGAACTGCGCGACGCGGCCCGGGCGGTCCGGCGTCTCGACCGAACGCTTGCGGGTCTGCTCAGCGACCAGGACGACGTCGACGTAGGCACCCGGCAGATGCTCGCCGAGGCCCTTGCACACGGACTGACGGCGGTCGACCCGGCCGCGCCGGACCTCGACACCGAGACCGCGCTCGTCGCGCTCGACGCCGCTCGCACGGCCGTTCCCGCCCCCGACCCGTCGCCCGGAGGACGGTCCGAGTCGGTGCGCCGGCGGGACATCTTGCGCCGGGAGCTGCGCGGCCTGGCCGAGGAGCGCGACTGGCTCGCGGACAGCGCGCTCAGCGCCGACGGTTACCAGCGCGCGCTCGGGGTCGAAACCGCGCGCCTGGGTGCCGTCCAACTCCTGGGAGACTCGGACGGGGACGCCACGCGTTGCCCGGTCTGTCACGCCGAGCTCACCGAGCCCGACCCGACCGTCGCTGCGATGCACGGCCGGCTCGCCGGCCTCGCCGGCCAGCTTGCGGATGTCGAGAGCTCACGACCTGCGCGGGCCGCGCGTTTGGAGGAGCTCGACCGGCGCGTCGCGCGGGTCCGCGACCAACTGGCGGCCGTAGACGCGCTCGTTCGCGCGGAGGACGCGGCCGAGAGGGCTGCGGACGGTCCGACGGACGCCGCCACATTCACCAGAGGACGCATCGACCTATTTCTGGACCGCGTCGACCGCACCGGGCCGAGCCTGGTGATTGCCACCCGGGCCGCGCTGGCCGAAGCCGGCCAGAGGCTGGCGCTTCTCGAAGAGGGATTTGACGCGGACGAGGCGCGCGAGCAGCTGACCTCCAGGCTCAGGAGTGTCGGCACGTCCATGGCGGAGATGGCGCGGCGGCTCGGGCTCGAGCACGCCGACCGCGAAATCCGCCTGGACATCAAGCGCTTGACGGTCGTGGCAGACACAGCGACCGGGCCGGTGCCACTCGCGAGGATTGGCAGCGGAGAGAATTGGGTCGGTTACCACCTGGTCGCGCACCTGGCTTTGCACGCACACTTCGTGCTCGAGCGGCGACCCGTGCCTCGATTCCTCGTACTCGACCAGCCGAGCCAGGCGTATTACCAAAGCGAGGCCCGCCGTGGCAGGGCTGCACCCGACCGCACCGACGATGACGCCGTGCGCGGTCTGTACGAGCTCATGCGCGACTTCTGCATGCAGCAGGATGGCCAAATGCAGCTGATTGTCACGGATCACGTGTCATTCGAGGACCAGTGGTTCCGGGACGCGCTTGTGGACGAGTGGGAGGATGGGCGGGCGTTAGTCCCACCGGAGTGGCTCGAGGATCCGCAGGATGAGGATGCTGTGGGCGCGTGAGATGTGCCTGACGTGGGCTGGCCCCGTCTAGTCGCGCTTCTACTGGCGCTGCCCCCCTTGGCCCCGCGGCGGCCCGTGCTTGTGGTTCTCGCGGGCGTGGGCGACCGGTCCGGCTTGTAGTAGGAGCTGCGAGCCTCGACATGTCACTACCGTGGCTGGCGCGGGACGCGGACGCGAGAGCACACTTGCACTATCTGAGAACTCTCCCAATATGGCCATTTTGCGGATCTGCGTGGCCTCACTCCAGGCCCTCGCAACGGCGCTGGACGACGCTCAGAGGGACCGATCCGAAGGCTCACTTCTGGACGCATAGAGCAGGCGCTTCACCCCTCGACCGAAGTTGAGCTGCCACTGGTAGGGCGGGTGCCCGTCCTCTCGCCGCCCCGACTCCTTCACTCGCCCTTCCCGCGCAGCGATCGTCAGCGGGACGCTGACCGACCAGCGATCGACAGCGGGACGCTGTCCGGCCAGCGATGGCTTGCCGGGAGGGCGGGTGCGTCTACTTCGGGGCGCGGCTTCGCCGGTACCGACGCATCCAGATGACGTTGACCACCAAGACGGCGGCGCCGAGTAGGTAGAGCGAGACGTAGACGGCGGCGGAGACGGCGGCGAAGGACAGCAAGACGCCGAGGAACATGAGTCCGGTCGCGGCCAGGACGACGCCGAGGTAGGTCAGCGCTACACGCTGGGGGAGTGGTGGTGGTCCGCCAGGCCTCTCGGCGAGGCCGAGGCGCTGCATGACTCGATGGAGTTCCACGTGTGGACCCTGCCACGGCGGCTCGGTCGGAGACCGCACGTGCGGCCTCGGTCGCCCGCGCAAACCTCGAGTCGAACGGGACGCGCTGCGGCGTGCGGGAGTCCCGACGCTGCGGCGGCCTGGGGGCGTCCGGATGTCCATCGTCTCCGGACGCGCGCTGTCACTCCTCTAACGACCGCAGATCATCGGCGTAGTGCCGCACCGCGCGCTGGTAGCGGGGCAGGTGGTCGGCCAGGGCGTTCAGCGCTTCCGCCAGAGCTCGTCGCCCTTGGCCGGCGTCGATGAGGGCGAGAGCGAGGAAGGCGGTACGGGCGCCGTCGAGGTCGTCGGCTGCTGCCGTGGTCCTCTCGTGGTCCAGGAGGGTGACGGCCTCGGCGGGGCGGCCGAGGAGTCGAAGGGTGCTGGCGAGCTGGATGACCGCCTCTGCGCGTCGTGCACCCGAAAGCCCGGCATCCAGGGCTTGGCGGTACAGGTGCTCGGCCTCTGCTTCCCGGCCGGCGTAGTCGTGCGCCGACGCCCGCTCGAACAGAGCTTTCGGGTCACTCGACAAGAGCTCGCCGGCGAGCTCCTCGACGGACTGGAGGACCTCCGCCTCAGGACGATCGTCAGCGGAGGCCCAGACCTCCCGGACTCGCGACTCCCACGTCTCGACCTGGCTTCCGCTGATGGGCTGCCGTCGCAAGTGGGGGACGAGGTCGGTGACCCGGGCCACCAGGTCCAGTGGCCACACCGGCTCGGCCAGCGCCCCGATGTCCTCGAGCGTGACCCAGGCTCGTCGCACGATGCCGTCCATGGTGTCCGGGACCTGTACTGGCACGGTGTCGTCGTCTGTCTCGACGAGGAAGTAGGTCTCGCGCTGGAGGACGGGCGCGGCGGCGAAGACGTAGTCGTGCTCCCAGATGAAGAGTTCTGCACCCGGCTCGTCGCGACGGCCGGTCTCCTCGGTGAGTTCCCGCCTCGCGGCGTCCCGTGGTGTCTCGCTGTCCTCCACGCCACCCCCGGGGGTGGCCCAGTGCGGCTCGTGCGGCCACCCGTGCAGCTGCAGCAGCAGTCGCCCCGTGGGCCGATGGACGAGCACCACCCGGCCGGCTACCCGAGGAGTGCTGTCGTTGCTCCTGACCGACTCACTCACCACCGCCACAGCGTCGCGCATCTTCCGGTTGAGGATCCGGAGTGGGACGGCCACGGGGGAGTGGCGGCGCCGGCCTCCGGCGGCCGCGGCCGTGCCGCCACTCGGTCGGCTAACGGTGACATCGTGGACTTGTCGCCACATGCAGGTGCGGCGTCCTTAAGGTGGCGGTCGTGGTGCTGGCGGCAGTCGCTTTCGATCTCGACGGGACCCTGTTCGACCACCAGACCGCCGCCCGGCAGGGGCTGCGGGCTTGGGCCTCGGACCTCGGCGCCACCTGGGACGAAGAGCTGGCCACCGCCTGGACGACCGCGGAGGCCCGCCACTTCACCGCCTGGCGCGAAGGCCACATCAGCTTCGCCGAGCAGCGCCGCCGCCGGCTGCGCGATGTGCTGCCACTGATCGGCCACCCGGTCGGTGACGACGAAGAGCTGGACGCCGTCTTCGAGGGCTACCTGGCCGCCTACCAGCGGGCCTGGTGCGGTTACCCGGACGTCCAACCTGCCCTGGACGAGTTGCAGCAGGCCGGGTTGGCCACGGCGGTGCTGACCAATGGCAACACCGCCCAGCAGAACGACAAGCTGGCTCACATCGGTCTGCTCGGGCGCGTCGGTCCGGTGCTGACCTCTGAGACGCTGGGCGTGGCTAAGCCCGCCATCGGCGCGTTCCATGCCCTCTGTGAGTACCTCGGTCTGGTGCCACAGCAGGTCCTCTACGTCGGTGACGACCACGCCGTCGACGTGGTGGGAGCTGCCGCTGCTGGCCTGCACGTCGTCCACCTGGACCGCGTCAGCGCGGGGACGCCATCTGGGGCGAGTCGCATCGAGACTTTGGCCGACCTCGCCGCGGTGGCGGAGGCCATGTAGCAACGCCGGCGTTCCCCGCTGAGCGATTGACAGCGGGACGCTGTCCGGCCAGCGATCGTCAGCGGAGGATCCCTTTCCGCGTGGACGTCGCGGCGTGCGGGTGCTTCAGGCGCGCAGGCTGCCCAGCGCGGCGTCGAGCCGCTCTCTGGTGCCCGTGGCGTCGAAGTGGGCACGCAAGCTCTCGTTGGCGGCCAGGATCGCCGCCCGCTGCTCGCGGAAGACGAAGCAGGCCAGGTAAGCGTGCAGGTCCAGGCGCATCAGCGACGTCGAGCCCGCCGCGTGCTCGGCGTGGACCGGTACGAGCCACTGGTGCACGTGGGAGGACGCGCGCGGCTTCTCCTCGTAATGCAGGTGCACCAGCTCGATCCCTAAGGCCTCGCGCATGCCACGGCGGACCTCTCGCACGGCCAGAGCGAGGGCGACGGTCTGCGCGTCGCCGGCGCCGTCGAGGGCAGGCACGTGCCCGTCCAGGGCGACGACGTAGAAGCCGGGCAGCGCGTAGGAGGAGTCCTGGCGCACCGTCACTCCGGCATGGACCAGGACCGGGTCGTGGACGCGGTCCAGGTCGTCGACGGCGGCCATCAGCTCGTGCCGTACGACGCCGCCCTCGACGAGGTAGCAGCGCAGGTTCCGCGTCCCGCCGAGGAAGTCGACCCACCGCAGCCCCGTCGGGGCAGCGGGCAGCTCGTCTACGCGGTCGACGTCTACCCGGTCGTGCACCACCACGGTCGTCGGTGCCTCACCGTCCCGCCCTTCGGCGTCGACGGTCATCGCTGCAGCCGGCCGATCAGGCCCTCGACCCGGTCCAGGACCTGCTCGAGCACGCGCAGGGACCCGCGGGCGTCCCCGGGCAGCTCGAGGGAGTGGTCGGCACCGGGCACCTCCAGCACGTCCCAGCCGTCGAGGCGGGCCTGCTCGGCGACCTCGGGGTCCCAGGCGGCGTTGTCCGCGGTGCCGCCGACCAACAGTGAGGGCTTGTCCGGGGCGCCCAGCGCGCCGCGGACGACGTCCTCGCGCAGCAGCGGCGTCAGCCACACCCCGGGTAGCCCGAGCTCGCGGGCGACCGGCAGCAGCCGTGTCCCTAGCGACTTCGCCACCACCACGTGCTCGCGTGCCTGCACGGCGCGCAGCGCCCGCTCGCCCTCGACCAGCGCCTGCCGGGCGTCGGTCTCCGGGTCCCCGGTCGGCGGCAGCCGGCCCCACCACACCTCCCGCACCGTCCATCCGCGCTCGAGCAGCAGAGAGCTGGTGAAGTGCAGCAGCGGGGCCTGCGGGGTGTACCCGCGGCCAGGTAGCAGCGTCAGTACCCGCTGCGGGTCACCGGGCCGCACCTCGACCACATCGAGCGCGCCACGTCCGTCCATGGCCACATGGTCTCGTCTGCGTGCCGGATAGCGATCGTCAGCGGGACGCTGTCCGGCCAGCGATCCCCTGCGGGGTGGAGGGCTCAGGTGTCGTCTCGCTCGTCGAGGACATCGCGCAGGGCACGAGCCGCGAGGGCGTCGCCCGCGTCGGCGCCAGCCCGTAGGTGCGTGATGGCGTCGTGGGTGCGGCCGAGGTCGAGGAGCAGGATGGCGAGGTTGTGGTGGCAGTTCGAGTCGCCGGCGTCGATACCGGCCCGGTAGGCGGCTTCTGCGGCGACGGGGTCACCGGCGTGGTCGGCGAGGTGGTTGCCCAGCGGCAGCCAGCAGTCGCGCTGTCCCGCGGCGCAGCCGCGCTCGAGCTCGGCGCGGGCCTCCTCGGGGCGCCCGGTGCTGCGCAGGAGGTCCGCCAGGTCGGCTCGCGCTGAGCTGTAGTGCTCGGCGCCGGCGCGCAGCCTCAACTCAAGAGTGGGGTCGAGCGTCCGGTCCCACTCCCAGCAGGCCAGAACGGCGGCGGCCAGGTCGCTGCCCTCCTCGGCGGCGGTGGACAGGGCCTCGACGGCCAGTTCACCCTCGTCGTGCTCACGCAGCAGGTGGGCGAGCTGGACGTAGCCGGTCAGGTCGCCAGCCGCGGCGGCGCCGCGATAGGCGTCCATCGCGGCGACGAGGTCGCCGAGGTCGTCCAGGCAGGCGCCGAGGTTGAGCCAGGCGTCGGTCTCGCCGGCGGCCAGCGCGCGTTGGTAGGCCTTGACCGCGTCGGTCAGTCGACCCTGAGCCCTGAGCTCGTTGCCGATGTTGAACCAGACCCACTCCTCCCCGAGGTCGACGGCGCGGCGGAAGAGCCCCTCGGCCTCCCGGTGTCGGCCCTGGTCCGAGGCGTCGCAACCAGCATCGACGAGGGTCTGGGCGTCCTCAGCCACCACCGGCCCCCACTCCTCGTCTGTACGGACGGCCCATCGATCCGGCGTCTAGCTAATCCCAGCAGACGATGGGCTCGCCGAGCATGCCGGTAGCCGATCGTCATCCGGTGCAGCTGGACCCCGACGCCTCCCGGCGTGGGCACGATGGGCCCGTGGCGGTCACGGCGGTAGTGCGCGAGTGGGACGAGGCTGAAGGCTGGGGCGTTCTCGACGCGCCCGAGACGCCCGGCGGGTGCTGGACGCACTGGTCGAGCATCGCCGTCGACGGCTTCCGCAACCTGGCGCCGGGCCAGGACGTCGAGCTCGAGTGGGAGCCGGCCGACGAGGACGGCTACAGCTACCGCGCGCTGCGGGCGTGGCCGACCGGCGTAGAACCGGTCGATCACGACGGCCCGGACCAGGACGGGGCCTACAGCAGCACGCTGACGATCCGCTTCGACGACAGCGGGAGCTGACCAGTCACAGGTCCATCCGCGGCCGTGTCCGGAGGCGATCGACAGCGGGACGCTGTCCGGTCAGCGATCGGCGTTGGGTGAGCTGCTGCGGTCAGCGTGGCCATGAGAGGCGCGTCGCGGCGGCTGCGACGGCCGCTGCGGGGTCGGGGTGGTGCGGTGGTGAGGACGTGATGCGGTCGCCGGCGTAGGGGCCCTCGGTGATGCGGGTGCCGTGCAAGCGGGCGGCGACGGTGGTGGCGGCGTCGCCGAGGACGTGGTGGATGCCCGTGCTGGCGGGGCAGCCGAGGCGGGTGTCTTGGCGGACGAGGGCGGCCAGCTCGTCCGCCGTGTCGGTGCGGGGGTCGCTGAGGCGTCCGCCGAGGTCGTCGTAGACAGCCGAGTGCACCAGCGGGTCGCCGTGGTCGTCGGTACCGGCGTCGAGGGTCAGGAGGACGTCGCCGATGACGGCGCCGCGGGCGAGGACGTCGAGGGCATCGACGCCGACCACGGGCACCTCGGGGAGAAGGGCGGCGAGCAGGTCCTCGGCGTCGGTGCCGGGGCAGGGGCGGCAGATGGCCACTGCTGCGACGGCTTCGGCGTCGTCGTGGTGGCGTCCGGGGACGGCCAGCGCGAGGTCGAGCAGGGCGCGGACGTCACCCGGTGCCGTGGGGGCTGGTCTCGTGGTGGTGCGGGTGAAGGTGGTGTGGGTGAGCTCGGGCGGGTCGTAGGTGCCTCGGTAGCTGACGACGGCGGCGTAGTCGCCGGTGGGCACGGGGTGGCCGGTCGCTACTGCGGAGACGTGGGCGGGGTGCTGCTGCTCGACGAGCGAGGCGCGGCAGGTGCGTGGGCCGATCTCGAGGGTCAGGACGGTGCGCCACTGGTCCACGGCTTCAGTCTGCGACCCGCAGAGCTGTCCAGGTGGACGTACGCGGCTGACGTCCGTCCCGGATCACGATCAACAGCGGGACGCTGTCCGGCCAGCGATCGTCAGCGGGATGACGAGTTGGCGACGTCTATGGCGAAAGGTGGGCGCGCCGCTCAGGCGTGGTGCCAGGCTCGTGTGGTGCCCATCTCGGCGGTGCTCCGGTCGAAGCGGCCTGGCGCCCTGGCCGGCTACGTCACGGCGGTCGCCCTGGTCGGCGGCCTGGCCGGGGGGATCTACTTGATGGGTCACCCTCCGGGCAGTGGCACGCCGGCGCGGGTGTTGGTCGGCGCCCATGGGGCGGCTGTGGTGGCCACCTCACCGGTCGACTCGGCGATGGAGGCCTCGGCCAGCGGCACCGTCGGCGTCGTTGGTGGGTGCCTGGGCATCGTCGACGGCACCGGCATGGTCGTGTCGTGGCCCCGGGGTAGTCGACCGTTGGAGGACCGGGTGGGGGTGCGCCTGCCGACGGGCCGGACCATCGAGGCCGGCGAGGTTATCGACTTCGCCGGTGGTGACCAGGAGGCCGACGCAGCTACCCGCGAGGCGTGCGCTGGGACGACCAGCGTCTTCATGTTCGGCTACTTGTCCCACCCGGACGCTCGGAGCTGAGCGCGGACGGGGCCAGGCAGCCCGGCGCCGAAACCGTCCAGTCAACAATCGACAGCGGGACGCTGTCCGGCCAGCGAGCGACAGCGGGACGCTGTCCGGCCAGTGAGCGACAGCGGGACGCTGTCCGGCCAGTGAGCGACAGCGGGACGCTGGCCGGACAGTGAGCGACAGCGGGACGCTGGCCGGACAGTGAGCGACAGCGGGACGCTGGCCGGACAGTGAGCGACAGCGGGACGCTGGCCGGACAGTGAGCGACAGCGGGACGCTGTCCGGCCAGTGAGCGACAGCGGGACGCTGTCCGGCCAGTGAGCGACAGCGGGACGCTGTCCGGCCAGTGATCGTCCGTGGGACGGGGTTGTCCTTGGTCGAGGAGGTCATGTGGTGGCGGCGTCGCGCCGAGCGGTGCGTATGGCGCGCGAGCCGAGGGCCGCGAGGCCGGTGGCGGTGACGAAGGCGCCGCCGAGGAGGAAGGGCGTGGCTGGGGTGGTGAGGTCGACGAGGACTCCGGTGGCGGCGTAGGCCAGGGGGGCGCCGCCGAGGCTGGCGAGGCTGGCGACGGACATGACGCGTCCTACCTGGTCGGGGTCGGCGGCGGCGAGGGTGAGGCCGCCGAAGACGGGGGCGATGATCCCGGAGCCGAGGCCGAGGAAGGCGGCGGCCACGACGGCGGTCTCCAGGTCGGGGGCGAGGGCGATGCCGGCGAGGGCCAGGCCCATGACGGGTAGGCAGCAGAGGCCGGCGAGGCCGGCGCGCCGGGGTGAGCCGGTGAGGGTCAGGACCACCGAGGCGAGGGCGGCGGCGGCGCCCCAGGCGCCGAGGGTCCAGCCGACGCCCTGGGGGCCCCAGCCGGAGGCGTCGGCCAGCAGCGGCAGGCCGACGTTGATGGCGCCGGCGAAGCCGAGCTCGGCGACGGCGGTCAGGACGAGCAGAGGCAGCAGCAGTTGGTGCCCGCGGACGTAGCGCAGGCCGGCGGTGACGTCGTCGACCAGCTGTCGGGCGGTGGGCCGGGCGCCGGTCGGGGACGCCGCCTCGGGCTCGTGCCCGGCGGGTCGCTCGTGCTGTCCGACGTCCTCGGTCGCGACCGGGCCAGTGGTCGGGGACGGGCGTGGGCGGGTGCGGGTGGCGGTCAGGGCGGCGACGGAGACGGCGAAGAGCCCGGCGCAGACGAGGTAGACGACCGACAGGCTGGTCGTGGCGATCAGCCACCCGGCCAGCGGGGCGCCGGCGACGGCGGTCGCCCGGTGGACGACCTGGCGCATCGCGGTGACACGGGTCAGCTCGTCGGGGGCGACGAGGACGGCGGGCATCGCGCCGACGGCGGGGATGAAGACGGCGTCAACGATCCCGAAGGCGACGGCCAGGGTGATGAGCACGGCGGCGGAGGGCTGCTCGAGCAGCAGCAGGGCGGCGACGGCGAGCATCACCGCGGTCCGGGCGGCGTCGCTGACCAGGGCGGCGCGGCGGGGCCCGGCCCGGTCGGCCAGGGCGCCGCCGCCGAGCATCAGGGCGGCGCGGGGGACGGCGCCGGCGGCCACAACGAGCCCGGCGACCGCGGGGGAGGCGACCTGGGTCGCGGTCCAGGCCAGGGCGATGAAGAAGACCTGGTCGCCGAGCAGGCTGAGGAACAGCCCGGCCATCCACCGCAGCACGTTCAGGTCGCGGTAGGCCGCCCTGGTCGGCGATGCGGTGGCGGTCACGGTCACGGCCTGAACGGGAAGGCGTGCAGGAAGAGGAAGACGTGCTCGCGCCCGTCGGCCGCGTCCGCGCTCTCACCGGGCGCGGGGTGCTCCTCGGTCGGGGGACCGCTGCGGGTGGCCGGGTCGGTGGCTGCCCGGGCGTCGTCGCGGGCACGTTCGCGGTAGGCGCGCAGGACCGCGTGCAGCTCGTCGTTCATCGCGGCGAGCTCGGCCGCGGTCAGCCGCAGCATGACGTCGGAGGAGACCGCTGCCTGCGACCACTCCGTGCCCCAGGAGGGCTGCTCGTCGCGCCAGGACTCCAGCCGCTCGAGCTGGTTGGCCAGGGCGGTGCGCTGTAGCGCGACCGCCGCGGCGCGGGCCTCGGGGACGTCGTCGGCCTCGGGCAGGGCGAAGCGAAACCCGTCGGTCGCCGGGCGCCACCACCGCTCCCGGCGGTCGCTGACCAGGTCCGGGGCTTCCTCGACGAACCCGTGCTCGCGCAGCTGACGCAGGTGATAGCTGACCAGCGCCGGTGACTCGTTGACCGACTCCGCCAGCCGCGAGGCCGTCGCGGCCTCCAGCGCGATCATTGCGTAGTACAGGCGCACCCGCAGCGGGTGCGCCATCACCCGCAGGTCCTGGACGTCGTCGAGCCGGCGATTCGGCTGCCGGGCTGCCATGCCGCGGACCGTAGATCCGAAAGGCAAGGTGCGCAACAAGCCCTTCGGAATGGCGCGGCAGCGACGGCCTCCGCTGGCGACTCGCCGTCGGCTGGACTGGCGCGAAGTAATCCAACGGACGGCGGGTGCCCGTGGCGTGTCAGATGACGATCGGCTGCGGGACGGCTGGGTGGCCCTGGCCGATTGTGGTGTCAGACCGGAGACGGGGACTCCGGTCTGGTGATGAACAGGTCGAAGGCGTCGCTGATGGCCCGGGCGAGTTCGGGTTCCTGATCGTCGAAGAAAAGCCCGACGGAGTGCCCGACGGCCCCCGCGGGGATGGTGGCGATGTTGTCGCAGCTGACCACGCTCGCGTGGTCGAGCCCGTTGCGGGGGCCGACGGGAACTTCGCTGGTGATGCCGCGGACGGTGCTGGTGATGGGCGCGACGGTGACCCACCGCAGCAGGTGGAGCTTCGAGTGGCGGGTCAGGATCAGGGCTGGTCGTCGCTTGTCGAGCTGGACGACGGCGATGGTGCGCACGGTCCGGGGGCGCTCAGTCGAGCTCGGGGTGGGTGGTGCCCTCGGGTGCTGGGTGCAGGTCCGGGTAGAGCGGTTCGCCGCGGCGGGCGAGGTCGAGCAGGAGGGTCTCCTCGGCGCGGTAGCGCTGCTCGCGCTGGAGGCGGGCGATGCTGCGTCGGACGGCTTCGGAGCGATTGGCGGCGCGACCTGCGGCGACCTCGGCGTCGAGGGCTGCGAGCTCGGGCGCTTCGAGGCGGATCGCGATCTGCGTCGACATGGTCGGAGAGTACCTCTGGCGTCAACCACTTGGTAGGCAGCCGGCTCCGTCGAGGAGGGCTTACTCGCGGTTGACGATCGTGACTGGGGCACCGACGACGGGCCCTGGGCCATGGCAGGGTCTTATCGAGGACCAGCGCGGTGCTGAGGCGAGTGGTCGCGCGCGGGGTGGGTGCGTCGAGGCTGGAGGTGGGAGAGCCGTGACGGCAGTCGTGCCCGAGGTGGTGAGCCTCTGCGGGTCGAGCCGCCTCCGCGACGTCTTCGAGCGGGAGCAGCGCCGCCTGACCCTGGAAGGCCGCATCGTCATCAGCCTCGGCTTCTTCGAGCAACCGAGGGGCGCGGCCGCGCCGGCGGCCGACGGCGTCGACCTCGGAGAGCTGCACAAGCGCGAGATCGACCTGAGCCAGCGGATCCACGTCGTGAACGTGGGTGGTCACGTCGGCCGGAGCACGCGGAGCGAGATCAAGCACGCCGAGCGTCACGGCATCGCCGTGGCGTACATGGAGCCCCGGCAGGACCGGTCGCCGACGGCCCGGTGAGCGCAGCGACGCCTTGCGGGGACGGTGAGGGTCGAGCGGTCGTCGACCGGGAGTCGTCAGCGGGCGTCGGTCGAGGCGGCAGCGAGGAAGCGGCGCACCTGGGCCGGGCTGCGCAGCAGGTGGACCTGCGCTCGAGGGGCGTGGACGGTGATGGCGTCCATCACGCGGGGGCGGCTGAGGCGGCGCCAGGTGATGACCCACCACCAGAAGTCGGCCCGCTCGCGGGAGCGACGCGCGGCACGCCAGGCGCAGCGGGCCAGGGGCAGGTCGAGGACGACGACGGTGTCGGCTCGGCGCAGTCGAGGCCCTGGGACGTCGTAGGGCCCGAGGTCTCCGTCCATGACCCACCGGTCGCAGCTGGCCAGGCGTTCCTGGACGCTGATCCACTCCTCGCCGCGCAGCGGTCGCGCCCCGTCGACCCAGAAGTGCTGGTCGAGCTCGAGGAGCGGCAGGCCGGTGACCTCGGCCAGGGCCCGCGCCGTGGTCGACTTGCCAGCTGCCCCGCGGCCGAGGACCAGCACCCGCTTCGCCGGCGCGAGGGTACGGAGCGTCGGGGACACGCGGGCGTCGAGTCGCCGTCCGGACGACGACGCGCCGCCGGGGTCGAGGCAGCGGCCGAGGAGGTGGGGCTGCCGACGCCGATGCCACCAGCGTCCCTCGTCGGCGTCTCCCTGCTCTTCGAGCCCGACGTGCTCGTCGAGCTCGAGGCCACGGCCGTCCTCGGCTGAGCCCGGGTCTACCGTCCGCCCTGCACGGTGCGCGGTGCACCGCCGGACGGGGGGTGTCGTGGACGTCAGGACCGCTCCCGTGGTGGTCGCGCCCGGGCTGGGAGGCTCGGGCCCGTCCCACTGGCAGAGCCTGTGGGAGCGCGAGCTGGCCGGCGCCGTCCGCACCGCCCCCGGCTCGTGGGACGAGCCGGAGCCCGACGACTGGGTCGAGGCCCTCGACCGGGCCGCCGACCGGGCGGCGGGCGGCGTCCTCGCCGCGGGGGAGGTGGGCGCGCACCGGGTGCTGGTGGTCGCCCACAGCCTCGGGTGCCACGCCGCGGTGCTGTGGGCCGCGCGGGCTCCCGAGCGCGTGGCGGGCCTCTTCTGCGTCGCGCCGCCGGACCGCGCGGGGAGGGCGCGCGCGGGCGTCGTCGGCTTCGACCACGCCGACGCCGTCCGACCGGGAGTCCCGGTGCTGCTCGTCAGCAGCGACGACGACCCGCACACCAGCCCGTCGTCGTCGGCCTCGCTGGCGACGGCGTGGGGCGCCGGCGCAGTGGCGCTGGACGGGCTGGGGCACGTCAACGCCGACAGCGGCCTGGGGGCCTGGGACCAGGGCCGGCAGCTGCTGGTCGCCTTCGCCGCAGGGCTCTGAGCCGGTCTCAGCCGCCGAGCTCGGCGCGCCGCGCCACCAGCCGCTCGCGCTCGGCGTCCAGCCGCTCGCGCTCGCGCCCGGCGAGGCGGCGCACCTGGAGGTCGAGGACCGCGCGCGCCTGGGCGTCGTCCAGCCCCCACGCGCCCAGCGCGTCGGCGGCCGCGGTGACGTCGGGGGCGTCGGCCACGAGGTCGACGAGCTCGGCGCGCCGCTCGACGGCGAGGGCCAGCGCCTCGAGCACGTGCAGCCGCATGGCGATGTAGCCGAGCTCGCGCTCGGTCGCCCGGTCGGTCGCCCGGTCGGGGGCGCCCTCGCTCACGGCCGCCCCGCGAACTTCTCGATGAGGCTCGTGCGCCCCGAGACGATGAGGAGGTCGCGCTCGCGCACCCGCGTGTCGGGCTGGGCGTAGTGGAAGTCCTCGCCGGGGCTCTTCACCCCGACGACGGTGACGCCGTACTTCTCGCGCACCTTGCTCTGCCCGAGGGTGAAGCCCTGGCACTCGCGCGGCGGGCGCATCTTGACGATGGCGAAGCCGTCGTCGAACTCGATGAAGTCCAGCAGCCGCCCGCCGACGAGGTGGGCGACGCGCTCGCCGGCGTCCGCCTCCGGGTAGACGACGTGGTGGGCGCCCAGGCGCGTGAGGATCCGCCCGTGGGAGGGCGTGATGGCCTTCGCCCAGATCTGCGGCACGCCCATGTCCACGAGGGTCGACGTCGTCAGCACGCTCGCCTCGAGCGAGGTTCCGATGCCGACGACCGCGACGCGGAAGTCCTGGGCGCCGAGCTGGGCGAGGGCGTCGCCGTTCGTCGCGTCGGCCTCGACGACGTGCGTGAGGCGGCCGGACCACTCCTGCACGAGCTCGGGGTCGCGCTCGACGGCGAGCACGTCGTGGCCCATGCGGTCCAGGCCCGCGGCCATGGCGCTGCCGAAGCGGCCGAGCCCGATGACGAGCACGGCGTCGTCGCGTGTCCTGTCAGCCAACGATGGGCCTCTCCTCCGGGAGACGGAACAGCCGGCCGCTCTCGCGCAGGGCGAGGGCGGCGGCCAGGGTCATGGTGCCCGTGCGCCCGACGACCATGAGCGCCGAGAGGACGTACTTGCCGGCGTCGGGCAGGTCGGCGGTGCCGCCGACGGACAGGCCGACGGTCGCGAACGCCGAGATCACCTCGAAGAGCACGACGTCGAGGCTGTCACCGGTGATGGCGAGCATCGCCACCGTGCCGACGAGGACGGTCGAGGTGCCGACGAGGCCGACGGCGACGGCGAGGCGCAGGGAGGCCTGCGGCACGCGGCGCCCGAAGACCTCGGCGTCGCGGTCGCCGCGGGCCTCGGCGACGACGGCCAGGACGAGGACGAGCAGCGTGGTCACGCGGATGCCGCCCGCCGTCGACGCGCTGCCGCCGCCGACGAACATGAGCGCGTCCTGCACGAGCCAGGTCGCCGTCGACATCTCCGTGAGGTCGAGCGTCGAGAAGCCGCCCGAGCGCGGCATCACCGAGGCGAAGCCCGTGGCGAGGAGGCGGTCGGGCCACGGCAGGGCGCCGAGCGTGCGCGCGTTGCCCCACTCCATCGCCCCGATGAGGACGGCGCCGACGACGAGCAGCACGGCCGTGCCGGCCACGGTCATCTGCGCGTGCAGGCCCCACCGGCGCGGGTGGCGCCAGCGGTCGCGCAGCACGAGGAGCACGGGGAAGCCGAGGCTGCCGAGGACGACGCCGACCATGATCGGCAGGCAGAGCCACCAGTCGCCGGCGGGCGACGTCCCGTCGAGCGCGGGCAGGCCGCCGGCGTGCGAGACGAAGCCGGCGTTGTTGAAGGACGAGACGCCGTAGAAGAGGGCGTGCCAGGCCGCGGCGGGCAGCGACTCGCCCGCGACGAGGAAGCGCGGCAGCAGCACGAGGGCGAGGACCACCTCGACGGCCACCGACGCGAGGATGACGGTGCGGACCAGCAGGCCCACCTCGCCGAGCCGCAGCGCCTTCGTCTCGTTCTGCGCGAGCAGGCGCTGGGACAGCCCGAGCCGCCGGGACACGAGCAGGCCCAGCAGGCTCGCGAGGACGAGGACGCCGAAGCCGCCCACGGCGATGCCCGCGAGGATGATCGCCTCGCCGAGGTCGGACCAGAAGGTGGCCGTGTCCACCGTCACGAGGCCCGTCACGCACACCGCGGAGACGGCGGTGAAGAGGGCGTCGGCGAAGGGGGCTCGCTCGCCCGAGCTCGTGGCCCCGGGGAGGCTGAGGAGCGCCGTGAAGACGCCGATCACCGACACGAACGCCAGGACGGCGAGCCGGGCGGGGGAGCGGCGGACGAAGCCGGCGAGGCCGCCGCGGACGGCGCCCCGCGTGCGCGGGGGCGTCTCCAGGTCCACCGCGCGCCCTCCCGGACCGGGTACGGCTCCCGGTCCGCCGGGCCCCGGCGCCCCCCGGCGGGGCGGCCCGGCGGGGGCGCCGGCCTGCGCGCCCGACCGGGCGGCGCAGGGGGGACGCTAGCGTCGCGGCATGACCAGCAGCACCCGGGTCGTGTGGGACCCGGTCTTCACGGCGTACGACTTCGGCCCGGACCACCCGATGAGCCCGATGCGCCTGGAGCTGACGGTGCGCCTGCTGCGCGAGCTCGGCGTGCTCGACCGCCCGGGGCTCGACGTGCGCGGCTCCGGCGTCGCCGACGACGCCCTCCTGCACACCGTCCACCTGCCCGAGTACGTCGAGGCCGTGCGCCGCGTCTCGGAGGACCCCCGGCGCGTCGACGTCGAGCGCGGCCTCGGCACCGAGGACGACCCGGCCTTCGCCGGCATGCACGAGGCGAGCGCGCGCATCCTCGCGGCCAGCGTCGAGTGCGCCGAGGAGGTCTGGCGCGGCGACGCCGCCCACGCCGTCAACTTCACCGGCGGGCTCCACCACGCCATGGCCGGGCGCGCCAGCGGCTTCTGCGTCTACAACGACGTCGCCGCCGCGATCCGCCGCCTGCTCGACGCCGGCGCCCGGCGGGTCGCCTACGTCGACGTCGACGTCCACCACGGCGACGGCGTCCAGGCCGCCTTCTGGGACGACCCGCGCGTCCTCACCGTCTCCCTCCACCAGAGCGGCCGGACCCTCTTCCCCGGCACCGGCTTCCCCGACGAGGTCGGCGGGCCGGGCGCCGAGGGCTCCGCGGCCAACGTCGCGCTGCCGCCCGGCACGCGGGACGCCGCCTGGCTGCGGGCGCTGCACGCCGTGGCGCACCCGCTGGTGCGGGCCTTCGAGCCCGACGTGCTCGTCACCCAGCACGGCTGCGACAGCCACCAGCTCGACCCGCTGGCCGACCTCGCCGTCTCCGTCGACGCCCAGCGCGCCGCCGCGGACAGCCTCCACGAGCTGGCGCACGAGGTCTGCGACGGCCGGTGGCTCGCCACGGGCGGCGGCGGGTACGCCGTCGTCGACGTCGTCCCGCGCACCTGGTCCCACGTCGTCGCCGTCGCGGCGCACGCGCCCATCCGCCCGTCGACGCCGGTGCCCGAGCCGTGGCGCGACCACGTGCGCCGCACCTACCGCCGCGAGGCGCCGCTGCTCATGGGCGACGCCGGGCCCGGCGAGCCGGAGGGCGACCGCCCGCCCTGGTACCGCCCCTGGTCCAGCGGCCACGACCCCGAGGACGCCGTCGACCGCGCCGTGCTCGCCACCCGCAGCGCCGTCTTCCCCGCGCAGGGCCTCGACCCCTGGTTCGACTGAGACCAGTGGTTCGACGGAGACCGGGCGCCGGGGGACCGTGGTCCGGCCGGGCGAGGGCGGGGACGCGGAGGCCCGGGTTCCCCTAGGGTCTGCCCCGAGGGGCCGCAGCGCCCGACGCGGCGGCCGCTGGGCCGCCACCAGGACGAGGGGGCCGGCGTGCCGACGGACGGGCGAGCAGCGGCGGACGCGGCCGGCGGGGACGCCGGGAGCGGCGGCCCCGGCACGGGCGCCGCGGGCGGCGGGCTCACCGACGGGCGCCTGCTCACGGTCGCCGAGGTGGCCGAGGCGCTGCGCGTCTCGCGCATGACCGTCTACCGCCTCGTGCACTCCGGCGAGCTCCCCGCCGTGCGCGTCGGGCGCTCCTACCGCGTGCCCGAGGGCGCCGCGTCGGCCTTCCTCGCCGCGGCGCGCACCGCGCCCCCCGCGGCCGCCGAGCAGCGGCGAGCCGACGGCGCCTGAGCGCCCCGGTAGGCTCACCCCCGGACCAGGACCACGTCGGCTCGCACCGGACGCGGTCGCAGCACCCGAGACGACAGGCAGGCCCCATGGGTTCGGTCATCAAGAAGCGCCGCAAGCGGATGGCGAAGAAGAAGCACCGCAAGCTCCTCCGCAAGACGCGCCACCAGCGCCGCAACAAGAAGTGACCCAGCAGGACCGCTGAGCACATGAGCACCGGCGGCCGGTCCCGCGCGCCCCGCGCCGGCACCGACCGCCCCACGACGCCCGCCCCGCCCCGCGGTGGCGGGCGTCGTGCGTCCCGGGGCGACCTGCTGCACGGGACGTCGTCGTGACGGAGGGCCCCGGCGCGGGCCCGGCACCGGGCCGCGACGTCGTCGCCGTCGTCGGCGCGGCCCACCCGCTGGCCGCCGCGCTCGCCCGCCGTCTGGCCGCGGGCGAGGAGGGGGCCGAGGAGGGGGTCGGCCAGGGCGGACGTCCGGAGCCGCCGCTCGTCCTGGCCCTGGACCCGCGCACGCCGGCCGAGGACCTCGGCGCCGCGCGCCGGTTGCGGGTCGACCTGCGGGGCCCCTCGCTGGCGCGCGTGCTCGCGGCCGAGGGCGTGCGGGTCGTCGTCGACGCCACCCTCCTGCCCGGCGGGTCCCTCGCCGGGGCCCGGCCGGGGCGCGACGCCGGGCCGCCGGCGTCGCTCGACGTCGCCTCCGCCGTGCAGCGCTGCCCGGCCGTCCGGCGGCTCGTGCTCGCGAGCTCGACGGGGGTCTACGGCGCGAGCCCGCGGGCGCCGTCGGTCCGCACCGAGGGCTCGGAGCTGGCGACGCCCGCCGGCGGGGCCGAGCGGGCCGCCGCCGAGGCCGAGGCGGCCGTGCGGGCGCTCGCCCGCCGCCGCGAGGACGTCGCCGTCCTCGTCCTGCGCCTCGCCGAGGTCGTCGGCCCCGGGCTGCGCACGCCCCTCGGCGACTGGCTCGAGCTGCCCGCCGTGCCCTGCCTGTGGGGCCACGACCCCCGCCTGCAGGTGCTGCACGCCGACGACGCCGTCGCCGCGCTGCTGCTCGCCGCCCGGGGCCGCGCCGACGGGGTCGTCAACGTGGCGGGCGACGGGGTGCTCGCCCTCTCGCAGGCGGCGGCCCTCTGCGGGCGCCCGCTGCTGCCCGTGCCGGCGGCCGCCCTGGGGGCCAGCGCCCGGGCCCTCGTCGGCCGTGCCGTCGCGGCGCCGTGGGGCGACGCCGACCGCGTCCTGCGCTCCGGCCGCGTGGTCGACCTGCGCCGCATGCGCGAGGAGCTCGGCCTCGAGCCGCGGTGGTCGAGCCGGGCCGCCGTCGAGGACCTGGCGCGGGGCCGCGGCCTCGTCGGCCCGCTCTCGCCCGACGTGCGCCGCGCCGTCGCGGGGACGGCGGCCGGGGCGTGGCAGCGGCTGCGCGGCCTCGTGGCGCCGTGAGCGCCGGCGGGGCTCGCGGGGCCTCCCGGCGCACCCCGACCGGCGGCACACTGGACCGGGCGGGCGACCAAGCGACCGGTCGGGCGGGCAGCAGGTCGGGCGGGCAGCAGGACGGGCGAGCGGTGCGGAGGCGGACGTGAGCGGCGGGGGAGCGGCGCGGGAGGACGGCGTCGTCGTGCCGCTGCGACGGCCCGGGCGCCCGTCCGGGTCCACGGCCGGGCCCGCGCCGGGGAGCTCCGGCGAAGGGGGCGGCGCCGCGACGGGGGAGGGACGCGCCGACCCGGCGTCGTCCGCCCGGGACGCCGCCCTCGAGGCCGCCCGGGCCGCGGTGCGGGCCGCTCGGGACGCCGCTCGCGCGGCACGGGGCCCCGCGGCCGACCTCGGCCGGCGGGCCCGCCGCGCCACCGACGTCCTCGCGCGCCGCGTCACCGGGGACTACGAGGTCGACGAGCTCGGCTTCGACCGCGAGCTCACCGAGGCCGTCCTGCTGGACCTCCTGCGGCCGCTGCACCGGCGGTGGTTCCGGGTCGAGCTGCGCGGCGCCGAGCACCTGCCGCGGCGCGGCGGCGCCCTCCTCGTGGCCAACCACTCGGGGACGGTGGGCATCGACGCCCTCATGACGATGGTCGCCGTCCACGACGACGCACCGGGCGGGCGCCACCTGCGCGTCCTCGCCGCCGACCTCGTGCTCGCCGCGCCCGTGCTCGGCGACCTGGCGCGCCGCGCCGGCATCACGCTGGCCTCGCCCGACGACGCCGAGCGGCTGCTCCGGGCCGGCGAGCTCGTCGGGGTCTGGCCCGAGGGCTACAAGGGCGTCGGCAAGCACTTCCGCGACCGCTACCGCCTGCAGCGCTTCGGCCGCGGGGGCTTCGTGGCCTCGGCGCTGCGCGCCGGCGTGCCGATCGTGCCGTGCGCCATCGTCGGAGCCGAGGAGGTCTACCCGAAGATCGGCGACGTCGCACCGCTCGCCCGCCTCCTCGGCCTGCCCTACGTGCCGGTGACGCCCTTCTTCCCCCTGCTCGGGCCCCTCGGGCTCGTGCCGCTGCCGAGCCGCTGGGTCGTCGAGCTCGGCGAGCCCGTGCGGACCGACCTCGCGCCGCCCGCCACGGCCGACGACCCCGCCGCCGTCCTCGACCTCGCCGACCAGGTGCGCGAGACCATCCAGGCGAGCCTGCACGAGCTCCTGCTGCACCGGCGGTCGGTGTGGCGGTGAGCCGGCGGGCGTCGCGGGGGAGTGCGCGAGGGCTCCTGCGCGCCCTCGGCGGGCGCCGCGGACGCGAGGAGGCCCCGACCGGCCCTGGTGCGCCCGGTCTAGGTGCGCCCGGTCCCGGTGCGCTCGGCCCCGGCGAGGAGCGGGTCGTCCTCTACGGCCGGGCCGGCTGCCACCTGTGCGCGGACGCCCGCGCCGTCGTCACGGCCGTCGCCGGCCGCGTCGGCGCCGGCGTGCGGGAGGTCGACGTCGACGCGCCCGAGCCGGCCGACGAGCCCGGCGGGCGCCCCGGCGCCCTCGCCGAGCGCTACGGCGAGCTCGTCCCGGTCGTCGTCGTCGACGGCGTCCAGCACGCCGTCTACCACGTGGACGCGGGTCGCCTCGAGGCGGCCCTGCGCCGACCGCCCGCCTGAGGGCCCGCTCCGGCCGCGGGTGCGGTCCGCTCGACTTTGTGCGCGCCTTCACAAGCGCCTACGCTGGAGGCAGTTCGCAGCGCCCTGGCCCCCGCGCGCGCACCCACCGCCGTCGCACGCGAAGGAGCCGGCCGACGCCGTGAGCACCTCCCGACACGACACCGGGCGCCCCCCGGGCCGCGCGCCCGAGCGCGCCGCGGGCCCCGCGCGCCCGGTGGGCGACCCGCTGGTGGCGACCGGGCCGGCCGGCGACCCGGGCCCCGCGGCCGCGCGGCTCATCTCCGAGCGCGGCATCCCCGAGGCGACCGTCGGCCGGCTGCCCGTCTACCTCCGGGCGCTCACGGCCCTCGTCGAGCGCGGCGTCCCCACCGTCTCCTCCGAGGAGCTCGCGGCCGCGGCGGGTGTCGGGTCGGCCAAGCTGCGCAAGGACCTCAGCCACCTGGGCTCCTACGGCGTCCGCGGCGTCGGCTACGAGGTCAGCCCCCTCGTGGCGCACATCTCGCGCGAGCTCGGCCTGACCCAGGCGTGGCGCGTCGTCATCGTGGGCCTCGGCAACCTCGGGCGGGCGCTCGCCAGCTACGGCGGCTTCGCCGAGCGCGGCATGGGCGTGGCGGCCCTCTTCGACGCCGACCCCGCCGTCGTCGGCCGCGAGGTGGCGGGCCTCGTGGTCCGCCCGATGTCCGAGCTCGCCGCCGTGGTGCGGGCCGAGGGGGTCGTCATCGGCGTCCTCGCCACCCCGGCGGCCGCCGCCCAGGGCGCCTGCGACGAGCTCGTCGCCGCCGGCGTGACCGGGGTCCTGACGTTCGCGCCGGCCGTGCTGTCGGTGCCCGAGGGAGTGGACGTGCGCAAGGTCGACCTGGCCAGCGAGCTGCAGATCCTGGCGTTCCACGAGCAGCGCAAGGCGGCCGACGCCGTCCGCGCCGCCGCGCCGTCGGGCGGGGGCGCGCGCGCCGTCGCCCGGTCCGCGCGCCGCCGGGTGGGGGCGGCCCGGTGACCGCCCTCGTCGTGGGCCTGTCCCACCGCACCGCGCCCCTCGCCGTCCTCGAGCGCGCGACCCTCGACGCGGGCGCCGCCCGCGCCCTCGCCGTCCGCGCGTGCGGGGCGGAAGACGTCGCCGAGGCCGTCGTGCTCTCGACGTGCAACCGGCTCGAGGTCTACAGCGAGGTCGCCACGTTCCACGGCGGGCTCGCTCAGGTGGGCGCGGCGCTCGTCGAGGCCACCGGCGTGCCGCTCGTCGAGCTCACCGACCACCTCTACGTGCACTACGCGGACCGGGCCGTCGAGCACCTCTTCACCGTCGTCTGCGGCCTCGACTCCATGGCCGTGGGGGAGTCGCAGGTGCTCGGGCAGGTGCGCTCGGCGCTGCGCCGCGGGCAGGAGGACGGCAGCGTCGGCACCGCCCTCGACGGGCTGCTGCAGCGCGCCCTGCGGGTCGGTAAGCGCGCCCACTCCGAGACGGGCCTCGACCACGCCGGGCACTCCCTCGTGGAGGCGGGCCTCGCGCACGCCGACGAGGTCGTCGGGCCGCTGGCCGGAGCGAGAGTGCTCGTCGTCGGCGCCGGCGCCATGAGCGCGCTCGCGGCGACGACGGCCCACCGGCTCGGCGCCCGCGACATCACCGTGCTCAACCGCACGCGGGCGCGCGCCCAGCGCCTCGCCGAGGCGGTCGGCGGGAGCTGGGGCGCGCTCGGCGAGGAGGGCGCCCTCGAGCGCGCCCTCGCCGAGGCCGACGTCGTGCTGTCCTGCACCGGCGCCGTCGGGCACGTCGTCGACGCCGCGACGGTCGGCGCCGCGCGCGCCGTCCGCGGCGGCGGCGCCCCGGGCTGCTCCGGCGCCGCCGCGCCCCAGCTCGTCGTAGACCTGGCCCTGCCCCGCGACGTGGCGCCCGAGGTGGGCCGCCTGCCCGGCGTGGTCGTCCTCGGCCTCGCCGAGCTCGGCGCCCAGCTGGCCGCCGAGGCCGACGGCGCGGGCACCGGCGTCGCCGCCGACCTGCGCGACGCGCGGGCCATCGTCGCCGAGGAGGCGTCGTCCTACCTCGCCGAGCGCCGCGCCGCCGCCGTGGCCCCCACCGTGGTGGCCCTGCGCACCCAGGCGCGCGAGGTCGCGGACGCCGAGCTCGCGCGGCTGCGCCACCGCCTCGGCCCGGCGATGGACGAGCGCGTGGGCGCCGAGGTCGCCCAGACCCTCCACCGCGTCGTCTCCACGCTCCTCCACACGCCGACCGTCCGCATGAAGCACCTGGCGGCCGACGCCTCGAGCGGCCCCGCCTACGTCGAGGCGGTGCGCGAGCTCTTCGACCTCGACGCCGCCGGCACCCGCGAGCCGGGCGCCGCGGCGCAGGCGCTGCGCGCGGTCCCGGAGGCGCGCGCCGAGGCGGCGCCCGAGCGCGCGGGGGCGGACGCCCTGCGCGCGCTGCTCGCCGGCGCGCCTCGGGCCGTGCCGAGCCACCTCCCGGGCCTCCCGGACCCCGCGGCGGGCCACGACGACGGGGGCCCGCGGTGAGCGCCGTCGCGGCGCCGGCCGTCGGCGCGACCCCGCTGCGCCTGGGGACCCGCCGCAGCGCCCTGGCGCGCGCGCAGTCCGAGATGGTCGCCGAGCGGCTGCGGGAGACGAGCGGGCGCGAGGTCGTCCTCGTCGAGGTCACCACGCGCGGCGACGTCGACCGCGCCCCGCTGCGCCAGATCGGCGGCACCGGCGTGTTCGTCACCGCCCTGCGCGAGGCCCTGCTCGAGGGCCGCGTCGACCTCGCCGTGCACTCGATGAAGGACCTGCCCACCGCCCCCGCCGACGGGCTCGTCCTCGCGGCGGTCCCCCCGCGCGAGGACCCGCGCGACGTCCTCGTGGCCTCCGGGGGAGCGGGTCTCGCCGACCTCCCGCCCGGCGCGCGGGTGGGCACCGGGTCGCCGCGCCGGGCCGCGCAGCTGCGGGCCCTCGGGCTCGGGCTCGACGTCGTCGACGTCCGCGGCAACGTGGACACCCGCGTCGGCATGGTCACCTCCGGGCGCCTCGACGCCGTCGTCCTCGCGGCGGCCGGGCTCGCCCGCCTGGGCCGCTCCGGCGAGGTCACCGACGTCCTCGACGTCGAGCAGGTGCTGCCCGCCCCCGCGCAGGGGGCCCTGGCGCTCGAGTGCCGCGCCGACGACGAGGCGACGGCGCTGGCCTGCGCGGCGCTCGACGACCCGCTGGCCCGGTCGGCCACCACGGCCGAGCGCGCCCTCCTCGGCGCCCTCGAGGCCGGCTGCAGCGCCCCCGTCGGGGCGCTCGCGCGGACCGACGGCGGCGAGGGCGGGGGCGAGATGGTGCTGACCGCCGTCGCGGCCTCGCACGACGGCTCGCGGGTGCTGCGCTGCTCCGCCCGCGGCGACGACGCCGACCCCGTCGGCCTGGGGCGCCGCCTCGCGGCCGACCTCCTGGCGCAGGGGGCGGCCGACCTCGCCGACGTCGGCCCCGCCGCCCCCGGCGCGGGCCCGCGCGACGAGCAGCTGCCCCTGCCCGGCGCCGACCCCACCGGGCCGGGCGCCGCGTCCCCCTCCTCGACCCCGTCCGCGGGCTCCCCGTCGAGCCCCCGGCCCGACGTCCCGGACCCCACCGCGTCGACCCCGGCGCCGTCCCCGGCCCTGCCCCCCGCCGGCTCCCCGTCCTCGGACCGCCCCGCGCCCGGCGCGGGGCCGACGCCCGGGGCGCAGCCGTCCGAGGACGCCCGGACGTCCCCCGTGACCGCACCGACCGGTCCGTCCGCCCACCGGCGGCCGGCCAGCTCCCAGGAGAGTGAAGCGTGACCGCGCGCACCGACCTCCAGCTCGACGAGCGCCCCGCCGCGGGCGGGGTGGACACCACCGCTCCCGTCGACGGCACGGCCCTGCCCGACGGCGCCCTGCCCGACGGCGCCCTGCCCGACGCCGGCCCGGCCTCCCCCCGCGCGGGGGAGGCCCCCGCCGCCAGCGCGGGCTCCCGCCGCCGCCCCGCCGCCCCCCTGGGCTCGGTGTCCTTCGTGGGCGCCGGCCCGGGCGACCCGGGGCTCCTCACCGTCCGCGCCGCCGAGCTGGTGGACCGGGCCGAGGTCGTCGTGGTCGACGGCCCGGTCGGCGCCGCGCTCGTCGGCCGGCTCTCGCCCGGCGGCGCCGAGGTGCTCGACGCCCGGGCGGTCCAGGAGGCCAGCGACCCGACGCCGTCGGCGCGGGCGCGGGCCACCACCCGGCTCATCACGCGCGCCGCGCGGGCCGGGCGCCGCGTCGTGCGCGTGCTGCCGGGCGACGCGGCGACGTTCGAGGGGCTGGCGGAGGAGCTGCTGGCGTGCCACCGCGCGTCGGTGCCCTTCGAGGTCGTGCCCGGGGTCTCACCCGCCGTCGCCGTCCCCGTCTACGCGGGCGTGCCCGTCACGACGGCGGGCGTCGACCGGGTGCACGTCGTCGACACGACGACCGAGCCCCCGGACGCGGCGGGCCTCGCCGCGGCCAAGGAGACCGTCGTGCTCCTCGGCGGGCGCGAGGGCCTCGCGGCCGCCGCGCGGGCCCTCGTCGCGGCGGGGCGCAGCGCCTCGTCGCCCGTCGCCGTCACCTCCGGCGGCACGACGACGTCCCAGCGCACCGCCACGGCCTCGCTCGCCGAGCTGCCCGGCCTCCTCGAGAGCAGCGGGGAGGACGCCTGGCCGAGCCCGCTCGTGGCCGTCACCGGCCCCGGCGTCGCGCTGCGCGAGCGCACCTCCTGGTACGAGAACCGGCCGCTCTTCGGCTGGCGCGTGCTGGTGCCGCGCACGCAGGCGCAGGCGGGGGGCATGAGCGCCCTGCTCGCCGAGGCGGGCGCCACCGGCGAGGTCGTCCCGACGATCTCCGTGGAGCCGCCGCGGACCCCGCACCAGATGGAGAAGGCCGTCACCGGCCTCGTCACCGGCCGCTACGAGTGGATCGGCTTCACGTCCGCCAACGCGGTGCGGGCCGTCCGCGAGAAGTTCGCCGAGTACGGGCTCGACGCCCGCGCCTTCGCGGGGCTCAAGGTGGCCGCGGTCGGCGGCGTGACGGCGCAGGCCCTGCGCGACTGGGGCATCGAGCCCGACCTCGTGCCCACGGGCGAGGAGTCCGCCAAGGGGCTGCTCGCCGACTGGCCGGCCTACGACGACGTGCTGGACCCGATCAACCGGGTCCTGCTCCCGCGCGCCGACATCGCCACGGACACCCTCGTCGCGGGGCTCACCGAGCTCGGCTGGGAGGTGGACGACGTCACGGCCTACCGCACCGTCCGGGCCGCGCCGCCGGCCGCCGACGTGCGGGACGCCATCAAGAACGGCGCCTTCGACGCCGTCGTCTTCACGTCGTCCTCCACGGTCCGCAACCTCGTCGGGATCGCCGGCAAGCCGAACCCGAGCACCGTCGTGGCGTGCATCGGCCCGGCGACGGCGCAGACGGCCGTCGAGCACGGGCTGCGCGTCGACGTGCTGGCGCCCGAGCCCAGCGCGGCCTCGCTCGTGGCGGCGCTCGCCGACCACGGCGCGGCGCTCGCCGCGGCGGCCGCCGAGGCCGGCGAGCCGCTCCAGCGCCCGAGCGAGCGCCGCGTCCCGGCGCGCCGACGGGCGCGCTGACCCACCCACCGCCGTCGGCCGGCCCGCCCCTGCGGGGAGGGCCGGCCGACGCGCCCGAGGGCCCGCCCGGCCAGGCGCCGGCGGGCCCGCCCGAGAGGACCCGCCGTGCCCTTCCCCATCGAGCGCCCGCGCCGCCTGCGCGCCACCCCCGCCCTGCGCGCGCTCGTGCGCGAGCAGCGCCTGCACCCCTCGCAGCTCGTCCTGCCGATGTTCGTCAAGGAGGGCCTCGACGCCCCGCGCGAGGTGACGAGCCTGCCCGGCGTCGTCCAGCACTCGCGGGCCTCGCTCGTCGACGCCGCCCACGAGGCCGTCGAGGCGGGCGTCGGCGGGCTCATGCTCTTCGGCGTCCCGGCCGAGCGGGACGCGCGGGGCAGCGGCGCCGACGACCCGGACGGGATCCTCAACCTCGGGCTGCGCGACCTGGCGGAGGCGGTGGGGAACCGGACGGTCGTCATGGCCGACCTGTGCCTCGACGAGTTCACCGACCACGGCCACTGCGGCGTCCTCGTCCCCGACGGGCCCCGCGCCGGGACGGTCGACAACGACGCCACGCTCGCCCGCTACGTCTCCATGGCGCTGGCCCAGGCCGACGCGGGGGCCACCGTGCTCGGGCTCTCGGGGATGATGGACGGCCAGGTCGGCGTCGTGCGCGCCGCCCTCGACGAGGCGGGCCGCGACGACGTCGTGCTCCTCGCCTACGCGGCGAAGTACGCCTCGGCCTTCTACGGGCCCTTCCGCGAGGCCGTCGAGTCCACGCTCGTCGGGGACCGGCGCGCCTATCAGCAGGACTCGGCCAACCGCCGCGAGGCGCTGCGGGAGGTGCGCCTCGACGTCGAGGAGGGCGCCGACGTCGTCATGGTGAAGCCGGCGCTGCCCTACCTCGACGTCCTGTCCGACGTCGCGCAGGCGGTCGACGTGCCGGTGTGGGCCTACCAGGTCTCCGGCGAGCTGGCGATGGTCGAGGCCGCGGCCGCGCGCGGGTGGCTGGACCGCGAGCGGACGATCCTCGAGACGCTGGCGTCGGTGCAGCGCGCCGGCGCCGACGCCGTCCTCACCTACTGGGCCGTCGAGGCCGCCCGCTGGCTGCGCGAGGGCTGAGCGGCCGCCGACCGGGCGGACGGCGTCCGGAGGGCCGCCGACCGGGTGGCCGACGGGCCGGACGGACCGTGGCGGGCGCGCACGCGCAGTAGGGTCCGCCCATGTCTGCAGCTGCCGACGTCGACGGGGGACCGGCGCGGGACGGCCGGCCCGGGGGCGCGCCCTGGCTCGACGAGCACGAGCAGCGGGTCTGGCGCAGCTACCTCGAGGGGACGCAGCGGCTCTGGGAGCACCTGGGCGCCGTCCTCGACGCCGACGGGGACGTGCCCCTGCAGGAGTACGAGGTCCTCGTGCGCCTGTCGGAGACGCCCGGCGGGTCCCTGCGGATGTCCGAGCTCGCGCACGCCCTCGTGCACTCCCGCAGCCGCCTCACGCACACGGTGGGGCGCATGGAGGCGCGCGGGCTCGTCGAGCGGCGTGCCTGCCCCGACGACGGTCGCGGCGTCCTGTGCGTCGTCACCGACGAGGGGCGGGCGGCCCTCGAGCGGCACGCGCCCGCGCACGTCGCGAGCGTCCGGGCCGCGCTCTTCGACCTCCTCGAGCCCGCCGAGGTCGACGCGCTGGGCAGCGCGCTGGAGAAGGTGGCGGCGAACCTCCGCGGGTGAGGCGGCCTGCGCCGTCCCCCTCGGGCTGCCGGGCGCGGCGGGCGGCAGGATGGCGGCATGAGCACTGCCGCGACGCCGCCCGACGTCCCCGCGACGGACCGCCCCCGGACGCCCTACCCCTTCGAGGCCCCGGCGTCCGAGGAGCTCTTCGCCCGGGCCCGCGCCGTCACCCCCGGCGGCGTCAACTCGCCCGTGCGCGCCTTCGGCGCCGTCGGCGGGACGCCGCGCTTCATGACGTCGGCCCACGGGCCCTACCTCGTGGACGCCGACGGCCGCGAGTACGTCGACCTCGTCTGCTCCTGGGGGCCGATGATCCTCGGGCACGCCCACCCGGAGGTCCTCGAGGCCGTCACCGCGGCGGCGTCGCAGGGCTTCTCCTACGGCACGCCCACCCCGCGCGAGGTCGAGCTCGCCGAGGAGATCGTGCGGCGCGTCGAGCCCGTGGAGCAGGTGCGGCTGGTCAGCTCGGGCACCGAGGCCGTCATGAGCGCCGTCCGGCTGGCGCGCGGCGCGACCGGGCGGCCGCTCGTCGTGAAGTTCGCCGGCCACTACCACGGCCACGTCGACGCGCTGCTGGCCTCGGCGGGCTCGGGCCTCGCGACCTTCGCGCTGCCCGACACCCCGGGCGTCACCGGCGCGACCACCGCCGACACGCTCGTCGTGCCCTACAACGACCCGGAGGCGCTCGAGGCCGTCTTCGCCGAGCACGGCGACCGCGTCGCCGCCCTCGTCACCGAGGCCGCTGCCGGCAACATGGGCGTCGTCCCGCCGCGCCCCGGCTTCACCGCGCTCATGCGCCGGCTCACGCGCGAGCACGGCGCCCTGCTCGTCAGCGACGAGGTGATGACGGGCTTCCGCCTCACCGCGGCGGGCTGGTACGGGCTCGAGGGCCCCCAGGGAGCGGGGGAGGGGGCCGACGGCGCCGAGGGCGTGCACGCCGGCGCCCCGGACCTCATGACCTTCGGCAAGGTCATGGGCGGCGGCTTCCCGGCCGCGGCCTTCGGCGGCCGCGCCGACGTCATGGCCCAGCTCGCCCCGAACGGCCCCGTCTACCAGGCGGGCACGCTGTCCGGGAACCCCGTGGCGACGGCGGCCGGGCTCGCCACCCTGCAGCGCTGCACGCCCGAGGTCTACGCCCACCTCGACGCGACGGCGGAGCGCCTGTCGTCCGCGGCGTCCGCGGCCCTGGCCGACGCCGGTGTGCCGCACACCGTCTCGAACGCCGGGTCGATGTTCACCGTCTTCTTCGGCCCCGACGTCGTCCACGACTACGCGGGCGCCCGCAGCCAGGACGTGCAGGCCTACGCGGCCTTCTTCCAGTCGATGCTCGCCTCCGGCGTCCACCTGCCGCCGAGCGCGTTCGAGGCGTGGTTCGTCTCCGCCGCGCTCGACGACGAGGCGGTCGGCCGCGTCCTCGAGGCCCTGCCGCGCGCGGCGCAGGCGGCGGCGCGGTCCCAGAGCAGCGTCGCCGGCCAGACCGGCACCTGATCCGTCGGAGCGCGGGCGCTCGACGACCGACGAGCGACCTGTTCGTCGGAGGTGACCGTGCACGGTCACCTCCGACGAACAGGTCGCTCGTCGGTCGTCGAGCGCCCGCGCTCCGACGGATCAGGTGCCGGTCTGGCCGGCGACGCTGCTCTGGGACCGCGCCGCCGCCTGCGCCGCGCGCGGCAGGGCCTCGAGGACGCGGCCGACCGCCTCGTCGTCGAGCGCGGCGGAGACGAACCACGCCTCGAACGCGCTCGGCGGCAGGTGGANTCCTCCGCGTCCTCTCCCGGGCCCCGCGACCCCGCCCGCCTGCCCGACCCGTCGGTGCGGACGGTGGTGCACCTCCTGCGCCACGGCGAGGTCCACAACCCCGAGGGCGTGCTCTACGGACGGCTGCCGGGCTACCACCTGTCCGAGCGCGGGCGGGCGATGGCGCAGCGGGTCGCCGAGCACCTCGTCGACGCGGGCCACGACGTCGCCCTCGTCGTCGCCTCGCCGCTGGAGCGGGCCCAGGAGACGGCGCGCGCCTCGGCGGACGCCCTCGGCCTCGAGGTCGGCGTCGACGAGCGGCTCGTCGAGGCCGGCAACCAGTTCCAGGGCCTCACCGTGGGCGTGGGGGACGGCGCCCTGCGCCGGCCCGAGCACTGGTGGAAGCTGCGCAACCCGTTCACGCCCAGCTGGGGCGAGCCGTACGTCGAGCAGGCCGCCCGCATGCGGGCCGCCGCCGACGAGGCCCGGGTGCGCGCGGAGGGCCGCCACGCGCTCCTCGTCAGCCACCAGCTGCCCATCTGGGTCACCCGGCTGTCCGTCGAGGGGCGTCGCTACGTCCACGACCCCCGCCGCCGCGAGTGCTCGCTGGCGAGCCTGACGTCGCTGCACTTCGTGGGCCACCGCCTCGAGGGCGTCACCTACCGCGAGCCGGCCGCCGACCTGCTGCCGGGGGCGAACCCCGTCCCGGGGGCCTGAGCGGGGCTCCACCACCGGTCCACGGGCCGCGTCCGGCTCCCAGCCTCCTGCCAGGCTCGGTGTGGAACCCTGGAGGCTGTGGGAGCACAGGCCAGCACGGGCAGCCGGGCGCGCGCGGGGCGCGCGGCCCGGGGCGCCCTCGCGGCCGCCGCGCTCGTCGGCGCGGCCGGTCTCGCGGGGTGCACGACGAGCGACGCCCAGCCGTCCGTCGTCGACCAGGGCTACGTGGCGGGCGACGGCAGCCTCGTCCAGCTCGCGCCGGACGAGCGCGGCGAGCCGGTCGAGCTCGCGGGCACGACGCTGCAGGGCGAGGCGGTCGACGTCGCGGACTGGCGCGGCGCCCCCGTGGTCCTCAACACGTGGTTCGCCGCCTGCGGCCCCTGCCGCCTCGAGGCGCCCGACCTCGCGAAGGTCTCCGCCGAGACGGCCGACGAGGGCGTGCGCTTCCTCGGCCTCAACACGAGCGACGGGGCCGCCCAGGGCATCGCCTTCGAGGAGCAGTTCGGCATCACCTACCCCTCGCTGCTCGACCGCGACGGCGAGGGCGTCCTCGCGCTGCGCGGCCAGCTGCCGCCGTCGGCCACCCCGACGACGCTCGTCCTCGACCCGCAGGGCCGCGTCGCCGCGCGGTTCCTGGGCCCCGTGGACCCGTCCACGCTGCGGACCGTCATCGACGACGCGGCGGCGGAGGCGGCGTGAGCCCCGCCCCGGCACGGGCGTGAGCGCCCTGCCCGTCCCCCTGCTCGCTGTGAGCGCCCCGGACACCTTCGGTGCGGTGGCCTTCTCCGGCCCCGTGCTGCTCGCCGTCCCCGTGGCCGCCCTCGCCGGGCTGGTCTCCTTCGCCTCCCCCTGCGTGCTCCCGCTCGTGCCGGGCTACCTCGGCTACGTCACCGGCCTCACCGGCGTGGCCCTCGAGCGGCAGCGTCGCGCGCGGGTGCTGCTCGGGGCGCTGCTGTTCGTCCTCGGCTTCAGCGCCGTCTTCGTCGTCGTCGGCTTCACCGCGGGCGTCCTCGGCGGGCTGCTGCAGCAGTGGGGCGACGAGGTGGCGCGCGTGCTCGGCGTCGTCGTCGTCCTGCTCGGCCTGTCCTTCGCCGGCGTGCTGCCCGGGCTGCGGCGGGAGGTGGCCGTGCGCCGCCGTCCCCGCCCCGGCCTGGCGGGCGCGCCGCTCCTCGGCGTCGTCTTCGGCCTCGGGTGGACCCCGTGCATGGGGCCCACGCTGGCGGCCATCACCTCGCTCGCCTTCGTGTCGGGCTCCGGGGCGCGCAGCGTCGTCCTCGCGGTCGCCTACTGCCTCGGCCTCGGCGTGCCCTTCGTGCTCGTCGCGCTCGCGGCCAGCCGCGGCGCCCGCGGGCTGGAGGTGCTGCGGCGCCACCGCGTCGCCCTCTCGCGCGCCGGCGGGGCGCTCCTCGTCGTCGTCGGCCTGCTCCTCGTCACCGGCGTCTGGACGCAGTGGACGAGCGCCGTCGGCGCGCGCTTCTCCGAGTGGGCGCTGCTGTGAGCCGCTCGCCCGACCGCGGCGCCCCCGTGCAGCCCCGCCTCGGCGCCGTGGGGACGGCGCGGTTCGTGTGGCGCCAGCTCACGAGCATGCGCACCGCCCTGCTCCTGCTGCTGCTCCTCGCGGTCGGGGCCGTGCCGGGCTCCGTCGTGCCGCAGCAGGACGTCGACCCGGCAGCCGTCGTCACCTTCCGCGACGAGCACCCGGCGCTCGCCCCGTGGCTCGACCGGCTGGGCTTCTTCGACGTCTACGCCTCGCCGTGGTTCTCCGCCGTCTACCTGCTCCTGTTCGTCTCGCTCGTCGGCTGCGTGCTGCCCCGCAGCCGCCAGCAGTGGACGGCGTGGCGCTCGACGCCGCCGCGCACGCCCTCGCGCCTCGAGCGGCTGCCCGAGCACCGGGTCGTCGACGGCGCCGGTGGCGCCGAGGGCACCGAGCCGCTGGCCGCGGCGGCCCGCGAGCTGCGGCGGCGCCGCTACCGCGTCGACGTGCGCCCCGACGCCCCGGGCTCGGCGACGGGATCGGTGGCCGCCGAGAAGGGCCACCTGCGCGAGACCGGCAACCTCGTCTTCCACCTCTCGCTCGTCGGGCTGCTGCTGGCGCTCGCCGCCTCGAGCCTGCTCAGCTACCGCGCCCAGGTGGTCGTGCCGGTGGGCCAGGGCTTCTCCAACACGGTCGCCCGCTACGACACCTTCGACCCGGGTGCCTGGGTCTCCGACGACGACCTGCCGCCCTTTGCCGTCGGGCTGCAGGGCCTCGACGTCGAGTTCGAGGAGACGACCGGCGGCCAGCTCGGCCAGCCGCGCGACTTCGAGGCGCAGGTCGACGTCCTCGCCCCGGGGGAGGAGCCGCGCGAGGACGTCATCCGCGTCAACGAGCCGCTGCACGCCGCCGGCGCCGAGGTGTACCTGGCGGGCAACGGCTACGCGCCCGTCATCTCGGTGACCGACGCCGACGGTCGGCTCGTGTACTCCGAGCCGACGCCCTTCCTGGCGCAGGACGCCTTCTACAGCTCCACCGGCGTCGTCAAGGTGCTGGGCGCGCAGCCGGACCAGCTCGGGTTCACCGGCGCCTTCCTGCCGACGGCCGACATCAGCGGTGGGCTCGGGCCGCGGTCGGTCTTCCCCGACGCGCGCGACCCGCTGCTGCTGCTCACGGGGTACCGCGGCGACCTCGGCGCCGTCAACGACGGCCTGCCCGTCAACGTCTACGAGCTCGACACCCGCTCGATGGAGCAGCTCGAGACGGGCGACGGCGCCCCCTGGTCGGTGGCGCTGCGCCCCGGCGACGCCGTCGAGCTCCCCTCCGGCCTGGGCACGCTGCGCTTCGGCTACCCGCCCGACGCGGCGGCGGCCGACGACGTCGCGGCCGAGTCCGGCGCCGGGGACCCGCTGCCGCGCTTCGCCGGGCTCACGGTGCGGCACGACCCGGGCCGCCTGCCCGCCCTCGTGTTCTCCGTGCTGGCCATGCTCGGGCTCGTCGCCTCGCTCTTCACCCCGCGGCGCCGCGTGTTCGTCCGCGTCACCGGCGGCCCCGCCGCGGGCGGCGGCCTGCGCACCGAGGTGGGCGGGCTCGCGCGCGGGGAGGACGCCGGGCTGGCCGCGGAGGTCGACGGCCTCGCGCGTACCCTCGGCGGCGGCGCACCTCCCGGACCACCGCAGCCGCCGGCCCCGCCCCCGCCGGCCCCACCACCGCGGGCCTCGGGCCCGGGGACGCCGACCACCGCCGGGGAGCCCGCCACCGCCCCGCCGACCCGATCCAGGAGCTGAGGACATGGGCGAGTCGCTCGCCGCGACGAGCAACCTGCTCGTCTACTCGTCGATGACGGTCTACGCCGTCGCGCTCGTCGCCTTCGCGCTCGACCTCTCGGGCCGGGGGCGCACCGCCGTGGCGCCCGCCCGGCAGGAGGCGCTCGTGGGCGCCGGCGCGCGACCCGCCGGGGGAGCGGCCCCCGCCGGGGCCGGGGCGGAGGACCCCGACGCGGGGGTGCGCCGCCGCGCCGCGGCCGTCGGCGTCACGACGACGTGGCTGGCGATGGCCCTCCACGGCGCCGCGGTGGTCACCCGCGGGCTCTCCGCGGGCCGCGTGCCCTGGGGCAACATGTACGAGTTCACGCTGACGGGGGCCTTCGTCGTCACCGCCGTCTACTGCGTCGTGCTGCTGCGCCGGGACCTGCGCTACCTGGGCGTCTTCGTCGTCGGGCCCGTGCTGCTCACCCTCGGCATCGCCCTCTCGGTCCTCTACACCGAGTCGGCCCAGCTCGTGCCGGCGCTTCAGAGCTACTGGCTCGTCATCCACGTCTCCGTCGCGACGGTCAGCTCGGCGCTCTTCGTCATCGCCTTCTCGGCCAACGTGCTGCAGCTCGTGCAGGACCGCCGCGAGCACGCCCTCGCGGCCGGCCGCCCCGCCCGCGGCCGCTTCATGGACCGCCTGCCCGGCTCGGTGGAGCTCGAGCGGGCCGCCTACCGGCTCATCGCCGTGTCGTTCCCGCTGTGGTCCTTCACGCTCGTCGCCGGCGCCATCTGGGCCGAGCGGGCGTGGGGCCGCTACTGGGGGTGGGACCCCAAGGAGGTCTGGACCTTCGTCATCTGGGTCGTCTACGCCGCCTACCTGCACGCCCGCGCCACGCGCGGCTGGGACGGGCGCCGCGCGGCCTACCTCGCCATCGCGGGCTTCGCCTGCATCCTCGTCAACTGGGGCGTGGTCAACGTCTTCTTCCCCGGTAACCACTCCTACGCCGGGATCGGCTGACCCCGCCGTCGAGCGGGCCGACGAGCCCGCACGACGACGCAGGCCCCGCTCCCACGAGGGAGCGGGGCCTGCGTCGTCCGGCGCCCCGCGCGGAGGCTGCCGGGAGGGCGTCAGCCGCGGCGGGGTCCGTGCAGGTCGCGCAGGAAGCCGGGGTCGTCGTCCGGGCCGAGGGGCCCGCGCGGGCGGCTGCCGCCCCCGCCGCCGCCACCGCCGCCCTCGGCGCGCTGGCGTCCCACCGTGATCCAGAGCACGGGGCCGAGCACGGGCAGGACGACGGAGATGACGACCCAGGCGGTGCGGCCGAGCACCGAGATCTCGTCGTCGCGGCTGCGCAGCACGTCGAGGACGGCGTAGACCGCGAGACCGACGGCGAGGAGGACGAGCAGAGCGCGCAACATCGTCCGATGGTACGGACCGCTCGGCGGCCCGGCAGGGCGGGACGGCGCCCGTCCGCCGGGCGGCCACGACGGCGGCCAGGACGGCGGCGGGACGGGGGGCTCCGGGCGGCGCCTACCCTGGACGCCGTGCCCGTCGTGCTGCGCTACACGCTCCTGCGGCTGTCCCTGCTCGCCGCGGTGGGCCTGCTCGCCTACGCCGTCGGCCTCCGGGGCGTCTGGTGGCTGCTCGTGACCGCGGTCGTGTCGATCCTGCTGTCCTTCGTGCTGCTGCGCGGCCCCCGCGAGCAGATGACGCAGGCCATCCTCGACCGCCAGCAGCAGCGCGCGCAGGGTGGCCCCAGCAGGGGTGGGGGGCGGTTCTCGCGCGGCCTCGACGACGACGCCGCGGCCGAGGACGCCGACGACGACCGGCGCCGCGAGGGCCCGCGCGGCTGAGCCCGCCGGGCGGTCGCGGGCGCGTCAGCGGCCCGAGAGCTCGCGGACGCGCTCGAGGAAGCCGGGTCGCTCCCGGTCCAGCTCCGCGAGGGACACCTCGTCCGCGAGGCCGCGCCACGTGCCGTCCTCGACGAGCACGTCGGCGGCCGCCCGGGCGAGCACGGGGCCGTCCGCGGCGCGCAGGTCCAGCCGCTCGAGCAGGTCCTCCGGCAGCAGCAGGCGCACCCGCCGGTCGCCCGCGCCCGGCTCGCCCGGCTCGGCGAGCGCGTCGGCGCCCGCCCCCGCCGACACCGCGACGAGGTAGACGCCCTCGCCGTCCGCCCGCACGTCCACGTCCGTCATGGGCGGATCGTCGCAGGCCGTGGGCGGACGCGCGGCGGGACGCGCCCGGGACGAGCGCCGCGCCTCGACCGGTCGTCCGGGGTCAGGCGGCGAGCGCGAGCCCCAGGGCCAGGAGCGCCGCGTGGACGAGCTCGAGGCGGCCCGTGTCGCGCAGCACGGGCACGAGCGCCCGGCCCGCGGCGCCGCCCGCGACCCGCCGCGCGGGAGGGACGGCGAGCGCCAGCGCGAGGAGCGCGAGCAGGGGCCAGGCCGAGGCCAGCAGCGCGGCCGTGAGGGCCGACAGCAGCGGGGGCGCGAGCACGAGGACGGCGTAGAGGCGGCGGGTGCGGGGAGCGCCGAGGCGCACCGCCAGCGTGCGCTTGCCGGCGACGGCGTCGGTCGGCACGTCGCGCAGGTTGTTGGCGACGAGGATGGCGCACGCGTGCAGGCCGACGCCGACCGCGGCCAGGACCGCGACGAGGTCGAGCCGCTCCGCCTGCACGTACGTCGTGCCGAGCACGGCGACGAGCCCGAAGAAGACGAAGACGAACACCTCGCCGAGCCCGAGGTAGCCGTACGGCCGCTTGCCGCCGGTGTAGGTCCAGGCGGCGACGACGGACGCGGCGCCGACGAGGAGGAACCACCAGGCGCCGCTGACGGCGACGAGCGCCACCCCCGCGACGCCGGCGACGGCGAAGGCGGCGAACGCGGCCCGGCGGACGGCCGCGGGCTCCGCGGCCCCCGAGCCGACGAGGCGCAGGGGGCCCACCCGGTCGGCGTCGGTGCCCCGCACGCCGTCGGAGTAGTCGTTGGCGTAGTTGACCGCCACCTGCAGCGCCAGCGCGACGACGAGCGCCAGCAGCGCCCGCCCGAGGTGCACCGCGTCGAGGGAGGCCGCGACGCCCGTCCCGGCCAGGACCGGCGAGACCGCCGCCGGCAGCGTCCTGGGGCGCGCGCCCTCCACCCACTGAGCCCGCGTCGCCACGAGCGGCGAACCTACCGGCCGGTGCCCGTGCTCCCGCCCGGCCCCTCGGGCGGCGCCCCGTCCGGGTCACGGCCCGGCCCCGCGCCGAGGCGCCGCTGGGCCAGCGCGGCGGCCGCCCGCCGGTCCGGCTTGCCGAGCGCCCGGCGGGGCAGGTCGTCGACGAGGACGAGCGCCCGCGGGGCGGCGGCCCGGCCGAGCGCAGCCGAGGCCGCGGCGCGCAGGTCCTCCAGCGCGGGCGGCGCCGGAGGGCCCGCCCGGACGACGGCCACGACCGCCGACCCCCAGCGCGGGTCCGGCACGCCGACGACGAGGACCTCCGCGACGCCGTCGAGCCCCGCGAGCGCCTCCTCGACCGCGGCGGGCACCACCTTCTCCCCGCCGGTGACGACGACGTCGTCGAGACGGCCGAGCACCCGCAGGCGGGGTCCGTCGACGGCGGCCTCGAGCACGCCGGCGTCGGCCGTCGCGACCCAGCGGACGCCGTCGGCGTCGGCGGCGAAGGGGGCCTCGCCGACGAGCCCGCGCGCGAGCACGGCACCGCCGAGCAGGACCCGCGCAGGCGCTCGCCCGGCACCGTCGGACCCGGCGCCCTCGAGCCGCACCTGGGCTCCCGGCAGCGGGGCGCCGTCGTAGACGCAGCCGCCGCACGTCTCCGTCGACCCGTACGTCGTCACGACGCGTACCCCGGCGGCGGCGGCCCGGGCGAGCAGGGCCCGCGGGGCGGCGGCGCCGCCGAGGAGGACGGCGTCGAGGGCGGCCAGGGCCGCCGCGCCGTCCGCGTCGTCGAGCAGGCGCACGAGCTGCGTCGGCACGAGGGCGGTGCGCGCCGGGCCGCCGTCCGCGCGCCGCAGCAGCCGCTCCGCGCCGGCGCGGAAGGCGGCCGCGGTGAAGGGGGCGCCGGGCGGCAGCGCCGTCGGGGCGGTGCCCGCGACCGCGCCGCGCGCGAGCACGTTCCACCCCGCGACGTGGGCGAGCGGCAGGGCCAGCAGCCAGTGGGCCGGCCCGCCCAGCCGCTGCTCGCCGCCCCGGGCGCTCGCGACGACGGCCGCGCCGTCGAGGACGACGAGGCGCGGCGCGCCCGTGCTGCCCGACGTCGGCAGGAGCAGCGCCGCGCCCGCGACGTCGGTCGTCCCGGGGGCGGGGGCGGCGACGGCGAGCGCGCGCAGGGCGTCGTCGGACGGGCCGCCGGGCAGGGGGAGGAGCGGTGCCGGGGCCGCGGGAGGGGCGGCGGCGGCGGAGCCGCCGGAGGGGGCTGGGGCGGCGGAGCCGCCGGGGAGTGCGGGGAGCGGGAGGCGCTCGGCGAGCTGCCGGGCGCGGGCGGCCGCCCACGCGTCGGGGTCCTCGCGGGCGCCCTCCGGTGCGGCCGCGTCGACGGCCACCTCCTCGACGCGGGGCGCACCGGGCTGCGCGGTCGCCGGGGAGGGGCGCGGGCCGGTCACCGGCCGCACGGTACGCAGCGCAGGTCGGGGAGCCGGGATACCGTGACCAGGACGGGCCCGGGCACCGGGCTCCAGGGAACCGGCGACGCCTGTGGTGGGGAGGCGCGCGAGCACTGGAGCGCACCCGCATGAGCACCCGGCCCGAGCAGCGGGCGGTCGGCCCCGTCCCTCGAGAGACGGCGTCCCCGGACACGGCCCACCCGGACCCGACTCCCCAGGACCACGGGACGCCCCCGCCGGTGACCGCCGGCTCGGCGTCCTCCCCGGGCGCCGTCGTGCGCGGGCGGTGGCGCACCTTCACGGGCTCCTTCGCCCAGTACCGGGTCCTGCCCGCGGTCGCCGGCCGGTCCTACCTGCCCATCACCTTCGGCGCCCGGCTGCCCATCACGATGGTGCCCGTCGGCGTCCTCACGCTGGGGGAGGTGTCGACGGGCTCGTCCGCGATCGCCGGGGCCGCGGCCGCCGGTGCCGCCATCGGCGAGGCCGTGGGCGCCCCCACGAGCGGGGCGCTCGCCGACCGCCTCGGGCAGCGGCGCGTGCTCCTCGTCGTCGCGGGGCTGCACGTGCTCGCCCTGGTCTCGCTGCTCGTGGCCGCGGCGAGCGCCGACCCGGTGGCGCTCGTGGCCGCCGCCGCGGGCGTGGGGCTGACGGTGCCGCAGATCGGCCCGCTCTCCCGCGTGCGGTGGATGGCGATGTCCCCGCGGCACGTCCGCACGGCCTTCGCCTTCGAGGGGACCGCCGACGAGGTCGGCTTCGCGCTGGGCCCCGCGGTCGTGGGCATCACGGCGACGCTCGTCGGCGGCTCGGCGCCCGTCGTCGTCGCGGCCGTCCTCGTCGTGGGCCTCGTGACGGCCTTCGCCCTGCACCCGTCGGCGGACGCCGTGCCGGTGCGCTCGCGGGAGGAGCGCGCCCACGAGCGCGCGGAGCGGGCGGCCGCCGCGACGCGCCGCCGCCGCGAGCCGCTCGTCGCCGTCCCGCTCGTCGGCATGCTCGCCATCGGCACCTTCTTCGGCGGCAGCAACACGGCCCTGACGGCGGCCGCGGCCGACGCGGGCGTCCCGACGGCGGGCGGGCTCCTCGCCGCCGCGATGGCCGTGGGCTCCGCGACGACGGCGCTCGCCGTCGTCGCCCTGCCCGCCTCGCTCGGACCCTGGCGGCGGTGGGCCGGGTCGGCGGCCGTCCTCGTCGTCGGCGCGGCGCTCATGCTCTGGGCGGCGCCCGGCATCCCGCTGCTCGTGCTGACGACGGTCCTCGCGGGCTTCGCCGTCGGGCCCCTGCTCGTGACGATCACCGACGTCGCGGGCCGCCTCGCCCCCGAGGGCGGCGCCGGGCTCGCCCTCACGCTGCTGACGAGCGGCATCGTCCTCGGCGTCGCCACCGGCTCGGCGCTGGCCGGCCAGGCCGCCGAGCGCGTCGGCCCGTCCGCGGGCTTCGGCGTCGGCGTCGTCGCCGCGGTCGTCCTGCTCCTGCTCGTCCTCGTCGCCGCCGCGACCCGCCGGCCCCTGCCGCCGCCGACGGCCTGACGCTGTGACGAGAGCTGTGCGCTCACGTCGCGGTGCACCGCGACGTGGGCGCACAGCTCTGCCCGAGGGGCCGGTCAGTAGTACCAGGGGAAGGCCGACCAGTCGGGGGAGCGCTTCTCGAGGAAGGAGTCGCGGCCTTCGACGGCCTCGTCGGTCATGTACGCGAGCCGCGTGGCCTCGCCGGCGAAGAGCTGCTGGCCCACGAGGCCGTCGTCGGGGAGGTTCATGGCGTACTTGAGCATCCGCTGCGCCGTCGGCGACTTGCCGTTGACCTCGGCGGCGACGACGAGCGCCTCCTCCTCGAGCCGGGCGTGGTCGACGACGAGGTTCACCGCGCCCATCCGGTGCATGGCCTCGGCGTCGTAGGTGCGCCCGAGGAAGAAGATCTCGCGGGCGTGCTTCTGCCCGACCATCCGCGCCAGGTACGCCGAGCCGTAGCCGGCGTCGAAGCTGCCGACGTCGGCGTCCGTCTGCTTGAAGCGGGCGTGCTCGCGGCTCGCGACGGTCAGGTCGCAGACGACGTGGAGGCTGTGCCCGCCGCCCGCGGCCCAGCCGGGCACGACGGCGACGACGACCTTCGGCATCGTCCGGATCATCCGCTGCACCTCGAGGACGTGCAGGCGCCCGCCCTCGGCGCGCACGCGCGCCGCGTCGACGGTGTCCGCCGTCTCCCCGTCGGCGTACTGGTAGCCCGACCGGCCCCGGACCCGCTGGTCGCCGCCGGAGCAGAACGCCCAGCCGCCGTCGCGGGGGCTCGGCCCGTTGCCGGTGAGGAGCACGCAGCCCACGTCCGGCGTGCGGCGGGCGTGGTCGAGCACCCGCAGCAGCTCGTCGACCGTCCCGGGGCGGAAGGCGTTGCGGACCTCGGGGCGGTCGATCGCGACGCGCACCGTGCCGCGCTCGGGGCCGGGGCGCACGCACCGGTGGTACGTCGTGTCGACGAGGTCCTCGAAGCCGGGCACCGGTGCCCAGGCGCTCGCGTCGAAGAGCTCGGAGACGTGGGCCGGCGGCTCGTGGCTGGTGCTCACCCGCGGAGGATGGCACGCGGCGCGGGCCCGACCGGGGCCCCGGAGGCGCGGGGACCGCCCGGCACCCGCGAGGATGGGCCCATGTCGCTCGGCTGGGAGATCCTCCTCGTGCTCGTCTTCGTGCTCGTGGGCGGTGTCTTCGCGATGTCCGAGCTCGCGCTCGTGTCGCTGCGTGACGGGCAGGTCCGGGCGATGGTCGGCGAGCGCCTGCGCGGCGCCGCGGCGGTCGAGCGGCTGCGGGCCTCGACCAACCGCTTCCTGTCCGCCGTCCAGATCGGCGTCACCGCTGCCGGCTTCTTCGCCTCGGCGTACGGCGGGGCGACCATCGCCGGCCGGCTCACCCCCGTGCTCGAGGGCTGGGGCGTGCCGAGCGGCCTCGCCGGCACCGTCTCCCTCGTCGTCATCACCGCGCTGGTGTCCTACGTGTCCCTCGTCCTCGGCGAGCTCGTGCCCAAGCGCATCGCGCTGCAGAAGCCCGACACCGTCTCGCGGCTCGTCGCGCCGATGCTCGACCGCATCGCGAAGCTCGCGACGCCGGTCATCTGGCTGCTCGACAGGTCGACGAACCTCGTGGTCCGCCTCCTCGGCATGGACCCGCAGGAGGAGCGCGACGAGGTCAGCGAGGAGGAGCTGCGCGAGATGGTCTCGACGCACGAGGACCTCGACGACGACGAGCGCCGCCTCATCGACGACGTCTTCGCCGCCGCCGACCGCCGCGTCGCGGAGGTCATGATCCCTCGCACGGAGGTCGAGTTCCTCGACGGCGACCTGACGCTCGAGGAGGCCGCGGGCCAGATCGAGCACCAGGCGCACTCGCGCTACCCGATCACCGGCGAGGGCGTCGACGACATCATCGGCTTCGTCCACGTCCGCGACGTCCTCACGGCCCTGCGCCACCAGGACCCGGCGAGCCGCCTGACGACGGTCATGCGCCCGGTGAGCCTCGTCACCGGCACCCAGGCCGTGCTGCCCGCCCTGTCGGAGATGCGCCGCACGCGCCGCCACATCGCCGTCGTCGTCGACGAGTACGGCGGCACCGACGGCATCGTCACGCTCGAGGACCTCGTCGAGGAGCTCGTCGGCGACATCGAGGACGAGCACGACCGCGCGGAGGCCGACGCGGGCGCGGCGGTGCGCGGGCAGGTCGAGGTCTCGGGCCTGCTGCACCGCGACGAGGTCGCCGACGAGACGGGGGTCCAGCTGCCGGAGGGGAGCTTCGAGACCCTCGGGGGCTTCGTCATGGCCGAGCTGGGGCGCGTGCCCGCCGAGGGCGACTCCGTGGAGGCGCTCGGGCACCGCTTCACCGTGCTGCGCCTCGACGGCCGTCGCGCCGACCGGGTCTGCGTCGAGCGGCTCGGCGGCGACGGCGACGAGGACGGCGGCGGGGACGAGCAGGACGGCGACGGCGAGCGCTCCGGCGGGCGCGAGCCGCACGGCCGGGCCGGCAGCGGCGACGTCGGCACGGGCGTGACGGCCGGCGCCAGCGGCGGTGCGGACGGCGCGGGCGACGGGGCGAGCGGCGGGTCGGGGCGGGACTGAGGCGCGCGTGAGCGCCTGGACGGGCGGGACGCGTCCGCCCGCGCCCTGGCCGCCGCCGGGCGCGGGGGGCGCCCGCCTGCCCGCGGCGGAGGAGCTCCTGGCCGGCGCGTCCGTCGTCGTCCTGCCGCTGCGGACGCGCTTCCGCGGGCTGGACGAGCGCGAGGCCGTGCTGCTCCGCGGCCCGGCCGGTCGGGCGGAGTTCGCGCCCTTCGCCGAGTACGACGACGCCGAGGCGGCGTGGTGGCTGGCCGCCGCCGTCGAGGCGGCCTGGCTCGGGCCGCCCCCGGCCGTCCGTGACGCCGTCCCCGTCAACGCGACGGTCCCCGCCGTCCGCGCCGAGGAGGTGGCCGAGGTCGTCGCCCGCACGCCCGGTGCGCGGACGGCCAAGGTCAAGGTCGCCGAGCCCGGCGTCCCCGCGGACCTCGCGCTGGCGCAGGACCTCGAGCGGGTCGCCGCCGCCCGCGCCGCCCTCGGGGCCGGCGGGCGGGTGCGGGTCGACGCGAACGGGGCCTGGTCCCCGGCCGAGGCCGAGCGCGCCCTCACCGCCCTGCGCGCCCAGGGGCCGCTGGAGTACGCCGAGCAGCCGTGCGCCGACGTCGCCGGCCTCGTCGACCTGCGCGCCCGCCTCGCCGCCGCGGGCGTCGACGTGCCCGTCGCCGCGGACGAGAGCGTCCGGCGGGCGCAGGACCCCCTCGCCGTCGTGCGGGCCGGCGCCGCGGACGTCGCCGTCCTCAAGGTCCCCCCGCTCGGCGGCGGGCGGGCCGTCGTCGCGCTCGCAGAGCGGCTGGATCGCGAGCACGGCGTGCCCGTCGTCGTCTCGAGCGCGCTGGACACGGCCGTGGGGATCGCCGCGGGCGTGCGGGCGGCCGCCGCGGTGCCGGGCCTGCGCCACGCCTGCGGGCTCGCGACGGGCAGCCTGCTGGCGCGCGACGTCGCCCCGCCGCTGCGCGTCAGCGCCGGGTCGCTGCCCGTCGCCGAGGCCGACCGCGTCCTGGCCGGCCCCGACCCCGACGACCTCGCGGCGACGGCGGCGCCGCCGGAGCGGGCCCGCTGGTGGCGCGATCGCCTGCGGCGGGCCCACGCCCTCCTGGCGTCCGCCGCCGCGCCAGCCCGCGGCTGATGGCCGGCGCCGCCACGAGCATGACGAGCAGCCGGGCCACCTGGACGGCGAGGACGAAGGTCACGTCCGAGCCGGTGGACAGGGACGCCGCGAGGACGGCGTACAGCCCGCCCGGCGTCGTCGCGAGGTAGCCGTCGAGCAGGCTCGCCCCCGTCAGGGCCGAGAGCAGGACGCCCAGCCCGGCGCACGCCGCGATGACGGCGACGATGAGGAGCAGCGCCGCGGGCAGCACCCGGCGGACGACGGCGACCGTCCCGCGGGTGAAGGACAGGCCGGCCTGCAGCCCGATGGCGCCGTAGGCCACCTGCACGAGCGCCCCGGGCACCTGCGCGCCGGCGGAGAGCCCGAGCCCGCCGACGACCGCGGCCAGCACGAGCGGGCCGAGGAGCGTGCCCGCCGGCACCCGGGACACCCGGCCCAGCAGGGTGCCGACCGGGCCGACGACGGCCACGAGCAGCAGCCCGGCCCACCAGGGCCCGTCCGCCGCGTCCACCGCGCCGCGCCCGGAGCCGGTGCCGACGCCGGTCACGAGCAGCACGAGGGGGAGCGACCCCGTGATGACGAGGACGCGCAGGTACTGCACGACGGCGACGAGCCGCTGGTCCGCACCGAGGTCGCCGGCGATGGCGACGAGGCCGGAGGCGCCGCCGGCCGTGAGGGCGAAGGTGCCGGTGAGCGGGTCGACGTCGCGGTGGCGCCCCAGCAGCAGGCCGGCCGCGAGGCTGACGACGAGCGTGAGCACCGTGACGACGAGGACGGGAAGCCAGTCCGCCGCCAGGCCCGTGAGGGTCTCCGGCTGCACCAAGGTGCCGATGAGGACCCCGAGGACCGCCTGGGCGGCCAGCGCGAGCGGTCGGGGCACCGCGCGGGGGCCGCGGGGGTCGTCGCCCGCGAGGCCCGACAGGGCGGCCACGACGCCGACGACGAGGCCGGCGAACAGGACGCCCGAGGGCACCCCCGCGAGCTCCAGCGCCCCGCCCGCCGCGGCGGTCAGCCCGGTGACGGCGGCCCAGCGCCACCAGGGGACCGCGCGGACGGCCCGGGCCGCGCGCCGGGCGGCGCCTCCGCGACCGGGTGCACGGGGGGCGTCCCGCTCTCCCCCCGACGCCGCGCGCACCCGCCGATGCTCGCAGCCCGGCGGACTCCCGGCGGGCTCCGGGCGGGCCGGGGCGGCCGCGGGGCGGTCCCGGGCGGCACCGCGGTCGCCGAGCGCCCAGGATGGGGCGGTGCCCCACCCCGCCCAGGCCTGCGCTGTCGCCGCCGTGGCCGCGCTGGTCGCCCGGGGCGTGCGGCACGTCGTCCTGTGCCCGGGGTCGCGCTCGGCGCCGCTGGCTTACGCGCTCGCCGACGCCGAGCGGGCGGGCGACCTCGTCGTCCACGTCCGCACCGACGAGCGGGCCGCCGCGTTCACGGCCCTCGGCGCCGGGCGGGCCACCGGCGTCCCCGCGGCCGTGGTGACGACGTCGGGCACGGCCGTCGCGAACCTCCACCCCGCGGTGCTCGAGGCCCACCACGGGGGCGTGCCCCTCCTCGTCCTGACGGCGGACCGCCCGCACGCGCTGCGGGGCACGTGGGCCAACCAGACGAGCGAGCTGCAGGCCGGGCTCTTCGGGGCGGCGGTGCGCCTGGCGGTGGACCTCCCCGCGCCGCCGCCGGGGGAGGACCTCGCCGCGCACGCCTCCGCGTGGGCCCGCGCCGTGGCCGCCGCGGCCGACGCCGCCCGCGGCCTGGCCCCGATCGGCGAGGACGGCGGCCCCGCGGGGCCGCCCGGGCGGCCGGGGCCGGCCCACGTCGACCTCGCCCTCGCCGACCCCCTCGTCCCCGAGGGCGACGCCGCGCGCCCGCCCGTGCCCGGGCGCCGCCTGGCCCCGCCGCCGCGCGGCGGCCAGGTGCACGCGCTCGAGGACGGTCCCCGCACCGTCGTCGTCGCGGGGGACGCGCCGGCGCGCACGGGCTGGGCCGCGCGCTGGCTCGCCGAGGCGGGCGGCTGGCCCCTGCTCGCCGAGCCGAGCTCCGGGGCGCGCTCGGGCCTCTGCGCCGTGGGCCCCTACCGCCTGCTCCTCGAGCGGGCCGAGCTCGGCGGGCGCGTCGAGCGCGTCGTCGTCGTCGGCCGCCCCACCCTGTCCCGCCCCGTCACCGCGCTGCTGGCCGACCCCGCGGTCGAGGTCGTCCAGGTCGTCGAGCACGCCGACGACCCCGGCCCCGCGCCGCGGCCGGGGCTGCGGCGCGTCGTCGGGACGGCCGTGCCGGCCCGCCTGGAGGGTGCCCCCGCCGGGTGGCACGCCGAGCGCGCCCTGGCACCGGACGCCTGGCTGGCCGCCTGGCAGCGGGCCGGCCGGGCGGCGGCCCGGGCGCTCGACGCCGTGCTGGACGAGTCCGCGGGGCCGTCGGGGCCGGTGCTCACCGGCCCCCTGCTGGCGCGGGAGGTCGTCGCGGCCACGGCGCCCGAGGACCTCCTCGTGCTCGCGGCCTCGAACGCCGTCCGCGACGCCGACCTCGCCGCCGCGCCCGTCGACGAGCCGGCCCTCGACGCCCAGCGCGCGGTGCCGGCCCCTCCGCTGCACGTGCCCGCGGACGTGCGCCTCGTCCTCGCCGGGCGCGGCCTGGCCGGCATCGACGGCACGCTGTCGGGCGCCGTCGGCGCCGCCCTCGCGACGGGGCGTCGCACCCGGGTCCTCGTCGGGGACCTCGCCGCGCTGCACGACCTCGCGGGCCTGGCCCTGCCGGTGGACGAGCGCGGGCGCCGGACGGCGTGGTCGGCGCCCCCGCAGGTGCAGGTCGTCGTCCTCGACGACGGCGGCGGCGGCATCTTCGGGCTGCTCGAGCACGGCGCGCTGGCCGACGCCGAGCCGGCGCGCGCGGGGGACGTCGAGCGCCTCTTCGGCACCCCGCCCGGGGTCGACCTCGTCGCCCTGGCGCGCGGCCTGGGCGCCGGCGCCCGCCGGGTCGCGGACCTGGCCGACCTGCGCGCGGCCCTGCGCGCGCCCGGGCCGGCCGACGGGCCCGGGCTGCAGGTGCTCGTCGTGCCCGCCGACCGCGCCGGGCTGCGCGGGCTCCACGCCCGCCTGCGCGCGGCCGTCACGGCCGCGCTCGACGGCGCCGCGTGAGCCCGCCCCGGCCCCGCCCGCCGCGTCGACGCGACAGCGCTCGCCCGCCTCGGGACCGCCCCTCGCGGGCCCACCGCCTCACCGTCCCGCCGGCCGACGCCGGTGCCGCACCGACCAGGGGAGCACGCCCGTGAGCGACCACACGCAGGAGACGCCGGGGCGGGGGGAGCCCGAGCCGGGCAGCGCCACCGACCCCGCCGCCCGGTCCCGCCTGGGCGACAACGACGCCCCGGTCGAGGAGGAGCTCGAGGAGGAGGTCGACGAGATCGTCGACGAGGGTGCGCAGCGGCTCCACCGCACGTGGACCGAGCTGCTCGTCACCGGCTTCTTCGGGGGCCTCGAGGTGGGCCTCGGCGTCCTCGCGCTCCTCGCCGTCTACGAGGCCACGGGCAGCCACCTCCTGGCGGGCCTCGCCTTCGGCATCGGCTTCCTCGCGCTGATGCTCGCCCACAGCGAGCTCTTCACCGAGGGCTTCCTCGTGCCGGTGACGGCCGTCGCGGCCAAGCGCGCGTCCTGGCAGCAGCTCGCCCGCCTGTGGGGCGGGACCATCGTGACCAACCTCCTCGGCGGCCTCGTGTTCATGGCCATCGCCATGACCGCGTTCCCCTCCCTGCGGTCGACCACCGTGGAGATGGGGTCCCACTTCGTCGAGGCCGACTGGTCGTGGGAGACGGTCACGCTCGCGGTCATCGCCGGCAGCACGATCACCCTGATGACGCGCATGCAGCACGGCGCGGACTCCGAGACGGGCAAGGTGGCTGCGGCCTTCGCCGGCGCCTTCCTGCTCGCCGGGCTGCAGATGGTCCACTCGATCCTCGACTCGCTCCTCGCCTTCGGCGCGCTCCTCGTGGGGGCGCCCTTCGGGTGGCTCGACTGGCTGGGGTGGTTCGTCCCCACGGCGGCGCTCAACATGGTCGGCGGCCTCCTCCTCGTGACGGCCCTCCGGCTGCTGCGCAGCAAGGTGGCCCTCGACGAGGAGCGTGAAGAGGTCGAGCGTGAGCAGTCGTGACCTCCGCGCGGCCGCCGGGACGGCGGCGGGCGGCTGGCCGTCCCCGGTCGGGCGACGGCTGGCAGACTCCCGGCTCGTGACGCGCGCCGACCTCGACAAGCAGCCCTCCGAGGTGGCGGCGATGTTCGACGCCGTGGCCCGCCGCTACGACGTCACGAACGACGTCCTGTCCCTGGGCCAGGACCGGCGGTGGCGCCGCGCCGTCGTGCGGGCGCTCGACGTGCGGCCGGGGGAGCGGGTGCTCGACCTGGCCGCCGGGACGGGGACGAGCAGCGCGCCGCTCGCCGCCCTGGGCGCGCACGTCGTCGCCTGCGACTTCTCCCTGGGCATGCTCCGCGCCGGGGCCGCGCGCCGCGCCCTGCCCTTCGCCGCGGGGGACGCCACCCGGCTGCCCTTCGCCGACGGCGCCTTCGACGCCGTGACGATCTCCTTCGGCCTGCGGAACGTCACCGACACCGCCGCGGCCCTGCGGGAGATGCTCCGCGTCGTCCGCCCCGGGGGGCGCCTCGTCGTCTGCGAGTTCTCGGCGCCGACGTGGCGGCCCTTCCGCACCGTCTACACCGAGTACCTCATGCGCGCCCTGCCCCCCGTCGCGCGCCGGACGAGCTCCAACCCCGAGGCGTACGTGTACCTCGCCGAGTCAATCCGGGCGTGGCCCGACCAGCGGGCGCTCGCCGGGCGCCTCACCGCGGCGGGGTGGGAGGACGTCGCCTGGCGCGACCTCACGGGCGGCGTCGTCGCCCTGCACCGCGCGGTCCGGCCTGCGCCCGCGGCGTGAGGGCCTGCGCCTGCGGCGTGAGGGCCTGCGCCTGCGGCGTGAGGGCCTGCGCCTGCGGCGTGAGGGCCGCGCGCGGGGCGTGAGGGCCTGCGTCCGCGGCGCGACCCGCCGGGCGTCGGCGCCGCGGGGCTCCGTAGCATGAGGAGCACGGGCGGGGGAAGACCCGTCCGGCCCGGGTCCTGCGCCCGTGCGACCCCGCCACCCCTCCCGACCCTGCGAGGCGCCGTGCCCTCCCCAGCCGCTGAGCGCTCCGCCGACGTCCTCGTGGTCGGCGCCGGGCCCGCCGGCGCCACGGCGGCCCGCCACCTCGCCGCGGCCGGGGTCGACGTCCTCGTGCTGGAGAAGACGTCCTTCCCGCGGGAGAAGGTCTGCGGCGACGGGCTGACCCCCCGGGCGGTCCGCGAGCTGCTGGCCCTGGGGCTCGACCTCTCCCCGGAGGCCGGCTGGGTGCGGAACAAGGGCCTGCGGATCATCGGCGGCGGCATGCGCGTCGAGCTGCCGTGGCCCGAGCTCGCGTCCTTCCCCGACCACGGGCTCGTGCGCACCCGCCTGGACATGGACCAGCTGCTCATCGAGCACGCCCGCGCGGCCGGGGCCCGCGTGCAGGAGCGGACGAGCGTCACCGGCGCCGTCGTCGACGAGGCCACCGGCCGGGTCGTCGGCGTCCGCGCCCACCCCGTCGACGAGCGGGGCCGCCGCGCCGGGGAGGACGTCGAGCACCGCGCGCGCGTCGTGCTCGCCGCCGACGGCGTCTCCGCCCGGCTGGCCCTGTCCGTCGGCCTCGCCCGCCGGGAGGACCGGCCGATGGGCGTCGCGGTGCGCACGTACTACCGCTCCCCGCGCCACGACGACGACTGGATGGAGAGCTGGCTCGAGCTGTGGGACGGCGAGCCGGGGCGCTCGCGCCTGCTCCCCGGCTACGGCTGGGTCTTCGGCGTCGGGGACGGCACGAGCAACGTGGGCCTCGGCGTCCTCAACTCCTCGAGCGCCTACGGCAAGGTCGACTACCGCGACCTCCTGCGGCGGTGGACGGCGACGATGCCGGCCGACTGGCAGTTCGACGAGGAGCACCGCGAGGGCCCGGTGCGCGGCGCCGCCCTCCCCATGGGCTTCAACCGGACGCCGCACCACCACGCCGGGATGCTGCTGCTCGGGGACGCGGGCGGCATGGTCAACCCGTTCAACGGCGAGGGCATCGCCTACGCCATGGAGTCCGCGCGCATCGCCGCCGACGTGGCCGTGCAGGCCCTGGGGCGCCCCGACGCGGCCTCGCGGCTGCGGGCGCTGGACGCCTACCCGGCCGCCGTCCGGTCCGCCTGGGGCGGCTACTTCACGCTCGGGGCGGTGTTCGTCAAGATGATCGGCCACCCGGCCGTCATGGAGGCGGCCACGCGGCACGGCCTGCCGAGGCCGGTCGTCATGCGCCTCGTCGTCAAGCTGCTCGCCAACCTCACCGACCCGCGCGGGGGCGACGCGCTGGACCGCGTCGTCAACGGGCTGCAGCGCCTGGCCCCGGCGGCCTGAGGTGGCCGTGCACGGGGCGCCCGCCGCGTCCGGGACACTGGGGGGCGTGAGCCCCCGCAGACCCCTCCAGAGCACGCCGCCGGCCGGTGCCGGCTGGGGGGTCCCGGGACCCTCCGGCGCGCTCGCGGAGCGGGTCGGGGCGCGGATGGAGGCGGTCGAGGCGCAGCTGCGCGCCGCCGTCGCGCACTCCGACCGCCTGGCGGACAGCACCTCCCGCCACCTCGTCGAGGCGGGCGGCAAGCGCGTGCGGCCCCTGCTCGTGCTCCTCGCGGGCGAGCTCGGCGACGGCGCGGCGCCCGAGGTCGTCGAGGCGGCCGTGGTCGTCGAGCTCACCCACCTCGCGACGCTCTACCACGACGACGTCATGGACTCGGCCCCGCTGCGCCGCGGGGCCCCGGCCGCGCAGCAGGTGTGGGGCAACAACGTGGCCATCCTCACCGGCGACCTGCTCTTCGCCCGCGCCTCCCGCCTCGTGGCGGCGCTGGGGCCCGGGGCGGTGGAGATCCAGGCCGCCACCTTCGAGCGCCTGTGCCTCGGCCAGCTCCACGAGACGGTCGGCCCCGACGAGGGCGAGGACCCCGTGGCGCACTACCTCCAGGTGCTCTCGGACAAGACCGGGTCCCTCATCGCGACGTCGGCGCTCTTCGGCGCCATGTTCGGCGGCTGCGACCAGCAGGTGCGCGACGTCGTCGTCGCCTACGGCGAGCGGGTGGGCGTCGCCTTCCAGCTCGCCGACGACGTGCTCGACCTCCTCGGCGACGACAGCGGCAAGCGCGCCGGCACGGACCTGCGCGAGCGGGTGCCCACGCTGCCCGTGCTCCTGGCCCGCGACGCCGCGGCGCGGGGCGACGAGCGCGCGGCCGCCGCTGTGGCGCTCGTCGACGGCCCGCTCGACGCGGACGACGAGCTGGCGCGCGCGGTCGCGGCCCTGCGGGCGCTGCCGTCGACCGACGTGGCGCGCGCCCGCGCGCAGCACTGCGCGCAGGAGGCCGTCGACGCGCTCGCGCCCCTGCCCGACGGGGAGGCGAAGGAGGCCATGGCCGCCTTCGCCGCCGCCATCGCCGACCGCACCCGCTGACGGGCGAGCCGCGGCGGGACGCGGCTGCCGACGTCGAGCGCGCGAGGGTCGAGGAGCACCGGGACGGGCGAGTCGCGTCATCCCCCCGGGTGGTGCTGCGGCGCCACCGGTGACGATCCGGCCGCAGCCGCGTCATGACGACCCCCCCAGGGAGCGCGCCTCGGTAGCGTCCGCGCAGCGGCGCCGGTGGGGCGCCGCGCGACGGAGAGGACGGCGATGACGAGCAGCACCAGCACGGGGGGCCGGCGGCGGACCGCACGGGGCGGTCGGGCGGCGAGGGCGGGGGTGCGCTCGGCGAGCGCCTGGGGCGGCGCAGCGGCGCTCCTCCTCGGGAGCGCGGCCGCGGCGACGGCCGGCACGGCGAGCGACGAGGTCGTCGCCGTGCCTCTCGACCCCGCGACCGACGTCGTGAGCAGCCTGGTGCTCCCGGTGGAGAACCTCCCGGGCCTCGAGCTGACCGACGTGGTCGGCACCGACGCCTACACGGAGGTCCCCCTCGACCCGGGCGGCGAGGTGCGGATCACGCTCCCCGAGGGGCTGGAGGTCCCCGACCCGAGCGCCGTGACGCTGCGCATGGTCGACATCGACGACCCGCCGATCGACGGCCCGGAGCCCGTCACCTTCACCGCCGACGGCAGCAGCGCCCTGACCGCCGAGGTCGTCGAGGGGGTGCTCGTCGTCGTCGTGCCGCCCGAGGAGGACCTCCCGCTCGCCGACGAGACGGAGGGGGTGATCACCTACCCCGTCGCCGGCGACGTGATCGGTCTCGCCGACGAGGAGGCCTTCTACGACCTGGACCTCGGGACCGACGTCGCGGCGCCCTCGGTCGACCTGGCGCCCGTGCTGCTGACGACGAGCTACCTCGGTGCCCCGGCCCTCGCCGCCGGCGGGTCGCTCGAGCTCTCGCTGCCCGAGGGCTCGCCCCTGCGCGACGCCGGCGTGCGGTCGCTCGGGGACGTCGTGGTGGTCCTCGACGACCTCGACCGGGACGAGGCGCCGCCGTCGCCGACCGTCGCGGCCTCCGAGGACGCCGTCGTCGTCTCGCTCGCCGCGTCGACGGCGCCCGGTGAGTACCGGGCCGCCGTCCTGCTGCCCGTCACGGACGAGGACGGCACCGTGCTCGCGCAGCGGGCCAGCGCCACTTCGCTGTACTTCGACGTGACGGCCGCGACCTCGCCCGCGCCGACGGAGGAGCCCACGGAGGAGCCGACGGCCACGCCGACCGGGCAGCCCACGACCTCCCCGACGCGCCCGGCCACGAACCCGGGCCTGCGGTCCGACACGGGCGTCGGGGACGCGGCGGGCGGCTCCGACCGCGACGCGCTGCTCGTCGGCGGCGGGGCCGCGCTCCTCGCGGCCGCTGGGGCCACCGTGCTGGCCGTGCGCCGGCGCGCCGTGCGCTGACCCCTCTCCCGACCCACCGGCCCCGGCCCGCTCCCGCGGGCCGGG
>NZ_JBBHZG010000002.1:885413-895895 GCF_037482305.1 Pseudokineococcus sp. 5B2Z-1
CCGGTGTCGTCCCGCCCGCCGCAGCGCCCGTCGAGCGGTGGTGCGGGCCCGGTGGAGAGCGCCTCACCGGAGGGCGACCACGACCGGTCGGCCCGTGGTGAGGACGGCGACGGCGTCCCGTCCGCGGCCGTCGAAGTCGCCCGCGGCGACGCGCGCGCCGGCGGGGACGGCTCCCCGTCGCGTGCCGGTGGCCGGGAAGGGCGCCTGCACGGGGCCGTCGGTGACGACGACGCGGCCGTCGGGGGTGACGACGCCGAGGGTGTCGCGGCCGTCACCGTCCCAGTCGCCCGTCACCACGCGGTCGCGGCCGCCTCCCACGTCCTGCACCCACGAGGCGGTGCCCGTCCTCAGCTGCTGCGCGAGGAAGGTGCGCGTCCCGCGCCGGAGACCGGGGGTGTCGCGGCCGTCGCCGTCCCAGTCGCCGGCGAGCGGGACGTCACCGGGGGCGCCGTAGCGCAGCACCACCTGCGCGGGCCCCGTCGTGGCGCTCTGGCGCAGGTGGAGGACGCCGCGGCGCGCCACGCCCACGCCGTCCCGGCCGTCGCCGTCCCAGTCCCCGACCAGCGGCGCGTCGCCCGCGGCACCGAAGCCGAGCAGGAGGGGCGACCCCGTCCGCGAGCTCGTGAAGGACCATCGCCCGGCGCTGAAGAGCCCCGGGTCGTCGCGACCGTCGCCGTCGACGTCGGCGACCACGGGCACCTCCGGCGCCGGCGGCCGCGCGGGCGGGAAGGCGCGCCCGTCGGGCGTCGTGAAGGCGTGCCCGCGCGCCCCGTAGGTGTCGATGATGCGGGCCAGCGCGGCCACCGTGCTGCCGCGGTGGGCGTCCGGGTCCTGGCCGGCGGTCGCCTGCCCGTCGTGGAGGAGCACCACGGGGCGGCTCCCGCCGCCCGTGGTCGCCGCGCGCACGATGCTGTCGACGGCCGCGCGCGAGGGGCTGCCGGGCTGCTGCCAGTCGCGGGAGTCGACGGTCCAGAGGACGTTGGTGAGGTGGCGCTCGCGCAGCAGGGCGCGCGTGGTGGTGCTGCTCTGGTGGCCCCCCGGCCCCCGGAAGAGGCAGGGGAGCACGCCGGTGACCTGCTGGACGGTGCGGGACGCGCGGTCGACCTGGTCGCGCTGGGTGGCGCCCGGCAGCTGGTCGAAGCGACCGCGCGGCACCGAGCCGGGCACGTCCTGCGGGTGGCTCTGCGTGTGGTTCGCGATGACGTGGCCCTCCGCCACGATCCGGCGGGCGACGTCCGGGTGGCGCGCCACGTGGTCGCCGGTGACGAAGAAGGTCGCCCGGACGCCCTTCGCCCTCAGCACGTCGAGCACCTGCGGCGTCCACGCCGACGGGCCGTCGTCGAAGGTCAGGGCCACGGCGCGCCCGGTCCCCGGGACGCTGCGGAGGAGCTCGCCGCTCGAGGCCGGGCACGCCGGGGCGGCCGCCGCGGGTGCGGTCCCCACCTCCTCGGGCGCGAGCACGGCAGCGCTGCCGAGCAGGGCCAGCGCGGCGACGACGCCGGCGAGCCGTCGGGTCGGCGTGCGGTGAGCCGGGGAGCGGGTGGGGGCGCGCATGCCGGGGTGTTCGGTGGCGTCGGGGCGCGGCTGCAGCGGACGCGGCGAGCACCACCCGAGCGCGCGGCCCTCCTCGCGCGCCGGTGGCCCTCCTCAGCCCCGCGCCGAGGCGGCGGCCGCCCGGGCGAGCGCGCCGCGCCGCCGCGCGGTGCGCAGGGTGTCCGTGGTGAGGACGACGAGAGCGAGCCACACCAGCGCGAAGCCGACCCAGCGGGTCGGCGGCATCTCCTCGCCCAGCAGCAGGACGCCGCACAGCAGCTGCAGCACGGGCGTGAGGTACTGCAGGAGACCGATCGTCGTCAGCGGCACCCGGCGGGCCGCCGCCCCGAAGAGCAGGAGGGGCACGGTCGTCGCCACGCCCGTGGAGACGAGCAGCGCCGTGTGCAGGGGCCCCGCGCTCGTGAAGGTGCCGTCGCCCGCCACCTCCAGCACGACGAGGGCCGCCAGCGCGAAGGGCGCGAGGAGCAGCGTCTCGCCCGTCAGGGACACGAGGGCGGGGGTGCCCCGGCCCACGCGGTTCTTCGCCAGCCCGTAGGAGCCGAAGGTGAGCGCGAGCACGAGCGCGATCCAGGGCACGCGGCCGTAGTCGACCGTGATGACGCCCACGGCCACGACGCCGATGCCGACCGCCGCCCACTGCGCCGGACGCAGCCGTTCGCGCAGCAGCAGGACGCCGAGCAGCACGGTGACGAGCGGGTTGACGAAGTAGCCCAGCGAGGCCTCGATGACGTTGCCCGACTGCACGCCGTAGATGTAGACGCCCCAGTTGGCCGCGATCGTCACCGCGGCGAGGCCCAGCCAGCCCGTCCGGGTGCGGTCCGCCAGCAGCGCGCGCAGGTCGCCGAGGCCGCGCAGCGCGGCGAGGAGGACGGCGCACAGGAGCAGGGACCACAGCACCCGGTGCACGAGGACCTCGACCGAGCCCGCGGGGGCGAGCGCCGAGAAGTACAGCGGGAAGGAGCCCCAGAGCGCGTACGCCGCGGCACCCATGAGGGTGCCGCGGCGGACGTCGTCGGGCTCGGCTCCCGCCCGTCCGGTGGTGCCGGCCACGGGTGCGGGAGCGGCGCTCAGCGGACGACCCAGGTGTCGCCGCCCGCGATGAGGGCGTCGAGGTCGGCGTCCTGCGCGGGCCCGCCGGCCTCCTCGCGGGCGGAGTCGACCTGGTCGCGCACGAGGTCGTCGTACGTGGGGCGCGAGACGGCGCGGAAGACGCCCACGGGCACGTGCGCCATGGACGGGCCGTCCAGGCGCGAGAGGGCGAAGGCCTGCGTCGGGTCCTGCGCGGAGGTGTCGTGGACGACGACCTCGCGGCCCGCCGCCTCGGCGGCCGGGACGACCTCGACGCCGCCCCCGGCGGTGCGCACGACCACCTTCTCCTCGCCCTCGCGGCCGTAGCGGACCTCCTCGCCGTCGGCGAGGCGCACGAGGCGGGCCTGGGCCTCGTCCGAGTCCTTGAGGACGTCGAAGGCGCCGTCGTTGAAGATCGGGCAGTTCTGGTAGATCTCCACCAGCGACGTCCCGCGGTGCTCGGCGGCCGCGCGCAGCACCGACGTGAGGTGCTTGCGGTCGGAGTCCAGCGTGCGCGCCACGAAGGTCGCCTCGGCGCCGAGCGCCAGCGACACCGGGTTGAAGGGGGCGTCCACCGACCCGGCCGGCGTCGACTTGGTGACCTTGCCGACCTCGGAGGTGGGGGAGTACTGCCCCTTCGTCAGCCCGTAGATCCGGTTGTTGAAGAGCAGGATCGTCATGTTGACGTTGCGCCGCATCGCGTGGATCAGGTGGTTGCCGCCGATCGACAGCGCGTCGCCGTCGCCCGTGACGACCCAGACCGACAGGTCGGGCCGGGAGGCGGCGAGCCCCGTCGCGATGGCCGGGGCGCGGCCGTGGATCGAGTGCATCCCGTAGGTGTCGAGGTAGTACGGGAAGCGGGAGGAGCACCCGATCCCGGAGATGCAGACGATGTTCTCCTTGCGGAGCCCGAGCTCGGGCATGAAGCCCTGCACGGCCGCGAGGACGGCGTAGTCGCCGCACCCGGGGCACCAGCGCACCTCGTTGGCGGCGGTGAAGTCCTTCTTCGAGAGCGTCGTGCCCTCGGGCAGGCGCGGGACGTCCTCGGTGCCGCTGCGGACGCCGGGCAGGCCGAGCGGGGTGGTGGTCGTGCTCATCGACGGGCCTCCTGGGGGCTCTCGGCGACGGCGCCCGCGGCGGGGGAGGCCGCGGCGGCGGAGTCGGTGTCGGGCAGGGCGGCGACGGCGTCGCGGACGACGTCGAGCAGCTCGCCGGCGCTGAAGGGGCGGCCGCGGACGCGGCCGTGGCTCTGCACGTCGACGAGGTAGCGGGCGCGCAGCAGCAGGGCCAGCTGGCCGCCGTTCATCTCCGGCAGGACGACCCGGTCGTAGGCGCGCAGCGCGTCGCCGAGGCCGGGCGGGAAGGGGTTGAGGTGGCGCAGGTGCGCCCGGGCCACCTGCAGGCCCTCGGCGCGCGCGTCACGGACCGCCGCGGCGATCGGCCCGTACGTCGAGCCCCACCCGAGCACGAGGACGCGGGCCCTCGTGCCGTCGGGGGCGACGGGGTCGTCGACCTCCAGCGGCGGCACCGCGACGCCGTCGACCTTCGCCTGGCGCAGGCCGGTCATGCGCTCGTGGTTCTCGGGCTCGTAGGAGATCTCGCCCGTCACGTCGGCCTTCTCGAGGCCGCCGATGCGGTGCTCGAGCCCCGGGGTGCCGGGGACGGCCCAGGGGCGGGCGAGGGTCTCGGGGTCGCGCAGGTACGGGCGGAAGGCGGGGCGGCCGTCGTCGCCCGCGCCGTTCGGGCCGGTCGCCTGGGCCGGGTCGATCGCCGGCAGGTCCGCCACGCTCGGCAGCGCCCAGGGCTCCGAGCCGTTGGCGAGGTAGCCGTCCGACAGGAGGATGACCGGCGTCCGGTAGGTCACCGCGATGCGCACCGCCTCCATGGCCGCCGTGAAGCAGTCGGTGGGGGAGGACGCGGCGACGACGGGCAGCGGCGACTCGCCGTTGCGCCCGTACATCGCCTGCAGGAGGTCGGCCTGCTCGGTCTTCGTCGGCAGGCCCGTGGACGGCCCGCCGCGCTGGACGTCGACGACGACGAGCGGCAGCTCGAGCATGACGGCGAGGCCGATGGTCTCGGCCTTGAGGGCCAGGCCGGGGCCCGACGTCGTCGTCACGCCGAGGGAGCCGCCGAACGACGCGCCGAGGGCGATGCCGACGCCGGCGATCTCGTCCTCGGCCTGCAGGGTCGTCACGCCGAAGCGCTTCATGCCCGACAGCGCGTGGAGGATGTCGCTGGCCGGGGTGATGGGGTAGGAGCCGAGCACGAGCGGCAGCCCGGCCTTGTGGGCGGCCGTCGCCAGGCCGTAGGCGAGGGCGGTGCTGCCCGTGATGTTGCGGTAGGTGCCGGCCGGGTGCTCCGCGGGCGCCACCTGGTACCGGACGGCGAAGCCCTCGGTCGTCTCGCCGAACGCCCAGCCGGCGCGGAACGCTGTCAGGTTGGCGTCGCGGATCTGCGGCTTCCTCGCGAACTTCGTCTCGAGGAAGCGCTCGGTCGCCTCGGTCGGGCGGTCGTAGAGCCACGAGAGCATCCCGAGGGCGAACATGTTCTTCGCCCGCTCGGAGTCCTTGCGGGACAGGCCCGAGTCCTTGAGGGCCTCGACGGTCATCGACGTCAGCGGCAGGGCGTGCACCTGGTAGGACTCCAGGCTCCCGTCCTCGAGCGGGCTCACGGTGTAGCCGACCTTCTGCAGGCTCCGCTTCGTGAACTCGTCGGCGTCGGCGATGACCACGCCGCCGCGCGGCAGGTCGGCGATGTTGGCGCGCAGGGCGGCCGGGTTCATCGCCACGAGGACGTCGGGGGCGTCGCCGGGCGTGAGCACGACGTGGTCGGCGAACTGCAGCTGGAAGCTCGAGACGCCCGGGAGGGTGCCCTGGGGGGCGCGGATCTCGGCGGGGAAGTTCGGCAGGGTCGCCAGCGCGTTGCCGAGCGACGCCGTCTCCGCGGTGAACCGGTCGCCGGTGAGCTGCATGCCGTCGCCGGAGTCCCCCGCGAAGCGGATGACGACGCCGGCCACCTTCTGCACGGGCGTCGACCCGGGGGCCGACGGGGCCGGGGCGCCGTCCTCGACGCGGGGGGCGGTGGGGGCGTCGGGCGTGGGCGACTCGAGACGCATGACGGCGGCAACACCTCGGGGGTCGGGGTCCATCCCGGCTTCTCGACCGATCCGCTCGGGAGACTTCTCGAGCGGGCGCGGGTGCGGGCGTCCGGGACGGGGGTCGGCGCCATCGTAGGCGGGGAACGCCGACCCGCCGGACGGCGTTGTGCTGCGTGAGACGGCGCCCGACCCGGGTCCGCCGTCGCACCACCCTCGGCAGGAGGAGCACGGGTCGTCCATGGGCCACCAGCACTTCAACGGCGTCAAGACCGCCGTCCTCTTCGGCGCCTTCGGCGCGCTCGTCCTCGGCGCCTCGTGGCTCGTCTTCGGGCGCAGCATCGGCGGCCTGCTCATCGGCCTCGTGCTGGCGCTGCTCGTCAACGGCATCTCGTACTGGAAGAGCGACACGCTCGCCATCAAGGCCATGCGCGCCCGCCCGGTCACCGAGGCGGAGCAGCCGGCGATGCACCGCATCGTGCGCGAGCTCTCGGTCGCCGCCGGCAAGCCGGTGCCGCGCCTGTACGTCTCGCCGACGCGGGCCCCCAACGCCTTCGCGACGGGTCGCAACCCGGAGAACGCGGCCGTGTGCTGCACCGAGGGCATCCTCGAGCTGCTCGACGAGCGCGAGCTGCGCGGCGTCCTCGGCCACGAGCTCATGCACGTCTACAACCGCGACATCCTCACGTCGTCGCTGGCCGCGGCGATGGCTAGCGTCATCACCTTCCTCGGCTACGCGGCGCTGCTCTTCGGCGGCGGCAACCGCGAGAACGGCGGCGGCAACCCCGTCGCGGGGATGCTCCTGCTCTTCCTCGGCCCGCTGGCCGCCGGCCTCATCCAGATGGGCATCAGCCGGACCCGCGAGTACGACGCCGACGAGGACGGCGCCCGCCTCACGGGCGACCCCCTCGCCCTGGCGAGCGCCCTCCGGAAGCTCGAGCGGGGCACGAGGGCGGCCCCGCTGCCGCCGGAGCGCGACCTCGTGAACTCGAGCCACATGATGATCGCCAACCCCTTCCGGGCGAAGGACGCGCGCTCGCTCTTCTCGACGCACCCGCCCATGGACCAGCGCGTCGCCCGCCTCGAGGCGATGGCCGGCTACCGCGGCTGACGCCGTCGCACCCCGAGGGCCCCGGACCGGATGGTCCGGGGCCCTCGTGCGTCATGCCCGGCCCGTCGCCTCCCGGGGGCGAGTCGTCGCCTGTTCGCCCCTCGGTGGGGTCTTCGGGGGGCGAGTCGTCGCCTCTTCGCCTGTCACGCGGGCACCGGGTTCGAGGGCGAGGGCGAGAGGGGGCTCGTGCCGCAGCTGCTCGGACGAGCGCCACGGCGCGGCCCGGCTCCGCGAGGTCGGCCGCCGTGATCCTCAGCGACGCCCATCCCGCAGCGGTGAGCGCGTGGTCCTGCCGTCGGTCCTCCTCCTGCTGCAGTCGCAGCGCGTGCCAGGCACCGCCGTAGAAGACGGCGAGCCGGACGCCGACGACGGCGAGGTCTGCTCGGAGGAGGAAGACGCCGCGCTCGTCGCAGATGTCGAGCTGGACGTCGACGTCGACACCGGCCAGCACGAGGCCCACCCGGAGGACCGACTCCGGTGGCGACTCGGCGCGCGGGTCGGCGAGCGCGAGCGCTGCTCGGACACGGACGACGCCGTGGTCGCGGCGTCCCTCCAGCCACCGTCCCAGCCGGGGCAGGTGCACCAGCCCCGCTCGCGCGAGCCCGTCGAGGCGGGCCGTCGCAGAGGGCAGCGACTCCCGGGCGGCGGCGTCGAACGCCATGCGCTCGGGTGGCGCGAGCCGCGTCGTCCGCCAGGAGCGGCCCGGCCCCGGGGCGCTGCGCGACCGACGGACGCGCACGTCGCGACCGACGGGATGCCGGCCGCCCTCCTCGGGGACGACCAGCTCGACCCGGTCGCTCCACCCCAGGAGAGGGACGCCCAGCACGGTGGCTGCAGAGGCGCCGGTCACGAGCGCCTCGGCGGGGAGCACGAGACCCGCACCCTCCACCCGGAGGGCGTGGTCGCGCGGGACGTCCGCCGGGGCGTACACCCCGGGGACGACGCGCACGAAGGACGGGCCGCGCAGCTGCTTCGGCGTCAGGGCGCCCTCGGCGACGGCGTGGCTGCCGATGAAGACCCGGGGGAAGCCGGTCGCGCTCGAGGTCACCCCGTGAGGGTGAGGTCGACGAGCACGGCCTGAAGGCCGTCGTCCACAGGCTCGTGTCGTCGCCGTGCGGAGCGGGTGGGCGAGCAGTGGACGACTCGCCCCGAGTCCGGCCCGAGGGGGGCGAACAGGCGACGACTCCACCTCTCCTGGGCCTGATGAGGGGCGAACAGGCGACGACTTGCCCTGATGTCGGCCGGCTGGAGGGCGAACAGGCGACGACTCGCCCGGACGTGGGCCGGCCTGGATCACGCCCCCAGCCGGGCGAGCACCTCCGCGCGGGCGAGCGCCCAGCACCGGCTGCGCGGGTCGAGGTGGGCCTGGTGGTCCTCGCCGGGCACGAGCTCGACGCGCACGTCGTCCCCGGCCGCCCGCGCCGCGGCGGCGTAGCGGTCGGCCTGGTCGGGCGGGACGACGTCGTCGAGGTCGCCGGTCAGGCACAGGACGGGGACGCCGCACGGCGCGAGCGCGGCGGGGGAGGCCGTGGCGTAGCGCTCCGGCACGTCGCCCGGCGCGCCGCCGAGCAGCTCGAGGACGGCGCCGCGGCCGAGGTCGTCGGCGTGGGCGGCCGCGAGGTCGAGCACGCCCGCCTGGCTGACGACGGCGAGGGGCCGCAGCCGCGGCCCCGCGCCGGGGGCGCCCCCGGGAAGCCGGTGGCGCGAGGCCGCCCAGGCGGCCAGGTGCCCGCCCGCCGAGTGCCCGACGACGACGGCGCGCCCCGCGTCGAGCCCCGCCGCGGGCGCGACGTCGACGAGGAGGTCGAGGGCCGTCGCGGCGTCCTCGAGGGTGGCGGGCCAGCCGCCGCCGTCCCCGACGGCGCGGTAGTCGACGAGCCACACCGGCACGCCCGCCGCGAGGAGGTCCGCGGCGACGTGGTCCTCGAGGCGCCGGTCGTAGGCGAGCGACCCGTCCGCGGCGCCGGGGCGCCAGAAGCCCCCGTGCACGAGGACGGCGACGCCGTCCGTGCGGCGCCGCGCCGGCAGGTGCAGCTCGGCGACCTGCCGCGGGGCCCCCCCGCAGCGGTGCGCCGACGGGGCGCCGTCACCGCCCGGCAGCACCGGGGGGACGGGCGCCGGCGGGGCGCTCCCCGTCACGCTCACCGGTAGTTGGTGAACTGCAGCGCGACCTCGAGGTCGGCGCCCTTGAGGAGGGCGATGACCGCCTGCAGGTCGTCGCGGCTCTTCGCGCTGACGCGCAGCTCGTCGCCGGTGATCTGCGGCTTGACGCCCTTGGGGCCCTCGTCCCGGATGATCTTGGAGATCTTCTTGGCGTCCTCCGAGGACAGCCCCTCCTTGAGGGTGGCCTCCTGCCGGTGCTCCTTGCCGGAGGCGCGCACGTCGCCGAGGTCCAGCGCCTTGAGGGAGACCCCGCGCCGGATGAGCTTGGTCTGCAGCACGTCGAGGACGGCGGCGACGCGCTCCTCGCTGTTGGCCACGAGCACGACGCGCTCGCCGCTCCAGGCGACGCTCGCGTCCGTGCCCTTGAAGTCGTACCGCTGGGAGATCTCCTTCGCGGCCTGGTTGATCGCGTTGTCGACCTCCTGGCGGTCGACCTTGCTCACGACGTCGAAGGACGAGTCGGCGGCCATGGGGCTCCTCCTGGGGATGGCGGTGGCGGTGCGGGCGGGCGTCCGCTCCGGCGCGACGGGGCGGGGCGGGTGCCGCGCGGCGACGGCGGGCGACGGACGCGAGGCGTGCGTCGGCACGTCCGGTCCTTGCTATCGTCGCCCACGCACACCGGGCTCCGCGCCCGGCGGTGCTCGCGAGGCAGGTTGCCCGAGCGGCCAAAGGGAGCTGACTGTAAATCAGCCGGCACAGCCTTCGCAGGTTCGAATCCTGCACCTGCCACGTCGCTCACGAGAGGGCGTCCCGGACACCCGGGGCGCCCTCTCGTGCGTCGCAGCCGCCGGCGCCCGGTCGGCGCAGCCGCCGGTTTCGGCGACGCCGGGGGAGCCGTGTACGCTCCTCGACCGTGCCCGCTCGCGGGTGCCGCCCCAGTAGCTCAGTCGGCAGAGCGTCTCCATGGTAAGGAGAAGGTCTAGGGTTCGATTCCCTACTGGGGCTCTGCGGCTCCGCCCGGCGCCCTCCGGGGCCCGCCGGGCGGAGCGCTCGGCGAGGTAGCTCAGTGGTAGAGCAAACGGCTCATAATCGTTGTGTCGCGGGTTCGATCCCCGCCCTCGCTACGCCTGCGGCTCGCCGCCGACGGCGCCGGGCCCGGCCCGGGCCGCCGCCGGAAGGGCGCCAGCCGCTCGGGTGTTGCACCTCCTGCGAGAGGACGGGCGGCACCGCCGACGAGCACCGCCCGCACCGACGACCCACCGAGAGGCTCCCGCCGTGGCCAGCAAGACCGCTGACGTCCGACCGAAGATCACGCTCGCCTGCACCGTGTGCAAGGAGCGCAACTACATCACCAAGAAGAACCGCCGCAACGACCCCGACCGGATCGAGCTGGCGAAGTTCTGCCCGCGCTGCGGCAACCACACCGCGCACCGCGAGACGCGCTGAGCACCACCACCTCCGGCCCTCGGACCACCTGCGGGCCCCGGGCGCCGGGCCGACGACGGCCGCGGCGCCCGAGCACGACCCCGGACGGCGGGGCCGCCCCCGGCGG
>NZ_JBBHZG010000002.1:896011-905875 GCF_037482305.1 Pseudokineococcus sp. 5B2Z-1
GCGGCCCCGCCGTCGTCGTCCCACCGGTCAGCCCTCGCACGCCATCACGCGCGAGGGGGCCGGCCCAGCTGCAGCGGAGGAGCGACGTGGCCGTCGACCAGAGCTTCGTCGGGCGGACCTACCCGCCCGAGGGCGTCTACGAGGTGAGCGCGGAGAAGGTCCGCGAGTTCGCGAGCGCCGTCGCCGGTGCCGGCTCCGCGACCGCGCTCGGGGGGCCGCTGGCCACCGCCGACGTGCCCGCCGTCCACACCGACGCCGCCGCGGCCCGGGCCCTCGGCCACGCGGACGTCGTCGCGCCGCCGACCTTCGCCGTCGTGCTGGCCCAGCGCAGCGACGCCCGCTTCCTCGCCGACCCGGCGGCCGGGGTGGACTTCAGCCGGGTCGTCCACGGCGAGCAGTCCTTCACCCACCACCGGCCCGTCGTCGTGGGCGACCGGCTCGTGACGACGCTGCACGTCGACGGCGTCCGCGTCGCCGCGGGCAACGCCATCGTCACGACGCGCAACGAGATCGCCACCGAGAGCGGCGAACCGGTCTGCACGGCCACGTCGGTGCTCGTCGTCCGGGCTCCCGAGGCACCGGCGCCGCGGACCCAGGAGGAGGGCGCGTGAGCGCGACGGTGGGCGGTCAGCAGGCAGGGGGCGACCAGCGGCTCGAGGTCGGGCAGGAGGTCGCCCGCCGCACCTTCGGGGTGCACCGGGCGGACCTCGTCCGCTACGCGGGCGCGAGCGGCGACTTCAACCCCATCCACTGGAGCGAGCGCACGGCGGTGGGGGTGGGGCTGCCCGGCGTCATCGCCCACGGCATGTTCACCATGGCGCTGGCCGGCCGCGTCGTGCAGGACTGGTGCGGCGGCGACCCGGGTCGCGTCAACAGCTTCGGCGTGCGCTTCACCAAGCCGGTCGTCGTGCCCGAGGAGGGCACCGAGGTCGAGGTCGTCGCCGTCGTCGGCGCGCTCGACGAGGGGGCCCCGGCCGAGGGGGACGCCCCGGCCCGGCCCGCGACGGTCCGCCTCGACCTCACCGCGACGTGCGCCGGCGTCTCCGTGCTCACGCGGGCGCGGGCGGTCGTGCGGCGCTGACGACGTCGGCGCGCTCGCGCTCCTGGCGGCGGGCGGGCAGGTAGAGCGGGGCCGCCAGGGCGAGCACGACGGCGCCGACGAGCATCGCGGCGCCCAGCGAGGCGCCGTCCGCGAGGGCGCCCAGCACCACCGCCCCGAGGGCGCCGGCGGGCTGGGCGACCATCGAGTTCATCGACAGCACGACCGTGCGGTTCTCGCGCGTCGCCTGCCGGTGCAGCAGCGCCGCGTGCAGCGGGTTGCTCGCCCCGTGCACGGCGTAGCAGGCGAGGTACGCCGTCACGACGCCCACCGGCCCGGCCAGGAGGGCGAGCCCGACGACGGTGACCCCCTGCGCCACCCGGAGCGCCCCCGCGACGACGGCGGTGCCGAAGCGTCGCGCCAGTCCCGCAGCCGCCGTCGCCCCGACGGCGGCTGCGAGCCAGCCGGCCGCGCTGACGGGCCCCATGAGCTGCCCGGCGCGCTCGGTGCCCGCCGCCACCGACCCCGCGAGCACCTCCGCCAGCCGCGGGGGCGTCAGCGTCTCGAAGGCGACCATGCCGAACCCCCAGCACGCCTCCACGGCGAGGAGGGCGAGGAGCACCCGCGAGCGCCGCGCGACCCGCAGGCCCCCGACGACGGTCCGCGGCACGTCGCGCACCGCCCCGGTGAGCGCGCGGCGCCCGCGGGCGCCGTCGGCCCGTCGCGGGGGCTCGCGCACGAGGAGGGCCACCGCCAGCACGCCCGCCGCGCTGACGAGGAGGGCGACGGCGACCGGCAGGGCCAGGGGCGCGCCGGGCCACCCCAGCGCGGGAGCCGCCGCGACGAGGCCGCCGGAGACGAGCGCCCCGGCGCCCACGGACGCGTTGAGCGCCACGGCGCCCCGGGCCACGCCCGCCTCGACGCGCTCCTGCGCCCCACCGGGAGCACCGCCGGGCCCGCCACCCGCCCCGTGCGGGTCGGTGTCCGCCGCGAGCGCCGCGTCGACGTACCAGGACTGCAGCGGGCCGGAGTCGAGCGCCCGCCAGACCCCCATGAGGGCGAAGGCGGCGGCGTACCCGGCGGGGGAGCCGGCGACGAGGAGGACCGCGAGGGCCGCGGTGCCGACGAGCCCCGCGACGACGAGCAGCGGCCGGCGCCCCAGGGCGTCCGCCAGCCCCCCGGTCGGCAGCTCCAGGAGCAGGACGACGACGCCCTGGGCGGCGGTGACGAGGCCCACCTCGGCGAGCGACAGGCCGCGGTCGACGGCGAGGAGCACGAGGACGGGCACGAGCAGGCCCGTGGGGAACCACCGGAGGGCGGTGAGCGCCACGTAGCGCCGTCGGGCGGCGTCCGCGCCCAGGGGCGGCCGGTCGGGGCCGACGGCCGAGCCGACGGGTGGGCCGGCGGGCGCCGTCACCAGGGGAGCCCGTGGTAGACGAGCGAGACGCGCCGGGCTCCCGGCGCCGCCGGGTCGCTGCGCGCGGCCCAGCGGTGCGCGAGGTCGTGCAGCTCGCGCCGCAGCTCGACGAGCTGGTCGAGCGTGAGGGAGAGCTGCTCGTCGCCGCTGGTCGACGCGGCCACCCACTCCCGCGGCATGGCCGGCTCGGCCGCGAGGTGCTCCTCGAGCAGCGCCGCGTACCGGTGGTGGACGGCGCGCCGGAGCCCGTCCATCGCCAGCCGCCGCTCGGGGTCGTCGTGGGCCTCGGCCGGGTCGAAGCTCGTCGTCCGGGCGGCGGCCCGCCACCAGCGCTCGCGCCGGTCGCGCGCCCGCTCCGGGGCCTCGAGGACGAAGCCGTGCCGCGCCAGCACGCCGACGTGGTAGCTCACGGAGCCCGGCGGCTCGTCGAGGAGCTCGCCGAGCATGCCGACGCTCTGGGGGCCGCGGACGCGCAGCTCGCCGAGGAGCCGCAGGCGGACGGGGTGCGCGAGCGCCCGCATGGCGCGGGGGTCGGTGACGCGGGTGGATCCCGTGGGCAGCTCCGGCGGCGGGGGTGCGGCGTCGTCGGTGGTCACGGCGGGGACGCTAGACCCGCAAGAGGTGTCGTACAAGACCCGTTGTGGAACAGGTCGCCCCTGCGGGACCCGGGTGCGGCCTCGTCGGGGGTGGCGGCAGCCCGCCTACCCTGGGTCCGGTGAGCACCCAGGAGCAGGCGCCCGCCGACCGCGACGCCGCCGGCGGTGTCGGCACGACCGGCACGGACGCGGTGGGGGCTCCCGGCGCGCCGCTGGCGACCCGGACGACGCTGCGCGTCGGCGGCCGGCCGGCGCGCGAGGTCGTGGCCCGCAGCCAGGCGGAGCTCGTGGACGCCGTCCGCGGCGCCGACGCGCGCGGTGAGGAGGTGCTCCTCGTCGCGGGGGGCTCGAACCTGCTCGTGGCCGACGGCGACCTGCCGGTGACGGCCGTCGTCGTCGCGTCGCGCGGGCTGCGGCGCGAGCCGGTCGACGCCTGCGGGGGCGTCTGGGTCACCGCCGAGGCGGGGCACCCCTGGGAGGACCTCGTCGCCGAGACGACGGCCCACGGCTGGCTCGGGCTGGAGGCGCTGTCCGGCATCCCGGGGTCGACGGGCGCGACGCCCGTCCAGAACGTCGGCGCCTACGGCGCCGAGGTCGCCGGGACGCTGGCCCAGGTGCGCACGTGGGACCGCCGGGAGGGGCGCCTGCGCACCCTCGCCGTCGGCGACCTGCGGCTCGGCTACCGCACCTCGCTGCTCAAGGAGGACCCCGACCGCTACGTCGTCCTCGACGTCACCTTCCAGCTGCGGGAGGGGGAGCTCGGCGGGCCGGTGCGCTACGCCGAGCTCGCCGACCGCCTCGGCGTGCCCGTCGGCGGGCGGGCGCCCGCCGCCGACGTCCGCGAGGCGGTGCTCGCGCTGCGGCGCGGCAAGGGGATGGTGCTCGACGACCCCGCGGCCGGCGTCGTCGACCACGACACCTGGAGCGCGGGCTCCTTCTTCACCAACCCGGTCCTGGGCGCGGCGGAGGCCGACGCGCTGCCCGAGGGCGCCCCCCGCTACCCGGCGGACGGCGGCGTCAAGACGAGCGCCGCGTGGCTCATCGGGGCCGCGGGCTTCGAGCGGGGCCACGGCCTGCCCGGCCCCGCGGCGCTGTCCACCAAGCACACCCTCGCCGTCACCAACCGCGGCGGGGCGAGCGCGCAGGACGTCCTCGCCCTCGCCCGCGAGGTCCGCGACGGCGTCGCCGAGCGCTTCGGCGTGCGCCTGGAGCCGGAGCCCCGGCTCGTGGGCTGCACGCTCGGCTGAGCCGCCTCTCGGCCGGGGCTACCGGCCGCCCGTCCCGGCCGCCGGCTCCCGCTCCGGCGACGTCCCCGGCAGGCGCTCCGGACCCCGCCCCGCCACCGCGTCGTCGTAGCGCGACCAGACCGCGGCGAGGACCCGCGGCTCCAGGCCCCCGTCCGGGGCGGTGAGCAGCGGCGCGGCGACGGCGTCGGCGCCGGCCGCGGCCAGGCGGTCGTGGAAGTGGCCGGGCCCCAGCAGGTAGGAGGCCACGACGACGCGGGCGCCGGCCGGGGACGCCGCGCGCAGGGCGGCCACCGCCTCGGGGACGCGCGGGTCCGCCGCCGCCCCGTACCCGACGACCACCGCGCCCTCCCGCCGCTCCCGCAGCGCCGCCGCGACGCGCTCGGTGTCGCGCGCCGCGCGGGGGTCGCTCGAGCCGGCGACGGCGAGGACGACGGGGTCGGCGGGGGCGGCGCCCGCCTCGGCGAGGCGGTCGGCGAGGACGGCGTCGAGCAGCGGGTGGGGCCCCAGCGGCCCCGCGGAGACGGCGCGCGGCCACGGCGCGACGGCCCGCGCGACGTCGGAGCCCACGTGGTACCCGGCGGACAGCAGCACCGGCACGACCACGACGTCGCGCCCGCCCGCGAGCCCGGCCACGACGTCGGCGACGGCGGGCGGCTGGACGTCGACGAAGGCGGCCCGGACGGCCGTGCCGGGGCGCCGGCGCCCGAGGGCGCCCACGAGCGCACCGACGGTGCGCCGGCCGAGCGGGCCGCGCGTGCCGTGCGCGCACAGGACGAGCACGGGCTCCTCGTCGTCCCGGCCGGCGTCGCGGGGGAGGGGGTCCACCCGCCGATGGTGGCACCCGTGGCGCGGCCACGGTCCCCCGGCGCCCCCGTCGGACGGCGTGGCGGTGCGGCACGGCGGGGCGGCGGGCGGGGGGCGGCACCTCGGCCCGCGACGTCCTCCGCCGCTGGGCGGCTCCTGGGCGCCGCCTGCGGACCTGCTCCCGGCGGGCGCGCCCACGGGGGCGCCGCGGTCCGCGGCTGCGAGGATCGCCCCATGAGCACCCCTGACGACAGCACCCGGCGGACGCCCGCCGACCCGACCGACCCCGCCGTCCCCGACACCGCCGCGGGCGGCGCGACGGCGACCGGCCCGACCACGGGCGCGGCGTCCCGCCCCGCCGGCACGGCGACCGACCTGGACGGCGACGGCGTCGTCGACGGCGCCGAGGAGGACGGCGACGTCCTCGTCGTCGAGGACGAGCGGTCCAGCGGCGGGTCCGCGGGCCCGGGCCTCGCGCTGGCGGGCCTCCTCACCGGCCTCCTCGCCCTGTTCTTCGCGGGCACCGAGTCCGCCGTCCGCGAGTGCACGCCCGACCCGGTGGGCGCGGTGGCCACCGGCGTCGACGGCTACCTCACGGCGCTCCTGCTCGCCGTCGTCGCGGTGGTCCTCTCCGCCGTCGGCATCGCGCTGTCCCGCTCCTCGCGCTGGGGCGGGGCCGTCGGCGTCGCGGGCGTCGTGGTCGGCGTCCTCGTCGTCGTCGTCTGGCTCCTGTCGGTGTGGGTGCTGTCGGCCGACCCCGTCGACATCGCCACCCTCACCTCCCAGGAGCAGGGCCTGCCGCTGCAAGGCTTCGGCTGCGCCTGAGCCCACCCGCCTCCCCGCTCGACGAGGGCCCCGCGACCGCCGGTCGCGGGGCCCTCGTCGTCCGGGCCCGCCGTCCTCCGGGCCCCGGTCGTCGGCGCCGCCGGACGCGCGCCGCCGCCGCGCGGCCGCACCGCCCCACGGCCCGGCAGGTGGGAGCATGCGCGGCGTGGGACTGGGTGGAGCGCCGGGCGAGTGGGCCGACTACGAGTGGTTCCGGCTCGACGACCTGCCCGCCGCGCCGGAGCCCCGCCGGCCCGCGCGCCGCCGGCCGGTCGCGCCGGAGCCCGTCGGCGAGCCCGTCCCTCCGGTCGCGACGCCCGAGCCCGACCCGCTGGGGGACGCCGTCGGCGCCTGGCTGGACCAGGACCCGCTGTGGGGGGAGGGCGAGGGGGCGAAGGTCCTCCTGGCCGACCTCGACAACCTGCGCGCCGGGCCCGTGCGCTGGCGGGCGCGCATGTCGGTCGTCGTCCGGCTGGCCCGCCAGGCCGACGTCGTCGGCATCTCCGGCCAGCACGGCGCCGCCGGACGGGCCGCCCCCCACCTCGCGGAGTGGGCGGGAGCGGTGCGCGCCGTCGACGACGGCAGCGACCTCGCCGACCACGAGCTGCTGGCGGTCGCCGCGGCCGTGCCCGCGTCCGCCGAGCCGCTGCGCGTCGTCGTCATGAGCAACGACGGCATCTTCGCCGACCTCGCCGAGCGGGGCCGGCTCGTCGTCGCCTCGCCGGGCGCGGACGCCCTCAGCGAGCGCCTCGACGGCGCCGCGGCCGACGTCGTCGACCTCGCGGCGCTCGAGGGCGCCCTGTCCCGGCAGCTGGCCGACCGGCTGCCGGGGCCCCTGGCCGAGCAGCTGGCCGCCGCGCTCGCCGCGGACGACGTCGCGCCCGTGGCCTGAGGCCCCCGCGAGGGCGCCTCCCGCCGGCGCCTCCCCGCGGGGCAGCCCCGTCAGCGGGCCTCGGCGAGCAGGCGCTGCAGCCGGCCGACGCCCTCGACGAGGTCGTCGTCGCCGAGCGCGTAGGACAGGCGCAGGTAGCCGCTGGGGCCGAACGCCTCCCCGGGGACCACCGCGACCTCGGCCTCGGCGAGGACCAGCTCGGCGAGCTCGGCCGAGGTGGTGGGCGTGCGCCCGCGCAGCTCGCGGCCGAGCAGGCCCTGCACGCTGGGGTAGGCGTAGAAGGCCCCCTGCGGCATCGGGCAGACGACGCCGTCCACCTCGCGCAGCATCGAGACCATCGTCCGGCGGCGGCGGTCGAAGGCCTCCCGCATGGCGGCGACGGCCGACAGGTCGCTCTCGAGGGCGGCCACGGCCGCGCGCTGGGAGACGTTGGCCACGTTGGACGTCAGGTGCGACTGCAGGTTCGTGGCGGCGCGGACGACGTCGGCCGGGCCGGCCAGCCAGCCGACCCGCCACCCGGTCATGGCGTAGGTCTTGGCGACGCCGTTGAGGACGACGCACGTGCTCGCCAGCTCGGGCACGACGACGGGCATCGACGCCGCCTGCGCGCCGTCGTAGACGAGGTGCTCGTAGATCTCGTCGGTGACGACCCAGACGCCGTGCTCCAGCGCCCAGCGGCCGATGGCCTCCACCTGCTCGCGCGGGTGGACGGCGCCCGTGGGGTTCGAGGGCGAGCAGAAGAGCAGCACCTTCGTGCGCGGCGTGCGCGCCGCCTCGAGCTGCTCGACGGTCACCAGGTAGTCGGCGTCCTCCCCGGCGAACACCTCGACGGGGACGCCGCCCGCCAGGCGCACCGCCTCGGGGTAGGTCGTCCAGTAGGGGGCGGGCAGGAGCACCTCGTCGCCCGGGTCGAGGAGGGTCGCGAAGGCCGTGTAGACCGCCTGCTTGCCGCCGTTGGTGACGAGGACCTGCGCCGGGTCGAGCTCGAGCCCGGAGTCGCGCGCCGTCTTGGCGGCGATGGCCCGGCGCAGCTCGGGCAGCCCCGCCGCAGGCGTGTACCGGTGGTTCTCCGGCCGCCGCGCCGCGGCGACCGCCGCCTCGACCACCGGAGCGGGCGTGGGGAAGTCGGGCTCGCCCGCGCCGAAGCCGATGACGGGCCGACCCTCGGCCTTGAGGGCCTTGGCGCGGGCGTCGACGGCCAGGGTGGCCGACTCGGCGATGCCGCCGACCCGGGCGGACACCCGGGAGCGCGAGGGGGTGGGGGCGGGGGCGTCCGTCTGGGGGCTCACGCGGGCGATCCTCCCACCGCGGACCTCCCGCGGGCGGGGAGGACCGGCGGCTGGACCGCGGCGTCCCGGGCGCGACGGCGGGGACGGGCGCGCCGGGGTCGACGAGGGGCCGGCGGGCGGCGGGGCTCGGCGGTTCGACTCCGGCGGTGGTCGCCGCGTACAGTGACGGTCGGCTGCACAGGTGCGCCGTCCGCCGCCCCCGGGCGCGGTCGGCGCCCGGGTGGCCGAAGGGCAGTGGCGCAATTGGTAGCGCACCGGTCTCCAAAACCGGCGGTTGTGGGTTCGAGTCCCTCCTGCCCTGCGGACGCCGGCTCCTGAGGGGGCCGGCGTGGCAGCCGAGCGGACCGGCGCGGGGGGCGCCCAGGCGGGCGCCGTCGCGCGGGTCCGACCGTGGCGGGAGGACCCCGCCGAGACCCCGACCGACGCCCCAGGCAGGAGCCCCTGTGACGCACGCCGACGCGGCCGACGCCCCCCGTCCCGGAGGGGACGCCTCCGGCGAGGGCGGCGGCTCCTCGCCGGCCAGACGTCGCGGCGCCGAGGCCGAGCGGCCGGGGCCCGGCGCCCGGCTCGTCCGCTTCCTGCGCGAGGTGGTGGCCGAGCTCCGCAAGGTCGTGCGCCCCACGCGCCGGGAGCTCCTCACCTACACCTCGGTCGTGCTCGTCTTCGTGGCCGTCGTCATGCTCTACGTCTCCGGCCTGGACTACGTCTTCGGGCGAGCCGTCCTGTGGGTCTTCGGCGGCGGCTGAGCCGCCCTCCCGACCACACCCCCCACCTCGCGGTGGCCGCGCGCACCCACCGCCCAGCACGCCGGAAGGCAGGCCCACCCCCGTGACCGAGCAGCAGGCCGAGCAGGCCCACGACGAGCAGGCCCAGGACGAGCAGGCCCCGCACGTGGACGACGACCAGGCGGACCCCGCGGTCGAGGACGCCCTGGACCGCGAGCTGGCGGCCGAGGGCGCCGAGGAGGCCTCCTCCTCCGACGACGCCCCCGCGGCCGAGGAGGCCCCGGGCGACGGCGCCGTCGGCCCGGTCGACGTCGACGCCTCCGACGACGAGGGCGACCCGGTCGAGGAGTTCAAGGCCGCCCTGCGGCGCGAGCCCGGCGACTGGTACGTGGTGCACTCCTACGCGGGCTACGAGAACCGCGTGAAGGCGAACCTCGAGAACCGCATCACCAGCCTCAACATGGAGGACTACATCTACGGGGTCGAGGTCCCCATGGAGGAGGTGACGGAGATCAAGAACGGCCAGCGCAAGCTCGTGCGCCGCGTCCGGATCCCCGGCTACGTCCTCGTGCGCATGGACCTCACCGACGAGTCGTGGGGCGCCGTGCGCCACACGCCGGGCGTCACCGGCTTCGTGGGGCACACCCACCAGCCCGTGCCGCTGAGCCTCGACGAGGTCTTCTCCATGCTGGCGCCCACGATCGCCCCCCGCGAGCAGCGCCCGGCCGCCGGCGGCGGCGGTGGCGGCCAGCAGCCGTCGCGCCCCACCGAGGTCGACTTCGAGGTCGGCGAGTCCGTCACCGTCATGGAGCCGCCCTTCGAGACGCTCCCGGCGACCATCACCGAGATCAACGCGGACGCGCAGAAGCTCAAGGTCCTCGTGTCGATCTTCGGCCGCGAGACGCCGGTCGAGCTCGCCTTCACCCAGGTCGCCAAGCTCTAGGCGACCTCCGGGCGGCCGCCGCCCCGCCGCGCGCGGGGCCGGCCGCCCGCCCCCCGACCACCGGCGGCGAGTCAGCGCCGCCGGCCC
>NZ_JBBHZG010000002.1:906006-909008 GCF_037482305.1 Pseudokineococcus sp. 5B2Z-1
ACCCTCCCCTGTCCCTGGGGCGCCCGTCGGCGCCCCGGCCCGCGCCAGCGGGACCTGCGACAGACGAGACGAGGACGTGCCATGCCCCCCAAGAAGAGGGTCTCCGGGCTCATCAAGCTCCAGATCAAGGCCGGCGCCGCGACGCCGGCCCCGCCGATCGGCCCCGCGCTGGGCCAGCACGGCGTGAACATCATGGAGTTCTGCAAGGCCTACAACGCCGCGACGGAGTCCCAGCGCGGCAACGTGGTCCCGGTGGAGATCACGGTCTACGAGGACCGCTCGTTCACCTTCATCACCAAGACCCCGCCGGCCGCCGAGCTCATCAAGAAGGCCGCGGGCGTCGACAAGGGCTCCCCGACGCCGCACACGACGAAGGTCGCGAGCCTCACCGCCGAGCAGGTCCGCGCCATCGCGGAGCAGAAGCTCGAGGACCTCAACGCCAACGACGTGGACGCCGCCAGCAAGATCATCGCGGGCACCGCCCGGTCGATGGGCATCACCGTCCAGGGCTGAGGCCCGCGCGCGCACCGCCGGCCGGTCCTCCGGCCGGCGCCCCCCGGCCCGCCGGGGACCCGCAGGACCCGCACCACCAGTGGCAGGGCCCGCGCTGGCCCGCCGACCACGACTCCACCCACCCCACCGCGGCGCTCCGCCGCGACCACGAGGAGCTGACATGCGCAGCAAGAAGTACCGCGCCTCCGCCGAGAAGATCGACGACACCCGCCTCTACGCGCCGCTGGACGCCGTGCGCCTGGCCCGCGAGACGTCGACGACCTCCTACGACGCCACGGTCGAGGTCGCCATGCGCCTCGGCGTCGACCCGCGCAAGGCGGACCAGATCGTCCGCGGCACGGTCAACCTGCCGCACGGCACGGGCAAGACCGCCCGCGTGCTCGTCTTCGCGACGGGCGAGCGCGCCGCGCAGGCCGAGGCCGCCGGCGCCGACGTCGTCGGCGGCGACGAGCTGATCGAGCGCGTCCAGGGCGGCTTCCTGGACTTCGACGCGGCGGTCGCCACGCCCGACCTCATGGGCAAGGTCGGCCGCCTGGGCCGCGTGCTCGGCCCCCGCGGCCTCATGCCGAACCCGCGCACCGGCACCGTCACCATGGACGTCGCCAAGGCCGTGTCCGACATCAAGGGCGGCCGGATCGAGTTCCGGGTCGACAAGCACTCCAACCTCCACTTCGTCGTGGGCAAGACGTCCTTCACGGACACCCAGCTGGTGGAGAACTACGGCGCCGCCCTCGACGAGGTGCTGCGGCTCAAGCCGTCGGCGTCCAAGGGCCGCTACATCAGCAAGGCGACGATGACGACGACGATGGGCCCGGGCATCCCGCTCGACGCCTCGCGCACCCGCGGCCTCCTCGAGGAGACCCCGGCGGTCTGACCGCCACCGGGCCCGGGTGCCGATGGGCGCCCGGACCCGGCCCGCGCTGCACCCCGAGAGCCCCCGCCCGTCCCGGGCGGGGGCTCTCGCGCGCCCGGGGGTCGCCCGCCCGGGGAGGGGACCGCGCCGCAGGTGGCGATTTGGAGGGAGGCGCTCCGGCCGCCTACTCTTCCCCCGACCGAAGACCGCCGGTCGCCGTCCGCCCGCGGACGGCGCCAAGGTCCCGCGCTCGACGCGGGTGCCGGCGCAGGTGCCAGCAGCTCCGACGCGGACCCCCGGGTGCGCGTCGCCCCGAGCCCCGTGCGCCTCGCGCCGGGGCTCTCGTCGTCCTCGGGGCCGACCCGGTGGGCCGCCCCCGGGCGCCCCGCCGGCGGTGGTGACCACCCACCCACCCCGGAAGGAGGGCCATGGCGAATCCTGAGAAGGAGGCGGCGGTCGCCGAGCTGGCGGAGAAGTTCCGCGGCTCGAACGCCGCCGTGCTCACCGAGTACCGCGGGCTCACCGTCGCGCAGCTCAAGCGGCTGCGGCGCGCGCTGGGCGAGAACGCGACGTACTCCGTCTCGAAGAACACGCTGACGAAGATCGCGGCCCGGCAGGCCGGCGTCGAGGCCTTCGACGCCGACCTCAACGGCCCCACGGCCATCGCGTTCGTCACCGGCGACCCGGTGGAGGCGGCGAAGGGCCTGCGCGACTTCGCGCGCGACAACCCGCAGCTCGTCATCAAGGCCGGCCTGCTCGACGGCCGCGCCGTGAGCGCGGCCGAGGTCACGCAGCTCGCCGACCTCGAGTCGCGCGAGGTCCTGCTCGCCAAGGCCGCGGGCGCCATGAAGGCGACCCTGTCGCGGGGCGCCTTCGTCCTCGCCGCGCCGCTGTCCAAGGCGGTCCGGACGGTCGAGGCGCTGCGCGTCGAGCGCGAGGCCCAGGGCGGCGGGTCCGCCGACGCCGCCGAGGCGGCCGAGCCCGCCACCGCGGACGCCTGAGCCGCACCACCCACCCGCGCGCGGCCCCGGCCGCCCGCACGCGCCCGCCCGCGGGCGCCGCACCGCACCCCACCGCCCGACGAACCCGCCCGCACCGCCCGGTGACCCCCTGGTGACCGCGCACCGGTGACGGGCTCCCCGACGAGGGACCGACCAGAGAGGACCGCCCCCATGGCGAAGCTCAGCACCGACGAGCTGCTCGACGCGTTCAAGGAGCTCACGCTCATCGAGCTCTCCGACTTCGTGAAGAAGTTCGAGGAGACCTTCGACGTCACCGCCGCCGCCCCCGTGGCCGTGGCCGGCGGCGCCGCCGCCGGTGGCGGCGCGCCCGCCGAGGCCGAGGAGGAGAAGACGGAGTTCGACGTCGTCCTCGAGGCCGCCGGCGACAAGAAGATCCAGGTCATCAAGGAGGTGCGCGCCCTCACGAGCCTCGGCCTCAAGGAGGCCAAGGACCTCGTGGACGGCGCGCCCAAGAACGTCCTCGAGGGCGTGGCCAAGGACGCGGCCGACGCGGCGAAGGCGCAGCTCGAGGGCGCCGGCGCCACCGTCACCGTCAAGTGACGACGCCCGCCGCCCGCCGCTGACGCGGGGGGCGGCGGAGAGCACCACCGCCGAGGGGGGGGGGGGGGGGAGTG
>NZ_JBBHZG010000002.1:909127-947722 GCF_037482305.1 Pseudokineococcus sp. 5B2Z-1
GCGGGGGCCGCGGCGCGAGCCGCGGCCCCCGCCCCTCGCCGCGTCCGCCGCCGACGACGGCGCCGACGGGGTCCGTCCGGCGCGCCCGGCTTGACCGGGGGCGCCCCCTGGGCGAGAGTTCCGACCGCACCAGCCCGGCCGCCCGGTGACCCGCGGCGACCCGCGGCCCCGACGACGACGTCGACGCCGCCGGTTGGACACGCGAGCCTGCCTGCGACTACGCTCGCGACTTCGCCCTGTCCTGCGCCGACCCCTCAGATGCCCGCGTCCCGTGACGACGCGCCGGTGGGGGGTGTCCGGCAGCGCCCCCCCAGGACGGCGACCGATCCGCCCGCAGGCACGTGGAAGGACCCTCCTTGGCCGTCTCGCGCACAGCGTCTGACTCCACCACCCCCAGCTCCGCCGCACGCCGCATCTCCTTCGCCAAGATCGACGAGCCGCTCGACGTCCCCGACCTCCTCGCCCTCCAGACCGAGAACTTCGACTGGCTGCTGGGCAACGAGCGCTGGCAGGCCCGCGTGGCCGACGCGCTCGAGCAGGGCCGCCAGGACGTGCCCACGAGCTCCGGCCTCGAGGAGATCTTCGAGGAGATCTCGCCGATCGAGGACTTCAGCGGCTCCATGTCGCTGTCCTTCCGCGACCACCGCTTCGAGCCTCCGAAGTACTCCCTCGAGGAGTGCAAGGAGCGCGACATGACCTACGCCGCGCCGCTGTTCGTCACGGCCGAGTTCATGAACGCCACCACGGGCGAGATCAAGAGCCAGACGGTCTTCATGGGCGACTTCCCGCTCATGACCGACCGCGGCACCTTCGTCATCAACGGCACCGAGCGCGTCGTCGTCTCCCAGCTCGTCCGCTCGCCGGGCGTCTACTTCGAGCGCTCGGTCGACAAGCTGTCCGACAAGGACGTCTACACCGCCAAGGTCATCCCCTCGCGCGGCGCCTGGCTCGAGTTCGAGGTCGACAAGCGCGACACCGTCGGCGTGCGCGTGGACCGCAAGCGCAAGCAGTCGGTCACGGTCCTGCTCAAGGCGCTCGGGTGGAGCGAGGCGAAGATCCTCGAGGAGTTCGGCGACTTCGAGTCGATCCGCACGACCCTCGAGAAGGACGGGGCCCAGAGCACCGACGACGCGCTGCTGGACCTGTACCGCAAGCTGCGCCCGGGCGAGCCGCCCACGCGCGAGGCCGCGCAGACGCTGCTCGAGAACCTCTACTTCAACCCCAAGCGCTACGACCTCGCCAAGGTCGGCCGCTACAAGCTCAACAAGAAGCTCGGCATGTCCGAGCCCCTGTCCGAGGGCGTGCTCTCGGTCGACGACATCGCCGCCACGGTGCGCCTGCTCGTCACCCTCCACGCCGGCGGGACGACGATGCCGGGCGTCGACGAGGACGGGCAGCCGACCGACGTGCGCGTCGAGGTCGACGACATCGACCACTTCGGCAACCGCCGCCTGCGCAGCGTCGGCGAGCTCATCCAGAACCAGGTCCGCACGGGCCTGTCCCGGATGGAGCGCGTCGTGCGCGAGCGCATGACGACGCAGGACGTCGAGGCCATCACGCCCCAGACGCTCATCAACATCCGCCCCGTCGTGGCCTCCATCAAGGAGTTCTTCGGGACGAGCCAGCTGAGCCAGTTCATGGACCAGACCAACCCGCTGGCGGGCCTGACCCACAAGCGCCGCCTCTCGGCGCTCGGCCCCGGTGGTCTGTCCCGCGACCGCGCCGGCATGGACGTCCGCGACGTCCACCCGTCGCACTACGGCCGCATGTGCCCGATCGAGACCCCGGAGGGCCCGAACATCGGCCTCATCGGCTCGCTCTCGAGCTACGGGCGCATCAACGCCTTCGGGTTCGTCGAGACCCCGTACCGCACCATCACGGACGGCGTGGTGTCCGACGAGGTCGTCTACCTCACGGCGGACGACGAGGACGACGTCGTCATCGCCCAGGCCAACGCGCCGCTCACCGACGACCACCGCTTCGCCGAGGCCCGCGTCCTCGTGCGCAGCAAGGGCGGCGAGGCGGAGTTCGTGCCGGCCGACGAGGTCGACTACATGGACGTCTCGCCGCGGCAGATGGTGTCCGTCGCGACCGCGATGATCCCGTTCCTCGAGCACGACGACGTCAACCGCGCGCTCATGGGCTCGAACATGCAGCGCCAGGCCGTGCCGCTCGTCAAGGCCGAGGCCCCGCTCGTGGGCACGGGCATGGAGCGGCACGCGGCCGTCGACGCCGGTGACGTCATCGTCGCGACGAAGGCGGGCGCCGTCACCGAGGTCTCCGCCGACGCGGTGGTCGTCAGCAACGACGACGGCAGCTCCTCGACGTACCGCCTGGCGAAGTTCACGCGCTCCAACCAGGGCACGTCGTACAACCAGCGCGTCGTCGTCGACGAGGGCGTGCACGTCGAGGTCGGCGACGTCCTCGCCGACGGCCCGTCGACGGACAACGGCGAGCTGGCGCTCGGCAAGAACCTGCTCGTGGCCTTCATGTCCTGGGAGGGCCACAACTTCGAGGACGCGATCATCCTCTCGCAGCGGATCGTGCAGGACGACGTCCTGTCCTCGATCCACATCGAGGAGCACGAGGTCGACGCCCGCGACACCAAGCTGGGCGCCGAGGAGATCACGCGCGACATCCCCAACGTCTCCGAGGAGGTCCTCGCCGACCTCGACGAGCGGGGCATCATCCGCATCGGCGCCGAGGTCGTCCCCGGCGACGTCCTCGTCGGCAAGGTCACGCCCAAGGGGGAGACCGAGCTGACCCCCGAGGAGCGGCTGCTGCGCGCGATCTTCGGCGAGAAGGCGCGCGAGGTGCGCGACACCTCGCTCAAGGTGCCCCACGGCGAGACCGGCACCGTCATCGGCGTCAAGGTCTTCGACCGCGACGAGGGCGACGAGCTGCCGCCGGGCGTCAACCAGCTCGTCCGCGTCTACACGGCCCAGCGCCGCAAGATCACGGACGGCGACAAGCTGGCCGGCCGCCACGGCAACAAGGGCGTCATCTCGAAGATCCTCCCCGTCGAGGACATGCCGTTCCTCGAGGACGGGACCCCGGTCGACATCGTGCTCAACCCGCTCGGCGTGCCGGGCCGCATGAACGTCGGCCAGGTGCTGGAGCTGCACCTCGGGTGGATCGCCTCCCGCGGCTGGCAGGTCGAGGGGACGCCGGAGTGGGCGGCCTCGCTGCCCGAGGCGGCCCGCAGCGCCGAGCCCCGCACCAACGTCGCGTCGCCGGTCTTCGACGGCGCCTCGGAGGACGAGATCACCGGGCTGCTCGGCTCGACGACGCCGAACCGCGACGGGGTCCGCCTCGTCGACGGCACGGGCAAGGCCCGGCTCTTCGACGGCCGCTCCGGCGAGCCGTTCCCCGAGCCGGTGTCGGTGGGCTACCAGTACATCCTCAAGCTCCACCACCTCGTCGACGACAAGATCCACGCCCGCTCCACGGGCCCCTACTCGATGATCACGCAGCAGCCGCTGGGCGGTAAGGCCCAGTTCGGCGGCCAGCGGTTCGGCGAGATGGAGGTGTGGGCCCTCGAGGCCTACGGCGCCGCCTACGCGCTCCAGGAGCTGCTGACGATCAAGTCCGACGACGTCCTGGGCCGCGTGAAGGTCTACGAGGCCATCGTCAAGGGGGAGAACATCCCCGAGCCCGGCATCCCCGAGTCCTTCAAGGTGCTCATCAAGGAGATGCAGTCGCTCTGCCTGAACGTCGAGGTCCTCTCGGCCGACGGCACGCTGATCGAGATGCGCGACTCGGACGACGACGTGTTCCGCGCCGCCGAGGAGCTCGGCATCGACCTGTCCCGGCGCGAGCCGAGCAGCGTCGAGGAGGTCTGAGCCGGCGCCCGGCCCCGTCCCCGCCCCGGCGGGGGCAGGTCGGCGGGGGAGCGGCGTCCCCTGATCCACCACCCTTCACGCGAGAGAAGGACACCCCTTGCTCGACGGCAACCTCTTCGACGACCTGCGCATCGGCCTGGCCACCGCGGACAGCATCCGCGACTGGAGCTTCGGCGAGGTCAAGAAGCCCGAGACCATCAACTACCGGACGCTGAAGCCGGAGAAGGACGGTCTCTTCTGCGAGAAGATCTTCGGTCCCACGCGGGACTGGGAGTGCTACTGCGGCAAGTACAAGCGCGTGCGCTTCAAGGGCATCATCTGCGAGCGCTGCGGCGTCGAGGTGACGCGCGCCAAGGTGCGCCGCGAGCGGATGGGCCACATCGAGCTCGCCGCCCCCGTCACCCACATCTGGTACTTCAAGGGCGTCCCGAGCCGGCTCGGCTACCTGCTGGACCTCGCCCCCAAGGACCTCGAGAAGGTCATCTACTTCGCCGCCTACATGATCACGTGGGTGGACGAGGAGTCCCGGCACCGCGACCTGCCCTCGCTGCAGGCCGGCATCGAGGTCGAGAAGAAGCAGGTCGCCGACCGGCGTGACGCCGACGTCGAGGCCCGGGCCAAGCGCCTGGAGTCCGACATCGCCGAGCTCGAGGCCGAGGGCGCGAAGTCCGACGCCCGCCGCAAGGTGCGCGAGAGCGCCGAGCGGGAGATGAACCAGATCCGCCGCCGTGCGGACGCGGAGGTCGACCGCCTCACGCAGGTCTGGGACCGCTTCTCCAAGCTCAAGGTCTCCGACCTCGAGGGCGACGAGGTGCTCTACCGCGAGCTGCGCGACCGCTACGGCCTGTACTTCGAGGGCAGCATGGGCGCCGCGGCCATCCAGAAGCGCCTGGAGTCCTTCGACCTCGAGGCCGAGGCCGAGTCGCTGCGCGAGATCATCCGCTCGGGCAAGGGGCAGAAGAAGACCCGCGCCCTCAAGCGGCTCAAGGTCGTGTCGAACTTCCTCACGACGAGCAACTCGCCGATGGGCATGGTGCTCGACTGCGTCCCGGTCATCCCGCCGGACCTGCGCCCGATGGTGCAGCTCGACGGCGGCCGCTTCGCCACGAGCGACCTCAACGACCTGTACCGGCGCGTCATCAACCGGAACAACCGCCTCAAGCGGCTGCTCGACCTCGGCGCGCCCGAGATCATCGTCAACAACGAGAAGCGGATGCTCCAGGAGGCCGTGGACTCGCTGTTCGACAACGGCCGCCGCGGCCGTCCGGTCACCGGCCCGGGCAACCGGCCGCTGAAGTCCCTGTCGGACCTGCTCAAGGGCAAGCAGGGGCGCTTCCGCCAGAACCTGCTCGGCAAGCGCGTCGACTACTCGGGCCGCTCGGTCATCGTCGTCGGCCCGCAGCTGAAGCTGCACCAGTGCGGCCTGCCCAAGCAGATGGCGCTCGAGCTCTTCAAGCCCTTCGTCATGAAGCGGCTCGTGGACCTCAACCACGCGCAGAACATCAAGTCGGCCAAGCGCATGGTCGAGCGCGCCGGCGGCTCCGGCGCCCGCTACGGCCACGTGTGGGACGTCCTCGAGGAGGTCATCACCGAGCACCCGGTGCTCCTCAACCGCGCGCCCACGCTGCACCGCCTCGGCATCCAGGCGTTCGAGCCGCAGCTGGTCGAGGGCAAGGCCATCCAGATCCACCCGCTCGTCTGCACGGCGTTCAACGCCGACTTCGACGGCGACCAGATGGCCGTCCACCTGCCGCTGTCCACCGAGGCGCAGGCCGAGGCCCGCATCCTCATGCTGAGCAGCAACAACATCCTCAAGCCGGCCGACGGCCGCCCCGTGACCATGCCCAGCCAGGACATGATCATCGGGCTGTTCCACCTCACCGCCCTGCGCGAGGGCGGCGCGGGGGAGGGCCGCTCCTTCGGGTCGGTCGCCGAGGCGCTCATGGCGCACGACGCCCGTGAGCTCGAGGTCGGGTCGCCTGTCAAGCTGCGCCTCGACGGCGTCGTGCCCCCGGCGGGGGCGGCGCTGCCGGAGGGCTGGGAGCCCGGGCAGCCGCTCGTGCTCGAGACGACCCTCGGCCGGGCGCTGTTCAACGAGACGCTCCCGGTGGACTACGCCTTCGTCAACGAGGGCGTGGACAAGAAGCGCCTGTCGACGATCGTCAACGACCTCGCCGAGCGCTACGACAAGGGCCAGGTCGCCGCGACGCTCGACGCGCTCAAGGAGACGGGCTTCCACTGGGCCACCCGCTCGGGGACGACGATCTCCATCGCCGACGTGCTCACGCCGCCGAACAAGCAGGAGATCCTCGAGACCTACGAGGCCAAGGCGGAGAAGGTCCAGCAGCAGTACGAGATGGGCCTCATCACCGACGACGAGCGCCGCCAGGAGCTCATCGAGATCTGGACCGAGGCGACCAACGTCGTCGCCAAGGACATGCAGGACAACCTCGACGCCAACGCCACGCGCAACTCGGTGTACCGGATGGTCACCTCCGGGGCGCGAGGCAACTGGATGCAGGTCCGCCAGATCGCCGGCATGCGCGGCCTCGTGGCCAACCCGAAGGGCGAGATCATCCCCCGCCCGGTGAAGTCGAACTTCCGCGAGGGCTTCTCGGTCCTGGAGTACTTCATCTCCAGCCACGGCGCCCGCAAGGGGCTCGCCGACACCGCGCTGCGGACGGCGGACTCGGGCTACCTCACCCGCCGGCTGGTCGACGTCTCCCAGGACGTCATCGTCCGCGAGGAGGACTGCGGGACCCGCCGCGGGCTCGTCCTGCCGATCGCGGACGACGCCGCCGACGGCAGCGGCCTGCGCCGCGGGGAGCACGTCGAGACGAGCGTGTACTCGCGCACGCTGGCCTCCGACGCGACCTCCGACAGCGGCGAGGTGCTCGCCCCGGCGGGCAGCGACGTCGGCGACGTCCTCATCGACAGCCTCGTCGCGCAGGGCGTGCGGGAGATCAAGGTCCGCTCGGTGCTCACCTGCGAGTCCCGCGTCGGCACCTGCGCCCGCTGCTACGGCCGCTCGCTGGCCACCGGCAAGCTCGTCGACATCGGCGAGGCGGTCGGCATCATCGCCGCCCAGTCCATCGGCGAGCCGGGCACCCAGCTGACGATGCGCACCTTCCACACGGGCGGCGTCGCGGGTGACGACATCACCCACGGCCTCCCGCGCGTCCAGGAGCTCTTCGAGGCCCGCACCCCCAAGGGCGTTGCCCCGATCAGCGAGGTCGCCGGCCGGGTGAGCGTCGACGAGACGGAGCGCGCGCGCCGCCTCGTCGTCACCCCGGACGACGGGGGCGAGGAGATCGCCTACCCGCTCACCAAGCGCTCGCGCCTGCTCGTGGGCGACGGGCAGCACGTCGAGGTGGGCGACCAGCTCGTCCAGGGCGCCGTCGACCCCAAGCAGGTGCTCCGCATCCTCGGCCCGCGCAAGGTGCAGCAGCACCTCGTGGACGAGGTGCAGGAGGTCTACCGCAGCCAGGGCGTGGGCATCCACGACAAGCACATCGAGGTCATCGTCCGGCAGATGCTGCGCCGGGTGACGATCATCGACGCCGGTGACGCGGGGCTGCTCCCGGGCGAGCTCGCCGAGCGAGCCCGCTTCGAGGAGGAGAACCGCCGGGTCGTGGCCGAGGGCGGCAGCCCGGCGGCGGGGCGGCCGGAGCTCATGGGCATCACCAAGGCGTCGCTGGCCACCGACTCGTGGCTGTCGGCGGCGTCCTTCCAGGAGACGACCAAGGTGCTCACCGAGGCCGCCCTCGCGGGCCGCAGCGACCCGCTGCTGGGCCTCAAGGAGAACGTCATCCTGGGCAAGCTGATCCCGGCCGGCACGGGCCTGTCGCGCTACCGCGACGTGGTCGTCGAGCCGACGGAGGAGGCGAAGGCGGCGATGTACTCGATGCCGGGCTACGAGGAGGTCGACTACGACCACTTCGGGCTGGGCTCGGGCCAGGCCGTGCCGCTCGAGGAGTACGACCTCGGCGGCGACTACCGCTGAGGTCCCCCGGGGCCGGCCTCGGCACCGGTTGGGCGCCCGGCCACCGGCGGCCGTCTTTGACGGTGCCGGGGCGTGCGCCTATCCTCGTCAGGACGTCCGGTGACCCGGGTGCTCGCGCGCGCCCCGCGACCGGTGGCGCACGGCGGTGGCCCTCCGGGCCGGCGCCCACGGGCGCCGGGCCGGCTGACCGGTCCCGCACCGCCAGGCACCACGCTGGCAGACACGCCCGAGCGCGGGGGTNGCGGGTCCGGCCTCGGCACCGGTTGGGCGCCCGGCCACCGGCGGCCGTCTTTGACGGTGCCGGGGCGTGCGCCTATCCTCGTCAGGACGTCCGGTGACCCGGGTGCTCGCGCGCGCCCCGCGACCGGTGGCGCACGGCGGTGGCCCTCCGGGCCGGCGCCCACGGGCGCCGGGCCGGCTGACCGGTCCCGCACCGCCAGGCACCACGCTGGCAGACACGCCCGAGCGCGGGGGTGGGCTGAGGCCCTCCACGCAGCACGGGGCCCGCGCGCGAGCGCGGCACCCGCACGAGAGCCGCCTGCCGAGGGCGGCGGCCCGCACAGACGATGAGAGTTCAGGAGCACCGGTGCCCACGATCCAGCAGCTGGTCCGCAAGGGCCGGCAGGACAAGGTCGGGAAGCAGAAGACCCCGGCCCTCAAGGGGAGCCCCCAGCGCCGCGGCGTGTGCACCCGCGTGTACACCACGACGCCCAAGAAGCCGAACTCGGCGCTGCGCAAGGTCGCGCGCGTGCGGCTCTCCAGCGGCATCGAGGTCACGGCGTACATCCCCGGCGTGGGCCACAACCTGCAGGAGCACTCGATCGTGCTCGTGCGCGGCGGCCGCGTGAAGGACCTGCCCGGCGTCCGCTACAAGATCGTCCGCGGCTCGCTCGACACGCAGGGCGTGAAGAACCGCAAGCAGGCGCGCAGCCGCTACGGAGCGAAGAAGGAGAAGCGCTGATGCCGCGCAAGGGACCGGCCCCGAAGAGGCCGCTCGTCGTCGACCCCGTCTACGGCTCGCCGCTGGTGACCCAGCTGGTGAACAAGGTGCTCGTCGACGGCAAGAAGTCCACCGCCGAGCGCATCGTCTACGGCGCGCTCGAGGGCGCCCGGACGAGGACCGGCAACGACCCGGTCATCGCGCTCAAGCGCGCGCTCGACAACGTCAAGCCGGCCCTCGAGGTCCGCAGCCGCCGCGTCGGCGGCGCGACGTACCAGGTCCCGGTCGAGGTCCGCGCGGGCCGCTCCACGACGCTGGCCCTGCGCTGGCTCGTGGGCTACTCCAAGGCGCGCCGCGAGAAGACGATGACCGAGCGCCTCATGAACGAGATCCTCGACGCGAGCAACGGCCTCGGCGCCGCGGTGAAGCGTCGTGAGGACACGCACAAGATGGCCGAGTCCAACAAGGCCTTCGCGCACTACCGCTGGTGACGCCGACCGCGCGGGCGAGCTCCTCGCCCGCGCGGCGCGCACCGCGCACGCCGGCCCTGCACGCCAGTGCACGACGGGGCCACCGACGAGCCCAGGGAAGAGGCTGCTAGAGCCGTGGCACAGGACGTCCTGACGGACCTCACGAAGGTCCGCAACATCGGGATCATGGCGCACATCGACGCCGGCAAGACCACCACCACCGAGCGGATCCTGTTCTACACCGGGATCAACTACAAGATCGGTGAGGTCCACGACGGCGCGGCCACCATGGACTGGATGGAGCAGGAGCAGGAGCGGGGGATCACCATCACCTCCGCGGCCACCACCTGCTTCTGGGAGGGCACCCAGATCAACATCATCGACACGCCGGGGCACGTCGACTTCACCGTCGAGGTGGAGCGGTCCCTGCGCGTGCTCGACGGGGCCGTCGCGGTCTTCGACGGCAAGGAGGGCGTCGAGCCCCAGTCCGAGACGGTGTGGCGCCAGGCCGACAAGTACGACGTCCCGCGCATCTGCTTCGTCAACAAGATGGACAAGCTCGGCGCGGACTTCTTCTTCACGGTCCGCACGATCGAGGACCGCCTGGGCGCCACCCCGCTCGTGCTGCAGATCCCGATCGGCGCGGAGAACGACTTCGTGGGCGTCGTCGACCTCGTCTACATGCGCGCGCTGACCTGGCGCGGCGAGACGGGCAAGGGCGAGGCCTACGAGATCGAGGAGATCCCGGCCGACCTCGCGGAGACGGCGGCGGAGTACCGCGACAAGCTCCTCGAGGCGATCGCCGACACCGACGAGTCGCTGATGGAGAAGTACCTCGGCGGCGAGGAGATCTCCCCCGAGGAGATCAAGGCCGCGGTGCGCAAGGTCACGGTCGCGAGCGAGCAGTACCCCGTCCTGTGCGGCTCGGCGTTCAAGAACAAGGGCGTCCAGCCCATGCTCGACGCGGTGCTCGACTACCTGCCGACCCCGCTCGACGTGGAGTCGGTGCACGGCCACGACGTCCGCGACGAGGACAAGGAGATCGTCCGCCACGCGGACGTCACCGAGCCCTTCTCGGCGCTGGCGTTCAAGGTCGCCTCGCACCCCTTCTTCGGCAAGCTCACCTACGTCCGGGTCTACTCGGGCCGCGTGGCGGCGGGCTCGCCGGTCGCCAACTCGACCAAGGGCAAGAAGGAGCGCATCGGGAAGCTCTTCCAGATGCACTCCAACAAGGAGAACCCGGTCGACGAGGCCCGCGCCGGCCACATCTACGCGATGATCGGCCTCAAGGACACGACCACCGGCGACACGCTCTGCGACCCGCAGGACCAGGTCGTCCTCGAGTCGATGACCTTCCCCGAGCCGGTCATCTCCGTGGCCATCGAGCCCAAGACCAAGGGCGACCAGGAGAAGCTCAGCACGGCCATCCAGAAGCTCGCCGAGGAGGACCCGACCTTCCAGGTCCAGCTCGACGAGGAGACCGGCCAGACGATCATCCGCGGCATGGGCGAGCTCCACCTCGACATCCTCGTCGACCGCATGCGCCGTGAGTTCCGCGTCGAGGCGAACGTCGGCAAGCCCCAGGTGGCCTACCGCGAGACGATCCGCCGGTCGGTCGAGAAGGTCGACTACACGCACAAGAAGCAGACCGGCGGGTCCGGGCAGTTCGCCAAGGTGCAGGTGTCGATCGAGCCGCTCGACACCACCGAGGCCGACGCGCCGATGTACGAGTTCTCCAACAAGGTGACCGGTGGCCGCGTGCCCCGCGAGTACATCCCCAGCGTCGACGCCGGCATCCAGGACGCGATGGCGCTCGGCGTCGTCGCGGGCTACCCGATGGTCGGCATCAAGGCGACGCTGCTGGACGGCGCCTACCACGACGTGGACTCCTCGGAGATGGCGTTCAAGATCGCCGGCTCCCAGGTCCTCAAGGAGGCCGTCCGCCGCGCGGACCCGGTCCTCCTCGAGCCGGTCATGGCCGTCGAGGTGCGCACGCCCGAGGAGTACATGGGCGACGTCATCGGCGACATCAACTCCCGCCGCGGCCTCATCCAGGCCATGGAGGACGCGAGCGGTGCCAAGGTCGTCCGCGCCCAGGTGCCGCTGTCGGAGATGTTCGGGTACGTCGGGGACCTGCGGAGCAAGACGCAGGGACGTGCGGTGTACTCCATGTCGTTCGACAGCTACGCCGAGGTCCCGCGCGCCGTGGCCGAGGAGATCGTCAAGAAGGTCCGCGGGGAGTGACCACCCGGTCGCCCTCCGCGTCCTGACGGACGCACCGCCGGCCCGACCGGCACCGGCGCCCCCGCCGCGGGGCGGCAGCCAGCACCACCGAAGACCACGCCAGAGACATCCCAGGAGGACCCAGTGGCGAAGGCCAAGTTCGAGCGCACCAAGCCGCACGTCAACATCGGCACCATCGGTCACATCGACCACGGCAAGACGACGCTGACCGCGGCGATCACCAAGGTGCTGCACGACAAGTACCCGGACCTCAACCAGGCGTCCGCCTTCGACATGATCGACAAGGCGCCCGAGGAGAAGGCCCGCGGCATCACGATCTCCATCGCGCACGTCGAGTACCAGACGGAGGCGCGCCACTACGCCCACGTCGACTGCCCCGGTCACGCCGACTACATCAAGAACATGATCACCGGCGCGGCGCAGATGGACGGCGCGATCCTCGTCGTCGCCGCCACCGACGGCCCGATGCCCCAGACCCGCGAGCACGTGCTCCTCGCCCGCCAGGTCAACGTCCCCTACATCGTCGTCGCCCTCAACAAGGCCGACATGGTGGAGGACGAGGAGATCCTCGAGCTCGTCGAGATGGAGGTCCGCGAGCTGCTGACCTCCTACGAGTTCCCCGGCGACGACGTCCCCGTCGTCCGCGTCTCGGCGCTGAAGGCGCTCGAGGGCGACGCCGAGTGGAGCGACAAGCTCATGGAGCTCATGAACGCCGTCGACACGGCGATCCCCGAGCCCGAGCGCGACATCGACCAGCCGTTCCTCATGCCGGTCGAGGACGTCTTCACCATCACCGGTCGCGGCACCGTCGTCACCGGTCGCGTCGAGCGCGGCAAGCTCAACGTGAACGAGGACGTCGAGATCGTCGGCATCAAGGAGACCAAGACCAAGACGACCGTCACGGGCGTCGAGATGTTCCGCAAGCTCCTCGACGAGGCGCGCGCGGGCGAGAACGTCGGCCTCCTGCTGCGCGGCATCAAGCGCGAGGACGTCGAGCGCGGGCAGGTCATCTGCAAGCCGGGCTCGATCGTGCCGCACACCCAGTTCGAGGCGTCGGTCTACATCCTGTCCAAGGACGAGGGCGGCCGGCACAACCCCTTCTACTCGAACTACCGCCCGCAGTTCTACTTCCGCACGACGGACGTGACGGGCGTCATCGAGCTGCCGGAGGGCACCGAGATGGTCATGCCGGGCGACAACACCGACATGAAGGTCAACCTCATCCAGCCGGTGGCCATGGAGCAGGGCCTGCGCTTCACCATCCGCGAGGGCGGCCGCACCGTCGGCGCCGGCCAGGTGACCAGCATCACCCAGTGACACCTCGCCCCTCGGGGCGGACCGCGCCGCGGCTCGACCTCCGGGTCGGGCCGCGGCCGGCAGCAGGAGCCCGGACGCCCGTCGTCCGGGCTCCTGCTGCGTCCAGGGCCGGACGGGGGAGCGGTCGGGCGGGGGAGCGGACGCGACGCCGCAGGGCGATTGGCCAACCGGCAGCACCCTCTGGCAAACTGCTCCAGTTGATCCGCGCAGGCGCACGCCCGCGCGCCGCCGCCCGGTCCGCCGGGCTGGTCGGCTGCCGCAGGAGCGGCGCCGGGGACGCCCCGGACAGCACCACGCACGACGGCACGACACGCACTCGCCGGGTCCCGCCCGCACCGCCCCTCGGGGTGGTGGGGGAGGGGGGCCCGCTCGCACGAGGCCAGCGCGACACTCCCGACCTCGGGGGTCGGCGGCCCGGGGCGAGCACGGCGGGCCGCGCCCCTCGTGGGGCGGCCCGCAGGACCTCAGCGGTACGACGGAGAGAGAGATCGCGACGCCATGGCGGGACAGAAGATCCGCATCCGGCTCAAGTCCTACGACCACGAGGTCATCGACAGCTCGGCGCGCAAGATCGTCGACACGGTGACCCGCGCTGGTGCGACGGTCGTGGGCCCGGTGCCGCTGCCGACGGAGAAGAACACGTTCTGCGTGATCCGCTCCCCGCACAAGTACAAGGACAGCCGCGAGCACTTCGAGATGCGCACGCACAAGCGGCTCATCGACATCATCGACCCCACGCCGAAGGCGGTCGACTCGCTCATGCGGCTCGACCTGCCGGCTGACGTGAACATCGAGATCAAGCTCTGAGGACTGCTGACGCCATGACCACCACCACTCCCGACCAGCGCGTCGTCGCCGGTCTGCTGGGGTCCAAGCTGGGGATGACCCAGGTCTGGGACGCCGAGGGGCGCCTCGTCCCCGTGACCGTCGTGCAGGCCTCGCCGAACGTCGTCACCCAGGTGCGCACGCCCGAGAAGGACGGCTACTCGGCCGTCCAGCTCGCCGCCGGCGCCGTCGACCCCCGTCGCGTGACCAAGCCGCTCACGGGCCACTTCGCCAAGGCCGGCGTGACGCCCCGTCGCCACGTCGTCGAGATCCGCACGGCCGACGCCGCGGGCTTCACCCCCGGCCAGGAGGTCTCCGCGGAGCTCTTCTCGGCCGGTCAGGTCGTCGACGTCGTCGGCACCACCAAGGGCAAGGGCACCGCGGGCGTCATGAAGCGCCACGGCTTCCACGGCGTCGGCGCCTCGCACGGCGCGCACCGCAACCACCGCAAGCCCGGCTCCATCGGCGGGTGCGCGACCCCGGGCCGCGTCTTCAAGGGGATGCGCATGGCGGGCCGCATGGGCCACGTGCGCCAGACGACGCAGAACCTCACGGTCCACTCGGTCGACGTCGAGAAGGGCCTCATCCTCATCAAGGGCGCGGTCCCCGGCCCGAAGAACGGCGTGGTCCTCGTGCGCACGCCGGCCAAGGCGATCGCGAAGGAGGCCTGAGCCCCATGACCACGACCACCACGGTCGGCGCGCAGCCGACGACGCGCACGGTCGACGTGCACGACGTGAGCGGTGCCGTCACCGGCTCCGCCGAGCTGCCGGGCGACGTCTTCGACGTCGTCGCCAACGTGCCGCTCATCCACCAGGTCGTCGTCGCGCAGCTCGCGGCGGCCCGCCAGGGCACGCACGCCACGAAGACGCGCGGCGACGTGCGCGGCGGCGGCAAGAAGCCCTTCCGCCAGAAGGGCACCGGTCGCGCCCGCCAGGGGTCGACCCGCGCGCCGCAGTTCGCCGGCGGTGGCACGGTCCACGGCCCGCAGCCGCGCGACTACAGCCAGCGGACGCCCAAGAAGATGAAGGCGGCCGCCCTGCGCGGCGCGCTCTCGGACCGCGCCCGCTACGGCCGCGTCCACGTCGTCGAGGGCCCGTTCGCCGAGGCGCCGTCCACCCGAGCGGGCCTCGCGGCGCTGCGTGCGCTCCCGGGCCTCGAGGGCCGGGCGAGCTTCCTCGTCGTCGTCGACCGCGCTGACGAGAACACCTGGCTCAGCCTGCGCAACGCGCCCGAGGTGCACCTACTGCGGGCCGACCAGCTGAACACCTACGACGTGCTCTGCAGCGACGACGTCGTCTTCACGACGGCCGCCCTGCGGGCGTTCCTCGGCGGCCGCGAGGCCGCCACGGCCGAGAGCGAGGGCGAGGCGTGAGCGAGGCAGGCACGACGACGGCCGAGGGCGCCGTCGAGAAGGACCTGGCCTCGGCCGGCACCCTCTCGGCGCGCTTCGGCAAGGACCCGCGCGACGTGCTGCTCGCGCCGGTGGTCTCCGAGAAGAGCTACTCGCTCCTCGACGAGGGCAAGTACACGTTCCTCGTCGACCCGCGGGCCAACAAGACCGAGATCCGCATCGCGGTCGAGCGCGTCTTCGGCGTGAAGGTCACGGGCGTCAACACGCTCAACCGCCAGGGCAAGGCTCGCCGCACGCGGGGCGGGACGGGGCGGCGCAAGGACACCAAGCGCGCCATCGTCACCCTCCGCGAGGGCGACTCCATCGACATCTTCGGCACGACGGCCTGAGCCGGCGCCACAGAAGAGGACTGAAGCATGGGAATCCGCAAGTACAAGCCGACGACGCCGGGCCGCCGCGGCTCGTCCGTCGCCGACTTCGTCGAGATCACGCGGTCCACGCCGGAGAAGTCGCTGGTGCGCCCCCTGCCCAAGAAGGGCGGGCGCAACAGCAGCGGGCGCATCACGACGCGCCACCAGGGCGGCGGCCACAAGCGCGCCTACCGGGTGGTCGACTTCCGGCGCCACGACAAGGACGGCGTGCCGGCCACGGTCGCTCACATCGAGTACGACCCCAACCGCACGGCGCGGATCGCGCTGCTGCACTACGTGGACGGCGAGAAGCGCTACATCATCGCGCCGACCCGCCTCAAGCAGGGCGACGTGGTGGAGAACGGCCCCGGCGCCGACATCCGCCCCGGCAACAACCTGCCGCTGCGCAACATCCCGGTCGGCACGGTGGTGCACGCCATCGAGCTGCGTCCCGGCGGCGGCGCCAAGATCGCCCGCTCGGCCGGCACCTCGGTGCAGCTCGTGGCGCGCGAGGGCGGCAACGCCCAGCTGCGCATGCCCTCGGGCGAGATCCGGAACGTCGACGTGCGCTGCCGCGCCACGGTCGGTGAGGTCGGCAACGCCGAGCAGTCGAACATCAGCTGGGGCAAGGCCGGCCGCATGCGCTGGAAGGGCCGCCGTCCCACCGTCCGCGGCGTCGCGATGAACCCGATCGACCACCCGCACGGCGGTGGTGAGGGCAAGACCTCCGGCGGTCGCCACCCGGTGAGCCCCTGGGGCCAGCCCGAGGGCCGCACGCGTCGTCCGGGCAAGCCCAGCGACAAGCAGATCGTCCGCCGGCGCCGCACCGGCAAGAAGCGCTGAGGAGACCGGACATGCCGCGCAGCCTGAAGAAGGGCCCCTTCGTCGACGACCACCTCCAGAAGAAGGTGGACGTGCAGAACGAGAAGGGCACGAAGAACGTCATCAAGACCTGGTCCCGGCGCTCCGTCGTCACCCCGGACTTCCTGGGCCACACCTTCGCGGTGCACGACGGCCGCAAGCACGTCCCGGTGTTTGTCACCGAGGCGATGGTCGGCCACAAGCTGGGGGAGTTCGCCCCCACGCGGACCTTCCGCGGCCACGTGAAGGACGACCGGAAGGGCCGTCGCCGCTGACCTCGGGTCAGCAGCGACGAGACCTCCGGGAAGACCGAAGGAAGAGAAGGCAGGACAGCGATGGAAGCCATGGCGAAGGCGCGCTACGTGCGCGTCACGCCCCAGAAGGCCCGGCGCGTCGTCGACCTCGTCCGTGGCAAGCGGGCGGGCGACGCCCTCGCGGTGCTCGAGTTCGCGCCGCAGGCGGCGAGCGAGCCCGTGCGCAAGGTCGTGCAGAGCGCGATCGCGAACGCCCGCGTGAAGGCCGACCAGGCCGGTGAGGCCTTCGACGAGCGCGAGATGGTCGTGTCCGCGGCGTTCGTCGACGAGGGCCCGACGATGAAGCGGTTCCGCCCGCGGGCCCAGGGCCGCGCGGCGCGCATCAACAAGCGCACCAGCCACATCACGGTGGTGGTCGCGCCCGTGCCGGCGCGCGCCGCCGCGACGACCTCGACGACGGGGAGGAGCTCCTAGTGGGCCAGAAGGTCAACCCGCACGGCTTCCGGCTGGGCATCACCACCGAGCACCGCTCCCGGTGGTTCGCCGACTCGACGAAGTCCGGCCAGCGCTACCGCGACTACGTGGGCGAGGACGTGTCGATCCGCAAGCTCATGTCCACGGGCATGGAGCGCGCCGGCATCGCCAAGGTCGACATCGAGCGCACCCGCGACCGCGTGCGCGTGGACATCCACACGGCGCGACCGGGCATCGTCATCGGCCGCCGCGGCGCGGAGGCCGACCGCCTGCGCGGCGAGCTCGAGAAGCTCACGGGCAAGCAGGTCCAGCTCAACATCCTCGAGGTCAAGAACCCCGAGACGGATGCGCAGCTGGTCGCCCAGGGCATCGCCGAGCAGCTCGCGAGCCGCGTGGCGTGGCGCCGCGCGATGCGCAAGGGCATGCAGACGGCCTCGCGCGCCGGCGCCAAGGGCATCCGGGTGCAGTGCTCGGGTCGCCTCGGCGGCGCCGAGATGAGCCGCTCGGAGTTCTACCGCGAGGGCCGCGTCCCCCTGCACACGCTCCGCGCGAACATCGACTACGGCTTCTACGAGGCCAAGACGACGTTCGGCCGCATCGGCGTCAAGGTCTGGGTCTACAAGGGCGACCTGACGAGCCGCGAGCTCGCGCAGCAGCAGGCGAACGCGCCCCGCGGTCCGCGCGGCCCCCGGGCCGAGCGTCCGACGCGCGGTCGTCGTCCCGCCGGTGACGCCCCGCAGGCGCAGGCCCCGGCCACCGAGGCCGGCGTCGCCCCGCAGGCCGTCGCGAACCCCGGAACGGAGGGCTGAGACGTGCTCGTCCCGCGCAGGCTGAAGCACCGCAAGCAGCACCACCCCAAGCGCACCGGGGCCGCCAAGGGCGGCACCACGATCGCCTTCGGCGACTACGGCATCCAGGCCCTCGAGCCGGCGTACGTCACGAACCGGCAGATCGAGTCCGCTCGTATCGCCATGACCCGCTACATGAAGCGCGGCGGGAAGGTCTGGATCAACATCTACCCGGACCGCCCCATCACGAAGAAGCCCGCCGAGACCCGCATGGGCTCCGGCAAGGGCTCGCCCGAGTGGTGGGTCGCCAACGTCAAGCCGGGCCGGATGATGTTCGAGATCTCCGGCGTGGCCGAGCCCGTGGCCCGCGAGGCCATGCGGCTCGCCATCCACAAGCTGCCGATGAAGTGCCGCTTCGTCGCGCGCGAGGGGAGTGAGGTCTGATGGCCGTCGGCAGCGAGGACCTGGCGCCCGCGAAGCTCCGCGAGAAGGACGCCGACCAGCTGGTCGAGGAGCTGCGCCGCGCGAAGGAGGAGCTCTTCAACCTCCGCTTCCAGTCGGCCACCGGCCAGCTGGAGAACCACACGCGGCTGCGCGCCGTGCGCCGCGACATCGCGCGCATCTACACGGTGATGCGCGAGCAGGAGCTCGGCATCATCAGCGCCCCGGCCGCCGGGGGGAGCGAGAAGTGAGCGAGGACGCAGTGAGCACGGACACCACCGCCGCCGCCGAGCAGCGCGGGTACCGCAAGAACCGCATCGGCGTCGTGGCCAGCGACAAGATGGACAAGACCGTCGTGGTCGTCGTCGAGGACCGCGTCAAGCACGCGCTCTACGGCAAGGTCATCCGGCGCACGAGCAAGGTGAAGGCGCACGACGAGACCAACGCCTGCGGCGTCGGCGACCGCGTGCGCATCGCCGAGACGCGGCCGCTGTCGGCCACCAAGCGCTGGCGCGTCGTCGAGGTGCTCGAGAAGGCCGTCTGAGGCCTCCGGGCCCCGCCGGCCCCCTCCCGCGGGGGAGGGGAGCCGGCACCCCCGCACCACCACGGAAGAGTCCGTTCCGCCAGGCTCGCGACGAGAACCGGCGCGACGACAGGAGTGTCGAACAGTGATCCAGCAGGAGTCGCGGCTCAAGGTCGCCGACAACACGGGTGCCAAGGAGATCCTCTGCATCCGCGTCCTCGGCGGCTCAGGCCGCCGGTACGCCGGCATCGGGGACGTCATCGTGGCGACCGTCAAGGACGCCATCCCCGGCGGCAACGTCAAGAGGGGCGACGTCGTCAAGGCGGTCGTCGTCCGCACCCGCAAGGAGCGCCGTCGCCCGGACGGCTCCTACATCCGCTTCGACGAGAACGCGGCCGTCATCCTCAAGGCGGACGGCGACCCGCGCGGCACCCGCATCTTCGGCCCCGTCGGGCGCGAGCTGCGCGACAAGCGCTTCATGCGGATCGTCTCGCTGGCCCCGGAGGTGCTCTGAGATGCCGAAGCTGAAGATCAAGAAGGGCGACCTGGTCCAGGTCATCACGGGCGCCACGCAGGCGCGCGGCGGTGACCGCGGCAAGCAGGGTCGCGTCATCGCGGTGTTCCCCGAGCGCCAGCGCGTGCTGGTCGAGGGCGTCAACCGCATCACCAAGCACGTCAAGGCCGGGGCGGCCGGGCGCGGCTCGGGCGGTCGCGAGACCGTCGAGGCGCCGATCCACATCAGCAACGTGCAGGTCGTGGACCCGGAGACCGGTCGGCCCACGCGGGTCGGCGTGCGCACCGAGACGACCGAGCGCGACGGGCGGACCGTGACGACCCGCGTCCGCGTGGCCAAGCGCTCCGGCAAGGACATCGCATGAGTGAGACGACCACCTCGCCCGCCACCGTGACCGAGGCCAGCGGCGCGCCGCAGCCGCGGCTCAAGGCGCGCTACCGCTCCGAGATCGCGCCGGCGCTGCGCGAGCAGTTCGGCTACGCCAACGTCATGCAGATCCCCGGCCTGGTCAAGGTCGTGGTGAACATGGGCGTGGGCGACGCCGCGCGCGACTCGAAGCTCATCGACGGCGCCGTCCGCGACCTCACCACCATCACCGGGCAGAAGCCGCAGGTGACGCGGGCCCGCAAGTCGATCGCGCAGTTCAAGCTGCGCGAGGGCATGCCGATCGGCTGCCACACGACGCTGCGCGGTGACCGCATGTGGGAGTTCCTCGACCGCCTCGTGTCGCTGGCGCTGCCCCGCATCCGCGACTTCCGCGGTCTCTCGCCGAAGCAGTTCGACGGGCGCGGCAACTACACGTTCGGCCTCACGGAGCAGTCGATGTTCCACGAGATCGACCAGGACCGCATCGACCGCGTGCGCGGCATGGACGTCACGGTCGTGACGTCGGCACGCAACGACGACGAGGGCCGGGCGCTGCTGCGCCAGCTCGGCTTCCCCTTCAAGGAGGACTGACATGGCGAAGACCGCCCTGGTCACCAAGGCCGCGCGCAAGCCCAAGTTCGGTGTCCGCGCCTACACGCGCTGCCAGCGCTGCGGCCGCCCGCACTCGGTCTACCGCAAGTTCGGCCTCTGCCGCGTGTGCCTCCGCGAGATGGCCCACCGGGGCGAGCTCCCGGGCATCACGAAGAGCTCCTGGTGAGCCCCCGCCCCCGGCTCGCAGCGCCGGGGGCACGAGCGGGCGAGGCCCGCTCGGCAGCACGAGTCCCAGAAGCACCGCCGGACCACCGCGTCCGGCACGGACGCCTCAGGTCCGCCCCCGCCCGCCGGGGAGCGGAAACCGAGGTGAGGAAGGGCGGACGAGCCCGATGACGATGACCGACCCGATCGCGGACATGCTCACGCGCCTGCGGAACGCCAACTCGGCGTACCACGACGACGTGACCATGCCCTACAGCAAGCTCAAGCAGCGCATCGCCGAGATCCTCCAGGCGGAGGGCTACATCGCCGGCTGGTCGGTGGAGGACGCCGAGGTGGGGCGCAAGCTCACCCTCGAGCTGAAGTTCGGCCCCAACCGCGAGCGCTCCATCGCCGGCGTCCGGCGGGTCAGCAAGCCGGGCCTGCGCGTGTACGCGAAGTCGACCAACCTGCCCCGCGTCCTCGGCGGCCTGGGCGTGGCGATCCTGTCCACGTCCTCCGGCCTCCTCACGGACCGGCAGGCCACGAAGCAGGGCGTGGGCGGGGAAGTCCTCGCCTACGTCTGGTAAGGGCGGAGGAGGAAGCATGTCCCGCATCGGAAGGCTGCCCATCGACGTCCCCGCCGGGGTCGACGTCTCCATCGACGGCCAGGAGGTCGTCGTCAAGGGCCCGCGCGGCACGCTCGCGCACACGGTCGCCGCGCCCATCTCGGTCGAGCGCGGCGAGTCCGGGGCGCTCCACGTCGTCCGCCCGGACGACGAGCGCACCAACCGTTCGCTGCACGGCCTGACCCGCTCGCTGCTCGCGAACATGGTCACGGGCGTCACCACGGGCTACGAGAAGAAGCTCGAGATCGTCGGCACCGGCTACCGCGTGCAGGCCCGGGGCGGCTCCCTGGAGTTCGCGCTCGGCTTCAGCCACCCGGTCGTCATCCCGGCGCCCGAGGGCATCACGTTCTCGGTCGAGGCCCCCACCCGCTTCTCGGTGCAGGGCATCGACAAGCAGCTCGTCGGCGAGGTCTCCGCCAACATCCGCAAGCTGCGCAAGCCCGACCCGTACAAGGGCAAGGGCGTCCGCTACGCGGGCGAGCAGGTCCGGCGCAAGGTCGGGAAGGCAGGTAAGTGATGGCACGCAGGTCCTCCTACCGGGGCGTCACCGCCGTCCGGGGCACCGGCACGACGGCGGCCCGCGGCCGTCGCCACCTGCGGGTGCGCAAGAAGGTCTCCGGCACGCCGGCCCGACCGCGCCTCGTGGTCAACCGCTCCACCCGCCACGTCTTCGTGCAGGTCGTCGACGACACCGTCGGCCGCACGCTGGCCTCGGCCTCCACGATGGAGGCCGACCTGCGCGCGCTGGACGGCGACAAGACCGCCAAGGCGCGCCGCGTGGGCGAGCTGGTGGCCGAGCGCGCCCGCGCCGCGGGCATCGAGGCCGTGGTCTTCGACCGCGGCGGCAACCGCTACCACGGCCGCGTGGCCGCTGTGGCCGACGGCGCCCGCGAGGGCGGGCTCGCCGTCTGAGCCGGCCCCCGGGCTTCGGCACAGGCGACTGACGCGAGAGACGAGAGAGAGAAGAGACCAGACATGCCTGGACCCCAGCGCCGCGGCGCCGGCGCCGGCACGGGCGGCCCCGGCGGCAACGACCGCCGCGACCGCCGTGACGGCCGCCGGGGCGACTCCGCGGACCGCAGCCAGTTCCTCGAGCGCGTGGTGACGATCAACCGCGTCTCCAAGGTCGTCAAGGGCGGTCGCCGCTTCAGCTTCACCGCGCTCGTCGTGGTGGGCGACGGCGACGGCACCGTCGGCGTCGGCTACGGCAAGGCCAAGGAGGTGCCCGCGGCCATCGCCAAGGGCGTCGAGGAGGCCAAGAAGGCCTTCTTCCGCGTGCCCCGCGCCCAGGGGACGATCCCGCACCCCGTCACGGGCGAGGACGCGGCCGGCGTCGTGCTCCTGCGCCCGGCGTCGCCGGGTACCGGGGTCATCGCGGGTGGCCCGGTGCGCGCCGTCCTCGAGTGCGCCGGCGTGCACGACGTGCTGACGAAGTCGCTCGGCTCGAGCAACGCCATCAACATCGTCCACGCGACGGTGGCGGCCCTCAAGGGCCTCGAGCGCCCCGAGTCCGTCGCGGCCCGCCGCGGCAAGACGCTCGACGAGGTCGCCCCCGCGGCCCTCGTCCGGGCCATGTCGGGGACGGCCTCCTGATGGCGCGGCTCAAGGTGACCCAGACCCGCTCGACCATCGGCGGGAAGCAGAACCAGCGCGACACGATGCGCACCCTCGGCCTCAAGCGGATCGGCGACGTCGTCGTCAAGGACGACCGCCCGGAGATCCGCGGAATGGTCACCACGGTGGCGCACCTCGTGACGCTCGAGGAGGTCGACTGACCATGGCGGACGAGACGACGGGCCCGCAGGGCCGCACCCTCAAGGTCCACCACCTGCGCCCGGCCCCGGGCGCGAAGACGGCGCGCACGCGCGTCGGCCGCGGTGAGGCCAGCAAGGGCAAGACCGCCGGGCGCGGCACCAAGGGCACCAAGGCCCGCTACCAGGTGTCCGCGGCCTTCGAGGGCGGCCAGACCCCGCTGCACATGCGGCTGCCGAAGCTCCGCGGGTTCACCAACCCGTTCGGCACGACTTACCAGGTCGTGAACCTCGACCGGCTCTCCGAGCTCTTCCCGCAGGGCGGGGCCGTGGGCGTCGACGAGATGGTCGCGGCCGGGGCCGTCCGCAAGGGTCAGAAGGTGAAGGTCCTGGGCCAGGGCAGCGCTGACGTCGCGCTGCAGGTCACGGCCCACGCCTTCTCCGCCTCCGCGGTCGAGAAGATCGCCGCCGCCGGCGGCAGCACCACCACGCTCTGAGCCCTCCCGACGCCCCGCCGCCCCCCCGGGCGGCGGGGCGTCGTGCTCCCCGCTCCGCCCCGCGCCGGACGGCGCGGCACCGGAGCCGTCCCCGACCGGCGCCGCGACGCGGGTAGGGTCGGCTCCCGGCGCCCCGCCCGAGGACGGGCGGCGGCCCACCCGACCGCCCACCTGACCGCCCACCTGCCCGCACCCGCACCGCTCCGCCGGCAGGCCGCCGGCGCGGCGACCGCCCGAGCCGGGCGATCTGGAGGACACGTGCTCAGCGCATTCGTGCGGGCGTTCCGCACGCCCGACCTGCGGCGCAAGCTGCTCTTCACCGCGGGGATCATGGCGATCTTCCGGCTGGGCTCGTTCGTCCCGGTCCCGGGGGTCAGCTACGCCAACGTCCAGCAGTGCCTGTCGACGTCGGCGTCCTCCAACGACCTGCTGGGGCTGGTCAACCTCTTCAGCGGTGGAGCGCTGCTCCAGCTGTCGGTCTTCGCGCTCGGGATCATGCCGTACATCACCGCGAGCATCATCACGCAGCTGCTCACGGTCGTGATCCCCCGCTTCGAGGAGCTGAAGAAGGAGGGGCAGTCCGGGCAGGCGAAGCTCACGCAGTACACGCGGTACCTGACGATCGCCCTGGCCGTGCTCCAGTCCTCCACGTACATCGCCGTGGCGCGCGCCGGGCAGCTCTTCCCCGGTTGCACCGCCGAGATCATCCCCGACGACTCCGTGGTCACCATCGTGCTCATGGTCATCACGATGACCGCGGGCACCGGACTCATCATGTGGATGGGCGAGCTCATCACCGAGCGGGGCGTCGGCAACGGCATGTCGCTGCTCATCTTCACCTCGATCGCCGCCACCTTCCCCGGGCAGCTGTGGAGCATCGGGCAGAGCCAGGGCTTCGGCGTCATGGCCGTCGTCATCGCCGTCGGGCTCGTCATCGTGGCGCTCGTCGTCTTCGTCGAGCAGTCCCAGCGGCGCGTGCCCGTCCAGTACGCCAAGCGCATGGTGGGGCGCCGCATGTACGGCGGGACGAGCACCTACATCCCCATCAAGGTCAACATGGCCGGCGTCATCCCGGTCATCTTCGCGTCGTCGCTGCTGTACCTGCCCGCGCTGGTCGCGCAGTTCAACGACCCGCAGTCCGGGTGGGTGCAGTGGGTGAACGCCAACCTGGTCCAGGGCGACAGCGCCGTCTACATCGTCGCCTACATCGCGCTCATCATCTTCTTCACGTACTTCTACGTCGGGATCACCTTCAACCCCGACGAGGTCAGCGACAACATCAAGCGGGTCGGGGGCTTCATCCCCGGCGTCCGCGCGGGCCGCCCCACGGCCGAGTACCTCGACTACGTCCTCACCCGCATCACGCTGCCCGGGGCCATCTACCTCGGCTTCGTCGCCCTCATCCCGCTCATCGCCCTCGTGCTGGTCGGCGCCACCCAGAACTTCCCGTTCGGTGGCACGTCGATCCTCATCGTCGTCGGCGTCGGGCTGGAGACGGTGAAGCAGATCGAGAGCCAGCTCCAGCAGCGCAACTACGAGGGGTTCCTCCGATGAGGCTCGTCCTCCTGGGCCCGCCCGGAGCGGGCAAGGGCACCCAGGCCGCCCGCCTCGCCACCGAGCTGGACGTGCCGGCCATCTCGACCGGCGACATCTTCCGCGCCAACGTCAGCGAGGGCACCGAGCTCGGGCGCACCGCCAAGTCCTACATGGACGAGGGGGAGTACGTGCCCGACGAGGTGACGAACGCCATGGTGCGCGAGCGGCTGCAGGCCGACGACGCCGCGGACGGCTTCCTCCTCGACGGCTACCCGCGGACGACGGCGCAGGTCCGCGAGCTCGACGCGATGCTCAGCGGCACCGGGGTCGAGGGCGTCGAGGCGGTCGTCCTGCTCACGGTCGACACCGAGGAGGTCGTCAAGCGCCTCGCCCAGCGCTCGGCGGAGCAGCACCGCTCGGACGACGGCGAGGCCGTCCAGCGGCACCGCCTCGAGGTGTACGAGGCGCAGACGGCGCCGCTCGTCGACGTGTACGACCGGCGCGGCCTGCTGCGCCGTGTGGACGGGATGGGCGCGGTGCCCGACGTCACCGCGCGCGTCCTCGCGGCGCTCGGCCGAGGCTGAGGCGTGGGGCTCCTGCGGCGCGAGCGCGTCGAGTGGAAGACGCCCGAGCAGGTGCTCCTCATGCGCCGGGCCGGTCTCGTCGTGGCGGACGCCCTCGAGGCCGTCCGGGGCGCCCTCGCCCCGGGGGTGACGACCGCCGAGCTCGACCGCGTGGCCGAGGGGGTCGTCCGCGGTGCCGGGGCGGTGCCCTCCTTCCTGGGCTACCAGGGGTTTCCGGCGTCGCTGTGCGTCTCCGTCAACGAGGAGGTCGTCCACGGCATCCCCGGTGAGCGGGTCCTGCGGGACGGGGACCTCGTGTCCGTGGACTGCGGCGCGGTCGTCGACGGCTGGCACGGCGACGCGGCCTTCAGCGCCGTCGTCGACGGCGGCGGGGGAGCGGTGGACCCGGAGGACGTGGCGCTCGTCGAGGCCACGGAGGCCGCCATGTGGGCGGGTCTGGCCGCCCTGGCCGGCGCCGAGCGGCTGGGCGCGGTGGGCGCCGCCGTCGAGGACTCCCTGGCGGGGCGCTACGGCATCGTCGAGGGCTACGTCGGCCACGGCATCGGGACCGCCATGCACCAGCCGCCCGAGGTGCTCAACCACCGCTCGCGCGAGCGGGGCGCCAAGGTGCGCCCGGGGCTCTGCGTGGCCGTGGAGCCGATGGTGGCGCGCGGCACCGCGGAGACCGAGGTGCTCGCCGACGACTGGACGGTCGTGACCGCGGACGGCGCCCGCGCCGCCCACTGGGAGAACACCGTCGCCGTCCTCGAGGGCGGCCTTTGGGTCCTCACGGCGCCCGACGGGGGGGCCGCGGGCCTCGCCCGCCACGGCGTCCCCGTGGCCCCCCTGGCCTGAGGGCGGGGGAGGGCCGCTCCCGGCGATTTCGCGCTGGGGCCGCGCTCGCGTACGCTGCTGCGTCGGTGCACGAGCGCGCTCGCACGCCCACGTCCTCGCCCCGCGGCTGGTTCGGCGACGACGTCCCGTCGGACGACCTCTCGTCCTGGCGGGTCGGGCCCGTCACGCGCGCGGCACCGACGACCGGTGACGACTGCGACGGGCGGCTCAGGCGCGCCCGCGACGAGCGGAGGGCAATGGCCAAGAAGGACGGGGTCATCGAGATCGAGGGCGCTGTGGTGGAGGCGCTGCCGAACGCCATGTTCCGCGTGGAGCTGAGCAACGGCCACAAGGTCCTCGCGCACATCTCGGGGAAGATGCGCCAGCACTACATCCGGATCCTCCCCGAGGACCGCGTGGTGGTGGAGCTCAGCCCGTACGACCTGACCCGCGGCCGCATCGTCTACCGCTACAAGTGATCCGGCGGCACCACCAGCAGCACCGCACGCCCGCCCACCCGCCGCGCCCGTGGCCGGTCGGAGGGGCGCACCGTCCCGCGGGACGTCCCGGTCGCCCGACGGCGGCACCGGGCCGGACCACCGAGCCCCACGAGCACCGACGGACCCGACGCGGTCCCGGCGGTGGAGGACAGCGATGAAGGTCAAGCCGAGCGTCAAGAAGATCTGCGACAAGTGCAAGGTGATCCGCCGCAACGGCCGGGTCATGGTCATCTGCGACAACCTGCGCCACAAGCAGCGCCAGGGCTGATCGCCCCCGGTGCGCGCCGACCCGGTGCGCACCGGTGCAGCAGCACCCGACCCCCTCCTCCCCGCGAGGACGGGACGTCACCCCCCGCCCGGAGGCGGGGGACCCGCGAGGAGCCCCCGGGCCCCGGCGGGACGGTGCTGCCCCACACCTCCGGCTGAGCACCAGGAGCACCGCGATGGCACGCATCGTCGGCGTCGACCTCCCCCGCGACAAGCGGCTCGAGGTCGCGCTCACGTACATCTTCGGCGTCGGGCGCACCCGCGCCATGGAGACGCTCACGGCCACGGGCATCAGCCCCGACCTGCGCGTCAAGGACATGACCGAGGACGACCAGGTCAAGATCCGCGACCACATCGAGTCGGCCTACCAGGTGGAGGGCGACCTCCGCCGCGAGGTGGCCGCCGACATCCGCCGCAAGGTCGAGATCGGCTGCTACGAGGGGCTGCGGCACCGCCGGGGCCTGCCGGTGCGCGGCCAGCGCACCAAGACCAACGCGCGCACCCGCAAGGGCCCGAAGCGCACGGTCGCCGGCAAGAAGAAGGTCGGCCGCAAGTAGGCCGTCCCGGTCGGCCCGCCCGTCGGGCCGACCCGCCCCGCCTCCGCCGCGCCCGGCGCGGCGCGCGGGGAACGGCTCCCAGACCGCCGCCGGCCGGCGCGGGCCCAACGCCCCGCCGCCGGTCAGCTCGCCCCACGTCCAGGAGAGAACCAGCCCATGCCCCCCAAGACCCGCACCCCCGGTGGCGCGCGCCGCACGCGCCGCAAGGAGAAGAAGAACGTCTCCGCCGGCCAGGCGCACATCAAGAGCACCTTCAACAACACCATCGTCTCGATCACGGACCCCACGGGTGCGGTGATCTCCTGGGCCTCCGCCGGCCAGGTCGGCTTCAAGGGCTCGCGCAAGTCGACGCCCTTCGCCGCGCAGATGGCCGCCGAGGCCGCCGCCCGCCGCGCCCAGGAGCACGGCATGCGCAAGGTCGACGTCTTCGTCAAGGGTCCCGGCTCCGGCCGTGAGACCGCCATCCGCTCGCTGCAGGCCACGGGCCTCGAGGTGGGCACCATCCAGGACGTGACGCCGCAGGCCCACAACGGCTGCCGCCCGCCCAAGCGCCGGCGCGTCTGACCCGGCCGCAGCGAGACGAAGGAGACGAGAGACACCCATGGCGCGTTACACCGGGCCCGACTGCAAGCGCTGCCGTCGTGAGAAGCAGAAGCTCTACCTGAAGGGCGCGAAGTGCGACTCGGGCAAGTGCCCGATCGAGATCCGCCCCTACCCGCCGGGCGAGCACGGCCGCGGCCGCACGAAGGACAGCGAGTACCTGCTGCAGATGCGCGAGAAGCAGAAGTGCGCGCGCATCTACGGCGTCCTCGAGAAGCAGTTCCGCAGCTACTACGAGGAGGCGCAGGGCCGCTCCGGCCGCACCGGCGAGACCCTCCTCGAGATCCTCGAGCTCCGGCTCGACAACGTCGTGTACCGCGCGGGCTTCGCCAAGTCGCGGGACGCGGCCCGCCAGGCGGTCCGCCACGGCCACATCCGCGTCAACGGCCAGAAGGTCGACATCCCCAGCGCCCGCGTGCAGCCCAACGACATCGTCGAGGTGCGCGAGAAGTCGCTCGAGATGACGCCGTTCGTCGTCGCCAAGGCCGAGCTCGAGGGCAAGACCACGCCCGCGTGGCTCGAGGTGCAGGCGGACCACATGCGCGCCCTGGTCCACGGCGTCCCGGCCCGCGCGGCCATCGACGTCCAGGTCCAGGAGCAGCTCATCGTCGAGTACTACTCGAAGTGACGCGCCCGGTCCGGTAGGACCACCAGGGCCGGTCCCCGCCAGCGGCGGGGGCCGGCCCGCACCCGCGTCGGTCGACCGCGACCGCGCGGGAGGTCGGCGGGCGCTCGCGCGCCCGCGGCCGCACGCGCCCCCCTGGGGTCATATGGCGGACCCCGCGCCCGGAAGGACACCTGCCCGTGCTCATCGCACAGCGCCCCACCCTCACCGAGGACCGCGTCGCCGAGCGCCGCTCGCGCTTCACCATCGAGCCGCTCGAGCCCGGCTTCGGCTACACCCTCGGCAACAGCCTCCGCCGCACGCTGCTCTCGTCGATCCCCGGCGCGGCGGTCACGAGCATCCGCATCGACGGCGTGCTCCACGAGTTCTCCACGATCCCCGGGGTCAAGGAGGACGTCACCGAGATCATCCTCAACGTCAAGGGCCTCGTCGTCTCCAGCGAGCACGACGAGCCCGTGACGATGTACCTGCGCAAGCAGGGTCCCGGCGAGGTCACCGCCGCCGACATCGCGCCGCCCGCCGGCGTGGAGGTCGCGGACACCGGGCTGCACATCGCCACGCTCAACGAGAACGGCCGGCTCGAGATGGAGCTGACCGTCGAGCGCGGCCGCGGCTACGTCTCCGCCGCCCAGAACAAGTCGGGCGACGCCGAGATCGGCCGGATCCCGGTCGACTCGATCTACTCCCCGGTGCTCAAGGTCACCTACAAGGTCGAGGCCACGCGCGTCGAGCAGCGCACGGACTTCGACCGGCTCGTCGTCGACGTGGAGACCAAGCCCTCGACGGTGCCCGCCGACGCCATGGCCTCGGCCGGCAAGACCCTCGTCGAGCTCTTCGGCCTGGCGCGCGAGCTCAACGTCGAGGCCGAGGGCATCGACATGGGCCCCTCGCCCACGGACGCGGCCATGGCCGCCGACCTCGCGCTGCCCATCGAGGACCTGGACCTCACGGTCCGCAGCTACAACTGCCTCAAGCGGGAGGGCATCCACTCGGTCGGCGAGCTCGTCGCCCGCAGCGAGGCCGACCTGCTGGACATCCGCAACTTCGGCGCGAAGTCCATCGACGAGGTCAAGGTCAAGCTGGGCACCATGGGCCTCCAGCTCAAGGACAGCCCGCCCGGGTTCGACCCGAGCGCGGCCCTCGAGGCCTACGAGGGCGACGACGACGACGCGTCGTTCGCCGAGGACGAGCAGTACTGACCACCCGCCCAGTGCTGACGTCCGGGCGGTGCCCGGGCTGACGCACGGCCCACCCGAGGAGACACCATGCCCACCCCCACCAAGGGCCCGCGGCTCGGCGGCGGTCCGGCGCACGAGCGCCTGATCCTGGCCAACCTGGCCACCCAGCTGTTCGAGCACCGCAGCATCACGACGACGCAGGCGAAGGCGAAGCGGCTGCGGCCGTTCGCCGAGCGGCTCATCACCTTCGCCAAGCGGGGCGACCTCGCCGCGCGCCGGCGCGTGATGACCGTCGTGCGCGACAAGACGGTCGTGCACGAGCTGTTCACGGACATCGCCCCGCAGATGGCCCAGCGCGACGGCGGCTACACCCGCACGACGAAGATCGGCCCCCGCAAGGGCGACAACGCCCCCATGGTCGTCATCGAGCTCGTCACCGAGCCCGTGTCGGCACGCCAGGACGTCGTCCGCGAGGCCACGGCCGCGACCGGCCGCGCGTCCCGCGACCGCGACGAGGCTCGCGCCAGCGCGGCCGAGGCGGCGGACGTGCCGGTCACGCAGGTCGACGACGCCGACGCGGCGGCCCTGTCCGAGGCGCGCGCCGAGGACTCGGCCACCGAGGCCGAGGACGCGGCGGGCCGCGCCGACACCGAGGCCGCCGGCGACGCCACGGCCGACGCCGAGACGGCGGCCGGTGACGCCGACGTCCTCGCGCCGGGCTCGTCGGACGCCGAGGACGCCGACGCGGCGGCCGACGCCGCCGACGAGGTCACCACGGCGGCCGAGGACGCCGAGAAGGACAGCCGCAGCTGACCGAGCACGGCCCCGTCGAGCCCGCCGCCCCCGCCCGGGGCGGCGGGCTCTCGCCGTCCGCGGGGGAGGCGCTCGTCCGCGTGCGGCTCGACGTCGCCTACGACGGCGCGGGCTTCGCGGGATGGGCGGCGCAGCCGGGCCTGCGGACCGTCGAGGACGAGCTGTCGGGCGCCCTCGGCCGGGTGCTGCGGCGCCCCGCCCCGCGGCTCGTCGTCGCCGGGCGCACGGACGCCGGCGTGTCGGCGCGCGGCCAGGTCGTCCACGTCGACGTCGAGGAGGCCGCCTGGACGGCGCTGCCCGGCCGCGCCGCCGGGAGCCCGGGCGCGCCGTCGCCGGGGCGGGCGCTCCTGCGCCGGCTCGCGGGGGTGCTGCCGGCCGACGTCGTCGTGCGCGGCGCCCGGCCGGCGCCCGCGGGGTTCGACGCGCGCTTCGGGGCGCTGCGCCGCCGCTACGCCTACCGGGTGGTCGACGACCCGGCCGCCCGGGACCCGCTGCGCCGCGGCGAGGTGCTCGTCGTGCGGCGCACGCTCGACGTGGCGGCGATGGCGCGGGCGGCGTCGCCGCTGCTCGGCGAGCACGACTGGCTGCCGTACTGCCGTCCTCGCGCGGGCGCGAGCACCGTGCGGACCCTCCTGCGCCTCGGCTGGTCCCGGGCGGCGGACGGCGTCGTCGTCGCGGACGTCGAGGCCGACGCGTTCTGCCACCACATGGTCCGCTCGCTCGTCGGTGCGTGCCTGGCCGTGGGGGAGGGACGCCGCGACGAGGGCTGGCCCGCGCGGGTGCTCGCCGCCGGCGTGCGCGACCCCGCGGTCGCCGTCGTGCCCGCGCACGGCCTCGTGCTCGAGGAGGTCGTCTACCCGTCGGACGAGGAGCTCGCGGCGCAGGCGGTGCGGGCGCGCTCGTACCGGGGGCCGGTCGCCCCGGGGGAGGGCGCCGGCACCGCGCGCGAGGTCCCGCGGCCGGTGGCAGGGTCGGGGCATGAGCACGACACCTGACGAGTCCAGCGCCGTCGGCGACGACGTCTACCAGCCCGACGCGGGCGGCGTCGACGACGCCGCGGTGGACCCCGACGTCCGCGACTACGACGACGAGAACAGCCTGGGGACGCTCTCGCAGGACGAGGCCCTCGACCAGGGCTACTCCCCGCCGGAGCGCCCGCGCGAGCTCGGCCGCCAGGGCACGACGCTCGAGGAGCAGCGCGAGGGCGAGAGCCTCGACGAGCGCCTGGCCGAGGAGGTCCCCGACCCGGCCATGGAGGTGCCCGACCCCCTCGCCGAGGACCCGGGCCCCGTGCGGCACGACGCCGAGATGTCGACCGGTGACGCCGACGACGTCGCGGAGCCGCCGGCCCCGGGCACCGAGGCCGACCTCGACACCGACGGCGAGCTCCTCGACGACCAGGTGGGCGACGTGCGCGCCGGCCGCCTCGTCGACCCGTCGGGGGGCATCGGCCCGGACGCCGAGAAGGACGAGGTCGCGCAGGACGTCGGCATCGCCGGCGGCGCCGCGGGGGCCGAGGAGGCGGCGGTCCACGTCGTCGACGAGGACCGCGCCTGACCGGCACCTGCCCGGCGCCCGCCTGAGGCCCGCCGGGCGCGGCGGGGCGCGGCCCCAGAACCCGGTGTCCCCGGAGCCCCGGCTCCGGGGACACTGCCGCGCGTGGGGCACGTCGAGCTGAACCGGGTCTCCCTCGCGCTGCCGGACGGCCGGCCCCTGCTGCGCGAGGTGTCGCTGCGCGTCGGGGACGGGTCGACGACGGCGCTCGTCGGCCCCAACGGGGCCGGCAAGACGACGCTGCTGCGGCTCGTGACGGGCGAGGTCGCGGCGACCTCGGGCGCGGTGACGAGCTCCGGCGGCGTGGCCGTGCTCGACCAGCGCGTCGGGCGCGGCGGCCCGGGCGACGAGCGCGCCGTGCGCGACCTCCTCGTGGCCACCTCGCCGCCCCGGCTGCGCGACGCCCTCCTCGAGCTCGACGCCGCGGAGCTCGCCGTCATGGAGGTCGACGACGAGGCCGCCCAGATGCGCTACGCGCAGGCCCTCGTCGACGCGGGGGACGCCGGCTCCTACGACGTCGAGGTCCACTGGGACGCCGTCACGCGCTCGGCCCTCGGCCTGCCGTACGAGCGCTGCCGCTGGCGCGCCCTGTCGAGCCTGTCCGGCGGCCAGGCCAAGCGCCTGGCGGTCGAGGCCCTCCTGCGGGGCCCCGCGGAGGTGCTCGTCCTCGACGAGCCCGACAACTCCCTCGACGTGCCGGCCAAGAGGTGGCTCGAGGGGGTCCTGCGCGAGACGCCGAAGAGCGTCCTGTTCGTCAGCCACGACCGGGAGCTGCTCGCGCGGACGGCGACGTCCGTCGTCACCCTCGAGCCGGGCCCGGGCGGGGCCCGCGCCTGGACCCACGGGGGCGGCTTCGCCACCTGGCACGAGGCGCGGGCGACGCGCACCGCGCGCCTGGAGGAGCTGCGACGGCGCTGGGACGAGGAGCACGCCCAGCTGCGGGCGCTCGTCGTGGCCCTGCGCCAGAAGGCCACCTTCAACGACGGGATGTCGTCGCGCTACCAGGCCGCGCAGACGCGCCTGGCGCGCTTCGAGGAGGAGGGCCCGCCGCCGGAGGCCCCGCAGCACCGCCCGCTGCGGCTGCGGCTCGCCGGGGGACGCACCGGGCGCCGGGCCGTCGTCCTCGAGCAGGTCGCGATCCCCGGGCTGCTCGAGCCCGCGGACCTCGAGGTCTGGTACGGCGACCGGGTGGCGCTCCTCGGGCCCAACGGGTCGGGCAAGTCCCACCTCCTGCGCCTGCTGGCCGCGGGCGGCACCGACCCCGAGCCCGAGCACGCGCCCGCCACGAGCGACGTCCCGGTCGACCCGGTGGCCCACAGCGGGCGGGCCCGGCTCGGGGCGCGCGTGCGCCCGGGCTGGTTCTCCCAGCGCGAGCGCGGCAGCGCGCACGGGGCGGACGCGGGACGAGCAGGGGACGGCGCGGGGGAGGGGGCGGGTGGCCGGAGGCCGGGGGGCCGCCTGCCGACGCTGCTCGAGGTGCTGCACCGCGGGGACGGCGCCCGGGCGGGGATGGGCCGCGAGGAGGCGGCGCGCGCGCTCGACCGGTACGGGCTCGCCCGCGCGGCCGAGCAGAGCACCGACCAGCTCTCGGGCGGGCAGCGCGCCCGCTTCCGCGTGCTGCTCCTCGAGCTGTCCGGGGCGACGCTCCTGCTCCTCGACGAGCCGACGGACGACCTCGACCTCGAGTCGGCCGAGGCCCTGGAGCGGGCGCTGGCGGACTTCTCGGGGACCGTCGTCGCCGTCACGCACGACCGCTGGTTCGCGCGCGGCTTCGACCGCTTCCTCGTCCTGGGGGCGGACGGGCGGCTCGTCGAGGTGCCCGAGCCGGTGTGGGAGGCCGCGCCGCCGCCGGCGGCGGACGGGGGGCGGCGGCGGCCGGCTCCCGAGCCGCTTTGACCGGCGCGCCGGGGGTCTCGTACAGTCGTCCGCGAGTTCCGGGACGTGCCATGCCCTGCGCCGGCCGCGTCCGCCTCGTCGGACGTCGGCCGCGCTGCATCCCAGCGCGGCAGCGCGTGCGGCGAGCCCCGGACGAAGCAGCCCGGACCAGCCGGTCCGGAGGCCGTGGACGACCCCGACAGGACGAAGGCAACGACCGTGCGCACGTTCTCCCCCAAGCCCGCCGACGTCGAGCGCCGCTGGCACGTCATCGACGCCAGCGACGTCGTGCTCGGCCGCCTCGCGACCCACACCGCCTCGCTGCTGCGGGGCAAGCACAAGACGGTCTTCGCGCCGCACGTCGACACCGGTGACTTCGTCGTCATCGTCAACGCCGACAAGGTGGCCCTCACGGGCAGCAAGCGCGACCAGAAGATCGCCTACCGCCACTCGGGCTACCCGGGCGGCCTCAAGGCGACCTCCTACACCGAGCTCCTCGAGAAGAACCCCGAGAAGGCCGTGGAGAAGGCCGTCCGCGGCATGCTCCCGAAGAACAGCCTCGGCCGGGCGATGATCAAGAAGCTCAAGGTCTACTCGGGCCCGTCGCACCCCCACGGCGCCCAGCAGCCGCAGTCCTTCCAGATCACCCAGGTCGCGCAGTAGTCCCCTCGCGCCCGGCCCCCGCACCCGCTCCCGAGGAGATCTCGTGACCGTCCAGACCGACAGCACCGACTACCAGGACGGCGGGCTCGACACCACCGTCGAGACCGACGCCCCCAGCAGCTACACCAGCGAGTCCTCGTCCGTCGCGGGCTCGGGGCAGAGCATCGTGGCCCCGGCCATGGCGACCGGCCGCCGCAAGGAGGCCGTCGCCCGGGTGCGCATCGTCCCCGGCTCGGGCCAGTACTCGGTGAACGGGCGCGACCTCGCCGCCTACTTCCCGAACAAGGTCCACCAGCAGCTCGTCAACGACCCCTTCACGGTCACCGAGCTGCAGGGCCGCTTCGACGTCATCGCCCGCATCGACGGCGGCGGTCCCTCGGGCCAGGCCGGCGCGCTGCGCCTGGGCATCGCCCGCGCGCTCAACGCGGTCGACGTCGAGGCCAACCGCGCGGTGCTGAAGAAGGCCGGCTTCCTCACGCGCGACGCGCGCGTCAAGGAGCGCAAGAAGGCCGGGCTCAAGAAGGCCCGCAAGGCGCCCCAGTACTCCAAGCGCTGACCCCGGCGGGCTCGAGCCCGCCGCGGAGCGCCGCACCGAAGCCCCGGGGCCTGCGCCCCGGGGCTTCGGTGCGTCCGGGGGCCGACCTCCCAGCACCGACCGACCTCCCAGCACCGACCGACCTGCCAGCACCGACCGACCACCACGGAGGACCAGTGGCCAGGCTCTTCGGCACCGACGGGGTGCGGGGCGTCGCGAACGTCGCCGTCACCGCCGAGCTCGCGCNCGACCGACCTGCCAGCACCGACCGACCACCACGGAGGACCAGTGGCCAGGCTCTTCGGCACCGACGGGGTGCGGGGCGTCGCGAACGTCGCCGTCACCGCCGAGCTCGCGCTGGACCTCTCGGTCGCGGCGGCGCACGTCCTGGCCGACCGGGGCGCCTTCGCCGGGCACCGCCCCCGCGCCGTCGTGGGGCGGGACCCGCGCGCCTCGGGCGAGTTCCTCTCCGCCGCGGTCGTGGCGGGCCTCGCCAGCGCGGGCGTGGACGTCGACGACGTCGGCGTCGTGCCGACCCCCGCCGTCGCGTCCATCGTCGCCGCCTCGGGCGCCGACCTCGGGGTCGTCCTCTCCGCCTCGCACAACCCGATGGCCGACAACGGCATCAAGTTCTTCGCGCGCGGTGGGCACAAGCTGCCCGACGACGTCGAGGACGCCATCGAGCGGCGCTCGGGCGAGGAGTGGGCCCGTCCCACGGGGGCTGGTGTGGGCCGTGTGCGGCGCGACGACGAGGCGGGCCCGGCGTGGGCGCGGGCCCTCGGCGCGTCGGCGCCCCACCGGCTCGACGGCCTGAAGGTCGTCGTCGACTGCGCCCACGGGGCCGCGAGCGAGCTGGGGCCCCTGGCCCTCGCGACGGCCGGCGCGGACGTCGTCGTCGTCGGGGCGTCCCCGGACGGCGTCAACATCAACGACGGCGTCGGCTCCACGCACCCCGAGGTGCTGCAGGCCGCCGTCCTCGAGCACGGCGCCGACGCGGGCGTCGCCTACGACGGCGACGCCGACCGCTGCCTCGCCGTCGACGCCACCGGGGCGCTCGTCGACGGGGACCAGATCATGGGCGTCCTCGCGCTGGCCCTGGCCGAGCGGGGCGAGCTGCGGCACGACGTCCTCGTGACGACGGTCATGAGCAACCTCGGCCTCGTGCTCGCCATGGAGGCGGCCGGCATCCGGTGCGCGCGCACGGCGGTGGGGGACCGGTACGTCCTCGAGGAGATGCGCCGGGGCGGCTACGCGCTGGGCGGCGAGCAGTCGGGCCACGTGCTGCTGCTCGACCACGCGACGACGGGCGACGGCGTGCTGACGTCCCTGCACCTGCTCGCCCGGGTGGCCGAGAGCGGGCGCGGCCTCGCGGACCTGGCCGCCGGCATCCCGAGGCTGCCGCAGGTCCTCGTCAACGTGCCGGGCGTCGACCGCGCGGGCGCCGGCACCGACCCGGGGGTGCGCGACGCCGTCGCCGCGGCGGAGGCCGAGCTCGGCGACACGGGCCGGGTGCTGCTGCGCCCCTCCGGGACGGAGCCGCTCGTGCGCGTCATGGTCGAGGCGCCGAGCGCCGAGACGGCCCAGGAGGTCGCCGACCGGCTCGCGGGCGTCGTGCGCCAGCGGCTGGCCCTCCGGGAGGAGTGAGCCCCGCCTCCGGGGCTGCGGAGCGGGGGACCTCAGAGCCCCGGGACCTCCTGCGCGCGAAATCGGTGGACCGCTGACGGCGGGGCCGTCGATCCTGCGGTCGTGCGCGTGACGAGCAGCCCCGGTGACGACCCCGCCTTCCTCGCCGAGGGCTTCGAGGCCTGGCACGCGGCCGAGGAGGCCGGGCGCCGGCACGGCCTGCCGACGGCGGCCTCGTGGCCGCGGGAGGAGGCGCGGGCCGAGCTCGCCCACCCGGTCCCGTGGGAGCCCGTCGTCGTGCTGTCGGCGGTGGACGACGGCGAGGTCGTCGGGGCCGCGCGCGTCGAGGCGCCGCAGCGCGACAACCGGGACCTCCTGTACTGCGAGGTGGCGGTGCCGGCTCCCTCGCGGCGCCGCGGGGTGGCCTCGGCCCTCCTGCGGGCCGTCTGCGACCTCGCGGACGAGCAGGGGCGCCCCCGGCTGCTCACCGAGGTGGCCGTGCCCCTCGACGCCGACGTCGACCGGTGGCCCGGTACGGCCTTCGCCGCGGCCAGGGGCTTCACGCTCGGGGTGGCCGACGTCCGGCGCGAGCTGCCGCTGCCGGCCGACGAGGACCACCTCGCGGCCCTCCGCGCCGTGGCCCTCCCCCGGTCGACGGGGTACCGCTGGGAGGTGCTGCGCGGAGCCCCGGGGCCCGAGGACGCAGCGGCGATGGCCGAGCTGTCCTCGCGGATGCTCACCGAGGCCCCCCAGGACGACCTCGTCGTCGAGGCGGAGGACGTGGACGCCGAGCGCGTCCTGGCCGAGCACCAGCGGTCGGAGGCGCTGGGGCGGACGCGCTGGGTGGCGCTCGCGCGCAGCGACGACGGTGCGACGGCGGGGTACTCGATGCTCGTCCGCAGCGACCACGAGCCCGACGTGCTCCACCAGTGGGACACCCTCGTGCTGCCGGAGCACCGGGGGCACCGCCTCGGCCTGCTGCTCAAGATCGACTGCCTCGCCGCAGCGCTCGCCGACGGGCGCGAGCAGGGATGGGCTGGCTCGCTGCGCTCGGTGCGGACGTACAACGCGGCGAGCAACGGGCCGATGATCGCGGTCAACGAGGAGATGGGCTTCCGCCCCGTCGAGCTGCTGCACGAGATGCAGGCCGAGGTCTCCGCCGTCCGCGCGGCGCTCGACGGGCGGCTCGCGGGAGCTGCCGCTCCTGGGGAGGAGCCGGCGGCGACCGCCGCCGCCGGGGCTGCGGTAGCCGACGGGTCCTGACGGGCGCGGGCGGCTCGGCGGGCGCAGGCGCCGAGGCGATCGCCGCGGGCGGTGTCCGGCGGCTGCGCACAGGTCGGTGGAGCGGGGCGTCGTCCACAGGCCGCGGAGCCGTGGGGGCGTTGTCGGACTCCACCCCTAGTGTCGTACACGTGTTCGAAAGGGGCGTGAGCGGGGGCGAGGGGGACGACGCCGTCCTGCCGTCCGCCTCGCCGTGCGCCGGTCGTGGCGCCGGCGCCCCTGACGCGACGGGTGCGGCCGCGGGCCGGGACGGCGGCGTCGCCGAGCTGGTGGGTGAGGTCGGTCGGGTGCGGTCGGCGGTGCGGGCCGGGGCGCTGGGTCGGGTGCAGGCGGTG
>NZ_JBBHZG010000003.1:0-55056 GCF_037482305.1 Pseudokineococcus sp. 5B2Z-1
GGTCACGTCAGGGGCGCCGGCGCCACGACCGGCGCACGGCGAGGCGCACGGCAGGACGGCGTCGTCCCCCTCGCCCCCGCACCCGCCCATCTCGAACACGTGTACGACACTAGGGGCGGAGTCCGACAACGCCCCCACGGCTCCGCGGCCTGTGGACGACCCCCTCTTCCACGGACCTGTGCGCTGCGGCCGGACACCCGCCGGTCGGTGCGGTTCGGGACGCCGATCTCCGCCGCTGCTCTGCGCCCTCGTCGCGAGCGGTCCCCGTCCTGCGAGCCGTCGACCGACGGCCGACGGGGCCCACCCCACCCCCTGATCACGCCGTGATCACGCCGCGATCACGTCGCGGTCACGACCCGGTCACCGCGCCAGGGGTGGTCTCGCGGGGTGGATCGACCGCCGGGGCGCCGCAGCCCCCGGTGTACCTTCTCCCGACCCGGGGCCGACGACGTCCCCTCCCGTCCCCCGTCCCGCCGGCCCGCCGGCGGGGCACGTCGACCGCCCCGGCGGTCCCCGTGAGGATGGTGCGACGCATGACGACGACCTCGCAGATCAGCCCGCAGGACCAGCACGAGAACCCGGCGCCCGGACCCCGCGCCGCCGTCCCGGCCCCGCAGGGCCTCTACGACGGCCGCCACGAGCACGACGCGTGCGGCGTGGCCTTCGTCGCCACGCTGCGCGGCGAGCCGGGCCACGACATCGTCGACGCCGCGCTCACCGCCCTGCGGAACCTCGACCACCGCGGCGCCGTGGGCGCCGAGGTCGACACCGGCGACGGCGCCGGGATCCTCACGCAGATCCCCGACGACCTCTTCCGCGCCCTGGCGGAGGAGGAGATGGGCGTCCAGCTCCCGCCCAAGGGCGCCTACGCCGTCGGCGTCGTCTTCCTGCCCGCCGTCGACGAGGGGGCGGCCGAGGCCGTGCGCCGCGTCGAGGCCCTCGCGGAGGAGGAGGATCTCGCCGTCCTCGGCTGGCGGGACGTGCCCGTCGCGGCCGAGCTCGTCGGCGCCACCGCCCGCGCCACGATGCCGCGCTTCCGGCAGCTCTTCGTCGCCGGCCGCGGCGCGCGCATCACGGGCATGGCCCTCGAGCGCCGGGCCTTCTGCCTGCGCAAGCGCACGGAGCGGGAGGTCGGCGTCTACGTCGCGTCCCTCTCGTGCCGCACCATCACCTACAAGGGGATGCTGACGACGGGCCAGCTCGAGCCCTTCTTCCCCGACCTGTCGGACCGGCGCTACACGACCGAGCTCGCCGTCGTGCACTCGCGCTTCTCGACCAACACCTTCCCGTCGTGGCCGCTGGCGCACCCGTTCCGGCTCATCGCCCACAACGGCGAGATCAACACCGTCCAGGGCAACCGGAACTGGATGCGGGCGCGCGAGAGCATGCTCAGCTCGTCGGTCATCCCCGGCGACCTCCAGCGGCTCTTCCCCATCTGCACGCCGGGTGCCAGCGACTCCGCGTCGTTCGACGAGGTCCTCGAGCTGCTGCACCTGTCCGGCCGCTCGCTGCCGCACGCGATGCTCATGATGATCCCCGAGGCCTGGGAGAACCACGCCTCGATGGACCCGGCCCGCCGCGCCTTCTACGAGTTCCACTCGATGTTCACGGAGGCGTGGGACGGCCCGGCCGACGTCGTCTTCACCGACGGCACGCTCATCGGGGCCGTCCTCGACCGCAACGGCCTGCGCCCCTCGCGGTACTCGATCACGTCCGACGGCCTCGTCGTCCTCGCCAGCGAGACGGGCGTGCTGGACCTCGACCCCGCCACCGTCGTGCGGAAGGGCCGCCTCCAGCCCGGGCGCATGTTCCTCGTCGACACCGCCGCGGGGCGCGTGGTCGACGACGAGGAGGTCAAGGCCGAGCTCGCCGCCGCGCACCCCTACGACGAGTGGCTGCACGCGGGCCTCGTCACGCTCGACGGGCTGCCCGAGCGCGAGCACGTCGCGCACACGCACTCCTCGGTGACCCGCCGCCAGCAGACGTTCGGCTACACCGAGGAGGAGCTGCGCCTGCTCGTCGCGCCGATGGCGCGGGCGGGCGCCGAGCCGATCGGGTCGATGGGCACCGACACGCCGATCGCCGTGCTCTCGCAGCGCCCGCGGCTCGTCTTCGACTACTTCACGCAGATGTTCGCGCAGGTGACCAACCCGCCGCTGGACGCCATCCGCGAGGAGCTGGTGACGTCGCTCGTCACGGGCGTGGGCCCGGAGCAGAACATGCTCGACGCCGGCCCGGCGCACTGCCGCCAGCTCGTCATCCCCTTCCCGGTCATCGACAACGACGAGCTCGCGAAGATCGTCCACGTCAACGCCGACGGCAACCTCCCCGGCTTCCGCTGCGTCCGCGTGTCCGGCCTGTACCGGGTCGACGGCGGGGGAGCAGCCCTGGCGGCCCGGATCGACGAGATCTGCGCGGAGGTGAGCGCGGCCATCGCCGACGGCGCCCGCTTCGTCGTCCTCTCGGACCGCGACTCGGACTCCGTGCTGGCGCCCATCCCGTCGCTCCTGCTGACGGCGGCCGTGCACCACCACCTGCTGCGCGAGAAGACGCGCACCCAGGTCGGGCTCGTCGTCGAGGCGGGGGACGTCCGCGAGGTCCACCACGTCGCCCTGCTCGTCGGCTACGGCGCGGCGGCCGTGAACCCGTACCTGGCGATGGAGTCGGTGGAGGACCAGGTCCGCTCCGGCCACCTCACCGGTATCGCCCCCGAGGACGCCGTCCGCCGGCTCATCTACGCGCTCGGCAAGGGCGTGCTCAAGGTCATGAGCAAGATGGGCATCTCGACGGTCGCCTCCTACCGGGGCGCGCAGACCTTCGAGACCATCGGCCTGTCCCAGGAGCTGGTCGACCGGTACTTCACGGGTACGACGACGCAGCTCGGCGGCGTCGGCATCGACGTCCTCGCCGAGGAGGTCGCCGCCCGCCACCGCACCGCCTACCCCGTCGGGGGCGTGCAGCCCGCGCACCGGCGCCTCGAGGTGGGCGGGGAGTACCAGTGGCGCCGCGAGGGCGAGCACCACCTCTTCGACCCGGAGACGGTCTTCCGCCTGCAGCACGCCACCCGCGCGGGGCGCTACGACGTCTTCAAGCAGTACACGCAGCGGGTCGACGACTCCTCCGAGCGGCTCATGACGCTCCGCGGCCTCTTCTCCTTCCGCGAGGGCGCCCGCCCGCCGGTGCCGCTCGACGAGGTCGAGCCCGTCAGCGAGATCGTCAAGCGGTTCTCGACGGGCGCGATGAGCTACGGCTCCATCTCCGAGGAGGCGCACGCGACCCTCGCCGTCGCGATGAACCGCCTCGGCGGCCGCAGCAACACCGGCGAGGGCGGCGAGGACGTCGAGCGCCTGCTCGACCCGGAGCGCCGCAGCGCCGTCAAGCAGGTCGCCTCGGGGCGCTTCGGCGTGACGAGCATGTACCTCACCCACGCCGACGACCTGCAGATCAAGATCGCGCAAGGCGCCAAGCCGGGCGAGGGCGGCCAGCTCCCGGGCCACAAGGTCTACCCGTGGATCGCGCGGACGCGCTTCTCGACGCCCGGCGTCGGGCTCATCTCCCCGCCGCCGCACCACGACATCTACTCGATCGAGGACATCGCCCAGCTCATCCACGACCTCAAGAACGCCAACCCGTCGGCGCGCGTGCACGTCAAGCTCGTCAGCGAGATCGGCGTCGGGACGGTCGCCGCGGGCGTGAGCAAGGCGCACGCCGACGTCGTCCTCATCTCCGGCCACGACGGCGGCACGGGCGCCAGCCCGCTGACGTCGCTCAAGCACGCCGGCGGGCCCTGGGAGGTCGGGCTGGCCGAGGCCCAGCAGACGCTGCTGCTCAACGGCCTGCGCGACCGGATCACCGTCCAGGTCGACGGCCAGCTGAAGACCGGCCGCGACGTCGTCGTGGCCGCCCTCCTCGGCGCCGAGGAGTACGGCTTCTCGACGGCGCCGCTCGTCGTGTCCGGCTGCATCCTCATGCGGGCCTGCCACCTCGACACCTGCCCCGTCGGGATCGCGACGCAGAACCCCGAGCTGCGGGCGCGGTACGGCGGCAAGGCCGACTTCGTCGTGAGCTTCTTCGAGTTCGTCGCCCAGGAGGTGCGCGAGCACCTGGCGGCGCTGGGCTTCCGCTCGCTCGACGAGGCCATCGGCCGCAGCGACGCCCTCGACGTCCGCCGCGCCGTCGACCACTGGAAGGCCTCCGGCCTGGACCTCGGCCCCGTCCTGCACCAGGTCGAGCTGCCCGAGGGCGCCTCCCGCCGGCGCACGACGAGCCAGGACCACGGCCTCGAGAAGGCCCTGGACCACCAGCTCATCGCCATGTCGCGCGACGCGCTCGAGCACGGCACCCCCGTGCGGGTCGCGAGCGCCGTCCGCAACGTCAACCGCACCGTCGGCACGATGCTCGGCCACGAGGTCACCCGCCGCTACGGCGAGCAGGGCCTGCCCGACGGCACCGTCGACGTCACCCTCACGGGCAGCGCCGGGCAGTCCTTCGGCGCCTTCCTGCCGCGGGGAGTCGTGCTGCGCCTCGTCGGGGACGCCAACGACTACGTCGGCAAGGGGCTGTCGGGGGGCCGCGTGGTGGTCCGCCCCGACGACGCCGCGCCGTTCGCGGCGCAGGACAACGTCATCGCCGGCAACACGATCGGCTACGGCGCGACGTCGGGCGAGATGTTCCTGCGCGGCGTCGTCGGCGAGCGCTTCTGCGTGCGCAACTCCGGCGCCACCGCCGTCGTCGAGGGCGTGGGCGACCACGCCTGCGAGTACATGACCGGCGGCACCGTCCTCGTCCTCGGCGGCACCGGCCGCAACGTCGGCGCGGGCATGTCCGGCGGGACGGCGTACGTGCTCGACCTCGACGAGGCCGAGGTCAACCAGGCGGCCGTGCGCAGCGGGGAGCTCGGGCTCCACCCGCTCGACGAGGCCGACCGGGTGCTCGTGGCGGACCTGCTCGTGCGCCACCGCGACGAGACCGGGTCGGAGGTCGCGGCGTCCCTGCTCGAGGAGGGCGACGCGGGCCTGGACCGCATCACCAAGCTGCTGCCCCGGGAGTTCTCCCGCGTGCTCGCCGTGCGGGCGCAGGCGGCCGAGGAGGGGCTGGACCTCGACGGCGACGTCGTCTGGGGCCGGATCGTGGAGGCGACGACGCATGGCTGACCCGAAGGGCTTCCTCACCCAGCGCGAGCGCGAGCTGCCGCAGCGCCGCCCGGTGGACGTCAGGATCATGGACTGGCGCGAGGTCTACGAGAAGCAGGAGGAGGGCGCGCTGCTGCGGCAGGCGGGCCGCTGCATGGACTGCGGCATCCCCTTCTGCCACCAGGGCTGCCCGCTGGGCAACCTCATCCCCGAGTGGAACGACCTCACGTGGCGCGGGGACTGGGCCGAGGCCGTCGAGCGGCTGCACGCCACGAACAACTTCCCCGAGGTGACGGGGCGGCTGTGCCCGGCGCCCTGCGAGAGCGCCTGCGTCCTCGGCATCAACCAGCCGCCGGTGACGATCAAGCAGGTCGAGGTGTCGATCGCCGACCGGGCCTTCGCCGAGGGGTGGGTCGTCCCGCAGCCCCCCGACCGCCTCACCGGGCGCACGGTCGCCGTCGTCGGCTCCGGACCCGCGGGGCTCGCCGCCGCCCAGCAGCTCACGCGCGCCGGGCACACGGTGGCGGTCTACGAGCGCGACGACGCCATCGGCGGGCTCCTGCGCTACGGGATCCCCGAGTTCAAGATGGAGAAGGACCTCCTCGACGCCCGCCTGGCGCAGATGGCGGCGGAGGGCACCCGCTTCCGGCCGGGCACGCCCGTCGGCGGCTCCGCGCCCGGCGCGGTCTCGGGCGCGGCCCTCGTGGCGCGCTACGACGCCGTGCTCCTGGCCGTCGGCGCCACGGCGCCGCGGGACCTGCCGGTCCCCGGGCGCGACCTGCCCGGCGTCATGCCGGCGATGGACTACCTCGTCCCCGCCAACCGCGCCGCCCGCGGCGCGGGGGAGGGGCCGGAGGGCCGTGACGTGCCGGCGGAGCTCGACGCCCGCGGCCGCGACGTCGTCATCATCGGCGGCGGTGACACCGGCGCCGACTGCCTCGGCACGGCGCTGCGCCAGGGCGCCCGCTCGGTGACGCAGCTGGCCCACGGGCCGCAGCCGGCCGCCGAGCGGACGGCGGGCGAGCCCTGGCCCGTCGACCCGCGCCTCTTCGAGGTGACGAGCGCCCACGAGGAGGGTGGCGAGCGCCGCTTCACCGCCTCCACCACCCGCTTCGTCGCGGGGGAGGACGGCCGGGTCGGCGGCCTGGAGATCGTCCAGGCGGAGCGGGTGGGGCGCGAGGTGCGACCCGTGCCGGGCACCGAGGAGGTGCTCGACACCCAGCTCGTCCTCATCGCCACGGGCTACACGGGCCCCGAGCGCGGCCCGCTCCTCGACGAGGTGGGGGTCGACCTCGACGAGCGCGGCCTCGTCGCCCGCGACGGCTCGTACGCGACGTCGGTCCCCGGCGTCTTCGTCGCCGGCGACGCCGGCCGGGGGCAGTCCCTCATCGTCTGGGCCATCGCGGAGGGCCGCGCCGCGGCGGCCGCGATCGACGCCCGGCTCTCCGGCCGGCCCAGCACGCTCCCCGCCCCGGTGCGCCCGACCGACCGGCCGCTCGTCGTCTGACGGGCCCTTCGACGGACGTCCGCCCGCCCCCTCGTCGCCACCCCCCGCATCACCGGGTGGCGCGGGGGCGGCGCGCGGCCGCGCCGGGCCGTCCCACGGACGGCCTCGCCCGCCGTGGCGGGGTGCCCGGCTCTGTAAGGTGCGTCACATGCGCCGCGCCAAGATCGTCTGCACCCTCGGCCCCGCCGTCTCGAGCCCCGAGCAGCTCCGCGAGCTCGTGGACGCGGGCATGGACGTCGCCCGCTTCAACCTCAGCCACGGCTCGCACGCCGAGCACTCGGAGCGCTACGAGGCGGTGCGCCGCGCCGCCGAGGAGGCGGGGCGCCCGGTCGCGGTGCTCGTCGACCTGCAGGGCCCCAAGATCCGGCTGGGCCGCTTCGCGAGCGGGCCGCAGGCGCTGCCCGTGGGCCACGTGCTCACCATCACCACCGAGGACGTGCCGGGCGACGCGACCCTCGTCTCGACGACGCACAAGGGTCTGCCGGGCGACGTCTCGCCGGGCGACCGCATCCTCGTCGACGACGGCAAGGTGACCCTGCGGGTCACCGGCGTCGAGGGCCCGCGCGTCGTCACCGAGGTCGAGGTGGCGGGCGTCGTGTCGGACAACAAGGGCCTCAACCTGCCCGGCGTGGCGGTCGGCGTCCCGGCGCTGTCCGACAAGGACGTCGAGGACCTGCGCTGGGGCCTGCGGCAGGGCTGCGACCTGGTGGCGCTGTCCTTCGTCCGCGACGCGGCCGACGTCGAGGGCGTGCACCGCGTCATGGACGAGGAGGGCCGGCGGGTCCCCGTCATCGCCAAGGTGGAGAAGCCGCAGGCGGTCGACAACCTCGAGGCCGTCGTCGACGCCTTCGACGGCGTCATGGTGGCGCGCGGCGACCTGGGCGTCGAGCTGCCCCTCGAGCAGGTGCCGCTCGTGCAGAAGCGCGCGGTCGAGCTGTGCCGCCGCGCGGCCAAGCCGGTCATCGTGGCGACGCAGGTGCTCGAGTCGATGATCTCCGCGCCCCGCCCGACCCGGGCCGAGGCGTCGGACTGCGCCAACGCCGTCCTCGACGGCGCCGACGCGATCATGCTGTCGGGCGAGACGAGCGTCGGCCAGTACCCCTTCGAGGCCGTGCGGACGATGGCGCGCATCATCGAGAGCACCGAGGACCACGGCCTCGACCGGATCAGCCCGCTGGGCACCAACCCCCACACCACGGGCGGTGCCATCACGCGGGCCGCGCTGGACGTCGGCGTCAACCTCGACGCCAAGCACCTCGTCGTCTTCACGACGACGGGCGACTCCGCCCGGCGCATGTCCCGCCTGCGCTCGGAGATCCCGCTCATCGTCTTCACGCCGGAGCCGTCGGTCCGCGCGCAGCTGTCCCTCACGTGGGGCGTGCAGACCTTCCTCATGCCCTACGTGACCCACACCGACGAGATGGTCCTCGCCATGGACGAGGTGCTCCTCGAGAGCGGCGTCGCGCAGGAGGGCGAGCTCGTCGTCGTCGTGGCCGGGGCGCCCCCGGGCATCCCCGGCTCGACCAACGCGCTGCGCGCCCACCGCATGGGCGACGCCGTCAACGGCGTCACGCAGGCCTACCGCGAGACCCGGCGCGACACGGGCGCCCGCCAGCTCGGCGCCCCCGACGCCGGCTGACCACCCCCCAGGCACCACCGGCCCCGACACCCCCGGCCCACCCGGTCACGACCTGACCGGGTGGGCCGTCGTCGTCCGGGTGCGCCCGCGGACCGGTGAGGCGCCCAGGCGGGGGGCGGTCGGTGGGGCGGCACGTCAAGCCCGACGTCCCCGCGGGGCGGCGGCCTCGCGGGGACGTCGGAGCCAGTGCCGTCGCACCGACCGCCCCCCCCCCCGGCCGTCCCAGCCCGACCACGGCGGGCCCGACCGCACGAGCGGCGGACCCAGCCGGTCGCGAGAGGTGCCCCGGGTGGGACTCGAACCCACACTGCGTGGATTTTGAGGCCACTTCCTCTGCCGGTTGGGATACCGGGGCGGGCCGGGCGGTCGGCGGCCGGGGGGGCCGGGGCGGACGCGCTGCGGCGGCCCGGGCGTCGTCGCCCGGATGCCCGGATAGGGTAGCCGACGTGAGCGAGCAGCCCCCCAGCACCGAGGCCAGCAGCGGACCGAGCACGGGCGCGGCGGAGGACGACGAGGTCCCCCAGGGCCCGCGTCGCCGTGTCGTCGTCGCCGAGGACGAGGCGATCATCCGCCTCGACGTCGTGGAGACGCTGACGGAGGCGGGCTTCGACGTCGTCGGGGAGGCGGGCGACGGCGAGAGCGCGGTGCGCCTCGTCGAGGAGATGACGCCCGACCTCGTCGTGATGGACGTGAAGATGCCGGTGCTCGACGGGATCTCGGCGGCGGAGCGCATCGGGCGCTCGGGCCGGTCGGCGGTCGTCCTGCTCACGGCGTTCTCGCAGAAGGAGCTCGTGGACCGGGCGCGCGACGCGGGGGCGATGGCCTACGTGGTCAAGCCGTTCACGTCGGCGGACCTCCTCCCGGCCGTGGAGATCGCGCTGAGCCGCCACGCGGAGCTGCGGGCCCTCGAGGACGAGGTGTCCGACCTCACCGAGCGGTTCGAGACGCGGAAGCGGGTCGAGCGGGCCAAGGGCCTGCTCATGCAGCAGATGGGCCTTTCCGAGCCCGAGGCCTTCCGCTGGATCCAGAAGACGTCGATGGACCGGCGCCTCACGATGCGCGAGGTGGCGGACGTGGTGCTGGAGCAGGTGGGCGGCAGCCGCTGAGGGCGAGGCCGGGCCGCCGCGGGGGCGGCCCGGCGGCCCTGCGCGAGCGGCCTGCTCGCGCAGCGGGTCACGGCGCGGCGGAGCCAGGGTCACGATGGGGTGACGACGCGACGGATCGCTCCGGGCCTGGCCCGTGGAGGGCGACCGTCGAGTACGGTCCGGCTCACCTACTGGACCTCAGCGCCCAGCCGCTGGGACGAAGGAGAGCCCTGCATGAAGCGAACCACCCTGGCGCGGCGGTCCGTCGCCGTGGCCGGCATCGCAGCCCTCGCCCTCACCGGGTGCGGTGACGACGGCGGGACCGACGACGGCGCGGCGCCGGCGGCCTCGGGCGAGCCGAGCGCGAGCTCGTCGTCGTCCGACGACGCCGCCGCGGGCTCCGAGGACTGCGAGCCCGAGACCCCGCCGGAGGCGGAGGGCGACGGCGTCCTCACCATCGGCTCCGTCCTGCCGCAGACCGGCAACCTGGCCTTCCTCGGTCCGCCGGAGTTCGCCGGCGTCGAGCTGGCGGTGCAGGAGATCAACGAGGCCGGCGGTTACAACGGCCAGGACGTCGCGTACGTCGAGGGCGACTCCGGTGACACGAACACCGACATCGCGTCCTCGACGGTCCAGCGCCTCCTGTCGGCGGACGTCGACTCGATCATCGGCGCGGCGTCCTCGGGCGTCTCCTTCACGATCATCGACGCCATCACCGGCGCCGGGGTCGTGCAGATCTCGCCGGCGAACACGGCGCCGGACTTCACGTGCGCGAGCGACTCCGGCCTGTACTTCCGCACCGCCCCCTCCGACGTCCTCCAGGGCCGCGTCATGGGCGACCTCGTGATCGGCGACGGGTACCTCGACGTCGGCATGATGGCGATCGACGACCCGTACGGCACCGGTCTCGCGGCGAACGTGCAGGACGCGGTCGAGGCCGGCGGCGGCAGCATCGCCGGCGGCGACCCGATCATCTACAACCCGCAGGCGCCGAACTACAGCGCGGAGGTCGCCCAGCTCGCGGAGACGAACCCGGAGGCGATCGTCCTCATCGGCTTCGACGAGTCGCTGCGCGTCATCCCCGAGCTCATCTCCCAGGGCATCGGCCCGAGCGAGGTGCCGCTCTACCTCGTGGACGGCAACCTGGCGAACTACAGCGACGACGGCCTCGCGCCGGGCGCGCTCGTGGGCACGAAGGGCACCCTGCCGGGCGCCGCGTCGACGGGTGACTTCCAGGAGCGCCTGCTCGCCGTCGACCCGTCGCTCGCGGACTTCAGCTACGCGCCGGAGTCCTACGACGCCGTCATCATGACGGCGCTGGCGGCCATCGCGGCCGGCGACGACAGCGGCGCGAGCATCGCCTCGCAGCTGCCGGCGGTCAGCCGCGAGGGCACCGAGTGCTCGGGCTTCGTCGAGTGCCGCGACCTGCTCGAGGCCGGCGAGGACATCGACTACCAGGGCGTGTCCGGCCCGGTCGAGTTCTCCGACCTCGGCGACCCGACGGAGGCCACCATCGGCATCTACTCCTACGTCGAGGACAACAGCTACGTGAACGACTCCTACGTGGAGGGCTCGCTCGACTGAGCCGATCCGCTCCACGCCGTGGAGCCGCACCACCGGAGCCCCGGTCCCCCTCGCGGGGGGGCCGGGGCTCCGCCTCGTCCGGGATGCGCCCCGGCCGGGAGGGGCGGCCGCTGCGCCACCGGGGCCCGGACGCGACGACGCCCGGCCCCCCTGGGCGGGGGACCGGGCGTCGGCCGCGGCGGGGCGTCGGGCGGCGGTCAGGAGCCGGCGAGCGTGCCCAGGTACAGCTGGATGACCTTGGGGTCCTGGGCCAGCTCGCGGCCGGAGCCGCTGTAGGCGTTGCGGCCCTGGTCGAGGACGTAGCCGCGGTCGCAGATCTGCAGGCAGCGGCGGGCGTTCTGCTCGACCATGACGACCGAGACGCCGGTGCGGTTGATCTGCCGCGTGCGGATGAAGACCTCGTCCTGCAGGGCGGGGGACAGGCCCGCCGACGGCTCGTCGAGGAGCAGCACGCGCGGCTCCATCATGAGCGCACGGCCCATCGCGACCATCTGCCGCTCGCCGCCGGACAGCGAGCCGGCGCGCTGGTTGCGCCGCTTGCCGAGGGTGGGGAAGAGGTCGACGACGGCCTCGAAGCGCTGCGAGAAGCGCTTGGGGGCCTGGTAGAGCCCCATCTCGAGGTTCTCGGCGATGGTGAGCGAGGGGAAGACGTTGTTCGTCTGCGGCACGAAGCCGACGCCCCGGCGCACGAGCTTGTCGGCGCCCATCCCGGTGATGTCGTCGTCCCCGAGCCGGACCGTGCCCTTCCGGATCTTCACGAGGCCGAACATGGCCTTGAGGAGCGTCGACTTGCCGGCGCCGTTGGGGCCGATGATGGCGACCAGCTCGCCCGGCTGCACGTGCAGGTCGCAGCCGTTGAGGATGTCGACGCCGGGCAGGTAGCCCGCCACGAGCTCGTCGGCGCGCAGCACCGCTCCCTCCGCGGCGGCGACGTGCGCGCTGCGGTCTCCCGTCGTCGTGCTGCTGGCGCTCATCGTCCGACCTCCTGGTCGCGCTCCCGCTCGAGCTCCGCCTCGGCGGCGGCGATCTGCTCGGCCTCGTCCTCCTCGGTGAGCGGGGCGTCGTGGTGGCCCCCGAGGTAGGCGTCGATGACCGCCGGGTCCGCCATGACGGCGTCCGGGGGACCCTCCGCGACGACGGTGCCCTGGGCCATGACGACCACCCAGTCCGAGATGTCGCGGACCATGTCCATGTCGTGCTCGACGAAGACGACCGTCATGCCCTGCTCCCGCAGGTCCTTGACGTGCCCGAGGAGCGACTGCGTGAGCGCCGGGTTCACCCCGGCCATCGGCTCGTCGAGCATGACGAGCCGCGGCTCGGTCATGAGGGCGCGGGCCATCTCCAGCAGCTTGCGCTGCCCGCCGGAGAGGCTGCCCGCGAAGTCCTCGCGCTTGGCGTCGAGCTTGAAGCGCCGCAGCAGCTCGTCGGCGCGCCGCGTGTTGGAGTCCTCCTGGCCGCGCCACACCCGCCGGAACATCGCCGACAGCAGCCGCTCGCCCACCTGGCCGGTGGCGCCGAGGCGCATGTTCTCGATGACGGTGAGCCGCGAGAGCGCCTTGGTCAGCTGGAAGGTGCGGACCATGCCGCGACGGGCGACGCGGTGCGCCGGCACCCGGGCGAGGCTGCGGCCCTCGAAGGTCCACGAGCCCTCGTCGGGCCGGTCGAACCCCGTGAGGAGGTTGAAGAACGTCGTCTTGCCGGCGCCGTTGGGCCCGATGAGGGCCGTGATGGCGCCGCGCTGGAACTCCACGTGCTGCACGTCGACGGCCGTGAGGCCGCCGAAGCGGCGCACGACGCCGTCCGCGACGAGCACGGGGTCGGGCTTGGGCGCCCCCGGCACCCGGGGGACGTCGCGGAGCACCTCGCGGGCGGCGAGGGCGCGCGGCCCGGGACCCGGGGCGGTGGCCGGGTGGCTCCCGCCGTGGCCCTCCTGGGGGGCGCCCTCGTCGAGGTCGGTCAGGTCGGGGCGGTTCTCGTCAGCGGGCATCGATCGCCAGCTCCCTCCGGTCGCCGAAGATGCCTTGCGGCCTGAAGATCATGAGCAGCATGAGCGCGAGCCCGACGAGCATGAAGCGCACCTGGCCCACCTGGGTGGAGGACATCAGCCAGTCGGGGACGTAGCCGGCGCCGACGGCCTGCACGAGCACGTTCTCGATGAGGACGAGGGCCACCCAGAAGATCGCCGCGCCGACCACGGGCCCGAGGACGCGCGCGGCGCCGCCGAGCAGGAGCACGGTGTAGACGAAGAACGTCAGCTCCGTGCCGTAGAGGTCGGGCTGCACCGAGGCGCGGCCGACGCCGAAGACGAAGCCGGCCAGCGCGCCGATGACGCCGCCGATGACGAGGGCCTGCATCTTGTAGGCGTAGACGTTCTTGCCGAGGCTGCGGACGGCGTCCTCGTCCTCGCGGATGCCCTTGAGCACGCGGCCCCAGGGGCTGCGCATGAGCAGGAAGACGACGAGGCAGCACACCGCCACCAGGACCCACCCGACGACGAGGATCCACGCCAGCCGCGCCCCGAAGACCCAGGGCCCGAAGCCGTAGGACTGCCCGGGGGTGAAGGGGTTGAGGTCGTAGAACCCCTCGGCGAAGCCGGAGAGCCCGCTCGAGCCGCCGGTCTGGTCGCGCAGCGTGGCGCTGCGGACGGTGAGGCGCACGATCTCCGCCGCGGCGATGGTGGCGATGGCGAGGTAGTCGGCGCGCAGGCGCAGCGTCGGGATGCCGAGGAGCACCGCCAGCAGCACCGCGGCGACGAGGCCGACGACGACGCCGAGCCAGAAGGGCAGCCCGAGCACGGTGACGGTGACGGCGATGCCGTACGCCCCGACGGCGACGAAGGCCGCCTGCCCGAAGTTGAGCAGGCCGGCGTAGCCGAACTGCACGTTGAGCCCGATCGCCGCGAGGGCGTAGATGACCGTCTCCAGCCCGATGGCCGCGCGGGCGGTGTTGCCGAGGATCGAGGACCAGTCCACGGGGGTGCTCCGCTCAGCCGATGCGCGAGGCGCGGCCGAGGATGCCCTGGGGCCGCACGAGGAGGACGAGGATGAGGACGAGCAGGGCGCCGACGTTGCGCAGCTCGGTGGGGATGACGAGCGTGCTCACCTCGAGGAAGACGCCGATGAACAGGGCGCCCACCATGGCTCCGAAGGCCGTGCCGAGGCCGCCGAGCGTCACCGCCGCGAAGACGAGCAGCAGGATCTGGAAGCCCATCTGGTACTGCACCTGCTGGGCGAGGCCCAGCAGCACCCCGGAGAGCGCGGCGAGCGCGGCGCCGGCGACCCAGACGACGAGGATCACGCGGTTGACGTCGATGCCCGAGGCGGCGGCCAGGGCCGGGTTGTCGGAGACGGCGCGGGTGGCCTTGCCCAGCCGGGTGCGCACGAGGACGAGGCCCACCGCCACGAGCACGACCGCGGCGACGGCCATGCTGATGAGGTCGATGGGGCGCAGGGTGAACAGGCCCAGGTCCAGCCCGCGCTGGCCCTGGTACTCGGCGTAGGTCTGCGTCGAGCCGCCGAAGACGTAGAGGAAGAGGTAGCGCAGCAGCAGGGCCAGGCCGATCGAGACGATCATCATGGCCACGAGGCCCGTGCCGCGGCGCCGCAGCGGTCTCCAGAGGAGGCGGTCGTTGGCGTACCCCGCGACCCCGCCCAGCACCACGGCGAGCGGTGCCGCCAGGAGGAAGGGGACGCCCGCGCCCACGTTGAGGAAGTAGGTCGCGACGGCGCCGAAGGTGATGAGCTCGCCGTGGGCGAAGTTCGTCAGCCCCGTCGTCCCGAAGACGAGCGACAGGCCGATGGCCGCGAGGGCGATGATGAGGCCGTACCGCAGGCCGTTGGCGACGAGCTGGGCCACCTGGCCGGCGCTCACGCCACCGGCCGACGCCGACGCACCGCCGTCCTCCGACAGCTGGAAGATGACGGGGTTGGCGCTGCCCGAGGCCACCGAGCGCTGGACCGGGTTCTCGCGGGGGAGCAGCCCGGCGGCGGGCCCGGTGAGGCTGTCGACGTCGAGCGTGACCTCGTAGGTGCCCGTCCCCGGGACCACGAGCTCCACGGCCCCGCCGTCGTCCGTCGTCCCCGAGACCGGGTCGACGCCCGCGCCGGTCGCCGTGACCTCCGCGCCCGGCACGTCCTCGCGGTCGGCGGTCCGCACCCGGACCGTGATGGTCTCGCCCTCGACGTCCGTCGGTGCGCTGGCCCCGGGCGAGGGGGTGGGCGTGGCGGCGTCGGCGCGCGCGCCGCCGCCCGGCAGCGCGGGGGCGAGGGCGAGCAGCAGCGCGAGCGCCACGAGGGCGAGCAGCGCCCGGGGGGCGGCGAGCGTCGTCAACACGGTCTCCTGGGGCAGGACGGCGGCGGTGCGGCGACGGCGGCACGGCCGGACGAGCGCGCGTACTCAACCACGCGATCGCCCGCCGCGGGGACCACCTCGCCGAAGGGGGACGACGTCACCCGCCGGGGGAGGCCCGTGCCGCCGCACCGCGGGAGCCGCCGACCGGCTCGGCGAGAAGGGCCGCGCGAGAGCGCGTCCGGGCGCCGCGGGCGCCGGGCGGGCGCTCGTCGGGGCGGGGTGACCCCGTCGGGTGGTGCTGCGGCCCGGGGGCGGCGCCGCGACGGCCGCGGGACTACGCTCCAGCGGCCGTCGACGAGGAGGGGGAGCGCGTGAGCAGGTCCAGGCTCGTGGTCCGGCCGGCCGGGCCGGCGGACGTCCCCCGCGTCGCGGCCGTCGTCGGGGCCGTCCGCGGAGACGTGACCGCCGCCCCCCAGCTGACCGGCCCTCCGCCGACCGGCGCCCTCTCCGCCGTGGAGCCGGACGCGGCGGCCGGCGTCGACGAGGAGCTCGTCGCGTCCGCGCTCCGCCGCCCCGACGTGGTGGTGCTGCTCGCCGAGGCGGGGGAGCGTCCGGTCGGCGTCCTCGTGCTGCGGCGCGGTGAGGTGCTGCCCCTGGCGGCCGTGGCGGCGGCGCACGTCGACCAGCTCGCCGTCGTCCCGACCGAGCGCCGCCGGGGGGTCGGCCGCGCGCTGCTCGCGGCCGCCGCGCGCATCGCCGACGCCGACGGCCTCGAGCGCATCGTGGTCTCGGCCCCGCCCGGGGGCCGCGAGGCCCACCGGCTGCTGGCGCGCCTCGGGTTCACGCCGCTCGTCGTCCAGCGGTGCGCGTCCGTGCCGGCCCTGCGCCGCTCGCTGCGGCTCCAGGCCGCGCTCGGCCCCGCCGGCGGGCTCGAGCAGGAGGAGTCGCGGCGCGCCGCGCTGGAGCGCGTGCTGAGCCGGCGCCGTCGCGAGCGCGGCCTCGCCGGCACGGCCTGACCCCGGGCGCCCCTCGGGAGGGGCCCGTCGTCCGCCGGCCCCGTCCGCCCGACCGCGTCAGCCGCTCGTGGCCGCGACCAGCTGGCAGGTGAGGCGCGCGGTGCACACGCGCCGGTCGTCGTCGTCGACGACGACCACCTCGACCGTCGCGACGCGGCGACCGACGTGCAGGGGCCGGGCCGTCGCCGTGACCCACGTCGAGCGCGCGGGCGTGACGCCGCGGTGGTGGGTGGCGCTGAGGTCGACGCCGACCGCGGCCGTCCCGGGGCCGGCGGCGAGCGAGCACAGCACCGAGCCGACCGTCTCGGCCAGGGCGGCCGAGGCGCCGCCGTGGAGCAGGCCCATGGGCTGGGTGTTGCCCGCGACGGGCATCCGCGCGGCCACCTCCTCGGGCCCCACGACCGTGAACTCCGTGCCGGTGCGCTCGGCCAGGGTGCCGGCGCACCAGGCGGTGGCGGCCCGCGCGGCGGCCGCCGGGTCGTGCCCGGCCAGCGCCAGCAGCCCGGCGACGTCGCCGGCACCGGGGTCGGGCCCCGCGGGCGGGCCGGCAGTGGGGCCGGGGGCAGGGGCGGGGGCGTCCGCGGCGGGGGCGTCGTCGGTCACGGCGCCTAGTCTGGCGCGCGTGAGCGACAGCGCCCTCCTCCGCCCCGACGCCGCGGCCGCCGACACGGGCGAGGACCCGCTCGTCGCGCCGCCCCTGGAGGCCGACGCCGCACCGCCGCCCGCCCCCGGGGACGGCGGCCCGCGCCCGCGGCTCCTGCTCGTCGACGGCCACTCGATGGCCTACCGCGCCTTCTTCGCCCTGCCCGTGGAGAACTTCTCGACGACGACGGGCCAGGTCACCAACGCCGTCTACGGCTTCACGTCGATGCTCATCAACGTCCTGCGCGACGAGGCGCCCACGCACGTGGCCGTGGCCTTCGACGTGTCCCGCGACACCTTCCGCGCCCAGGAGTACGCGGAGTACAAGGCGGGCCGCGCCAAGACGCCCACGGAGTTCTCCGGGCAGGTGGGCCTCGTCAAGGAGGTCCTCGCGGCGCTGCGGGTGCCCGTCGTGGAGAAGGAGGGCTTCGAGGCGGACGACGTCATCGCCACCCTCGCGACGCAGGCCCGCGCGCAGGGCTTCGAGGTGCTCGTGTCCACGGGCGACCGCGACGCCCTGCAGCTCGTGGACGAGGCCACCACCGTGCTCTACCCGCGCAAGGGCGTCTCCGACCTCGTGCGGATGACGCCCGACGCCGTCGAGGAGAAGTACGGCGTGCGCCCCCAGCGCTACCCCGACCTGGCGGCGCTCGTCGGCGAGACGAGCGACAACCTGCCGGGCGTGCCCGGCGTCGGGCCGAAGACCGCCGCCAAGTGGCTGGCCGCGCACGACGGCCTCGACGGCGTCGTCGCCCACGTCGACCAGATCGCGGGCAAGGCCGGGCAGTCGCTGCGCGACCACCTCGACCAGGTGCTGCGCAACCGCCGGCTCAACCAGCTCGTCGCCGACCTCGACCTGCCCGTCGTCGTCGACGACCTCGTCGTCGCGGCCTGGGACCGCGAGGAGGTCCACCGCGTCTTCGACTCCCTCGAGTTCCGCGTCCTGCGCGACCGCCTGTTCGCCACGCTCTCCGCCCCCCAGCCGGAGGCGGAGGAGGGGTTCAGCGTCACCGTCGAGCGGCCGCGCGGCGCAGAGGTCGACGCGTGGCTGTCCGCGCGCGGGCGGGAGCCCGTGGGCCTGCACGTGCTCGGGCGCTGGGGCGCCGGGTCGGGCCTGGCCACGGCGGTCGCGCTCGCGTCGGCCGACGGCGCCACCGCGTGGCTGCCCCTCGGTGGCGACAGCGACGGCGAGGACGAGGGAGCGCTCGACGACGAGGGCCGCGGCGCCCTCGCCGCCTGGCTGGCGGACACCGACCGGCCGAAGGTGCTGCACGACGCGAAGGGCCCGCTGCAGGCCCTCGCGGGCGCCGGCCTCCCGCTGGCCGGTCTCGTCGACGACACCGCCCTGGCCGCCTACCTGTGCCGGCCCGACCAGCGCTCCTACGACCTGGCCGACCTCTCGGTGCGCCACCTGCACCGCGAGCTGCGCGCCGAGGAGCCGGAGGCGCCCGCCGCCGACCAGCTCGCGCTCGACGTCGACGGCGACGGGCCGCCCGACCCGGCGCCCGCGGCGGCCGTGCGCGCGGCCGCCGTCGTCGAGCTGTCCTCCGTCCTCGCCGGCGAGCTGGCCGAGCGGGGCGGCACGGCCCTGCTCGCCGAGCTCGAGCTGCCCCTCGTCGGCGTGCTGGCGCGCATGGAGGCCCGCGGCGTGGCCGCGGACCGCGGCCACCTCGAGGCGCTCGAGCAGCAGTTCGCCGCGGCGGTCGAGGAGCAGGCGGAGGCGGCGTACGCCGTCATCGACCGCCGCGTGAACCTCGGCTCGCCGAAGCAGCTGCAGGAGGTCCTCTTCGACCAGCTCGGGATGCCGAAGACCAAGCGCATCAAGACCGGGTACACGACGGACGCCGAGGCGCTGGCCGACCTCCTCGTCAAGACTGACGGGCAGCCCGGCAGCGGCTTCCTCGTGCACCTTCTGGCGCACCGCGACGTCAGCCGGCTGCGCCAGACCGTCGAGGGCCTGCTCAAGACGGTGGCGCCCGACGGGCGCATCCACACCACCTACCAGCAGACCATCGCGGCCACGGGGCGGCTGTCGTCGACCGACCCCAACCTGCAGAACATCCCCATCCGCACGGAGGAGGGCCGCCGCATCCGGCAGGCCTTCGTCGTCGGCGAGGGCTACGAGAGCCTGCTGACGGCCGACTACAGCCAGATCGAGATGCGGATCATGGCGCACCTGTCCGGCGACGAGGGGCTCGTGGAGGCCTTCCGGTCGGGGGAGGACCTGCACTCCTTCGTCGGCAGCCGCGTCTTCGAGGTCGAGCCGGCGGAGGTCACGCCGGCCATGCGCAGCAAGATCAAGGCGATGTCGTACGGCCTGGCCTACGGCCTGTCGGCCTTCGGGCTCTCGCGCCAGCTGCGGATCGGCGTCGACGAGGCCCGCGGGCTGATGGACGACTACTTCGAGCGCTTCGGCGGCGTGCGCGACTACCTGCGCGGCGTCGTCGACACCGCGCGGACCACGGGGTACACGGAGACCATCCTCGGCCGCCGTCGCTACCTGCCCGACCTCACGAGCGACAACCGGCAGCGGCGCGAGATGGCCGAGCGCATGGCGCTCAACGCGCCGATCCAGGGGTCGGCGGCCGACGTCATCAAGGTCGCCATGCTCGGCGTCGAGCAGGCGCTCGCCGAGCAGGGCCTGCGCTCGCGGATGCTGCTGCAGGTCCACGACGAGCTCGTGCTCGAGGTGGCGCCGGGGGAGCGCGAGGCCCTCGAGGCGCTCGTGCGCGCGCAGATGGGCGGGGCCGCCGAGCTGAGCGTCCCGCTCGACGTGTCCGTCGGCGTCGGGACGTCGTGGCACGAGGCGGGCCACTGAGGCACCGGCGCCGGGGCCGGGCAGCAGGGCCGGACGGGCGGCGAGGTCAGCCGGGCAGGTCGCAGACGAAGACGGCCGTCCCCGGCAGGACCCGCCCGCGCAGCGCGCTCCAGCCGCCCCAGACCACGTCGCGGCCGGCGGGCCAGCGCGGCTCGACGAGGTCGACGAGGCGGAAGCCCGCGCCGACGACCTCGCGGACGCGCTGGCCGAGCGTGCGGTGGTGCTCGGCGTAGAGCACCTCGCCGTCCTCGCCCGTCTCGGCGTAGGGCGTGGTGTCGAAGTAGGAGCTCGTGGCGACCAGGCCCGCCTCGCCGGGGTCGTCGGGGAAGGCCCAGCGGACGGGGTGGGTGAGGCTGAAGACCCACCGGCCGCCCGGGCGCAGCACGCGCGCGACCTCGGCGTGCACCCGCTCGGGCTCGGCCGTGAAGGGCAGCGCGCCGTAGGCGGACACCGCCAGGTCCACCGACGCGTCGGCCAGCGGCAGGCGTGCGGCGTCGGCCTGCAGGAGCGCCAGGGCAGGGTCGGCGCGACGCCCCTGCGCCAGCATCCCGGCCGAGAGATCGAGGCCGACGACCTCGGCGCCCTCGTCGGCCAGCCACCGGCTCCCCTGCGCCGCCCCGCAGCCCACCTCGAGCACCCGTCGGCCGCGGACGTCGCCGAGCAGGCGCGCGTCGGCCTCGCGCAGCCCCTCGGGGCCCCACACGAGGTCGCGGTCGCCCAGGTGCTCGCCGTGCTCGGCGAGGTAGCCGGGGGCCGCCTCGTCCCACCAGCCGCGGTTGGCGCGCACGGACGCCGCCGCGCCGACGTCGCGGTAGCCGGCCGCGGCGAGCGCGCTGCGACCCGCCGGTCCGGCCGCGGGGGAGGGGAGGTCGCGCTCGGGGTCCACCCCCCGATGCTCGCCCATCGTGGGCCGGCGCCGCGTCGGACGGCCGCGTGCGAGTCCGACGTCGGGCGTCGAGTCCGACGTCGGGTGCCGAGTCCGACGTCGGGTGCCGAGTCCGACGTCGCGCGGCCCGTCAGGCACCGAGAGCCGTGGGACGTCGGACTCGGCACGCTGCGTCGGACTCGCCGACCTCGCGACGCCCACCTCCGGCAGCCCCCAGCCGTGCCGCACGTCATCGCTCCCGGGCCGGCGGGCGCCCAGGAGGGTCGAGGGGGGTGGCCGGCCCTCCGGCGTCCCCCTTTGACCCCCCGGAGAGCGCCCGCGTACTCTTGTCGGGCGCGCGTCCAGCGCGCGGCACACGTCCTCCTCGCAGCGGACCGGCCCGACCGGCCCGCGGCGCCGATGTCGCGGTCCGCGCCGGACGGGCGCAGGACCTGACCACGAGGTGGTGCCGCGCAGCGCGGGGCCGCCCCTCATCCCCCGCCCGCATCGGAGCCCGACGACTTCATGACCACCACCACCGAGCGCACGACCACGCCGCCGCAGGTCGCGATCAACGACATCGGCACGGCCGAGGACTTCCTCGCCGCCATCGACGCGACCATCAAGTACTTCAACGACGGCGACATCGTCTCCGGCACGATCGTCAAGGTCGACCGTGACGAGGTGCTCCTCGACATCGGCTACAAGACCGAGGGCGTCATCCCCTCGCGCGAGCTGTCGATCAAGCACGACGTCGACCCCAACGAGGTCGTCGGCGTCGGCGACGAGGTCGAGGCCCTGGTCCTCCAGAAGGAGGACAAGGAGGGCCGGCTCATCCTGTCCAAGAAGCGCGCCCAGTACGAGCGCGCCTGGGGCACGATCGAGCGCATCAAGGACGAGGAGGGTGTCGTCACCGGCACCGTCATCGAGGTCGTCAAGGGCGGCCTCATCCTCGACATCGGGCTGCGCGGCTTCCTGCCCGCCTCGCTCGTCGAGATGCGCCGCGTCCGCGACCTGCAGCCCTACGTGGGCCAGGAGCTCGAGGCGAAGATCATCGAGCTCGACAAGAACCGCAACAACGTCGTCCTCTCGCGCCGCGCGTGGCTCGAGGAGACGCAGTCGGCGGTCCGCCACAACTTCCTGCAGACCCTGCAGAAGGGCCAGGTCCGCTCCGGCGTCGTGTCGTCGATCGTCAACTTCGGCGCCTTCGTCGACCTGGGCGGCGTCGACGGGCTCGTGCACGTCTCCGAGCTGTCCTGGAAGCACATCGACCACCCCTCCGAGGTCGTCGAGGTCGGTCAGCAGGTCACCGTCGAGGTCCTCGACGTCGACATGGACCGCGAGCGGGTCTCCCTGTCGCTGAAGGCGACGCAGGAGGACCCGTGGCAGCAGTTCGCCCGCACGCACGCCATCGGCCAGGTCGTGCCGGGCCGCGTCACCAAGCTCGTCCCCTTCGGCGCCTTCGTGCGCGTAGAGGAGGGCATCGAGGGCCTGGTCCACATCTCCGAGCTGGCCGTGCGCCACGTCGAGGTGCCGGAGCAGATCGTCGGCGTCGGCGACGAGATCTTCGTCAAGGTCATCGACATCGACCTCGAGCGCCGGCGCATCTCGCTGTCCCTCAAGCAGGCCAACGAGGGCGTCGACCCGAGCAGCGACGACTTCGACCCGTCGCTCTACGGCATGGCGCAGGAGTACGACGAGGCGGGGAACTACAAGTACCCCGAGGGCTTCGACCCCGAGACGAACGAGTGGCTCGAGGGCTTCGAGACCCAGCGCGAGGAGTGGGAGCGGCAGTACGCCGAGGCCCAGGCGCGCTGGGAGGCCCACAAGGCGCAGGTCTCGGCGGCCAGCCAGGCCGAGGCCGAGGCCGTCACCGCGGGCGACGCCCCGGCGACGTCCTACTCCTCGGGCGGCCCGTCGTCCTCCGACCGCGGCGACCGCGGGGACCGCGACGACCGCGGCTCCTCCTCCCCGGCGCCCTCCTCGGGCGGCGGCGAGGGCACGCTGGCCTCCGACGAGGCCCTCGCGGCCCTGCGCGAGAAGCTCACCGGCGCCGGCAGCTGACGCTCCCGCACCACCGCACCACCGCACGGCCCGAGGGGGCCCGGCGCTCCGGCGCCGGGCCCCCTCGGCGCGTCCGGGCCGCTCCCGCGAGCGACCGGCCCGCCCGGCCCGCGCGGCGTCCTAGGGTCGGCGGCGTGCTGAGGGTGGGTCTGACGGGCGGGACCGGGGCGGGCAAGAGCACGGCGGCGCGCCGGCTGGCCGCGCTGGGGGCCGTGGTCGTCGACGCGGACGCGCTGGCCCGCGAGGTCGTCGCCCCGGGCACCCCGGGCCTCGCCGCCGTCGTGCGCGAGTTCGGCGAGGTCGTGCTCGGCCCGGACGGCGCCCTCGACCGGCCCGCGCTCGGCGCCGTGGTCTTCGCGGACGCCGGCCGCCGCCGGGCGCTCGAGGCCATCACCCACCCGCTCGTGCGGGCGCGCCGGGACGAGCTCGTGGCGGCCGCCCCGGCGGACGCCGTCGTCGTCGACGACATCCCCCTCCTCGTCGAAACCGGCCGCGGCGCGGATTGGCCCCTCGTCGTCGTCGTCGACGCCCCGCTCGAGCAGCGGGTGCGCCGGCTCGTCGAGGGCCGCGGCCTGGCCGAGGAGGACGCCCGCCGCCGGGCCGCCTCGCAGGCCTCGGACGACGAGCGCCGCGCGGCCGCCGACGTCGTCCTCGACAACTCACGGGCGCCGGCGGACCTCGAGCGGGGCGTCGACGCCCTCTGGCGCGAGCGGCTCGTGGCCTTCGAGGCGCGCCTGCGGGCGGGGGAGCGGGCGCCGAGGCCCGCGCACGCGGTGCTCGTGCCGTACGACCCGACGTGGCCGGTCCAGGCGGAGCGGCTGCTGGCGCGCGTGCGCCGGGCGGCGGGGGAGCGGGCGCTCTCGGTCGAGCACGTCGGCTCGACGGCGGTGCCGGGCCTGCCGGCGAAGGACGTCCTCGACGTGCAGGTGGTCACCCGCGACCTGGCCACCGCGGGCGCCGTCGCGGACGACCTGCGGGCCGCGGGTCTCGTGCGGCCGCCGGGGAAGTGGTGGGACGAGCGGCCCGACGGGAGCCGGCTGCCGAAGGCCTTCGCGGCGGAGGCCGACGCCGGGCGCCCCGTCAACTGCCACGTGCGCCCGGCGGGCGGCCAGACGGAGGACGTCCTCGCCCTGCGGGACCTCCTGCGCCGCGACGCCGGCGAGCGGGAGGCCTACGCGGCGCTCGAGGCGCGGCTGGCCGCGGAGCCGCACGGCTCCGTCGACGAGGACGCGAGCCGCAAGGGGCCCTGGATCGCCGCCGCCCTCGGGCGCGCTCGCGGCGCCCGGTAGCCCGGGGGGAGACGGCGGAGCGGGGGAGGTGCGGGCGTCGCTGCGGTGCGACCGGCCGCCTCCCGGGGCCGCTGTCGGTGGGCGGGCCTACCGTTGTCCCCATGAGACCGGTGACCGACCTGCAGCGGCGCGTCGCCCCCTTCGAGGTGGTGTCGGAGTACTCGCCGAGCGGCGACCAGCCGACGGCCATCGCCGAGCTCGCGCGGCGCGTCGAGGCGGGGGAGAAGGACGTCGTCCTCCTCGGCGCCACGGGCACCGGCAAGTCCGCGACCACGGCGTGGATGATCGAGAAGCTCCAGCGGCCGACGCTCGTCATGGCGCCCAACAAGACCCTCGCGGCGCAGCTGGCCAACGAGTTCCGCGAGCTGCTGCCGAACAACGCCGTCGAGTACTTCGTGTCGTACTACGACTACTACCAGCCCGAGGCGTACGTCCCGCAGACCGACACCTACATCGAGAAGGACTCGTCGATCAACGACGAGGTCGAGCGGCTGCGGCACTCGGCCACCAACTCGCTCCTCACCCGCCGCGACGTCGTTGTCGTGGCCTCCGTGTCGTGCATCTACGGCCTGGGGACGCCGCAGGAGTACGTCGACCGGATGGCGCGCCTGCACGTCGGCCAGCAGGTCGACCGCGACGAGCTGCTCCGCCGGTTCGTCGGCATGCAGTACACCCGCAACGACCTCGCCTTCACCCGCGGCACCTTCCGCGCCAAGGGCGACACCGTCGAGATCATCCCGGTGTACGAGGAGCTCGCCCTGCGCATCGGGTTCTTCGGCGACGAGATCGAGTCGCTCTACACGCTCAACCCGCTCACGGGCGAGGTGGTCGCCGAGGAGCAGGAGATGTACGTCTTCCCGGCCACCCACTACGTCGCCGGGCCCGAGCGCATGGAGCGCGCCATCGCCTCGATCGAGGCGGAGCTGGCCGGGCGCCTCGCCGAGATGGAGCAGCAGGGCAAGCTCCTCGAGGCGCAGCGGCTGCGGATGAGGACCACCTACGACATCGAGATGATGCGCCAGGTCGGCTCGTGCTCCGGCATCGAGAACTACTCCCGGCACGTCGACGGCCGCGAGCGCGGCACGGCCCCCAACACGCTGCTCGACTACTTCCCCGAGGACTTCCTCCTCGTGCTCGACGAGAGCCACGTGACGGTGCCGCAGATCGGGGCCATGTACGAGGGCGACATGTCCCGCAAGCGCACGCTCGTCGACCACGGCTTCCGCCTGCCCAGCGCCATGGACAACCGGCCGCTCAAGTGGGAGGAGTTCCTCGAGCGCATCGGCCAGGCGGTGTACCTCTCGGCGACGCCGGGCGCCTACGAGCTGGGCCGGGGCGACGGCTACGTCGAGCAGATCATCCGGCCCACCGGGCTCGTCGACCCCGAGGTCGTCGTCAAGCCCACGAAGGGCCAGATCGACGACCTGCTGGAGGAGATCCGCCGCCGCACCGAGAAGGACGAGCGCGTCCTCGTCACCACGCTGACGAAGAAGATGGCCGAGGACCTCACGGACTACCTGCTCGAGCACGGCGTCCAGGTGCGCTACCTGCACTCGGAGGTCGACACCCTGCGCCGGGTGGAGCTCCTGCGCGAGCTGCGGCAGGGCGAGTTCGACGTCCTCGTCGGCATCAACCTCCTGCGCGAGGGCCTCGACCTCCCGGAGGTCTCCCTCGTCAGCATCCTCGACGCCGACAAGGAGGGGTTCCTGCGCAGCGGCACCTCGCTCATCCAGACGATCGGGCGCGCGGCCCGCAACGTCTCCGGGCAGGTGCACATGTACGCCGACACCGTGACGCCGTCGATGGCCCTGGCCATCGACGAGACCAACCGCCGCCGCGAGGTCCAGCTCGCCTACAACCGCGAGCACGGCATCACGCCGACCGCCCTGCGCAAGAAGATCCGCGACATCACCGACATGCTCGCCCGCGAGGACGCCGACACGGCAGCCCTCCTCGGCGGCGCCGGCCGCCAGCAGTCGCGCGGCAAGACGCCGGTGCCCGGCATGGCGTCCCGCGGCGGCGGCGCCGACGACGGCCGGCGCGAGCGGCTGGCGGCGATGCCGGCGGCGGAGCTGTCCGACCTCATCCAGCAGCTCACCGACCAGATGCACGCCGCCGCCACGGAGCTGCAGTTCGAGCTGGCCGGCCGGCTGCGCGACGAGATCGGCGACCTCAAGAAGGAGCTGCGGGGGATGCAGGCCGCCACCGCCTGACCGCCCCTCCCTCCCGGTGAGGGGCCGGCGCGCGGCGTCCGGCGCGTCGCCGTGGACCGGCTTGGCGCCCCTGCGGCCGCGGCCCCATACTCACGGGGTCGAGGAGGGGAGTATCCCTGCGCGACGGTCTCGTCATCACGACGCCTCCCCGGGCCCGCCGGCGGCGCTCCGGGGCCGTCGGTCCGCGCCGCGAGGCGGTCGGGCGGGAGAGACCTCCGGTCGAGCAGCCCTGCCAACCGGAGGAACCATGGACGTGCCCCTCTACGTGTGGGCGATCACCGTCGCCGGCATCGTCGCGATGATCGCGTACGACTTCGTCGTGCACGTGCGGACGCCGCACAGCCCCAGCATCAAGGAGGCCGCCGTCTGGTCGGCGGCCTACATCGGCATCGCCGTGCTCTTCGGCCTCGGCGTGCTCGTCGTGTCGGGGAGCACCTTCGGCGGGGAGTACTTCGCCGGCTACATCACCGAGAAGAGCCTCTCGGTCGACAACCTCTTCGTCTTCGTGCTCATCATGAGCAGCTTCGCGGTCCCCCGCGAGTACCAGCAGAAGGTGCTGCTCATCGGCATCGCGCTGGCGCTCGTCTTCCGGACGATCTTCATCGCCCTCGGCACCGCGGTCATCGCCAACTTCGCCTGGATCTTCTACATCTTCGGCGCCTTCCTCATCTACACGGCCTGGGTGCAGGCCAAGGCGGGCCGCACCGACTCCCACGCGGACGACGAGTTCGAGGAGAACGCCGTCCTGCGCCTGGCCCGACGGGTCCTGCCGACGACGGACGAGTACCACGGCGACAAGTTCACGACGAAGGTCGACGGCAAGCGGCTCGTGACCCCGCTGCTCGTCGTCATGATCGCCATCGGCAGCGCTGACCTGCTCTTCGCCGTGGACTCGATCCCCGCCATCTTCGGGCTCACGCAGGAGCCGTACCTCGTCTTCACGGCCAACGCCTTCTCGCTCCTCGGGCTGCGCCAGCTGTACTTCCTCATCGACGGGCTGCTCGACCGGCTCGTGTACCTGCACTACGGCCTCGCCGCGATCCTCGGCTTCATCGGCGTCAAGCTGCTGCTCCACGCCCTCCACGAGAACGAGCTGCCGTTCATCAACGGCGGCGAGCACGTGCCCGTGTGGGAGGTCCCCACGTGGTTGTCGCTGCTCTTCATCGTCGTCGCCCTCGGCATCACGACTGTCCTCTCGCTGCGGGAGAACGGGCGCACGGCGGCGCGGGCCGACGCCGACGAGCCGGGGGCGAGCCGACCGGCGGAGGCGCCCTCGGCGACGCGGCGTCCGGTGGGCGAGGGCCGGCGCGGGGGCGGGGCCCTCGACGAGGTGCCGGACGACACCCCGGCGGGCGCCGGCGGTCGTGACGGCCGAGAGGGCCGCGACGCATGAGCGTCCCCGCCTGGGTGTGGGGGGCGACGATCGCCGCGGCGGTCCTCTTCCTCACGGCGGACGTGCTCCTGAGCCGCCGCCGCCCGCACGTCCCGAGCACGCGGGAGAGCGCCCTGCACCTGGCGGGCTTCGTGGCCGCCGCCGTGGTCTTCGGCCTCGGCGTCTGGTGGTTCGGCGGCGGTCAGGCGGCGGGGGAGTTCTTCGCCGGGTGGCTCACCGAGTACTCCCTGTCCGTCGACAACCTCTTCGTCTTCCTGCTGATCTTCCGGCGGTTCGCCGTGCCGAAGGAGCTCCAGCAGAACGCGCTCCTCATCGGCATCGTGCTGGCGCTCGTGCTGCGCGCCGCCGTCATCGCCGTCGGGGCGGGCCTCATCGCCGCCTTCAGCTGGGTCTTCTTCCTCTTCGGCGCCTTCCTCCTCTTCACCGCCGTCCAGCTGGTGCGCGGCAGCGGCGAGGACGACGACGAGTTCGAGGAGAACCGGCTGGTCCGGCTCGTGCGGCGGGTGCTGCCCGTGACGGAGGACTTCCGCGGCCCGACGCTCGTGGTGCAGGAGGCGGGGCGACGCGCCATCACGCCGATGCTCCTCGTCCTCGTGGCGCTCGGGACGACGGACCTGCTCTTCGCCCTCGACTCCATCCCGGCGATCTTCGGTCTGACGTCGGACCCCTACATCGTCCTGACGGCCAACATCTTCGCCCTCATGGGGCTGCGCCAGCTCTTCTTCCTCGTCGGCGACCTGCTGAAGAAGCTCGTCTTCCTCGACATCGGGCTGGCGGTGCTCCTGGCCTTCGTCGGCGTCAAGCTCGTCCTCGAGGCGCTGCACGAGAACTCGCTGCCCTTCCTCAACGGCGGCGAGCCGGTGGAGTGGGCGCCGGTCGTCCCGATCTGGCTCTCGCTGACGGCGATCGTCGTCATCCTCGGGACGACCGCGGTCGTCTCGCTCGCCGTCAGCCGCCGCCGCGAGAAGGCCGCCGCCCGCGGCTGACGGGAGCGGGCCGCCGCCCGACCGCGGGGCGGCCCGCCAGCACCTCGTCACCAGCCCCTCGTGACCGCTCACGGTGCCGGGACGCGTGCGAGCCGAGAGCGAGCCGATGGCGGGCGTCCGGCGGGGCGGCGCGGAGAGGCACGTCAGGCCGGCGCCCCGCACCGAGCGCGGGGTGACCACGGCGCGCCGAGCCAGTGCCCGGAGCGCCGCCCCGTCGGACGCGGACCCAGCCGTGCGCAGGGACCTCGCGCAGCGCCCCGTCACCCAGCGGGCGTCACCACCCCCGGGCGCGCCAGTCGGCCAGGGAGGGCCGCTCGGCCCCGAGCGTCGTCGGCTCGCCGTGGCCGGGGAGGACCTCGGTGCGGTCGGGCAGGACGGCGAAGAGCCGCTGCTCGACGTCCTCGAGCAGGCGGGTGAAGCGCCCGGCGTCCCCGCCCGTCGCCCCCACGCCGCCGGGGAAGAGGCTGTCGCCGGTGAGGGCGAGCACCCGGCCGCCCGGGTCGTGCAGCACGAGGGCGACGGAGCCGGGGGTGTGGCCCCGCAGCCCGACGACGTCGAGCCGCAGCTCGCCCACCGCGACGACGTCGCCGTGGTGCAGGAGGACGTCCGCGGGCACGGGGAGGTCGGCGGCGTCCTCGGCTCCCACCAGCACCTGCGCGCCCGTGGCCGCGACGACCTCCGGGAGGGCGCGGTGGTGGTCCCCGTGCCCGTGCGTCGTCACGACGGCGTCGACGCGCCCGTCGGCGAGGGACAGCAGCCGTGGGGCGTCGTCGGCGGCGTCGACGAGCAGCCGCCGGCCCGTCGCCGTGCACTCCAGCAGGTAGCAGGCGTTGTCCATCTCCGACACGCGGGCCACCGAGAGGCGGGCGGCGACGAGGTCGTCGCCGCCCGCCGGCGGGACGCTCACCGGTGCCCCCGCGGCGTGCAGTCGCCGAGGGCGTCCGCGGCGCGGACGAGCGCGAGGTGGCTCAGCGCCTGGGGGACGTTGCCGGCCTGGCGGTCGGAGCCCGTGTCGTACTCCTCGGACAGCAGGCCGAGGTCGTTGGCGCACGCGAGGCAGCGCTCCATGAGCGCGTGCGCGTCGGCCACCCGACCGCTGCGGGCGTGCTGCTCGACCAGCCAGAAGGAGCAGGCGAGGAAGGGGTGCTCGTCACCGGAGAGGCCGTCGAGCCCCGGCCCCGTGTCGTAGCGGAGCAGGAGGCCGTCGCGCAGGAGGTCCTCCTCGATGGCCGCGACGGTCCCGAGCATGCGGGGGTCGTCGGCCGCGAGGAAGCCGACCTGGGGCAGCATGAGCAGCGACGCGTCGACCTGCGGGGAGCCGTAGACCTGGGTGTAGGTGCCCCGCTCGGCGTCCCACCCGTGCTCCTCGACCTCGGCGCGGACCTGCTCGCGCAGCGCCTCCCAGCGCTCGACCGGCCCGTCCATGCCGCCCTCGCGGACGGCGCGCACGCCGCGGTCCAGGGCCGCCCACACCATGACGCGCGAGTGGGTGAAGTGCTGGAGGTCCCCGCGCATCTCCCAGATGCCGTGGTCCTTGCGCTGCCAGTGCTCCTCGACGAACCCGAGGAGGGCGCGCTGCAGCGGCCACGAGAACTCGTCCTCGGGCACCCCCTCGCGGCGGGCGCGGTCGAGGGCCACGAGCACCTCCCCGAGGACGTCGGCCTGGTACTGGTCGACCGCCCCGTTGCCCGTGCGGACGGGACGGGAGCCCTCGTAGCCCGGCAGCTGCGGCTGCTCCGTCTCCGGCAGCTCCCGCTCGCCGGCGATGCCGTACATGATCTGCACGTCGGCGGGCTCGCCCGCGACCGCGCGCAGGAGCCACCGGCGCCAGCCCTCAGCCTCCTCGCGGTAGCCGTGCGTGAGCAGGGCCTCGAGGGTGAGGGCGGCGTCCCGCAGCCACACGTAGCGGTAGTCCCAGTTCCGCTCCCCGCCGAAGTCCTCGGGCAGGGAGGTCGTCGCCGCCGCGACGATCCCGCCGGTGTCCGCGTGCGTGAGCGCGCGCAGGACGAGCAGCGAGCGCCGCACCGCGAGCGGGTGGTGCTCGCCGGGGTCCGCCCGGTCGGCCCAGTCCTGCCACCAGGCGAGGGTGGCGGCCAGCCGGTCACCGACGTCGAGGCGCTGCGGCACGTCGCGGTACGAGCGGAACCACGTCAGCCCGACGTCGTGCTGCTCCCCGGCGGCCTGGTCCCACTCGCCCGCGTGCCGGTGGTCGGCGGCGGTCGGCAGGGGCCCGCCCCGCAGGAGGAACGCGTCGGGCCCGGCCACCGCCAGCAGGCCCGGCAGGCCGTCGGGGTCGGTGATGCGCCGCACCCACGGCACCGTCTTGGCGTAGTCGGGCCGGACGACGAGCTCCTGGCGCATCCGCACGACGCCCTCGACGCCCTCGACGCGGCGGACCAGGTCCGCCCGCAGGTCGTTGGTGGGCATGAAGTCGACGACCCGCACCACGCCGGTCGACGTCGTCCACGTCGTCTCGAGGACGAACGAGTCCCCCAGGTAGCGCCGCTCGCACACGGCGTCGTCGTCCACGGGGCGCAGCAGCCAGCGCCCGTGCTCGGGGCCGCCGAGCACGGCGCTGAAGACGGCGGGGGAGTCGTAGCGGGGCAGGCAGAGCCAGTCGACGCTCCCGTCCCGGCCCACGAGGGCGGCGCTGTGGCAGTCGCTGAGCAGGGCGTAGTCCTCGATGCGCTGGCTGGGCATGGGCGGAGGCTCCCACGAGCCCCGGGCTCCGACCTCCTCGCGCCGACCTGCGGGCGCGCCGACAGCGGACCTCGCGCCCCTGTCCAGGTGCCCCGGGTGCGCGGCGCTGCTTGCACCCTCCGCCGGGCGACGGGAGGGTGGGCGCGCCGGGGGCGGCCCCGGCCGGGCACCGCCCCGCCGACCGCGTCGACAGGAGCACCGCCCCGTGACCACCACCCTCGTCGTCCTGGGCGCCGGAGGCGACCTCGCCTCGCGGCTGCTCCTGCCCGGGCTCGCCGACCTCCTCGTCAGCCACCACGGGGAGGGCCTCGACCTGCGCCTCGTCGGCGCCGACCGGGCCGAGCACGACCGGGAGTGGTGGACCGAGCGCGTCCGCGGGGCCGCCGAGGCGGCGGACGCCCGCGGCCCGGCCGTCGACCGGCTCGTCGAGGGCACGCGGTACGCCTCGTGCGACGTCAGCGCGGACGACGACCTCGCCGACCTCGTCGCGGAGGCGTCGCAGGACGGCGACGTCGTCCTCTACTTCGCGCTGCCGCCCGACGTGACCGCCGGGGCGCTGCGGGCGCTCGAGCCCGAGCAGGTGCCCGCGGGGACCCGTCTCGTGCTGGAGAAGCCCTTCGGCCACGACGCCGCGTCCGCCGCCGAGCTCAACGGCGTCCTCACCCGGCTCGTCCCGGAGGACCACGTCCACCGCGTCGACCACTTCCTCGGCAAGTCGACGGTGCTCAACATCCTCGGCCTGCGCTTCGCCAACCGGCTCTTCGAGCCGCTGTGGAGCGCCACCCACGTCGAGCGGGTCGACGTCGTCTTCGACGAGGACCTCGGGCTCGCCGGGCGCGCGGGGTACTACGACGGCGCGGGCGCCCTCGCCGACATGGTCCAGAGCCACCTCCTGCAGCTGCTGGCCCTCATCGCGATGGACCCGCCGGCGACGATCTCCGAGCGGGACCTGCGCGACCGCAAGGCCGAGGTCCTGCGCGCGACGCGGCTGTGGGACGCGGACGACCCGGCCTCCTGCACGCGCCGGGCCCGGTGGACCGCGGGTCGCCTCGGCGACGAGGAGGTCGGCGCGTACGCCGACGAACCGGGCGTCGACCCGGAGCGGGGCACGGAGACGCTCGCCGAGGTGGTGCTCGCCGTCGACACCTGGCGGTGGGCCGGCGTCCCGTTCCGGCTGCGCTCGGGCAAGGCGCTGGGGCGGCGCCGCAAGGAGGCCGTCATCACCTTCAAGCACGTGCCGCACCTGCCGACCGGGCTGCTGGGGACGCCGTCGCCGACGCGCCTGCGGGTCGGCTTCGGCCCCGACGACATCACGCTCGAGCTCGACCTCAACGGCCAGGACGACGCCTTCGGGCTCGAGCGCACCGCGCTCGGCACCGAGCTCTCGCCGGGCGAGCTCACGGCCTACGGCCAGGTGCTCCTCGGGGTCCTGCACGGCGACCCGACGCTCTCGGTGCGCGGCGACACCGCCGAGCAGTGCTGGCGCGTCCTCGAGCCGGTCGTCGCCGCGTGGGGTGACGGGCGAGTGCCGCTCGAGACCTACCCCGCCGGGAGCGGCGGGCCGCGCGGGCACGGCCTCCTCGAGGACGTCGACGCCCGCGAGTGCGCCGAGGACGCCCAGGTGGCGGCCGAGCGCGGCCCGCGCCGGGCCGCGGGCGACGGCGGGTCGGAGGGGACCGGCGGCGAGGGCCGCGACGGGGACGACCCGCCCGTCGCCTGACGGCGAGGGTCCCGGGCCCGCGCGCGGCGCCCTCCCGGCGCCGGGGTGCGCGGCGGGCGGTGTCGGGGGCCGCGCCTACCATCGGCGGGTGCAGTCTGAGCTCATCGTCCGCGGCGCCCGCGAGCACAACCTCCGCGACGTCTCGATCGACCTGCCGCGCGACGCCATGGTGGTCTTCACCGGCCTCTCGGGCTCCGGCAAGTCCTCCCTCGCCTTCGACACGATCTTCGCGGAGGGCCAGCGCCGCTACGTCGAGTCGCTGTCGGCCTACGCCCGCCAGTTCCTCGGGCAGATGGACAAGCCCGACGTCGACTTCATCGAGGGCCTGTCGCCGGCCGTCTCCATCGACCAGAAGTCGACGAGCCGCAACCCGCGCTCCACGGTCGGCACCATCACCGAGGTCTACGACTACCTGCGCCTGCTGTGGGCCCGCGCGGGGCAGCCGCACTGCCCGGTCTGCGGCGAGCCGATCGGCCGCCAGACCCCGCAGCAGGTCGTCGACCGCCTCCTCGAGATGCCCGAGGGCACCCGCTTCCAGGTGCTGGCGCCCGTCGTGCGCGGGCGCAAGGGGGAGTTCGTCGAGCTCTTCGCCGAGCTGCAGACCAAGGGCTTCTCCCGCGCGCGGGTGGACGGGGAGGTCGTCTCCCTCGCCACCCCGCCGCAGCTGGACAAGAAGTTCAAGCACGACATCGAGGTGGTCGTCGACCGCCTCGTCGTCCGCGAGGGCGTCCAGCGGCGCCTCACCGACTCGGTCGAGACGGCCCTCGGGCTGGCCGACGGCGTCCTGCTCGTCGACCTCGTCGACGCGGGGGAGGACGAGCAGCGCGAGCGCCGCTTCTCCGAGAAGCTGGCCTGCCCCAACGAGCACCCCCTCCAGCTCGACGAGGTCGAGCCCCGCACCTTCTCCTTCAACGCCCCCTACGGGGCGTGCCCCGAGTGCACGGGCATCGGCACGCGCCTCGAGGTCGACCCCGACCTCCTCGTGCCGGACGACGAGCTCACGCTCGCCGAGGGCGCCATCGCGCCGTGGGCGAGCGGCTCGGGCTCGGCGGACTACTTCCAGCGGGTCATGCGCGGCCTGGCCGACCAGCTGGGCTTCTCCATGGACGTGCCGTGGCGCGCGCTGCCGAAGCGCGCGACGACGGCGCTGCTGCAGGGCCACGAGCACGAGGTGCACGTGCGCTACCGCAACCGGTTCGGCCGCGAGCGCGCCTACTCCACGGGCTTCGAGGGCGTCGTCCCCTTCATCCGGCGCCGCCACGCGGAGACCGACTCCGACTGGTCCCGCGAGCGCTACGAGGGCTACATGCGCGAGGTGCCGTGCCCGGTGTGCGGGGGCAGCCGCCTGCGCCCGGAGGTCCTCGCCGTCACGCTCGGCGGCCGCTCGATCGCCGAGGTCTGCGCCCTGCCCGTCGACGAGTGCGCGGCCTTCCTCGGCGCGCTCGAGCTCGACGCCCGCCAGCGCCAGATCGCGGCCGCGGTGCTCAAGGAGATCAACGCCCGGCTCGGCTTCCTCCTCGACGTCGGCCTGGACTACCTCTCGCTCGACCGGGCGTCGGGGACGCTGTCGGGCGGCGAGGCCCAGCGCATCCGGCTGGCGACGCAGATCGGGTCGGGCCTCGTCGGCGTCCTCTACGTCCTCGACGAGCCGAGCATCGGCCTGCACCAGCGCGACAACCGGCGCCTCATCGACACGCTCACGCGCCTGCGGGACCTCGGGAACACCCTCATCGTCGTCGAGCACGACGAGGACACGATCCGCGCCAGCGACTGGGTGGTCGACGTCGGCCCCGGCGCCGGCGAGCACGGCGGCCGGGTGGTCCACTCCGGCTCGGTGCAGGGGCTGCTCGACCACGAGAGCTCGCTGACGGGCGGCTACCTGTCGGGCCGCCTCGCCATCCCCGTCCCGGAGAGCCGGCGGCCGCGCGACCGCGCGCGCCAGGTGGTCGTCAAGGGCGCCCGGCAGAACAACCTCAAGGGCGTCGACGTCGCCTTCCCGCTCGGCTGCTTCGTCGCCGTCACCGGGGTGTCGGGCTCGGGCAAGTCGACCCTCGTCAACGACATCCTCTACACGGTCATGGCCAACCAGCTCAACGGCGCCCGCCGGGTGCCGGGCCGCCACCGCACGGTCACGGGGCTCGACCAGCTCGACAAGGTCGTCCACGTCGACCAGAGCCCCATCGGCCGGACGCCGCGCTCCAACCCCGCCACGTACACGGGCGTCTGGGACCACGTGCGCAAGCTCTTCGCGACGACGACGGAGGCGAAGGTGCGCGGCTACCAGCCGGGCCGCTTCTCCTTCAACGTCAAGGGCGGGCGCTGCGAGAACTGCCAGGGCGACGGCACGATCAAGATCGAGATGAACTTCCTGCCCGACGTGTACGTGCCGTGCGAGGTGTGCCAGGGGGCGCGGTACAACCGCGAGACGCTCGAGGTGCACTTCAAGGGGAAGACCGTCTCCGACGTCCTCGAGATGCCCATCGAGGAGGCGGTGGACTTCTTCGCCGCGGTCCCCGCCATCTCGCGGCACCTGCGGACGCTCGTCGACGTCGGCCTGGGCTACGTGCGCCTGGGCCAGAGCGCGCCCACGCTCTCCGGCGGCGAGGCGCAGCGGGTCAAGCTCGCCTCCGAGCTGCAGCGGCGCTCGGCGGGCCGGACGGTCTACGTCCTCGACGAGCCGACGACGGGCCTGCACTTCGAGGACATCCGCAAGCTGCTCGGCGTCCTGCAGGGCCTCGTCGACAAGGGCAACACGGTGCTCGTCATCGAGCACAACCTCGACGTCATCAAGAACGCCGACTGGGTCGTCGACATGGGCCCCGAGGGCGGCGGCGGCGGCGGGCGCGTCGTCGCCCAGGGGACGCCGGAGCAGGTGGCCCGCGTGCCCGAGAGCCACACCGGCCGGTTCCTCGCCGAGGCGCTCGGCGTGCCGCGCGAGGAGCCCGGTGCCGCGCTGCCGCCCCCGCGGCGCCAGGAGGAGCCGGCCTCCGCCTGAGCCGCGCACGCGGCGGGAGGGCGGCGTCCGCCCGGAGGACGTCGGCGCGGGCGGGGCCGCCGCCCTCAAGGTCCCCGCCGGGGCTGCCGACGGGCCGGGGGTGAGCCCCTCTGCGCCGCGACGGCCGTCCGCGGCCCGCGTCGTCCCCGTCGGGGCGGTGCAGACCGGGGGAGCGCCGGGGCGCCCGGTGCTCGCCGCCGCGGGTGTCGGCGGGGCGTGCGCCGCCGCCGTGGTCCTCACGGGCGTGCTCGCGCGGCCGGCCGCACCGATGGTCGCCTCGCTCGTCGTCGCGGTCACCGGCCTCGTCGGCGGCCTGCTCGTCCTCGCCCGCCGCGGGCCGCAGCGCGCGGCGCCCTCGCGCCGGTGGTTCGCCCTCTCGGCGCTCGCGTGGTGCGGGGGCGAGCTCGTGAGCGCTCTCGTGGACCTCGCGCTGCCGGGCCCGCCGCCCCGCCCCAACGTCGGGGACGCCGTGAGCATCTGCGCCGGCCCGCTCGCGCTCGTCGGCGTCCTGCGCCTGCCGCGGCCGCCCGGGCGCAGCGGAGCCCTGCGGACCCTGCTCGTCGACGCGGTCGTGCTGGCCCTCGGGCTGGCCGTCGCCGTGTGGACGGCGGTCTTCCCGCCCGGCGGGCCACCGCTGCTCGTCCTCTTCTGCGTCAGCGTGGTGCTCCTGTACCTGCTGCTGTGCAGCCTGCTCGCGCAGGTCGCCATGGTCGGGCGGGACCGCGGCGTCGTGGCCGTCCTCGCCGGGCTGGCGCTGCTCGCCGTGGGCGACCTCGCCGTCACGCGCGAGCTCGTCGCGGGCGCGGCCGTCTGGGACTGGCGCCTCGCCGCCCTCCAGTGCCTCGCCTGGCCCGTCGTGCTCGGGGGCGTCGACGCCATCGGACGGGGGCGGCCCCTGCAGCGCCGCGGGGGCGCGACGGACGAGGGCGAGACCTACGCGACGGTCGTCACGACGGCGACCGTCTACGTCTCCTGGGTGCTCGGTCTGGTCGCCCTCCTGACGACCGGGGCGGCGGGCGCGGCCACCGGTGCGCTCGGGCTCCTCGCGGTGACGAGCGCGGGGCTGCGCGAGGTCCTCCGGCTGCGCGCCCGCCTCGGGGTCCTGCGCCGGCTGTCGCAGGAGTCCCGGCACGACGCCCTGACGGGGCTGGGCAACGCGCGGGCCCTCTCGGCCCGCCTCGCCCCGCTGCTCGAGGACGGCGCCGCCGTCTCGCTCGTCGTCGTGGACCTCGACGGCTTCGGGGACGTGGACGAGCGGCTCGGGCGCACCGCCGCGGACGCCCTCCTCGTGGGCGTCGCGTCCGCCCTCGCGGCCCGCACCGGCGAGGACCGCACCTTCCGGACCGGGGGGGACGAGATCGCCCTGCTGTGCCCGTGCGGCCCCGAGGCGGCGCGGGAGGCGGCCGACGCCGCGCGGGAGCTCGTCACGGCCGCCGCCGCGCGGGCGGGCACCCACCTGACCGCCAGCGCCGGCGTCTCGGGCCTCGACGCCGGCGCCGCGCCCGCGGGCGCGCCGCCCGAGCTCCTGGCCGAGGCGACGACCGCCGTCACCGCGGCCAAGCGCGCCGGCGGCGACCGGACGGCGCTCTTCCGCGGCGAGGTCGCCGAGGGGGTGCGTCGTCGCGCCCTCGTCGAGCGGCGCCTGCGCGCCGCCCTGGCGGCCGACGCGCTGCACGTCGAGCTCCAGCCGCTCGTCCACCTCGCGAGCGGCCGGCTCAAGGGCTTCGAGGTGCTCGCCCGGTGGGAGGACGACGCGCTGGGCCGGGTCGGCCCCGACGAGTTCGTCGCGGTGGCCGAGAGCAGCGGCCTCGTGACGGCCCTCGGCCGCCACGCGCTGCGCCGGGGCCTGCACGCGCTGGTGGCCAGCGGCGCCGCCGCGCGCGGGCTCACCCTCTCGGTCAACGCCTCGCCCCTCGAGCTGCGCGACCCCGGCTACCCCGCCGCCGTCGCGGACGCCCTGGCCGAGGCGGGCGTGCCGGCGGCCTCGCTCGTCGTCGAGGTCACCGAGGGCGTGCCCGTGGCGCCGGGGGACCCGGCCCTGGGGGCCATGGCCGCGCTGCGTACGGCCGGCTGCCGGATCGCCCTGGACGACGTCGGGTCGGGCTACGCGTCGCTGACCTACCTCGCCCGGCTGCCGGTCGACGTCGTCAAGGTCGACCGGTCGCTCGTCGTCGCCCTGGGGGACCCGCGCAGCGCCCGGGTGCTGGAGGCCCTCGTACGGCTCAGCCGCTCCCTCGGGCTCGTCGTCCTCGCCGAGGGCGTCGAGCACGACGCGCAGGTGCGGGCGCTGCTGCGCGCCGGCGCGACGCTGGGGCAGGGCTGGCTGTGGTCGCGCGCCCTGCCGGTGGACCACCTCGCCGACCTCGTCGCCCGCGACGCCGCGGCCCACCCCGGGCCGCCGCCCGACCTCCCGACCTCGCTCCTGCCGGTGGCCGCCCTGGCGGCCCCGTCCCCGCCCGCCCCGTCCCCGCCCGCCGACGGGGTGCCGGTGCAGCGCGCCGCACGCCGGGAGGAGGCGGCGCCCGGGGCGTAGGTCGGCGCGGTCGGGACCGTCGGACGCCCGACCTACCCTGGGTGCGTGGCCGACCCGTCCTCCTACCGCCCGCGACCGGGGGAGGTGCCCGACTCCCCGGGCGTCTACCGCTTCCGCGACGAGCACGGCCGCGTCATCTACGTCGGCAAGGCCCGGAGCCTGCGCCAGCGCCTCGCGTCCTACTTCCAGGACGTCGCGAACCTGCACCCGCGGACGCAGACGATGGTCACGACGGCCGCGTCGGTCGAGTGGACGACGGTGGCCACCGAGGTCGAGTCGCTGCAGCTCGAGTACTCCTGGATCAAGGAGTTCGACCCGCGCTTCAACGTCAAGTACCGCGACGACAAGTCCTACCCCTACCTCGCCATCACGATGGGCGAGGACGTGCCGCGGGTCCAGGTCATGCGCGGCGCCAAGCGCAAGGGCACGCGGTACTTCGGGCCCTACACGCACGCGTGGGCGATCCGCGAGACCGTCGACCTCCTGCTGCGCGTCTTCCCCATCCGCAGCTGCTCGGCCGGCGTGCTCAGGCGCGCCGCCCAGGTCGGGCGTCCCTGCCTGCTCGGCTACATCGGCAAGTGCTCGGCGCCGTGCGTCGGGCGCATCAGCGAGGAGGACCACCGGGCGCTCGCCGAGGACTTCGCGTCCTTCATGGCGGGGGACACCAGCCGCTTCGTGCGCCGCCTCGAGGCGGAGATGCGCGAGGCCTCGGCCGACCTCGACTTCGAGCGGGCGGCCCGGCGCCGCGACGACCTCGGCGCTCTGCGCCGCGCGCTCGAGAAGAGCGCGGTCGTGCTGCCCGACGCCACCGACGCCGACGTCTTCGCCCTCGCGGAGGACGAGCTGGAGGCCGCCGTCCAGGTCTTCCACGTGCGCGGCGGGCGCATCCGCGGCCAGCGCGGGTGGGTCGTCGAGAAGGTCGAGGACGTCACGACCGCCGGTCTCGTCGAGCACCTGCTGCAGCAGGTGTACGGCGACGCCGACGCGGTGGCGGACGCCGCGGCCGGCGGCGCCGGGGGCGCAGCGGCGGGGGCGTCCCCGGGGGCCGTCCCGCGCGAGGTGCTCGTGCCGGTGGAGCCCGCCGACGCGGCCCAGGTCACCGCGTGGCTGTCGGGGCTGCGGGGCTCCGCGGTCGACGTCCGCGTGCCCCAGCGCGGCGACAAGCGCGCCCTGCTCGAGACCGTGGCCAAGAACGCCTCGCAGGCCCTCGCCCTGCACAAGACGCGGCGCGGGGGCGACCTCACGACCCGCGGCCTCGCCCTGCAGGAGCTGCAGGACGCCCTCGGCCTCGACGACGCGCCGCTGCGGGTCGAGTGCTACGACGTCTCGAACCTCCAGGGCACCGAGGTCGTGGCGTCCATGGTCGTCTTCGAGGACGGTCTGCCGCGCAAGGGCGAGTACCGGCGCTTCGCCGTCCGCGGCGAGTCGGTGCGCGCCGGCGACGCGCAGGACGACACCGCCGCGATCCACGAGGTGATGCTGCGCCGCTTCCGCCGCCACCTCGCCGACGGCGCCCCGCCCGCCGGGTCGCCGCCCGCCGGGTCGCCGCCCGCCGAGGACGGGGCGCCGGGCTCCCGCGGGGTCGCGGCCGGGGACGCCGTGCCGGGAGAGGTCGCGGACGGGGTCGCCGCGCACGCGCCGGTCGACCCCGAGTCCGGTCGGCCGCGGCGCTTCGCCTACCCGCCGCAGCTCGTCGTCGTCGACGGCGGCGCCCCCCAGGTCGCCGCCGCCGCGCGCGCCCTCGAGGAGCTGGGCGTGACCGACGTGGCGCTGTGCGGGCTCGCCAAGCGCCTCGAGGAGGTGTGGCTGCCGGGGGAGGAGTTCCCCGTCGTCCTGCCGCGCCAGAGCGAGGGCCTGTACCTCCTCCAGCGCGTGCGCGACGAGGCCCACCGCTTCGCCATCACCTACCACCGCCAGCGGCGCAGCTCGTCGATGACCCGCAGCGCGCTCGACGACGTGCCCGGCCTCGGGCCCGCGCGCCGCACCGCCCTGCTCAAGCGCTTCGGCTCCCTCAAGCGGCTGCGCGCCGCGACGGTGGAGGAGGTGTGCGAGGTCCCCGGCGTCGGGCCCGCGACGGCCCGCGCCGTGCTCGACGCCCTCGCCCCCGCGAGCACGACCCCGGCGGGCGGCGCCCCGGCGCCCCGCGACGGGCGGCGCGAGGACGAGGCGGCCGCGGAGGCGCCGCTGCGCGTCAACACCGCCACCGGCGAGCTGCTCGACGACTGAGGCCGGCCCGCAGCGGCGCCCCGGGGGCGGCCGGACCGGGCGGGGGGCGTCGACGGCGGCCGCCCGGCTTGGGAGGATCCCCGCGTGGACGCGACGCCCCCGCCCGACGACGACCCCGGGACCCCGTCACCCGGGACCCCGCCCCCCGCCGGCCGCGATCCCCGCGGCCCGGCGGTGCGGCCGGGGCCGCGGGGCAACCTCGAGGAGACCGGCGAGGTCCCGGTCCTCGTCGGTGACGACCCGCCCGGCTGGTCGGCCGCGTCGCGCTCGGGAGCCGCCCGCGCGCAGGTCCCGGTGCCGGCGGCCGGGTCCGGTCCCCGCGGCGCCGCCGACGGGGCGGACGCCTCCGACGGTGCCGACGAGGACGGCGCCCCCGGGCGCGGGGAGCGGCCCGGCGGGGTGGACGACGGGGCGGGCGACGCCGGTGAGGGCGCGCCGCCGGGGGCCTCCGAGGGCGGCACCGAGGTCCTCGTCGTCACCGGCATGTCGGGCGCGGGGCGCTCGACGGTCGCGGACCGGCTGGAGGACCTCGGCTGGTACGTCGTCGACAACCTGCCGCCGCAGATGCTCTCCGCGCTCGCGGGGCTCGCCGCCCGCGCGCGGCGCGGGCTGCCCCGCGTGGCCGTCGTCCTCGACGTCCGGGGCCAGGAGTTCTTCCCCGAGGTGCAGTCGGCCCTCGAGGAGCTGCGCGACCGCGGGATCGTCGTCCGGGTCCTCTTCCTCGAGGCGTCCGACGAGGCGCTCGTGCGCCGCTTCGAGTCCGTGCGCCGACCCCACCCGCTGCAGGGGGAGGGGCGGATCCTCGACGGCATCCGCGCCGAGCGGGAGCTCGTCGCGGCCCTGCGCGGGGGCGCCGACCTGCTCGTCGACACGAGCTCCCTCAACGTGCACGAGCTCGGCGCGCGGGTCGGGGACGTCTTCGGCGAGGCGGGGCGGCCGCGCCTGCGGGTCACGGTCATGTCCTTCGGCTTCAAGTACGGCATCCCCGTCGACGCCGACCACGTCGCCGACGTCCGCTTCCTGCCCAACCCGTACTGGGAGCCGTCGCTGCGGGCGCAGACCGGCCGCGACGAGGGCGTCCGCGACTTCGTCCTGCGCCAGGAGGGCGCCGAGGAGTGGCTGGACCGCTACGTCGCGGCGCTCGAGCCCGTCGTCGCGGGCTACCGGCGCGAGCACCGCGGCTTCGTCACCGTCGCCGTCGGGTGCACGGGGGGCAAGCACCGGTCCGTCGCGCTCAGCGAGCAGCTCGCCCGGCGCCTGTCGGGGACCGACGTGCGCGCCCGCGTCGTCCACCGCGACCTCGGCCGTGAGTGAGGGGCCCCGGGCGGGCGCGGCGGTGCCGGGCCCGGCGGGGGCGGGCCCGAGGCCCGAGGGGCCGCCGTCCTCGCCCTTCGCGGCGCCCGCGCCCGGCGCCGCGGACGGCCGGTCGGCGCCGCCGTCGGTCGTCGCGCTCGGCGGGGGGCACGGCCTGTCCGCCTCGCTGCAGGCCCTGCGCCACCTCACCGACCGTCTGACGGCCGTCGTCACGGTGGCCGACGACGGCGGGTCCAGCGGGCGCCTGCGCCGCGAGCTCGGCGTCCTGCCCCCGGGTGACCTGCGCATGGCCCTCGCGGCGCTGTGCGACGACGCCGACTGGGGCCGCACGTGGCGCGACGTCGTCCAGCACCGGTTCGGCGGCGACGGCGAGGTCGGCGGCCACGCGGTCGGCAACCTCCTCATCGTCGCGCTCTGGGAGCTCCTGGGGGACCAGGTGGCCGGCCTCGACTGGGTGGCCCACCTCCTCGGCGCCCGCGGCCGCGTCCTGCCCATGTCCCTCGTGCCGCTGGACGTCGAGGGCGACGTCGTCCCGCCCGGCGGCGGCCCGGCGCGGGTGGTGCGCGGCCAGGTGGCGCTCGCGACCGCCGCCGGCCGCATCGGCGGCGTGCGCCTGCAGCCCCCGGACCCGCCCGCGTGCCCGGAGGCGGTGGAGGCCGTCGAGGAGGCCGACTGGGTCGTCCTCGGCCCCGGGTCCTGGTTCACGAGCGTCCTGCCGCACCTGTGCGTGCCCGAGCTCGCCGCCGCGCTGGTGCGCACGCGCGCCCGTCGGTGCGTCGTGCTCAACCTGACCTCCTCCCAGCAGGAGACGGCGGGGCTCACCGCGGCGGACCACCTCGGCGCCCTGGCCCGCCACGCGCCCGACCTGCGGGTCGACGCCGTGGTGGCCGACCCGCGCGCCGTCGGGGACCCCGAGCCGCTCGGGCGCCTGTGCACCGACCTCGGCGCCCAGCTCCTGCTGCGCCGGGTCGCGCGCTCGCGGCGCGACGACGTCCATGACCCCCTGCGGCTGGCGGCGGCCTTCCGCGACGCCTTCGAGCCGTCGGCGTGAGGGGCCCCGCGGCGGGGAGGCGCGCGTCCTCGGGCGCCGGGTCGCCGGCGGGCGCCGGTGGGCGGGTCGTCGGTCGGCGGGTCGGGGGCCGGCGCGGCGGTGGGATGATGGCCGCATGGCACTGACGGCCCAGGTGAAGGACGAGCTCAGCCGCCTCCCCGTGACCCGGTCCTGCGACCGCAAGGCGGAGACGTCGGCGGTCCTGCGCTTCGCGGGCGGGCTCCACATCGTCTCGGGGCACGTGGTCGTGGAGGCCGAGCTCGACACGGGGGCGGCCGCGCGGCGGCTGCGCAAGGACATCACCGAGGTCTTCGGCGCCTCGTGCGACGTGCTCGTCCTCCAGCCCGGCGGGCTGCGGCGGGGCACCCGCTACGTCGTCCGCGTGGTGCGCGAGGGCGAGGCGCTGGCGCGCCAGACCGGGCTGCTCGACGGGCGCGGGCGCCCCGTCCGGGGCCTGCCGCCCCAGGTCGTCGGCGGGGCCACGTGCTGCGCCGAGGCCGCCTGGCGCGGTGCCTTCCTCGCCCACGGCTCCCTCACCGAGCCGGGCCGCAGCGCGGCCCTCGAGATCACCTGCCCGGGGCCCGAGGCGGCGCTGGCGCTCGTCGGCAGCGCCCGGCGGCTCGGGGTGGCCGCGAAGGCCCGCGAGGTGCGCGGCGTCGACCGCGTCGTCCTGCGCGACGGCGACGCCATCGGCGCGCTGCTCACGCGCCTCGGGGCGCACGACGCCGTCCTCGTGTGGGAGGAGCGGCGCATGCGCCGGGAGGTGCGCGCCACGGCCAACCGGCTCGCCAACTTCGACGACGCGAACCTGCGTCGCTCGGCCCGTGCGGCCGTCGCGGCCGGCGCGCGCGTCGAGCGGGCGCTGGAGATCCTCGGCGACGACGTCCCCGAGCACCTGCTCGTGGCCGGGCGCCTGCGCACCGAGCACCGCCAGGCGTCGCTGGAGGAGCTGGGCGCCATGGCCGACCCGGTCATGACGAAGGACGCCGTCGCCGGGCGCATCCGACGCCTCCTCGCCATGGCGGACCGCCGCGCCGCCGAGCTCGGCGTGCCCGGGACCGAGTCCGGCCTCACCCCGGAGATGCTCGAGGTCTGAGCCGGGGCGCGGCCCGCACGACCTCCGGGCCGTCCTCTCCGGGGCCCGGCCCCGCGGTCCGGCGTCCAGCATGTGACCGGCGTCACACCTCGGGCCGCGCCGGGGGGTGGGGCGCCGGGCCGATCCCCTAGGGTCGGGGCATCCCAGCGCTGCGGCGAGCACGTCCGACCACCCCCGGGCACACCCGGGCACGCCCCGAGGCCCCCGAGCCCGTCCGGGCAGGTCGGGGGCGCGCCGCAGCCGGCAGACCCGACCGCCCCGTCGGCCCGCCCACCGCGGGCCACCGACCCCAGGGAGACCGACGTGACCATCCGCGTGGGCATCAACGGCTTCGGCCGCATCGGCCGCAACTTCTTCCGCGCCGCCGCGGCGTCCGGCGCCGACGTCGAGGTCGTCGGCCTCAACGACCTCGGCGACAACGGCGTCCTCGCCCACCTGCTGAAGTACGACTCGATCCTCGGGGTCTTCCCGGGCGAGGTCACCGCCGACGCCGACGGCATCACCGTCGACGGCCGCCGCATCCGCGTCATGTCCGAGCGCGACCCGAAGGACCTCGCCTGGGGCGAGCTCGGCGCGGACGTCGTCGTCGAGTCCACCGGCTTCTTCACCAAGGCCTCCGCGGCCCGCGCGCACGTCGACGCCGGCGCGAAGAAGGTCATCATCTCGGCGCCCGCCACCGACGAGGACGTCACCGTCGTCATGGGCGTCAACCACGAGCAGTACGACCCGTCGGCGCACACGATCATCTCCAACGCCTCCTGCACGACGAACTGCCTCGCGCCGATGGCCAAGGCCATCCACGACGCGTTCGAGATCAAGCAGGGCCTCATGACGACGGTCCACGCGTACACGGCCGACCAGAACCTCCAGGACGGCCCGCACAAGGACCTGCGCCGCGCCCGTGCCGCCGCGCTCAACATCGTCCCCACCTCGACCGGCGCGGCCAAGGCCATCGGCCTCGTGCTGCCCGATCTCAAGGGCAAGCTCGACGGCTACGCGCTCCGCGTCCCGGTCCCCACGGGCTCGGCCACGGACCTCACCGTCACCGTCGGCCGCGAGACGTCCGTCGAGGAGGTCAACGCCGCCGTCAAGGCCGCCGCGGAGGGCGCCCTCGGCCCCTACCTGCGCTACAGCGAGGCGCCCATCGTCTCCTCCGACATCACGCAGGACCCGGCGTCGTGCATCTTCGACGCGCCCCTCACCAAGGTGATCGGGGACCAGGTCAAGGTCGTCGGCTGGTACGACAACGAGTGGGGCTACTCCAACCGCCTCGTCGACCTGGTCGGCCACGTCGGCTTCTCCCTGTGAGGACGGTCGAGGAGCTCGCCGCGCAGGTCGACGGCCTGCGCGGCAAGCGCGTCCTCGTCCGCAGCGACCTCAACGTCCCGCTCGCCGAGCGGGACGGGGGTCGCGAGATCACCGACGACGGTCGCATCCGGGCCTCCCTGCCCACCTGGCAGCGGCTGCTCGACGAGGGCGCCCGGGTCGTGGTGTGCGCCCACCTCGGCCGGCCGAAGGGCGCGCCGGAGGAGCGGTACTCGCTCGCGCCCGTCGCCGAGCGGGTCCGGGAGCTCCTGCCCGACGTGACGGTGCGCTTCGCCACCGACACGACGGGGGATTCCGCGCGGGAGCAGGCCGCGGCCCTCGCCGACGGCGAGCTGCTGATCCTCGAGAACCTGCGGTTCAACCCGGGGGAGACGAGCAAGGACGACGACGAGCGGGGCCGGTTCGCCCGCGACCTCGCCGACCTGGCCAGCGCCTACGTCGGCGACGGCTTCGGCGCCGTGCACCGCCGGCACGCGTCGGTCTACGACGTCCCGCGGCACCTGCCGTCGGCCGCCGGCGGCCTCGTGCTCGCGGAGGTCGAGGTGCTGCGGCGGCTGACGCAGGACCCGGAGCGGCCCTACGTCGTCGTCCTCGGCGGCTCGAAGGTCTCCGACAAGCTCGGCGTCATCGACGCCCTGCTCGGCACGGCCGACCGGATCCTCGTGGGCGGGGGGATGGTCTTCACCTTCCTCGCGGCGCAGGGCCACGACGTGGGCACGAGCCTGCTCGAGGCCGACCAGCTCGACACCGTGCGCGGCTACCTCGCGACGGCGGCCGAGCGCGGCGTCGACGTCGTCCTGCCGACCGACGTCGTCGCGGCGACCGCCTTCTCGGCGGACGCCGAGCACGGGGTCGTCCCGGTCGGCGCCATCCCGGCCGACCGCATGGGGCTCGACATCGGGCCGGAGTCCGCCACGGCCTTCGCCGCGGCGCTGGCCGACGCCGGGACCGTCTTCTGGAACGGCCCGATGGGCGTCTTCGAGATGGAGCCGTACGCGGCGGGCACCCGGGCCGTGGCCGAGGCCCTCGCCGGCTCCGACGCCTTCTCGGTCGTCGGGGGCGGCGACTCCGCGGCCGCGGTGCGGGCCCTCGGGCTCTCCGAGGACGACTTCGGGCACATCTCGACGGGCGGGGGGGCGAGCCTGGAGTACCTCCAGGGCGACGAGCTCCCCGGCCTCCAGGCGCTGGAGGGCTGAGACGTGGCGACCACCACGAGCAGGACCCCGCTCATGGCGGGCAACTGGAAGATGAACCTCGACCACCTGCAGGCGGCGTCCACGCTGCAGAAGCTGGCGTGGACCCTGCAGGACGCCAAGCACGACGCCGCGAGCGTCGAGGTCGTCGTCCTGCCGCCGTTCACGGACCTGCGGACGGTGCAGACGCTCGTCGACGGCGACCGCCTGGAGCTGGCCTACGGTGCGCAGGACGTCTCGCCGCACGACAGCGGGGCCCACACCGGCGACGTCTCCGCGCCGATGCTGGCGCGGCTGGGCTGCCGCTACGTCGTCGTCGGGCACAGCGAGCGGCGCGACGACCACGGGGAGGGCGACGAGCTCGTCGCGGCCAAGGCCGCGGCGGCGCTGCGCCACGGCGTCACGCCGATCGTGTGCGTGGGGGAGGCCCTCGACGTCCGGCAGGCCGGTCGCCAGGTCGAGCACGTGCTCGCCCAGCTCGACGGCTCCCTCGCCGGCCTCGACGCCTCCGCCGTGGCGGGCCTCGTCGTCGCCTACGAGCCCGTGTGGGCCATCGGCACCGGCGAGGTCGCCACCCCGGCGGACGCCCAGGAGGTCTGCGGGGCGATCCGCGCGCGCCTGCGCGAGACGCACGGGGACGTGGCCGCGGACGGCGTGCGCGTCCTCTACGGGGGCTCGGTGAAGCCCTCCAACGTCGCGGCCGTCATGGCCGAGGACGACGTCGACGGCGCGCTCGTCGGCGGGGCCAGCCTCGACCCGGCGGACTTCGCCGCGATCGTCCGGTACCAGCACCACCACGGCGGCGCGCCGTCCCGTACCCTGGGGCCCGCGCACGACCGCCCGGCACCCGCAGCGGCTCCAGGGGAGCGACCGCGGGTGCGCCCAGCACACCGCCGAACGGCGGGCACCACCCGCGAGGAGCCCCATGATCGACGTCCTGAGGATCGTGCTGCTGGTCCTCCTCGGCATCACCGGCCTCTTCCAGGTGCTCCTCGTGCTCCTGCACAAGGGCAAGGGCGGCGGCCTCTCGGACATGTTCGGCGGCGGCATGTCGGCGAGCGTGGGCAGCTCCGGCGTCGCCGAGCGCAACCTCAACCGGCTGACAGTGGGCATGGCCCTGCTGTGGGCCGCGGTGGTCGTGCTGCTGGGCCTCGTCGAGCGCTTCGACCCGAGCATCTGACCAGCACCTGACGAGCAGGTGGGCCGGCGGGGAGCCGCCGGCGGCAACGGACGGACGAGCGCCCCGCGGGGCGCCCTGAGCACGAGGAGTGGGCCACGTGGCTGGAGGGAACGCGATCCGGGGCAGCCGGGTCGGCGCCGGACCGATGGGCGAGGCGGAGCGCGGCGAGAGCGCGCCGCGCGTCGTCATCTCCTACTGGTGCGCCAACGAGCACGAGACGCGGCCGAGCTTCGCGCAGGACTCCGGCGCGCCCGTGCCGGAGACCTGGGACTGCCCGCGCTGCGGGTTCCCCGCCGGCCAGGACCGCGCGAACCCGCCGCAGCCGCTGCGCAACGAGCCCTACAAGACGCACCTCGCGTACGTGAAGGAGCGCCGCAACGACGCCGACGGCGCGGCCATCCTCGAGGAGGCGCTCGAGTCGCTGCGGGCCCGCCGGCTGGTGCCCTGACCACGCCCTGACGGCGCCGCGTCCGCTGACGTGGGCGGCGCACGCACGAGAGGGCTCGCTCCCCGTGGGGGAGCGGGCCCTCTCGTGCGTCCGAGCCCCCGCCGCGCGGCGGGGGTGCGGTCAGCCGTGCAGCTGCGAGGCCGCGGCCCGGTCGACGAGCCACCGCGTGGCGCGGCGGCCGCGGGCGGCCACAGCCGGCGTGCGCACGGGGTCCTCCCCGGGGTCGAGCCCCCGCGCGACAGCGGTCGCCTTGTCCTCGCCGGACACGACGAGCCACACCTCGGCCGCCGCCCGCAGGGCGTCGGCGCCGAGGCTCAGGCGCAGCGGCGGGGGCTTGGGCGCGTCCTCCTCCACGACGACGGTCGCGCCGCGGAGCCCGAGGGCGGGGCGCCCCGGGAAGAGCGAGGCGACGTGCCCGTCGGGGCCGACGCCGAGGAGGAGCACGTCGAAGACGGGGACGCCCGGGGCGGGCTCGCCCTCCGGACCGAGGTCGTCCGCGTGCTCGGCGAGCTCCGCGGCGTAGCGCGCCGCCGCGTCGACGGCCGCCTCGGGACCGCCGCCGGCGTCGTCCGCCGGCATGGGGTGCCAGCGGGCGGCGTGCAGCGCGGGCGCCCGCAGCAGGGCCGCCCGCGCCTGGACGTCGTTGCGCTCGTCGCTGGCGGCGTCGACGAAGCGCTCGTCGCCGAACCACAGGTGCACCCGCGACCAGTCGAGCGCCGCGGGGCTCCCGCCGCCTCGCTCGTCGCCGGCCGGGGGAGCGCCGGCGGGGGCGCCCTCCTCGGTGCCGACGGCGTCCGCGACCGCCGCGAGGGCCCGCCCGCCGATCCGGCCGCCGGTGAGGACGACGTGCACGGGCGCCGGGGCGGGCCGCTCGTCGAGCGCCGCGCCGACGGCCGCGAGCAGCCGGTCGGCGACGTCCGCGACGAGCGCGTCGGCGTCCTCGAGGACGGCGACCTCCGGGGGCGCGCCCCCGGGGCCGGCGGGGGCGCTCACGCCGCGCCCCCCCGGCCCCCGCCGACCGCCTGCGGGTCGGCCACGTCCGCCGCCGACGCACCGCCGTCGTCCGGGACGAGCTCGCTGCCGACCGGCTCGCCGGCCCCGTCGCCGTCCGGCACGGGGGCCGCCGCCGCGCCGGCGACGACCTCCGAGTCGTCCGTCGGGCTGGGCTCCGCGGGGGCGTCCTCCGGCTCCGCCCCGCGGACGGCCGCCGCCGTCTCGCGCTCGGCGGCCCGGTGTCCGGCGAGGCGCCGGCGCGCGTCCTCCCGGGAGGAGCCGCCCGCCTCGGCCGCGCGCCGGGGACGGGCCAGCGCCCGCAGCCCCTGGGTGAGGACGTCGCCGTAGACCTCGTCGGGGTCGAGCCGGCGCAGCTCCTCGGCGAGGCAGTCGCGGACGCTGCGCGGCGGCAGCGACACCTGCCGCTCGGGCTGCCCGGGGGCCGTGAGCAGCGCCGTGGCGCCCTCGGGGCGCACGAGCTCGACGTCGCCGGCCCCGCGCTCGAGCCGGACGCCGACGATGCCGCTGCCCGGCTCGCTGCGGACGCGGCTCACGGGGCAGCCGAGGGCGAGCCCGAGCCAGCCGGCCAGCAGGTCGGCGCTGGGGGAGTCCTCGGCGCCCGTGACGACGGCCGAGCGCACCGGGTCGTGCGGGGGCTGGTCGAGCGCCGCGGCAAGGAGCCCTCGCCACAGGGTGACCCGGCTCCAGGCCAGGTCGGTGTCCCCGGGGGCGTGGCCGGCGGCGAGCGCCTGCAGCGCCTTGAGGGGGCGGCGGGCGGCCCCGGAGTCGGTGATCCGCCGCTGGGCCATCGCCCCGATGGGGTCCTCGGCCGGCACGGCCGGGGGCTCGCCCGGCCACCACGCGACGACCGGGGCGTCCGGCAGCAGGAGCGGCACGACGACGGCGTCGCCGTGCCGCGCGAGCTCGCCGTACAGGCGGGCGACGACGACCTCGCTGGCGCCGGCGTCGCCGCCGACGCGGATCTGGCCGTCGAGGCGGTTCGCGCCACGACGGCTCCCGCGGGCGACGACGAGCACCCGGCACGGGTGCTCGCGGCTGGCGTCGTTGGCCGCGGCGATGGCCTCCTCGGCCTCCTCGTCGCCCGTGCAGATGACGAGGGTGAGGACGCGGCCGAGCGCCACGGCCCCGCCCGTCTCGCGCAGGTCGACCAGGCGCCGGTTGAGGGCGCTGGTCGACGTCGAGGGCAGGTCGATGATCACGGGCGCCTCCACTCGCGGCCGTCGCGCTCCATCATGGCGAAGGCGCTGGGCGGTCCCCAGCTGCCCGAGGGGTAGGCCTCCGGCGCCCCGCTCCGCGCCCAGTGCTCGATGACCGGGTCGAGGATGCGCCAGGAGAGGTCGACCTCCTCGTGCCGGGGGAAGAGCGGCGGGTCGCCGAGGAGCACGTCGAGGATGAGCCGCTCGTAGGCCTCCGGGCTGGACTCGGTGAAGGCGTGGCCGTAGCCGAAGTCCATCGTCACGTCGCGCACCTCCATCGCCGTGCCCGGCACCTTGGAGCCGAAGCGCAGGGTGACGCCCTCGTCGGGCTGGACGCGGATGACGAGGGCGTTCTTGCCGAGCTCCTCCGTGGCCGTCTGCTCGAAGGGCAGGTGCGGGGCGCGGCGGAAGACGACGGCGATCTCGGTGACCCGCCGTCCGAGGCGCTTGCCGGCCCGCAGGTAGAACGGGACGCCCGCCCACCGGCGGGTGTCGATCTCGACCTTGACGGCGGCGAAGGTCTCGGTGGTCGAGTCCTCCGGGATGCCGTCCTCCTCGTCGTACCCCCGCACCTGGCTGCCGCCCTGCCACCCGGCGGCGTAGCGGCCGCGGGCGGTCGAGGAGTCGAGCCCGGACGCGGGGTGGCGCACCGCCGAGAGGACCTTCTCCTTCTCGGCCCGCAGGTCCGAGGCCCCGAAGGACACGGGCTCCTCCATGGCGGTGAGGGCCAGCAGCTGGAGGAGGTGGTTCTGGATGACGTCGCGCGCCGCGCCGATGCCGTCGTAGTACCCGGCCCGCCCGCCGATGCCGATGTCCTCGGCCATGGTGATCTGCACGTGGTCCACGTGCTGGGCGTTCCAGATCGGCTCGAAGAGCTCGTTGGCGAAGCGCAGCGCCAGGAGGTTCTGGACCGTCTCCTTGCCGAGGTAGTGGTCGATCCGGAAGACGGCGTCCGAGGGGAAGACCCGCTCGACGACGCCGTTCAGCTCGCGCGCCGAGGCGAGGTCGTGGCCGAAGGGCTTCTCGATGACGACGCGCCGCCACGAGCCCTCCTGCGCGCGGGCGAGGCCCGAGCGGTCGAGCTGCTCGCAGACCACGGGGAAGCTCGAGGGCGGCACGGAGAGGTAGAACGCGACGTTGCCGCCCGTGCCGCGGGCGGCGTCGAGATCCTTCACCGTGGCGGCGAGGCGGTCGAAGGCCTCGTCGTCGTCGAAGGCGCCGGGGATGAAGCGCAGGCCCTCGGCGAGCTGGCGCCACACCTCCTCCCGGAACGGGGTGCGCGCGTGCTCGCGGACGGCGTCGTGGACGACGCGCCCGAAGTCCTCGTCGCGCCAGTCGCGGCGCGCGAAGCCGACGAGCGAGAACCCCGGCGGGAGGAGGCCGCGGTTGGCCAGGTCGTACACGGCCGGGAGCAGCTTCTTGCGCGCCAGGTCGCCGGTGACGCCGAACATGACGAGGCAGGAGGGCCCCGCGATGCGCGACAGCCGCTTGTCGCGGGGGTCGCGCAGCGGGTTGGCCGCCTTCCCCACCGTGTCCGCCGCCCCCGCCGTGCCCGACCCGAGCGTGCCCGACCCGAGCGTGCCCGCCGTCACCGGGTCCGTCCGTCGGCCCCGGCGAGCACCGCCCGCAGGCGGCCGAGCGCGGAGCGGTCGGTGAGGTGCAGGCGCAGCACGGGACGGCCGTGGTCGGCCAGCACCGCCGCGTCGCCGGCCGCCTGGGCGCGCTGGAGCCCGCCGAAGGTGAAGGGCCGGTCCGGGATGGGGAGGTCCTCGCCCGCGGGCTCGGACGTCACCTGCAGGTAGACCCCCGTCGCCGGGCCGCCCTTGTGGTACTGGCCCGTCGAGTGCAGGAAGCGCGGGCCCCAGCCGAAGGTCACCGGGCGCCCGGTGCGGGTGGCGAGGTCCTCGCGGACCCCCTCGAGGTCGGCGTCGGCCTCCCGGTCGAGGTAGGCCATGACCGCGAGGTAGCCGCGGTCGCCGTCCACCTGCGCGAGGAGCGCGTCGACCGCCTCCTCGAGCGTCGCGGCCCCGGCGACCTCCGAGGTCCCGCGGATCTCGACGTCGCCGTCGACCGCGAGGGGCTCCTCGGTCTCCGGCGAGCCCTCGAGCAGCTCGCGCGTCGCCTGCTTGGCGCTCTCGACGTCGGGCTGGTCGAAGGGGTTGATGCCGAGCAGGCAGCCCGCCACGGCGACAGCGGTCTCCCACAGGGCCATCTGCCCGCCGAGCGAGCCGCTCGTGCGCACCTCGGCGGCGTCCCCGCCTCCCACGCCGTCGGCGCCGTCCGTGTCGTCGTCCTCCGCGACGAGCCGCACGACGAGCGCGTCCGCCGTCGGGGAGGCGACCTCCGGCGAGCCGGTGCCGGCGACGACGACCGGGAGGAGACCTGTGCCCTCCTTGCCGGTGGACTCGGCGACGAGCTGCTCCGCCCAGGCGCCGAAGCCGGAGAGCGGCGTGCCGTCCTCGACGAGGACGAGCTTGTCGCGCAGCGGGTCGGTGCCGCCGAGGGCGGCGCCGAGCTGCAGGCCGGGGTTGCCCTCGTCGTCGGCGGCCAGCACCTCGAGGGCCTCGGCCGCCTCGTCGAGGAGCTGCTGGACGTCGGCGCCCGCCAGCCCGGCGGGCACGAGGCCGAACGCCGTGAGGGCCGAGTAGCGGCCGCCCACGTCGGGGTCGGCCTCGAAGAGGGCGCGGTAGCCCTCGTCGCGCGCCATCTGCGCGAAGGGCGAGCCGGGGTCGGTGACGACGACGACCCGGCGCGCCGCGTCGACGCCGGCGGCGGTCATGGCCTCCACGAAGGCGCGGCGCTGCGAGTCGGTCTCGACGGTGCCGCCCGACTTGCTCGAGACGACGACGACCGTCCGCTCGAGGCCCTCGGTGAGCGCGCGGCGCACCTGGCCCGGGTCGGTGCCGTCGAGGACGACGAGCGGCACGCCCGCGGTGGCGGTGATGACCTCGGGCGCCAGGGACGAGCCGCCCATGCCGCAGAGCACCACGCGGTCGACGCCCTCGGCGGCGAGCTCCTCGCGCAGGGACGCCACGCGCCCCGGCAGGTCCGCCGAGCGCGACGCGACGTCGACCCACCCGAGGCGCTTGCCGGCCTCGTCGGCCGCCGCCGGCCCCCAGAGGTCGGCCTCCTGCGCGGCGACGCGGCTCGCGACGCGCTCGGCGACGAGCGAGGTCACGTGCGCCGAGACCGCGCGCGCAGCGGCGCCGGTCGCCGAGACGGACAGGCCGCTCACTGCTGGGCCTGGGCGTCGTCGTCGGCGGAGGACAGGCGCGCGAGCTCGTCCGAGACGGTCTGCTGGAGCTCGGTCCAGGAGTCGGCGAACTTCTTCACGCCCTCCTGCTCCAGCTGCTCGACGACCTCGGTGTAGGAGACGCCGAGGCGCTCGAGGTGGTCCATGACCGCCTCGGAGGCCTCGGCCGTGCCGGTGAGCGTGTCGCCGTGGACCTGCGCGTGGTCGTGCGCCTTGTCCAGGGTCGAGCCGGGCATGGTGTTGACGGTGCCCCGGGCGACGAGCTCGGTGACGTAGAGCGTGTCGGGGTAGTCCGGGTTCTTGACGCCGGTCGAGGCCCACAGGGGCCGCTGGCGGCGCGCGCCGGCCTGCTCGAGCACCTCCCAGCGCGGGGTGGAGAAGACCTCCTCGTACGCGGCGTAGGCGAGGCGGGCGTTCGCGAGGCCGGCCTGGCCGCGGAGCTCGCGCGCCTCGTCCGTGCCGATCGCGTCGAGCCGGCCGTCGATCTCCGTGTCGACGCGGCTGACGAAGAAGGACGCCACGGAGGCGATCTGCGAGAGGTCCCGCCCGGCCTCGCGGGCCTGCTCGAGCCCGGTGAGGAAGGCGTTCATGACGGCGCGGTAGCGGTCGAGGGAGAAGATCAGCGTGACGTTGACGCTGATGCCCTCGGACAGGGCGGTCGTGATGGCGGGCAGGCCCTCGACGGTCGCGGGGATCTTGACCATGAGGTTCGGGCGGTCGACGGCCGACCAGATCTGGCGCGCCGCCGCGACCGTCCTCTCGGTGTCGTGCGCCAGGCCGGGCTCGACCTCGAGGGACACGCGCCCGTCGTGGTGGTCGCTGCGCTCGTAGACCGGGGCGAAGAGGTCGCAGGCGCGGCGGACGTCCTCGGTGGTGATCTCGAAGATCGCCTCGTCGACGCCGGCGCCGCGGCGGGCCAGCTCGGTGGTCTGCTCGACGTACGCGTCGCCCTTCGCGAGGGCGCTGGCGAAGATGGTCGGGTTGCTCGTGACGCCGACGACGCTCTTCTCGTCGACGAGGCGCTGGAGCTCGCCCGACTCGAGGAGCTCGCGCGACAGGTCGTCGAGCCAGACGGAGACGCCCTCGGCGGACAGCTGCGCGAGGGGGTCGGTGCCGGTGCCGCCGGCGGGCGTGGGGGCTGCGCTGGTCATCTCGGGTCCTCCGGTGCGTGCGGGGTCTGGGCTGTCGCAGGTCTGGGCTGGCGCGGGCCTGGGCCGGCGCGGGGGGCGGTTCGACCGGTGGTCCGGCCGACCGGTGGCCGGGCGGCGCGCACGGGGCGCGCCGCCCG
>NZ_JBBHZG010000003.1:55216-114326 GCF_037482305.1 Pseudokineococcus sp. 5B2Z-1
GGGGTCGTGCCGGCGCCGCCGGGGGAGTCGCCCCCGCGGGCGGCGCGCAGGGAGTCGCGGGCGGCCTCGGCGACGGCCTCGCCGGTCAGCCCGAACTCGCGGTACAGCGTCTCGTAGTCGGCCGAGGCGCCGAAGTGCTCGATGGAGACGGTGCGGCCGGCGTCGCCGACGACGTCGCGCCAGCCCTGGGCCACGGCCGCCTCGACGGACACGCGGGCGCGCACGCCCGCCGGCAGCACGGACTCGCGGTAGGCGTCGTCCTGCTCGTCGAACCACTCGCGGCACGGCATCGAGACGACGCGGGCGCGCACGCCCTCGGCGGCCAGCTGCTCGCGCGCCGCCATCGCGATCTGCACCTCGGAGCCCGTCCCCACGAGGACGACGTCGGGCTCGCCGCCGTCGGCCTCGGCGAGGACGTAGGCCCCGCGCAGGACGCCCTCCGCCGACGCGAGCGTCGAGCCGGACGCCGCGCCGTCGCCGCGCTCGAAGGTCGGGACCTTCTGGCGGGTGAGGGCGAGGCCGGCCGGGCGGTCGGTGCGCTCGAGGACGCCGCGCCAGGCCCACGCCGTCTCGTTCGCGTCCGCGGGGCGGACGACGTCGAGGCCGGGGATGGCGCGCAGCGCGGCGAGGTGCTCGATCGGCTGGTGGGTCGGGCCGTCCTCGCCCAGGCCGATGGAGTCGTGCGTCCAGACGTAGATCGTCGGGACCGCCATGAGCGCCGCCAGGCGCACGGCGGGGCGCATGTAGTCGCTGAAGACGAGGAAGGTGCCGCCGTAGGCGCGGGTGCCGCCGTGCAGGGTGATCCCGTTGAGGATCGAGCCCATGGCGTGCTCGCGGATGCCGAAGTGCAGCGTGCGGCCGCCCTCGTCGCCCGGGAACTTCTTCGTGGCCTTGCCGGCCGGGACGAAGGAGCTGACGCCCTCCATCGTCGTGTTGTTGGACCCGGCGAGGTCGGCCGAGCCGCCCCACAGCTCGGGCAGCACGGGCGCGAGGGCGGAGAGGACGTCGCCGGACGCCGAGCGCGTCGCCACGTCCTTCCCGGCCGGGAAGACGGGCAGCGCGTCGGTCCAGCCCTCGGGCAGGCGGCGCTCCGACATGCGGTCGAGGAGCTCGGCCCGCTCGGGGTTGGCCGAGCGCCACTGCTGGTAGCGCTCCTCCCACGCGGCGCGGACGCCCTTCGCGCGCTCGGTGCTCGAGCGGGTGACCTCGAGGACCTCGTCGTCGACCTGGAAGGTGCGGTCGGGGTCGAAGCCCAGGACCTCCTTCGTGGCGCGGACCTCGTCGTCGCCGAGCGCGGCGCCGTGCGAGGCGCCCGTGCCCTGCATGGTCGGCGCGGGCCACGCGATGACCGTGCTCAGCTTGATGATCGAGGGGCGGCTCGTCTCCTCGCGCGCCTTCGTGATGGCGGCGTGCAGCTCGGCCGGGTCCTCCGCGTAGCCGCCGCCCTTCGTGAAGTCGACGTGCTGGGTGTGCCAGCCGTAGGCGGCGTACCGGGCGAGGACGTCCTCGCTGAAGGCGATGTCGGTGTCGTCCTCGATGGAGATGCGGTTGTCGTCGTAGATGACGACGAGGTTGCCGAGCTCCTGGTGGCCCGCGAGGGAGCCCGCCTCGGAGGTGACGCCCTCCTGGAGGTCGCCGTCCGAGGCGATGACGTAGATCGTGTGGTCGAACGGGCTCTCGCCGGGCGCGGCGTCCGGGTCGAGCAGGTGGCGCTCGCGGCGGGCGGCCATCGCCATGCCGACCGAGCTCGCCAGCCCCTGGCCCAGCGGGCCGGTCGTGATCTCGACGCCGTCGGTGTGGCGGAACTCCGGGTGGCCCGGCGTCTTCGAGCCCCAGGTCCGCAGCTGCTGGAGGTCCTCGAGGGAGACGTCGTAGCCGGCCAGGTACAGCTGGATGTAGAGGGTGAGGCTCGAGTGCCCGGCGGAGAGCACGAACCGGTCGCGCCCGTGCCAGTGGGAGTCCGCCGGGTCGTGGCGCATCACCTTCTGGAAGAGCAGGTAGGCCGCGGGGGCCAGGCTCATCGCCGTGCCGGGGTGGCCGTTGCCGACCTTCTGCACGGCGTCGGCCGCCAGCACGCGGACGGTGTCCACGGCGCGCTGGTCGGCGTCGCTCCAGGTGAAGGAGCCGGCCGTCGTCTCGGTGTCCATGGGCGTCCTCTCGCGGCCGCCCCGGCGGTGGTGCCGGGCGCCGGCCTCGTCTCGCGGTGCTCAGCCCGTGCCGCGCACGAGCTCGGTCAGTGGCCCGTCGGCCCGGGCCCCGGCGGGTCCCGCCCGGCGCTCGGGCCGCCGCCCCCGGTGCAGCGCACGGGGGGCCGCGGGGCTTCCCGCCCGCCCCGAGCGAGGGACCGGGTGCGGACGTCCCCCGGGGCCCTCTCGCGAGGGCCGTGCCCGGGGCCGCCCGGGACCCGCAGCGACCCTAGTGGCGCGGCCCTCGCGGCGCCCGCGCGCGCCCACCCCTCGGGCGACGCCGGCCGTCGCCCCCGCGCGTCGTCCGGCGGGCGGGTCCGGCTGCCGTCCGGCGGGCGGGTCCGCCCGGGCGCCCGGGGACGGGCGCGTACGATCGGCACCGGAGCAGGCGCACCGGCGGGACCGGTGCGCGGGCGGGCGCGGCGGCGCAGGCTCCCGCTCGTACGCCCAGCCCGCACGCCCAGCCCGGGTGCCGCCCCGGACGCCACGACGTGCGCCCCACCCCCGACCGATCGGACGAGGCCCCTGTGAGAGCGACCGACCCGCTGCGCGCCGAGACCGCCGCGGGCCCCGCCGCCGCGCCCCGGGGCGCCGGCCGGCCGGGCTCGGCGGGGGGCGCCGCGAGCGGGCCCCTGCACCCCTCGGGCCGGCCCGGGCGCTCGCGGGCCGCCGCCTTCCTGGCGCTGACCAAGCCGCGCATCATCGAGCTCCTGCTCATCACCACCGTGCCCACGATGCTGCTCGCCGCCGGGGGCCTGCCGCCCGTCGGGCTCGTGCTCGCCACCCTCGTGGGAGGCGCCCTCGCGGCCGGGAGCGCCAACACGCTCAACTGCTACGTGGACCGCGACATCGACGCGCGCATGGACCGGACGCGGGAGCGCCCGCTCGTCACCGGCGAGGTGACCCCCCGGGAGGCGCTCGTCTTCGGCGTCGGGCTCGGCGTGCTCTCGACGGCGTGGCTGGCCCTGCTCGTCAACCCGCTGTCCGCCGCCCTCGCGGTGGCCGCGATCGCCTTCTACCTCTTCGTGTACACGCTCGGCCTCAAGCGGCGCACCTCCCAGAACATCGTCTGGGGCGGCGCCGCGGGCTGCATGCCCGTGCTCATCGGCTGGTCGGCGGTCACGGGCGGGCTCGACTGGCCCGCCGTCGTCCTCTTCGGCGTCATCTTCCTCTGGACGCCGCCGCACTACTGGCCGCTGTCGATGCGCTACGCCCGCGACTACAGCAGCGTCGACGTGCCCATGCTCGGCGCCGTCGAGCGCCCGACCCTCGTCGCCCGCCGGATCCTCGCCTACTCCTGGGCGATGGTCGCGTGCTCGCTGCTGCTCGTGCCCGTCGCCGGGACGGGCCCGGTCTACACGCTCGGCGCCGTGGTCCTGGGCGCCTGGTTCCTCCTGGAGGCCCACGCGCTGCGCCGCCGCGCCCGCCTGGCCGACTCCTCGACGGAGCCGGTCGCCACGGCCGGCGCCATGCGGGTCTTCCACGTGTCGATCTCGTACCTCAGCCTGCTCTTCCTCGCCGTCGGCGCGGACCCCTTCGTCCCCTGGTGGTGACGGCTCCCCGGCGGTGAGGACCGCCGGGAGGGCGTGCGCCCTCCCGGCGGTCAGCTCCCCTCGACCGGCTCAACCCAGCACGTCGACGACGACGCGGGCCGGGTCGGACAGGCGGGTGACGCGGTACGGCGCGTCGGCGGCGGCGTCCAGGCCCACGAGGACCTGGGCCTGCCCCTCGAAGACCGCGCCCACCGCGACCTCGCGGACGAGGGCGGTGCCCTGCCCCTCGACCGACCCGACGAGCTCGTCCTGCCCGGTGTCGAAGGGGTACCCGAGGCCGCGCACGACGACCTCGAGGAAGCGCTCGCCCTCGACGGCCACGGGGTCGCCGGAGCCCTGCTGGGAGGGCTCGTCGACGTAGTGCGCGAACCAGCCGGGCAGGCCGGCGGGGTCGCCCGCCAGCTCGACGACCACGCGGTCGAAGCCCTCGTGGCGCCCCGTGCGCACGTCCACGACGGAGAGGCCGGCGCCCGTGGCCGCCTCCTCCGAGGGCGCCGTGCCGACGTCCGCCGGGGCCTCGCCCGCCGCGTCGCCCCCGTCCTCGGACGCCGGCGCGGACGACGCGGGCGCGTCGGTCGCGGGCCCGTCGGTCGTCATGGGGTCCGTGGTGCCCGGGTCCGTGGTGCCCGGGTCCGTGGTGCCCGGCTCCGTCGTGGGCGCGCCCGTCGCGGCGGCGGCGTCGGAGACCGGCGAGGAGGCCGCCACGGGGGAGGAGGACGCGGGGCCGGCGGTCACGTCGTCGCCGCAGCCCGCGGCGAGGAGGGCCAGCGCGGCGGCCGCAGCCGCCGCCCGGGCGGCCCGGGTGCGTCGCACGGGCCCGGGCACGGCGGGGCGGGAGCTCGTCAGAGGCCGGGAACGGTCCTGGTGTCGTCGGTCCATGCCCCGATCATCGGCGGCGCGGTGCGGGTGCGAGAGACCGATCCGGTCACGATCTGCTCACACGTGCTGCGCTGCGTGACAGCGCCGTCGGGCGTCAGGCGGGGGCGGAGGGTCGCCGCTCGCGCAGGGAGAGCAGGAGGGCCGTGGTGGCGACGACGCCGAGCGCGGCGCCGAGCATGTGCCCCGCGACGAGGACCTCCGGGAGGCCCGTGGCGTACTGGACCCAGCCGAGCGCCCCCTGCGCGAGGAGGACGACGAGCAGCGCCGCGGTGCGCCGTCGCGGACGCCGCGGCGCGCCCGCCCGCCGCAGCAGCACGGCGAGCACCACGACGAGCGCCAGGAGGAGGACGACGGCGTCGGCGTGGAGGCGGGAGACGACCTCGGTGTCGAAGCCGAGCCGGACGGGGTGCTCGGCGTCCCCCGAGTGCGGGCCGGAGCCGGTGACCACGGTGCCCAGCACGAGCACGGCCCCCAGCACCACGCCGGCGCTGCGCGCGACGACCCGGGGCGCGCGCGGCACCAGGGGGAGCGGCGGGCCGTCGGCGCCCTCGCGCACGCGCAGGAGCAGGACGGTGGAGGCCGCCACGAGCGCCATGGAGACGAGGAAGTGGGTGGCGACGGTGGCCGGGTGCAGCCGGGTGAGGACGGTGATCCCGCCGATGAGCGCCTGCAGCACCACCCCGACCAGCGGCGCCGCGGCGAGGGGCAGCAGCCCGGCCGGCCGACGGCCGGTGAGGACGAGCCGGCTCACGGCGGCGAGGGCGGCCAGCGCCGTGAGGGTGACGACGCCGGTGAGCAGGCGGTTGCCGAACTCGATGGCCGCGTGGACGCCCATCTCCGGCGTGTAGACCGGCGTGTAGGAGCCCACGCTGCACTCGGGCCAGGTGGGGCAGCCGAGCCCCGAGGCCGTGAGGCGCACCGCCCCGCCGGTGACGACGATGCCGACCTGCGCCACGAGGTTGGCCACGAGGACGGCGACGACCCAGCGCGGCGGACGGCCGCCGACGGCCGGGGCCGTGGAGCGCGCGGGGCGCGCGGCGACCGGAGAGGAGCTCACCGCCCCAGGGTAGGTGAGGGGCCGGCGCCGCCCGACGCCGCTGCCGGCGGGCGCGCTCAGTCCCAGCGGAACCAGCGGCGCGCGGCGAGCGCGGCGACGACGGCCCAGGCGAGGAGGACGAGCAGGGCCGTCACGTCGAGGCCGCCGTCGGCCGAGGCGCGCCGCAGGCCCTCGCCGAGGGCGCCGGAGGGGAGGGCGTGCACGAGCGCTGCCCACGGGCCCGGCAGCGCCGCGGCCGGGACGACGAGGCCGCCGCCGACGAGGAGCGCGGCCCAGACGAGGTTGGCGACGGCGAGGACCGCCTCCGCGCGCAGGACGCCCGCGAGCAGGAGCGCCAGCGCCGTCAGCGCCGCGGTGGCCACGAGGACGAGCAGCGCGCCGGGCAGCAGGCCCAGCGGGTCGGGGCGCCAGCCGACGGCGACGGCCACCGCGCCGAGCAGGACGACCTGGACCACCTCGACGGCGAGGACGCCGAGGACCCGCCCGGCGAGCAGCCCGCCGCGGCCCAGCGGCGTCGTGGCGAGCAGGCGCAGGACCCCGCTGCGGCGGTCGAAGCCGGTGGCGATGGCCTGGCCCGTGAAGGCCGTGGAGAGCACGGCGAGGGCGAGGACGCCCGGCGCGACGACGTCGACGGGGCGCTCGCCCGCGGCGAGGCCCAGGTCGACGACCTCGGTGCGGGCGAGACCGACGAGGACGAGCGCCGGCAGCACGAGCGTGAGCAGCACCTGCTCGCCGTTGCGCAGCATGGTCCCCGCCTCCCAGCGGGCCTGGGCCGCGACGCGGGCGAGCAGCGGGGCGGCCGCCGGGCCGCCCCCGGCCGTCCCGGTCGCGCCAGGGCCCCGGCTGGAGCTCGGCCCCGGGCCGGGGCGGCTCACCGCAGGCTCCGTCCGGTGAGGTCGAGGAAGACCTCCTCCAGGCTCGGGCGGCCGACCGAGAGGGCGTCCGGCATGACGCCGCGCTGGGCGCACCAGGACGTCACGCCGGCGACCACCTGCGGGTCGACGTCGCCGGAGACGACGTAGGACCCGGGCGCGGCCTCGCTGACGACGACGTCCTCGGGCAGGGCCTGGCGCAGCGGCCCGAGGTCGAGACCGGGGCCGGCGGTGAAGCGCAGCGACGCCGTGGACCGGGCGGTGAGGACGCCGGGCGCCCCGGTGGCGAGGGCGCGGCCGCCGTCGACGATGACGACGTGCTGGGCGAGGCGCTCGGCCTCGTCGAGGTCGTGCGTCGTCAGCAGCACGCCGGCCCCCTCGGCGACGGCCTCGCGGACGAGGTCCCACACGACGAGGCGGGCGGCCGGGTCGAGCCCCGCCGTCGGCTCGTCGAGGAAGAGCAGCCGCGGGCGGCCCACGAGGGCGGCCGCGAGGGCGAGCCGCTGGCGCTGCCCGCCGGAGAGCCGGCGGACGGACGTGCGCGCGAAGGCCGGCAGGCCGAGCCGCTCGGCGAGGGCGTCGACGTCGCGGGGGCGCGCGTGCAGGCGGGCGAGGTGGCGCAGGAGGCGCATCGGGCGCGCGGAGGTCGGCAGGCCGCCGTCCTGCAGCATGGCCCCCACGGCGGCCCGGTGGTGGGGGTCGGAGGCGGCGCGCAGCACGTCGGCGCCGAGCACCTCGACGCTCCCGCCGTCCGGCCGGCGCAGCCCGAGGCAGCACTCGACGGTGGACGTCTTGCCCGCGCCGTTGGGCCCGAGCAGGGCGGTGACGGAGCCGGCGGCGACGTCCAGGTCGAGGCCGTCGACCGCGGTGCGCGCGCCGTAGCGCTTGACGAGGCCGCGCACGCGCAGCGCGGCCCCGGACGGGGAGCCGTCCGGAGGACCACCCACGGCGGGCGAGTCTAGGTCGGCGCCCCGGCCCCGCCCGTCCCCGCCTCGTCCGAGCCACCCGTCCGAGGGGGAGGGGCGAGCGACGGGCGAGGGGGGCGACGGGTGAGGGCAGCCTCACTGGACGCCCCCCGCGGGGTTTCGTCACACTGGCGTCGTGAAAACGGACGGCGCCTCCCGCTCCGCGGGCGGGACCTCGGGCGAGGTGACCACGCGCGAGCGCGTGCTCGCCGTCGTCGTCGAGCACGGGCCCGTCACCTCGGGGGGCGTGGCGCGCGTCCTCGGGCTCACGGCCGCGGCCGTGCGCCGCCACCTGGACGCCATGGCGGCCGAGGGCCTCGTCACCGGCCGGGACGCCCGTCCCGGCCCGGGGCCCCGCGGACCCGGGCGCCCGCCCAAGGAGTTCGTGGCCACGCGCCGCGCCTCCGCGCCGGCGGGGGAGCGGGACGGGCACGCCGACCTGGCCGTCGACCTCCTGCACCACCTGGCGGCCACGACCGGCCGGGCGGGGGTGCGGGCCTACGCCGAGCACCGCGCCCACGAGCTGCGGGACCGGTACGCGGCGGAGGTGCGGGCGGCCGGCCCGGAGGTCACGGACCGCGCCCGCGCCCTCGCGGGGGCCCTGGGGCGCGACGGCTTCGCGGCCAGCGCCCGGCCCGTCGACACGGGAACAGGCGTCGCCGCGGTCCAGTTGTGCCAGGGGAGGTGCCCGGTGCAGCACGCCGCGGCCGCCTTCCCCGAGCTCTGCGAGGCGGAGACGCAGGCCTTCTCCGAGCTCCTCGGGGTCGGCACCCGCCGGCTCGCGACCCTGGGCGCCGGCGGGCGCGTGTGCACCACGCACGTCCCGACCGCCCCGCCCGAGCACGACCGGCCGGACGAGCACCACCCGGCCCAGCAGCGATCGACCCAGCAGCGATCGGCCCAGCACGGCACCACCACGAGCGGCGCACCACGCCGGGCCCTCGGCCCGGCGGTCCGCCGCACCCCGAGCAGTCCGGAGGGACCCCGCGGATGAGCACCGACGTCGAAGCACTGAACCCCGAGCTCGAGGGCATCGGCACCTACACCTACGGCTGGGCCGACTCCGACCTCGCCGGCACGAACGCCCGCCGCGGCGTGGACGAGGACGTCGTCGCGGACATCTCGGCCCGCAAGGGCGAGCCCGACTGGATGCTGCGCACCCGGCAGAAGGCGCTGCGGATGTTCGGGCGCAAGCCGATGCCGAGCTGGGGCAGCGACCTCGACGGCATCGACTTCGACAACATCAAGTACTTCGTGAAGTCCACGGAGAAGCAGGCCACCTCCTGGGACGACCTGCCCGAGGACATCAAGAACACCTACGACCGCCTCGGCATCCCGGAGGCGGAGAAGCAGCGCCTCGTCGCGGGCGTGGCGGCGCAGTACGAGTCGGAGGTCGTCTACCACCAGATCCGCGAGGACCTGGAGGAGAAGGGCGTCATCTTCGTCGACACGGACACGGGCCTGCGCGAGCACGAGGAGCTGTTCAAGGAGTACTTCGGCTCCGTCATCCCGCCCGGCGACAACAAGTTCGCCGCGCTCAACACGGCGGTCTGGTCCGGCGGCTCCTTCATCTACGTGCCCCCGGGCGTCCACGTCGACATCCCGCTGCAGGCCTACTTCCGGATCAACACCGAGAACATGGGCCAGTTCGAGCGCACCCTGATCATCGCCGACGAGGGCTCGTACGTGCACTACGTCGAGGGCTGCACGGCGCCGATCTACAAGAGCGACTCGCTGCACTCGGCCGTCGTCGAGATCGTCGTGAAGAAGGACGCCCGCGTCCGCTACACGACCATCCAGAACTGGTCGAACAACGTCTACAACCTCGTCACCAAGCGGGCCACCGCCGCCGAGGGCGCCACCATGGAGTGGATCGACGGCAACATCGGCTCCAAGGTGACGATGAAGTACCCGGCCGTCTTCCTCATGGGGGAGGGCGCCAAGGGCGAGACCCTGTCCATCGCCTTCGCGGGCGAGGGCCAGCACCAGGACGCCGGCGCCAAGATGGTCCACGCGGCGCCGCGCACGTCGTCCTCCATCGTCAGCAAGTCGGTGGCGCGCGGGGGCGGGCGCACGTCCTACCGGGGGCTCGTCCAGGTCCTCGAGGGAGCCCATCACTCGGCGTCGACCGTCCGCTGCGACGCGCTCCTCGTCGACCAGATCAGCCGGTCGGACACCTACCCCTACGTCGACGTCCGCGAGGACGACGTCGCGATGGGCCACGAGGCGACCGTCTCGAAGGTGAGCGAGGACCAGCTCTTCTACCTCATGTCCCGCGGCATGACGGAGGACGAGGCCATGGCGATGATCGTGCGCGGGTTCGTCGAGCCCATCGCGCGCGAGCTGCCCATGGAGTACGCGCTCGAGCTCAACCGCCTCATCGAGCTGCAGATGGAGGGCGCGGTGGGCTGACGACCGAGCCCATGCCGCCGCCGGCCGCCCCTCCCGGGCGACCGGCGGCGGTGGTGCGAGGGCGACGGGACGCCCGCCGCCCCCGCACCTCCCGAGCGCCCCCCTGCGCGCCCTCACCGGGCGCCGCTGCACGAGCACCCCGCCCCACGAGCACGGAGGTCCGTCATCAGCACCCCCGACACGCGCCAGGCCGACCACGAGGCGGCGGCCCAGGTGGCCGACGCCGTGGACGCCCGCCAGGAGCACGCCGTCGACCACGCCGCCGAGGCGCCCGCCGCCGTGACGCTCGACTCGTCGCGCAGCCCGGGCCCCGGCTACGACACGGCGGCCGCCCGCGTGGCCGAGGCCGGTGAGGCCGTGCTCGAGGCCTCGCGCGGCGAGCGCCCGCGGTCCTTCGACCCGGCCGACTTCCCCGTGCCGACGGGCCGCGAGGAGGTCTGGCGCTTCACCCCGCTGGACCGCCTCGGCGGTCTGCTCGAGGACGCCCCCGCCGACGAGGACGCGCGCGACGTCAGCGTCCAGGCGCCGGACGGCGTGCACGTCGGCGAGCTCGGGCGCGGCGAGGGCGTGCGGGGGAGCGCCCTCGTACCGGAGGACCGGGCTGCGGCCCTGGCCGACGCGGCGTCGCCGACGGCGACGCACGTGCGCGTCCCGCGCGAGGTCGAGCTCGACGAGCCGGTGCACGTCTCGGTCGTCGGCCGCGCCGGCCGCCGCGGCGCGGGCCACCTCGTCGTCGAGGCCGAGCGCCACTCGCGGGCCGTCGTCGTCGTCGAGCACACGGGCGGGGGCGCGCACGCGGACGCCCTCGAGGTCGTCGTCGGCGACGGCGCCGAGCTCACGGTCGTCAGCCTGCAGCTGTGGGACGACGACGCGGTCCACGTCTCGCAGCAGGAGGCGCGCGTGGGCCGCGACGCGCGGTACCGGCACATCGCCGTGACCCTGGGCGGCTCCGTCGTGCGGCTGTCCTCGACGGCCCGCTACGCCGGCCCGGGCGGTGACGCCGAGATGCTCGGGGTCTACTTCGCCGACTCCGGCCAGCACCTCGAGCACCGCTCCTTCGCCGACCACGCCGAGCCCCGCTGCCGCAGCGACGTCCGCTACAAGGGCGCCCTGCAGGGCGAGACGGCCCGCACCGTGTGGATCGGCGACGTCCTCATCCGCGCGGCGGCGCAGGGCACCGAGACCTACGAGCTCAACCGCAACCTCGTCCTCACCGACGGGGCCCGCGCCGACTCCGTGCCGAACCTCGAGATCGAGACGGGCGACATCGAGGGCGCCGGCCACGCCAGCGCCACCGGTCGCTTCGACGACGAGCAGCTGTTCTACCTGCGCTCGCGCGGCATCCCCGAGGAGGTCGCCCGGCGCCTCGTCGTGCGCGGCTTCTTCGCGGACGTCGTCCAGCGGATCGGCGTGCCCGCAGTCACCGAGCGGGTCATGACGGCCATCGAGGCCGAGCTCGACCTGGCGGTCGGCCCCGTGGCCGGCGTCGCCGCCCCCGCGGACGCCGCGGCGGAGCCGGCGCTGGCCGCCGCGCCGTCCTCCGCGGGCGCCCCGGCGGGTGGCGCATGAGCCTCGTCCGGGTGCTCGCCGCCGGCGACCTCCAGCCGGGGTCGCTGCGCGCCGTCGACGTCCCCGACGCGGCCGGCACGCTGCTGCCGGTCGTCGTCGTGCGCGACGAGGACGGCGGCTACCACGCGCTCGGCGACGAGTGCTCCCACCAGGCCGTGCTGCTCTCGGACGGCGAGGACGACGCCGTCGAGGGCTGCGCCCTCGAGTGCTGGCTGCACGGCTCCCGCTTCGACCTGCGCACGGGGCGGCCCTCGGGGCTGCCCGCCACGCGCCCGGTGCCCGTCTACCGCGTGGCCGTCGACGGCGAGGACGTCCTCGTGGACGTCGAGGCCGGCCCGGACGGCGCGAGCACGGACGACGAGAGCACCACCCCGACCCCCACGACCACCGGCGCGCCCGGCGCGCCCGCGAAGGAGAGCTGACATGGCCACCCTCGAGATCCGCGACCTGCACGTGAGCGTCGAGACCGACGGCGAGCCGACGGAGATCCTCCGCGGCGTCGACCTCACCATCGAGTCGGGGCAGACCCACGCGATCATGGGCCCCAACGGCTCCGGCAAGTCCACGCTCGCCTACTCCATCGCGGGCCACCCGAAGTACACGATCACCGGCGGCACCGTGACGCTCGACGGCGAGGACGTGCTCGCGATGAGCGTCGACGAGCGCGCCCGCGCGGGCCTCTTCCTCGCCATGCAGTACCCGGTCGAGGTGCCGGGCGTCACCGTCTCGAACTTCCTGCGGACGGCGAAGACGGCGCTGGACGGCGAGGCGCCCGCGCTGCGCCACTGGGTCAAGGACGTCCGCACGGCGATGGGCGACCTGAAGATGGACCCGGCCTTCGCCGAGCGCAACGTCAACGAGGGCTTCTCCGGCGGCGAGAAGAAGCGCCACGAGATCCTCCAGATGGAGCTGCTCAAGCCGAGGTTCGCGGTCCTCGACGAGACCGACTCGGGCCTCGACGTCGACGCGCTGAAGATCGTCTCGGACGGCGTGAACCGCGTCCGCGCCGGCGGCGACGTCGGCGTGCTCCTCATCACGCACTACACCCGGATCCTGCGGTACGTGCGCCCCGACGTCGTCCACGTCTTCGTCGCCGGCCGCGTCGCCGAGACCGGTGGCCCCGAGCTGGCCGACGAGCTCGAGGAGAACGGCTACGACCGCTTCGTCCAGGCGGTCGCGGCGTCCTGAGCGCCCGCACCACCGCGACCACCGCACCGCCCGTCCCTGGGAGGACCGCATGAGCGAGACCACCGCACCCACCGAGACCGCGACCGCCCCCTCGGGGGCGGCGACCGGCCCGACCCCGGCCGAGGTCGCCGACGTCGAGGAGGCGCTGCGCGACGTCATGGACCCCGAGCTCGGCGTCAACATCGTCGACCTCGGGCTCCTGTACGGCCTCACCGTCGACGAGTCCAACCACGCGGTGCTCGACCTCACGCTGACGTCGGCGGCCTGCCCGCTCACCGACGTCATCGAGGACCAGACGGCCGCGGCGCTGGCCGACGTCGTCGCCGGGCACAGCATCAACTGGGTCTGGATGCCGCCGTGGGGCCCGGAGAAGATCACCGACGACGGGCGCGAGCAGCTGCGCGCGCTCGGCTTCAACATCTGAGCGCTCCCGCGGCGGGGCCCGCGGGCGGCACGGGGCCCGGGCCCTCGGCCGGCGGCCGGGCGCCCGGCCGGACCGCGCTGGTGCCGCTCGCCCGCTTCGAGGGGTGGCTCGAGCGCTTCGCCGCCTCCCACGGCGGCCCGGGCCGCCTCGTCGCCGGCGGCGGGGGGAGCGCGCTGCTCCGCGCCCCGGACGGGGCCGGGGCGCGCCTGTCCTGCCCGGGTGCCGACCTCGACGGCGGACGCCCGGCGGGAGAGGCGCTGGCGGCCGAGGAGGTCGTTGCCCGCGCGGTCGTCCCGCGCGCGGCAGCGGTCCTGCTGCTGCGCCGCGGGGGCGCGGTGGTGGCGCTCGTGCGGACGGGAGCCGCCGGGCCCGAGGTGCTCTCCTCCCGGGTGCGCACCGCGCGCGTCCAGTCCCGCACGGCGGCCGGCGGGTGGTCGCAGCAGCGCTTCGCCCGGCGGCGAGCGGGCCAGGCCGAGGGCCTCGTCCGGGACGCCGTCGCCGCGGCCAGCCGGGTCTGGGCGCCGGCGGGCGGTGCCGGGCGCCCCGACCTGCTCGCCGTGGGGGGCGACCGCCCGCTCGTCGAGCGGGCGCTCGAGCTCCTGCCGGCCGCGCTGGCCCACGTCGCGGCCCTGCCGCGGCAGGACCTGGACGTCCGGGCCGACCCCCGCCGGCGCGTCCTCGACGCGCTGGCCCCCGACGTCGGCGCCGTCCGCGCCGAGGTCCGGGACGCCTGGGGCGTCCCGCCGTCGTCGCCCTGAGCAGGGCGGCGGCGTCCGTACCATCGAGACCGCACCACGCCGCGCCCCGCGAGCGCCGGCGCACCGCCCCGGAGGGCCCACGTGATCACTGCACAGGACGTCGAGCTGCGCGCCGGAGCGCGCCTGCTGCTCGGCGGCGCCACCTTCCGCGTCGGCCCGGGCGACCGGGTCGGGCTCGTCGGCCGCAACGGGGCGGGCAAGACGACGCTGACCCGCACGCTGGCGGGGGAGACGCAGCCCGCGGGCGGCACCATCACGCGCAGCGGGCCCGTCGGGTACCTGCCGCAGGACCCGCGCGCCGGCGACCCCGAGGTCCTGGCGCGCGACCGGATCCTCGCCGTGCGGGGCCTCGACCGGATCGTCGCGGGCCTGCGGACCGCCGAGGTGGGGATGGCGAGCGACGACGAGGCGGTCCGGGAGAAGGCGATGGCGCGGTGGGCGCGCCTGGACGCCGACTTCACGACGCAGGGCGGCTACACGGCCGAGAGCGAGGCCGCGGCCATCGCGGCCAACCTGGCGCTGCCCCCGCGCGTGCTCGACCAGCCGCTGAAGACCCTCTCCGGGGGCCAGCGCCGCCGCGTCGAGCTCGCCCGCGTCCTCTTCTCCGGCGCCGAGACGCTGCTGCTCGACGAGCCGACGAACCACCTCGACGCCGACTCCATCTCCTGGCTGCGCGAGCACCTGGCCCGCCACAACGGGGGCCTCGTGGTCATCAGCCACGACGTCGAGCTGCTCGAGGCCGTCGTCACCAAGGTCATGCACCTGGACGCCAACCGGTCGGTGGTCGACGTCTACAACGTCGGGTGGAAGGCGTACCTCGCGGCGCGGGCCACGGACGAGAAGCGCCGGCAGCGCGAGCGCGCCAACGCCGAGAAGAAGGCGTCGACGCTCATGGCGCAGGCCGACAAGATGCGGGCGAAGGCCACCAAGGCCGTCGCCGCGCAGAACATGGCCAAGCGCGCCGAGAAGCTCGTCAGCGGGCTCGAGGACGTGCGCCAGCAGGACCGCGTGGCCAAGCTGCGCTTCCCGCAGCCGGCGCCCTGCGGGCGCACCCCGGTCACCGCGGTGGACCTCAGCAAGACCTACGGCTCGCTCGAGGTCTTCACGGGCGTCGACCTCGCGATCGACAAGGGCAGCCGCGTCGTCGTGCTCGGCCTCAACGGCGCGGGGAAGACGACGCTGCTGCGCATGCTCGCCGGCGTCGAGCGGAGCGACGGCGAGGGCCGGGTCGTCCCCGGCCACGGGCTGCGCCTCGGCTACTACGCGCAGGAGCACGAGACCCTCGACCCGGACCGGTCGGTGCTCGAGAACATGCGGACGGCGGCGCCGGACCTCGGGGACACCGAGGTCCGCAGCGTCCTCGGCTCCTTCCTCTTCACCGGTGACGACTCCGACAAGCCGGTGTCGGTGCTCTCCGGCGGCGAGAAGACCCGCCTCGCGCTGGCGACGCTCGTCGTCTCGGCCGCCAACGTCCTCCTGCTGGACGAGCCGACGAACAACCTCGACCCGGCGTCGCGCGCCGAGGTGCTCGGCGCCCTGCAGCGGTACGAGGGCGCGGTCGTCCTCGTCACGCACGACGAGGGCGCCGTCGAGGCGCTCGAGCCCGAGCGCGTCGTCGTGCTGCCCGACGGCACGGAGGACCTGTGGAACCCCTCGTACGCCGAGCTCGTCCAGCTGGCCTGAGGGCGGGACGGGGCGACGCCGGCGCGGCGGGCGCCCGGGTGGCCGTCGTCGGTGCGCGGGGTGATGATCCCGTGAGCGCCCGGCGGGGCCGTGGGGCGGCCGCCGGGGGAGGCGGCCGCCGGGGCCGCTCGGAGCGGTGGGTCGAGGAGGTCGGTCGTGGCAGCGACGCCGGACGGGTCGGAGCGGGGCGAGGACGCTCGCGCGGCGGGCACGGCGGCGAGCCGTCGCCGGATGAGCGCCGACGAGCGCTCGGCGCTGCAGCAGCGCCTGGGCGCCCGGTACGGCGAGGGCTCGAGCATCCGCCAGCTCGCCGGCGAGGAGGGCCTGTCGTACGGGTTCGTCCACCGGCTGCTCAGCGAGGGCGGCACCGCGCTGCGCGGGCGGGGCGGCAGCACCCGGCGCCGCGCGTCCTCCTGAGCCCCGCGCGCACGGCGCGGGCTGCCGGGGCGCCGCCGGCCCCGGCTGCGCCGCGTGAGGGCGCCGCGTGAGCCACGGCGCGTCGTGGACGACGCTGCGGAGCTTCACCCGGGACCCGTCGCTGCGCAGCGGCGGCGTCAGCCGTGAGACGTGGCGGCGCATCGGCGACCTCGCCCGGCCCTACCGCCGCCAGCTCGCGGTGTTCCTCGTCCTCGTCGTCCTCAGCTCGGCGGCCGCCGTCGCGACGCCCCTGCTGCTGGCCGTGCTCATCAACCGCGGCGTCGTCGCGGGCGACCGCGGGGTGGTCCTGGGCGTCGCCGGCGTCGTGGCCGCGCTCGCCCTCGTGGAGGGCGGCATCACCCTCGCCCAGCGCTGGTACTCCTCCCGCATCGGGGAGGGCCTCATCTACGACCTGCGCACGTCCGTCTTCGCGCACGTGCAGCGCCAGCCCGTCTCGTTCTTCACCCGCGCGCAGACCGGCGCCCTCGTGACCCGGCTCAACACCGACGTCAGCGGCGCCCAGCAGGCCTTCACGACGACGCTGCAGTCCGTCGTCTCCAACGTCGTCCTCCTGGTGCTCGCGGGCGGCGTCGTCCTCAGCCAGGCGCCGGTCCTCCTGCTCGCCGTGCTGCTCCTCCTCCCGCTGTTCTGGGTGCCGGCCCGCCGCGTGGGTCGGCGCCTGTCGGGCCTGACCCGGCGGTCCATGGAGCTCAACGCCGACCTCGGCACGCGCATGACCGAGCGCTTCAACGTGGCCGGAGCCCTGCTCGTCACCCTCTACGGGCGGCCCGACGAGGAGGACGAGCAGTTCCGCGAACGGGCCGACCGGGTGCGCCGCATCGGCACGTCCATCGCCATGTCGAACCGCGTCTTCTTCACCGCCCTGACGACCGTCACGGCGCTGGCGACGGCGCTCGTCTACGGCGTCGGCGGCCTCCTGGCGATCGGCGGTCGCTTCGAGGTCGGCACCGTCGTGGCGCTGGCGGCGCTCATGGGGCGCCTGTACGGGCCGATCACCTCGCTCGCCAACGTGCGCGTCGACGTCATGAGCGCGCTCGTCAGCTTCGAGCGCGTCTTCGAGGTGCTCGACCTGCCCTCGCCGCTCGTCGAGGTCGAGGGCGCGGTCGACCTGCCCGAGGGGCCCCTCGACGTCCGGCTCGAGGGCGTCGGCTTCTCCTACCCGCGCGCGGGGGAGGGCGGGCTCCGCTCGCTCGAGGGCGTGACGGCGGACGACGCGCCGCCGGCGGACGACGACGCGGCCGGGGAGGCGCGTGCGGGGGCCGCGACGCACGGCGGTCCCGAGGGCGGCCCCGCCCTCGCGGACGTCGACCTCCACGTGCCCGCCGGGCAGGTGCTCGCCCTGGTGGGCCGCAGCGGGGCCGGCAAGACCACCGCCACGGCCCTCGTGGCGCGCCTGTACGACCCGACCGAGGGGCGCGTCCTCGTGGGCGGCGTGGACCTGCGCGAGGCCCGCCTGGCGTCGGTGCACGACCGCATCGGCGTCGTCACCCAGGACGCCCACCTCTTCCACGACACGGTGCGGGCCAACCTCCTCTACGCGCGCCCGGGGGCGAGCGAGGCGGAGCTGCTCGCGGCGCTCGAGGCGGCGCAGGTCCTCGACGTCGTCCGCGACCTGCCGGAGGGCCTCGACACGGTCGTCGGCGACCGCGGCCACCGGCTCTCGGGCGGCGAGAAGCAGCGCGTCGCCCTCGCGCGCCTGCTCCTCAAGGCGCCGGACGTCGTCGTCCTCGACGAGGCGACGGCGCACCTCGACTCCCGCTCCGAGGCGGCCGTGCAGCGGGCCCTCGAGCGGGCTCTCGAGGGGCGCACGAGCATCGTCATCGCCCACCGCCTCTCGACCGTTCGCAGCGCCGACCTCATCGCCGTGGTCGACGCCGGCCGCGTCGTCCAGACCGGGACGCACGAGGAGCTGCTGGCGCAGGGGGGCCCGTACGCGGTGCTGCACCGCACCCAGCTGGTCGGGGCCGGCGGGCCCCCGGGGGACGCGGCGGACGACGCCGAGGGGGTCGACCTCGACCGCGGCGACGGGGCCGCAGGGCCGGCGGGCGGGCGGCGTCCCCCCGCTCCTCGCCCGGCTCCCTAGCGGCGCCCCGCCGCGCCGTCCTCGAGCGCCGACCGCTCGCCCGCACCTCGGACCAGCCCGTCGCGCTCGGCGGCGTCCACGAGGGCGTCCTCCTCCTCCTCGGCGCTCGGCCGCCGGGGCGCCCGGCGCCGGCGCGCTGGCTCGGCGCCGTCGCGGCGCTCCGGCCGCTCGTCCGGGTCCGGCCCGTCGCCCGTGCCCGTCCCCGGGCCCGCGGCCTCGGCGCGCAGGTCGGCGGCGTGGCGGCGCGCGACGACGCCGTACCCGACGAAGCCGCCGGCGGCGAACACCCACCACTGGAAGGCGTAGGACAGGTGCGGCCCCTCGTCGACGGGCGGGGCGGGGAGGAGCTGCGGCGCCGGGGACGCCGCGGGCACCTCCTCGGCGAGCACGCCGTACGCACCGCCGACGAGCTGCGCCCCGACGGCGTCGAGCGCCCCGCTCGTGGGGGCCCGCCCGGCCAGCCCCGCCGGGTCGATCGTGCGCGTCTGCCCGGCCGGTGCCTGCCCGTAGGGCTCCTCGGCGGGGCGCAGGTGCACGACGGTCGTCACCTCTCCGGCCGGGGGCGGGGGCACGTCGACGGCCCCGGCGTCGTCGCCGGAGGGCAGGAAGCCCCGGTCGACGAGCAGGGCACGCCTCAACCCGTCGCCGGTCGTCCCCTCACTCGTCGTCGTGCTCTCGTCGAGGAGCAGCGGGACGAGCACGTGGAAGCCGTTGGTGCCGTCGAGGGGCCGCTGGCGCAGGAGGACGGTGCCCTCGGGCAGGTAGCGGCCGGTGGCCTCCACCGGGCGCCACTCGTCCGCCGTGGGCAGGAGCCCACCGCTGGGGGGCAGCAGGGACGCGGGGTCGACCGCCGGCTGCCCGTAGTTCTCGGTGATGAGCATGTTGGCCGCGTGCCGCGCCGTGCGGCGGTCCCACTGCCAGAGGCCGAGGGAGACGCACACGAGCGCGAAGGCGACCGCCAGGGCGAGGCCGGCGAGCCAGCGGGGCGTCAGCAGGAAGCGCACGGGCTACTCCCGACCGCCCGGCAGCTCGTCCACGGCGACGACCTCGCGCAGGAAGGACCGCTCGGCGAGGTGGGTGGACAGGTGCTCCCGGTGGTCGGAGCAGGCGAGCCACGTCTTGCGCCGCTCCGGCGCGTGCAGCCGGGGGTTGTTCCAGCGCAGGCCCCACGCGGCGGGGGCGCGGCAGCCGCGGGCGCTGCACACGAGCGGGCCTGCGGGGCCGCGGCCGGGGGCCGCCGGCGGTGGCGGGGTCGGGCTGCCGGGGGAGTCGGGCACGGGCCCAGTGTCCTCCCACCGCTCCGTCGCCCTCGACGGGCCCGGTGCCCAGCCGTCGAGACGGCACAGCGCCGGAGAGCGCACGACGCCGGGTCTCACACAGGGCCGCGAACGAGGACGACGCCGGGCGGCGACGGGGGAGACGCCGCCCGGCGTCGTCGACGCGCGCCCGACGGGGGGGACGGGCGGCGCCGAGGTCGAGTATGGCACGGGACACCTGGCGACCGCGGGCTCTCGCGGCCCCGGAGCGGCGGCGTCGCCCGTCCGGGGGCACGACCACCCCACCGGGGGGCCCGCCGTCGGTGACCCGGCCGGAGCGGGCGCACCACCACGGGGGCGGGTGCGCGCGCGGCGAGCCGTCAGGCGGCGCTGCGGCGGTCGCCGCCGTCGGCCGGCGGACGGAGCCGCTCCGCCTCCCAGGTCCTCGGTCCCGCGCCGGTGCTGCCGGTGCCGGTGCCCGCGCGGCCGGCGCCGGAGGCGGTGGGCTCGTCGGCGTCGACCACGTCGCCCTCGACCACCGGGCCCTGGAAGACCTCGCCGACGAGCGGCGGCTCGGGCTGCGGCCGTGGCGGCGCGGCGGTGAGCGAGGGTCGCGCGGGTGGCGTCACCTGGGTCGTCGTGGGCCCGACGGTCTCGCGCCCGGCGTTCGCCACGAGCACGGCGATGTAGGGGAGGACCACGGCGAGGGCGACGAAGAGCCACATGAGCGCCATGTACCCCGCCTGGGCGAGGACGATGGCGACGACGAAGCACGCCGTGCGCACGCCCATGGACCACAGGTAGCGGCCGATCTGCTGGTGCTGGTGCTGGCGCTGCCCCACGGGGGCGGTGGTGATGCGCTGCACCGGGGCGTCGTCGCGGTGCGGGCGGCGCGCCCTCGCCGAGCGGTCGGCGGAGGGCGGGAGGGACGGCGTGGGACCGCGCCCGCGCGAGCCGGGTGCGGTCCGCTGAGCGCCCGAGGCGCTGGTGGAGACCACGCCCACTACGGTAATCCGCGCCCGCGCGCGGGCGCGCGGGGGGTGCCACCGGCGGGGATGCGGCCGGGCGACGTCCTCCGGCGGGAGCCCGCCGGCGGGCCGTGGCGGGGGCGCCACCGGCGGTCCCCCTCGGGTAGCGTCCGCGACCGCACCAGCGCTCCGGCCGTCCGGCCGGCGCCGCCCCCGACGGAAGGTCCCCGCGTGCCCGAGCCCCGCAGCGTCCTCGTCACCGGCGGCAACCGGGGCATCGGGCGGGCCATCGCCGAGGCGTTCGTGGCGGCCGGCGACCGCGTCGCCGTCACCACGCGCACGGGCGAGGCGCCCGACGGCGTCCTCGGCGTCGCCTGCGACGTCCGCGACGGCGCCTCCGTCGACGAGGCGTTCACGAAGGTCGAGGCCGAGCACGGGCCGGTGGAGGTGCTCGTCGCCAACGCCGGCGTGACGAAGGACCAGCTCCTCCTGCGCATGAGCGAGGACGACTTCACCGACGTCGTCGACACCAACCTCACGGGCGCCTTCCGCTGCGTGCGGCGCGCCACCAAGGGCATGGTGCGGCTGCGCCGCGGGCGCGTGCTGCTCGTGTCGAGCGTCGTCGGCCTCTACGGGTCGCCGGGCCAGGTCAACTACGCGGCCAGCAAGGCGGGCCTCGTCGGCGTCGCGCGCTCGGTGACGCGCGAGCTGGGCGGGCGCGGCATCACGGCCAACGTCGTCGCGCCCGGCTTCGTCGAGACCGACATGACCGCCGCCCTGCCGGAGGCGACGCGGGACGGCTACCTGGCCGCCATCCCCGCCGGCCGCCTCGCGAAGCCCGAGGAGGTGGCGGGCGTCTGCGTCTTCCTCGCCTCGGAGGCGGCCGCCTACATCAGCGGCGCCGTCGTCCCCGTGGACGGCGGCCTCGGCATGGGGCACTGACCCACCGCCACCCCGAGCCCCGGCCCGTCGCCGGGGCGCCCAGCAGCACGAGACACCACGAGCACCGCGACATCGAGAGGGACGGCACGCGCATGGGGATCCTGGACGGCAAGCGACTGCTCATCACGGGGGTCCTGACCGACGCGTCGATCGCCTTCCGCGTCGCGCAGGTGGCGCAGCAGGAGGGCGCGACGGTCGTGCTCACCTCCTTCGGCCGCCAGATGCGCATCACGCAGGCGATCGCCCGGCGCCTGCCGCAGCCGGCGCCGGTCGTGCAGCTCGACGTCTCCGACCAGGAGGACCTCGACGCCCTCGCCGATCGCGTGCGCGAGCACGTCGACGGCCTCGACGGCGTCCTGCACTCCATCGGCTTCGCCCCGCAGGGCGCCTTCGACTTCATGGCGGCGAGCTGGGAGGACGTCTCGGCGGCCCTGCAGATCTCCGCCTACAGCCTCAAGTCCCTGGCGGTGGCCGCGCGCCCGCTCATGGCGGAGCGCGCCAGCGTCGTCGGCCTGACCTTCGACGCCAGCTTCGCGTGGCCGGTCTACGACTGGATGGGCGTCGCCAAGGCCGCCTTCGAGTCGGTGGCGCGCTACCTGGCGCGCGACCTCGGGCCGGAGGGCACGCGGGTCAACCTCGTGTCGGCGGGCCCGCTGCGCACGATGGCCGCCAAGTCGATCCCGGGCTTCGAGGCCTTCGAGAACAGCTGGCCCGAGCGGGCCCCCCTCGGCTGGGACCTCGCGGACACCGAGCCCGCGGCCCGCGCGTGCGTCGCGCTGCTGTCGGACTGGTTCCCCGCGACGACCGGCGAGATCGTGCACGTCGACGGCGGCGTCCACGCGATGGGGAGCTGAGCTGGCGCTCCTCGTCGTCCTCCGCCACGCCCAGGCCGTGCCGGCCGGCGCGGGCCCCGACCACGCCCGCCCGCTGACGGCGCGCGGCGAGGACGAAGCCCGCGCCGTCGGGCGGGCGCTGCGCGAGCGCGGCATCGCGCCGGACGTCGTCGTCTGCTCCGACGCGGCGCGCGCGCGACGCACCGCCGAGCTCGTCGTCGCGGACGCCCCCTGGCCCCTCGTGGAGGACCCGGACGTCTACGAGGCGAGCCCCGCGCGCCTGGGCGCCGTGCTCGAGCAGCGCGCCGCCGACGCGACGACGACGGTGCTCGTGTGCCACGAGCCGGGCGCCTCGGGCCTGTCGGTCGCGCTGGCCGGGCCGTCGTCCGCGCCCGGTGCGGCCGACCGCCGCGCGCAGGTCCTCGGCGGCCTCGGCACGGCCTGCGCCGCCGTGCTCCGCTGGGACGACGAGCACGCCCAGCTGCTGCCCGCCAGCGCCGACCTGGTCGACGTCCTCGGCCCCTGACCCCTCCGCTGGAGTTCCTGTCCCGGGAGGGTCGGCAGCGCCTCGCCCGCGGACCTCGAGGGACGACGCGCCGCGCGGCCGCCGCGGGTGCGGACTTCGGGGGACGACACGCCGAGCGGCTGCCGCGGGCGCGGACTCCGCGGGACGACACGCCGAGCGGCTGCCGCGGGCGCGGACTTCGGGGGACGACGCGCCGAGCGACTCCCGCGGGCGCGGACTTCGCGGGACGACACGCCGAACGGCCGTCGCGGGCGCGGACTTCGCGGGACGACACGCCGAACGGCCGTCGCGGGCGCGGACTTCGCGGGACGACACGCCGAACGGCCGTCGCGGGCGCGGACTTCGCGGGACGACACGCCGAACGGCCGTCGCGGGCGCGGACTTCGCGGGACGACACGCCGAACGGCCGTCGCGGGCGCGGACTTCGCGGGACGACACGCCGAACGGCCGTCGCGGGCGCGGACTTCGAGGGACGACACGCCGCCCGACGCCCCTCGAAGTCCGCGCCCACGCTGACGCCGCGGCGTGCCGACCCGCGAAGTCCGCTCTCGTGCTCGGTGGTGCACCTCGTGGGCCAGCGCGCATCGGTGGTGGATCCCGTGGGCTGGCCCGCGTCGGTGGTGGACCCCGTGGGCTGGCCCGCGTCGGTGGTGGATCCCGTGGGCTGGCCCGCGTCGGTGGTGGACCCCGTGGGCTGGCCCGCGTCGGTGGTGGACCCCGTGGGCTGGCCCGCGTCGGTGGGGGACCCCGTGGGCTGGCCCGCGTCGGTGGGGGACCCCGTGGGCTGGCCCGCGTCGGTGGGGGACCCCGTGGGCTGGCCCGCGTCGGTGGGGGACCCCGTGGGCTGGCCCGCGTCGGTGGTGGACCCCGTGGGCTGGCCCGCGTCGGTGGTGGACCCCGTGGGCTGGCCCGCGTCGGTGGTGGAGCGCGTAGGACGGCACGCCGACGTCGACCCCACGCGGTCCACCAGCGCCGGCCGCAACCCACGGGGTGCACCACCGAGGGCGCCCGAACCGGGGCGGACGGCTCGGTTCATCCACAGGGGCCCGAACGTCACCGGATCGGGGAGGTCGGGTCTGGCTACGGTCGGCGGGTGCGCCTCCTCGTCCCCGCGGCAGCCGCTGCGGCCCTGCTCGCGCTCTCCGGTTGCAGCGACCCCGAGCCCGGCTCGCCCCTGCCCACCGGCGCGCCCGCGGAGACGTCGACGACGGCCCCTCCGCCCGCCCCCACCGCGACGGCGACACCGACCGACGACGCCCCGACCCCCGAGCCGGGTCCGGCCCCGACCCTGCCGCCCGAGGCGACGACGGACGACGCCGCCGGCGCCGAGGCCTTCGTGCGGTACTGGTACGACTCGCTCAACTACGCGATCCGCACCGGCGACACCGCCTCCGTCCGAGAGGCATCGCTGCTGCCCGAGTGCATCGAGTGCGAGGCCCTGGCCAGCTCGGTGGAGTCGGCCTACGACGCAGGAGGGTCGCTCGTAGGTGGCCGGGCCGACGTCGTCGAAGCCATCGCGCCCACTCCCGACGGTTCTGGCGCAGTCCTCCTATCGGTCGTTGTCCAGCAGCAGCCTCTGCAGCGGTTGGACAGCGCGGGCGACGTGGTCAGCGACGACATGGGCGAGGGGGTCGACGAGTCGAGCCAGTCGGTCGTCATCGGCCGTAACGACACCGGTGATGGATGGCTCATGGTTGGACTCGGCCAGTGAGGCTCCAGCAGACTGGCTCGTTGTGGCCACCCCTGGTCGCCGTCGCCGTCTGTCTCACTGCGCTCGCGGTGAGCCTCGTCGCCCCACCGACCGCGCTCGCCGCCGCCAGCGACGACGTCCCGAAGATCTCGCCCCACCTCCGCGAGGGCGCCGCCGACCTCCTCGGGCGCTACCGGGCGCCCTCGAGCGGCCGTCTAGCGTCGTCCAGCGCGTCACCACGCACAGGCGGGCTGATTGTCGACGCGGTCACCACCAAGCCAAACCCCTACGTCTACCGCTACCTGCCCGCGTGCTCCGGCAACGACGCGAACGGTGGGGCGAGCGATGACTGCGGGGCGACGCGGGCGGCGTGCCCGCCGGGGCAGCTGATGTTCTTCGTGTGGCAGGCGCCGGCGACGGACGGAGTGGCGTCGGGTCCGTTCACGCAGACGGGCCGGGTGTGCCGGGTGCCGTTCCAGCCGGGGGAGCCGGGGGCGCCGGACGCGGTGGAGGCGCTGGTGCTGCCGGTGATGACGCAGGCGGACTTCCAGCGGCTGCCGCTGCCGGCGGGGCGCTCGGGGGTGGAGCCGGCGTCCGGCGAGGTGCTGGTGGCGATGCCGACGAACACCTACGCCGTGGCCGAGCCGGTGACCCTGCAGACGGACCTGCTGGGGTTCCCGGTGACGGTGCGGGCGACCCCGGTGGCGTACACGTGGGACTACGGCGACGGGACGGTGACCGGTCCGACGTCGGAGCCCGGGGCGCCGTGGCCGGACCTGCGGGTGACGCACGTGTACGAGCGGTCGGGTGAGTACGCGATCACGTTGACGACGCACTACGAGGGTGAGTACTCGGTGCTGGGCGGGCCGTTCCTGCCGGTGCCAGGGCAGGCGCAGGTGACGAGCGACCCCGAGCCGGTGGTGGCGTTCGAGGGCCGCACCGCGCCCGTCGCCGACCCCCTGCGCTGACCCGCCCCACCCCGACCGCTGGGCGCCCGTCCCCGCGCCGAGCCCGCGGGGCCCGTGCGCAGGACGGTCTCAGCCGCCCTCGGGCCGCCCGACCCCCACGAGGTGGGCGACGGCGGTGAGGTCGCGGTGGCGCAGCACCACGTCAGCCGCCGCGGCGAGCACCGGCCTGGCGCAGAAGGCCACACCCGTGCCGGCGGCGCGCACGGCGTCGAGGTCGTTGGCGCCGTCCCCGACGGCGACCGTCCCCGCCGTCGGGACGCCGTGGCGCTGCGCCAGCTCGTGCAGGAAGCGCTCCTTCGCGGCGGCGTCGACGACGTCGCCACGGACCCGGCCCGTCAGCCGGCCCGCCTCGGCCTCGAGGACGTTGGCGCGGGCGTGCGGGATGCCGAGGGCGGCCGCGAGCGGCTCGACGACCTCGAGGAACCCGCCCGAGACCACGCCGACGGGCACGCCCGCCCCGGCCAGCGCGGACGCCATGACGGCGGCGCCGGGGGAGGGCACGACCTCGGCCAGGACGTCGTCCAGCACACCGACGGGCAGGCCCTCGAGCAGCGCGACGCGGCGGTGCAGGCTCTCGGCGAAGTCGACCTCGCCGCGCATGGCGGCCTCCGTGACGCGGGCGACCTCGTCCTCGACGCCGGCGCACGCCGCGAGCATCTCGACGACCTCGCCGGTGATGAGGGTCGAGTCGACGTCGAGGACGACGAGGCGCGGCAGCACGTCGAGCTCCGCGGGCACGACGACGAGGTCGTTCGTCGGCCCCGGCGCCTCCTCCCGGGCCCGGGCCCGCAGCGCGGCCACGACGGTGCCGACGTCCGCGCCCGGCGCCGAGGGCTGCACCCGCCACTCGACGCCGGCGTCATCGTCGCCCTCGAGGGCGGGCAGGGCGCGCTCGTCGACGACGCGACCGCCGGCCGCGGCGACCCAGCCCGTCGCGGCGCCGACGGCGTCGGCCCAGGCGCGCTCGGCGTGCTGCCGCTCCCGTCGACCGCCCGGACCCCGGTCGCCGTAGAGCAGCAGGACCCGCGCGGCGGGCTCGCTCAGGGCTCGACCACGGCGTTCTTGCCGACCACCGTGAGTCCCGAGGGGGTGACGACGAAGCCGCGGGCGCGGTCGTGGTCGGGGTCGAAGCCGATGCGGGCCCCCTCGGGGATGACGACGTTCTTGTCGATGATCGCCCGACGCACCGCGGCGTGGCGCCCGACCTCCACGCCGTCGAGGAGCACCGAGTCGGTGACCGTGCTCCACGAGTGCGCCGCCGCGCCGCTGGACAGCACGGAGCCCTCGACCGTGGCGCCGGACACGACGACCCCGGGGGCCACGATGGAGTTCACCGCCGTGCCCGCGCGCCCGTGCCACCCGTGGACGAACTTGGCCGGGGGCAGGGGCCGCTGCTGGGACAGGATCGGCCAGCGGTCGTTGTAGAGGTTGAAGACCGGCAGCGCCGACGTGAGGTCCATGTGGGCCTCGTAATAGGAGTCGATGGTCCCGACGTCGCGCCAGTAGCCGCGGTCGCGGTCCGTGGCCCCCGGCACGTCGTTGCGCTGGAAGTCGTAGACCGCCGCCGACCCGCGCGAGACGAAGTCGGGGACGATGTCGCCGCCCATGTCGTGCTTGGAGGAGTCGTCCGCGGCGTCGCGGGTGACCGCCTCGACGAGGGCGTCGGCGTCGAAGACGTAGTTGCCCATCGACGCGAGGATCTCGTCGGGCGACCCGGGGATCGTCGTCGGGTCGGTGGGCTTCTCGCGGAAGGCCGTGATGCGCGGCGTCGAGGCCATGTCGGCGCCCTCGCCGACCTCGATGACGCCGAACTGGTCGGACAGCCCCACCGGCTGGCGGATGCCGGCGACGGTGCAGCCGGCCCCGGAGGCGATGTGGGCGTCGACCATCTGGGAGAAGTCCATGCGGTACACGTGGTCCGCGCCCACGACGACGACGATGTCGGGGCGGGCGTCGTCGACGAGGTTGAGGCTCTGGTAGATCGCGTCGGCGCTGCCGAGGTACCAGTTCTTGCCCACGCGCTGCTGCGCCGGGACGGGCGTCACGTAGTTGCCGAGCATCGTCGACATGCGCCACGTCATGGACACGTGCTTGTCGAGGCTGTGGGACTTGTACTGCGTCAGCACGACGATCTGCAGGTACCGCGAGTTCGCGACGTTGCTGAGGGCGAAGTCGATGAGCCGGTAGGTGCCGCCGAAGGGCACGGCCGGCTTCGCCCGGTCGGCCGTCAGGGGCATCAGCCGCTTGCCCTCGCCGCCGGCGAGGACGATGGCGAGGACGCGAGGGCTGGACATGGGCAGACCCTAGGGGCCGACGCCTGCGGCGCAAGGCGTCCGGCCGCCGCGACCTGCGCGCGGGCGCTACGGTCCGCCCCATGGCCAGCGCCGCCCACTCCGCCGCAGCGACCCCGGGCACCGGACCGGGCGCCGACCCGGGCGCCGGTGCCCTCCCGCACGAGGGGGGAGGGCGGCCGCGCGTCGACCTCCTGACCCGCGAGTACCCGCCCGAGGTCTACGGCGGTGCGGGCGTCCACGTCGCCGAGCTCGCGCGGGCGCTGCGGCCGCTGGCCGACGTCCGGGTGCAGTGCTTCGGCGCGCCGCGCGTGGAGGACGGGGTGACGGCGCACCCCGAGCCGGAGACCCTCTCCGGCGCCAACGCCGCCCTGCGCACCCTGGGTGTCGACCTCGGCATGGTGGCCGCCGCCGAGGGCGCCGACCTCGTCCACACCCACACGTGGTACGCCAACCTCGCCGGCGTGCTGGCCGCGAAGCTGCACGGCGTCCCGCACGTGGTGACGGCGCACAGCCTCGAGCCGCTGCGCCCGTGGAAGGCCGAGCAGCTCGCCGGCGGCTACCGGCTGTCGAGCTGGGCGGAGGAGCAGGCGATGACGACGGCGGACGCCGTCGTCGCCGTCAGCGCGGGGATGCGCGCCGACATCCTGCGCTGCTACCCGGGCGTCGACCCCGCGCGGGTGCACGTGGTGCACAACGGCATCGACGCCGACGACTGGCGGCGGGACGACTCGCCGGAGGCGCACGAGCACGTGCGCTCCCTCGGGGTCGACCCCGACCGCCCGAGCGTCGTCTTCGTCGGGCGCGTCACGCGCCAGAAGGGGCTGCCGCACCTGCTGCGCGCCGCGGCGCAGCTGCCCCCGGAGGTGCAGCTCGTCCTCTGCGCCGGTGCGCCCGACACCCCCGAGATCGCCGCGGAGGTCGACGAGCTCGTGTCCGCGCTGGCCGCGATGCGCACCGGCGTGGTGCGGATCGACCGCATGCTGCCGCGCGCCGAGCTGTGCCAGGTGCTCTCGCTCGCGACGGTCTTCGTGTGCCCCTCGGTCTACGAGCCGCTCGGCATCGTCAACCTCGAGGCGATGGCCTGCGGCACCGCCGTGGTCGGCACGGCGACCGGGGGCATCCCCGAGGTGGTCGACGACGGCCGCACCGGCTGGCTCGTGCCCATCGACCAGGTGCAGGACGGGACCGGCGCTCCCACCGACCCCGAGGCCTTCGCGGGCGACCTGGCCCGCGTCCTCACCGAGGCGGTCTCCGACCCGGCCGAGGCGCGGCGCCGCGGCGAGGCCGGTCGCGAGCGCGCCGTCGCCGAGTTCTCCTGGGCGGCCATCGGCGAGCGGACGATGGAGGTCTACCGGTCGGTCCTGCCCGGCTGACCGGCTCGCCGCGCCGCTGCGGCGAGGACGAGGAGGCCTCCGGCCACGGCCCACGCCCACGGCTCGGGCCCGCCGACCACGAGCTGCGGCCCGGCGTCGCCCAGGCCGAGCCGGTCGAGGGAGGCGCGCTGGGCCGCCGCCGTGACGGCCGGCCCCACCACCCCGGCGAGGAGGACCCCCGCGGCCGCCAGGACCAGCGCGCGCGCCTGGGGCCGGCGCCAGGGACGTCCGGCGACCGTGGTGCGCAGCAGGGCGCTGAGGACGACCGCCACCAGGGCGGCTCCCACGCCGAGGGCCGCGGCGTCGGCCCGCTCGGCGAGGCGCTCGAGGGCGCCGGCCCCCCAGACCCGGACGACGGGCCCCGTGGGACCGCTGGAGACGACCGCGTCCAGCGCGGCCTCCACGGCCGGGCCGGGCGCGTCGGGCAGCACGACGGGGACGGCGGGCGGTGCGGGCGCCTGCGTGGCGCCGTTCACCGCGTAGGCGGGGCCGACCACCGCGGCGGCCACCGCGGCGACGAGCAGCAGCGCGCGCCGTCCGTCCAGCGGCCGTGCGCGGGGCGGGGCGGCGTCCTCGTCCGGCAGGTCCTGCGCTCCGACGGCCATCCCCGCAGGCTGGTCGACGCCGCCGGAAGTGTCGACCCCGCGCCCCGGCCGGTCGCGCCCCACGTCTCCCGCGGTCTCTCAGCCGGGGCGGACCGGCTCCAGACCGGCGTTGACGGCGGCCACGACGGCGTGGCGCGCGACGGCCTCCACGCCGCGCAGCGCGTCGCTGCGCCCGGCGGCCTCGAAGCCCGTGACGGCGGCGCCGTCGTCCTCGGAGGCGAGGGCGACGATGCCCCGCAGCCGCGCCGCGGTGGCGAGCACCCGCTGGGCCCGCGGTGGCGTCGACGGGGGCACGGCGTCGCGGGGGAGCGCCCCGTCGCGCACCAGCGCGATCCGCGTCGCGGCGTCCTCGCGCCAGCGCGCCACGTCGAGGCGGTGCAGGGCCCCGAGGGCGTCCTCGAGGGCCCGCGACAGCTGGCGCTCGGCGTCCGCGAGCGTCGTCGACGGCGGGGCCGTCGGCCGCTGCACGAGCTCCGCGTGCCAGGCGACCATCGCCCCCGGCTCGAGCGCCGAGCCGAACTCGGTGACGTCGGGCCACGCGCCCCAGCGGCGCCCCGCCCCGTCCTCGTCGTCGGTGAGCACCGCCTCGCCGACGTCGAGGGCCTCGACGTTGAAGGACGCCGGCCCGGGCAGGCCCGAGACGTCGCCCGGGACCGGCAGCACGACGCGCAGGCCGCGGTGGCCGGCCGCGCGCCAGCCCTCGAGGAGCTCGGCGAGGTCGGCGGCGGGGGCGTCGCCGGCCGCGGTGTGCGGCTCGTCGTCCCGCTGGACGGCGCGCACGGCCGTCCCCACCGGTGCCTCGCCGCGCAGGACCGCGGTGCCCCAGGCGGCCAGCCGTGCGGAGCGGGGGAGGTCGATCACGCCGACGAGGGTACGCAGCGGGCCGCCGCCGGCCGCTGGTGGACGGGTCGACCGGACGGGTCGGCGGACCGGCCTGCGGGTGCGCCGCGGCCCCCTCGGGGGCACCGCACCGGGCACCGCCGCCGGGCCCGGGACGCGCCGCGGGGCGGCAGTAGGGTCGCGGCCATGAGCGAGGGCACCGGCCGCACCAGCACCGCACCGCGACCGGTCTCCCCGTCGACGGGGCCCTCCGCCCGTCGTGCCGCCGTCGCGCCGACCGCCAAGGGCGCGCCCGACGAGCCCGTGCTCGACCTCGGCGGCGTCACGGTCGTCCGCGACGGCCGCCCGCTGCTCGACGACGTCTCCTGGGCCGTCGGCGCCGACGAGCGCTGGGTCGTCCTCGGCCCCAACGGGGCCGGGAAGACCACGCTGCTGCAGGTCGCGTCGGGCCGCCTGCACCCCACGCGCGGGCGGGCGGAGGTGCTGGGGGAGGAGCTCGGCCTCGTCGACGTCTTCGAGCTGCGCCCCCGCATCGGCCTGGCCAGCGCCGCGCTCGCCGAGCGGGTGCCCCCGGGGGAGCGCGTCGTCGACGTCGTCCTCACCGCCTCCTACGGGATGGTCGGGCGCTGGCGCGAGGAGTACGAGGGCCCCGACCACGACCGCGCGCTCGAGCTGCTCGCCGCGCTCGGCGTCGCCGGCCTCGAGCGGCGCACCTACGGGACGCTGTCGGAGGGGGAGCGCAAGCGCGTCCAGATCGCCCGGGCGCTGATGTCGGACCCCGAGCTCGTGCTGCTCGACGAGCCCGCCGCGGAGCTCGACCTCGGCGGGCGCGAGGACCTCGTGCAGCGCCTCGGCGCCCTCGCCGCCGACCCCCTGTCGCCCGCGCTCGTGCTCGTCACCCACCACGTCGAGGAGGTCCCGCCCGGGATCACCCACGCGCTGCTGCTGCGCGAGGGGCGCGTGGTCGGCCAGGGACCGCTCGAGCAGGTGCTCACCGCGGAGGCCCTGGGGGCGACCTTCGGGCTGCCGCTGCACGTCGAGCGGTCCGGGGGCCGCTGGTCGGCCCGGGCCGCCCGCGCGTGAGGGGCGGAGGCGCGGCGGGCAGAGGCACGGCGGGCAGGGGCCCGTCGAGCTGGCGCGTGAGGACGGCGTGAGCGAGGCCCTCCTCGGCGACCTCACCGGCTGGCAGCTGCTCCTCCTGTCGCTGGCGGCGGTGTGGGCGGGCGCCATCAACGCCGTCGTCGGCTCGGGCACGCTCGTCACCTTCCCGACGCTCGTGGCGATCGGCGTCCCGCCCGTGTCCGCGACGATGTCGAACGCCGTGGGGCTCGTCACGGGCGGCGTCTCCGGCACGTGGGGCTACCGGCGCGAGCTGCGCGGCCAGGGCGCCCGCGCGGCGCGGCTGGTGCCCATGTCGGTGCTCGGCGCCCTCGTCGGCGCGTTGCTGCTGCTGCACCTGCCCGCGACGACCTTCGAGACGGTGGTCCCCGTCCTCGTCGTCCTCGCGATCGTGCTCGTCCTGCTCCAGCCGCGACTGCAGGCGCGCACCCGTCGGCGCCTGGAGCGGCGGCTGGCCGTCGGCGGTCCCGCGTCGCCGACCTCGCTCGAGAGCACCGGCGCCGGGTCGAGCGCGGCGCCCGGCCCCGGGCGCACCGGGCAGGTCGTGCTGCTCGTCGTGACCTTCCTCATCGGGGTCTACGGCGGCTACTTCACGGCGGCGCAGGGGATCCTGCTCGTCGGCGCGCACGGCGCGCTGCTCGTGGAGCCCCTCCAGCGGCTCAACGCGATGAAGAACCTGCTCTCGCTCGTCGTCAACGTCGTCGCGGCGGCGGCGTACGTCGTCGTCGGGTTCGACCGGATCGTCTGGGAGGCGGTCCTCGTGATCGCCGTCGGCTCGCTCGTCGGCGGCCTGCTCGGCGCCTCCGTCGGACGACGGCTGCCCAGCGCCGTGCTGCGCGCGACGATCGTCGTCCTCGGCGTCGTGGCCCTCGTCGCGCTGGTCGTGCGATGAGCGACGCGCACGTGCCCGAGGGCGTCGAGGTGCCGCCCGGCGTCGTCGTCGACCGCGTCGAGGACGCGACCGACCCCCGCCTCGGCGACTACACCGGCCTCACCGACGTCGCGCTGCGGCGCGTCCGCGAGCCCGCCGAGGGCCTCTACATGGCCGAGTCGAGCACCGTGCTCGAGCGGGCGCTCGAGGCGGGCCACCGCCCGCGCTCGGTCCTGCTCGCGCCCCGCTGGCTGCCGGACCTGCTGCCGCTGCTGGCCCGGCACGGCGTCGGCGCGGACGACGGGCCGCCCGTCCCGGTGCACGTCGCCGACGAGCCGCTGCTGCGCGACATCACCGGGTTCCACCTCCACCGCGGCGCCCTGGCGGCCATGCACCGGCCGGTGCTGCCCGCGCTCGACGACGTCCTCGCCGGGGCCCGCCGTGTCGCGGTGCTCGAGGACGTCGTGGACCACACCAACGTGGGCGCCGTCTTCCGCTCCGCCGCGGCGCTGGGCGTCGACGCCGTCCTCGTCTCGCCGCGCTGCGCCGACCCGCTGTACCGGCGCTCGGTGCGCGTGTCGATGGGGACCGTCTTCCAGGTGCCCTGGACGCGCCTCGAGCCGTGGCCCGGCGGCCTGGACCTCCTGCGCGAGCGGGGCTTCGCCGTCGCCGCCCTGGCGCTCGCCGACGACGCCGTCAGCCTCGACGACCTCGCCGCCGACCCGCCCGAGCCCCTCGCCCTGCTGCTCGGCACGGAGGGGGACGGCCTGTCCCGCGGGGCGGTCGTCGGCAGCGACGTCGTCGTGCGCATCCCCATGGCGGGCGGCGTGGACAGCCTCAACGTCGCCGCCGCCAGCGCCGTCGCCTTCTGGGCGCTGCGGGCGCCGGGCGCCCCGCCCGGGACGTCATAGCCCCTTTCCGTCGCGGGGGCCCCGGGAGCCGGACGTCGTAGCCGTCTTCCGTCGTGAGGGCCCTCTTCCGCGCACTTCGTCGCCTTCCTCCACCGCGGGGCCCCGAGGCACGACGTCGTGGCCCTCCTCTTCGCCGAGCCCCGCGCGCGTCGGGGCTCAGGCGGGGCGGCCGAGCCCCTCGTGCACCTCGGCGCCGGGCAGGCGCGCCAGCAGGGCGCCGGGGAGGGCGAGCTTGGACCGACGCACGCCGCTGCCGACGACGGCCCGGGGGAGGCCCGCCACGGCCCCGTCGACGAGGACGCGCCACCCGCCGGGCAGCCCCACCGGGGTGATGGCGCCGAAGTCCATCCCGGAGGCGCTGACGGCGTCCTCCCGGGCGAGGAAGGACGCCTTGCGGACGTCGAGCGCGCGCTTCACGAGGCCGTTGACGTCGGCGCGGTCGGTGCCGCGGACCAGGGCCGCCGCGACGCGCTGCTCGCCGTCCCGCCGTCCACCGACGAGCACGCAGTTGGCCGACTCCTCGAGCGTGACGTCCGAGGACGCCACCAGGGCGGCGGTGTCGGCGACGTCCGGGTCGATCTCCGCGACGAAGACCGTCGCGGCGTCGTCCGCCGGGAGGGCGCGCAGCGCGGCGGCGACGGGCTCGGCGAGCAGGTCGGGCCGCTCCAGCGCGGCGTCCAGGCCAGGGTGTGCTGCTGCGGGGTCTCGCTCACGCCCGCCACCGTAGGCGCCGCGCCGCCCGCGTCAGCGGCGGCCACCGCCCTGCTCACCGGGGTGCCGGCCGCCGGTGTGCCGGCCGCCGGTGTGCTGGTCGTCGGCGGGCCGGCCCTTCCCGGTGCAGGGCGAAGAAGAACGGCCGCTCGAGGCCCCGCGCGTCCATGAGCCCGAGCAGCCCGCCGTCGTCCAGCGCGCGGAGGTGGTCCACCACCGGCAGCGCGTCGTAGAGCATCGCCGCCGACGTGACGCCCCGGTGGCGCACCGGACGCAGCCGGGCCCTCGGGCGCCCGGTGCGGCGCAGCGGCAGCGCCCCGCGCGCCGCGGCCGCGACCCGCTCGTCGTGCAGGAGCCCGCTGGCCCTCACGACCAGCCCGACGGGCACGCCGGCGGGGTCGACGGCGAAGGGCTCGCCCCCCGGGCGGGTGGCGAAGAGCAGCGGGTGCGCCGCGTCCGCGCCGTCGAAGCGCTTGCCGTGCCAGCCGAGGAGCTCGAGCAGGCCGTCGAGCGGGTGGCCCGTCGGCACGCCGGTGCCCCGCCACGCGCCGAGGACGTCGTCGACCTCGACCGCCGGCAGGGCGTCGAAGAGCGCCAGCGCGTCCTCCGTCGTCCGCACACCCGCGAGCCCCGCCCGACGTCCCTCTCGGTCTCCGCCCACGACGTCCCCTCGCCCCCGGGTCAGCCGGTGTTGCGCATGCCCGCGGCGATGCCGTTGATCGTCAGCAGCAGCGCCCGGCGCAGCACGGGGTCGACGTCGTCGCCCGCCGCGCGCGAGCGCTGCAGCAGCTCGACCTGCAGGGCGTGCAGCGGGGCCAGGTAGGAGTCGCGGAGCTCGAGGGTGCGGCGCAGCACCGGCGAGGCCTCGAGCAGCTCGGACTGCCCCGTGACGGCGAGGACCTCCTCGGTCGTGCGCGCGTGCTCGGCGCGCAGGTCCTCCAGCAGCGCCGCCTGCCCCTCGTCGCAGAGGGTGTCGACGTACCGCTGGGCGATGGACAGGTCGGTCTTCGCCAGGGTCATCTGCACGTTGCCGAGGAAGCTGCGGAAGAAGGGCCAGGTCTCGTACATCGCCCGGAGCTCGTCGGTGCGCCCGGCCTCGCGCGCCGCGGCCAGCCCCGAGCCGACCCCGAACCACCCGGGCACGTTGATCCGGCTCTGCGTCCAGCCGAACACCCACGGGATGGCCCGCAGGTCCTCCAGCCCGCCGGTGCCACCGGGGCGGCGCGCCGGCCGCGAGCCGATGTTGAGGTGCCCGAGCTCCTCCACCGGCGTCGCCGCGAGGAAGAACGGCACGAGGCGCTCGTCCTCGACGAGGCCGCGGTAGCGGTCGCGGCCGGCCGCGGCGACGACGTCCATCGTCGCGTCCCAGGAGTCGAGGACGGAGCGGTCGACGACGGGCGCGCTGCGCAGCACCGACGCCTCGAGCACCGCCGAGAGGGCGACGTCGAGGTTGTGCACGGCGAGGCCGTGGAGCAGGTACTTGTCGGAGATGACCTCGCCCTGCTCCGTGACCTTCATGGCGCCGTCGAGGCTGCCCGCGGGCTGCGCGAGGATCGCCTCGCCCGTCGGGCCGCCGCCACGGCCGACCGACCCGCCGCGGCCGTGGAAGAGCCGCAGCTGCACGCCGTGCTCGCGGGCGACGTCGCGCAGCGCCCGCTGGGCGCGGTGGATCTGCCAGCGCGAAGCGGCGATGCCGCCGTCCTTGGAGCTGTCGGAGTAGCCGAGCATGATCTCCTGCACGTCGCCCCGGGCGGCCACGAGGCGCCGGTAGGACGGGTCGGAGAGCAGCGTGCCGAGCAGGGGGCCCGCCGCCTCGAGCTCGGTGATCGTCTCGAACAGCGGGGCGAAGCCCACCCGCGCCACGGCCGGGGCCTCGGGGTCCGCGGGGAGGTCGACGAGGCCCACCTCGCGCCCCAGGACGGCGACGGCGAGGAGGTCGTCCACCCCCTTCGTCATGGAGACCACGTACGTCTCGACGGCGTCGTCGCCGAAGCGGTCGAGCGCCGTGCGCACCGTGCGGAAGAGCTCGACGACCTCCGCGGCCGTGCCCTCGACGGCGTCGAGCGTGGCCGCGCTCGCGAGGGGCCGACCGCCGGCCAGCTCGGCCGACAGGAGCGCCCGCCGCTGCTCGCGGTCCATCTCGCCGTAGGGGCGGTCCGCGGCGCGGGCCCGGTCCACCAGCGCCTCGAGGGCGGTGTGGTGGCGCTCGGAGTGCTCGCGCACGTCGAGCACTGCGAGGCCGAGGCCCGTGGCCGCGGCGGTCCGCAGGGCGCGCGCCACGACGCCGTGGGCCACGAGCTCGCAGCCGTTCTCGACGAGGGAGCGCTGGACGAGCTCCAGCTCGTCGAGCAGGTCGCCGACGCCCGCGTAGTCCTGCCCCGGCACGTGGGCGCCGCCCGCCGTCAGGCGCCGACCCGTCCCCTCCAGGCGGGCGCGCACGTAGGAGAGCTTGAGCCGGTACGGCTCCTCGCTGTTGAGGCGGTGCCGCAGCTCCCACACGCCCGGCAGCTGCTCGCGGTCGCGCTCCAGGCTCTCGCGCAGCTCCGCGGAGACGGCGACCACCTGCGTCGAGGACGCGAGCTGGACGACGAGCTCGTCGACGAGGCGGAGCAGGACCTCGACGCCCGTCGCGTGCTGCTGGGCCAGGACGTCGAGCGTGACGGCCGGGGTGACGTTGGGGTTGCCGTCGCGGTCCCCGCCCACCCAGCTGCCGAAGCGCAGGGGGCGCGCCCGCCCGCCGAGCTCGACGCCGAGGCCCCGCAGGCGGCGGTCGAGCTCGTCGAGGAGGTCGGGCATCACCGTCGTGGCCAGCGAGGAGAGGTAGTACAGGGCCGAGCGCGCCTCGTCGGCCGGCTGCGGGCGCTCCACGCGGAGCTCGTCGGTCTGCCAGAGCAGGTCGACGAGCTCGACGACGCGGCGCTCGTCGGCCTCGACGTCGGCGGCGCGACGGCGCGGGTCGCCGCTGCGGTCCAGCGCCGCGGCCGTGCGGGAGAGCAGGTCGAGCACCGAGCGCCGGCTGGACTCGGTGGGGTGGGCGGTGAAGACGGGTCGCAGCTCCATGCGGTCGACGACGGCCTGCAGCTGCTCGCGGCTCACGTCGCCGGCCTCGAGCGCGGCGGCCAGCCGCGGGACGGTGTGGGCGAGGCCCGCGCCCGGGCGGCTCGCCAGCTCCTGGGAGCGGTGCAGCTGCTCGGTGATGTTGGCGAGCTGGAAGTAGGCCGTGAAGGCTCGCGCGAGGACGACGGCCGTGCCGTCGTCCACGTCGGCGAGGACGCGGCTGAGCTCGGCGCCCTCGTCGGGGCGGCGGGCGAGGTGGCGCACGCGCTCGACGAGCGCGAGGAGGTCGGCGCCCTCGTGGCGCTCGAGCGCCTCCCCGAGGAGGGCCGCGAGACGGCGGACCGACGCCCGCAGCTGGGCGTGGGCCTCGTCGGACGACACCCCGTCCACGGCGGGCGCCGCGGCGGCGGCGCCGCCGGCCCGCGCGTCCTCGGCCGGGTCGCCGTCCGTCGCCGCGGACGTCCGGTCGGCGCCGGTGCCTCCGCTGCTCGACCCTGTGCTGCTGGACCGGGTGCTGCTCATCGGGGCGCTGCTCATGGGGCTCCTCGGGTGCGGGGCCCGACCGCCGCGCCCGCGAGCCGGGGCGCGCCGGCCGCGCCGGGTCCGGGTGTCGGCGTCCAGTGTGCTGCAGGCCACACCGGGGCGGGGGCGGCGTCCGCCAGGCGGCGCGGCGGCCGGGGGCCACGACGCGGACCTACCCTCCGGAGGTGAGCTCCCGCACGCCCCCGCCGCAGCCGGTCGGGCCCGGTGGGGTCCCCGACCACCACGGCACGGGCCACCACGGCACCGGTCACCGGCGCGGTCGCCCCCGTCGCCCCGCGGCGACGGCGCCCGAGGGCGGGGTGCGCGCCGGGACGGCGCAGGGGAGGGCGGTCCTGCTCGTCCTGGTCCTCGCCTCGGGCATGGCCTTCCTCGACGGCACGGTCGTCAACGTCGCCCTCCCGAGCATCGGCGCGGACCTGGGCGCCGACGTCGCCGGGCTGCAGTGGACCGTCACCGCCTACCTGCTCACGCTCTCCTCGCTCATCCTCCTCGGCGGCTCGCTGGGCGACCGCTACGGGCGCCGCCGGGTCCTGCTCGTCGGCGCCGTCGCCTTCGCCGTCGCCTCGGCCGGGTGCGCCCTCGCCCCCGACGTGCCGACGCTCGTGGCCGCCCGCGCCGTCCAGGGGGTCGGCGGCGCGCTGCTGACGCCGGGCGGCCTCGCGGTGCTGCAGGCCAGCTTCGCCCCGCAGGACCGGGCGCGGGCCATCGGCACCTGGTCCGGGCTCACCGGCGTGGCGGGCGCCGCCGGCCCGGTCGTCGGGGGGTGGCTCGTGGCGTGGGACTGGCGGGCCGTCTTCCTCCTCAACCTGCCGCTGGCGGCGGCCGTCGTCGTCCTCGGGCTGCGGCACGTGCCCGAGTCGCGCTCGCCCGAGCGGGCGCCGTCCCTCGACGTGCCGGGAGCGGTGGCGAGCGCCGTCGGGCTCGGGGGCCTCACGTACGCCCTCGTGGCCGGGCCCGAGGACGGCTGGGGCGCGCCGCCGCTCGTCGCGGCAGCCTTCGGTGTCGTGGGGCTGGTGGCCTTCGTCCTGCGCGAGCGGCGGACGCCGCACCCCGTCGTCCCGCCGTCGCTGTTCTCGTCGCGGGTCTTCACCGTCGTCAACGTCGGCACCTTCGCCGTCTACGCCGCCCTGTCCGGCGTCATGCTCCTGCTCGTCCTGCAGCTGCAGGTCTCGCTCGGGTGGAGCGCTCTCGCGGCGGGCGCCGCCATGGCGCCCTCGACGCTGCTCCTGCTCCTGCTGTCGGGGCGCTCGGGAGCGGCGGCGGCGCGGACCGGACCGCGCCTCCCGCTCGTCGTGGGGCCCCTCGTCGCCGCGGTCGGCGTGGCGCTGCTCGCGGGTGTCGGGCCGGGGGACACCTACCCCGTCGACGTGCTGCCCGGCGTCCTGCTGCTCGGGGCGGGCCTCGTCGTCACCGTCGCGCCGCTGACGGCCACCGTGCTGGCGGCGGCGCCGGACGCCCTGTCCGGCACGGCGAGCGGCGTCAACAACGCGGTCGCGCGCTCGGCGGGCCTCGTCGCCGTCGCGGCCCTGCCGGCCGTCGTCGGGCTCACCGGCGCCGCCTACGCCGACCCCGCGCTGCTCACGCCGGCCTACCGCGCCGCGACGCTCGTCTGCGCCGGGCTGCTCGCCCTCGGCGCCCTCGTCGCGCTCGTGGGCGTGCCGGGCGGGCGCCTCGACGACGTCGCGCCGCGCGACTGACCGCCCCGCCGGGGCGACGTGTGGCCATGTCGCCCTGGCCCCGCCTCCTCCCAGGGCGATGTGCGGCCATGTCGTCCCGGACCCGCCCCTTCGGGAGGCGATGTGTGGCCATGTCGCCCCTGCGCCGGCCCCGACGGTCAGCGCAGTGCTGCCCGGTCGCCAGCCCTCGGCTTGGTGAGGGCCGCGTCGCGGTCGAGCGCTGCCGAGCGCGCCGCGCCTCCGCTTCGGCGGGGGTCGTAGGGCGTCATGGCCACACATCGCCCCTCGGGCGGCCCTCACGGGGGCGTCATGGCCACACATCGCCCCTCGGGCGGCCCTCACGAGGGCGTCATGGCCACACATCGCCCCGCAGGAGGCCGCCGCTGGGGGCCGGGGCGGCGTGGTCGGACCTGGCCGAGGAACAGGGGCCGACAGGCCCACGGACGACGACGGGCCGCCCTCGGCGAGAGCGGCCCGTGCTGGTGTCCGGAGGGGGACTTGAACCCCCACGCCCGATAAAGGGCACTAGCACCTCAAGCTAGCGCGTCTGCCATTCCGCCACCCGGACAGGTGCCGTGCGGCGCCGGAGCGCCGCGAGCGGTGGAAAAACTACCACGGGTCCTGGGGCGTCCCCGACCGCTCGCCGCCGGGCCGCCGGCCGGCCCGAGCGCCCACCCCGACGCCCCGTCCTGACGGCCCACCCCGACGCCCCCGCCCTGACGCCGCGGCGGGGCCGCCGACGCCCCCGCCGGTAGCGTGCCGGGCATGACGGACCTCACCCGCACGCCGTCCGCCCCCGACGCCGGCGCCGCGACCGGCGTCCCCTCGGCCGCGGACGAGGTCGTCGAGATCGCGCGCGACCTCATCCGCATCGACACGTCGAACTACGGCGACGGCAGCGGGCCGGGGGAGCGGGCCGCCGCCGAGCACGTCGTCGGCCTGCTCGAGGAGGTCGGGCTGTCCCCGGAGCTGCTGGAGAGCGACCCGGGCCGCGCGAGCGTCGTCGTGCGCGTCCCCGGTGCGGACCGCGAGCGGGGCGCCCTCGTCGTCCACGGCCACCTCGACGTCGTCCCCGCCCGCGCGGCGGACTGGAGCGTCGACCCCTTCGCCGGCGAGGTGCGCGACGGCCTGCTGTGGGGCCGCGGCGCCGTCGACATGAAGGGCATGGACGGGATGATCCTGTCCGTCGTGCGCCAGATGGTCCGCGAGGGCCGCACGCCGCCGCGCGACCTCGTCGTCGCCTTCTTCGCGGACGAGGAGGCGGGCAGCGTCAAGGGGGCGACGCACCTCGCGCGCACGCGCCCCGACCTCTTCGAGGGCGCCACCGAGGCGATCAGCGAGGTCGGCGGCTTCTCGATCGACGTCGCCGGGCAGCGCTGCTACCTCCTGCAGACCGCCGAGAAGGGCATCGCGTGGGTCCGGCTCGTGGCCCACGGCCGCGCGGGGCACGGCAGCCAGGTCAACGGGGAGAACGCCGTCACCCGACTGGCCGCCGCCGTCGCCCGCATCGGCGCGCACCGGTGGCCGACCGAGCTGCGGCCGTCCGTCAGCGCCTTCCTCGAGGGGGTCCGCGACGTCACGGGCGAGCCGCTCGACCCCGAGGACTTCGACGCGCTCACGCTTACGCTCGGGACGACGGCCAACTGGGTGGGCGCCACCCTGCGCAACACCTCGAACCCCACGCAGCTCGAGGCCGGCTACAAGCACAACGTCATCCCCGGGACGGCGACGGCCCTCGTGGACTGCCGCACGCTGCCGGGGCAGGGCGACCACGTCCTCGAGGTCGTGCGCGAGCTGGCGGGGCCCGGCGTCGACGTCGAGGTCGTCCACGCCGACGCCGCCCTCGAGACCGACATGGAGGGCTCGCTGCCCGAGGCCATGGTGGGCGCGCTGCTCGCCGAGGACCCGGGAGCCCGCGTGCTGCCCTACTGCCTGTCCGGCGGCACCGACAACAAGGCGCTGGCCAAGCTGGGCGTCCGCGGCTTCGGCTTCGCGCCGCTGCAGCTGCCGCCGGAGCTCGACTTCGCCGGCATGTTCCACGGCGTCGACGAGCGCGTGCCCACCGAGTCGCTGCGCTTCGGCACCCGCGTCCTCGACCGGCTGCTGCGCACCTGCTGAGGCGGCCCTACGGCGCGTCGGCGGGAGCGCCGCCGAGGCCGGTCAGCGCCTCCAGCGGTGCGAGCCGGACGACGCCGGCGACCAGCGCCCGCAGACGGGCGTCACCGCTGACGAGGGCGTCCGCCTGCAGGAGGGCGACGGCCACGACCTCGGCGTCGGCCGTCGCCCACCCGTGCTCGCGGGCGAGGCGCCAGGCGGTCCGCCGCGACACCCGGTCGCCCAGCAGCCGCACCCGCAGCGACGTGAGGTCGTCGAGCAGCGCCAGGGCGCGCGCCTCCTCGAGGCGGCCGGCGCGCACCGCGCCGAGGACCAGGTCGAGCACCTGGGAGCGCAGGGCCGCCGTGCCGACGAGCGGGTGCACGGGGTCGTGACCGGCCTCGAGCAGGCTCAGCACCGCCGGCGCGTCGACGGCGAGGCGCGGCATCCCGGTCGGCCCCGCGCCTGCGGCCTCAGGCGGTCCGCTGCATGCGGATGATGCGCCGGCGCAGCACGACGCGCCGCAGCCCGCCGACGTAGAGGCGCACGCCCGCGAGCTCCCACTTGCCGTACTCCGCCTCCTCCGTGAGGAGGGCGCGCGCCTGGCCGCCGGAGGTGCCGCGGGGCAGCACGACCTCGCGGTACTCGAAGGTCGAGGCGCGGGGGCGACCGGGTGCGCGCCCGCCCCGGGCGGCGTCCTCGTCGGGCGCCGAGTGCGTGGGCCGCTCGGAGGGCTGGTCCCCGCCCCGGGGGGTGCGTCGGCTCGCGTCCATCGCGCGTCATGGTGCCACGAGGCTCCTCCCGGACCCCGGTGACGCGACGGGTGCGACGTCGGACCCCGCCCCGGAGGGCGGGTGCCGCACCGTGGCGCGGGGCGCGGACGGCACCTGCTCGCACCCGTCGCCGACGACCCTTCCGCGCGGCTACGGTCCTCCCATGAGCACCGAGCCCCGCGCGGCCCTGGCACGTCTCGTCGGGGCGCTCGAGGCGCACCTCGACGCCGTCGAGCGACGCCGCTCCGAGACCGACCCCGTGGTCAAGGACGCCTACCAGTCGCTGTCGGACGCGTTCGAGACCTACGACGAGGCGCTCTACGACGCCTTCGACGAGGTGACGCCCTTCGTGCTCTTCGACGACTCCGACGAGGACGACGACGACCTCGAGGACGACGACGAGGACGACGACGACCTCGAGGACGACGACGACCAGGACGACGACGACGAGGACGACGACAGCCGCCCGCGCCTGTAGGCGCGCAGCCGTGCGGGCGCCGGCGCCCCCTCGACCGGGAAGCGACGGCCGCCGGGCGACCGGCGTCTAGGGGCGCCCGACGGCCGTCCGGGCCGAGGACACCTCGTCCAGCGCCGCGCGGATCGGTCCCGGCAGCCGCAGGTCCTCGCCCGCGAGCGCGGCGCGCAGTTGCGCCGCCGTGCGGGCGCCCGTGACGGCGCTGGCGACGCCGGGGCGGTCGGCCGCCCACGCGAGGGCGACCTCGAGCGGGGAGCGCTCGAGCCCGTCGGCGGCGGTGCGCACGGCCTCCACGACCCCGCGCGCCGAGGGGTCGAGGTGCGGCTCGACGACGTGCACGAGGTGCGGCGAGGCCGCCCGGGAGTCCGCGGGCAGCGCGTGGCGGTACTTGCCCGTCAGCACCCCGCCGCCGAGGGGGCTGCGGGCGAGCAGGCCCACCCCGCTCGCGGCGGCGGCGTCGCGCAGGTCGACGTCGGCCCAGCGGGCGACCAGCGAGTGCTCCACCTCGACGGCGACGAGCGGCGCCCCGCCGGCCTGCGCCAGGGCGGCGGCGCGGGCGGTCTGCCAGGCGCCGTGCTCGGCGAGGCCCGTGTAGCGCGCGCGTCCGGAGCTCTGGGCCTCCGCCAGGGCGGCGAGGGACTCCTCGACGGGCGCCCCGTCGTCCCCGGGGCCGCCGTCGCCGACGTGGCCGCCCGGGTCGGCGCCCCGGTCGGTGCCGCCGAGCAGCAGCAGGTCGACGTGGTCGGTCCGCAGGCGCGCCAAGGAGTCGTCGAGGTCGGCGAGGAGGCTGCGCCGCGAGCCGTCGGTGCGGCGCGCGGCGCCGAGCCCGCGGGAGCCGACGCGCAGGGCGAGCACGAGGTCCCGGCGGGGGACGACGTCGTCGAGCAGCGCGCCGAGGAGCTCCTCCGCCTCGCCGGAGCCGGAGGCCGCGGTGCTGACGAGGGTGCCGCCGGCGTCCGCGAAGTCGCGCAGCTGCTCGGAGGCCTCGTGCTCGTCGGTGTCGCGCCCCCACGTCAGGGTGCCGAGCCCGAGCCGTGAGACGCGCAGGCCCGACCGTCCGACGCGCCGGGTCTCCATGGCGCTCGACCCTAGCCGCGGACCGGGCGGGCTCCCGGTCCGCCCGGCGGGCGCCGCACCGAGCCGTCCGCCGGTGGCGGGCCGTGGGTCCCGGCGTCGCTACTGTCGGCGCCGTGCGTCTGGGCGTCGACCTCGGTCAGGGTCCGCAGGTCTCGGCCGCGGGGCCCGGTGGTGGGGGCGAGGACCCGTGGGCCCGCGTCCGCCTCGCCGAGGAGGCCGAGCGCCTGGGGTACGCGGTCGCGTGGGCGGCGGAGGCCTACGGCACCGATGCCGTCACGGTCCTGTCCTGCGTCGCCGCGCGCACGACGCGCATCGGCGTCGGCAGCGCCGTCCTGCAGATCCCCGCCCGCAGCGCCGCCATGACGGCGATGACGGCCGCCTCGCTCGACGCCCTCTCCGGCGGCCGCTTCCACCTGGGGCTGGGGGTCTCCGGCCCGCAGGTCTCCGAGGGCTGGCACGGGGTGCGCTTCGACGCGCCGCTGCGGCGCACGCGCGAGCACGTCGAGGTCGTCCGGATGGCGCTGCGCCGGGAGCAGGTGCGCTACGACGGCCGGCACCTGCAGCTGCCCCTGCCCGACGGGCCCGGGCGGGCGCTGCGGCTGTCCGTGCGGCCGCTGCGGGCCGACGTGCCCGTGTACCTCGCGGCCGTGGGCCCGAAGAACCTCGAGCTCGCCGGGGAGCTCGCCGACGGCTGGCTCGGGATCCTCGTGACGCCGGAGCACCTGCCGGACGCGCTGGCGCACCTGGCGGCGGGACGGCGCCGCTCGGCGCACGCCGACGCCCCCCTCGACGTCGTCGCGTCCGTCGCCGCCGCGCCCTCGTACGGGACCTCGGTCGCCGAGGACGACGAGGCGGGGCGCCTCGGGGCCCTGCGGGCCCGGCTCGCCCTCTACGTCGGCGGCATGGGCAGCCGCGAGCAGAACTTCTACAACGCCCTGGCCGTGCGGCTGGGCTACGAGCGGGAGGCCGCCCTCGTGCAGGACCTGTACCTCGACCGCCGGCACCGGGAGGCCGCCGCGGCGGTCCCGCGGGGCCTCCTCGAGGCCACCAGCCTCGTCGGGCCGCCCGCCGCCGTCCGCGACCGCCTGGCCGCCTACGCCGAGGCGGGGGTGACGACGCTCTCCGTGCTGCCCGACGGGCGCGACGAGGCCGAGCGGGTCGCCGTGCTCCGCACGGTCGCCGAGGCGCTCGACGCCAGCGGGGCGGGCTCCTGATGGGGTGGGTCGAGGCGCTGGTCCTCGGTCTCGTGCAGGGGCTCACGGAGTTCCTGCCCATCTCCTCCAGCGCGCATGTGAGCATCGTCGGCCAGCTGCTCTTCGACGGCCGCGACCCCGGGGCCGCCTTCACCGCGATCATCCAGCTGGGCACCGAGGCGGCCGTCGTCGTCTACTTCTGGCGCGACATCGTCCGGATCGTCCGGCAGTGGGCGCTCTCGCTCGTGGGCCGCGTTCCGCGCAGCGACCCGGACGCGCGGATGGGCTGGCTCGTCATCCTCGGGTCGATCCCCATCGGCGTCCTCGGGCTCCTCTTCCAGGACCAGATCGAGACCCAGCTGCGCAACCTGTGGATCACCGCCGTCATGCTCGCCGTCTTCGGCGTGCTCCTCGGCGTCGCCGACGCCCGGGCGTCGACCCGGAAGGACTTGTCCGACCTGTCGGTCCGCGACGGCCTGCTCTACGGGTTCGCCCAGGCGCTGGCGCTCGTCCCCGGGGTGTCCCGCTCCGGCGGCACCATCACCGCCGGCTTGCTGCTGGGCTACCGCCGCGAGGCGGCCGCGCGCTACGCGTTCCTCCTCGCCATCCCCGCCGTCGTCGCCTCGGGCGGCTTCCAGCTCGTCTCGGAGCTGGGAGAGGGCGGCGCCGCGTCCGTCGACTGGGGTCCGACCGTCCTGGCGACGGCCATCTCCTTCGGGGTGGGCCTCGCCGTCATCGCGTGGCTGCTGCGCTTCATCAGCACCCACACCTTCCGCGGGTTCGTGGTCTACCGGCTCGCGCTCGCGGCCGTCCTCGCGGTGCTGCTGCTCACGGGCGTCGTCGACGCCGCGCCCGTGGTGGCGCCCGCCGTCCAGCCCTGACGGCCGGGCCGGGCCGGGCCGGGCCCTACAGCCAGCCCGACCGCCGGAACGCCCGGTGCAGCACCAGGCAGACGGTGACCATGAGCAGGAGCGCCGCCGGGTAGCCGTAGCGCCACGCCAGCTCGGGCATGTACTGGAAGTTCATGCCGTAGATGCCGGCGATGACGGTGGGCACGACGGCGAGGGCCGCCCACGCGGAGATGCGGCGGGCGTCGTCGTTCTGCTGCAGGCCCACCTCGGCGAGGTGGGCGCTGTGGACGTCGCCGAGCTGGCGGTCGGTCGCCTCGACGGACTCGGCGGCCTGCTGGGCGTGGTCGGCCACGTCGCGCAGGAAGACCCGGGCCCCCTCGGGCACGAGGTCGAGGTCCTGCTGCCAGAGGCGCCGCACGGGCTCGACGAGCGGCCGGGCGGCGCGGATCATCTCGAGCACCTCCCGCTTGAGCTGGTAGACGCGCGCCGTCGTCCCGGCGCCGCGGTCGTCGGGGCTGAAGACCTCCTGCTCCAGGTCGCTGACGTCGACCTCGAGCTCGGAGGCGATGGCGACGTAGGCGTCCACGACGACGTCGAGCACCCCGTGGAGGACGGCGGCGGGGCCGAGCGCGAGGAAGTCCTCGTCGAGGCGCCCGCGGGCGCGCTCGACCACGCCCTCGTCCTCCCGCGAGACGGTGAGCACCCAGCGGTCGCCGAGGACGACGAGCACCTCGCCGGTCTCCACCGCCGAGCGGCTGTCGTCGTAGCGGACGGGCCGCGCGCTGAGCAGCACGGACCCGCCCTCGTCGCCCGGGTAGCGCTCGAGCTTGGGGCGCTGGCGCCCGGTCTCGAGGTCCTCGACCGCCAGGGGGTGCAGGTCGAGGACCTCCGCGTAGCCGGAGAGGTCGCCCTCACCGGGGTCGATGTGGTGGACCCACACGAAGCCGGCGCCCTCGGCGCGGGCCCGGGCCAGGGCGTCGGCGGTCTCCGCCGCGCCGGGGACCCGCGCCGGGGGCGGCGGGACGGACGACGCGCCGGCGTGCGCCGGGACGGCGACGTCGTGCAGGCGGGTGCCGTCGCAGGTGCGGACGATGGCGCTCACGGGTACCTCCGGAGGGGTCGTGGCCCCGGCCGGGGCTCGGCGCGCGCGAGGGGCGCGGGTCGGTCGGTCCCGGCCGGCGCGGGGCGCGGCCGAGGACGGCGCCTATGGTGGCGCCCGTGCCGACCCTCCTGCTGGTCCGACACGGGCGCACCGCGGCCAACGCCTCGGGCGTGCTCGCGGGGCGGACGCCCGGCGTCGGCCTCGACGACAGCGGCGCCGCGCAGGCCGCGGCCCTCGGGCAGCGCCTCGCGGGCGTCCCCCTCGCCCGGGTCGTCGCCAGCCCGTTGGAACGCACCGTCGCGACGGCGCGCGCCCTCCTCGCCGTCGGCGGGACGGCGCGCCGCCCGCGCCCCGACCTCGTCGAGGAGCCCCGGCTGCTCGAGTGCGACTACGGGGACTGGACCGGCCGCGGCCTGCGCGAGCTGGCGAAGGAGCCGCACTGGAAGGTCGTGCAGGGCCACCCCAGCGCGGCTCAGTTCCCCGGTGGCGAGTCGCTGCGCGACGTCCAGGCCCGGGCCCTGGCGGCGGTCCGCGAGCACGACGCCGCGGTCGCGGCGGAGCACGGCGCGGACGCCGTGTGGGTCGCCGTCTCCCACGGCGACGTCATCAAGGCGGTCCTCGCCGACGCCCTGGGCCAGCACCTCGACAGCTTCCAGCGCATCGTCGTCGACCCGGCCTCGGTCTCGGTCGTGCGGTACACCCCGCTGCGGCCCTTCGTCGTGCGCACCAACGACACCGGCGGCGACCTCGCCTCCCTCGCGCCGGCGCCGCGACGACGGCGCCGGGCGGCGGCGTCGTCCGACGCCGCCGTGGGCGGCGGGGCCGGGACCTGAGCCGGCCGGTGGGCGGCGCGGGCGCTGGGTAGTCTCGACGGCATGCCAGCGCAGGTCTTCGACTACGACCCGCCGGACCGCTTCGTCGCCGGCACGGTGGGCCCGGCGGGCTCGCGCACCTTCTTCCTCCAGGCGCGGGCGCGCAGCACCGGGCCCGTGCCCGTCGTCGTCTCGGTCGCCCTCGAGAAGCAGCAGGTCGCCACCCTGGCCGAGAAGGTCGAGGAGCTCCTCGACGAGGTGGTGCGCCGCAGCGGCGGCGAGGCGCCCGTGCCCGCGGTGACCCCCGTCGGGGCGGGCGACACCGAGCCGCTGGACACCCCCATCGAGGAGGAGTTCCGGGTCGGGACGATGAGCCTGCAGTGGGACGGCGACCGCGGCGTCGTCGTCATCGAGTGCTTCTCCGTCGAGGAGGACGAGGCCGGCGGCGGCCTGGGGGAGGGGCCTGAGCCCGACGCCCGGTCCGTCCTGCGGGTCTCCCTGTCCGGCGCCAGCGCCCGCGGCTTCGCCCAGCGGGCCTCGGCCCTCGTGGCGGCCGGCCGCCCGCCGTGCCCGTTCTGCCAGGGCCCGCTGGACCCCGAGGGCCACGTCTGCCCGCGCGCCAACGGGTACCGCCGCTGATCGGGGGCGGCGGGACGCCCGCGGGCCCGCGGTCCGGCGTCCCGCGCGACGGCGACGCGCTGGCGGACCTGCTCTCGCGCGGCGACCTCGAGGTCGTCGGGCGCATCTCCGGCTCCTCCAACGTCACCCTGCTCGCCACCTGCCGGGACGGCGGCACGGCCGTCCGCTGCGTCTACAAGCCCGTCCGCGGCGAGCGGCCGCTCCACGACTTCCCCGACGGCACGCTCGCCGGGCGCGAGGTCGCGGCCTCGCTGGTCTCGCGCGCGGGCGGGTGGGGCGTCGTCCCCACGACCGTCCTGCGCGACGGCCCCCTGGGGCCCGGGTCCGTGCAGCGCTGGGTCCACCCGCCGCGCGACGCCCCGCTGGACGAGGAGGCGGCCGAGGACGGCGTGGTCGACCCGTACGGCGCCGTGGACCCCGACGACGGGGACCCCGACGCCGAGGGCGCGGAGGGGCTGGATCCCCTCGACGACGACGCGGGGCCGGACGAGGCGGACGAGTCGGACGAGGACCTCGACGACGAGCACCTGCTGGGCGAGCCCGGCGCCGGGCTCGTCGACGTCGTCCCCCAGGGCGAGGTGCCCGCGGGGTGGCGCGGCGTCCTCGAGGCGTGGGGGCCCTACGGCGAGCCGGTGACCCTCGTCCACGCCGACGACCCGCGGCTGCTGTCCGTGGCCGTCTTCGACGTCGTGGCCAACAACGCCGACCGCAAGGCCGGCCACCTGCTGCTGGGACGCCCCGCGGCCGCGGACCCCGCGTCCGCCGCCGCGCGCGCCGACGGCCCGCCCGTGCACGGCATCGACCACGGCCTGGTCCTCCACGCCGAGGGCAAGCTGCGCACCGTCCTGTGGGGCTGGGCGGGGGAGCCGCTGCCCGACGTCGAGCTCGAGGCGCTCGACCGCCTGCGGGCGGCCCTGCGCGACGGCCTCGAGGACGAGCTGCAGGCCCTCCTCACCGGGTGGGAGGTGCGGGCGCTGCGCACGCGCGTCGACCGCCTCCTGCGCGGCGCCGTCATGCCGCAGCCGCCCGAGCACCGCAGCGCGGTGCCCTGGCCGGTGTTCTAGCGCCGGTCGCCCGGTCGCCCCGACGGGATCGCCGACTTCCCCGAGCCCGACGCCCGAGCCCGACGCCCGGGCCGGAGGACCCTGGCGCCCCGGCGCGGTCACGAGCACCCCCGGGGCGTGCTCGTCGACGTGCCGCCCGAGGCGCAGGCCCCTCGCGTGCTGGCGGACTTCTACCGCGCCCAGCGCGAGCGCTGGGGCCTCCTGCCCGACGACGCCGGGGCCTTCGCCCCGCGCCCGGACGTCGCAGCGGCCTGGGCGGCGCTGGGCGCCGCCGTCGTCGCGCCCATGGACCGGCGCCGCTACGAGCTCGTCAGCATCGCCGCGGCCCGCGCTCTCGGGAGCACCTACTGCACGGTGGCCCACTCCTCCTTCCTCCGGGACGTCTGCCACGACGAGGCCGCCCTGCGGGCGCTCCTCGCCGATCCGAGCGGCGGCGGCCTCGCCGAGCCGGACCGGAGCGTCGTCCGCTTCGCCGCCGAGGTCGCCGTGGCCGCCCCGTCGTGACCCGCGACGACGTCGAGGCGCTGCGCTCCGTGGGCCTCACGGACGTCGACGTGGCCGACGTCGTCTACGCCGTCGGCGCCCGCGCCTTCTTCACCCGGGTGCTCGACGGCCTGGGCGCGCTGACCGACCACCGGACGGCGGCGACCTTCGACGACGAGGACCTGGCGACGATGGTCGTGGGCCGTCCGGTGGGTCCGCCCGCCCCGGCCGAGGGCGGGCCGGCGGACGCGTCGGCGGCGTCCGGGGCGGTGGTCCCCGCCGACTAGGGTCGCGCCGTGAAGTCCTGGTCCTCCCCGCACCTGCCGCACCTGCCGGGCACGGGAGGGCCCGTCTCGCTGCACGACAGCGCCTCCCGCAGCGTGCGCCCCACGACGCCGGGCCCGGTCGCCGGTCTCTACGTGTGCGGCATCACCCCCTACGACGCCACCCACATGGGGCACGCGTCGACCTACCTCGCCTTCGACCTCCTCGTCCGCGCGTGGCGCGACGCCGGGCACGAGGTCCGGTACGTCCAGAACGTCACCGACGTCGACGAGCCGCTGCTCGAGCGCGCCACCGCGACGGGCGTGGACTGGCGCGACCTGGCGGTCCGCGAGACCGACCTCTTCCGCGAGGACATGACGGCGCTGGGTGTCGTCCCGCCGGACGTCTACCTCGGCGCCGTCGAGACGGTGCCCCGGGCGGCCGCGGCCGTCTCCGAGCTCGTCCGCCGCGGCGCCGCGTACCGGGTCGAGGCCACGGGCGACGTGTACTTCGACGTCACCGCCGACGAGGCCTTCGGCGGCGTCAGCGGGTACGACGCCGCGACGATGGCGCAGCTGTCGGCCGAGCGGGGCGGCGACCCGACGACGCCGGGCAAGCGCTCCCCGATCGACCCCGTGCTGTGGCGCGCCGCCCGCGAGGACGAGCCGTCCTGGGACGGCGGCGACCTCGGCCCCGGGCGCCCCGGGTGGCACATCGAGTGCGTCGCCATCGCGCTGGACCACCTCGGGCCCGGCTTCGACGTCCAGGGCGGCGGCTCCGACCTCGTCTTCCCCCACCACGAGATGGGCGCCTCCCACGCCCACGTCCTCACGGGCACCCGGCCCTACGCGCAGCTGTACGCCCACGGCGGGATGGTGGCGCTCGACGGCGAGAAGATGAGCAAGTCGCGCGGCAACCTCGTGCTCGTCTCCGCGCTGCGCCGCGCGGGGGAGGACCCGGCGGCGGTGCGCCTCGCCGTCCACGCCCACCACTACCGCGACGACTGGCCCTGGACCGACGAGGGGCTGCAGGTCGCGCGCGAGCGGCTGGCGCGCTGGCGGGCCGCCGTGGCGATGCCCCAGGGCCCCGACGCCTCGCGGGTGCTCGACGGCGTCCGCAGCCGTCTGGCCGACGACCTCGACGCCCCCGGCGCCCTCGCCGTCGTGGACGCGTGGGTCGACGCCCAGCTGGCCCAGGACCTCTCGCACGTCCCGGGCGACCCGCAGGGCGACGGCCAGGGCCCGGCGCTGGTGGCCGACGTCGTCGAGGCGCTGCTCGGTGTGACGCTGCGCCTCGGCTGACCGGGGACGCCCAGCCGTGCGGGACCGGGCGTCGGGCACGGCTCCGCGTCCCCGGTCGTGGCCGGCCCGAGCGGGCGGGAGCCCGTCGCGTCAGGCGGGCGGACCCGCCGGGCCGCGCCGCGGGGGGCCCTCGTCGCCGCGGCGGCGCAGGTAGCGCTCGAACTCGCGGGCGATCGCCTCGCCGCTCGCCTCGGGCAGCTCGGCCGTGTCCTTGGCCTGCTCGAGCTGCTGGACGTACTCGCCGATCTCCTCGTCCTCGCCGGCGAGCTCGTCGACGCCGCGCTCCCACGCCTCCGCCTCCTCGGCGAGGTCCTCGAGCGGCACGGGCGCGCCGATGACCTCCTCGACGCGGCCCAGCAGCGCGAGGACGGCCTTCGGCGAGGGCGACTGCCCGACGTAGTGCGGCACGGCGGCCCACAGCGAGACCGAGGACAGCCCGCGCTCGGCGGCCGCGTCGGCGACGACACCGACGATGCCGGTGGGGCCCTCGTAGCGCGAGGGCTCCAGCGCCAGGTGCTCCATGGACGGCGCGTCGCCGGTGCTCGTGATGGGGATGGGCCGCGTGTGCGGCACGTCGGCCAGCAGGGCGCCGAGCGTCACGACGGTGCGGGCGCCGACGGCGGCGGCCCGGTCGAGCAGCTCGGCGGTGTAGGAGCGCCAGCGCATCGACGGCTCGATGCCGTGGACGAGCACGACGTCGCGCTCCCCGCCCGGCGGCCGGGCCCACGCGAGGCGGGTCGTCGGCCAGGTGATGCGGCGGCGGCCGTCCTCGTCGAAGCCCGTGACCGGCCGGTTGACCTGGAAGTCGTGGTAGTCCTCCGGGTCGAGCTCGCCGAGCGGCGTCTCGCCCCACACGCGCGCCAGGTGGTCCAGCGCCCCGCTCGCCGCCTCGGCGGCGTCGTTCCAGCCCTCGAAGGCCGCGAGGACGACGGGGTCCCTCAGCTCGGGCACCGGGCCCGGCGACCGCTGCGCCTGCTCGCTCACACGTCCTCCTCGTCCTGCCGCCCGCCGCCGGGGCCAGGGCGCCCCCGGCCCACGGGGGCGGACGGCCCCGCGAGCAGCGCGTCCACCCTACGGGCGCGCACCCGGCGCGCCCGACGACGGCGCCTAGCATCGACGCCCGTGAGCGACCGTCCGCAGCGCCTGCGCGCAGCCCTGGCCGAGCGAGTCCTCGTGGCCGACGGGGCCATGGGGACGATGCTCCAGGCCGCCGCTCCCGGGCTCGAGGACTTCGAGGGCCACGAGGGCTGCAACGAGGTCCTCAACGCGACCCGCCCCGACGTCGTGCGCTCGGTGCACGAGGCCTACCTCGACGTCGGCGTCGACCTCGTCGAGACCAACACCTTCGGCGCCAACTGGGCCAACCTCGCCGAGTACGGCATCGAGTCGCGCATCCGCGAGCTCGCCGCCGCGGGGGCGCGCGTGGCCCGGGAGGCCGCCGACGGCGCGAGCACCGCCGACCACGAGCGCTTCGTCCTCGGGTCCATGGGTCCTGGCACGAAGCTGCCGAGCCTCGGCCACGCGCCGTACGCGCTGCTGCGCGACGCCTACGCCGAGCAGGTGCTCGGGATGCTCGACGGCGGCGTCGACGCGGTGCTCGTCGAGACGGTGCAGGACCTCCTGCAGGCCAAGGCCGCCGTCGTCGGCGCGCGCCGGGCGATGCGCGAGGCGCGGGTCGAGGTGCCCGTGCTCGTCCAGGTCACCGTCGAGACGACCGGGACCATGCTGCTCGGCAGCGAGATCGGCGCGGCGCTCACGGCGCTGGCCGCCCTCGGCGTCGACGGGATCGGGCTCAACTGCGCCACGGGGCCGGCCGAGATGGGCGAGCACCTGCGCCACCTCGCGCGCCACGCCGCGGTGCCGGTGACGGCGATGCCCAACGCCGGGCTGCCGCAGCTGTCCAAGGACGGCGCCTACTACCCGCTCTCGCCGGACGAGCTGGCCGAGGCGCACGACCGCTTCACCCGCGAGTTCGGCCTCGCGCTCGTCGGCGGCTGCTGCGGCACGACGCCCGAGCACCTGCGCCAGGTCGTGGAGCGGGTGGGCGGGCGCCCCCTCGCGCCCCGCGACCCGCGGCCCGAGCCCGGCGTCGCGAGCATCTACCAGCACGTGCCCTTCGCCCAGGACGCGAGCGTGCTGTCCATCGGCGAGCGCACCAACGCCAACGGCAGCAAGGCGTTCCGCGAGGCGATGGTGGCGGGGGACTGGGAGCGGTGCGTCGAGATCGCCCGCGGCCAGACGCGCGACGGCGCGCACCTGCTCGACGTCTGCGTCGACTACGTGGGTCGCGACGGCGTCGCCGACGTGAAGGAGGTCGTCAGCCGGCTGGCGACGGCGTCGACCCTCCCGCTCGTCATCGACTCCACCGAGCCCGCCGTCATCGAGGCGGGCCTCGAGCTCGTCGGCGGCCGCGCCGTCGTCAACTCCGTCAACTACGAGGACGGCGACGGGCCCGGCAGCCGCTTCGCCCGGATCATGCCGCTGGTGCGCGAGCACGGCGCCGCCGTCGTCGCGCTGACGATCGACGAGCAGGGCCAGGCGCGCACCGCGGAGACCAAGGCCGCCATCGCCACGCGCCTCGTCGAGGACCTCACGGGCACCTGGGGCATGGACGAGGCCGACGTCGTCGTCGACGCGCTGACCTTCCCCATCGCCACCGGCCAGGAGGAGACGCGCCGCGACGGCGTCGAGACGCTCGAGGCCATCCGCGAGATCAAGCGCCGCCACCCGCGCGTGCAGACGACGCTCGGGCTGTCGAACATCTCCTTCGGCCTCAACCCGGCGGCGCGCGCCGTCCTCAACTCGGTGTTCCTCCACGAGGCGGTCGCGGCGGGGCTGGACTCCGCCATCGTCCACGCCGCGCGGATCATGCCGATGGCGAGCATCCCCGACGAGCAGCGCGAGGCCGTGCTCGACCTCGTCCACGACCGGCGGCGCTACGACGACGAGGGCGCCGTCACCTACGACCCGCTGCAGCGGGTGCTCGAGCTCTTCGAGGGCGTCGACGCCGCCTCCGTGCGCGCCGACCGCGCCGCCGAGCTGCTGGCGCTGCCGCTGGGGGAGCGGCTGTCCCGGCGCATCGTCGACGGCGAGCGCAAGGGCCTCGACGCCGACCTCGACGAGGCGCTCGCGGCGGGCACGAGCCCCCTCGACGTCGTCAACGACCACCTCCTGGCGGGCATGAAGGAGGTCGGCGAGCTCTTCGGGTCGGGCCAGATGCAGCTGCCCTTCGTCCTGCAGTCGGCCGAGGTGATGAAGGCCGCGGTCGCGCACCTGGAGCCCCACATCGAGGCCGAGGCCGCCGCGAGCGGCACCGCCCGGCAGGCGCGCGCCAAGATCGTGCTCGCCACGGTCAAGGGCGACGTCCACGACATCGGCAAGAACCTCGTCGACATCATCCTGTCCAACAACGGCTACGACGTGACGAACATCGGCATCAAGCAGCCGATCAGCGAGATCATCCGCGTCGCCGAGGAGACGGGCGCCGACGCGATCGGCATGAGCGGGCTGCTCGTGAAGTCGACCGTCGTCATGAAGGAGAACCTCGCCGAGCTCAACGAGCGCGGGCTCGCGGCGCGCTGGCCGGTGATCCTCGGCGGCGCCGCGCTGACCCGCGCCTACGTCGAGACCGACCTGGCGGAGATGTACGAGGGCGAGGTGCGCTACGCCCGCGACGCCTTCGAGGGCCTGCGGCTCATGGACGCCATCGCGGCGGCGCGCACGACGCCGGGCGCGAGCGTCTCCGAGACGCTGCCCGCCCTGCGGCCGCGGCGCGTGCGCCGTCGCGCCGGCGCCGACGACGAGGGCGGCGGCGTCGCGCTCGCCGAGGGCGAGGACCCGCGCGCGCGGCGCTCGGACGTCGCCCGCGACGTCACCGTCCCCGTCCCGCCGTTCTGGGGGACGCGCGTGGTCAAGGGCGTGCACCTGGCGGACTACGCGTCCTACCTCGACGAGCGCGCCACCTTCCTCGGCCAGTGGGGCCTGCGCGGCGCCCGCGGCGGCGAGGGACCGTCGTACGAGGAGCTCGTCGAGACCGAGGGCCGCCCGCGCCTGCGGATGTGGCTCGACCGGGTGCGCACCGAGGGCATCACCCGCGCCGCCGTCGTCTACGGGTACTTCCCGTGCTGGTCGGAGGGCCAGGACCTCGTCGTCGCCCACCACGAGGGCGACGGCACGGGCGGCGAGCCGGGCACGGAGCGGCTGCGGTTCTCCTTCCCCCGCCAGCGGCGCGACCGGCGGCTGTGCCTCGCGGACTTCTTCCGCGACAAGGGCGAGGTGGAGGCGCTGGGCCGGCCCGACGTCCTGCCGCTGCAGCTCGTGACGATGGGCTCCCAGGTCGCCGAGGTGACCGGGGAGCTGTTCGCGCGCAACGCCTACCGCGAGTACCTCGAGCTGCACGGCCTGTCGGTGCAGCTCACCGAGGCGATGGCCGAGATGTGGCACGCCCGGGTGCGCACCGAGCTCGGCTTCGGCGCCGAGGACGCGGACGACCTCGACGGCGTGCTCGGGCAGGGCTACCGCGGCTCGCGCTACTCCTTCGGCTACCCGGCGTGCCCGGACCTCGAGAGCCGCCGCGACCTCGTGCGCCTGCTCGAGCCGGAGCGCATCGGCGTCGAGCTGTCCGAGGAGCTGCAGCTGCACCCCGAGCAGTCGACCGACGCCCTCGTCGTCCACCACCCCGAGGCCAAGTACTTCAACGCCGTCTGAGGGAAGCGCCCCCCTCCCGCGGCGGAGGAGGCGCCACCCGCGGGCTGGCAGACTCGCGGCCATGCCCGCCGAGACCACCCCCTCCGCCGTGGCGAGCACCGGCAGGGGGCGCGAGGGGCTGCCCGACGCCGCCCTGCCCGACAGCGCCCTGCCCGACGCCGTCCTGTTCGACATGGACGGCACGCTCGTCGACACCGAGCCGGTGTGGTGGGCGGCGGAGCGCGCGCTCGTCGAGGCCCACGGCGGGGTCTGGACGGACGCGCAGGCGATGGCGCTGGTCGGCAACCAGCTCGAGGTGTCCGCCGAGGTGCTGCGGCGCGAGGGCGGCGTCGACCTGCCCGTGCGGGAGCTCATCGAGGTCCTCGGGGCGCAGGTCGGCGCGGAGCTGCGGCGCGACCCGCGCTGGCGGCCCGGGGCGCACGCGCTGCTCACGGGCCTCGCGGAGCGGGGCGTCCCGCTCGCGCTCGTGACGATGTCGTGGCGCTCGATGGCCGACGCGATGCTCGCCCACCTGCCCGCGGACCTCTTCGACGTCGTCGTCACGGGCGACGCGTGCGAGCACGGCAAGCCGCACCCCGAGCCCTACCTGCGCGCCGCCGCCGCCCTCGGCGTCGACCCCGCGCGCTGCGTCGCCGTCGAGGACAGCCCGACGGGCCTGGCCTCCGCCGAGGCCGCCGGCGTGCCCGCGATCGCCGTGCCGCACGTCGTGGCCCTGCCGGAGGGGCCGGGGCGCACGGTGGTCCCGACGCTGGCCGGCGTCGGCCCGGAGGACCTGCTGCCGCTCGTGGCCCGCCGGGGGAGCACCGCCACCGGATCGTGACCGACGAGTCCTGCGTGGAGGCCTCCCCAGGCGGGCCGGCGCGCACTAGCGTCACTGCGCCGCCGACCGGACCGGTCGCGGCTTCCCCGAGGTGACGGAGCGACATCCATGGTGCGAGGCATCGGCGGACGGGCCGCGGCCCTGCTGGCGGCCGGGGCGCTGCTGGCGACGGCGGGCTGCGCGGAGAGCCAGCGCGACGACGCGGGCGGCGGCGAGGCCAGCGGCGACGGCGGGGGCGGCGGCACCTTCGTCTTCGCGGCGAGCTCCGACCCCGTGGTCCTGGACCCGGCCTTCGCCAGCGACGGCGAGACCTTCCGCGTGGCGCGCCAGATGTTCGAGGGCCTCGTCGGCACCGAGCCCGGCACGCCCGACCCGGCGCCGCTGCTGGCGGAGTCGTGGGAGACCAGCGACGACGGCCTCACGTACACCTTCGACCTGCGCGACGACGTGACGTTCCACGACGGCACGACCTTCGACGCCGAGGCGGTCTGCGCCAACTTCGACCGCTGGCACGGGTGGACCGGGCTGCAGCAGAACGAGAACATCTCGTACTACTACAACTCGATCTTCCAGGGCTTCGCCGAGAGCGAGGACCCGGAGCTCGTCGGCGGCCTCTACGACAGCTGCGAGGCGCAGGACGAGCAGACCGCCGTCGTCACGCTCACGCGCCCCTTCGCGGGCTTCATCGCCTCCCTGTCGCTGCCCGCCTTCTCCATGCAGAGCCCCACGGCGATGGAGGAGTACGACGCCGACAACCTCGAGGGCACCGCCGACGACGTCCGCTTCAGCGCCTACGGCACGGAGCACCCCACCGGCACCGGCCCCTTCCAGTTCGGCAGCTGGGAGCGCGGGCAGTCCGTGACCCTCGAGCCCTACCCCGACTACTGGGGCGACGCCGCGAAGGTCGACGAGGTCATCGTCCAGACCATCGCCGACGGCAACGCGCGCCGGCAGGCGCTCGAGGGCGGCCAGGTCGACGGGTACGACCTCGTGGCGCCGGGCGACGTCGCCGCGCTCGAGGACGCCGGCTTCCAGATCGAGGAGCGCGCGCCCTTCAACGTGCTCTACCTCGGCATGAACCAGGCCGTGCCCGAGCTCGCCGACCCGCGCGTGCGCCAGGCCATCGCCTACGCCATCGACAAGGACGCCGTCATCAGCCAGTCGATGCCCGAGGGCACGACGGCGGCGACGCAGTTCATGCCGGACATCGTCACGGGCTACTCGGACGACGTCGAGACCTACGACTACGACCAGGACCGGGCCCGCGAGCTGCTGGCCGAGGCCGGCCAGAGCGACCTGACGGTCGACTTCGTGTACCCGACCGGCGTCTCGCGGCCGTACATGCCGAGCCCCGAGGACACCTTCGTCGCCATCCGCAGCCAGCTCGAGGCCGTCGGCATCACCGTGAACCCGGTGGCGCTGCCCTGGTCGCCCGACTACCTGGACCGCATCCAGGGCACCGAGGACCACGGCCTGCACCTGCTCGGCTGGACCGGCGACTACAACGACCCCGACAACTTCGTCGGCGTCTTCTTCGGCACCCCGAAGAACGAGTGGGGCTTCGACAACCCCGAGCTGTTCACCGCCCTGTCCGACGCCCGCGGCCTCGCGACGGCGGACGAGCAGGGCCCGGCGTACGAGGCGATCAACCAGCAGATCATGGAGTTCCTGCCGGGCGTGCCGCTCGCCTCCCCGGTGCCGTCGCTGGCCTTCGCCGAGGACGTGGAGGGCTACGAGACGAGCCCCGTCCAGGACGAGGTGTGGAACGGGGTGACGGTCAGCTGACCGGAACCCCGCTCCCGCCGGCCGCCGCCCCCCGCGGGGCGGCGGCCGGCGCCGCGCCGGGAGCCCCCGGTCGTCCCGGGAGCCCGGCGTGCTGAGGTTCGTCGTCCGCCGCCTGGCGCTCGTCGTGCCCGTGCTGCTCGGCCTGTCGGTGCTCCTCTTCGCCTGGCTGCGGGCGCTGCCCGGGGACCCGGCGCGCACGCTGCTCGGCGAGCGCGCCACGCCGGCGGCGGTGGAGCGCATCACCGAGGCCTACGGCTTCGACCGCCCCCTGCCCGCGCAGTACCTCACCTACCTCGGCAAGCTGCTGACGGGCGACCTGGGGACGTCGTCGCGCACGGGCGAGCCCGTGCTCGAGAGCTTCCTCCAGCGCTTCCCCGCGACGGTCGAGCTCGCCGTCGCGGGGGGGGGGGGGGGTGGCTT
>NZ_JBBHZG010000003.1:114439-160295 GCF_037482305.1 Pseudokineococcus sp. 5B2Z-1
TCGCGGCGCTGCTCGTCGCCGTCGTCCTCGGCATCCCGCTGGGCTACCTGGCGGCCCGCCGGCACGGCAGCGCCCTCGACACGACGCTCGTGGGCGGCTCGCTGCTCGGCACGGTCATCCCCGTGTTCTTCCTCGCCTACCTGCTCAAGCTCGTCTTCGCGGTGCAGCTCGGCTGGCTGCCGACGGCGGGCCGGCAGGACCCGCGGATCGACGCGACGCACGTGACGAACTTCTACGTGCTCGACGGGCTGCTGACGCGCGAGTGGGACGCCTCGTGGGACGCCGTCGTCCACCTCGTGCTGCCCGCGCTGGCGCTCGGCACCATCCCGCTGGCCATCATCGTGCGCATCACCCGCGCCTCGGTCCTCGAGGTGACGGGGCAGGACTACGTGCGCACGGCCGAGGCCAAGGGCTTGGCGCGCTCGCTCGTGCGCCGCCGCCACGTGCTGCGCAACGCGCTGCTGCCCGTGCTGACGACCGTGGGCCTGCAGACGGGCCTGCTGCTGTCGGGGGCCGTGCTCACCGAGACGGTCTTCGCCATCAACGGCATCGGCAGCTACCTCTTCGACTCCATCTCGACCCTGGACTACCCCGTGCTGCAGGGCTTCATCCTCTTCATCGCGCTCGTCTACGCCCTCGTCAACCTCCTCGTCGACGTCGGCTACGGCGTCATCGACCCGCGGGTGCGCGTCTCGTGAGCGGCGTCCACCTGCCCCCGGCCGGCGGCCCCCCGGGCGCCCCGGAGGACGACCCGCCCGCGGGCACGCCCGCGGAGCTCGCGCTCGAGCCGCTCGCCGAGGACGAGCGCGGCACCAGCCTCTGGCGCGGCGCCTGGCGGCGGCTGCGCCGCGACCCCGGCGCCATCGCCGGTGCCGTCATCGTCCTGGCCTTCGCCCTCGTCGCGCTGATGGCCCCGCTCATCGCGCCGTACGCCCCGGCGGGCGCGCAGTGGGCGAACCAGGTGACGCCCTCCTCGGTGCCCGGGCCGAGCGACGAGCACCTGCTCGGCCTCGACAGCTTCGGGTCCGACCTCTTCACCCAGCTCGTCTACGGGGCCCGGCAGTCGCTCGTCATCGGCGTCGTGTCGACGGTCATCGGGCTCGGCTTCGGCGCGGCGCTCGGCCTGCTGGCCGGCGCCTTCGGCGGCGCCGTCGACGTCGCCGTCATGCGCGTCGTCGACATCATGCTGTCGATCCCCAGCCTGCTCCTGGCCGTCAGCGTCGCCGCCGTCATCGGCCCCAGCCCGACCGCCCTCATGATCGCCATCGGGGCGGCGCAGGTGCCGATCTTCGCCCGCCTGCTGCGCGGCTCGATGCTCGGCCAGCGCAGCAGCGACTACGTGCTGGCGGCCTCCTCGCTGGGGCTGCGACGGCGGCGCGTGGTGATGAGCCACATGCTCCCGAACTCGCTCAGCCCCGTCATCGTCCAGGGCACCCTCACGCTCGCGACGGCGATCATCGAGGTGGCGGCGCTGTCCTACCTCGGCCTGGGCGACCCGAACCCGACCGTCGCCGAGTGGGGCCGGATGCTCGTGCGGGCGCAGGACCGGCTCGCCACCGACCCGCACCTGGCGGTCCTGCCGGGCGTCTGCATCGCCGTCACCGCCCTGGGCTTCACGCTCTTCGGCGAGGCGCTGCGCGAGTCCCTCGACCCCACCTTCCGCCGATGAGCCCCGCGGACCGTCCCGCGGGCGACCGGAGCGACGTGACGCCATCCAGCACGAGCGGCCGGGCGGGGGCCGCCGAGCCCCTGCTCGAGGTCCGCGACCTCACCGTCGACTTCCTGCGCCGGGGCAGCGAGCCCGCGCGCGCCGTCGACGGCGTCAGCCTGTCCGTGCGCCCCGGCGAGGTCATGGGCCTCGTCGGGGAGTCGGGCAGCGGGAAGTCCGTGACCTCCCTCGCCGTCATGGGGCTGCTGCCACGGCGCTCGAGCCGCGTGGGCGGCTCCGTGCGCCTCGGCGGCACCGAGCTGCTGGGGATGGCGCCGCGGCGCCTCGCCGGGCTGCGGGGCGACCAGATGGCGATGGTCTTCCAGGACCCGATGAGCTCCCTCAACCCGGTCGTGCCGATCGGGACGCAGGTCACCGAGGTGCTGCGCACGCACACGGACGCCGACCGCGCCGCCGCGCGCGAGGAGGCCGAGGACCTGCTGCGGCGGGTCGGCATCCCCGACCCCCGGCGGCGGCTGCGGGACTACCCGCACCAGCTGTCGGGCGGCATGCGCCAGCGCGCGCTCATCGCCATCGCCCTGGCCTGCAAGCCGCGGCTGCTCATCGCCGACGAGCCCACGACGGCGCTCGACGTGACCATCCAGGCGCAGGTGCTCGAGCTGCTGCGCCGGCTCGTGGGGGAGACCGGGACCGCCATGCTGCTCATCACGCACGACCTCGGCGTCGTCGCGGGCCTCTGCGACGACGTCACGGTCATGTACTCCGGCCGGGTCGTCGAGACGGCGCCGCGCCGCGAGCTCTTCGCCCGGCCGGCGCACCGCTACACCGAGGGCCTTCTCGCCTCGGTGCCGCGGCTGGACTCCTCGCGGGGGGAGCCGCTGCGGCCCATCCCGGGGACCCCGCGCGACGTGCTGCCGTGGGCGCGGGCCTGCGCCTTCGCCCCGCGCTGCGCCCATGCCGACCGCGCGTGCGCCGACCCCGGGCTCGCCCTCGCCGGTCATCCGGGGCTGCCGGAGGACCACCTCGCGCGCTGCGTCCACCCCGCCGTGCCCGAGGCGGCGACGACGGGGGCCGGCGCGTGAGCGCGCCGGCGGCCGGCGTCGAGGACGCCCGCGGGAGAGCTGACCGGGAGGACGACGTCCTGCTGCGCGTGCGGGGCCTGCAGGTGCACTTCCCCCTCAAGAAGGGCCTGCTGCTCGACCGCACGGTCGGGCACGTGCGCGCCGTTGACGGCGTCGACCTCGACCTGCGGCGCGGGCAGACCTACGGCCTGGTGGGGGAGTCGGGCTGCGGGAAGTCGACCCTCGGGCGCGCCGTCCTGCGTCTCGAGGAGCCGACGGCGGGCAGCGTCGAGCTCGACGGGCAGGACGTCCTGGCGCTGGGCCGGGACGAGCTGCGAGCCCTGCGGCGGCGCATGCAGATGGTGTTCCAGGACCCGATGTCGAGCCTCGACCCGCGCCAGAGCGTCGAGAGCATCCTCACCGAGCCGCTGCGCGCCCACGGCGCGCCAGGCGGTCCGCGGGCGTGGCGCGAGCGGGTGCTGGAGCTCCTCGAGGTCGTCGGGCTCCCGGCGTCGGCCGCCGCCCGCTACCCGCACGAGTTCTCCGGCGGGCAGCGCCAGCGCATCGGCATCGCCCGGGCCGTGGCGCTCTCGCCCGACCTCGTCGTCGCCGACGAGCCGGTGAGCGCCCTCGACGTGTCGGTGCAGGCGCAGGTGGTCAACCTCCTCGAGGAGCTGCAGGAGCGGCTCGGGCTGACCTACCTCGTCATAGCCCACGACCTGGCCGTCGTCCGGCACATCAGCGACGTCGTCGGCGTCATGTACCTCGGCGTCGTCGTCGAGCAGGCGCCGAGCGACGAGCTGTACGCCAACCCGCTGCACCCCTACACGCTGTCGCTGATGTCGGCGATCCCCGTGCCGGACCCGGCCGTCGAGGACGCGCGCGAGCGGATCCTCCTCACGGGCGACCTGCCGAGCCCGGCCGCCCCGCCGTCCGGCTGCCGCTTCCACACGCGCTGCCCGTTCCGCCAGGCGACGCGGTGCCACGACGAGGTTCCGCGGCCGCGCGAGCTGGCGCCCGGCCACGTCGTCGCGTGCCACTGGGCCGAGGAGGTGCGCGACGGGCGCGTGCGGGCCAGCGCGGCCTCGCACGACCCGACGTCCACGAGCGCGGCGGAGGAGGCGCCGGCGCACCCCTGACCGGCTCCTCCGGCTCCAGCACCGGCTCAGGTGCGGGGCGCTGTCGGACGCGCGGGCGCGACATCCGGGCGCCCGTGCCGTAGGCAGGGGCCATGTGGACCGACGGGTGGGCCGACCTGGGGCGGGTGCTGGCCGTGGGGGCCACCGCGTACGTCGCGCTCGTGGTGCTGCTGCGGGTGTCGGGCAAGCGGACGCTCGCCAAGCTCAACGCCTTCGACCTCGTCGTCACGGTGGCGCTGGGCTCGACCCTGGCGACCATCCTGCTGAGCTCGGACGTCTCCTGGACCGAGGGCGCGCTCGCGCTCGTGCTGCTCGTCGCGCTGCAGCTCGTCGTCGCCTGGACGACGACGCGGTGGCCGGCCAGCCGTCGCGTCGTCACCTCCGAGCCCACGCTCCTGCTCTGGCGCGGCGAGGTGCGCGAGGACGCCCTGCGGGCGCAGCGCGTGTCGCCGTCCGAGCTGCGCCAGGCCGTGCGCGCCAGCGGAGCCGGTGACGTGTCGCGCGTCGGGGCCATCGTGCTCGAGAGCGACGGCAGCCTGAGCGTCGTCCCCGAGTCCTCGCTCGGGGACGCCTCGGCCCTCGACGACGTGCCCGGCGCCGCGCGGCGGGGCCGGCCGGGGCACCGCCGGGCCTGAGCCGCGCGCCGGGGGCCACCGGCTGAGGGGCTCCCGGCGAGGGGCGCCCGCGGCGGGGGCCCCGGCCGCGCCCGTAGGCTCGGGGGGTGCACGCCCCCGCCGCCCGACCCCAGCCCCCGGCCGCGGGACCGCCGCCCCGCCGCGACCGCGACGGGTGGCGCCTCGGCGCGATCGCCGGGGTGCCCGTCGTCCTGGCGCGCTCGTGGGTCGTCATCGCCGTCGTCGTCACGCTGCTCTTCGCGCCGACGGTCGCCCGCACGGCCCCCGAGCTGGGTGGCGCGGGCGCCGTCGTCGTCGCCCTCGCCTACGCGCTCGTCCTGGCGCTGTCGGTGCTCGTCCACGAGGTGGCGCACGCGCTGACCGCCCGGGCCGTCGGCCTGCCGCCGACCAAGATCGTGCTCACGCTCTGGGGCGGCCACACGACCTTCGCGACGGACGCGACGACGCCGGGCCGCAGCTTCGTCGTCGCCGCCGTCGGCCCCGCCTCGAACGCGGTGCTGGCGGGCGTCGGCGCCCTGCTCCTGCTCGCGACGTCGCCGGGCGGCCTGCCGTCGCTGCTGCTGTCCGCGCTCGCGCTGGCCAACCTCTTCGTCGCCGTCTTCAACGTCCTCCCCGGCCTCCCGCTCGACGGGGGCCGGATGCTCGAGGCGGGCGTCTGGGCGGTCACCGGCGACCGGCTGCGCGCCACCGTCGTCGCCGCCTGGGCCGGCCGGGTGCTCGCCGTCGCGGCCGTCGTCGTGCTGCTGGGCCTGCCGCTCTCGCGCGGGGAGCGCCCGTCCCTCCTCTTCGTGGCGTGGGCCGCGCTCGTGGCCGGGACGCTGTGGACCGGCGCCAGCGCGGTGCTCGCCGACGCCCGCCTGCGCGGGCGCGTGGCCGCCCTGCGCGCGGATGCGCTGGCCGCCCCGGCCGTGGGCGCGCCCCTGCACGCGGACGTCGCCGCCGTCGCCGCGGCCGCCGACGCGGCCGGGGCCTCCGAGGTCGTCCTGCTCGAGGGCGACGGCCGCCCCGTGGCGGTGGTGGACCGCGACGCCGTCGGCCGCGTGCCCCGCGAGCGCTGGACCGCCGTCGCCGCCACGTCCGTGGCGCGGCCGCTCACGGGCCCGCCGATCCCGGGCGACGCCGCCGGCCAGCGCCTCGTGCAGCTGCTCGCCGTCGGCAGCGGGCACTCCGAGGCCGTCACCGGCTCGGAGGTCGTCGCGGTCGTCGACGCCGCCGGCCGGGTCGTCGGCCTGCTGCGCGGCGCCGACGTCGTCGCGGCCGCGCGGCGCGGGGGCCGGTCGTGAGCGGCCCGACGGGCGCCGCCGCCCGCCGCGGGCCCCTGCGCGAGGGCGAGCGCGTGCAGCTCACCGACCCGCGGGGCCGCCTGCACACCATCACGCTCGGTGCGGGCCGTGACTTCCACACCCACCGCGGGCACCTCGCCCACGACGACCTCATCGGCGGGCCCGAGGGCGTCGTCGTCACGAGCACCGCGGGCGTGGAGTACCTCGCCCTGCGCCCGCTCCTCGCCGACCACGTCCTGTCGATGCCGCGGGGGGCGGCGGTCGTCTACCCCAAGGACGCGGGCCAGGTCGTGGCGATGGCCGACGTCTTCCCCGGCGCACGGGTCGTCGAGGCCGGCGTCGGCTCGGGGGCGCTGAGCATGTCGCTGCTGCGCGCCGTCGGCGACGAGGGGCACCTGCACTCCTTCGAGCGGCGCGAGGACTTCGCCGACATCGCCCGCGCGAACGTGGAGGGCTTCTTCGGCGGCCCGCACCCGGCGTGGACGGTGACGGTCGGCGACCTGGCCGAGGAGCTCGGCGCCGCGGAGGAGCCGGGGACGGTCGACCGGGTCGTCCTCGACATGCTCGCGCCCTGGGAGTGCCTCGACGCCGTGGCGACGGCGCTCGCCCCCGGCGGGGTGCTCATCTGCTACGTCGCGACGGCCACCCAGCTCTCGCGGACGGCGGAGGACCTGCGCGGCGACGGCCGGTGGACCGAGCCGCAGGCGTGGGAGTCCATGGTGCGCGGCTGGCACCTCGAGGGGCTCGCCGTGCGACCGCAGCACCGCATGGTGGGCCACACGGGCTTCCTCCTCACGTCCCGCCGCATGGCCGAGGGCGTCACCGCGCCGCTGCGGCGCCGGCGGCCCGCCAAGGGCACCGCCGCCGCGACGCCCGGCTCGCGCCCGGCCGGCGGCCCGCGGGACGACGTGGAGGCCGTGGAGGAGCCGGACACCGGCGCCAGCACCGCCTGGGGCGCCGAGGAGGACTGGTCGCCCGAGGCGCTCGGCGAGCGCGCCGTCTCGGCGAAGAAGGTGCGGCGCGTGCGGCGCGACGTCACCGCACGCCGCGCCCTCCAGCAGGAGCGGGACGCGGAGGACGGGGAGGCGGAGGAGCCGGCCCCCGCCGAGGGCGACCACGCCGACGGCAGCGGGGTCGACGCCGAGGACTGAGACGGCGGGTCCGGCGCGCCCCGACCGGCCCGGGCGCCGCCGCTGGGGCCGGGTGCCCGGGTTACCGTCGTCCACGGACTCGAGGAGGCGCGCATGGACAGCCACTCAGGCACCAGTCGGGACGACCAGCCGGACCCGGGGCGGGACGCCCGCGGGGAGCAGCCGCCCGGGCGCACGTGGGGCGCGGCGAGCGCGTCGCGCGTCGCCGCCCTGCAGGACCAGGTGGGCGAGCTCGTGGCCCGCAACGACCGCCTCGCGCGGACCCTCGCGGACGCCCGCGACCAGCTCGTCTCCCTGCGCGGGGAGGTCGAGCGGCTGGCGCAGCCGCCCAGCGGGTACGCCACCTACCTCGGACCGTCGGGGGAGGGCGTGGTCGACGTCGTCCAGCAGGGCCGCAAGATGCGCGTGGCCCTCAGCGCGGCGCTCGACGCGGACGCCCTGGCGCCGGGCCAGGAGGTCGAGCTCAACGAGGCGATGAACGTCGTCGCCCTGCGCGGCTTCGAGCGCACCGGCGAGGTCGTCACCTTCAAGGAGGCCCTCGGCGACGACCGCGCGCTCGTCGTCGTCCACGGCGACGAGGAGCGCGTCGTGCGCCTCGCCGGCCCGCTCGTGGGCGCCCACCTCAAGGCGGGGGACGCGCTGACGCTCGAGCCCCGCTCGGGCTACGTGCACGAGGTCGTCCCGAAGGCCGAGGTCGAGGACCTCGTGCTCGAGGAGGTGCCCGACGTCGAGTACGCCGACATCGGCGGCCTGTCCTCGCAGATCGAGACCATCCGCGACGCCGTCGAGCTGCCCTTCCGCCACCCCGAGCTCTTCCGCGAGCACGGGCTCAAGCCGCCCAAGGGCGTCCTGCTCTACGGCCCGCCCGGGTGCGGCAAGACCCTCATCGCCAAGGCGGTCGCGCGGTCGCTCGCCCGCCAGTCGGCCGAGCGGGACGGGCGCGAGGACGCGCGCAGCTACTTCCTCAACGTCAAGGGCCCCGAGCTGCTCAACAAGTACGTCGGCGAGACCGAGCGGCACATCCGGATGATCTTCAGCCGGGCGCGCGACAAGGCGAGCGAGGGCCACCCCGTCGTCGTCTTCTTCGACGAGATGGAGTCGCTCTTCCGCACGCGCGGCTCGGGCGTGAGCTCCGACGTCGAGACGACGATCGTGCCCCAGCTGCTCGCCGAGATCGACGGGGTGGAGCGCCTCGACGACGTCATCGTCATCGGCGCCTCGAACCGCGAGGACATGATCGACCCGGCGATCCTGCGCCCGGGCCGCCTCGACGTGAAGATCAAGATCGAGCGCCCCGACGCCGAGGGCGCGCGCGACATCTTCGCGAAGTACCTCACCGCCGACCTGCCGCTGCACCCGCAGGACCTCGCCCACCACGACGGCGACCGCGAGGCCTGCGTCGAGGGGATGATCCGCGCGACGGTGGAGCGGATGTACTCCGAGACCGAGGAGAACCAGTTCCTCGAGGTCACCTACGCGGGCGGCGACAAGGAGGTCCTCTACTTCAAGGACTTCAACTCCGGCGCGATGGTGCAGAACATCGTCGACCGCGCCAAGAAGATGGCGATCAAGGACTTCCTCACGACCGGCGCCAAGGGCCTGCGGGTCGACCACCTGCTCGTGGCGTGCGTGGAGGAGTTCAAGGAGAACGAGGACCTGCCGAACACGACCAACCCCGACGACTGGGCTCGCATCTCCGGCAAGAAGGGCGAGCGGATCGTCTACATCCGCACCATCGTGCAGGGCAAGAAGGGCTCCGAGGCCGGCCGCTCGATCGACACGGTGGCGAGCCCCGGGCAGTACCTGTAGCCCCCGCGCGCAAGACGCACGCCCGCACGGCCCCCGCCCGCACGGCCCCCGCCCGCACGGGCGGGGGCGTGCGCGTCAGCGGGAGGCGCGGCGGGCCGACCAGGAGGCGAGGGGGCGCCAGGCGAGCAGGAGCAGGGCGAGCACGAGGACCGTCACGACGACGAAGGACGGGGCGGCGCCCTGGCCCGTGAGCAGCCGGAGGACGACGCCGACGACGACGGCGCCCGCGAGCACGAGGACGCCGGCGGGCACGACGCGGGTGGGGTCGCGGTGCACCCGCGGCAGCGCCCACGCCAGCAGGACGCCCACCCAGAAGGGCAGCGCCGTCCCGGCGACCTGCAGCAAGCCCGTGCCCTCGACGTGGCTGGCCCGGCCGACGCCCGCGAAGACGAGGACGGCGAGGAGGTCGACGACGAGCGCCGCGGCCGGGGGCCGGACGGGCGCGCCGCCGGGGCGCGCGCGCCCCACGACGGGGCGCGAAGGGCGGGGGCTGCGGGAGGGCCCGTGCGGGCGTCGCCGGCTCACGGGCCCCACCGTAGGCTCGCGGGCGATGAGCAGCGCCGAGGACCTCGCGAGCAGGACCCCTGACGGCGGCGGCCCGTGGGGCCGCGACGGCGGCGTCCGCCGCGTCATGGGCCTGGAGACCGAGTTCGGGATCAGCGCGCCCGGCGAGGACCGGGCCAACCCCATGCTGCTGTCGGGCCGGGTGGTGCACGCCTACGCGGCCCCGGACCCGTCGTCCGGCGGCCGCGGCACCCGCTCCCGGCGGGGCACGCGCTGGGACTACGCCGACGAGGCCCCGCTGCGCGACGCGCGCGGCTTCGAGCTCGACCGGGCCCGCGCGCACGCGAGCCAGCTCACCGACGTGCCGCCCGACGTCGCGGCCTCCCAGGCCGCGACCGCCGGCACGGGCCTGCACGTGGCCGAGGAGCTCGAGGACGCGGGCCTCGCGAACACCGTGCTCACGAACGGCGCGCGCCTGTACGTCGACCACGCCCACCCCGAGTACTCCGGCCCCGAGGTGACGACGCCGCGCGACGCGGTGCTGTGGGACCTCGCCGGCGACGAGGTGGCCCGCGAGGCCATGCGCCGCATCGCCGCCTCGCCCGGGCTCGGGGAGGTCGTCCTCTACAAGAACAACACCGACGGCAAGGGCGCCTCGTACGGCACGCACGAGAACTACCTCATGCCGCGGGCGACGCCCTTCGCCGACGTCGCGCGCGCCCTGGTGCCCTTCTTCGTCAGCCGGCAGGTCGTCACGGGCGCGGGGCGCGTCGGCCTCGGGCAGACGGGGGAGGGCAGCGGGTTCCAGCTGAGCCAGCGGGCCGACTTCTTCGAGACGGAGGTCGGCCTCGAGACGACCCTCAAGCGCCCGCTCGTCAACACCCGCGACGAGCCGCACGCGACGGCCGACCGGTGGCGGCGCCTGCACGTCATCGTCGGCGACGCCAACCTCTCGCCCGTCGCCACCCTGCTGAAGACGGGGACGACCTCCCTCGTCCTCGCCATGGTCGAGGCGGGGGAGATGCCCGACCTCGCCCTGGCGCACCCCGTGGCCTCGGTGCGGGCCGTGAGCCACGACCCGACGCTGCGCCACCTCCTCGAGCTGCGCTCGGGGGAGCGGATGACGGCGGTCCAGCTGCAGTGGCGGCACCTGGAGGCCGCGCGCGCCTTCGTCGGGCGCCGCCAGGGCGACGCCGTCGACCCGGACACGGCCGAGGTGCTGACCCGGTGGGAGCAGGTCCTCACCGACCTCGAGGCCGACCCGATGCGCTGCGCCCGCCAGCTCGACTGGGTGGCCAAGCTGCGCCTGCTCGAGGGCTTCCGCTCCCGCGAGGACCTCACGTGGGACGCGGCGCGCCTCGCGCTCATCGACATCCAGTACGCCGACCTGCGCCCCGAGCGCGGGCTGCACGCCCGGCTCGTGGCGCGGGGGGCCGTCGAGCTGCTGCACGAGCCCGCCGAGGTGGCGCGCGCCGTCGTCGCGCCGCCGGAGGACACCCGCGCCTGGTTCCGCGGCGAGTGCGTGCGCCGCTACGGCGACGAGGTGGCCGCCGCGAGCTGGGACTCGGTGATCCTCGACGTCGCCGGCCGCGCCTCGCTGCAGCGGGTGCCGATGCTCGAGCCCCTGCGCGGCACCCGGGCGACGACCGGCGCGCTGCTCGACCGCTGCGCCACGGCCGCCGAGCTCGTGCACGCCCTCACCGGGGGCCGTCCGGCGGGCTGAGGCGTCCGGGTCCGGCCGACCGGGTCGGGACCGGGCCACCGGCCGGGGTCCCCGACGGACGCGCGGGCAGGCGCCTACCATCGCGGTAGCCGGGCCGCCGGCGCCGCCCCGCGGGGCCGCCGGCGGGCGGGGTCCTCGAGGGGCGGGAGCAGCCATGGCAGCGCAGGAGCAGCGTCAGCACGAGCGCCGCGACGACGAGCCGGAGGACGCGCCGGCGCCCGCGCCGGCCGCGTCGGCGACCACCTCGAGCAGCGACGCGGAGGTCGACGACCTCCTCGACGAGATCGACGACGTCCTCGAGGCCAACGCCGAGACCTTCGTCCGCTCCTTCGTCCAGAAGGGCGGGCAGTAGGCGCGGCCCTCGACGGGCGCCCCGTGGCGCCCGCAGAGAGGCCCCGCGGCGTCCGCGGGTCGGCCGGGGCGACGGGCCGCCGTCGGGGGTGCTGGCTAGGGTCGCTCGGGTGATGCCAGCCACGCCCGCGCCCCAGCCACCCGGCGGCCGGCTCCCCGCGGCCTTCCACGTGCCGGGGGCGGCCTCCTTCACCGACTTCGTGGGCAGCCACGACCCGTCGCTGCTGCCCGGGCGCCGCCCGCTGCCGCAGGGGGCGCTGCCGCCCGAGCTGGACCCGCCGCACGGCACGACCATCGTGGCGCTCACCTACCCGGGCGGCGTCGTCATGGCGGGGGACCGGCGCGCCACGGCCGGCAGCATGATCGCCCACCGGGAGATCGAGAAGGTCTTCCCGGCCGACACCCACTCGTGCGTCGGCATCGCCGGCACCGCCGGCCTGGCCGTGGAGATGGTGCGGCTCTTCCAGGTCGAGCTGGAGCACTTCGAGAAGATCGAGGGCGCGGTGCTGTCGCTCGACGGCAAGGCCAACCGGCTCTCGACCATGGTCCGCGGCAACCTCGGCCTCGCGATGCAGGGCCTCGCCGTCGTGCCCCTCTTCGCGGGCTACGACCTCGCGGGCCGGCGCGGGCGCATCTTCAGCTACGACGTCACGGGCGGGCGCTACGAGGAGCGGGGTCACCACTCCGTCGGCTCGGGGTCGGTGTTCGCGCGCGGGGCGCTGAAGAAGCTGCACCGCCCGACCCGGGGGGTCGACGAGGCGGTGGCGACCGCGCTCGAGGCGCTCCACGACGCCGCCGACGACGACTCGGCCACGGGCGGCTCCGACCTCGTCCGCGGCATCGTCCCCGTGGTCGCCGTGGTCGACGAGGCGGGCTACCGGCGCGTGCCCGACGCGCGCGTCGCCGAGGTGGTCCGCGGCGTCCTCGACGCCCGCACCGCCCAGCACGAGGAGGACCAGCGCCCATGACGCAGCAGTTCTACGTCTCGCCCGAGCAGGTCATGCGCGACCGGGCGGACTTCGCGCGCAAGGGCATCGCCCGGGGCCGCTCCGTCGTCGTCCTGTGCTTCGACGCCGGCATCGCGCTCGTCGCGGACAACCCGTCGCGGGCGCTGCACAAGGTCAGCGAGATCTACGACCGCATCGCCTTCGCCGCCGTCGGCAAGTACAACGAGTTCGAGAACCTGCGCGTGGCCGGCGTCCGCTACGCCGACCTGCGCGGGTACTCCTACGACCGCGCCGACGTCACCGCCCGCGGCCTCGCCAACGCCTACGCGCAGACCCTCGGCAGCGTCTTCACCACCGAGAGCAAGCCGCTGGAGGTGGAGATCGTCGTCGCCGAGGTCGGCGCCTCGGGCGAGGGCGACCAGATCTACCGGCTGACCTACGACGGGTCCGTCGCCGACGAGCGCGGGGCGGTCGTCATCGGCGGCGCCGCGGACGCGCTCGCCGGGGTCCTCGCCGAGGGCTGGCGCCCCGACCTGCGGCTCGCCGACGCCCTGGCGCTGGCGCGGCGCGTCCTCGCGACCGACCCCGCCGACCCGGCCGCGGGTCACTCGCGCGACCTGCCCGCCTCCTCGCTCGAGGTGGCGGTGCTCGAGCGCGGGCTGCCGCGGCGGTCCTTCCGGCGCGTGCAGGGCGACCTGCTCGAGCGGCTGCTGTCGGACGACGACCCCACGGTGGACGCCCCGCGCACCCCCGACCTGCTGGCGCCCGCCGACGCGCCGGGCCACCCGGGGCTGCCGGAGGACGTGCCGCCCGCGCCCCCGTCGGCGGCCGCCCCCGAGGAGGGGTGACGGCGGACCGGCCCGACCGCCCGTCCGTCGTCGGCACCCCGACGTAGGGTCGGTCCATGGATCGACGCATCCTCGGCCTCGAGACCGAGTACGGCGTCACGTGCGTGGCGGAGGGGCAGCGGCGCCTGTCGGCCGACGAGGTCGCGCGCTACCTGTTCCGCACCGTCGTCGCCTGGGGCCGGTCGAGCAACGTCTTCCTCCAGAACGGCGCCCGGCTGTACCTTGACGTCGGGTCCCACCCGGAGTACGCCACGCCCGAGTGCGACGACGTCCAGCAGCTCGTCGTCCACGACCGGGCGGGGGAGCACATCCTCGAGGGGCTCGTCGGCGACGCCGAGGCGCGGCTGGCCGACGAGGGCACCACCGGGGAGATCTTCCTCTTCAAGAACAACACCGACTCGGCCGGCAACTCCTACGGCTGCCACGAGAACTACCTCGTGCCGCGGGCCGGCGAGTTCAGCGCCCTGTCGGACGTGCTCATCCCCTTCCTCGTCACGCGCCAGGTCCTCGTCGGCGCGGGCAAGGTGCTGCAGACGCCGCGGGGGGCCACGTACTGCTTCTCCCAGCGCGCGGACCACATCTGGGAGGGGGTGTCGAGCGCCACGACGCGCTCGCGCCCCATCATCAACACGCGCGACGAGCCGCACGCGGACGCCGAGCACTACCGGCGCCTGCACGTCATCGTCGGCGACTCCTCGATGGCCGAGCCGACGACGATGCTCAAGGTCGGCGCCGTCGACCTCGTCCTGCGCATGCTCGAGGCGGGCGCGCCGCTGCGGGACATGGCGCTGGAGAACCCGATCCGCGCCATCCGCGAGGTCAGCCACGACCTGACCGGGCGACGCCCGCTCCGGCTGGCGAGCGGCCGGCAGATGAGCGCCCTCGACGTGCAGGGCGAGTTCCTCGAGCGCGCCCGCTCCTTCGTCGAGCGCGGCGACGCGGGGGAGACGACGAGCACCACCAAGGCGGTGCTCGACCTGTGGGAGCGCGGGCTGCGCGCGGTCGCGACGCAGGACCCGACGCTCGTCGACCGCGAGCTCGACTGGGCGGTCAAGCAGCGCCTGCTCCAGCGCTACATGCGCAAGCACGACCTCACCCTCGCCAGCGCCCGCGTCGCGCGCCTGGACCTCGCCTACCACGACGTCTCGCGGCGCCGGGGGCTCTACCACCAGCTCGCCGCCCGGGGCCTCGTCGACCGGCTGACGACCGACGACGAGGTCGACGAGGCCACGACGGCGCCGCCGCAGACGACGCGCGCCCGCCTGCGCGGGGACTTCGTCCGCGCGGCCACGGAGCACGGCCGCGACTTCACGGTGGACTGGGTGCACCTCAAGCTCAACGACCAGTCGCAGCGCACGGTCCTGTGCAAGGACCCCTTCGCCGCTGTGGACGAGCGGGTGGAGCGGCTCATCGAGAGCATGTGAGGAGGGCCGCGTCCGTGGGCGACCCGGCTGGGCGGACGAGCGGCGGGGGACCGGCCGCCCAGGGGCCGCCCAGCGGCGGGCCAGGCCCGCCGCAGACCTGCGCGCTACGGTCGTGACCACTGCCGGTCACCACCGGTCCGACCGCCGGGACGACCGGCACGACGAGAGGTCCTCGTGCGACACCTGCGACACCCCCGCACCCTGACGGCCCGGGCCGCCCTGGCCGTCGCGCTCCCGGCCCTCCTCGTGGCCGGGTGCGGCGACGACGCCGCGCCCGCGCCGGACGAGGACGCGCTCTCGCGCGTCGAGGTCGTCGGCGACGACGCCGCGCCCGAGCTCGAGGTCGACACGCCGGTGACGATCACCAGCACGACGACCGAGGTCGTCGACGAGGGCGACGGCCGCGTCGTCGAGGAGGGCGACCTGGTCGCGCTCGACGTCCTCGCCGTGGACGGCGGTGGCGGCGACGTGCTCCAGACGACGTTCGGCACCGAGCAGCGCCTCGTCCTGCAGGCCGACCCGACGACGACCGTCCAGGGCCTCGTCAGCGGTGTGGTCGACCAGGCGGTGGGCTCGCGCGTCCTCGTCGGCGTCAGCCCGTCGGACTTCGGGGCTGACGCGCCGGGCGCCCCGACGCCGACCGCGGGCGACGGCTCGGTGCTCCTGCTCGTCGACATCCTCGACGCCTCCCCGGTGCTCGACGGCCCCCAGGGCGCCGAGCAGCCCGCTCCCGAGGGGCTGCCCGCGGTGACCGAGGGCGAGGACGGCGACCTGTCCGTGGCGACGCCGGAGGGCGACGCGCCGACGGACCTGCGGGTCGAGACGCTGGTCGAGGGCGAGGGCGACCCGGTCGAGGACGGGGACACGGTCGTCGTCGACTACACCGGTGTGCTGTGGAGCGACGGCACCGTGTTCGACTCGAGCCGGGGCGCGGACCGTCCGCCGTTCTCCTTCACGCTCGGTCAGGGCGCCGTCATCCCCGCCTGGGACGAGGGCCTCGCGGGCGTGCCCGTCGGCAGCCGCGTGATGATCGTCGCCCCGCCGGACCAGGCCTACGGCGACCAGGAGACCGGCAGCATCCCGCCCGGCTCGACACTCGTCTTCGTCGTCGACGTCCTGGCCGCGGAGAGCACGCAGCGCTGACGTGCCCCGTCCCGTCCTCGCCCGGCGAGGACGGCCCCACCGGTGGCTCCCCGCCGCCGCGCACGAGGGTCGGTGCTCCCGCACCGACCACCGCCGACCAGCAGGAGGACGCACCCCATGGCCGACAAGCCCGTCGTCGACATCCCCAGCACCGACCCCCCGACCGAGCTGGAGCTCGAGGACCTCGTCGTCGGTGACGGCCAGGAGGCCGTGGCCGGCACCACCGTGGCGGCGCACTACGTCGGCGTCTCGTGGTCGACGCGCCAGCAGTTCGACGCCTCCTGGGACCGCGGACAGCCCCTCACCTTCCAGCTGGGGGCCGGGCAGGTCATCTCCGGCTGGGACACCGGCATCCAGGGCATGCGCGTGGGCGGCCGCCGCCGCATCACCATCCCGCCGCACCTCGGCTACGGCGACCGCGGTGCGCCTCCCGTCATCGCGCCGCGCGAGACGCTCGTCTTCGTGGTGGACCTCGACGGGGTGTCCTGACCCCGACCCCCTGGGCAGCACGTGACGGGCGGCGCCTGACCGTCTGAGCAGCACCTGGACGCCCTCGGCCCACGTGGCCGGGGGCGTCCGTGCGTCCACAGGCGCCCCAGGGGCCCGCGTCGTCCACAGGCGTCACCGGTCATGGAGGCGTTGTCGGACCCGAGCCCTAGTGTCGCACACATGTTCGAGGACCTGGGGCGGGGCGGCGACGACGCCGGCGCGTCCTCGCCACCCGCCGGTCGTGGGGCGAGCTCTCGTGACGGCATGGGCGGCCCTGCCGCCGCGGAGCACGACGGCGGCGTCGCCGAGCTCGTGCGAGAGGCCGGTCGGGTGCGGTCCGCGGTGCGGGCGGGGGCGCTGGGTCGGGTGCAGGCGGTCGTGGCGTTGGAGGCGGCGCGGTCGGTGGCGTGGGCGGGGCTGCTGCGGCAGGTCGCGGCGCTGGTGGACGAGGTGGGCGCGTCGGGTGGGCCGGCGGCACCGGTGGCCGACGCCGGTGACGGTGCTGGCGACGGCGGGTCCGGTGCCGGTGACCGCGGGGCGGGGGCGGTCGGTGTCGCGGTGCGGGGTGCGGGCTCCGACCCGGCACGGTCGCTGGGGCCGGGATCGGGGTCGGGGCGGGATGCGGGTGTGGCGTTCGAGGCCGCCGCGGCCGAGCTGGCGGTCGCGCTGGTGGTGCCGCTGCGGCGGGCGCAGGACCTGGTCGCCGAGGCCCTCGCGGTGACGACCCGCCTGCCGGTGACCCTGGCGGCGCTGGAGGCCGGGCGGATCGACCCGCAGCGCTCCCGCCTGGTCGCCGACGAGACCGTCGCTCTCTCGGCCCCTCACGCGGCGGAGGTGGACGCGGCCCTGGCCGCGGACCTGGGCCCGTTGACCCTCCCGGCGCTGCGGGCGCGGGTGCGTCACCTCGTCGCGACGACCGACCCCGAGGCCGTGCGCCGGCGGGTGCGGCGCGCGACCTGCGCCCGCGGGGTCCGCCTGTTCCCCGTCGAGGACGGCATGGCCCAACTCGTGGCGACCGGCCCGGTGCTGGACCTGGCGTGCGTGTTCGAGCGCCTGACCACCACCGCCCGGGCCCGGGCCGGGGAGCACGGGCGCCTCGACCCGCACGCCGCGACGTCCGCGGGCCTGGACCCCCTCGCCCTGAGCGACGCCGGCGCGGGGTTGCCGGACCGGCGGGGCATCGACGCGCGCCGCTTCGACGCCCTCGTCGACCTCGCCACCACCACCGACCTCACCACCACCGACCCGGCCAGCACCACCGACCTGGTCACCGGCGCTGGTGCCCGTGCGGGTGCTCGCGGCGGGGCTACGGCTGGTGCGGACGCCGCCGGAGCCGGGCGCTCGGTCCCGATGAGCAGCACGGTCACGACCCGGGCGCGCAGCCCCCACGGCCCGCAGGTCACCGTGGCCCTGACCAGCCTGCTCGGCCTGGACGACGACCCCGCCCAGCACCCCACCCTCGGACCCCTCCCGGCGGTGGCCGTCGCCGAGCTCCTCGCCGCCGGGCACCGCTTCCGCCGCGCCCTGACCGCCCCACTCACCGGCCACCTCGTCGGCCTCGACGGCCACCTGATGACCCCCGACCCCACCACCACGACCACCACCACGACAGAGACGTCGACAGGGACGCCGCCCGACCCACCGCGCACGGGCCGTCAGACCACACCCGCCCGCCGCGGCCGCAGGGGCGCGATCACCGTGCGCGTCGAGACGCCCGACGACCTCACTGCGACGCCGCCACCCACACCCCTCGCCAAGACCGCGGCTGCAGCGGCGGCCGGGACGACGACCGAGACCGCAGCCGTGGCCAGGACGACGACCGGGCCCGCAGCCGTGGCCAGGACGACGACCGGGCCCGCAGCCGTGGCCGGGACGACAACCGCGCCCGCAGCCGTAGCCGGGACGACAACCGCGCCCGCAGCCGAAGACGCGCCGCCGCCCTCGCCACCGGCACCTCCTCCGTCGGAACCGGTGACGGGCTCCTCGGCGACCTCACGGCACACCTCGCTGCGCCGCGCCGCCCGACGCTCCGGCTGCTCCTACGCCGCCGCCACCGGCGGCCCCGGCCCCTACACGCCCACCGACGCCTGCGCCCGCTGGGTCCGCACCCGCTCACCCCGCTGCCAGGCCCCCGGCTGCCGCACGCCCGCCACCCGCTGCGACCTCGACCACCGCACCCCCCACGCCACCGGCGGACCGACCTGCCCCTGCAACCTCGACGTCCTCTGCCGCCGCCACCACCTCGCCGAGCACCACCACGGATGGACCGCCGTCCCGACCTCAGACGACCCCACCGACCCGTCCCTCACCTGGACCACCCCGCTCGGCCAGGTCGTGGATGTCCCCGCCCAGCCCCTGCTGCCCCGACCCGCACCCCGCACCACCGACGACGACACCTGGGAGCAGACGCTGGCCGACGACGCGGCCGCCGCCGCCCTCGAGGACCACCTCCTCGGCGGACCCCGCTACCCCCACCGCGACAGCGCCGCCCACGACCTCGACCGGGTGCACGCCGAGCTCGCCCGGCAGCAGCGTGAGCTCGAGGGCGGCGGCCCGGTGCCTGCTCGTCCCGGCGACGACCCGAGCGGCGCCACGGGCGGAGCAGGCGGATGGGGTGACGACGGCCCTCCGCCCTACTGACCGCCGGCCGTGAGGCGCACGCGCCCGACCACGCCCGTCCACGTGCCCCACGGCAGCGGGGACGGCGAGCGAGGAGCGTCGAGCGACGTCACCGCGCGGTCGCCGCCCACCGCCCGGCCGCAGCGGCGGCGAGGAAGGGGGCGTCGTCCTCGTCGACGCCGCGGCCCATGGTCGACAGACGGACGGGGCTGGTCGCCAGGGCCTCGTCGAGGTCGGCGACGTCCACCTCGACGAGCTCGTGCCGACCGGCGAGCGCCGCCGCCTGCTCCCGCACGCGCGTGCCGAGGTCCCCTGCGAGGCGGGGGACCACCACCTCCGCCCGCGCGAGGGCGACCCGCCCGTAGGCGGTGAGCGAGTGGTGCGACACGCCGCGGTGGCGCTCCCGGGCGTCGGCGCCCGAGACCCGCAGCGAGGCGACCGGGCGCCCGCCCAGCACGGAGACGGCGTTGACCGCCTCGCCGCACGCGACGCCCGAGAAGCCCCAACGCGTGCCGGTGCCGAGGTTGCCCGGACCCTGCGCGACGACGACGAGGTCGGCACCGAGCACGTGCTTCGCCGCGAGGAGCCCCGTGTGCAGCGTCACCGCCTCGGCGTCGCCCCCGAACGCCTGCCCGGTCGTCACCACGGCGTCCAGCCAGCCCGCCGCCCTCAGCCCGGCCGCGGCCCGCGAGAGCGCCGCCGGCAGAGCGCCCCCGTCCGTCATGACGTAGACGCAGCGGTCCGTCGTCATCCCGAGCGCCGCCCGCTCCGCGCGCCAGCCGGCGAGGACGGCGGGCAGCGCCGAGTGGAGGTCGGCGACGACGACGGGCAGGCCGCCCAGGTCGTCGGCGTCCACGAGCGCGGCGTGGGCGGGGGACTCCTGCTCGTCGACGCCGAGGACCATCGCCTGCAGCGGCGTGTACCTCGCCTTCACGAGGTGTCCCGGCGCCGGCGGCGGGTCCGCCGGGAGCCGGTCCGGCACCGCGACCACGCTCGCCGAGCCCCCCGTCCCGAGGCCGCGCGCCAGGGCCGACACCGACAGGAGCACCGCGTCGCCCACCTCCGGGGTGCCGACGAGGTCGACGAGCGCGGTCGCCCGGACGACCGGGCCCTCAGCACCGGCGGCGTCGGCGACGTCCGGGCCGGACGCCGCGTCGGCAGCGGTCGTCCCGGCGCCGTCCGCGCCGGGGGAGCCCGGCTCGTCGCCCTCCACCTCCGGCGCACCGCCGACCCGGGGGAGGGGTGCGTCGAGACGGACCCGGACGTCGCGGACGCCCGGCCACTCCCGCACGACGTCGCGCACGTGCCCGCGGCGCCAGTGCACGGCCCCACGACGACCCGCCCCGAGGCCGTCCGGCCCGCCATGCTCCCCGGCCGAGGTCCCGTCCGGCGCCGCAGCCGGGCTCCCGTCCGGCACCGCAGCCCCAGCATCCGGCGGCGCACCGACCGGGCTCTCCGCGGCGTCCCGTCCTGCCGCGCCGTCCCATCCCGCTCCCGGTGCGCGTCCCTCGTCCTCCACACCGTCGACGCTACGGGTCCGCCCCGCCGGAGCGGCGCCCCGACCACGGCGTGCCCTGACCACGGCACCCCGACCACGGCGTGCCCTGACCACGGCGCGCCGGCCACGGCGGCGACCTGTGGGGCGCCCTCGACGACCCCCGCACGCTGCCCGCGACCTCCCGGGCGCCGTGACGGCCCCCGTGGCGGTCTGTGACGACCTCCGGGGCGGGCCGTGACCCCTCGGGTAGCGTCGCCGCGTGGCTCCCGCCCAGCGCACCGAGCGCCTGCTCAACCTCGTGATCGCGCTGCTGTCGACCCGTCGCTGGCTCCGCAAGGAGCAGATCCGCCAGGCCGTGCCGCAGTACAGCGAGGCGACGAGCGACGAGGCCTTCGACCGCATGTTCGAGCGCGACAAGGAGGAGCTCCGCGACCTCGGCGTCCCCCTCGTCACGGGCACCGACGCCGCGTGGTTCGACGACGAGGCCGGCTACCGGGTGGACCGCGACGCCTGGGAGCTGCCCGCCGTCGACGTGACGCCCGCCGAGCTCGCCGTCCTGGGTCTCGCCTCCCGCGTGTGGCAGCAGGCGAGCCTCGCGGGCCCGGCCTCGCGCGCCCTCGTCAAGCTGCGCGCGCTGGGCGTCGAGCCCGACGAGTCCTCCCTCGTGGGCGTCGAGCCGCGGGTGCGCACCAGCGAGCCGGCCTTCGGCCCCCTGTACGCCGCCACCCGCGACCGGGCCCCCGTCACCTTCCGCTACCGGACCGGGCGGACGGGCGAGACGGCGCGCCGCCGCGTCGAGCCGTGGGTCATCACCTCCTGCTACGGGCGCTGGTACCTCGTGGGCCACGACCTCGACCGGGAGGCGCCCCGCGTCTTCCGCCTCGACCGGGTGTCCCCGGGCATCACCCGCACCGGCGGGACGGCGAGCGTGCCGGTGCCCGAGGACCTCGACGCCCGCGCCCTCGTCCGGGGGCGCGACGGCGCGCCCGCCGAGCGGACGGCGCGCGTCCGGCTCACCGGGTCGGCCGGTGCCGGCCTGCGCCTGCGGGCCGGCGCGCCCGCCGACGCCCACGAGGTCGAGGTGCCCTTCGCCGACGTCGACGAGCTGGCCCAGGAGGTGGCGCCCCTCGGCGCCGAGGCGCGGGTCCTCGACCCGCCCGACCTGCGGGACGCCGTCCTGGCGCTCTGGCGCGGAGCCCTCGCCGCCCACGAGCCCGGGCAGCAGCCGGAGCATCAGTCGGGGCAGCAGACGGAGACGGGGCACGAGGGCGGTCGCAGCGGCGCACCGGCCGCCGCGGCGGGCGGGGGCGCCCGATGAGCCCCGCCCGGACCGGCGGGACCGGTGGCGGGCGCGCGGCCGGTCCCGGCGCCGTCGCCCCCGGCGCGGGGGCCGGCGACCGGCTCTCCCGGCTCCTGGCCATGGTGCCGTGGCTCCTCGAGCGCCAGGGCGTCGCCCTCGAGGACGCCGCCCGGCACTTCGCCATCTCCACCGACCAGCTCGTCGCCGACCTCGAGCTCCTCTTCGTGTGCGGGACGCCGGGCCACATGCCCGACGACCTCATCGAGGCGGAGTGGGAGTCGGGGCACGTCTACCTCGGCAACGCCGACGCCATCGCCCGCCCGCTGCGCCTGGGGCAGGACGAGGCGCTGGCCCTCCTCGTCGGGCTCCGCACGCTGGCGGACCTCCAGGGGGTCGAGGACAGCGCCGCCCTCGAGGGCGCGCTCGCCAAGCTCTCGGCCGCCGCCGGGGACGCCGCGGCCGCGGCCGGCTCCGTCCAGCTCGACCTGGCCGCCGGCGCCGACCCGGGTGTCCTCGCCGTCGTCCGCGGGGCCCTCTCGCGCGGTCGGCGCCTGCACCTGCGCTACCTCGTGGCCACCCGTGACGAGACGACCGAGCGGGACGTCGACCCGATGGAGCTCGAGTCCCTCGACGGCCGCTGGTACCTGCAGGCGTGGTGCCACCGGGCGCAGGGCGTGCGGCGGTTCCGGCTCGACCGGGTCCTCGCCGCCGAGGAGCTCGACGCGGACGGCACGCCGCCGGCGGACGCCGTGGCCCGCGACCTCGGCAGCAGCCTCTTCGCCCCCGGCGACGAGGTGCCCCTCGTCGTCCTCGACCTCGACGACGGCGCCCGGTGGGTCGCCGAGTCGGTGCCCGTCGAGGACGTCGCGGAGCGACCCGACGCCCCCGGGGGCCTCCGGGTGCGGCTGCGGGTGGCCGACGACGGCTGGCTGCGCCGCCTCGTGCTGCGGCTCGGCGGTGCGGCCCGCGTCGTGTCGCCGCCCGCGCTGGCGGAGCAGGTGGCCGCGGCCGCCCGGGCGGCCCTCGCCGCGGCGGCGGACGACGGGGACGGGCGGCCGGACGGCGAGGACGAGCGGCGGGCCGACGGCGCCGGCGGGCCGGGCCCGTCCGGCACCGCGGCTAGGGTCGCCCCGTGACCTGGTGGATGTGGGTGCTCCTGTGGCTGGTGCTCGTCGTGGGCGCCGCCGTGGTGCTCCTGCGCCTGGGGCTCGGCCTGTGGCGCAAGGGGCTCGCCGGCCTCGCCGAGGTCGAGCGCGCGAGCCAGGTCGCCGCCGAGCTGTCCGAGCAGGTGAGCCGCCTGCAGGCGGAGAAGCCCCGCGAGCCGGTCGTCACCACGGCCTTCGACGACCCGGTCGCCCTGCGCCGGGAGCGCACCCAGCGGTTGGCCCAGCGGACACGCGCCCGTCGCCGACGGGCCGGGCGGGGGAGTCGTACGCTGGGCCGGACGACGACGCGCGCCGCCCGCACCACCGACTGAAGGGTTCCGCCATGCTCCGGGACATCTCGCTCTGGCAGGTCCTGATCCTCGTCGGGATCATCGTCATCCTCTTCGGCGCCAAGCGGCTCCCCGACGTCACGCGCAGCGTGGGCAAGTCCCTGCGCATCCTCAAGACCGAGGTCAAGAGCCTGCGCGACGACGACGAGGCCAAGCCCGCCGCCGCCGAGCCGGAGCAGCGACCCGCCGCGCAGCCCCTCGAGGGGCGCGCCGTGGACGAGGCCCGTCGCGAGCAGCGCGACGAGCAGCACCGCGCCTCCTGACCCGTGGCGCTGCGGACGCCGAGCCGCCGCCGGAAGGACCCCGAGGGGCGCATGCCCCTCGGGTCGCACCTGCGCGAGCTGCGGAACCGGCTGGTCTGGTCGGCCGTCGCGGTGCTCCTCGGCGCCGTCGCCGGGTGGTTCCTCTTCGACCTCGTCTTCGGCCTGCTGACGGTCCCGCTGACGGAGGCCGCCCGGGAGGCCGGCCGCGAGGACGACATCACCACGAACATCGGCAGCGTGACGGGCGCCTTCGACCTCAAGGTCAAGGTGTCGATCTTCACGGGCCTGCTCCTGTCGAGCCCCGTCTGGCTGTGGCAGCTGTGGGCCTTCGTCACGCCGGGCCTCACGCGCCGCGAGAAGCGCTACACCGTCGGCTTCGTCTCCGCGGCCGTGCCGCTCTTCCTCAGCGGCGTGGCGCTCGCCTACGTCGCCCTCCCGCGCGCGGTGTCCTTCCTCGTGGACCTCACGCCCGAGGGCACCGTCAACATCATCGACACGTCGATGTACATCGGCTTCATCATGAGGATCCTGCTCGCCTTCGGGGCGTCCTTCCTCCTGCCCGTCGTCCTCGTCGCCCTGAACGTCGTGGGCCTGCTGCCCGCCCGGACGATCCTGGCGGCCTGGCGGTGGGTCGTCGTCCTGGCCTTCGTGCTGGCGGCGGTGCTCACGCCGAGCCCGGAGCCGACCGCGATGTTCTTCCTCGCCGTCCCGCTCTGCGGGCTCTTCTTCCTCGCCATCGGCGTGGCCGCCCTCAACGACCGACGTCGGCGCCGCAAGGACGAGCGCGAGGGCTACGCGGGCCTGTCGGACGACGAGGCGGCCCCGCTGTGAGGCGCCCGGCCGTGAGCTCCCCGGCTGTGAGCTTCCGGGCCGCGAGCGCTCCCGCCGTGGGGACCGCGGCGCGAGGTCTCCCGGGTGCGCCGCTGGTGACGGCCGCCGGGTGAGCGCCACCGACCCGCTCGTCTGCCTCCTCACCAACCCGGTCTCCGGCGCCGGTCGCGGGCGGGGGGCGTCCGAGACGGCCCGCCGCGAGCTGGCGCGCCTCGGCGTCCGCGTCTTCGACGCGACGGGCAGCTCCGCCTCGCGGTCCCTGCGCCGGGCCCACGTCGCCGCCGAGGGCGCCGACGCCGTCGTCGTCGTCGGCGGGGACGGCATGGCCCACCTCGGCGCCGAGGTCGCGGCGGCCCACGACCTGCCCCTGGGGCTGGTGCCCGCGGGCACCGGCGACGACGTCGCCCGCGGTCTGGGACTCGCCGGCCGCGACCCGGCGCAGGCCGTCCGCCGCGTCGTCGCGGCGCTGCGCGCGGGCCGCACCCGCGGCGTCGACGTCCTCGCGGTGGAGGGCGGGGACGGAGCGGGCTCGCCCGAGCGCAACGGCTCGCCGCGGCCGGCGGACGGCGGCGACCGCGAGCGCGTCGTCCTCGGCGTCGTCTCCGCCGGCTTCGACGCCCTCGTCAACGAGCGCGCCAACAGCTGGCGCTGGCCCCGCGGGCGCGCCCGCTACGTCCTCGCGGTGGCGCGCGAGCTGCCCGTGCGGCCCCGCACGACGTACCGGCTCGTCGTCGACGGGGTGCCCGAGACGCGCGACGCCCTGCTCGTGGCGCTGGCCAACACCTCGAGCTTCGGCGGCGGCATGCGCATCGCCCCCGACGCGGACGCGGGGGACGGGCACCTCGACCTCGTCGTCGTCGACCCGCTGCCCGCCCTCGAGCTCGCGCGCGTCTTCCCCCGGGTCTTCTCCGGCGGGCACGTCGACCACCCGGCGGTGAGCGTCCGGCGGGCGCGCAGCGTCGAGGTGGCCGTCGTGGAGCAGGACCGGGAGGACGGGGCCGCGGGAGACGGGCACCGGGGAGACGGGCACCGGGGAGACGGGGCTCGGCCGGACCCCGTGCTGCCCGTCTACGGCGACGGGGAGCGGCTCGGCACGCTGCCCCTGGCGGTGCGGGTGCGCCCGAGGGGGCTGCGGGTCCTCGCCTAGGCTGGACGGCATGCCGTCGCGACGACAGCGCACGGGCGGGTCTCGCAGGGGCTCCGCCGCAGGGGCGCTCCCCGGAGGCGCGGGGGGCGTGGACGCCGACGTCGAGGAGCTGCCGCCCGCCGCGCGCTTCGCCGCCGCCCGGGCCCGCCGCGAGCGGGCGGGGGCGGCCGACGCGGCCGGCGCCGCGGCGGGACCGACGGACTCCTACGGCGACGGGTACGGCTCGGAGCTGGCCCGTTTCCGCGACTCGCTGCCGTTCCGGCTCGACGACTTCCAGGTCCGCGGGTGCCGCGCGCTGGAGGCGGGCCGCGGCGTCCTCGTCGCCGCACCGACGGGCGCGGGCAAGACGGTCGTCGGCGAGTTCGCCGTCCACCTCGCCCTCGCCACCGGCCGCAAGGCCTTCTACACGACGCCGATCAAGGCGCTGAGCAACCAGAAGCACGCCGAGCTCGTCGAGCGCCACGGCGCCGACAAGGTCGGCCTGCTGACGGGCGACGTCGTCGTCAACGGCGACGCCCCGGTCGTCGTCATGACGACCGAGGTGCTGCGCAACATGCTCTACGCGCGCTCCGACGCCCTGCGCGGGCTCGGGTACGTCGTCATGGACGAGGTGCACTACCTCGCCGACCGCTTCCGGGGCCCGGTGTGGGAGGAGGTCATCCTCCACCTGCCGCAGGACGTCCTCATCGCCTCGCTGTCGGCGACGGTGAGCAACGCCGAGGAGTTCGGCGCCTGGCTCGACACCGTCCGCGGCGGCACCGAGGTCGTCGTCTCCGAGGTGCGCCCCGTCCCGCTGTGGCAGCACGTCCTCACCGGGCGGGCGGGGATGCTCGACCTCTTCGTCGGCGAGGCCGACCAGGCGGTCGCCGGCGGGTCGGTCGACGCCGCCGAGGCCGGGGACGTCCGCCCCGCCGTCAACCCCGAGCTGCTCGCCCTCGCCCGCGACGAGGAGCGCAGCGCCCGCGCCCTCGGCGGCCGGGGCGCGCCCCCGCCGCGCGGGGGACGGCGCCGTCGCGGCGGGTACCCCCCGCACCGGCCCCGCGGCCAGGCCGCGCCGCCGTCCTCCCAGCGCGCCCCGAGCCGCGCGCACGTCGTCGCCGCTCTCGACGACGCCGACCTGCTGCCCGCCATCACCTTCGTCTTCAGCCGCGCCGGGTGCGACGCCGCCGTGCGCCAGTGCCTCGCGGCCGGGCTCCGGCTGACGACGCCCGAGGAGCGCCAGGAGGTGCGCCGCGTCGTCGAGGCCGCGTGCGCCGACATCCCCGACACCGACCTCGCCGTGCTCGGGTACTGGGACTGGCTCGAGGGCCTGACCCGCGGCGTCGCCGCCCACCACGCGGGCCTGCTGCCCCGCTTCAAGGAGGTCGTCGAGGACCTCTTCAGCCGCGGGCTCGTCAAGGCCGTCTTCGCGACGGAGACCCTCGCGCTCGGCATCAACATGCCGGCCCGCTCGGTCGTCCTCGAGAAGCTCGTCAAGTACAACGGCGAGTCCCACGCCGACATCACGCCCGGGGAGTACACCCAGCTCACCGGCCGCGCGGGCCGCCGGGGCATCGACGTCGAGGGCCACGCGGTCGTCCTCTGGCAGCCGGGCCTCGACCCGGAGGCCGTGGCCGGGCTCGCCAGCCGGAGGCTGTACCCGCTGCGCTCGAGCTTCCGGCCGACGTCGAACATGGCGGTCAACCTCGTCGACACCGTGGGCCGGGCGCGGGCCCGCGAGGTGCTCGAGACGTCCTTCGCCCAGTTCCAGGCCGACCGCGCCGTCGTCGGCCTGGCCCGGCGCGCCCGCAGCCAGGAGGAGGCGCTCGACGGCTACGCCGAGGCGATGCAGTGCCACCTCGGCAACTTCGCCGAGTACGCCGCGCTGCGCCGCCGCGTCGGCGAGCTCGAGAAGGAGGGCAGCCGGGAGGCGTCCCGCCGCCGCCGCGCCGAGGTCCTCGACTCCCTCGAGGGGCTCAGCGTCGGCGACGTCGTGCGCGTGCCCGCCGGCCGCCGCGCCGGGACGGCGGTCGTGCTCGACCCCGGCACCGCCGGCGGCCTCGAGGGGCCGCGCCCCACGGTCCTCACCGAGGAGCGCGAGGTGCGCCGCCTGTCCCTGCACGAGGTGCCGGGCGCCGTGGAGGTGCTCGCCCGGGTGCGCGTGCGCCACGACTTCAACGCCCGCGACGCCGGGGCCCGGCGCGACCTCGCCGGGTCGATGCGCTCGGCGCTCGCCGACGCCCGGCGCGCCCCGCGCGAGGAGGTCCGCGGCGGCGGCCGGTCGGGCGGCCGGTCGGGCGGGGGCCGGGGCCGCGACGAGGCCGTCCAGGAGACGCTCGACGGGCTGCGGCGCCGGCTGCGCCAGCACCCCTGCCACGGCTGCCCCGACCGCGAGCAGCACGCCCGGTGGGCCGAGCGCTGGTCGCGCCTGCGCGGCGAGACCGACGGGCTCGTGCGGCGCATCGAGGGCCGCACCAGCGGCATCGCCCGCACCTTCGACAAGGTCTGCGACCTGCTCCTCGAGCTCGGCTACCTGCAGCCGGTGCCGCGCGAGGAGGAGGAGACCCAGCCCGACGGCACCCGGGCCGCCGACCGGCTCCCGGGCGGCGCGGCCGACGAGGTGCAGGTCACCGACGCCGGGCGCCGCCTCAAGCGGGTGTACGCCGAGAAGGACCTCCTCGTCGCGCAGTGCCTGCGCGAGGGCGTCCTCGCGGGCCTCGACGGCGCCGGGCTCGCGGCCGTCGCCTCCGCGCTCGTCTTCGAGGCGCGCCGCGAGGAGGTGGGCACCGGCCCCCGCACGCCCCCCGGCGCCGTCGGCCGCGCGCTGGCGCAGGTCGTCGGCCTGTGGTCCGACCTCGAGGACCGCGAGCGCGCCCACGGCCTCGCGCCGACGTCGGCGCCCGACATCGGCCTCGCGCTGCCGATGCACCGCTGGGCGCAGGGCGCGACGCTGTCGGCCGTCCTCGAGGAGGCCGCCGGCATGGAGCTGGGCGCCGGCGACTTCGTCCGCTGGTGCAAGCAGACGGTCGACCTGCTCGACCAGGTGGCGGGCGCCGCCGGGGACGACGGCGACCTGCGCCGCGCGGCGCTGGACGCCGTCGACCGGGTCCGCCGCGGGGTCGTCGCCTACTCCGTCGTGGCCTGAGCCCTCGAGGGCCCGGGACGGGGCGCCGGCCCGGGGGAGGGCGCCCGCCGAGCGCCCCTCAGCGGCGCCCGACGACCTCGTCGCGCACGGCGTCGGTGGGCAGGCCGAGGGCCACGAGCAGGCGGCGCAGGCTCGAGGCGACGCCGTAGCGCCGGGCGAGCGCGGTGACCGCCGCCGGGTCGGCCACCTCGGCGGGCAGGGCGTCGTCGTGCTCGGGCAGGTCGGCGTCGCGCAGCACCCGCACGACGGCGGGCGCGGCGTCGAGGTAGTCGGCGGCCTCGGCCAGGCGCGCCAGCTGCGCCGGGCGCAGGGAGGGGTCGCGGTCGCGGACGGCCGCCCGGACGCCGTCGAGGTCGCCGAAGCGCTCCAGCAGCGTCGCCGCCGTCTTCTCCCCGACGCCCGGGACGCCCGGCAGACCGTCGCTGGCGTCGCCGCGGAGCACGGCCAGGTCGGCGTAGCGGTCGCCGTCGGCGACGCCGTAGCGCTCCCGCAGGCGCGGGCCGTCGACGAGCTCGAGGTCGCGGATGCCCCGGGAGGTGTAGAGGACGAGGACGTCCCCGTCCCCGGCCCCGTCGGACGGCGCCCCGGCCCGGCCGGCGAGCTGGAAGAGGTCGCGGTCGCCCGTGACCACCTCCACCGCCCGGCCCGCGGCGACCGCCCGCGTCGCGAGGGTGCCGATGACGTCGTCCGCCTCGCAGCCCGGCGCCCCGACCCGCGGGACGCCGACGGCGGCGAGGGCCTCGGCGATGACGGGCACCTGCGGGCCCAGCGTCCGCGGGGCGTCCTCCCCGCCGTCCGCCGCCACCCGGTGCGCCTTGTAGGAGGGCACGGCGTCGACGCGCCACTGCGGCCGCCAGTCGTCGTCCCAGCACGCCACGAGGCCGCCGGGCCGGCGGTCGGCGACGAGCCGGGCGGTCATGTCGAGGAAGCCGCGCAGCGCGTTGACGGGCGTGCCGTCGGGGGCCGCCACCGAGTCGGGGATGCCGTGGTAGGCGCGGAAGTACATCGACGCCGCGTCGAGCAGCAGCAGGGGGCCGGAGGGGCCGGGAGCGGTCGTGCGGGCGTCCATGCGGCGAGCCTAGAGCGGGCGGGCGACGGCCCCCGCCGCGCGCCGGGCACACTCGTGCCCGTGAGCACGAGCCCCGCCGGACCCGCCCGCCCCGACCGCCCCAGCGGCCCCGGCCCGGCCGGCCCGCCGCCGGCCCGTGCCGACGAGCGGCCCCGCAGCGTGCTGTACCTCGCCGCGTCGGTGTACTCCCCGGCGGACCCCTTCGCGACGGCCCTGCTCGTCGAGGGCGACCGGGTCTCCTGGGTGGGCTCGCACGAGGCCGCGCAGGCGCAGCGCGGCCGCGCCGACGTCGTCGTCGAGGCGCCCGGGGCCCTCGTCACGGCCGGCTTCGTCGACGCCCACGCCCACGTCACCGAGGCGGGCCTCGCCGCGGCGGGCCTGGACCTCACGGGCGTCGCGAGCGCCGACGAGCTGCTCGACCGCGTGGCCGCCGCGGCCGCCGCCGACCCCGGGCGGCCCCTGCTCGGCCACGGGTGGGACGACGACGCCTGGGCCGGCGGGGGCGCCGGGGGAGGGGCGCCGGGGGCGCGGCTGCCCTCGCGCGAGGAGCTGGACCGGGCGGCCGGGGGCGCCGAGGTGCTCCTGTCCCGCGTCGACGTCCACTCCGCGCTCGTCTCGAGCGCCCTCGCCGACCGCGCCGGGCTCGCGGGCCTGGAGGGCGCGGGCGACGGCGCGCTCGTGCGCCTGCGCGCCCACGACGTCGCCCGCGACGCGAGCCGCCGGCTCGCCCCCGCCGAGCGCGAGCGGGCGCAGCGCCGTGGGCTCGCCGCCGCCGCCGCGGCGGGCGTGGCCACGGTCACCGAGTGCTCCGCGCCGCACGTCGGCTCCCCGGAGGACCTGCGGGCGCTGCGGGCGCTGTCCGACGCCGGCGAGGTGCCCGAGGTCCTCGCCTACTGGGGCGCGCCGGCCCGCGACGAGGCGGAGGCGGCCGCCGCGCTCGCGGACGTCGAGGGCGCCGGCGTCCTCGGCCTGGCCGGGGACCTCTGCGTGGACGGCTCCTACGGCTCGCGGACCGCGTGGCTGCGCGCGCCCTACGCCGACCTCGCGGGCACCGGGCTGCCGGCCGACCACGCGGGCGTGCCCCACCTCAGCGCGGCCGACGTCGCCGACCACCTCGTCGCGTGCACGCGCGCCGGGGTCCAGGGCGGCTTCCACGTCATCGGCGACGCCGCCGCCGACGCCCTCGTCGAGGGCCTCCTGGCCGCCGAGGCGCGAGTCGGGACGGCGGCGCTGGCCTCCGCCCGCCACCGGGTCGAGCACCTCGAGGCGCCCGACGCGCGGGCGGTCGCCGAGCTGGCGCGCCTCGGCGTCGTCGCGAGCGTGCAGCCCGCCTTCGACGCCCGCTGGGGCGGCCCGGACGGGCTCTACGCGCGTCGCCTCGGGAGCGAGCGGGCCGCGGCGCTCAACCCCTTCGCCGACCTCGCCGCCGCCGGGGTGCCCCTCGCCCTGGGCTCCGACGCCCCGGTGACGCCCTTCGACCCGTGGGGCGCCGTCCGGGCGGCGGCCGCCGCGACCCCCGGACCCGCCGGCCGCGCCCGCGGGCTCTCCGCCCGGGCGGCGTTCCTGGCCCACACCCGCGGCGGCTGGCGCGCGGCGCGGCGCGACGGCGAGGGCGTCCTCGTACCGGGCGGCGCGGCGACGCTGGCGGTCTGGGAGGTCGGCGACCTCGTCGTCCAGGCCGCCGACGCGAGGGTGTCGAGCTGGAGCACCGACCCGCGCTCCGGCGTGCCCGGCCTCCCCGACCTGTCGGAGGGCGCGGCGGCCCCGCGCTGCCTGCGGCTCCTGCGCGCCGGCCGGGTGCTGCACGACACCGGCGACCTCGCGGCCTGAGAGCCCCGCAGGGCGGCAGGGCGTCATCGGCGCGCGCGGGCACCGGCTCAGGCGGGCGCCAGCGCGAGCGGGTCGTCGAGCAGCGGGGCCAGCGCGAGCTCGGCGGCGCCGACGAGCGTGGAGTCCGCGCCGAGCCCGGCGAGCCGGACGTCGACGTGGCCGCGCAGCGCCGGCAGCACGAGCCGCTCGACCCACGGAAGGACGTCGTCCTCGACGACCGGCCACAGGTCGCGCCACAGCCCCGCGCCGACGAGGACGACGTGCGGGTCGAGGACGTTGACGACGCTCGCGAGCCCGCGCGCGAAGGAGCGCGACACGCGCTCGCGCGTGCGCCGCGCCGCCACCCCGCCGCGGCCGAGGCGCTCGAGCAGGCGCTCGGCGACGTCCGGCGCCTCGGGGTCGACGTCGAGCGGGGCGGCCCAGGCCGCGGCCGACGTCTCCGCCTCCCAGCACCCGCGGCTGCCGCAGTGGCACGGGCGGCCCTCGGGGTCGACGCCGATGTGGCCCACCTCCCCGGCGAAGCCGCGGCTGCCGGTGAGGCGGTGCCCGCCGGACACGACGCCCCCGCCGAGCCCCCAGGTCCCGCAGAGGTAGACGACGTCGGCGGTGTCGCGCGCCGCCCCGCGCCGGCACTCGGCCAGGACGCCGAGGTCGGCGTCGTTGCCGACGGCGACGGCCAGGCGCCGGCCCAGGCGGGCCTCGAGCTCGCCCGCCACCTGCTCGCCGACGGGCTGCTCCACCCAGCCGAGGTTGGGCGCGAGGCCGACGACGCCGGCGCCCGCCCGCACGGTCCCCGGCACCGCGACGCCGGCGCCGACGAGGCGCTCCCGGTCGGCGGCGTCCGGCACGAGCCGCGCGGCCAGGTCGCCCGCCAGGGCGGCCACGCGGTCCGGCGGGGCCTCGAAGGGCACCTGGACGGTCCCGCGCTCCAGCACGGCGCCGCCCAGGCCGACGACCGCCGCCCGCAGCCAGTGGACGTCGAGGTAGAGCGCCAGGACCGTCGCCGACCGCTCGCGCGGCACCACGACGAGCGAGGGCCGCCCGACCCCGCGCCCGGCGGCGGCACGGGGCCGCTCCTCCTGGACGAGCCCCGCGTCGGCGAGGCCGCCCACGAGGTCGCCCACCGTCGAGCGCGACAGCCCGAGGGCCCCGGTCAGCTGCGCCCGGGTCAGCGGGCCGTCGCGGTGGACGGCCGACAGCAGCACCGAGAGGTTGTGGCGGCGCACGTCGTCCTGGCTGCGGCCCACCGGACGGGAGGGCGCCACGCGGGGGGCCGCCCCCGCCCCGGCGGGCGCGCGCAGCGTCCCCCGGGACGGGTGGGCCACCGCTACCGGCCGGACGAGCTGCGCCGGCGCCGGGAGACGGCGTCGACGGCGGCGGCCAGCAGGAGCACGGCGCCGGTGACGAGGAAGTTGACGAAGGCGCGCTGGCCCAGCAGCCCCAGGCCGTTGGCGATCGTCGCGATGACGAGGCCGCCGATGACGGCGTTGACGACCTTGCCCCGGCCGCCGAAGAGGCTCGTGCCGCCGATGACGGCGGCGCCGACGCCGAGGAGCAGCGTGTTGCCGCCGCCGGAGCCGGGGGCGACGGAGTTGAGGCGGGAGGCCTCGATGATCCCGGAGAGGGCCGCCAGCGTGGAGCCGATCATGAACACGGAGACGCGGATCATCTGGACGTTGATGCCCGCACGCCGGGCCGCCTCGGCGCTGCCGCCGACCGCGTACACGTGCCGGCCGTAGGAGGTGCGGCCGAGGACGAAGGTCAGCACGACGAGCAGGACGGCGATGAGCGGCACCGACCACGGCATCCCGGCGAGGGTGATGCTCGGCACGCGCGCCCGGTTCTGGGACAAGACCGCCGTGACGGCGAGGACGGCCACGGCCACCGCGACGACGCGGAGCACGACGAAGGCGAGGTTGTCGCGGGTGAGCCCGCGGCGGCGCAGGGTCGACCAGCGGGCGAGGCTGAGCGCGGCGTACCCGCCCGCCGCGAGGACGGCGAGGACCCAGCCCAGGGCGATGGGCACGTTGCCGTTGGCGATGGCGACCACGACGCTGTTGCGGACGGCGATGGTGCCGCCCTGGCCGATGAGCTGGAGCGTGACGCCCTGCAGGGCCAGGAAGAAGGCCAGCGTCACGACGAAGCTCGGGATGCCGACCTTGGCGACGAAGAGCCCGATGAGCGTGCCGATGACGAGGCCGGCCAGCAGGCCCGCGGGGATGCCGAGGAACCAGGGGAGCCCGGCGTCACCGAGGGCGAGGGCCATGACCGCGGCCGCGGTGCCGCCCGCGACGCCGGCGGACAGGTCGATGTCGCCGAGGAGGAGGACGAAGGTCAGGCCCATCGCCAGGACGATGATCGAGGAGGCCTGCACGAGGAGGTTGGCGAGGTTGCCGGCCGTGAGGAAGGTGTCGGGCCGCAGCGCCGAGAAGAGGACGAAGAGGACGGCGAGCCCCAGGAGCGCGGGCAGGGAGCCGATGTCGCCGCCCTTGAGGCGCTGGACGTAGGCGGTGACGCCCTCGCGGAAGGTGGGGGCGGCCGCGGCCTCGGACATGGGGCTGCCGCCCGACCCGGTGGCGCGGGCCAGCTCGACGATGCGCGCGCGCTCGTCGTCGGGCGAGCCCTGGGGCGCGCCGGCGGGGGTGGTGCCGGTGGGGGTGCTCACGGGTGCGCTCCTCAGTCCTGCGCGGCGGCGGTCAGGCCGAGCTCGCCGGAGCGGCCCGTCGTGATGAGCTCGACGACCTGGCTGCTCGTGACGTCGCGCGTGCGGACGGTCGCGGCGGAGCGGCCCAGGTACAGAGCGGTGATGGAGTCGGCGACCTCGAAGACGTCGCTGAGGTTGTGGCTGATGAGGACGACGCCGAGGCCGTTGTCGGCGAGCCGGCGCACGAGGTCGAGCACCTGGCGGGTCTGGGCCACGCCGAGGGCGGCCGTGGGCTCGTCGAGCAGGACGACCTTGGAGTTCCACAGCACGGCCTTGGCGATGGCCACCGTCTGCCGCTGCCCGCCCGAGAGGCTGGCGACGAGCTGGCGGACGGAGCGGACGGTCCGCACCGAGAGGCTGGCGAGGGTCTGGCGCGCCAGCTCCTCCATGGTCGTCTCGTCGAGGACGCCGGCCTTCTTCTTCTCGCGGCCGAGGAACATGTTCTGGACGATGTCGAGGTTGTCGCACAGCGCGAGGTCCTGGTAGACGACCTCGACGCCGAGGTCGGCGGTGTCCTTGGGCCCGTTCACCGTGACCGGCCGGCCGTCGAAGAGGTACTGCCCGCCGTCGGTCGTGTAGATACCGGCGACGCACTTGACGAGCGTCGACTTGCCGGCGCCGTTGTCGCCGACGAGCGCGGTGACCTCGCCCGCGCGCACGTCCAGGTCGACGCCGTGCAGCACCTGCACCGCGCCGAAGCTCTTGTCGATGCCGCGCAGGGACAGCAGCGGCGTCGCCGCGCCGTCGGGGCCGGAAGGGGCCGCGGTCGCGGCCGGGGTGCTCGTGGGGCCCAAGGGGGTCCTCCTCGTCGAGGCGCCGGGGGACCGGCGGCCGGGGTGCTCGTGGGGCCGCGCGCCGAGCCGGGACGGGCGCGCTGCGGTCACCACCGGGCGCGGGGGCGCCCGGTGGTGACCGGGGGAGCGGGCGAGCCGCGGGGCGGGCGGGCCGGTGACCGGTCCGCCCGCCCGGTGGAGCCGGGGACGCGGGGGCGTCAGGAGGTGCTGCTCCTCAGGAGATGCCGAGCTCGCTGCAGGCGTCGGCGAACTTCTCCGTGCAGAGCTCCTCGGCGGTGACGAAGCCGTCGTCGACGACGTCCTTGACGTTGTCGCGGAAGATGGCCTGCGGCTCGAGGAGGATGGACGCGACCTCGCGACCGCCCGTCTCGTCGGTCACGGTGCCGGTGGTCTCCGGCTCCTCGCCGTTGATGAGGGCGATGGCCGTGTCGGCCAGGCCCTGCGCCTCCTGCGTGACGGCCTTGTAGACCGTCATGCACTGGTCGCCGGCGAGGATGTTCTGCAGGCCCTGGACCGTGGCGTCCTGCCCCGTCACCGGGACCTGCCCGTTGAGGCCGTTCTTCGCGAGGATGGAGATCGCGGCGTTGCCGAGGCCGTCGTTGGCGGCCAGGACGCCCCCGATGGACGGGTTCTGCGTGAGCATCTGCTCGAAGATGGTCGCCGCCTGCTGGTTGTCCCAGTCCGGCACGGCCTGCTCGGCCACGACGGTGTACTGCGTCATCGGGTCGAGGACGCTGTGGGCGCCCTGCGAGAACAGCGTCGCGTTGTTGTCGGTGGGCGAGCCGTTGAGGTAGGCGATGTCCGTCGGCGTGTCGCCGAGGCACTGGGCCAGGCCCTCGCCCTGCAGCTCGCCGACCTTCGTGTTGTCGAAGGAGACGTAGTAGTCGGCGGACCCGCCGAGCGTGAGGCGGTCGTAGTCGATCGTCTGGACGCCGGCCTGCTGCGCCTTGGCCTCGATCGCCGCACCGGAGTCGGAGTCGAGGTTGACGATGGCGAGGACCTGGACGCCCTGGGTGATCATCTGGTCGGCGATGGTCTGCATCGCCGAGGCGTCGCCCTGGGCGTTCTGGATGACGGCCGTGACGCCGGCGTCGTCGAACGCCTGCTGGAGCAGCGGGGCGTCGAAGGACTCCCAGCGGGCCGAGGACTCCGTGTCGGGGAGGATGACGCCGACCTGGGGGCCGTCGGACCCCCCGCCGCCGTCGGTGCTGCCCCCGGAGCCGCCGGAGCCGGAGCCGCTGTCGCTGCCGCAGCCGGCGAGGGCGAGGACGGCGGCCGCGGAGGCGGCCGCGAGGGCGGTGCTGCGCACGCGCATGGATGCTCCTTCGCATCGTGGACCCGGGTCGTCGTCGGCCCGTGGATAAGTCGCGGGCCCGAACATATCCGCGACGGCGCCGTCCCACGACCACCGTGATGCGATCGTGACGCGGCAGCACCTGCCCGGGTGACGGCCGCCCCGAGCGGGGGAGGGCGCGGCGGGGCCTCGGCGCCGCCGCGGGGCGGCTGCGACGCGGGGTCCGAGCGGGCGCCCGGCCCGGCCTCCCGACGGCCTCGGGGTCCGCCGGACGCGCTGCGCCCTGACCTGCGACGACGGGGCATCACCGCAGGTCAGAGGGGGTCCTCGACCTCGCGGGAGGCGGTTGACACGGGCCCTGCCCCGAGTACCGTCGTCGTCGGCCACCGCGGCCACCCGTGCACGTGGTGGAGCAGCGGCGGACCCGCTCGCCCCGTAGACAACGTCTCGCAGACCCCGGCGCCACCGAGGCTCGGACGGACCGAAGGGCGGGCGGGTCCGTCCGCTCAGCCGATGAGCGCCGTCCGCCCACGGGCCCACGGTGCCGCCACCGGGCGTCCACCACCGGGCGCCTACCCTGGCCCCGTGCTGCTGCGCCCCTCGCCCCTGGCCCGCGCGGCCGCCGCCGCGCTGGGGGGCGCGCTCGTGGCAGCCGCCTTCCCCGAGCCGGGCTGGTGGTGGCTCGCCGCCCCCGGGGTCGGCGCCCTCGTGGCCGCCGTCGCCGGCGCGCGGCTGCGCACCGCCGCCCTCCTGGGCCTCCTCCACGGCCTGGTCCTCTTCGTCGTGCTGCTGCGCTGGACGGCGGAGTACGTCGGCCCCGTCGCCTACGCGCTCGCGGTGGCCGAGGCCCTCTTCGTCGCCCTCGCCGGGGTCCTCCTCGCGCTCGTGCTGCGCCCCCTCACCCCGGGCACGGGCGCGCGCCGGGAGGTGCCGCCGGGCTCCTGGGCGCCCCCGGGCGCGGCGACGGCGTGCCTGCAGGCGGTGGGCGCGGGCGCGGTGTGGACGGGCGTGGAGGCCCTGCGGGCCCGCTTCCCCTTCGGGGGCTTCGGCTGGGGGCGGCTCGCCTTCAGCCAGGCGGACGCGCCGACCGTCGGGCTGGCCGCGCTGGGCGGGGCGCCGCTCGTGTCCTTCGCCGTCGCGACGACGGGGGCCGCGCTGGCGCTGGCCCTCCTGCACCTCGCTGCGGCGGCGGGGGAGCACCGGCTCCGCCGCGAGGAGGCGCCGCGCACCGCCGGCCCGACGTCCACGGCCCCGCGGACGCTCGTGCGCTCGACCGCGCGGGCGCTGCCGCCGCTGCTGCTCGCGGCGCTCCTCGCCGCCGGCGGGGCGCTCGTGCCGCGCCCCACGGCCGCCGAGGCCGGGACCCTCGTCGTCGCCGCCGTGCAGGGCGACGTGCCCGAGCCGGGCCTGGACTTCAACGCCGAGCGGCGCGCCGTCCTCGACAACCACGTGCGCGGCACCGTGGAGCTGGCCGACGCCGTCGCCGCGGGACGGGCGCCCCAGCCGGACGTCGTCGTCTGGCCCGAGAACGCCAGCGACATCGACCCGTTCGCCAACCCCGACGCCGCTGCGCGGATCGAGGAGGCCGCCCGGGCGATCGGGGCGCCGGTGCTCGTCGGCACGCTCGTCCGGGGCAGCCGCGGCACCGGGCTGCCCGCGGACCTCGAGGCCGGCGCGAGCGGCACGGGAAGCACGGGGGAGGGGCTCGAGGACGACGAGCTGCGCAACGTGGTCGTCGTGTGGGACCCGGAGGAGGGCCCGACGCAGGTCTACGCCAAGCGGCACCCCGTGCCCTTCGGGGAGTACGTGCCCCACCGCGACTTCTTCCGCCTCTTCAGCGACAAGGTCGACCTCGTGCGCGCCGACATGGTGCCGGGACTTCGTCCGGGCCTCCTCGACGTCGCCGGAGCCCGGCTCGGGGCCCTCATCTGCTTCGAGGTCGTCGAGGACGGCCTCGTCGACGACGTCGTCCGCGGCGGGGCCCAGCTGTTCGTCGTCCCGACGAACAACGCCACCTTCGGCTTCACCGACGAGAGCGTCCAGCAGCTGGCGATCTCCCGGGTCCGGGCCGTCGAGGAGGGCCGCGCGGTCGTCCACGCGTCCACCGTGGGCGTCTCGGCGGTCATCGCCCCGGACGGCAGCACCGGCCGCACCACCGAGCTCTTCACGCCTGACGTCCTCGTCCAGGAGGTCCCCCTGCGCACCAGCCTGACCCCCGCCGCCCGCGCCGGCGCCTGGCCGGAGGTCGCCCTCACGGTGCTGGGGGCCCTCGCGGCCCTCGCCGGCGCCCTGGGCGGGCGCCGCGCCCGGGCCGGACGGCCCGACGACGACGACGGCGCCGGCGCCGCGGACGACGACCCCCGCGGTCCCGGACCCGGCGCGCGCCGGTCACCGGTGCCCTCGGCGGCGGGCGGCCCGGCGTGAGCGCCTCCCGCACGGCCGGCTCCCGCCGGAGCCCGGGCGGACGGCGCCGGTGGCTCGCCGTCGTGCCACCCCTGGCCGTCCTCGTCGAGCTGCTCGGGATCCTGCTCGTCGGCGAGGCGGTCGGCGCGGGGTGGACCGTCCTGCTGCTGATGGCCGCGGCCGCGCTCGGCGTCGTCGTCCTCGTCCGGGGCGGGCTGGGCGGAGCCCGGCGCGCGGCGCGCGCGGCCCGGGAGGGCCGCCTCGACGGCCGGTCGGCGAGCCGGGAGCTGGGCGACGCCGGGCTCGTGGCGCTCGGCGGGCTCCTCCTCGTCGTGCCCGGCTTCGTCAGCGACGTCGTCGGCCTCGCGTGCGTGCTGCCCCCCACGCGCCCGCTCGTGCGCCGGCTGCTCGGCGCGGCGGCCGGCGCGCTCGCGCTCCGGGTCGTCGGGCTCCGGCGCGGCGACGTCGTCGCCGGCCGGGTCGTGCTCGACCCCGACGCCTCGAGCGGGCGCTCCGGCGCGGGACGACCCGGCGACGGTGAGCGGGGCGACGGTGAGCGGGGCGACGGGGACCAGGGCGACGGGCTCCTGCGCGGGCGGGTGCTGCCCCCGCCCCAGGACCCGCCGGAGCCGCGCTGACGCGCCGCGAGCCCTCACGACGACGGCCGCGCCGCCCCCGAGGGGGCGGCGCGGCCGTCGTCGTGGTGCGCTCCTCGCGGGCCGGCACCGAGGTCAGGGGGCCGGCGCCGCGAGCGGTGCGCGAGCGCTCAGGCGGAGCGCTTGGCGTGGAGCATGCCGCTGCGCAGCAGCTCCAGCCTCTCGTCGAGGAGCACCTGCAGGTCGGCGACCGAGCGCCGCTCGAGGAGCATGTCCCAGTGCGTGCGCGGGGGCTTGCCCGGCTTCTCCTCGGGGCGCGAGGCGTCTCGCAGGAGCGCCATCTCGCCGCACCGGCACTCCCAGAGCGCCGGCACGTCCGCCTCCACGGAGAGCGGGACCACGGTCCGGTGGTCGTTCGAGCAGACGTACTCGCGCATCTGCCGGGGCGCCGGCTCGACGCCGGTGTCCGACTCGAGGCTCGCCGCGCCCAGCCGGGTGCCTCTCAGGCTCCTGTCGGCCATGGTGAGCCACCTCCATCCTGTTCTGCTGCCACGGGACGCCGCGGGATGGGGGCGTCCGGTACCTGGGGTCCAACGGTCACCCGCAGCACCCTGTTCCTCATCCGGCTGGGCGGCACCTGGGAGTTCGCCCCGGCCGGGACGGGCCCGCCGTCCCGGGCACCGTCATCCCTCCTTCGACGCCGCGGCCTCCTGCGGATGCCCGGGCGGCCCTCGGGTTCCCGGTCCGCCCCGCACCTGCGGGGGCGGCGCGGCCGGCGTCACCCGGACGGAGCAGCGCCCACCCCGGCGCTCGTGCCCGCTGCCCCCGTGCCCCTGCCCGGTGGACCGCGCGTCCCTCAGACCCTCCTCGGCTGCTCGCGGCCCGCGTCCGCGATCCCCCGGCGGACGTCGACCCGCAGCAGCAGGAGGCCGCCGAGCACGAAGAAGACGACGAGCGAGGCGACGGCGGGCCGGTAGGAGCCCGTGAGCTGGTAGACGAGGCCGAAGACGAGGGTCCCGACCCACGAGGTCCCGCGCTCGGCCGCCTGGTAGAGGCTGAAGTACTGCGCCTCCCGACCCACCGGCACGAGCTGGCTGTACAGGGACCGGGAGATGGCCTGGGTCCCGCCGAGCACGAGCCCGATGGCGACGGCGAGGAGCAGGAAGAGGCCGAAGCGGCCGGGCGGCAGGACGAAGCCGGCCGCCACGACGGCCGTCCACGCGACGAGCGACCACAGCACCGTGCGCCTCGCGCCGAAGCGGCCGGCGAGGGCGCCGAAGACGAGCGCGCCCACGAAGGCGACGGCCTGGACGAGGAGGATCGCGGTGATGAGCTGCGCCTGCGCGAGCCCCAGCTCGACCGTGCCGAAGAGGCTGGCCGCGTAGATGACCGTCTGGACGCCGTCGTTGTAGAGCAGGAAGGCCGCGAGCAGCAGGAGCGTCATGGGGTGGCCCCGCGCGTGGCGCAGCGTCCGCACGAGCTCGCCGGCGCTGCCGGCGAGGGCGCCCCGGCGCCGTGCGGGCGCCGGCTCGTCGTCCGGGGGCCGCACGAGGGGGCGGTCCCGCAGCCCGAGGACGGGCACGAGGCTGAAGACGCCCCACCACACGCCGGCGGACAGCAGGCTCACGCGCACCGCCTCGGCCTCCGTGAGCCCGAGCGCGTCGCGCCCGGACACGACGGCGAGGTTGGTCGCGAGCAGGAGGAAGCCCCCGAGGTAGCCCAGCGCCCAGCCCCGGCTGGAGACGGCGTCGCGCTCGTCGGGGCCCGCGAGGTCGAGCAGCAGGGCGTTGTAGACGACGAGCGAGGCCCCGAGCGAGGCCCCGGCCACCACCTGCAGGACGACGCCGAGCTGCCAGTCGGTGCCCGTGACGGCGGCCATGGCCGCGGCGGCCGCGGCGCCGACGAGCGCGAAGGCCCCGAGGAGCAGGCGCTTGCGCACGACCCGGTCGCACAGGGCGCCGACGAGCGGGAGCAGCAGCGCGCTGAGCGCCGTCGAGACGGTCGTCGTGTACAGCGCCAGCGACCCCGGGGCGACCGGCACGCCGAGGACCGAGAGGGTGGCGTCGCACGTCGCGCCGTCGGCGAGGTCCGGGCAGGCGGCCGCCGTGGCCACGGCGGTGAGGTAGGGGGCGAAGAGCACCGTGCCCGTCGTCGTGACGTACGCCGAGTTCGCCCAGTCGTAGACGTACCAGGCGCGACGTTCGCGGCGCAGCTCCGGAGGGACCGGGGCGACAGGGGCGCGCGCCGCGGGGGAGCGGCTCACCGGGCGCGCCCCGACCCGCCGGCGCGCGCGTCCAGCACGCGGCGCAGGAGGTCGGTGCGGTCGGTCACGAGCCCGTCGACGCCCTCGTCGAGCAGCCGGTGCATCGTCGGGACGTCGTCGACGGTCCACACGTGGACGAGCCGGCCCGCCTCGTGGACGGCGCGCACGAACGCGGGGGTGGCCACGCGCTCGGGCACCTGGAGGACGTCGACGCCCGCCAGGGCCCGGGCGACGGCCCGCCGCCGCGCGGCCGCGGGCAGGGGGGCGCGGACGGCCCCCACGACGGCGGCGACGAGCGGCGCCCCGGCCGAGGCGGCGGTCGCGGCGGGCAGGCCCGCGAGCACGGCGCGGCGGCGGCGCTCGGAGAAGCTCGCGACGACGACGCGGCGCCACGCCCCGGTCCGGCGGAGCAGGTCCGCGAGCGGCTCCACGGCGCCCGGGGCCTTGACGTCGATGTTGAGCCGCGCCCCGGGGAGGGCCTCGAGGACGTCCGCGAGGCGCGGCACCGCCTCCCGGCCGCCGATGCGGGCGCGCGAGACCACCGACCAGGGGGTCCGCGCCAGCTCGCCCTCGGCGTCGGTCACCCGGTCGAGGCGGTCGTCGTGGAAGGCGACGAGCACCCCGTCGGCGGTGGTGTGGACGTCGGTCTCGACGAGGTCGGCGCCCAGCTCCAGGGCCGCCGCGAAGGCCGGGAGGGTGTTCTCCAGGCCGTCCCGCGAGAAGCCCCGGTGGGCGAGCAGGAGCGGCCCGTCGCCCGCGAGGGCGGGGGGGCGGGTGCGGCCCGGCCCGGCCGTCCCCGGGCTGGTCCCGTCGTGGTGCGCTGCCGTCACGGGGCCGCCGGGGCCGCGCCCGCGCCGGTCGCGGTCTCGGCGAACTCGAAGTGCCACGGCTCCGGCTTGCTGCCGCCGCGCCCGGCCCACGAGGGGTGGAACCAGCCGAAGAGGGGGGCTCGCTGGACGACCCACGCGTGCTGCGGCGTCCCGAAGTCCTCCACGCCGCCGCACAGGTCCACGGCGCGGCCGAGGCCGTGGCGGCTCGTGCCGGGGACGGCGGCGAGACCCGGCTTCGTGGCCCGCAGGCGGATCTGGTCGGCCAGGGGCCGGTAGGAGTCGGTGACGCACAGGGGCGTCCCGAAGACCTCCTCGTACGCCCGGCTCATGGCGTCGAAGGCCGCCGCGGCGTCCCCGCGCAGGCGGTGGCCGGGCGCCGTCCGCAGCGCGCACAGCGCCTCCTCGGGGATCTGCCCGTTGGCGTAGGCGCTGAGGTCGCTCGAGGCGCACCCGCCCCCGCGGGCCGCGCCGGCGGCCTGCACGCCCGCGAGCCCCCCGACGGCGAGCGGGGGCGTCGTGACGCCCTCGGGCAGGCCGAGCTCCTCGCGGGCCGCGGCCAGGCGGGCGTCGACCGCGGCGGCCAGCTCGCGCTGCTCCGCGAGCGCGGTCTCGGCCGCCGCCGCCTCGGCGTCGGCCGTCCGCTGCTCGGCCACGGCGCGCTCCTCGGCGGCCGCCGCGCGCGCCAGCGCCTGCTCGGCGAGGCGCTCGGCGTCGAGGGCCCCGCGCACGGCCCCCGCGCGCTGGCGCCCGACGGCCTGCAGCAGGCTCAGCTGGGAGCCGACCTCGTCGGTCGTCGCGCTGCCGAGCAGCGCCGAGGCGACCGGCATGCCGCCGCGGGCGTCCTCGGCGCCGCGGTAGGCCGAGCTGGCCCAGCGGCCCACGGCGCTGCGGCCCTGCGCGACGAGGGTCGCCGCCGAGGCCGCGACCTGCTCCTGGTGGGCGCGCTCGGCGAGGGCGGCGTCGTGGCGGGCGCGGGCGGCGTCACGCGCCTCCAGCGCGACGGTCGCCCGGGCGGACACCTCGGCCAGCCGCGCCGACGCCTCCGCCGAGGCGGCCACCGCGGCCTCGTAGGCGGCGACCGCTCGCGGGTCCGGCACGGGTGCGGGCTCCTCGGGCGCCGCCGGCTCCTCGCCGTCCTCCGGCGCCGGCTCGTCGTCCGGGGCAGCGCCGTCCTCCGGGGTGGCGCCCTCCTCGGGAGCAGCGCCGTCCTCGGGAGCAGCGCCGTCCTCGGGAGCAGCGCCGTCGTCAGCAGCAGCGGCCTCGCCCGGGGCGACGCCGTCCTGCGCAGCGCCTGGGGCGGGCGTCTCGGCCGGCGCGGGTCCGGTGTCGCCGGGTCCGGTGTCGCCGGGTCCGGTGTCGTCGGGCCCGGCCGTCGCGCCGGGCAGCGGCACGACGGCCGCGCCCGTCGCGGGCGGCGTCACCGCGCCCGCGGCCGCCGCCGGGACGACGAGCCCTCCGCACAGCGCGGCGCTCGCCAGCACCACCGCAGCCGCGCTCGTCGTCCGCCGCGTCCTCGTCCTGCCCCGCACCGCCGGCTCCCCGCCTCGTCGTCGTCCCATCCTGCCGGTCCATCGGCAGCCGCGTCCCGGGTCTGGAGGCCTTGCCCGACCACCCGCGAGCCCACCCGACCCGGGTGTCGGCGCGTCGACCGCCCGGCGACCGCGAGGGGCCCGCCGGACGGCGACGCGGTGGCGCGCCCCGCGGGCCGCCGGCTACCGGCGCGGGCGGTACATCGCCTCGACCTCGTCGGCGAACTCCTCGAGGACGACGCCGCGCTTGACCTTCATGCTCGGCGTCAGCTGCCCGCCCTCCTCGGTGAGGTCGACGGGCAGGACCCGCAGGCGCCGGATGCCCTCGGCCGAGGACACGCTCTCGTTGGCCGCGTCGACGGCGCGGCGCAGCTCGGCCAGCAGGTCGGGGTCCTCGACGAGGTCGGCCGCCGGCGCGGCCGGGCGGCCGGACTGGGTGAGCCAGGCGTCGAGCGCCTCCTGGTCGAGCGTGACGAGGGCCCCCACGCTGCTGCGCCCGTCGCCGACGACGACGGCCTGGCTCACGAGGGGGTGCGCCCGCAGGCTGTCCTCCAGCGGGCCGGGGGAGACGTTCTTGCCCGAGGACGTCACGAGGATGTCCTTGGAACGCCCGGTGATCGTCAGGTACCCGTCGGCGTCGAGGGAGCCGAGGTCGCCGGTGGCGAACCAGCCGTCGTCGTCGAGGACCTCGCGCGTGGCCTGCGCGTTGCCGAGGTACTCCCGGAAGACGTGCCCGCCGCGCACCTGGACCTCGCCCGCCTCGGAGATGCGCAGCTCCGTGCCCGGCAGCGCGCGCCCCACCGAGCCGACCCGCTGGTCGCGGGGGGTGTTGACCGTCGTCGCCGCCGTCGTCTCGGTGAGGCCGTAGCCCTCGAGGATCGTGAGGCCGATGCCCCGGTAGAAGTGGCCGAGCCGCTCGCCGAGCGGCGCACCGCCGGACACGGCCCACTCGGCGCGGCCTCCCAGCGCGGCGCGGAGCTTGCCGTAGACGAGCCGGTCGAACAGCGCGTGCTGGGCCCGCAGCAGCAGGCCCGGGCGCCCGGTGTCCTGGGCGCGGCTCCAGGCGGAGGCGACGTCGGCGGCGCGCTGGAACACGGCCCCCTTGCCCTCGGTCGTCGCGCGGCGCCGCGCCGTCTCGTAGACGCGCTCGAAGACCCGCGGGACGGCGAGCACGAAGGAGGGCTGGAAGGTCGGGAGGTCGCGCGTGATGCGGGCGACGTCGCTGTGCCCGACGCGGATCCGGGCCATGAGCACGGCGACCTCGATCATCCGGCCGAAGACGTGGGCGAGGGGGAGGAAGAGCAGCGTGGAGGAGCCCGGGTCCTCGAAGAGCTCGGGCAGGAGCTCCACGGCCGTGCCGCACTCGACGAGGAAGTTCCCGTGGGTGAGCACGCAGCCCTTGGGCCGGCCGGTGGTGCCCGAGGTGTAGATGATCGTCGCGACGTCGTCCCGGGTGAGGGCCGCCCGCCGGCGCTCGAGCTCGGCGCGCCCGTCCGCGCCCGCCGCGCCCCCCGCCGAGACCAGGTCGGCGAGCGTCGGCAGGACGCCCGTGGCGCCCCCGTCGACCACCCAGGAGGTCCGCAGCGCCGGCAGCCCGTCGGCGACCTGCGCCAGCGTGCGCGCGTGGCTCGGCGTCTCGACGAAGCACGCGACGGCGCCGGAGTCCTCGAGGATCCACCGCAGCTGGTCGGGCGCGCTGGTCTCGTAGACGGGCACCACCACGCCCCCGACCGCCCACACGGCGGCGTCGACCAGCGTCCACTCGTACCGGGTGCGCGCCATGAGGCCGACGCGGTCGCCCGGCGCCACGCCGGCGTCGAGGAGCCCGAGCGCCACCTGCTCGACCTCCTCGCGGAAGCGCGCCGCGGTGACGGCCTCCCAGCCCCCGCCGGCGCGCCGGGCCAGCACCTCGCGGTCGGGCTCGTCCTCGGCGGCGCGGACGACGACGTCCGCGAGGCTCGCCGGCGGGTCGACCTGCCACCACCAGGTCCGACCGGTCGTCCCGCCCGAGCCGCCACGGGGGGAGTGCTGCACTGCGCTCATGGGCGCAGCCTAGGGACGGCCGGCGGCGGCCGGGCGCCACCGGTGGCG
>NZ_JBBHZG010000003.1:160506-216873 GCF_037482305.1 Pseudokineococcus sp. 5B2Z-1
CCGCCCGGGGGCCGCGGTGAGGAGCTCCGCATGTCTCTGCTCGACCGGCTCGACCGGCTGCGCCGACGCAGCGCGCCGCAGCGCGTCGCCGTCGTCGGCGCCTCCGGCGAGGACGACGCCGCCCCCCAGCCCGCGAGCGGCACCGGCTCCGCCGGTGCGGACGGCGTCGACGCGGTCGTCGAGATGCGCCCGTCGCGCGCCCACGCCACGAGCCGCTTCGGCAGGCTCGAGCAGGCGGCCACGGCGGTCGCGCTGTGGGTGCTGCGGGTCCTCGCGATCGTCCTCGGCCTGGTGCTCGTCTTCCTGGTGCTGCGCGAGCTGTGGTCGATCGTGCTCCCCGTCGTGCTCGCCCTCATCCTCTCGACGGTCCTGTGGCCGGGGGTCAAGCTGCTCCGCAGGGTCATGCCGGCGGCCCTCGCCGCCGCCATCACCCTGCTCGTCTTCCTCGGCGTCATCGTCGGGATCTTCTCCTTCCTCATCCCGCGGGTCGTCGAGCAGGCGTCCGGGCTCGGCGACCAGGTGTCCGGCGGTATCGAGCAGGTGCAGCAGTTCGCACGGGACGTCACCGAGAACGGCATCTTCGGCATCGGCGCCGACCAGGTCAGCGAGTACCTCGACCAGGCCCTCCAGCAGCTCCAGTCGAGCGCGCAGTCCATCGCCGGCAGCGTCGGCAGTGGGCTCGTCACGGGCCTGACGAGCGTGGGCTCCGCGCTCATCACCCTGCTCCTCGTCCTCGTCCTCGCCTTCTTCTTCACGAAGGACGGGCCCAAGTTCCTCCCGTGGCTGCACCTGTGGAGCGGTCCGAAGGTGGCCACGCACGTCGACGAGCTCCTGAGCCGGGTCTGGTCGACGCTCGGCGGGTACATCTACTCCCAGGCCGCCGTCGCGCTCGTCGACGCCGTCTTCATCGGCCTGGGCCTGTGGCTGCTCAGCGTCCCGTTCGCCTTCCCGCTGGCGGTCCTGGTCTTCTTCGCAGCCTTCATCCCGATCGTCGGCGCGGTGGCCACCGGCGCGCTGGCGGTACTCGTGGCCCTCTTCGCCGAGGGGCCGCTCATCGCCCTGGCGGTGCTGGGCGTCGTCCTCGCGGTGCAGCAGATCGAGGGGAACGTGCTCCAGCCGATCCTCGTCGGCAAGACGTTGGCGCTGCACCCGGCCGTCGTCATCCTCGCCGTGACCGCCGGCGGCACCATCGCCGGCATCATCGGCGCCTTCCTCGCGGTGCCCGTGACGGCCGTCGGCACGGTCGTCTTCCGGTACGTGCGCGAGTCCGTCCTCGACGAGGACCCGACATCCGGCGGGGGCGGCGCCCCGCTGTCGTCGACGGAGTCGGCCGAGGTCGAGCACCGCGTCGACGAGGGCGAGAGCAACCGCGAGGCCGCGCAGGCCGTCCCGCCCCCCGCCTGAGCCGACCCCGCCCGGCAGCGCGACGACGCACCTGGGTCGTCGGTGCCGGGTCAGCGCCCGGCGACCACCAGGCGCTCGCTCGTCGCGGCGCCCGACGCGGCGCCGCTCGCCGCGAGGTCGTGCGGGCCCCGGCGGGCGTCCGCCGGCACCTGCACCTGCGCGGTGAAGGAGCCGTCCTCGCCCGCCTGCGCGACGGCGAGGTCCACGACCGGCGCCTCGCCGCGCCCCTGGTGGCGCTGCAGGGTCAGCGCGACCTGCTCACCGGGCAGGTAGCCCGAGCCGCTCACCTCCACCTGCGCGCCGGGGGAGGCCAGGCGCGCGCCCAGCTCGAGGGCCGGGTCCACGGCGACGACCTGGACCTGCACCTCGCGGGACGCGCTGGTGCGGCCGTCGTCGACCGTGACGTGGGCCGTGTAGGTGCCCGGCGCCGCGTAGACGTGGTCGCCGACCACCTCCGCACCGCCGTCGCCGGTCGGCCGGACGGCCGCCGTCTCCAGCGGCGTGCCGTCGCCCCACAGGACGCGGGCGGTGAGGTCCTCGGGGGCCGCCGCACCGCCCGTCGCCGTGGCGAGCACCGCCCCGACGGGCGCACCCGCGGCCGCGGTGACGGTCTCGGGCGCCTGCACCGCGAGCGCGTCGGCGGGCGTGCCGTCGGAGGCCACGGCCATGACGTGCACCCGGCCGTCCTCGGTCTCCGTGCCCTGCTGGTCGGGCATCGTCAGGGTGACCGGGAGCGGCCCGTCGAGCGCCACCGGGGCGGTGGCGAGGACGAAGGGCCGGGCCGCGTCGCGGCTGCCGCCGAGGAGGCGGAACTGCGCCGCCGCCACGACGACGTTCCCGAACTGCGGCTGGTTCGACGGGTTCCCGCCGAGGGTCCAGTCCGAGAGCTGCAGCGGCACCTCCTGGGTGCTGCCGTCGGCGTAGGTGAGCAGCGCCGTCTCGTCCTGCGCGCCCTGGGTGCCCGCGCCCACGAAGGACAGCTGCGTCGCGTCGGCCGGCAGGTCGAGGTCCACGACCTGCCCGTCGCCCGTGGCGTTGTCCGGCGCGCCGGCCGGCACGGCGGGCATGACGAAGGACAGGTCGGTCCCCGGCACGCCGTGCCGCTCGCCCTGGACGAGGCCCGCGTCCGCGAGCGCGGCCCGCGAGTAGGACCAGCCCTTGGCGTCGCAGTCGGCGCCCGCCCCCTCGTCGCCGATGCACGTGCTGTCGAAGGCCGCGCGCAGCGACCCCTCCGGCACGAGGGCGACGTCGACGAGCAGCTCCGACGTGGCGGTGGCGTCCCCGGACGTCGCCGTGACGACGACCCGGTGCACGCCCGGCTCGGCGTAGGTGTGGGCGCCGCTGACGACGAGGGAGCCGAGGCGGCCCTCGCGCACGTCGGCGGGCACGGGACCGGTGCCGTCGCCCCAGTCGACGACGACGTCGACGTCGTCCGCCGCGGCCCCGGCGACCACGGCCAGGTCGCCCGACACCTCGCGGCCGGTCTGGGCGGTGAGGTCGGCGCCCGCCGTCACGGCGAGGTCGCCGGAGACGGCCTCGGCCGGGTCGACGAGGAGCTCGACCTCCGAGAGCTGCACGGTGTCCGCGCCCGCACCGGTGATCCGCAGGCGGTACTGCGCGAAGGGCTGGGCGTCCTCGACCTGGAAGGGCCGCGTCTGGCGCCGCCAGGCGAAGGCCTCGCCGGAGCGCGCGTCGACCTGGGTCCACGTCGCGCCGTCGTCGGAGCCCTCGAGGACCCAGGCGCTCGGGTCGCCGGCGCCGTCGGTGCCGCGCCCGGAGGTCAGGGTGTAGGTCCGCACGGCGCGGGCGCCGACGGCGGAGGTCCACGTCAGCTCGGCGTCCGCGCCCACCGTGGCCTGGCTGGCCGAGGTGTCGTCGACGAGGGCGGCCACGTCCGCGCCGCTCGCGGCCGTGAGCGTCCCGAGCCCGCTCGCCGTGGAGTCCTCGAGCGGGTCGGGCGCCTCGCCCTCGGGCGTCAGCGACGGCGGGGCGTCCTCCGGGTCCGAGCCCCAGTCCGATGGCTCCTCGCCGGTCGTGAAGGCCAGCTCGTGGCCCCCGCTGACCTGGTCGGCCGAGAGCCACGTCTGCTCGTGCGGCGCGCCGTCGACCGTGAGCGACTGGACGTAGACGTCGTCGTGGCCGTTGTCGCCGCCGCCGGCGTCCTTGGCGGTGACGACGAGGTCGCCGTCGGGGCGGTGGACGACGGCCCGGTCGAACAGCGGCGAGCCGACGCTCCACCGGTCGGACCCGACCTGCTGCGGGTAGACCCCGAGGGAGGACAGGACGTACCAGGCGGACATCTCGCCGTTGTCCTCGTCGCCGGGGTAGCCCTGGCCGATCTCGTCGCCCGTGTACAGGCGGCGCATGATCTCGCGGACGACGGCCTGCGTCTTCTCCGGCGCGCCGGCCTCGAGGTAGGCGTAGGGGATGTGGTGGCTCACCTGGTTGCTCATGCCGAGCTGCCCGAGCCGCACGTCGCGGGCCTCGCGCATCTCGTGGATGACGCCGCCGTAGCCGCCCGGCTTGTCCGCCTCCTCGGGCGTCGCGAAGAACTCGTCGAGCTTCGCCTCGAGGCCCTCGCGGCCGCCGTAGAGGGCGGCGAGGCCGGCGCCGTCGTGCGGGGCGTGGAAGGCGAAGTTCCACCCGTTGCTCTCGGTGTAGACCCCGCCCCACGCCTCCGGGTCGTACTGCTCCGGCGACTGCTGGAACGACCCGTCGGGGCGGCGGCCCTGGAAGAAGCCGACCTCCGGGTCGAACATCCGGGCGTAGCCGGTGGCCCGGTCGAGGAAGTAGGCCGACTCCTCGCGCAGGCGCTCCCGGCGCTCGTCCGGCGTCCGCGGGTCGTCGGCGAGCGCCGCGGCCATGTTGCCGATGCCGTAGTCGTTGATGAAGCCCTCGAGGCCCCAGCTGACGCTCTCCCCGGTCGTCGTCGGCGTCCAGCCGAGGAAGATCGACGTGTCGAGGCCCTTGCGGCCGACGGCGGCGTCGGGGGAGGGGGTCGTCGCGTTCTTCACCGCGGCGTCGTAGGTCTCGAGCGCGTCGGGCAGGTCGACGCCCTTGAGGTAGGCGTCGGCGAAGGCGACGTCCGAGCTCGTGCCCGTCATGAGGTTGGCGTAGCCGGGGGAGGACCAGCGCGACACCCACCCGCCGTCGCGGTAGTGCTGGACGAAGCCGTCGACGAGCTCGGCCGCCACGTCCGGGTAGAGCAGCGAGTACGCCGGCCACACCGTGCGGTAGGTGTCCCAGAAGCCGTTGTTGACGTAGATCTTGCCGTCGACGACCTCGGCGCCCGTCTGCGTCGCCGTGGGCTCGCCCGCCGGCTCGGCGACCGGGCTCGCGTACCGGTAGACCGGCTCCTCGGGTGTTCCGGTGTTCTCGAACTGGCTGTTGGGGTAGAGGTTCAGCCGGTACAGCGAGCCGTAGAGGCTGCGCAGCTCGGTCTCGCTCGCGCCCTGCACCTCGACGACGCCGAGGCGCTCGTCCCACTGCCGCGCGGCGTCGGCGCGGACGTCCTCGAAGGACCGGCCCTCGAGCTCCATCGCCAGGTTGGCGCGCGCCTGGTCGAGGCTGATGAAGGACGTCGCCACGTGCAGCACGACGTCGTCGTCGCCGTCGAAGGCCGCGTAGCGCGTGCCCCGGTGGCCGCCGTCGGTGGCCCCGGCCGCGCTCGCGGCCCGGTCGAACGTGCCGGCCACGAACATGCGGCTGCGACCCGCCGACAGGCCGCTGCCGTTGTCGACCCAGCCGGTGAGCTCCGTCGAGCCGGCCTCCACGGAGAACTCCCCGCTGTCGTCGACGGTGTCGACGACCACCTGCCGCGGCGCCCCGTCGGGGAAGGAGAAGCGCATCACCGCGCCGTGGTCGGTCGGCGTCGTCTCGGCGCGCAGCCCGCCCTCGAGGTCGACGCCGTAGTAGTCGGGCTGCGCCGTCTCGGCCGTGTGGGCGAAGGGCAGGGAGCGCGCCTGCGCGCCGCCCGCCGGGACGCCGTCCGCCGTGGCGGGCATGAAGGAGACCTGGTTGCGGTCGCCCATCCACGGGCTCGGCTCGTGGGAGAAGGCGAGGCCCTGCAGGTGGGGCCGGTTCTGGGCGTCGTTGCCGCGCGCCCAGTCGTACTCCCAGCTCTGGCTGTTCGCGTTCGTCACCGGCGTGAGGAAGTTGAAGCCGTTGGGGACGGCGGTGATCGGCAGGTTGTTGCCGCGCGAGAAGCTGCCCGTCGAGTTGGTCCCCCGGCGGGTGTCGACGAGCGCCGTGAACCCCGTGCCGTCGGTCGGCGCGGTGAGGACCTCGGGCGCGGGGTCGATCGTCACGTCGTCGACCCAGCCCGCGAAGGCGGTGCCCTCCTCGGCGTCGGGGTCGTCGTAGGACAGGAGCAGCGCCTCGACGCGCTTGCCGGCCGCGACGGCGCCGAGGTCGGCCTCCACGTGGTTCCACTGGTCGGGGTAGAGCACGTCGGAGGCGCCCTGGCCCGCCGCCGTCAGCGGGTAGCCGTGCTGGTCGGTCGCCCCCAGCTCGGACAGCCGCGTGCCGTCGGTGAAGCGGACGTCCATCGCCACGTGCAGCGACGGGTAGGAGAGGTCGCCGCCGGTCAGCTCGGGGAAGACGCGGTAGGAGAGGTGGGAGTCCTCACCGACGAGGAGGTCGTCCACCTCCACCACGCGGTTCACCGCGCTCGCGCGCCCGTCGACGGTCTGCACGCCCGCGTAGCGCAGGGCCGCGACGCCGGTGAAGCCGACGCGCGGGCGGACCGTCGGGCCGGACGCCGGGCCGGGGCCGACCTCGGTGGTCATGGGCTCGGCGGGCGCGGGCGGGGCCGTCCCGTCGGCGAGGTCGAGCTCGGCGAGCTGGAGCAGGGGACCGCCGGCGTTCGCGTCCACCTGCAGCCGGTAGAAGCGGTGGGGGGCCGAGGCCTCGTCCAGCACGAACTGCTGGGTCGACAGGCGCGCGGGGAAGGTGAGGTCGGTCCGCCGGTCGACCTCCGTCCACTCCTGGCCGTCGTCGGACCCGAGCAGGCGCACCTCCCGCGGGTCGCGCTCCGGCGCGTCGTTGGCCGAGGTGAGCGACCAGGTCGTCACGGGCCGCGGCTCGGCCAGCTCGACCTGCAGCCAGCCGGTGGGGGAGAAGGCCAGCCACTTGGAGCTGGTCGAGCCGTCCACGGCCGCCGAGGCGACCTCCGAGGGCGGGTTCTCCGCGCTCGCCGTGACGGCGACGACGTCGTCGCGCACGGAGCCCGGGAGGCCGGCCTCGCCGCCCTCGACGCCGTCCTGCAGCGGCTCGCCGTCCTGGGTCTCCGGGGTGCTCACCAGCACCTGCGGCGCGTCGCCCGTCTCGAAGGACGTGCTGAACGACCCGCCGTCGGCCGGCTCGCCGGGCGCCGCCGGCGCCGCGCCGGCCGGGGACGCCACCACGAGCGCCAGCGGGAGGGCGAGCGCGGCGGCGGCCGCCGCGGCGACCGAGCGGCGGCCGCGAGGGCGTGCGCCGCCCGCGAGCGGGGACGGCCGTGAGTGCGGGGGGAGGTGCAGGGCGGGGGGAGCCATGGGGAGCCTTCCGACGAGGGGACCGCTGCGTCGGCCCGCCGGCGCTCCCGGCGACCCCCGGGGCGGGGCGCCGCGGGCCGGCGCCGGTGCGGGCCCACGACCGGTAGGGAACAACTCGGACGGCCGGGTGTCAACGTTGTCAGGTCGTGACCCCGCCTCCCCGGCGCGGCCGCGGCCGTCCTGCATACTCCCCGGCGTGCACACCGCGGACGGGGAGCGCCCCCCGACGACGCTGCAGCACGTCGCCGCGCTCGCCCGCGTGAGCCCCAAGACGGCGTCCCGGGCGCTGAACGGCGAGCGCTACGTCGCCCCCGAGACGGCGGCGCGCGTGCTGGAAGCGGCTCGGAGCGTCGGCTACCGGGTCAACGCCGTCGCGCGCGACCTGCGGCTCGGCGCCGCGCCCCCGCTCGTCGGCTTCGTCTCGGCCGACCTCGCCAACCCCTTCTACTCGCGCCTGGCCGCGGGGGTCGAGCGCGAGCTGCGACCGGCGGGCCTGCTCCTCGTGACCGTCTCCAGCGACGAGGACCCGGACGCGGAGCGCACCGCCGTCGCCAGCCTGCTGGACCGCGGCGTGCGGGCGCTCGTCGTCGCGAGCACGAGCGCCGACCAGGAGCACCTCGAGGCCGCCCGCCGCCCGGGCACGCCGCTCGTCATGGTCGACCGCGCCGGGGCCGTCCCGGGCGCGGACACCGTGGTGCTCGACAACGCCGCGGGCGCCCGCGAGGTCACGGCCCACCTGCTGGCGCGGGGGGCGGGCGGAGGAGCCGGCGGGGAGGGGCGCCGCCCCCACCTCGCGGTCGTCAGCGACCTCCGCCGCCTCGAGACGGGGCGGGCGCGGATGGAGGGGGTCGCCCGGGCGCTCGAGGAGGCCGGGCTGCCCCCGCTCGCCGCCGCCCAGGTGCGCGAGGCGCACGACGCGGCGAGCGCCGAGCGCGCCGTCGCGGAGCTGCTGGCGGCCGACCCGCACCCGACCGGCGTGCTGGCGATGAACAACCTGCTCGCGACCGGGGCCGTGCGCGCCCTCGCGCGGGCCGGCGCGCTCGGCACCTGCGCGGTGGCGGGCTTCGACGACGTCGACCTCGCCGGGCTCGTCGGCCTGGCGACCGTGAGCTACGACGCCGAGGAGATGGGCCGCGAGGTCGGCCGGCTCGTGCTGGCCCGCGTGCGCGGCGACGAGGGCCCGGCGCGGCACGTCGTCGTCCCGACGCGGCTCGTGGTCCCCCCGGACGACGACGGAGCGGACGGCCGAGCCGACGGCGGAGCGGGCGACCGCGTCGAGGACGGTGCCCCAGGTCACGATCGCATGACGTCGTTGACATCACCGACGCCGCACGCCTAGCGTCCTGACGTCTCATGACATCGATGTCACTCAGAGGAGTACACATGCGTTCCACCCGTCTGCAGACCGGTGTCGTGGCGGGCGTCGCGGCCCTCGGCCTGACGCTCGCGGGTTGCGGGTCCGACTCCGGCGGCTCCGGCGGCGACGGCGGCTCCGGCGGCGGGGACGCCAGCGAGGTCGAGGTCTTCACCTGGTGGGCGGCCGGCTCCGAGAAGGCCGGCCTCGACGCCCTCGTCGCCGTCTTCGACGAGCAGCACCCCGACACCGAGTTCATCAACGGAGCGGTGGCCGGCGGCGCCGGCTCGGCCGCGAAGGACCTGCTCCAGCAGCGCCTGCAGACCAACGACCCGCCGGACACCTTCCAGGCGCACGCCGGCGCGGAGCTGCAGGACTACATCGACGCCGCCCAGATCGAGGACGTCAGCTCCCAGTTCGACGAGTTCGGCCTCACCGACGCGGTGCCGCAGGACCTCATCGACCTGCTGACGACCGAGGACGGGGCCATCTACTCGATCCCGTCGAACATCCACCGCTCGAACGTCGTCTGGGCGAACCCGCAGGTGCTGCAGGACGCGGGCCTGGACCCCGAGGCGACCTACAGCAGCATCGACGAGTGGATCCCCGCGCTCCAGGCGGTGCAGGACAGCGGCGTGACGGCGCTGTCGGTCGGCCAGGCCTGGACCCAGGTCAACCTCCTCGAGACCGTCCTCATGTCCGACCTCGGCGCCGAGGGGTACATCGGCCTGTGGGACGGCTCGACGGACTGGAGCTCGCCCGAGGTGACGGCCGCCCTGGAGGACTTCGACACCCTCATGGGCTTCACGAACACCGACCGCGACGGCCTCGACTGGCCCGACGCCACCCAGCAGGTCATCGACGGCCAGGCCGGCTTCAACGTCATGGGCGACTGGGCGGAGGCCGCGTTCGAGGAGCAGGACCAGGTCGCGGGCGAGGACTACACGTACTTCCCCGTCCCGGGCACGGCCGACCAGTTCGGCTTCCTGGCGGACTCCTTCACGCTGCCCGTGGGCGCCCCGCACCCCGGCGGCGCCGAGGCGTGGCTCGAGACCGTGGCCTCCCCGGAGGGCCAGGCCGCGTTCAACAAGGCCAAGGGCTCGATCCCGGCCCGCTCGGACGTCGACCTGTCCGACTTCAGCGAGTACCAGCAGAGCGCGGCCGAGGACTTCGCCTCCGCGACGATCGTGCCGTCGCTGGCGCACGGCGCCGCGGCGCCGGTCGCCACGCTCAACGACATCACCGACGCCGTGAGCAAGTTCACCAGCGGCTCCTCGGACGTCGCGACGCTGCAGCAGGAGATGGGCGCCGCCGTCAACGGCTGACCCCCCGCCGCGGCGCCCTCCCCGGCCTCGGGGAGGGCGCCGCGGCGTCACCGCTCGACCCCCGGACCGGCGCACCGGCCCGCGGGACCCCAGCACCTCGTGGAGGACCCCCCGTGACCCCTCAAGCGCCGACCGCGGCCGCCCGCGGCACCAGCGGCGGTGGCGCCCGGTGAGCAGCCCGACCACCGCCTCCCCGCGCACCGACCGCCCGTCCGGCACGAGCGCCCCGACGGGGGAGCGCCGACGCCGGCGGCGCGCCGGGCGCTACGTCGCCCCGCTGCTGCTCATCTCGCCGTCCCTCGTCGTCCTGGCCGTCTTCGTCTACGGCCTCATCGCGGTCAACATCCGCACGTCGATGACGGACGCCAACGACGCCGCGATCGCCACGGGCCGGGAGCCCGCGACCTTCGTGGGGCTGGAGAACTACGTCCGCCTGCTCCAGGACGACGACTTCCAGCACTCGCTCGCCAACATGCTGCTCTACACGGTCGTCTTCCTCGGCGGCGCGCTCGCGGTGGGCTTCGTCTGGGCCTGGCTGCTCGACAAGCCGATCAAGGGGGAGGGGATCTTCCGCTCCGTCTACCTCTTCCCCATGGCGGTGTCCTTCGTCGCCTCCGGGGTCGTGTGGCGCTGGCTGCTCAACTCCAACCAGGGCGACAACGCGTCGGGGCTCAACCGGCTCTTCGAGATGGTCGGCCTCAGCTTCCTGCAGAACCCGTGGTGGAGCGACCCGCGCTGGGGCATCGCCGCCATCGCCCTGCCCGCCGTCTGGCAGCTGGCCGGCTACGTCATGGCGCTCTTCCTCGCCGGCTTCCGCGGGGTGCCCGAGGAGCTGCGCGAGGCCGGCCGCATGGACGGCGCCAGCGAGTGGAAGCTGTACCGCTACGTCGTCTTCCCGCAGCTGAGCCCGGTGCTGCTGTCGGCGCTCATCATCATCGGCCACATGTCGCTGAAGGTCTTCGACCTCATCCTGTCCATCGCGGACTCGTCGAACTACTCGACGAAGGTGCCGGCGGTCGACGTGCTGCAGTACAAGTCGAGCTTCGCCTACGCGGACGCGGCGGCCGTGGGCACCATCCTGCTGCTGCTCGTGGCGCTCCTCATCATCCCCTACCTGGTGCGCACCGCCCGAGCGGAGAAGACCCGATGAGCGCGACGACCGCCACCGTCAGCGGGCCGAAGCCCGAGGAGCGCCTGCGCCTCGCTCCGCGTCCCCGGGAGCGTCGGTTCTCCGGAGCGCGCACGCTGCGCTACGCCCTCCTCCTGCTCTTCCTCGTCTTCGTGCTCACGCCCGTGTACGTGCTCGTCGTCACGAGCTTCAAGGGGGCGGGCGACGCCTCGCCGGACACCGCCTGGGCGCTGCCGAGCACCTGGACGACGGACAACTGGGTGGCGGCGTGGGACGCACTCGCCCCGGCCATCGGCCGCACGTTCCTCATGGTGATCCCGGCGGCGGTGATCTCCTCCGTCCTCGGGTCCATGAACGGGTTCGTCCTGTCCCGCTGGCGCTTCCCGTACGCGAACCTCGTGTTCACGCTGATCCTCTTCGGGATGTTCATCCCGTACCAGGCGGTGGTGATCCCCCTCGCGCAGCTGCTCACGGTCACGCTGCAGGTGCCGACGGGCATCCCGTCGCTGATCATCCTGCACGTCGTCTACGGCATCCCCATCACGACGCTGATCTTCCGCAACTACTACGAGTCGGTGCCGGGGGAGCTCATCGAGGCCGCACGCGTCGACGGCGCCGGCATGCTGCGCACCTACGCGTCGGTGATCCTGCCGGTGTCGCTCCCGGGCTTCGTCGTCGTCCTCATCTGGCAGTTCACGAGCGCCTGGAACGACTTCCTCTTCGCGGTGTTCTTCGCCTCCAGCCAGAACGGCCCGGTGACCCTGGCGCTGAACAACTTCGCCAACGGCGCGCTGCTGCAGAACTACGGCCAGTCGATGGCCGGTGCCCTGCTCGCCTCGGCGCCGACGCTCGTCGTCTACATCGTCCTCGGCAAGTACTTCGTCGGCGGGATGATGTCGGGCTCCGTCAAGGGCTGACCCGCCCCCCTGACCCGCCCGAGACCAGCAGGCCCGTGCAGGAGGGCCCCGGCGCACCGCGCCGGGGCCCTCCCGCACGTCCGGGGGCGTCCGAGGAGTCGGGGCGCTCAGGCGTCGACGCGGACCTGGAAGAGGCGCCGAGGGTCCTGCAGCGCCGCCGGCGGCAGGGCCGCGGAGCGGGCGAGGCGCCCGCCCCAGCGCACGGCCCGCCGGTGGGGCGCCGGGGCGCCGCGGCGGGGCACGAAGGCGTAGTCGCCGACGACCTCGCCGACGAGCAGGGCTCGCTCGCCCTCGATCGGCAGGCCGACCTCGTCCCCGACCGCGACCTCGTGCACGAGCGAGTGCAGCTGGCGCAGCTCCTTGCCCGGGCGGCGCTCGGGGTGCAGCCGCTTGAGCAGCGCCCGCAGGTCGGGCTCGTCGACGGGGGAGGGGTCGCCCCCCTTCTGCGCCGCCCGCTCGAGGGCGGCCGCCTCGGCCGCCCGGCGGGTCTCCTCGAGGCCCTCGACGACGTCGACGTCGACCCCGGAGCCGGCCGACAGGCCGACGACGCCGTCCGCGAGGAACGCGGCCAGGGTCTCGGCGTCGCCGGGGCGCACGACCCACAGCGGCCGCCCCCGGGGCGCGGCCGGCGGTGCGGGCGGGGCCGGCTCGGGCCAGGCGTAGGGCAGGTCGTCCGGCTCGTCGCCGAAGACGGGCGCGTAGGTCTCCGGGTCCTTGCGCAGCAGGGCCGAGCGGTGGCTGCGGTGGACCTCCTCGTCGCCGAGCCAGGCGGGGAGGAGACCGGCCGCCGCCAGCTCGTCCTGCGTGGCGCCGACGACGTCGGGGGCGAACTCGCCGATGAGCTCGGCCGTGCCGTCCGCGTGGCCGCGCCGCGCCCAGGCCTCCACGCAGGCGAGCCCGTACCCGACGAGCGCCGGGGTGCACCCGCGCCACATGAGGACGGCCGGGTGGTTGGCCCACCCGTAGTCGGGCAGCTCGAGCGCCCGCAGGATCTGCAGCGTCTCCACCCGCTGCTTGCCCAGACGAGGGGAGTCGAGCACCTCGGCGCTGCGGGCGAAGCTGGCGTAGGGGAGGAAGGTCTGCACCGGCCCATCCTCGGCCACGCCCGGGGCCGGCGAGCGCCCCGGCCGCGCCGACGTCGGGGGCGGGGTCAGACGGAGGTCGTCGCCAGGGCCAGGGGAGGGCGCTGCATGGCGGGGACGTCGCGGCCCTCGCCGGCCGGCACCGGGGCGGAGAGGTCACCGCCGAGGGCGACCTGGCGGTTGCGCCCGTCGACGTGGACGACGCGGGGGGAGTGGCCCTCGCGCTCGGACTCCTCGAGCTCGACGAACGACATGATGATGACGAGGTCACCCGGCGAGATGAGGTGCGCCGCAGCGCCGTTGATGCCGATGACACCGCTGCCCGGCTCGCCGGGAATGACGTAGGTGGTGAGCCGGGCGCCGTTCGTGACGTCGACCACCTGGACCTGCTCGCCCTCGACGAGGTCGGCGGCCTCGGCCAGCTCGGCGTCGATGGTGATCGAGCCGACGTAGTGCAGGTCGGCCTCCGTGACCGTGGCCCGGTGGATCTTGCCGTTGACGACCGTGCGCCGCATGCCCGCTCCTGTCCGCCCGTGCGCCGGACCCGCGCCTCGGGCCCGATCCGTGCTCGCTCGAGGGTAACGAGCGGGAGGGGCACCACCTTCCCGGCGAGGCGGCGGACGACGTGGCCGCCGCCGGGCGACGCGGCGGCGTAGCGTCGCCGTCGTGCACCCCGGGACGCGCGAGGCCCTGCTCGTCGACGCGCCCGCGCTGGCCGAGGCCCTCGCCTCGCCGTCGCCGCCGGTCGTCCTCGACGTCCGCTGGGCGCTCGACCGCCCCGACGGCCGCGACGCCCACCGGGCCGAGCGGGTGCCTGGCTCGGTCTACGTCGACCTCGAGACCGAGCTCGCCGGCCGCGGGGAGCCCGCGGACGGCCGGCACCCGCTGCCCGCGGTGGCCGACCTGCAGGCCGCCGCCCGGCGGTGGGGCGTGCGCCGCGACGGCGCCGTCGTGGTGCTCGACGACGTCGGCGGCCTGTCCGCCGCCCGGGCCTGGTGGCTGCTGCGCTGGGGTGGCCTGGACGACGTCCGCCTGCTCGACGGCGGCCTCGCCGCCTGGCGCGCCGCCGGCCTGCCCACCGCCTCCGGCGAGCCCGAGGAGCCGGTGCCCGGTGACGTCGACCTGTCCGCCGGGCACCGGCCCGTGGTGGACGCCGACGGCGCCGCGGACCTGGCCGCCCGCGGCCGCCTGCTCGACGCCCGCGCCCACGAGCGCTACACGGGCGAGGTCGAGCCGGTCGACCTGCGGGCCGGCCACGTGCCGGGAGCCCTCAGCGCGCCCACCGCGGACAACCTCGACGCCGACGGCCGGTTCCGCGCCGCCCACGAGCTGTCCCGGCGCTTCGCCGCGCTGGGCGTCGGGCCCGACGACGAGGTCGGCGTCTCGTGCGGCTCCGGCGTCACCGCCGCGCACGAGGCGCTGGCCCTGGAGCTCGCCGGCTGCCGACCCGTGCTCTTCGCCGGGTCGTGGTCGGCGTGGTCGAGCGACCCGGCGCGGCCCGTGGCGGTGGGACCGCAGCCCTGACGGCACCTCTCGCCGATCGCCGATAATGGGCGTTATGACATCTGAGGCCGCGGGGGCGGCGCTCGCGGTCCGCGAGCCCTCCCCTCCCGAGCACGACGACGCCGCCGCACCCGTGGGGTGCGGCGGCGTCGTGGTGGGGCGCGCCGTCTCGGCGCGCCGCGGTCAGCGGCGGAAGGTGCGGTCCACCAGCTGCGTGGCGCGGTTCGGCGGGCGCTGCTGCTCGCCGGCGTAGGAGCTGATGCCGACGAGCGTGCCGGTCAGCGACGGGATGACCCACTGCAGCGCGTGCAGCTGGCGCTGCGCGTCGGCGACGTCGGGCGGCGTCTGCGACGACGGCGTCGTGCCCCCGCGCACCGGGACGTCCTGGTGCTCGGAGACCTTCTTGCCGAGGACCCGGCTGTAGGCCGTGACGCCGAGGGCGGCCGCCGTGACGATCGTCTTGGCGACGCTCATCGACCGGACGCCCGGCTGGCTGGACAGGCGGTCGCGGTTGCCGAGCAGCTGGCCGACCGAGCCGACCAGGTGGAGGCCGATGGCGGCCGCGTTGACCGGCGTCCACCGGTCCCAGCCGGCGTTGGCGACGCGCCCGGCCTCGCGCGGGTCGCCGGGCTTCGACGCGGCGCTGTTCAGGGCCACGGCGTTCGCCAGCGTGCCGCCGAACCAGGCGGCGAGGCCGACGTCGTGCATGACGCGCGACGGCGTGTTGTTCTGCGAGGACACGGGTTACCTCCGGGAGTCGTCCGGTGCGGGCGTTCTCCCCCACCCTGGACGCGCTCCGGCGCCACCGCACGGCGGGACGCCCACCGGCGCCCCTCCCCGGCCGCGGCCGACGCCCCGGCGGTCTCAGCCCCGGGTGCGCAGGCTCAGCCCCGGGTGCGCAGGCTCGTGCGCCGCAGGAGCTGGCCGTCGTCCGTCTGCTGCTTGCGCCGGGCGGCCAGGACGCCGACGACGACGCCCACGACGCCCCACACCCAGCCGATGTAGTTCACCGGGTCGGTGACGACGAGGACGACGCCGGCGAGGAAGGCCAGGACGCCGAGGAGGGCGACGAGGCGCCGCACGAGGAGGGTCGCCGTCGACTGGTGGATCTCGCTGCTGCTCACGCGGCAGAGCCTAGGGCGGAGCGGACGGCGCCGCCCCGGACGACCCGCCGCCGCTCCACCGCGGCCCGTCGTCCCCGCGTCGGCGACGCGGCCCCCGCCCCCTCCCCGCTGCCGCCGTGCGGGGCCGCGGGGGCGGCCCTAGCGTCGAGCCATGGCCGTCAAGCTCACCGTCATCTACGACAACCCGAAGGACGCGGACGCGTTCGAGGAGCACTACGCGGGGACGCACGCCGCGCTCGCCGCGAAGGTGCCCGACGTGCAGAAGGTGGAGACCGCCAAGGTCTTCCCCAAGGAGGACGGGTCCGACACGCCCGCCTACCGCACCGCCGACCTGTACTTCGTCGACTACGCCACCGCGTGCGCGGCGCTGGCCAGCCCCGAGGGCCAGGCGCTCGCGGCCGACGTCGACGCCGTGGCCACCGGCGGCTACCGGATGCTCCTGTCCCAGGTCGGCGGCTGACGCTCGACCCGCCTCCGCTCGACCTCAAGGCTGTGGGCTTGACGACGCGTCGTCAAGCCCACAGCCTTGAGGTCGAGCGGAGGCGGGTCGAGCGTCAGCCGCCGACCTGGGACAGGAGCATCCGGTAGCCGCCGGTGGCCACGGCGTCGACGTCGGCCGCGAGCGCCTGGCCCTCGGGGCTGGCCAGCGCCGCGCACGCGGTGGCGTAGTCGACGAAGTACAGGTCGGCGGTGCGGTAGGCGGGCNCCGCCGCGCCGAGGACGCGGTGCCCGCGCTCCTCGAGCGCCTGGGCCGGCTCGCGCCGCAGCCGCTGCGGCCCTTCGAGCGCACGGCGGGCGACGAGGTGCAGGGCGTCCTCGACGACCCCGGCGTCGTCGTCGCCGTGGTGCTCGCCCTCGCCGACGAGGGGCGCTGGAGCACCGGCGTCGGCGTCGGCCCCGTGCGCCGCCCCCTGCCCGCCTCGACCCGGGCCGGGGCGGGACCGGCCTTCGAGGCCGCCCGGGCGGCCGTGACGGCGGCGAAGGGCGTGCGCGAGGGCGTGGCCCTCCGCGGACCGGACGGGCCGGACGGCTCGTCCGGGGCGGACGACGCGCCGGGCGCGCCCCTCGAGGAGGCCGGGCCGGCGACGGCGGTGCTCGACGCCGAGACGGCGCTGCTGCTGCTCGTCGGCCTCCGGGCCCGCCGCTCCGGCCCCGGCCGCGAGGCGGTCGCGCTCGCCGAGCGCGGCCTCGGCCCGCGGGAGGCCGCGCAGCACCTGGGCGTGACCCCCCAGGCGGTCAGCCAACGGCTGCGCGCCGCGGCCTGGACCGCCGAGGAGCGCACGCGCCCCCTCGCGGCGCGCCTGCTGGCCCGCGCCGCCCGCGCCGCCGAGCGCGCCTGACCGCCGGCGGCGCCCGTCCGCGCGGGTCCGGGCACCGACCCCGTCGGTGGCAGGCTGGCCCCTCGTGGAGCAGGGGACCGACCGGCACGTCGTGGTGACGGCGGCCCTGCGGCGCGACGGCCGGGTCCTGCTCGCCCACCGCTCCCCCGGCCGCGAGTTCTACCCCGACGCGTGGGACCTGCCCGGCGGGCACGTCGAGCCCGGCGAGGCCCCGCGGGCCGCCCTGGCCCGCGAGCTCGCCGAGGAGCTCGGCGTGGTGGCCGAGGTCGTCGGCGAGCCGGTCGCCCGCCTCGTCGCCGACGACCTCGTCATGGACGTGTGGGTCGTCGACACCTGGCGGGGCGAGGTCGTCAACCGGCAGCCGCACGAGCACGACGCGCTGGCGTGGTGCGACGCCGCGGACGTCTCCGCCCGGGGTCTCGCCCACGCCGACCTCGGCGGGGTGCTGCGCGGGCTGCTGCCGGGCTGAGGCCTGCGCCGGTCGCCGGACGCCCCTCTCCCCCGCCGGCCGGTCCCGGCGCCCGCCCGTCCCGCACCCCCGGACGCCTCCCCCGCGCCGTCGGACCCGTGCGCCACGCTGGGCCCGTGGTCACCGCCCTGCTCGTGCTCGTCGCGCTCGTCGGCGCCGCGGCGTGGCCGCAGGCGTCGCCCCGCCTCGGCCCCGCGCGCCCGTGGGTCCGCCGCCTCGCCGTGCCGGTGGCCGTGGCCGGTCTCGCCCTGGCCGCGGCGCTCGCCGCCGCGGCGTGGCCCCGGGGCTCCGCCGACCCGCGCGCCGTCGTGCCCGCCGCCGTGGCGGCGGCCGTCCTGGCCGGGGGGCCGTGGGCGAGCGCCGTCCTCGAGGCGGTGCGGCGGGGCCAGCGCCTCGACGCCGCCGCGCAGGGCCTGGTGCTGCGCGGCGGCGCGGCCATCGGCGCGCTGGAGCGGGCCGCCGTGGCGGCCACCCTCCTGGCCGGGTGGCCCGAGGGCCTCGCCGTCGTGCTCGCCGTCAAGGGCCTCGGCCGCTACGACGAGCTGCGCACCTCCGCCGACGCCGCCGAGCGCTTCATCGTCGGCACCTTCGCCAGCACCCTGTGGGCGGCCGCGTGCGCGGGGACGGCGGTGCTCGCCACGGGGTGACGCCCGCGGCGGCCCCGCCGGTGGCCGGCGGCGGGCCGGGTGCGGGCGTGGTGCCGGACCAGGGCTCAGACGGCCCGGCGGGGGCGCTGCGAGCGGAGCCACCAGAGCCCCAGGACCGGCAGCACGAGGGGCACGTAGCCGTACCCGGCGCCGAAGCCCGACCAGACGGTCGCGTCGGGGAAGGCCACCGGGTCCTCGACGGACAGCAGGCCGACGGTGAGGACCCCGACGAGCTCGACCGTCACCGAGACGAGCGCCACGCGCCGCGAGCGCTCGCTGGAGCGCACGAGGGCGACCGTCGCGACGACGTAGACGGCGGCCGCCAGCGCCGAGAGCAGGTAGGCGAGCGGCGCCGCGGAGAAGTCCGTGGCGATCTGCACGAGCGCCCGGGCGCTCGCGGACAGGGCGAAGACGGCGTACACGGCGACGAGGAGCCGCCCCGGGCCCGAGCGCAGGGCCGGGCGCACGTCGGACGTCGCGGCGGCCGCCCGGGGGTCGCCGGCCGGGGGGCCGCCGGCGGGGTCACGGCGGGGTCTCGCCACGGGTCACCCGTTCCAGATCTGCTCGAGCCGCAGCACGAGCACGGCGGTGGTCACGGCCGTGACGGCGAGGACGCCGTTGCCCCACCGGCTGCGGTCCGCCAGCCCCCAGAAGACGCCGGCGGGCAGGAGCAGGACGATGGTGAGCAGGTAGCCCGCGAAGGTCGCCGTCGACAGGGGCCGGGTGCCGGTGACGACGAGCGCCGTCGCGATGACGGCCTGGACGAGGATCGCGGCCTCGAGCACGGCCGCCAGCAGCAGCTGGCCCCCGGACGGCCGCGCCGCCCGCAGGGCGCCCACCAGCGACCACACCGCGAGCGCCAGCGACAGGGCGCCGAGCAGGAGGGCCAGGGGGGCGAGCACGGCAGCAGCGTAGGAGGGCGGCGCCGGCCGCCCTCCCGGGGATCCCCGTCGCCGCGCGCCCCGCGCGCGGGACGCGCCCGAGGCCGCCGCTGCCTAGGGTCCCCGCATGAGCACGGACGCGACGAGCCCCGCCCAGCGCAGCCCCGACGACGCCGCCGGGGGGTCCGCCGCCACGAGCGCCGGGGCGGCCGGCGCGAACGACGCCGGCGCCGTCCGCGCTCCGGACGACGGCCGCGCGACGTCGTCCGTGGCGGGCGTCACGGGCCCGGTGTCGGAGGGCGCGCACGCCTACGCCTCGGGGCCGGGCGCCCACCCCCTGCTGCTCGTGCGGCACGGGCAGACGGAGTGGTCGCTCGACGGGCGCCACACCGGGCGCACCGACATCCCGCTCACCGAGGAGGGCGAGGCGCAGGCCCGTGCCCTGCGCGACCTCCTCGCGCCGTGGGACGTGCGCGCCGTGCGGGTCAGCCCGCTGCAGCGGGCCCGCCGCACCGCCGAGCTGGCGGGGCTCGGCGACCACCTCGAGCTCGTCGAGGACCCCGACCTCGTCGAGTGGGACTACGGCAGCGTCGAGGGGAAGTCGACCCCGCAGGTCCGCGAGGAGCTGGGGTACGAGTGGAAGATCTTCGAGCACGGCGTCGCGCCCGGGCGCACGCCCGGGGAGCTGGTGCAGGACGTGGCCGCGCGCACGGCCCACGCCCTCGCCCGGGTGCGGCCGCTGCTCGACGAGGGCCCCGTCTGCCTCGTGGCGCACGGGCACTCGCTGCGCATCCTCGCGGCCACCTACCTGGGCCTGCCGCCCAGCGCCGCCGCCGCGCTGGAGCTGAGCCCGGCCTCGCTCAGCGTGCTGGGCGAGAGCCACCGGGTGCCGACCGTGCGGCAGTGGAACCTCAGCCCCGCCTGACCCACCACGACGGCCGCGGGTCGCCCGCGGTGGCCCCGGGCACCGGTCCCCGCCGTCGTCGGAGGGCGGACGGCGGAAGCAGTGGCAGACTTCTCGCCCGTGCGCCGGGGGCGCGGTCCCCGCACCGCCCCCGCTGGGCGCCACTCCTCGAGCAGGACGGACGATGCACGTGTCGGGCAACACCTCCATCCACCACGAGGGCACCGCCCTGCTCGGCACGAGCGCGGTCGAGGCGCCCGTCGTCGTCACGTCGGCGTCGATGGAGGAGCGGCTCGCCCCGACCCTGCGCCGCCTGCGCATGCGCCCCGGCACGCTGGCCTCGCTGGCGGGCATCGAGGAGCGCCGCTGGTGGGGCGAGGAGGAGGACGCCGCGCAGGGCGCCGCCCGCGCGGGGCGCCAGGCCCTCGAGGCCGCGGGCGTCGAGCCCGGCGAGGTGGGGCTCCTGGTCAACACCTCGGTCTACCGCGCCAACCTCGAGCCGTCGGTGGCCGTCGGCATCCACCACGCGCTCGGGCTGCCCACCTCGGCGCTCAACTTCGACATCACCAACGCCTGCCTGGGCTTCGTCAACGCCCTCACGCTCGCGGCGACGATGATCGAGAACGGGCAGATCCGCTACGCCCTCGTCGTCGACGGCGAGGACGCGCGCCCCGTGCACGAGTCCACCCTCCGGCGGCTGTCCGCCGAGGACGCCACGCGGCGCGACTACACCGACGCCTTCGCGACCCTCACCCTCGGCTCGGGGGCCGCGGCGGCCGTGCTCGGCCCGGCCGCCGACCACCCCGGCGCCCCGCAGGTCCTCGGGGGCGTGTCCCGGGCCCGCAGCTCGGCCCACGAGCTGTGCGTCGGCAGCAACGACGGCATGGTCACCGACGCCCGCGGCCTGCTCGAGGAGGGCATGCAGCTCGTCGGCGACGCCTGGGACGACGCCCAGGCCGACGGCTGGGAGTGGAAGGACATGGACCGCTACGTCCTCCACCAGGTGAGCACCGTCCACACCCGCGCCCTCGTGGAGCGCATCGGCATCGACCCCGAGCGCGTCCCGCTGACCTTCCCGCGCTGGGGCAACGTCGGGCCGGCCGCCCTGCCCATGACGCTGGCGGCCGAGGCGCCGTCGCTGCGCCCCGGCGACCGGGTGCTGTGCATGGGCGTCGGCTCCGGCCTCAACACGGCCATGACGGAGATCCGCTGGTGAGGGGCTCCCCCTCCCCCGCGTCCTCACCCCTCGCCGCACGCCCCTCCCGCGCCACCGCGCCGGGGGCTCCCGACGTCGACCCGGCGTCGCTGCCCGGCGTCGACCCGCGCTGGTCGCGCCTCGTCCAGGCGCCGGGCGTCGACGGGATGCGGCGGACGTGGCACCTGCTCGACGGGGCCGGCAGCCTCGGGGGCGAGGAGCCCGCGGGCACCGTGCTCGCCGTCCACGGCAACCCCACGTGGTCCTACCTGTGGCGCGACGTCGTCGCCGCCGGCGTCGCGGGGGACGCCGCCGGGCGGCGCTGGCGCGTGGTCGCCGTCGACCAGCTCGGCATGGGCCTGTCCGACCGCCGCCCGCGCGCCGGGGGCGGCCCGTGGCGCCTGGCCGACCGCGTCGCCGACCTCGGCGCCCTCGTGGAGGTGCTCCGCGCGGGGACGGACGACGGCTGGCCGCCCGTCACCGGCCCCGTCGTCGCCCTCGGCCACGACTGGGGCGGCGTCGTCGTCACCGGGTGGGCGGGCGAGCACCCCGAGCAGGTGGCCGCCCTGGCGCTGACCAACACGGCGGTGCACGCGCCCGCGGGCGCCGCCCTGCCCCTCGCGCTGCAGGTCGTCACGGCTCCCGGCCTCCACGCGCTGGCGACCTCGCGCACCGACGCCTTCGTCCGCGCGGCCGCGGCCCAGCCGCACCACCGCCTGCCGGACGACGTGCGCGCCGCCTACCGCGCGCCCTACCGCAGCGTCGCCGACCGGGCCGCCGTCGAGGGCTTCGTCGCCGACATCCCCTGGCGCGCTCACGACGTGAGCCGCCCGGCGCTCGAGCGGGTCACCGCCGGCGCCGACGCCCTGGGGGCCGCCGACGTCCCCGCCCTCCTCGTGTGGGGCGTCCGCGACCCCGTCTTCGGCGAGCAGTACCTGCGCGACCTGCGGGCCCGGCTGCCGCGGGCCGACGTCCACCGGGTCGAGCGCGGTGGGCACCTCGTGCCCGAGGACGTCGACCTCGGCCCCCTCCTGCTGCGCTGGCTCGCCGCGCGCGGCGTCGGGGCCGGCGCCCCCGCGGCCGCCCCGGAGCCCGCCGCGGCCCCGCACGGGCACCGCCGACCCCTCTGGGCCGAGCTCGCGGCGCGCGCGGACGACGACGGCCCCGCCGTCGTCGAGGTCCCCGCGGGCGGTGGCGCGCCGGCCGTCCTCAGCTGGCGCGAGCTGGGCCACCGCGTCGCCGAGGTGGCCCTCGGCCTGCACGACGAGGGCGTGCGCCCGGGCGACCGCGTGAGCCTCCTCGTGCCGCCCGGCGCCGACCTCACCACGGCGCTCTACGCCTGCCTGCGGCTCGGGGCCGTCGTCGTCGTCGCCGACCAGGGCCTCGGCGTCCGCGGTCTGAGCCGCGCGGTGCGGGGCGCCGCGCCCCGGCACGTCGTCGCCGTCGAGCGCGGCCTCGTGGCGGCCGCCGCGCTGGGCTGGCCCGGCCGGCGCACCGGGGCCGGCCCGCTCGGCCCGCTCGGGCGACGGCTCGCCGGCTCGACGCTGGCCGGGCTGGCGGCCCGCGGGCGCCGCAGCCCCCTCGCCGGCGTCCCTGACGGCGAGCGGCCGACCGTCGCGAGCCTCCGGCTGCCCGAGCCGGCGCCGGCGGACGACGCCGCCGTCCTCTTCACCTCCGGGTCGACCGGTCCCGCCAAGGGCGCCGTCTACACCCACGACCGGCTCGCCGGCGTGCGCGACGCCGTGGCCGCGGCCTACGAGGTCGACCACGGCACCGCGCTCGTGGCGGCCTTCGCCCCCTTCGCCCTGCTCGGCCCCGCCCTCGGGGCCGTCTCTGCGAGCCCGGCCATGGACGTCACCGCCCCGGCGTCGCTCACGGCGACGGCGCTCGCCGACGCCGTCGCCGCCGTCGGCGCCACGGTCGTCTTCGCCTCCCCCGCCGCGCTCGCCGGGGTGGTCGCCACGAGCGGGCGCCTCGACGCGCGCGGGCGCACCGCGCTGGGCGGCGTGCGCCGCCTGCTGTCGGCCGGGGCGCCCGTGCCCGTCCCCCTGCTGCGGCAGGTCGCCGCCCTCGTGCCGGGGGCGTCGCTGCACACCCCCTACGGCATGACCGAGGGCCTGCCCGTGACCGACGTGCGCCTCGCCGACCTCGAGGCCGCCGGCCCGGGCGGGGAGGCGGGCGGGGGCGTCGCCGACGGCGTCCTCGTCGGCGCCCCCCTCGACGGGGTGCAGGTCGCCGTCGCGCCGCTCGACGCCGACGGGACGCCGACCGACCGCCTCGTCCGCACGCCCGGCACGGCCGGCGAGGTCCTGCTGCGCGCCGGCCACACCAAGGCGCGCTACGACCAGCTCTGGGCCACCGAGGACGCGAGCCGCCTCGTCGACGCGGCCGGCGCCGTCTGGCACCGCACCGGCGACGTCGGGACGCTCGAGGCGGACGGTGGTGACCGCGTGCGGCTGCGCGTCCAGGGCCGCACCGCCCACCTCGTGCGCACCGCCGCCGGCGTCGTGACCCCCGTGGGCGTCGAGCTCGCGGCGGCGTCGGTCCCCGCCGTCACCCGGGCCGCCGCGGTGGGCGTGGGCCCCGCCGGCACGCAGGCCCTCGTCGTCGTCGTCGAGACCGATCCGCCGACGCGTCGCGCCGGCGGGGCCGCACCCGACCTCGTCGCCGCCGTGCGCCGGGCGGTCGCCGGGCTGCCCTCGGCGCCCGCCGTCGCGGCCGTGCTCGTCGTCCCGGCCCTGCCCGTGGACGTCCGGCACGAGTCGAAGGTCGACCGCACCCTCGTCGCCGCGTGGGCCGCCGACCGGCTCGCGGGGCGCCCCGTCGCGCCGCCGTGGTCCCGCACCGGGCGGCTGCGAGCCGCGGTCGGCGCTCTCGGAGCGCGCCGGTGAGCGGCGGGCTCGTAGTGGTCACCGGTGCCAGCGGCATGCTCGGGCGCGCCGTCGCGCGCGCCCTCGCCGACGCGGGCCACCCGGTGCGCACGCTGCAGCGCAGCGCCAGTGGGCTGGCCGGGCACCGCTCCCCCGCCGGGGGCGCCGTCGAGGACGTCGCGGTCGACCTCGCCGCCCCCGGAGCGGCTCCCGCCCTCCGCGCGGCGTTGGCGGGCGCCGAGGCCGTCGTCCACCTCGCCGCGAAGGTCTCCGTCTCGGGCCCGTGGGCGGCCTACCGGCGCACGAACGTCGAGGGCACGCAGCGGCTGCTGGACGCGGCGGGCGCCGCCGGGGTCCGCCGCTTCGTGCAGGTCTCCTCGCCCTCCGTGGCCCACGCGGGCGAGCCGCTCGTCGGCGTCCCCGCCGGTCCGGCCGACCCCGGCGCCGCGCGCGGCTCCTACGCCCGCAGCAAGGCGATGGCCGAGCGGGCGGCCCTGGCGGCCGACGGCCCCGACCTCGCCGTCGTGGCCGTGCGTCCGCACCTCGTCTGGGGGCCGGGCGACACCCAGCTCGTCGCCCGCGTCGTCGCCCGGTCGCGGGCGGGCCGCCTGCCCCTCCTCGACGGCGGGACGGCCCTCGTCGACTCGACGTACGTCGACGACGCCGCCGACGCGCTCGCGGCGGCCGCCGCCCGCGCCGCCGACCCGCAGGTGCACGGGCGGGCCCTCGTCGTCAGCAGCGGGGAGCCGCGCACGGTCGGCGAGCTCCTCGCCTCCCTGTGCGCCGCGCACGGGGCCCCACCTCCGGCGCGGTCGGTGCCCGCCGGGCTCGCGCGCGCCGCCGGCGGGCTGGTCGAGGCCCTCTGGGCGGTGCGCCCCGGCCTCGGCGGCGACGACGAGCCGCCGATGACGCGCTTCCTCGCGGAGCAGCTCTCGACGGCGCACTGGTTCGACCAGCGCGAGACGCGCCGCCTCCTGCGGTGGAGCCCGCGCGTGGGCCTCGACGCGGGCTTCGCGCGGCTCGCCGCCGCGGCCGCCTGACGCCGTGGCCGACCCGATGCGTCCCGCGACTCCTCCCGCCACTCCTCCCGGGGCTCCCCCGGGGGCTCCTCCTGGTCGGGCGCCCGTGGCGGCCGTCCCGGCGGGGACGGTCCCCGTGCCCGCTCTCGTGGCCTCGCTGCTGCCGGGCCGCGTCCTGGAGGCGGTCTGGCGCAACCAGGCGGACGGCACGACGTGGCGGACGACGGACGACGGGCCCGCCCGGCACGTCAAGTGGGCGCCCCGCGGCGCCGCCGCGCTGGACCTGCCGGCGGAGGCCCGGCGCCTGCGGTGGCTCGCCGGCCGCACGCCCGTGCCCGCCGTCGTCGCCGTCGCGGCGGACGAGGAGGGCGACGTCCTCGTCACCGCGACCGTCCCCGGCCGCAGCGCCGTGGACCCGCGGTGGCTGGCCGAGCCCGAGGCGGCCGTCACCGCCGTCGGCCGGGGGCTGCGGGCGCTGCACGACGCGCTGCCGGTCGAGGAGTGCCCCTTCTCGTGGTCGGTCGCCGACCGCCTGGCGCACGTGCGACCGGACGTCACACCGGACGTGCGCGCACGCCTGGGGTACCCGCCCGCCGTCGACCGGCTCGTCGTCGCCCACGGCGACGCGTGCATGCCGAACACGCTCCTCGCCGACGACGGCGCGTGGGCGGCGCACGTCGACGTCGGCGCGCTCGGGGTGGCCGACCGCTGGGCCGACCTCGCCGTCGCCTCCTGGAGCACCGCGTGGAACGTCGGCCCGGGCTACGAGGACCTGCTCCTCGAGGCCTACGGGGTCGCGCGCGACGACGAGCGGGTCGCCTACTACCGCGAGCTCTGGGACGCCGGCCCCTGAGCGGCGTCGGCGAGCGGGCCGCGCCGCCACGCCAGCGCCGCCGCGTGCGAGGTCAGGCGCACGACGGGCAGGTCCGGCCGGTCCGCGCCGAGGGCGAGGACGCGCTCGCGGCCGCGGTGGTGGCTCGTCCACGCCCACCGGACGATGTTCGCCGGGTCGGTGAGGACCGTCCGCAGCGGCGGCTCGACGTTCCCGTTCCACAGCACCTCGCGCCGCAGACGGCGCCGCACCGTCCGGCGCACGACCTGCCGCATGACGCGGTGCCGCGGCAGGTCCAGCCACACGACCAGGTCGGCGCGGGCGGCGAGCAGGTCGCGGACCGAGCCGTACTGCCACTCCGTCACCCACGCCTCCCCCGCCGCGAGCGCGGCGACGTCGGCGCGGAACTCCGGTCGCGGCACCCACCCCGGGCCGTGGTGCAGGGCGTCGAGCTCGACGTGCGGGACGCCGAGGTCGGCGCCCAGCGCCCGGGCCAGCGTCGTCTTCCCCGCCCCGGAGGTGCCCGCCACGGCGACGCGCCGGGGCCGGCGCGCGAGGCGGTCGCCGGGCCCGAGCAGCGCCGGTGACGACCGACCGGGTGCGGGCGGCTCCGGGGCGGGCACCCGCCGACCGTAGGCCCCGGCGCGCCCTCTCGTCGTCCCGTCGTCGGGGCGGCACCGGCACGGCTGGGTAGCGTGCCGCCATGCCGCAGATCGCCACGTCGACCACGGTCTCCCGCGAGGAGATGCTCGCGTTCGCGCGCCCCCGCCACCGCGTCCTGCTCATCACCCACCGGCGCTCCGACGGCGGCCCGCAGGCCTCGCCGGTCGCCTGCGGCGTCGACGAGCAGGGCCGCTTCGTCGTCTCCACCTACCCCGAGCGCGCGAAGTCCGGCAACGTCCGGGCGACGGGCCGCGCCAGCGTCGTCGTCCTGTCGGACGACTGGGACGGCCCCTGGATGCAGGTGGACGGCGACGCCGAGCTCCTCGAGCTGCCCGAGGCCCTCGAGCCGCTCGTCGACTACTTCCGGTCCATCTCCGGCGAGCACCCCGACTGGGACGAGTACCGCGAAGCGATGGCTCGCCAGGGCAAGGCCCTCATCCGCATCACGCCCACGCGGTGGAGCCCCGTCGCCACGGGCGGCTTCCCGGCGCGGCTCGGGTAGGCCGGCACGAGCGTCAGCCCGCCGGCCAGCCGCCCACCGCGGCGCCGTCGCGCATGAGCTCGGCGTAGCGGGTGAGCATCCCGTGCAGCGCCTCGTGCCGGTCGGCGCCGCGGTCCTCCGCGGCGGCCACGGCGTCGTGCTGCCACTGGGCGCCCGTCTGCCGCGTGCGGGCCCGCTCGTCGAGGACGCCGAGGTACCGGTCGCAGGCGCCCTGGTCCACGCCCCAGCTCGTGAGCCCCTCGTGGACGAGGGGCAGCAGGGTGCGGCGCACCAGGTCGGCGGCGTCGCGCTCCTCGGCACGGCCCGTGCGCTCGTCCGGCCACCACAGCGCGCTGCGCATCCCGCGCTGCGCCCCCGCGTCCAGCGAGGAGCGCGCGACGGAGAAGGGCAGCGACCCTCGCTCCCACGGCCGCCGGTCCCGGTCGGCGAGCGCGCGCACGGCCCCGAACCAGAAGGCCGCGTTGGCGGCCATGTCGAGCACGGTGGGCCCCGACGGCAGCAGCCGGTTCTCCACGCGCAGGTGCGGGGCGCCGTCGACGACGTCGTAGACGGGCCGGTTCCAGCGCCACACGGTGCCGTTCTGCATCTTCAGCTCGGCCAGCCGCGGGACGCCGCCGCGCGCGAGCACGCGCAGGGCGTCCTCCTCGGCCAGCTCGGGCAGCAGCGGCGGGTAGTGCAGGACGGAGTCCTCGAAGAGGGCGTACGCCGACGACGTCCACTCGTGGCCGAGCAGCACGCGCTCGCGCACGCCCTGGGCCGCGAGCTCCGGCGGGCGCGAGTCGGTGGCCTGCGCGAAGACGGGCAGGCGCGACTCGTCCCACAGCCGCCGTCCTGCGTAGAAGGGCGAGTTGGCCGCCAGGGCGACCTGCGGTCCCGCGAGCAGCTGGGCCGCGTTGTGGACGGCGGCGAAGTCCTCGGGCGAGGCCTGCAGGTGCAGCTGCACCGAGGTGCACGCCGCCTCGGGGGCGATGGACGGCGAGTGGGCCAGCAGCCGCTCCTCCTCGCCGCGGACGTCGAGGAGCAGGTCCTCCCCGCGCTGCGCGCGCACCGCCTCGTCGAGCGCGCGGTAGCGGGGCGAGCGCGTCATCCACCCCTCGCGCTGGTCCTCGGGCAGCAGCGTCGGGACGATGCCGATCATGACGACGCGCGCGCCGTGGGCGCGGGCGGCCACGTCGGCGGCCTCCATCCGGGCGCGCAGGTCCTCCTCGAGGGCCACGGCCCCGTCCCGCTGCATCCGGGCCGGCGGCACGTTGACCTCGATGGTGTGGGAGCCCAGCTCCGTCGTGACGTCCGGGTCGGCCAGCGTCCTCAGCACGTCGCGGTTCGCGCGGGACGGGCGGGCGGCGGGGTCGACGAGCGCGAGCTCGACCTCCATGCCCGTCACCGTGTCGTCGGTGGTGAAGGCGCCGTCGTCGAGCAGGCGCCGCAGCACGCCCAGCTGGCTGCGCAGCCGCTCTCGGTAGCGGCGGCGCCCCTCGGGGGTCGTCACGGTGCCCGAGACCTCGTCACCCACCGGCCCCACCCCTCTCCGCGCTGTCGTCGCACCTGCGTGTCGTCCCGCGGTGATCCGACCACCTGCGGCACCCGCGCGCGAGCGCGGACCGCCCGTCGGCGTCAGCCGCGCAGGCGCTCGGTGCGGGCGCCCGCGACGAGGCGGTAGCGCTCCGGCACGCAGGTGAGGACGACCACCTGGCAGGACTCCCCCGCGGCGGCCAGCGCGCGGGCCATGCCGTCCAGGCGCTCCGGGTCGGAGTAGCCGAGGGCGTCGTCGAGCAGCACGGGCACGCCCGCGCCCCCGCTGACGAGGACGGCGCAGGCCAGCCGCCCGAGGACGGCGAGCTGCTCGCGCGCCCCGCCGGACAGCTGGTCGAAGGGGACGGTCGTGCCGCCCAGCGTCCGGGAGGCGACCCGCAGGTCCGCCCCGACCTCGACCTGCACGTCGGCCCCGAAGACGGGCGCGGCCAGGCGCTCGAGCTGCGTCCTCAGCGGCTGCACGTAGGCCTCGTGGGCCCGCGAGCGCGCCTCCTGCAGCGCGAGGTGGAGGGTCCGCGCCGCCGTCGCGCGCCGGTCGCGGGCGACCTGCTCGCGCTGCAGCCGGTCGTGCTCCGCGCGCGCCTCGGCCAGCTGCTCGACGAGACCGGCGCCGCCGCGGTCCTCGAGCACCGCGGCGAGCGCGCCCACCTCGTCCTCGAGCCGGCGCAGGCGGCCGTCGGCGTCCTGCAGCCGCTGCGCCCGCAGGGCCACCTCCGCCTGGGCGTCCTCGACCCCCGCGCTGGCCACGGCCGCCTCGGCGGCCGCGAGCGCCGCGTCCGCGGCCACCAGCGCGTCCGCGGCGGCCGCCCGGGCCGCCGCGAGCGAGGCGTCGTCGGCCTCCTGCCGCGCCGTCGCCAGGTCCGCGGCCAGGACGGCCGCGCGGGCGTCCGCGCCCTCGACGGCGGCGACGGCCTCCGCCGCGCGCCGGCGGGCGGCCTCCGCCCCGGCGACCGCCTGCTCCCGGCGGGCCGCGGCCCGCGCGTCGTCCTCGACGGCCTCCCGCAGGGCGTCCTCGGCCGCCGCCAGGCGCTCCTCGGCGGCGGCGTCGTCCTGCTCGGGCTCCGGTGGCGCCGAGCCGGCCGCCTCGTCCTCCGCGTCGCCGTCGACCCGCGCCCCGGGGACGCCGGTGCGGGCCCCGCCGTCCCCGTGCTCGACGCGGCGCCGGGCCTCGGCGAGGTCCTCGCCCGCCGCGACGCGGCGGGCGTCCTCCTGCGCCGCCTCGAGCGCCGCCGCGGCGGACCGGCGGGCGTGGGCCGCCGCCACCGCACCGGCGACGTCGGCGACGCCGAGAGCGGCGCACCGCTCGGCCAGGGCGCGCCCCGTCCGCTGCGCCGCCGCCTCGGCGCGCTCCTGCTCCCCCGTGGGACGGGCGCTGACGCGCACCCCGTCGACCTCGACCCACGTGCCGCCCGCCAGGCGCACCTCGAGGCCCTCCGCGCCGAGGTGCTGCTCGCCGTCCGCCGTGACGACGCGGCGGCCGGGCCCCGTGAGCAGGACGGTCGGGGCGGCGGCGCCCGCGCGCGCGGCCGCCTCGACGTCCGCGCGGTGGGCGTCCTCGACCGCGGCCAGCGCCGCGTCGTCGACCCGGTGGCCGGCGAGCCGGGCGGCCGCGGCGCCGACGGCCTCCTCCGCCCGGCCGTGCGCGACCAGGACCGCGCGCAGCCGGGCGACCTCCCGCGCCTCGACCCGTCGAGCCCGGGCGGCCGCCGCCGCGTCGCGCTCCTCCCGGCGCCGGACGAGGGCGTCCCCCGCGCCCGCCGCCTCCTCGCCGGCGGCCTCGAGGCGCTGCAGGGCCGTCCGCAGGGCCTCCTCGGCCTCCGCCGCGGCGTCACGGCGGTCCCCCGCCGCCTCCTCGAGCTCGTGCGCCCGCACGACGAGGGCCTCCCGGGCGGCCTCGTGCTGCTCGGCCGTCGCCGCCCGCGCCCGCGCGCCGGCGGCCTCGCCGCGCGCCACCTCGGCGGCGCGGCGCACCTGCTCGAGCGCGCCGAGGTGCTGCTCGGCCGCCCGCAGCGCCTGCGCGTCGCGGGCCCGGGCGGCGCGCTCGGCCCCGGCGTCGTCCCGGGCCCGGTCGAGCCGCTCCACGACCCGGTCGACCTCCGCGACGGCGGCCTCGAGCCCGGACGCCCGCGCGGCGGCGTCCGCCACCTCCGCCTGCAGCTGGCGCGCCTCCTGCCGCGGCACGCCCGTGGGCGTGAAGTAGCGCAGGTGCTCGGCCTCGACGCGGGCGACGAGCGTCTCCTCGCGCTCGCCACCGACCTGCTCGGCGACGCCGACGTCGAGCGCCTGCGCCAGCGAGGAGCGGGCGTCGAGCTCGGCCTGCTCGAGCCCCACGCCCTGCTGCAGCCGCAGGGCCCGCCACAGCGGCAGGTCGACCTCCTGCCCGAGGATCTCGAGGACCCGGGCGTGGGCCTCGCGCCCGGCCACCTGCTCGGGCGCCGGCTCGTGGACGACGAGGCGGGTCGAGGGCTGGCGGTGCCACTGCTTGCGGTAGGTGAACCGGTAGCGGCCGGCCCGGACCTCGGCCTCCACGACGGTGGGCACGTCCTGCCCGACGGGCTGGGTCTGGCGCACCGCGCGCTTGCGGGAGTCGTCGTACTCGTCGAGCAGGAGGTCGAGGGCGTCGACGACGCTCGTCTTGCCCACCTCGTTGTCGCCGACGACGACCGTGACGCCGCTCGGCGCCAGGGCGACCTCGTGGTCGACGACGCCGCGGAAGGACTGCAGGCGCAGGCGCAGCAGCCTCATCCGGCGGCCGCCAGCCGGTGCAGCAGCGAGAGGGCGTCCTGGGCGGCGACGGCGTCGGGCGTGCTGGGCGCCCGCCCCCGCTCGCCGCCGGCGCCGCCCGCCGCCAGGTCGGCGGCCACGGCCGCCCCCGCCCGCGCCGCCAGCTGCTCGGCGGCCTCGCGGGCGAAGCCGGACAGACCCAGCGCGTCGAGGTCCTCGGCGTCGGCGCGCACGACGAGGTCGCTGCGCCGCTCCCACACCTGCAGGGCGCCGAGGAGGTCGGCCGCGTGCTCGAGCAGCGCGTCCACGCGCGCCTTCTGCGCCACGGACAGCGAGCCGACGACGCTGAGCCTCAGCGCGGTGCGCGACTTGTCGGGCAGGCCGGCCAGCAGCTCCTCGAGGGCGTCGACGTCCTCGTCGGTGCTGAGGTCGAGGCGGTGGCGCCGGAAGCGCCAGCGCCCCACCGGCACGCGGGTGACGACGGCGCCGGGGGCCCCGGGCGGCGGCTGCTCGTCGCCGAGGTCGACGACGAGCACGTTGCCCGGGTCCACCTCGTCGTGGTCGGTGGGCTCCGGCGCCCCGGCGTACCAGACGCGGCCGGTGCCCCCGACGTCGGTCGTCGAGTGGCGGTCCCCCAGGCACACGGCCTCGAGGACGCCGTCGGCCACCAGCCGCTCGAGCGCGGGGAGGTCGATCGTCGCGGCCGCGGGCGCGGCGCCGAAGTCCTCCACGGCCCCGTGCGCGACGAGGACCCGCCGCACCCCCTCCTCGCGGCCGAGCCCGGCGCAGGCGCGCGCCGCCAGGTCCTCGACGGGCCGCTTGCTGCGCCACGGCGCCGACAGCACCCGCACGCCGGCGACGTCGACGGGCTCGCCGTCGAGGACGCGCACGTGCGCCGGCGCGAGCCGGGCGAAGAGCTCGGAGCGCAGCACGCTCCCGGCGTCGAGGGGGTCGTGGTTGCCCGGCAGGAGCAGGACGGGCACCGGCACCTCGGCCAGGGCCTCGCACGCGCGGGCCACGACGTCGCGGCCCACGTGGTTGGTCTCGAAGACGTCGCCCGCCACGACGACGAAGGCGCAGCCGTGCTCGTGCGCCACCCGCCCGAGCGAGCGCACCGCCTCGAAGCGGGCCTCGGTGGAGCGCGCCTGCGCCTCCGGGGAGAGGTAGTGCCGCGTCATCCCCAGCTGCCAGTCCGCCGTGTGCAGGAACCGCACGCCGCGCCCTCCCTCCGCGCCCCGCGCCGCCACGACCGCCGTGACGCCCCCGGGTGCCGGGCACCTCGCCCGGCACCGCCGACGCTAGCCACGGGCACCGACAGCGCCGCCCCTCCCACGCCGGGCCCGTCGTGCCGGCGTGGGAGGGGACGGCCTGCTCGGGCCCGGTGGGCCGGGTCCCGCACCCCGGCGGCGTCACCCGGTCGGGTGGCGGTGGTCGGACGGCCAATCCCACGCCGTCGACGGGGCGAACACCGGACGAGCACGAGGTCGGGAGGCGCGACCGGTGGGCGCCGGCGGCGTCCGCCGGTCCTGGCGGCGGCAGGGGTGGCAGAGTGGGCGAGGTGTCCTTCCTCCGTCCTGAGCGCCGCCGCGCCCGACCGGGCGCCGAGGTCGCGGACGAGCGGCCGGAGGACCCGGTCGGGGACCTCCTGCGCCGGGTGGCGCGGGGCGACGAGCGGGCCTTCGAGGGCCTGTACGACGCCGTCGCCGGTCCCGTCCACGGCGTCGTGCTCCGGGTGCTGCGCGACCCGGCGCAGTCGGAGGAGGTCACGCAGGAGGTCATGGTGGAGGTCTGGAAGCAGGCCCCGAGGTACGACGCGGCGCGCGGCAGCGCCCGCGGGTGGGTGCTGACCATCGCGCACCGCCGCGCCGTGGACCGCGTGCGCTCGGCCCAGGCGAGCACCGACCGCGAGGACAAGGTGGCCGCGCGCGACGCCGACCGCGCCTTCGACGTCGTCACCGAGGAGGTCGAGCACCGCCTCGAGGCCGAGCAGGTGCGGCGCTCGCTCGACGTGCTCACCGACCTGCAGCGGGAGTCGGTCGAGCTCGCGTACTACGGCGGCTACACGCACCGCCAGGTCGCGGAGATCCTCGGGATCCCGCTCGGCACCGTGAAGACGCGCCTGCGCGACGGGCTCATCCGCCTGCGCGACGAGATGGGGGTGGTGGCGTGATGGCCGCGACGGACCACCGCACCGGCGACCGCGAGGACGTGCGCGACCTCCTCGCCGCCCACGCGCTCGACGCCGTGGACGACGTCGAGCGCGCCCGCGTCGAGCGGCTGCTCCGCGAGGACCCGGAGGCGGCCGCCGAGGCCGCCGGCTACGCCGAGGCGGCCTCCCGGATGGCCGTCGCCGTCGCGGCGTCCCCTCCCCCGGGCCTGCGCGCCGCCGTGCTGGCGGAGGTGGGCCGCACCCGGCAGGTCGCCCCCGCGGCCCCGACCCGCCGGGAGACCGCCGCCGACACCCGCGCCGGCCGTGGCGGGCGCGGCGCCGTCCGCCTCCTCGCCGCCGCGTGCGGGGTGCTCCTCGCCGGCTGCGTGGGGCTCGGCGCCGTCGTGCTCGGCCAGGACGACGCCGCGCCGTCCCTCGTCGCCGCCGGCGGCTTCGCGGACGGCACCGCCGCGCTGCTCGAGGTCGACGGCGACTACGTCGTCCTCGGCCAGGGCGTCGCGGCGCCCCCGGCCGGCCGCGTCTACCAGCTGTGGTCGCTCGGCGACGACGGGGTCCCCGTGCCCGAGGGCTTCCTCGAGCCGGAGGACGGCGGCCTCGTCGGGCAGCTGGACGACTGGCGGGACGGCGCGGTGCTCGCCATCACCGAGGAGCCCGCCGGCGGTTCCGAGCAGCCGACGGGCGACATCCTGGCCACGGTCCCGACCTGAGCCGCGCCCGCGTCGTGGGCCCCGGCCGGACGACGCGCGGGCTCGTGCCCGTGACGGCAGCCCCCCGCCCCTCGCGAGAGGGGCGGGGGCGCTGCCGTCTCCGCGTCCGGTGCCTCAGAGGTCCGGTGCGTCAGAGCCCGGCGAGCTCCTCCACCGGCGGGCACGAGCACACGAGGTTGCGGTCGCCGTAGGCGCCGTCGATGCGCCGCACCGGCGGCCAGTACTTGCGCTGCGGGGTGACGCCGGCGGGGTACACCGCCCGGGAGCGGTCGTAGGGCCGGTCCCACTCCTCCACGAGCATCGCCGCGGTGTGCGGCGCGCCGCGCAGCGGCGAGTCCTCCACCGACCAGCGGCCGTCCGCGACCTCGGCGACCTCGGCCCGGATGGCGACCATCGCGTCGCAGAAGCGGTCGAGCTCGGCGAGGTCCTCGCTCTCGGTCGGCTCGACCATGAGCGTGCCCGCGACGGGGAACGACATCGTCGGCGCGTGGAACCCGAAGTCCACGAGGCGCTTGGCGACGTCGTCGACGGTGACGCCCGTCGCGGCCGTCAGCGGGCGCAGGTCGAGGATGCACTCGTGGGCCACGAGGCCGCCCTCGCCGGTGTAGAGCACCGGGTAGTGCTCACGGAGCCGCGCCGCGACGTAGTTGGCCGTGAGCAGCGCCGCCTGCGTGGCCCGCAGGAGGCCGTCGGGGCCCATGAGGGCGAGGTAGGTCCACGAGATCGGCAGGATCCCCGCCGACCCGAGCGGCGCGCCCGACACCGGGCCGACGCCGCCCGGGCCCGTGCCGCCTGCGTCGCTCGCGCCCGCGCTGGTGCCGCCGGTGACGTCGGCCGCCGGGAGGAAGGGCGCGAGGTGCGCGCGCGCCGCCACGGGGCCGACGCCGGGGCCGCCGCCGCCGTGGGGGATGCAGAAGGTCTTGTGGAGGTTGAGGTGCGAGACGTCCGCGCCGAACTCGCCGGGCTTCGCGACGCCGACGAGCGCGTTGAGGTTGGCGCCGTCGACGTACACCTGCCCGCCGGCCGCGTGGACCGCCTCGCAGAGGCGCGTGATGCCCGCCTCGAAGACCCCGTGGGTCGAGGGGTAGGTGACCATGACGGCCGCCAGCCGCTCCCCGTGCTGGGCGATCTTCGCGTCGAGGTCCTCGAGGTCGACGTCGCCGGTCCCCGTCGTCGCGACGGTGACGACGCGCAGGCCGGCCATGACGGCGCTGGCCGCGTTGGTGCCGTGCGCGGAGGTCGGGATGAGGCAGACGTCGCGCGCCTCGTCCCCGCGGCTGCGGTGGTAGGCACGGATGGCGAGCAGGCCCGCGAGCTCGCCCTGGCTGCCCGCGTTGGGCTGCAGGCTCACGGCGTCGTACCCCGTGACCTCGGCGAGCTGGGCCTCGAGCTCGGCCGCCAGGGCCCGCGTGCCGGCGAGGTCCTCGGCCGGCGCGAACGGGTGGACGTCCGCGAAGGCGGGCCAGCTGATCGGCTCCATCTCGGCCGTCGCGTTGAGCTTCATCGTGCAGGAGCCCAGCGGGATCATGCCGCGGTCGAGCGCGTAGTCGGCGTCCGAGAGGCGCTTGAGGTAGCGCAGCATGGCCGTCTCGCTGCGGTGGACCGCGAAGACGGGGTGCGTGAGGTAGTCGCTCGTGCGGTGCAGCGCCGCCGGCAGGCCCAGCTCCGGACCGGCCACCGGCCCCGGGCCCGCGGGGAAGCAGGCCACGACGGCGTCGACGTCCGCCGGCGTCGTCGTCTCGTCGCAGGACAGGCCCACGACGTCGCCGTCGACGCGGCGCAGCCAGTACCCCGCCTCGCGGGCGGCGGCGACGACCTCGTCGGCGCGCCCGGGGACGCGCACGAGGACGGTGTCGAAGACGTCCGCGTGGACGAGCTCGAGCCCGCGGGCGCGCAGGGCGCCACCGAGGGCGAGGGTGCGCTCGTGGACGGTCCGCGCGATGCGCCGGAGCCCGTCGGGGCCGTGGTGGACGGCGTACATCGAGGCGATGACGGCGAGGAGCACCTGCGCGGTGCAGATGTTGCTCGTGGCCTTCTCGCGGCGGATGTGCTGCTCGCGCGTCTGCAGCGCGAGCCGGTAGGCGGGGTGGCCGTCCGCGTCCTTGCTGACGCCGACGAGGCGCCCCGGCAGCGTGCGCTGCAGGCCCTCGCGGACGGCGATGTACCCCGCGTGGGGCCCGCCGCCGCCCATCGGCACGCCGAAGCGCTGGCTCGTGCCGACGGCCACGTCGGCGCCGACCTCGCCCGGCGGCCGCAGCAGGGTCAGGGCCAGCAGGTCGGCGGCCACGACGACGAGCGCCCCGCGGTCGTGGGCCTCCCGGACGAGCGCCTCGTCGTCGCGGACGAGGCCGGAGGCACCCGGCTGCTGCAGGAGCAGGCCGAAGAGGTCGCCCTCGGGCAGCCCCTCGCGCGTGTCGTGGACGACGACGCGCATCCCGATCGCCTCGGCGCGCGTGCGCAGGACGGCGAGCGTCTGCGGGAGCACGTCGGCGTCGACGACGAAGGCGGCGTCGCGCGGCGCCCGGCTCGCGCGCCGCACGAGCGTCATCGCCTCGGCGGCCGCGGTCGCCTCGTCGAGCATCGAGGCGTTGGCCAGGGCGAGGCCCGTGAGGTCGGCCACGACCGTCTGGAAGTTGAGCAGCGCCTCGAGCCGGCCCTGGCTGATCTCCGGCTGGTACGGCGTGTACGCCGTGTACCAGGACGGGTCCTCGAGGACGTTGCGGCGGATGACGGGCGGCAGCACCGTGCCCGAGTACCCGAGGCCGATCATCGACCGCCGCACCGTGTTCCGGTCGGCGAGGGCCCGGAGCCGCTCGGTGACCTCGCGCTCGCTGCCGGCGGCCGGCAGGTCGAGCGGGCGGTCCGTGCGGATGCCGGCGGGGACGGCGGCGTCGACCAGCGCCTCGAGGCTCGGCTGCCCCACGAGCGCCAGCATGCGGCGCACGTCGTCGGCCGAGGGGCCGACGTGGCGGTCCGCGAACGGCACCGCGCCGGAGGTGCCCGGCCCGAGGTCGTCGAGCACCTGCACCGCGTGCCGGTGGTCCGGGCGGTCGGTGAGCTGGGGGTCCACGGGCAGGGTCATGGACGGGCTCCGAGGGGTCGGCGCGGGAGCGCGGGCGACGTCCCCGCCGTGGGTGGCGGGGTCCCCCTCTGTCGCCGTCGGCTCCAGAGATGCCTGCCCGCGCGGTCCTGGCGCCTGAGAGGTTCCGGGGAGGTTGCCCCTTCGGCGCCCCGTGCCCGGCGCCGGCGCGGTGGGCGCGCGGGGCCGCGTGCGGGGACTCTCCCGCGCGGGGTCGATCAGCCCGCCCAGGCTACCCCGGGGCTCAGCCGGTGCGGCGCGCGGCGCGACGGGCGGAGAGCTCGTCCTGCGGCTCGGCGCCCGGGGAACCGGGCTCGGCGTCGTCGGCCCGCTCGCCCGGCAGCGCGGCGAGCGTGCCCTCGACCTCGCGCCACACGCGGCCGACCGCGATGCCGAAGACGCCCTGCCCTCCCTGGACGAGGTCGATGACCTCGTCGGCCGACGTGCACTCGTAGACGCTGGCGCCGTCGCTCATGAGGGTGATCTGCGCGAGGTCCTCGACGCCCCGCTCGCGCAGGGTCGCCACCGCGGCCCGGATCTGCTGCAGCGAGACGCCGGTGTCGAGCAGCCGCTTGACGACCTTGAGCACGAGGATGTCCCGGAAGCCGTAGAGGCGCTGGGTCCCGGAGCCGGTGGCGGGCCGCACGCCCGGCTCGACGAGGCCGGTGCGCGCCCAGTAGTCGAGCTGGCGGTAGGTGATGCCGGCGGCGCGGCAGGCCGTGACCCCGCGGTACCCGACCTCCTCGTCGAGCACGGGCAGGTCCTCGGAGAACAGGACGCCCTGCGCCGCCCGGGGTGCGGGACGGCGCGGAGCCGCTCCGCTCGCATCACCCGTGGTGCTCACACCGGCCTCCATCGCGGGGTCCTGCGGCGCGGAGCCGGAAGCTCGGGGCTCGAGCACCGGGGCGCGTGGCCCGCCGCGGACGTCCTCTGGGTGGGGAACGTACGCAGGCCCTCGGGCCGGGTCAACGACCGGGGCCCGTCGGGCCCGGCGTGTCGCCCGGCCCCTCCTCGGGCTGCTCGAAGTCCTCGGCGCTCACCTGGTCGAGGAACTCGCGGAAGCGCTCGACCTCGTCCTCCGCCTCCCCCTCCTCCTCGGGGACCCCGACGGCGCTCGTCTCGAGCACCTCGTCGGCGCCGAGGATGGAGCACCCGGCGCGCAGCGCCAGCGCGATGGCGTCGGACGAGCGGGCGCTGACGACGACGCCGCCGGAGAGCACGAGCTCGGCGAAGAAGACGTTGTCGCGCACGGCGACGATGCGGACCTGCTCGAGCTCGCGGCCCAGGGCGCCGATGACGTCCTTGAGCAGGTCGTGCGTGAGGGGCCGGGGCGGCACGACGCCCTGCTGGGCGAAGGCGATGGCGCTCGCCTCGGGCGCCCCGATCCAGATGGGCAGGTACCGCTCCCCGCCCGTCTCCCGCAGCAGGACGATCGGCTGGTTGGACGGCATCTCGACCCGGACTCCGACGACCTCGAGCTCGCGCACGAGAGCCACGGTAGCCCGCCGCCCGGCCTGCGGCGGGGTGGGACCGGCGCGACCGGGGTCACCCTCGGCTGCCCCGCGCACCAGCTGGGCGGACGCCCGGGCGCACCACCCGGGCGCGGGCGCCCGGCGTCCTCAGGTGAGGCGGCCGAGGCCCCCGCGGACGAGGGCCGTGTGCAGCCGCAGGCACAGCGCGGCGAGCTCGGAGGCGGCGTCCGCCGCGCGCGCCGAGGCCCCGGGGCCGGGGTGGCGGCGCAGCGGCACGACGACCTGCTCGACGAGGCCCAGCTCGCGCTCGGCGGCGGTGCGGAAGGCCCGCAGGTGCCGGGCCTCGATGCCGAAGGCGGCGAGCTCGCCCGCCGCCGTCGCGACCTCGAGGTCGTCGGCGCCGAAGTGCCCGTCCTCGGCCGCCACCAGGCCGTACCCCTCGAGGTCGGCCAGCAGCTGCTCGTCGACGCCGGCGGCCTCGCGCAGCTCCGAGCGCCGCAGGCGCAGGCGCGGCGACGCCTCGAGCCGGGCCGGCTCGGGGTCGGCGACGGCGCGCGGCGCGAGCGGCGGCGGCCCGGCGGGCGAGGGGGGCAGCAGGCCGCGGTCGAGCGCGTCGAGGTGCTCGGCGATCGCCTTGAGGGGCATGTACCGGTCGCGCTGCAGCTCGAGGACGAGCCGGAGCCGCTCGACGTCGGCGGCCCGGAACTTGCGGTACCCCGCCGCGGTGCGCTGCGGCTCGACGAGGCCCCGCTCCTCGAGGAAGCGGATCTTGGAGTGGGAGATCTCCGGGAAGTCGCCGACGAGCTCGCCGAGGACCTCGCCGATGCTCATGAGGCGGCCCGCTCGCGCCGCCTGGTCCGGTCGTGCCGCGGGCGCCGCCCCGCGCGCCCGGGGCGCCGGAGCGCTCACGCGCCCTCCCCCTCCGCCCCGGTGGCCGAGGGGTGGAAGACGAGCCGGTACTTGCCCACCTGGACCTCGTCGCCGGCGGAGAGCTCGACCTCGTCGACGCGCACGCGGTTGACGTAGGTGCCGTTGAGGCTGCCGGCGTCGCGCACCCGGAAGCGGGCGCCGGCGCCCGTGCCGTCCCGCAGCAGCTCGGCGTGCCGGCGGGAGACGGTGACGTCGTCGAGGAAGATGTCGCTCTGGGGGTTGCGCCCCGCGGTCGTCCGGACGGCGTCGAGCAGGAAGCGCGCCCCCTGGTTGGGCCCCCGCTGCACCACGAGCAGCGCCGAGCCCGGCGGCAGGGCCGCGACGGCGCTCTGCTCGTCGGTGGACAGCGGGGACGCGGCGTCCTCGGCCTGCGCCTCGTCGTCCCGTCCCGCCCCGCGGGGGACCGCCTCGACGTCGGGGAGCGCGTGGCTCGACGTCGTGTCGGCCGGCCCGCTCCCGCGGGGGGCCTCCTCGCGCGCGTCGCGCGCGCCCTCGTCCTGCGTGCTCATCGGTGCCGCCCTCCCTCGACGGGTCGTCCGTCGCGCCTCCCGACCCGCTCCGGTCGGGGGAACCCTACTGGGGTCGACCGGGGCGGCGCCCTCCCCGGGGGCGCCGCTCGGCCTCGTCGTGCGGGTGCTCTAGGAGGTGGTCGCCCGGTAGCCGTCGGCGTCCAGGAGGGCGTCGACGGCGGCCGGGTCGACCCCCTCGAGCTCGAACATCCAGCCCTCGCCGTACGGGTCGCTGTTGACGAGCTCCGGCGTGGCCTCGAGGGCGGGGTTGACCGCGCGCACGACCCCCGACAGGGGCGCGTAGACCTCGCTGACGCTCTTCGTCGACTCGACCTCGCCGATGCTGTCGCCGGCCTCGACGGCGGCCCCCTCGTCGGGGAGCTGGACGAAGACGACGTCGCCCAGCGCCTCCTGGGCGAAGGCCGTGATGCCGATGCGCACCGCCCCCTCGGGCCCCGGTGCGGTCACCCACTCGTGCTCGGCGGTGTAGCGGAGCCCCTCGGGCGTCCCGGCGGTGCTGTCGTCGGCCACGGTGCTCCTGGTGGTTCCTGGGTCGGACGGTCGGCGCGGCCGATCATGCCAGCCCGGGCGCCCGCGCGGCACGGGCCGGCGTCGACCGGCGGGCGGCCCGTCAGCCGTCGCCGGCGTCGCCCCCGTCGTCCCCGGACCCCTCGTCGCCGGCCTCGTCGTCGGGGCGGGCCAGCCCCGGCGCGGGCTCGGGCGCGGTGGCCGTGATGCGCACCTCGTCCCGGCGCTGCACGAGCACGGTGGCGCCCTCGCTCTCGAGGAGGTCGAGCACCCCGCCGGGGATGCCGATGGTCGCCTCGAGGCGGACCGGGTCGCCGATGGCGCGGATGGTGAAGGGCGAGGTGACGAGCGTCCCGCCCACCTCGACGCCGAGGGCGGTGTCGGTGAAGTCCGTCCGCGCGACGACGCGCGCGTCCCCCACGGAGAGGACCTCGGCGCCGGCGTCGCGCAGCTCCTGCACCGTGCCGAGCAGCCGCACGGCGCTGACGCCGCCGTCCGGGTCGACGACGCTGAGGGTGACGCCCGGGCCCACGGCCGGCGCGGTGCCGGCCAAGAGGCGCTGCGCGTCCTCCGCGTCCTGCTGGGACCGCAGGGCCTCGGCGCGCTGGTCGCCCTCCGCCTGCAGGGACCGCTGGGTGTCGCGCAGCTCGGAGAGCTCGCCCTGCAGCCGCTGCCGCTGCTCCCCCAGGTCGTCCACGGCGCGAACGAGGTCGGCCTCGCGCAGCTGCGCCAGGCCGCTCTCCTGGGTGGCCTGCAGCTGGACCACGAGGGCGAAGCCCAGCGCGGCGCACAGGAGCCCGGCGAGCACCTGGCCGCGCGTGGCCCGCGGGCGCAGCGCGGACCCCAGGCGCCGGCGCACGAGGCGCGCCGAGGGCGGCGCCGGCGGGCCCTGCTCCTCCGCCGCCTGCTCCTCCGCCGCCTGCTCCTCCGCCGCCGGGCCCTCCCCCGGCCCCGGGTCCGCGTGCCGTCCGTGCTCGGGGCGCGGCCCGGGCCCCTCCGCGGGCGCGCTCACGCCCGGAAGAGGTGCCGCCGGATCGCGGCCGCGTTGGAGAAGATCCGGATGCCGAGGACGACGACGACGCCCGTCGAGAGCTGGGCGCCGACGCCGAGCTGGTCGCCGAGGTAGACGACGAGCGCGGCCACGACGACGTTGGAGAGGAACGAGACGACGAAGACCCGGTCGTCGAAGACGCCGTCGAGCACCGCCCGCAGGCCGCCGAAGACGGCGTCGAGGGCCGCGACGACGGCGATGGGCAGGTAGGGCTGGACGAGCGGGGGGACGGTCGGCTGGAGCACGAGCCCGAGGACCACCCCCACGACGAGACCGAGGACGGCGATCACGGCGGGCTCCCCCCGTCGGCGTCGAGGACGCGCGCGGCCTCCGGGCGCAGGCCGGCGGCGGCGGGCAGGTGCAGCTCGTCGACCTCGTCCACGCTCACGGTGATGCCGTAGTCGGCGAGGCCGGCGGCGTACCGGCCGCCCGCCGAGCGGGCGAAGCCGGTGGCCAGCGCGTCCGGGTCCCCCACGGCCTCCACCTCGTAGGGCGGCGCGAGGGGCTGGTAGCCGACGAGGACGGCCTCCCCGGCCCCGCGCACGGCCGTGCGCGCGGTGAGGCGCTGCCCGCCGACGGCCACGGCCTCGGCGCCCGCCGACCACAGCCCGTTGACGACGACCTGCAGGTCGCGGTCGCGGACCCGGCCGAGGTCGGCCTCGGCGTCCGTGCGGGGGGAGCCGGAGGCGTCGGCGCGCGCGTCGGGCGCGTCGTCGACGACGACGCGCAGGCCCGGCCCCGTGACGGCGACGGCGCCGGTCGCCGCGCCGAGCTGCTGCGCCCGCTCACCCCCCTGCGAGGCCTCGGGCCCGAGGACGGCGTCCTGCGCGCCGACGACGTCGGCGCGCGCGCCCTCGACGGCGGAGGCGAGCGCGTCCACCTCGCCCTGCCGCTGCTCGACCTCGGCCCGCAGCGCGGCCGTCGTGCCCTCCGCGCCGGGGGCGCGCAGCTGGACGACGCCGACGACGGCGAGGAGCCCGGCGAGCAGGCCGAGCCCGGCCGTCACGGCCCTGCGGGGGCGGGTCGCCGGGGGCGCCGTCCCGGTCCGGCGCGCCGCGGCCGCGGCCGCGTACCCCGGGTCGAGCGGTCGCTCCATGACCTCCCGCAGCAGGGTCATCGACGCGTCGGGGCGGCGGCGCGCCGCGCCGGCGGCGGGGCTCACGTGCCGGCCCCCGCGACGGCCCGGTCGCCCGCCGGCCCGGCGTCGGCGCGCACGAGGAGGCGGACCTGGTGGACGTAGAGCAGCCCGGCCCACCAGTAGAGGCCGGTGCCCCACCAGGCGAAGGCCCAGCCGAGCGACTCGGCCGCCGGCCCGAGCGGGGTCAGGGCGCCGCCGACCTGAGCGAGGAGGATGAGCGGGAAGGCGTAGAGCAGGCAGAAGGTCGCGGCCTTGCCGAGGTAGTGGACCTCGAGCGTGCCGTACCCGTGCCGCGAGAGGACCGGCACCGTGAGCGCCAGGACGACGTCGCGCAGCGCGATGAGGGCGACCAGCCACCACGGGACGACGTCCCGCCAGGCCAGGCCGACGAGCGTCACCGCGATGTAGAGGCGGTCGGCGGCCGGGTCGAGGACCCGCCCGAGCCGCGACGTCTGGTGCCACCGACGGGCGAGGTAGCCGTCCACCCAGTCCGAGGCGCCCGAGACCATGAGGACGAGGAGCGCCCAGCCGTCGCGCTCGGTCGCGATGAGGACGGCGAAGACGGGGACGAGGAGCAGCCGGGCGGCGCTGATCGCGTTGGGGACGGTGAGGACGTCGTCGGTGTCCATTTCCGCCGCCGTGGACCCCCGCGGCGCGGGCGAGCTGCCGCTGCCCCGCTGCGGGGCGCTCGAGCCCTCCACGCGCACCTCCCCTGCCCGTCCGGCGCCGGTCGTCCCCGGCGCCGGGCAGGAGCCTACGGGGCACCGGTGACGACGAGGGCGGCCCACCCGGCGGCGCCGCGCCCGGACCGGGCGCAGGCGGGGCCGGGGACGACGAAGGCCCTGGCGGGAGCGGTGCTCCCACCAGGGCCGTGCGTCGGGATGACAGGATTTGAACCTGCGACCCCTTGACCCCCAGTCAAGTGCGCTACCAAGCTGCGCCACATCCCGAGCTGCCGAGCACCGGCTCGCGCCCGCCCCGGAGGGCGGCCGGCGGACCGCCGCGGCGCCGCAGACACTACCGCACCGGCGGGACCGCCCGAGCGCCGTCCGCGCTCAGCGGCGGCGCCGCTCGCGCACCCGGACGCTGAGCTCGACGGGCGAGCCCTCGAAGCCGAACTCCTCGCGCAGGCGCCGCTCCAGGAACCGCCGGTAGCCCGCCTCGAGGAACCCGGAGGCGAAGACGACGAAGCGGGGCGGCTGGGTCGACGGCTGCGTGCCGAAGAGGATCCGCGGCTGCTTGCCGCCGCGGACGGGGTGCGGGTGCTCGGCGACGACCTGGCCCAGGAAGCTGTTGAGGCGCCCCGTGGGGACGCGGGTCCCCCACGAGTCCAGGGCGACGTCGAGGGCGGGCACGAGGCGCTCGAGGTGGCGCCCCGTGCGGGCCGACACGTTGACCCGGGGGGCCCAGCGGACCTGGACGAGGTCCCGCTCGAGCTCCCGCTCCAGGTAGTAGCGGCGCTCCTCGTCGACGAGGTCCCACTTGTTCACGGCGAGCACGAGGGCCCGCCCGGCCTCGACGACCGTCGAGATGATGCGGGTGTCCTGCTCGGTGAGGGTTTCGGAGCCGTCGACGAGGACGACGGCGACCTCCGCCTTCTCGAGCGCGGCCTGGGTGCGCAGCGAGGCGTAGAAGTCCGCCCCGCTCGACTGGTGCACCCGGCGGCGGATGCCGGCGGTGTCGACGAAGACCCACTCCCGCCCGGCGAGCTCGACGACCTCGTCCACCGGGTCGCGGGTCGTCCCGGCGGTGGCGTCGACGACGACCCGGTCGCTGCCCGTGAGCTTGTTGAGCATGCTCGACTTGCCGACGTTCGGCCGGCCCAGGAGGGCCACGCGCCGCAGGCCCGACGGGCGCTCGCGGGAGGCCTGCAGCTCCTCGGGCATCGCCGCGAGGACGGCGTCGAGGAGGTCGCCCGACCCCCGGCCGTGGACGGAGGAGACCGGGAAGGGCTCGCCGAGCCCGAGGGACCACAGCGTCGCCGCGTCGGCCTCGCCGCGCTGGTCGTCGACCTTGTTGGCCGCGAGGACGACGGGCTTGCCCGAGCGCCGCAGGAGCCGGACGACCGCCTCGTCGGTGCCCGTGGCGCCGACCGTGGCGTCGACGACGAGCACGACGACGTCGGCCGCCTCGACGGCGACCTCGGCCTGGGCGGCGACGCGCGCCTCCAGGCCGGCGACGTCCTGCTCCCACCCGCCGGTGTCGACGAGCGTGAAGCGCTGCCCCGACCACTCCGCGGGGTAGCTCACGCGGTCGCGGGTGATGCCGGGCAGGTCCTGCACGACCGCCTCGCGGCGGCCCAGGATGCGGTTGACGAGGCTCGACTTGCCGACGTTGGGGCGCCCGACCACGGCGACGACGGGCAGCACCTCGAGCGGCTCCGCGGCCGCGCCCGCCTCCTCGGCGAGGAGGAGGGCGTAGTCCTCCTCCGAGAGCTCGTAGTCCTCCAGGCCGGCCCGCAGCGCGGTGGTCCGGTCGACCCCCTCGGCGCCGTCCTCGACGTCGTCCGGCGCGCCGTCGGCCGCGTCGACGACCTCGACCTCGACGTCCACCTCGACCTGGTCGGGCTGCTCGTCGTCCGCCGGCCCCGGGCCGGTCCTCTCGATGTCCACGTCAGGACCTCCCCGGCCCGGCGGGCCGCTCGACGTCGTCCGGCAGCGGCATGCCGGTGAGGTCCACCGCCGCGTGCACGTGGGCCGTCATCGCCCCGCGCAGGTCCTCCGTGGCCTGCTGGAGCGCGTCCCGGCGCGGCACGCCGGCGCGCGGGGTCAGCGACACCGGCTCGCCGAAGACGACGTGCACGGGCTGGCGCGGGCGCGGCAGGTCGGTGCGCGACCCCCCCGCCCGCTTCGTCCCGAGCAGCGCGACGGGCACGACGGGCGCGCCGGTCTGCAGCGCGAGCCACGTGACGCCGGACTGCATGGCCGCGACGTCGCCGCGACCGCGCGTGCCCTCGGGGAAGACGCCCACGGAGCCGCCGCGGCGCAGCACCGCCACCGCGGTGACGAGCGCGCCCCGGTCGCCGGTGCGGTCGACGGGGATCTGCCCGCAGCCCCGCAGGACGACGCCGAGCGGCCCGGTGAACATCTCCTTCTTGACGAGGAAGTGCGTGCCCCGCGGGGCCATGCCCATGAGCAGCGGCCCGTCGAGGAAGCCGAGGTGGTTGCTCGCGAGGAGCACCGGCCCGTCGGCGGGCACGTTGTCGAGGCCGTGGCGCGTGACGCTCCACAGGGTGCGGGAGAGCACCCAGCCCACCGGCTTGCCCCACTTCGGGCCGAAGGTGCCGGGGACCTCGCGGCCTCCCGAGGCCGGGCGACGCGCCGGCGCCCCGCTCTCCTCGCGGCGGCCCTCCTCGCGGCGGCCCTTCTCGCTGCCGCCCCTCTCACCCGCGCTCATCGGGCGCCCGCCCGGTCGGCGCGCTCGAGCGCGCTCGCGCTGACCCGCTCCGGCGGGAGCGCCGCGGGCACGGCCCGCGCGACGAGCGCGAGGACGGCCTCGACGGTCTCCTCGAGGGTCAGGGCCGAGGAGTCGACGGTGACGACGCCGTCGGCCGCCACGGAGAACTCCGAGACGGTCGCGTCGTCGCGGTCCCGGCGCAGCACCTCGTCGCGGGTGGCCTCGCGGGAGGAGGCGTCGTCGCTGCCGTGGACGTCGAGGGAGCGGCGCCGCAGCCGGGCCTCCTCGTCGGCGACGAGGAGCACCCGCACGTCGGCGTCGGGGACGACGACGGTGGTGGTGTCGCGGCCCTCGGCGACCACGCCGCGCTCGCGGCGGGCGAGGTCGACGACCGCGCGCTGGCGGCGGCGGAGCTCGGCGCGCACGTCGAGGTTGGTCGCGACGGCGCTCACGGCCGCGGACACCCGGCTCGCCCGGAGGTCGTCGGTGACGACGCGACCGCCGACGCGCACCGACGGCGCGGACGGGTCGGTGCCGAGCTCGAGCTCGATCTGGCGCGCCACCTCGGCGACGGCCCCGCGGTCGGAGAGGTCGACGTCGTGCTCCAGGCACCACCAGCAGACGGCCCGGTACGTGGCCCCGGTGTCGAGGTAGGCCGTGCCGAGCCGGGCCGCGACGGCGCGGCTCACGCTGGACTTGCCGGAGCCCGACGGCCCGTCCACGGCGACGACGACCGGGGCGGCGGCTGGGCGGGGAGCGGGCATGCGGGTCCTGACGTCGGTGCGGTCGGGGAGGACCGGCCTCGTCCGCGGGCGGGCGCGGAGCGGCTCAGGTCGCGCCCAGGGTAGTCGCTGGCGCCCGCGGGGCCGGTCGCCCGCACCGCGCGCGCTCCGCCCCCGCTGCCCGCCCCCGCCCTCAGCCGGCGACGCGCCAGCCGCGCGGCGGCAGCTCGGCCTCGAGGCGCGGCCGTCCCGCGGGCAGGACGGAGAGCTCGGCGAGGCCGAGCAGCCGCCCGGGCGCGTGCTCGAGCTTGACGTCCTCGACGCTGACCCCGAGGTCGGCCACGTCGGCGAAGAGGCGCGCCAGGCTGCCGGGCTCGTCGGGCACGAGCACGGCGACGACCTCGACGGGCACGGGGTCGGCCCCGTGCTTGCCCGGCACGCGCGCGACCCCGGCGCCGCCCTCGTCGATGGCGCGCGCCACCCGGGCGCGGGCCCCGAGCGCCCCGCCGTCCGCGGCCAGCGCGTCGAGGGCGCCCAGCACCGCGTCGAGGTCCGAGCGCAGCGCGTGCAGCGCCCGCGCCACCGGCGCCGCGTTCGCCCCGAGGATCTGCACCCACAGCCCCGGGTCGCTGGCGGCGATGCGCGTGACGTCCCGCAGCCCCTGGCCCGCGAGCGCGACGGCCGCGGAGGGGGCCTCGAGCAGCCGCGCGGCCACGAGGCTCGCCGCCACCTGCGGCACGTGCGAGACCAGCGCCACCGCCTCGTCGTGCTCGGCCGCCCCCATGACGACGGGCACGCCCCGGCAGTCGGCGACGACGTCGAGGACCCGCTCGAGCGCCCCCGCGGCGGATGCTGCCGGGTCCGCCGGCGCAGCCGCGGACGCACCGCGCTGGGCGCCGTCCGGGGCACCCTCCGGGGGCACGAGCACCCAGGGGCGGCCCGTGAAGAGGTCGGCCCGCGCGCTCGTGGCGCCCGAGCGCTCCCGCCCGGCCATGGGGTGGCCGCCGACGTAGCGCCGCACGGCCGACGGGTCGGCGCCGTCGCGGGCGAGCGCCGCGGCGACGCCGTCGAGCACGGCGCCCTTCACGCTGGCGACGTCGGTGACGACGGCGCGGGGGTGAGCCCGCAGGCGCGCGGCGACGACCTCGGCCGTGACGTCCGGCGGGGCGGCCACGAGCACGACGGACGGCTCCTCGGCCGGGCCGGCGGGGCGGCCGGCGCCGACGTCGCGCGCCAGGGCGCGGGCGGTCGGCGAGGGGTCGTCGAGGGCGACGTCGACGCCGCGGGCCCGCAGCGCGAGCCCGGCGCTGGCGCCGAGCAGCCCCGTGCCCACGACGAGGACGGTGCCGCGGGTGCGGGCGGGCCCGCCCTCCGCACCCGAGCCGGCCGTCCGGGGGCCGGCCGCCCGGGGCGCGGCCGGCCCGTCCGTCGCCGCGCTCACTGGGCGATGTCGCGGCGCAGCGCGACGGCCCCCCGCAGGTAGACGTGGCGCACGTCGGCGCGCGGGACGTCGAGCTCGGCGTGGGCCATGAGCCGCACGACCCGCGGCATGGCGCCCGGGACGTCGATCTCGGTGCAGCACAGCAGCGGCACGTCGCCGAGGCCCAGCTCGCGGGCCGCGACGGCGGGGAACTCCGAGCGCAGGTCGGGGGTCACGGTGAAGACGACGGAGATGAGGTCCTCGGGGCCCATGGGGTTGGCCTCGAGGACGGCGGTGACGAGCTCGCGGGTCGAGGCGAGCAGGTGCTCGCGCTCGTCGACGTCCAGCTGGGTCGCCCCGCGCACCGCTCGCACCGCCACCGCGCACCCCTTCCGTCGTCCCGCCCTGCCGACGCCTCCGGTCGTCCCGCCCGCGTCGGGCCTCCGCGTCGTCGTGCCCGGCGGCCCGTCGCCGGCGTCCGAGCGGCGCCGCCGCGAGGCTAGCGGCGGCGCGCCGGACGGGGCGGGCGGCGCCCGGTGGGCGGACGCCGGCCCCCGGCGGGCCGCCGGGGGCGGTGCGTCAGAGCCCGACGTCCGCCATGAGGCGACCGAGCTCGGGGCCTGCCAGCGCCCGCGAGCGGCCGGGGAGCATGTCCCCGAGGAGCACCGGCCCGATGCGCGTGCGCACGAGCTGCTCGACGGGGTGCCCCACCTCGGCGAGCAGGCGGCGGACGATGTGGTTGCGGCCCTCGTGCAGGACGAGCTCCACGAGCGCGCGCCCCGGCTGGGAGTCGACGAGCCGGAAGGAGTCGACCTTCACGGGGCCGTCCTCGAGCTCGACGCCCTCGCGCAGCCGGCGCCCGAGATCGCGCGGGATGGGCCCGGGCACTTGCGCCAGGTACGTCTTCGGCACCTCCCACGAGGGGTGCTGGAGCCGGTTGGCGAGCTCGCCGTCGTTCGTCACGAGGATGAGGCCCTCGGTGTCGACGTCGAGCCGGCCGACGTGGTAGAGCCGGTGGGCGTGCTGCTCGAGCAGGTCGCCGATGCAGGGACGCCCCTGCGGGTCCGACATCGTCGAGACGACGCCGAGCGGCTTGTTGAGCGCCAGGTAGACCTTCGTCTCGTCGAGGACGACGCGCAGCCCGTCGACGTGGACGGCCTGGCGGGAGGGGTCGACCCGCAGGCCCAGCTCGGTGACGACGACGTCGTCCACGCGCACCCGGCCCGCGGCGATGAGGTCCTCGCACGTGCGGCGCGAGCCGACGCCGGCCTGGGCCAGCACCTTCTGCAGGCGCACGCCGTCGGCGACGTGGACGTCGACGGCCGGCCGCCCTCCCGGGCGCTCGCCGCGCTCGCCGCGCTGGGTGCCGGCCGGGCGGCGGGACGCGCCGCGCGCGGACGCGCCACGACCGCTCGTGCCCTGCTGCCCGCGGCCGATGCCCGAGCCCCAGCGGTTCGCCTTGTGGTTGCGGCGGCGCTCCTCGGCGATCTCCTCGGGCGTGCGGCGGCGGTCGGGCGACGACCGCTGGCCCTCGCCCGTCCGCGCGCCCCCGGGGCGCCCGCCGCGTCGCTCGTCCGGCCGACCGCCGTCGGGCCGCCCGCCGCGCCGGTCGTCAGCACGGTCGGCGCCGGGGCGCGACCCGTCGGGACGTCCGCGACGCCCCTCCGCCGACCGCCCCTCCGTCGGGCGCTGCCCGGTCGACCACCGGCCCGTCGACCGCTGGCCGGTCGACCGCTCGCCGGTCCGGCCGTCGTCGCGGCGGGGGCCGCGCTCGTCGCGCCGGTCGTTCCCGGACGCCGGGCGCCCGCCACGTGCGCCGGAGGGGGCGCCGCCGCGACCGCCCGTGGGCGCGCCGCCGCGACCGCCCTGGGGCGGGCGGCTCCCCCGGCTCGCTCCCGTGCCGCGCGAGCCGCCGGACGCGGGGCGCCCACCGCCCGCTCCTCGGGCACCTCCGGGGTGGCCTCCTCGGCCCCCGGCTCCGCGCCCGCGTCCGTCGTCGCTCACAGCTGTCCTTCCGTCAGGTCCTCGAGGTCCGCGCCCTCGGGCAGGAACGGGGCCAGGGGCGGCAGCTCGTCGAGGCTGGCCAGCCCCATCCGCTCGAGGAAGGAGGGCGTCGTCCCGTAGAGCATCGCACCCGTGGCGAGGTCCTTGGACTGCTCGACCACGAGGCCCCGCGCCACGAGGGTCCGCACGACGCCGTCGACGTCGACGCCCCGCACCGCGGAGACGCGGGCCCGGCTCACCGGCTGGCGGTAGGCGATGATGGCCAGCGTCTCGAGCGCCGCCTGCGTGAGGCGCGCCGTCTGGCCGTCGCGCACGAAGCGCGCGACGACGTCGGCCAGGTCGGCGCGGCTGTAGACGCGCCAGCCGCCGGCGGAGCGACGCAGCTCGAAGCCCCGGGCGTCCCGGGCGTACTCGTCCTCGAGCGCGACGAGCAGCGCGTGCACGCGGTCCACCGGCAGGCGCACGGCCGCGGCCAACGACGCCTCGTCGACGGGCTCGTCGACGACCATGAGCACCGCCTCCAGCGCGGCCCGCGCGCCGCCGGGCAGGTCCTCGACGTCCGGCACCCGCTCGGCGTCGGGCTCCTGCTCCCCCGCGGGCGGTCGTCCGTCGCCGACCACCGCCGGCCCCTGCTCGCTCACGACGGCGCATCCTCCCCCGGCTCGGCGACGCCGCGCACCACGCCCTCGAGCGCCTCGTCCTCGTCCTCCGCGTCCCCGGCGGGCCGGGTCCAGCGGACCGACAGCTCGGCGAGGGCGTCCGCCTGCTCGAGGGCCACGGCGCCGTCGCGGAAGAGCTCGAGCAGGGCGAGGAAGCGCGCGACGACGACGAGCACCGAGCCGGCGTCGCGGACGAGCTCGCGGAAGGTCGCGCTGCCCTCGCGCCGCAGGTGGCGGGCCACGGCCAGGGCCTCCTCGCGGACGCTTACGGCGGACCCGTGCAGGTGCGCGAGGCCCACCCCGGGCGGGGCCGCGCGCGGGCGCGACGCCGCGGCCGCCAGCTCGGCGAGCTGCTCCGGCGTCGTCGACAGGACGAGCTCGGGCAGCAGGCCGGCGAGCGCGGGCTCCAGCGGGGCGGAGCGCGGCACGGAGCGGCCGAAGCGGGCGAGCCGGTCGGCGAGGACCGCGGAGACGTCCTTGTAGGCCCGGTACTGCAGCAGGCGGGCGAAGAGGAGGTCGCGGGCCTCGAGGAGGGCGAGGTCCTCGGCGTCCTCGACCTCGCCGCTCGGCAGCAGGCGCGCCGCCTTGAGGTCGAGGAGGGTGGCGGCGACGACGAGGAACTCGCTCGCCTGGCCGAGGTCCCACTCCTCCCCCGTCCCGTCGGAGCCACCCTCCCCACCACCGACGTCGTCCCCCGCCGCCTCGCCGGAGCGGGCGCGCAGGTGCGCGACGAACTCGTCGGTGACGGCGGCCAGCGCCACCTCGGTGACGTCGAGCCGGTGCTTGGAGATGAGCTGCAGGAGCAGGTCGAACGGCCCCGTGAAGACCTCGAGGTGCACCTCGAAGGGCGCCCGACGGCCCGCGGGGCGGGCGCGGGCGGCGGGCGGGGACCCCGCGGGCGCCGCGTCGTCCGCCGGCGCCCCGCCCGCGACGGGGTCCACGACGGGGTCCACGGGGTCCCGCCGGTCCGGGGGCGCGGGCGGCGCGTCGGGGCTCAGGCCGCGTCGCCCCGGGCGATGAGCTCGCGCGCGAGCTGGCGGTAGGCCGCGGCTGCCGGGTGGCTGCTCGCGTAGCTGGTGATCGGCTCGGCGGCGACGGTCGCGTCGGGGAACTTCACCGTGCGGGCCACGACGGTGTGGAAGACGTCGTCGCCGAAGGCGTCGACGACCCGGGCGACCACCTCGCGGCTGTGGAGGGTCCTCGAGTCGTACATCGTCGCGAGGATGCCGTCGACCTCGAGCCGGGGGTTGAGGCGGTCCTGCACCTTCTCGATGGTCTCGACGAGCAGGGCCACCCCGCGCAGGGCGAAGTACTCGCACTCCAGCGGGATGACGACGCCGTGCGCCGCGGTGAGCGCGTTGACCGTGAGGAGCCCCAGGGAGGGCTGGCAGTCGATGAGGACGACGTCGTAGTCGTCGAGGACGGGGCGCAGGGCGCGGGCCAAGAGGTTCTCGCGCGCGACCTCGGAGACGAGCTGGACCTCGGCGGCCGACAGGTCGATGTTCGCCGGGATGACGTCCATGCCCTCGACCCGCGTGCGGACGATGGCGTCGCGGGTGTCCGCGTGGCGGTCGACCATGAGCGTGTAGACCGTGGTCTCCCGGTCGTGCGCCGAGACGCCGACCCCGGCGGACAGGGCGCCCTGGGGGTCGAAGTCGACGAGCAGCACCCGGCGGCCGAGCTCGGCCAGCGCGGCCCCGAGGTTGATGGTGGTCGTCGTCTTGCCGACCCCGCCCTTCTGGTTGCACAGGGCGATGACGCGGGCCGGGCCGTGGGAGGACAGCGGAGGCGGGACCGGGAAGTCCGGCATCGGGCGCCCCGTCGGGCCGAGGCCCAGGCCGGTGACGTCGAGCGCCGTCTGACCGGGCGCCCCGTCCGCGTCAGCGGTGGGCGGGGCGCTCTGGTCGGTGCTCACGGCGGTCACTCCCGTGCTCGGGTCGGCGGCGTCGGCCGCCCGGCGGCGGCCCGCCCAGGGCGGCTCGACCCTAGCCGCGCCCCGGAGGCACCGTCGAGGCGGCGTGCTCGTCGGCCACGGCTCCGGGCGGCGGACGGGGGCGGCGGCCGGGGACGGCGCCCAGGGGACGGCCGGGGGTGCCATGTCGTGGGTCGAGCGGCGCGGACAGGGCGGGGCTCGTCGCGGGTGGCGGTGCGGAGCATGGCGTGCAGGACGTCGACGCGGCGTCGGGCGAGGCAGACGAGGGGGCGCTGGGGCTGCTCGCGGAGAGCGTGTGAGCCGTCCCCGACGCCCGCGGTCGAGGCGGCCAGCGCTCTCGCCGTCGGACGGGTGAGCCCTCGCCGCGCTGGACGGTCGGCGTGCTGGGCACCTGCCGCCGTCAGGCGGGTGGCGACAACCCGTCGTCCCGGAGGCGCTGCACGGCGTCGGCGACCGTCGTCGCCGTGTCCAGTGCTCCGACCACCGCCGTGCCGCCGGCGCCGACGACCACGACCTCACGGCCGACGACGGCGTAGGCGCGCCAGCCCGGTGTCTCCTCTGGTCCCTTGCGGAGCAGCCGGACGTCGTCGGCGTCGACCCCCGCCTCCGCGGCCACCGCGGCCGCCGCCTCCGTGTCGAGCACCACCTCGCGGTCCGACGTCCCGCAGGCACCGGAAGCGCCGTCGAGGAAGTCGAGGAGGTCGGTGGTCAGCTCGGCCGGCGGGGCGAAGGCGCCGGTCACGACGACGCCGTCCTCGTCGTCGACCTGCACCCGGTACTCGGCGTGCACGCCCGTCGCCGCGACCTCCTGCTGCGGGTCGGTGAGGAGGTCGCACGGCAGGAAGCGGCCGAGCGGGAGTTCGTCGTCCATCTCGACCACGTCCACGCCGTCGAGGTCATCCGGCTGCAGGAGGGGCGCGGGGGCCGACGGGGAGGAGGCGCAGCCGCTGAGCAGGGCGACGGCTGCGACGGTGGTCGCCCCGGTCCTGAGCAGTCGGAGGTCTACCCGGCGATCCACCGTCCGTGCCGGACCTCGGCGTCGTCCTCCATAGCGGCGCCGACCTGCTCGCTGCCCGCGGCCACGGGATCGGAGGTGCACCGCGTCCCGCTCCTCCTCCAGCAGGGGGGAGTCCGCGTGCATCACGCCGTCACCGCTCACGCCGCCCCCTCGGGGAGCGGCGACCGCGACGCCGCTCCCGGTCCTCTGCCCGGTCCGGCGCGACGCTACTGGGCCCCGCGGGGGACGAGGGAGGGGTCCGCCGGCTCGTCACCGGTCAGGTCAGCACCGTCACGCCGTCGAGTCGTCCGTCGACGTCTCGCCACGCCGCTGCCCCCCGGCTCCGGGGCGGCGCTGCGGCCGTCGGTCGAGGAGCAGGACGTCGCAGAGCTCGCCCGCGCCAGCGCTGCGGGTGCTCCACGCGCAGCAGGACCTGGGCGCTCGGTCCCCTGACGTGGCGGGACGTCCCTCAGCGCAGCGGCCGGAGGTCCTCCGGTCCGTCCGGGGACGTCCGTCGCCGCCACCGGTCGACCCTCCAGAGGGCCCGGTCGAGCGAGACGGGCGTACCCAGTGCCGCACGCAGGCGCGGGTCGTGGACGAGCACGTCGAGGGCGAGCTCGACGAGGACGGTGACGACGCCGAGGCTCGCCCCCCAGGCCCAGAGGCCCTCCGCGAGGGCCAGGACAGTCGGGGCCAGCACAGGGCCCCCGACGACCACGGCGACGGTCCACCGCAGGCCGGGGCTCCACGGGGCCCGGACGAGGAAGGTCGACGGAGCGCCGAGAGCGGGGTCGCGGTCGAGGACCGGGCCGGGTCGCCCGGCGTCCCACCGCCGCTCGAGCAGCAGGACGGGACGGCGAGCAGCCCGGTCCCGGCTGTCAGGACGCCGAAGGCCACGAGGTAGGGCGACAGGCTCGCCTGCGAGACGAGGCCGAGACCGACGAGGACCATGACCGGGCACATGAGCGCCGTCACGACCCGCTGCCCGAGTCCCCGCGAGGGGCCGATGCGCTCGAGAGCCCTGCCCGTCCCTCCGCTCCCGCTCGTCAGTCGAACCACCCGCCGATCCCCTCCCCGAGGGCGGCGGCGCCGGGGGCGGCGGCGCGCCCGGTGTCCGCCACGGCCTCGGCGCCCCTGGCGACGGCCTCCTCGATGTCGGGGCCGTCATCGAGGAGCCAGTCCACGGCTCCCACGCCGGCGCGCTCGCCCTCGAGGTCCTCGCGCGGAGGGGTGAGCTGATCGGCGGCGGCCTGCGGCCCCTCGGGCTCGACGTCCAGGGGCATCAGGCCGTCGGCGCGGTCGCTCACCGGGGCGCCTGCTCACCGGAGGGATGACCGGACAGGTCGACCACTGCTCCCGCCGTGGCGCCCACGACCATGCCGTCCCCTCGCGCTGCCGCACCTCACCGCTGCGGGCGCGACGCCAGTCGCCCCGTCGGGTCCGCGGTCGCCCCTCGACGTGCTCGCTCACCCGACCGAGGCGCGTCCGGGGCCCCCGTCGCCGCTGATGGCCGGCTCCCAGCCAGGGCGGCGAGCCCTGACTAGCCTGCGGGGTGGGGGGCTGCTCAGCGCGCTCGGGGGTGGGCGGCGGCGAAGACCTCGCGCAGCGCGTCGGCGGTGACCAGCGTGTACGCCTGCGTCGTCGTCACCGACGCGTGGCCGAGGAGCTCCTGGACGACGCGCACGTCCGCGCCGCCCTCGAGGAGGTGGGTCGCGAAGGAGTGCCGGAGGGTGTGCGGGGAGACGCTGCCGGACAGGCGCGCCCGCTCGCCGGCGGCGTGCAGGACGGCCCAGGCGCTCTGGCGCGAGAGCCGCCCCCCGCGCGTGTTGAGGAACAGCGCCGGCCCGCCGCGGCCCGCCGCCGCGAGCGCGGGGCGGCCGCGGACGAGGTAGTCGTCCAGCGCGGCCCGCGCGTAGCGCCCGAGCGGCACGACGCGCTCCTTGTCGCCCTTGCCCCGCAGCCGCAGCAGCCCCTCCGGCGGCGGCCCGTCGTCGTCGCCCGCGGCGCCGGCGGAGCTCTGCGGGCGCGGGCCGCCGAGGACGTCGACGAGGTCGTCGACGTCGAGCGCCACCGCCTCGGAGATGCGCGCGCCGGAGCCGTAGAGCAGCTCGAGCAGCGCGCGGTCGCGCAGCGCGCCGGGGCCGTCGCCGACCGCTGCGGCGTCGAGCAGGCGCCCCACCTCGGCGACGCCGATCGCCTTCGGCAGGCGGCGCGGCTCCGCGGGCGGCCGGACGTCGCGCGAGGGGTCGGTCGTCGTCAGCCCCTCCTCTGCGAGGAAGCGGTGGAACCCCCGGACGGCGACGACGGCCCGCTTGCTCGAGCTGGCGGTGAGGACGGCGCGCCCGTCGCTCCCCGTGCCGAGGGCGACGGCGAAGGCGCTGACGTCCGCGGGCTCGACGCCCGCCGGGGCGGCCCGGCCCCGCGCGGCGAGGAAGTCGGCGTACCGGACGAGGTCGCGGCGGTAGGCCGCCAGCGTGTTGTCCGACAGCCCCCGCTCCACGCGCAGGTGGCCCAGGTAGGTGGCGACGGCCGCGTCGACCGCGGACGGCGGGCGCGGGACGTCCTGCGCCCGCCCCCGCTCGGCCGGGGCCGCCACGGCCTCGGCGGGCAGGGCCTCGGCGGGCAGCGCGGCGGCACCGCCCGCGCCGTCCTCGCCCGCCACCACGGCGTCCACGGTACGGCCCGCGACCGTGGGGGGGCG
>NZ_JBBHZG010000003.1:217033-218720 GCF_037482305.1 Pseudokineococcus sp. 5B2Z-1
CGGCACCGGAGGGGCGCGCGGACCGGCCGGCTTGGGGAGCGGCGGGGCGCCGCCGCTCTCGGGCACCCTGGGCGGGTGAGCGGATCCTCGGCGTCGGCCCCTGCGGGGGCGTCCGGCGGCGACCCCGCAGGCGACCTGCGCGTGACCCGCGGGGTGCTCCTGCCGTCGGCGGAGCTCGCGTGGCGCTTCAGCCGGGCCGGCGGCCCGGGCGGGCAGGGCGTCAACACCACCGACTCCGCGGTGGAGCTGCGCTGGGTCCCCGCGCGCTCGCGGGCGCTGTCGGCGCCGCAGCGCGAGCGGCTGCTGGAGCGCCTCGGCCCCCGGCTCGTCGACGGCGCGCTCGTCGTCCGGGCCTCCGAGCACCGCGAGCAGCTCCGCAACCGCGCGAGCGCCCGCGAGCGCCTCGCCGCCCTCGTCGCCGAGGGCCTGCGCCCACCGCCCGCCTCGCGGCGCGCGACGGCGCCCTCGCGGCAGGCGCGTGCCCGCCGCACCGACGCCAAGACGGCGCGCGGGCGGACGAAGGCGCTGCGCCGGCGGCCCGACGACGGCTGAGGTCGGCCGGCCGCGGCGCCGGGCCGCTGCGGGTCGTCGCCGACGGCGCCGGCGTGGCCCTCCCGGCCCGCCGCCCGCGGCACGCTCCCGCGGCGGCGCGGGCCCTCCCGCGCGCGCCGTCGTCGCCTCGGCCAGGGTGGGCCGGTGCCCGACCGCCACCGCCCCTCCCGCGCGTCCGCCGATCGCGGCCCCCGGCCCCAGCCGCAGCCCGGCACGTGGTCGACGGCGAGCGGCGTCGTCGAGCTCGCCCGCAGCGGCAGCGACGGGCGGGCCTGGACCGTCTTCGTCAACGGCGTCGCCAGCTCCTCGGTCCACACGGGCGACCCGACGGTCCTGGAGTTCGAGTACCTGCGGTGGATGGCCGACGTCCTCGACGAGCGCGAGCCGGCCGGGGGGCCGCTCGAGGTCGTCCACCTCGGCGCCGCCGGGTGCGCCCTCGCCCGCTACGTGGACGCGACGCGCCCGGGCTCGCGGCAGGTCGCCGTCGAGGTCGACGAGGACCTCGCCCGCCTGGTCCGCGAGTGGTTCGACCTGCCCCGCTCCCCCGCCCTGCGCCTGCAGGTCGGCGACGCCCGCGAGCGCCTGGCGACCCGCCGCGACGCCAGTGCCGACGCCGTCGTCCGCGACGTCTTCGCCGGGGACACGACGCCCCGGCACGTGCGGACCCTCGAGTTCACCCGGGACGTCGCCCGGGTGCTGCGCCCGGACGGCACCTACCTCGCCAACGTGGCCGACCGGCCGCCGCTGAAGAAGCTGCGCCGTGAGGTCGCCACGGTGGCGGAGGTCTTCGAGCACGTGGGCGTCCTGGCGGAGACGGGCCTGCTCCGGGGCCGCCGCTACGCCAACGCCGTCGTCGTCGCCTCGCCAGCGCCGCTGCCCGCCGACCGGCTCGTCCGCCGGGCGGCGCGAGCTCCCGTGCCCACGCGGTGGGTCGACGGCGACGACCTCGTCGAGCTCGTGGCCGGGGCGAGGCCCGAGCACGACCCGGTGCCGCCGGGCGAGCCGGTCGCCGGGCCAGAGGTCGGGCCGGACGTCGGCGAGCACGGTGCGGGCTGAGCCGTCCACGAGCGTGACCGTGCACGGTCACGCTCGTGGACGGCTCAGCCCGCACCGTGCTCGCCGACGTCCGGCCCGA
>NZ_JBBHZG010000003.1:218823-286785 GCF_037482305.1 Pseudokineococcus sp. 5B2Z-1
GTCGTCAGCGCCAGGGCTCGACGACGATGACGCCCGCCGCGGTGCGGCGCGGCAGCTCGACCAGAGCGCGTCCGGCGTCGGTCAGGGGCAGCACCTCGCCGACGAGGGCGCCCGGGTCCAGGGCGCCGGAGGCGACGAGCGCCAGCAGCCCGGGGTAGTCGGCAGCGGCCATGCCGTGGCTGCCGAGGAGGTCCAGCTCGTGGCTGATGGCCCGGTCGAGGGCGACGCGCGGGCGGCCCGCGCCGTCGGGCCCCGGCGGCAAGAGGCCGACCTGGACGAGCCGTCCCCGGCGCCTGAGCGACCAGACGCCCTGCGCCAGCGTGGCTTCCGACCCGAGCGCCTCGACGGCGACCGCGGCCCCGCCGCCCGTGGCGTCCCGCACCGCGGCGGCGACCGGGCCGTCCCCGCCGAGCCCGCCCGCCGACGGCCGGTCACCGCCGTCCACGCCGGGACCGGCTGCGGCGGAGGCGTCCACGACGACGTCGGCGCCGAGCTCGCGGGCGCGGGCGAGCGCCGCCGGCGAGACGTCGACCGCCACGACCGTCCCGGCGCCCATCGCGCGGGCGAGGACGACGGCCGACAGGCCCACGCCCCCGCAGCCCAGCACCACGACGCCCTCCCCCGGCTGCAGGCGCGCCCGGCCGCCCAGGGCCCGGTGCGCCGTCGCCGTGCGGCAGCCGAGAGCGGCCGCGGCGACGTCCGTGGGCCCTCCGTCCTCCACGGCCGGCAGGGCCCCCGGTCGCCCGGGCGCCACCGCGTGACCTCCGGCCCGACCCGCTCGACGACGCCGGCGAGCTCGTGGCCCAGCACCAGCGGGAGGACGACGTCGCCGTCGTGGCCGGCGTAGGCGTGCCAGTCGCTGCGGCACAGGCCGCTCGCGGTGACGCGCAGGACGACGCCGTCCGCCGGCGGCTCCGGGTCGGGCACCTCCTCCACGCGGGGCTCGACGCCGAACGCGCGCAGCACGAGGGCTCTCACGCCGCGCACGCTAGGGCGGGCGACGGACGGGCGGGGCGGCGGTCCGCGCAGCGGCGCTGTGGACGACGTGCGCCGGGCGTCGGTGGTGGCCCGTAGCGTCGTCGCCCGTGAGCACCGAGACCGTCGAGAGCCACTCCACCGGCACGGCCGCGGAGGCCGGCGCCGTCCTGCGCCGCCTCGTCGGGCGCGACGACGCCGTCCTGCGCGACGGGCAGGGCGAGGCGGTCGAGGCGCTCGTCGACCGGCGCGCGCGGGCGCTCGTCGTCCAGCGCACGGGCTGGGGCAAGTCCGCCGTCTACTTCGTCTCCACGGCGCTGCTGCGGGCGCGCGGGGCGGGGCCCACGCTGCTCGTCTCCCCGCTGCTGGCCCTCATGCGCGACCAGGTGGCCGCCGCCGCCCGTGCCGGGGTGCGGGCGGTCGAGATCTCCTCGGCCACGGCCCACGAGAACGACGAGGCGCTGCGCGCGCTGGCGGCCGACGAGGTCGACGTCCTCCTCATCTCCCCCGAGCGCCTCGTCAACCCCGCCTTCGCCGAGCAGGTGCTGCCCGACCTGCTGGCGCGCACCGGCCTGCTCGTGGTCGACGAGGCGCACTGCATCTCCGACTGGGGGCACGACTTCCGCCCCGACTACCGCCGCATCCGCGACCTGCTGGGGCGGCTGCCCTCCGGCACGCCCGTGCTGGCGACCACGGCCACGGCCAACGAGCGCGTCGTCGCCGACGTCGCCGAGCAGCTGTCCGCCCCCGCGCCGGGCTCGTCGGCGCCGGTGGAGGTGCTGACCGTGCGCGGCCCGCTCGCGCGCGACTCGCTGCGCCTCGGAGTCCTCGACCTGCCCGACGACGCGGCGCGGCTCGCCTGGTTGTCGGCGCACCTGCCCGACCTGCCCGGCTCGGGCATCGTCTACACGCTCACCGTGGCCGCCGCGGAGGACACCGCCGCGGCGCTGCGGGCCTCCGGTCACCAGGTGCTCGCCTACACCGGCCGCACCGACGACGCCGACCGCCGCGAGGCCGAGACGGCGCTGCGGGAGAACCGGGTCAAGGCGCTCGTGGCCACCTCGGCGCTCGGCATGGGCTTCGACAAGCCGGACCTCGGCTTCGTCGTGCACCTCGGCGCGCCGTCCTCCCCCGTCAGCTACTACCAGCAGGTCGGGCGCGCCGGCCGCGCCGTCGACCGGGCCGACGTCCTCCTGCTCCCCGGGCGCGAGGACCGCGCCGTCTGGTCGTACTTCGCGACGGCGAGCATGCCCCGCGAGGAGGACGCCGCCGCCGTCCTCGACGCCCTGGCCGGCGCGCAGCGGCCGATGAGCGCCGCCGCGCTCGAGTCCGTGGCCGACGTCCGCCGCACGCGCCTCGAGCTGCTGCTCAAGGTGCTGGCCGTCGACGGCGCCGTCGAGCGGGTGCGCGGCGGGTGGACGGCGACGGGGCGCCCGTGGGTCTACGACGCCGAGCGCTACGACCAGGTCGCGGCCACCCGTACCGCCGAGCAGCAGGCGATGGTCGCCTACGAGCGCACCGACGGCTGCCGCATGGCCTTCCTCCAGGAGGCCCTCGACGACGCCACCGCCGCCCCGTGCGGGCGGTGCGACCGCTGCGCCGGGCCCTGGTACCCGACCGACCTGCCCGACGAGGCGCGCGAGGCGGCCTCGGCCGCCCTGCGCCGGGCGGGCACGGTGCTGGAGCCGCGCGCGCAGTGGCCCACGGGCGCCGACCGCCTCGGGGTCACCGTGAAGGGCCGCATCTCCGCCGACGAGCAGCTCGGCACCGGGCGCGCGCTGGCCCGCACGAGCGACCTCGGCTGGGGCCCGCGCCTGCGCGACCTGCTCGGCGACGTCTCGGGCGACCGCGAGCGGGTGCGCGACGTCCCGGTGCCCTCCGACGTCCTGCGCGCCGTCGTCCCGGTGCTGGCCGCGTGGGACTGGGAGCGCCGGCCGGTCGCCGTCGCGTCGGTGCCCTCCCGCGGGCGCCCGACGCTGGTGGAGAGCCTCGCCACCGGCATCGCCGAGCTCGGGCGCCTGCCCTACCTGGGCGCGCTGCCCCTGGCGCCCGACCACCCGCCGGCGCGCGCGGGCTCGGGCAACAGCGCCTTCCGCCTGGCCGGCGTGTGGGGGGCCTTCGGCGACGCCGACGCCCTCGTCGCGCAGCTGCCGCCGGGGTCGGACGGCCCCGTCCTGCTCGTCGACGACGTCGTCGACACCCGGTGGACCCTCACCGTCGCCGGTCGTCAGCTCCGGCGCGCGGGCGTGCAGGTGCTGCCCTTCGCCCTCGCGGTGGTCGGCTGAGCCGGAGCGGGGCGGCGCCGCCGCGCCTGGTCGGGCCGCGGCGACCCAGCCGCGCCCTCGGCCCTGCTGGGCCCTCAGCCCTGGTCGGCCGGGCCGGCGCTGGGCGGCCGGCGGTCGCGGACGGCCCCGCGGGGCCGCAGCGGCGGGGTGCTCGCACCCCGGCCGCGGCCGAGCCCGTCGACGAGCTCGGTCAGCGCGTCCGGGGCCCGGACGGCCGGCTCCCACCCCAGCTCGGCCCGGGCGAGCGCGGAGGACAGCAGCGGCACCTGCGTGAGCAGGTCCACCCACCCGGCCTCGGTCGGCTGCAGCCGGGCGCGCCACGTGGCGGTCGCGAGGGCGCGCAGCGCCCGGGCCGGCAGCCGGGGCACGCGCTGGGCTCGCACGGCGGCGGCGACGTCCATCCGGTCGACGACCGGCGGGGCGACGAGGTTGAACGGCCCCTGCGCCCCGGTGCGCAGCATCCGCAGCACCGCCTCGGCGACGTCGTCGGCGTGGACGACCTGGAAGACGACCTCCTCCGGCAGCGGCAGGACCGGCAGGGTGACGCGCCCCACGAGGGACAGCGGCAGCAGCCCGCCGAGGAAGTAGCGGCCGATCTCCGAGCCGGCGTCGCCCTGCAGCACGAGCCCGGGCCGCAGCCGCGCGACGCGCGCGCCGGGCACGGCGCGCTGCACCTCGTCGAGCACCCGCTCGGCGGCCACCTTCTGGCGGCTGTAGAGCGACGTCGGGACCCCGGTCGTCGGCCAGTCCTCGCCGACGGCGTCGCGCGGCTGCCCGTCGGGGCCCGCCGCGCCGTCGGGGACGGGCGTCGCCCGCGGGGCGTAGGCGCCCACCGACGAGGCGTGCACGAGGTGGACCCCCGCGGCGGCGGCCGCCGTGGCCACCCGGCGGGTGCCGTCGACGTTCGCGGCGCGCAGCGCGGCCTCGTCGCGGCTCGGCTGCAGCAGCCACGCGAGGTGGACGACGGCGTCGGCGTCCGCCATCTCCCGCTCGAGCACCGGCACCGACGCGGGGGAGGCGAGGTCGGCGCCGACCCAGCGGACGCGCCCGCCGGAGGAGGGCTCGGGAGGGCGCCGCACGAGGCCGACGACCTCGACGTCGTCCTCGCGCGCGAGGCGCCGGCGCAGCGCGGTGCCGAGGTTGCCGCTGGCTCCCGTGACGAGGACCTTCATGGGGGCCACCCTGGTGCCCCGCATGGCCCGCGACCACCAGGACACGCGCGGCCACCGGCCACCGGGCGCGGCCGCGGTCGACGCCGTGGGACGCCGCGCGGCGCGTCGCCCCACGAGGACGCCCCGCGCCGCCCCGGCTACCGTGCCCGCGGTCGCCCCGCCCGGGGCGGCGGCGCAGACCCGCGACGGAGCAGGGGGAAGCCATGGCAGGGGTGCAGGGCAGGGTGGCGCTCGTCACCGGGGGCGGCCGAGGCATCGGCGCGGCGATCGGGCGGCGTCTCGCCGCCGGGGGCGCCGCGGTGGCGCTGCTCGACCTCGACGGCGAGCGCGCCGAGCGCGCGGCGGCCGACCTCGCCGCCACGGGCGCGCGGGCCCTCGGTCTCGCCGTCGACGTGACCGACGCCGACGCGGTCGCCCGCGGGGTCGAGCGGGTCGTGGCCGAGCTGGGCGGCCTCGACGTGGCCGTCAACAACGCGGGCGTCACCCGGGACAACCTGCTCTTCAAGATGAGCGAGGAGGACTGGGACACCGTCATGGCGGTGCACCTGCGCGGCGCCTTCCTCGTCTCGCGCGCCGTGCAGGCCCCGATGGTCGAGCAGAAGAGGGGACGGATCATCAGCCTCTCGAGCGTCAGCGCCCTCGGCAGCCGCGGCCAGGCCAACTACTCGGCGGCGAAGATGGGCCTGCAGGGCTTCACCCGGACCCTCGCCGTCGAGCTGGGCCGGTTCGGGATCACCGCGAACGCCGTGGCGCCCGGCTTCGTCCAGAGCGACATGACCGACGCGACGGCCGCTCGCCTGGAGATGACGCCGGAGGCCTACCGCGAGGCGGTCGCCGAGCGCACGCCGGTCGGGCGCATCGGCCAGCCGGAGGACATCGCCGAGGCGGTGGCCTTCCTCGCCTCCGACGAGGCGTCCTACGTCACCGGCCAGACGCTCTACGTCGACGGGGGCCAGACGCTGTGACACCAGACGCCGTGGGCTCCGGTCCCCCGGAGCCCGAGCGGCGGGACGACGCGCCCGGCGGCGGGAGCGCCGGCGCGGCCGACCCCGCCGCGCCCCTGTCCGCGACGGCGCGCACCGTCCGCGGCGCCGTCGACCCGGCGGCCGCGCCGCTGTCGGCCACCGCCGAGCGCTCCGACGGCTCCGCCCCCGCCCGGGCGCTGCTGCCGGACGGCCTGCGCGCCTTCACCGCCGCCGTCGACGCGGCCGCCCGCGCCGACGGCTGGCGGCTGCCGACGCCGTCGTCGGGCTGGGACGTGCGGGGCGTCGTCGACCACGTGGCGGCGCAGCACGCCCGGGTGCCGCAGCTGCTGGGGCTGGGCACGGCGCGCCCCGCTCCGGCGGGTGCCGCCCTGCTCGGCCCGGACCCGCGGCCGACGTGGCGCGCCCTGGCCGCGGCCTCGACCGTCGCCTGGGCGACGGCGTCCGAGGACGCCCGCGTCACCCTCGCGGGCGAGGACGCGCCTGCCTCCGAGCTGGCCGAGCGGCTGCTGCTCGACCTCGTCGTCCACGCCTGGGACGTGCGCGCAGGGCTGGCCGCCGACGGGCGTGGGGGCAGCGGGGACGTCGGCGGGTCGGGGGCGGCCGTGGAGCACTGCCTGGCCTGGGTGCGCGCGCACCAGCGCCTCCTCGCGGACTCGGGGCGCTTCGGCACCCCGGCCGAGCCCCGCTCGGCGGACCCCCTGGACCAGCTGCTGGCCCTCGTCGGCCGCCGTCCGTGACGCCGGCGACGGACGGCCGGGGGGCCGACGTCGCGCTGCGGCTCGTCGCCGAGGACGACGTCCCGGTGCTGGCCCACCTCGCCCGCGCGAACGCCGCCTTCCTCGCCCCGTGGGAGCCCGAGCGCGGCCCGGACCACGCCACCGAGGAGGGGCAGCGGCGCCTCGTCGAGGTGGCCCTCGCCCAGCACGCCGCGGGCACGCACTGGCCCGCCGCCGTCCTCGCGGGCGGCGCCGTCGTGGGGCGGCTGACCGTCAGCGACGTCGTGCGCGGCCCCTTCCTCAGCGGCCACCTCGGCTACTGGGTGTCCGAGCACGTCAGCGGCCGCGGCGTCGGCACGGCCGCCGTGGCGCAGGCCGTCGCCCTCGCCCTCGGGCCCATGGGCCTGCACCGCCTGCAGGCGGCCACGCTCCCCTCCAACGAGCGCTCGCGCGCCGTGCTGCGGCGCAACGGCTTCGAGGAGATCGGGTACGCGCCGCGCTACCTGCGCATCGCCGGCCGGTGGCAGGACCACGTGCTGCACCAGCGCCTCGCCGACGACGGCTGAGCACGCACCGGCGCGCTGGACGAGGGCGTGCCGACACGCCCGAGGGCCGGCGCAGCGGGGCGGGCACGGCCCTCGCGCACCGCGGCGCGTGACACGCTGCCCGCTCGGCACCGCTCGCCCTGGCAGGACGAGGTGGGGCGGTGCGAGGGGGCGGTTCGAGGGGGACGCGATGACGCAGACCGACGAGGCGGTGCGCGCAGCCGACGGGGACGGCGGGCGCGCGCCCGCGACGACGAGGACGACGCTGCGGCTGAGCGCGGTGGGGCGCGCCTGGCGCGCCGGCGTCGTCGCCGTCCTCGCGGTCGGCTTCGTGGCCGGCAGCCTCGTGGGCGACGACCACTGGTGGCCCTTCTCCCCTTGGCGGATGTTCTCGACGTCGAGCTCCCCGAACGGGGCCGTGCGCGTCTTCGTCCTCGAGGTGACGACCCCGAGCGAGCCGGGCTGGCGCGAGGTGCCCATCAACCTCTGGGTGGTCGGGCTCAACCGCGCCGAGCTCGAGGGCCGCTGGCCGCTCGTGCAGGAGCGGCCCGAGGTGCTCGCGACGCTGGCCGACGCCCACGCGCGCCTCGAGCCCGAGCAGGAGCGCTGGGACGGCGTCCGCCTCGTGCGCCGGTCCACGCCCATGGCGGGCGGGGTCCCCGACCGGGAGGCGACCACCGACCAGCCTCTCGCCGTCTGGACGGCCGACGGCGGCGCGCAGGTGCTGGGCTCGTGAGCAGCGCGACGGACCGCCGGCCCGACGGCGCCCTCCCCGGCCCGGCCGGCGGGCCGGGGCGCGGCCGGCTGTCGGCGTGGCTGTTCTGGGACGCCCCCCTGGCCCGCGTGGCGTGGCTGCGCCTCGCCGTCTACGCCTTCGTCGTCGTCGACGTCCTCTGGCTGCACTCGACCGGCCGCTACCACGGCGCGGCGGACCCGGTCTGGTACCAGCCCCTCGTCCTCGGCGACTGGCTCGGCGTCCCGGCCGCGACGGTGCTCCTCGCCGAGGCGACCCGGTGGGGCTCGGTCGCCTTCGCGCTCGCCGCGATGACCGGGCGCGCGCCTCGCCTGCTCGGGTGGGCGACCGCCCTGTGCTGGATCTGGTTCCAGTACATCGCCTTCGCCTACGGCAAGGTCGACCACGACCGGGCCGACTTCCTCGTCGCCCTCCTCCTGCTCCCGACCGTCGGCACGGCCCACCTGTCGGACCGCCGGCGGTCCGAGGCCGCCGGCTTCGCCCTGCGCGCGGTCCAGCTCATGGCGATCGCCACCTACTTCCTCGCCGCCGTCGCCAAGGTCCGCTTCGGCGGGTGGGAGTGGGTGCAGAGCGCGACCATCGCCCGCGCCGTCGTCCGCCGCGGCACCGTGGTGTCGGAGTGGATGCTCGACGTGCCGTGGCTCCTGCAGGCCTTCCAGTGGGGGCTGCTGGGCGCCGAGCTGCTCTCCCCCGTCATCTTCGTGCTGGCGCTGCGCTGGCAGCGGCGGGTCGTCGGGGCCTGGTACCTCTTCCACCTGGCGACGTACGCGGCCATCACCATCGCCTTCTGGCCGCACCTGGTGATGATGCTCGCCTTCCTCCCGCTCGAGCGGGCCCTGCCGGCGGCGCGCCGGGGCTGGGACCGCGTCCGGGGACGGGACGTCGACCGCGCCGACCGCGAGCCCCTCGTCGCCCCGGGCCGCGACGGCTGAGCGGGCGCGAAACGCCCCCGCGACGTCAGCGGGCGCCGGCGCGGCGGCGCCGCAGCGCGTCGACCGCCCCCACGACCGCGAGGCCCCCCGTGGCCACCGTCGCCAATCCGACGGGGTGGAGGAAGGCGAAGACCTCGAGGCCGTCTCCCCAGCCGCTGAGCCGGTAGCGCGCGACGACGACCGCGGCCACGACGACGTGCGGCAGCACGAGCGCGGCGCCCGTGGCGACGTAGGCGAGGTAGCCGGCTCGCGCGCGCCAGGCCAGGGCCGCCGCGACCGGGACGAGCGCGTAGGCGAGCCACCAGAGCCACTCGGTCACGAAGGTCGTGTCGTAGGTCGTCCCGTCGACGGTCGTGGCTCCCGGGGCGGTCGCGAGGGCGAGCACCCCGAGCGCCGTGGACGCGGCGCCGGTGACGGCGACCGCGGGCCACGGGCGGATGCGGCGGGCAGGGGCTGCGGGGTGCTCCCGGAGGGCCATGGCGGAGGGTCCCACCCTCGAGGCGTGACCGGGAGGACTTCTCCGCGGGTGCTGGCGGGTGGCGGCGTCCCCTCCCGGTCGACTACCCGGGCGCGGCGTCGCTCTCGTCGAGACCCATGACGGCGCCGTGGGGGCCGCGCACCTGGGCGATGCGTCGTCCGGGCTCCACCTCGAGCGGCCCCCGCAGGCGGTGCGCTCCCGCCGAGACGAGCACCCGGAGAGCGGCGTCGAGGTCGGGGACCGACCAGTAGGGCACCGTGCTGGCGCCGGAGGGGTTCTTCTCCGGGTCAGCGGGGTGGAAGCCGAGCTCGACGCCGCAGGGCAGGTCCACCCAGGCGAAGGCGCCGCTGCGTCGCGGGCGGACGTCGACGACCCGGGCCCACCAGGCGCAGGAGGCCTCCGGGTCGTCGCAGAAGACCATGACGGCGCGCACGCCGGTCAGGTGCAGGCGCTCCTCCTCGCCCCCCGTCGCTCCGTCCACACCGCCTTCCTACGCTGCCGGTCGTGGTCACGACCAGGCCGGCACGTCGCGAGGACGCCGACGCCCTCGGCGCCGTCCACGTGACGACCTGGCGGAGCGCCTACGCCGGTCTCATCCCTCGGGGGCACCTGGACGGGCTGTCGCCCGAGCGCTCGGCCGCGCGCTGGAGGGAGCACCTGCCCTGCGCACCGCCGGAGACGTGCCTCGTGTCCGTGGACCCGCGCGACCGCCCGACGGGCTTCGCCCTGGCCGGGCCCCACCGGGAGGAGCAGGACCCGGGCGCCTCCGAGCTGTACTCGCTCTACGTGCACCCCGAGCACGCCGGCGAGGGCGTCGGCACGGTGCTGCTGGCGCGGACGCAGGAGCTGCTGGGCGCGGCGGGCTTCGTCCGCGCCTCGCTGTGGGTGCTGACGAGCAACCACGGAGCCCGCCGCTTCTACGAGCACTGCGGGTGGTCCGTCGACGGGCGCACCCGCCTCGACGTCCTCGACGAGACTCCGCTGCACGAGACGCTCATGACCACCGAGCTCTCCTGACCACCGAGACCCTGGCGCGCTGCTGACGACGTCCCCGCGTCCCGCTCGACCGGCTCACCGCGTCGTCCGGTGGTCGCTGCGCTCGTCCCGCAGGACGCCGAGCACCCGCCTCCGCAGGACGACCACCCCGACCAGGAGGCCCGGGGACGCGACGACCACGAGCCCGGCGGGGGGCCCTCCGACGTGCTCGACGACGCCGGCGTGCGCGCCCACGCCGGCGACGAGCGCCACCGCGGCGACGAGCGCGGCCGCCATCACGTCTGCCCAGCGTCGCGCTCTGGGCGTGGGGCCCTCGCGCGACTCCGCCGCGGCGACCAGCCGCCACGCCGCCAGGAGGGCCAGCTCCACGGCCCCGAGCGCGAGGACGGCGACCAGGAGGTACGGGCGCTCGAGGTGCGCAACCTCGGGGAAGCGGGCGGCGGAGCCCGCCGCGGCGCGCGGCAGCACGACGAGCTGGAGCAGCACGGCCGCGACGGCGCCGGCGACGAGGCCTCCCCGGAGGACGCCGAGGCGCTCCCGCGACATCACGCGTCCACCCGCCGCCCCGTGGGCGGCACGACGCCGCGGTCGGCCCCCTCGCCGTCGTCAGGCTCCCAGCGCAGCAGGTCACCGGGTTGGCAGTCGAGGGCCGCGCAGACGGCCTCGAGGGTGGTGAAGCGCACCGCTCGGGCGCGCCCGTTCTTCAGCACCGAGAGGTTGTTGACCGTGATGCCGGTGCGCTCCGCCAGCTCGCCGAGCCGCACCTTGCGGCGGGCCATCACCACGTCGAGGTCGACCACGATGGCCATCAGACGACCTCGGCCAGCTCGGCGTGCTGGTCGGTGGCCTGGTGCAGCAGCGCCCGCATCACGACCATGAGCAGGGCCACCCCCGCACCGACCATCGCCAGCAGGACGCCCGAGACCCACGCCGGGGACCCGACCGTCGCCGAGACGTAGAGGCTGGCGCCGAGCACCAGCGCGCTGGCGGTCGCGGCGGCGCCGATGAAGACGTCGACGTACCGGTAGGCGGCCGGGTCGAAGATCCTGCTCTGGGCGACGAGCCGCAGGAGCGCCATGACGCAGACGGCCGCCACCTGCACGCACACGAGGGTCGCGACGGCCAGCACGAGCACGGGCGCCTGCGCGGACGCCGCCTCCGGGTACCGCCGTGCGGCGTCCGCGGCGAGGTCCGGCAGCACGACCACCTGGACGGCCAGCACCAGCAGGACCACGACGGCGAGCACCACCTGCAGCACCGCTCCGGCAGGACGAGACACGCGACCACTCCCCCGACGACCACGTCCACCGACGATCGGTGACGACACACCGATAGTCGTTGGGCCCGGCGGTTGGGTCAAGAGCCCGGCGTCAGGCCACCTCGGGTGCGCGGAACGTCCCGGACGTGGCTGGTCCTGCGCGGCGAGCCTTGACCGGCGCGGGCCTCCGACGTCCGCAGGGGGCACGATGGACGCCGTGCCTCCCGTCCGACGCCTGCGCCCCGCGCCCGTCGCCGTCGCGGCCGTGCTCGCGCTGAACGCCTGCACCACGTCGCCGACCGAGGCCCCCGCGTCGCGCCCCGGGCCCACGTCCACCGCGACCACCGCCGGCCCCAGCACCGAGGGCGACGTGGCCCTGGAGACGCTCGTGCCCGCCCTCGGCGAGCTCCAGGGTGACCAGGACCGCCTCCCGGGGGCGGAGAGGACCGGGCCGGTGGACGTCGGCGTGGACCCCGCGTCCACCCGATACCTCGGGGAGACACGACGCGCCCGCTACTGGGTGGCCCTGACGGACGAGGGCGCCGTCTGCCTCGTGGACGCGTTCGGCACACGGGAGGCCGAGGCCCTCGGTTCGACGTGCACGTCCCCGCGGGCCTTCGCGGACGGCGGGATCCAGACACGGACCACGTCGAGCACGACGACCGCCACCGGCTACCTCGTCCCCCGAGGCTTCGCCGTTGAGGACGCCGGCACGGACGTGGACTGGGCGGTGGTCGCCGACAACCTCCTGGCGCCCTCGGACCAGCTCTGAGAGGAGGGGTGTCGAGGCGCCGCACCGGCTCGCGGCGTCTGCCACGATCGCGGGCATGGTGCTCGAGCACGCCCTCCTGTCGGTCGTGACAGGTCAGGAGGAGGACTTCGAGGCCGCCTTCGACGAGGCGAGCGCCATCATCGCGGGCATGCCGGGCTTCGGGCGGCTGACGCTCTCCCGGTGCCTGGAGCGCACGGGCACCTACCTCCTGCTCGTCGAGTGGGACCGGCTGGAGGACCACACCGTCGGCTTCCGCGGCTCGCCCGAGTACCAGCGCTGGCGCCGGATGCTCCACCCCTTCTACGAGCCCTTCCCCGTCGTGGAGCACTTCGAGCAGGTGCTCACCGCCTGAAGCGCCGCCGGCGCCGGCCCGCCGCGCGTGCGGTCGCCGACCGCGGCGCTGGGTGGTCGCCGCGCGCGCGACTCTGCCTCTGTGGCGCAGCACGACTCAGGTCGCACCACGCCCGGCGGCACGCACCTGCGCCCTCACCGCGTCGGCGTCGAGCAGGGAGTGCACCTCGGCGATCCTGCCGTCGACGTAGCGGTAGAAGACGTGCTCGCAGAAGGTGACCCGCCTGCCGTCGACCGGTGCGCCGAAGAGCTCCCCGCCCGGCGTGCAGTCGAAGACGAGGCGGGCCGCCACCCGGTCCCGCTCCGCGACCAGGAGGTCGAGTCCGAAGGCCAGGTCGGGGATGCGCGCGAAGTCCCCTTCCAGCATCCGCCGGTACCCGGGCAGGCCCAGGCGCCGGCCGTTGTGCTGCACGTCCTCGCCGACGTGCTCGTGCAACCGGTCGAGGTCCCTGCGGTTGAGGCACGCCAGGTACCGCTCGTAGGCCGCGCGCAGCCCTCTGTCGTCCACCCGGGCACCCTGGCACCGTCCAGACCGCCTCCGCACCGAGGACGGCCCGGCCTCGGCGCACCAGCTCGGCCTACCCCTGCCGGGTCGCCTGCGTGCTCGAGCCCTCGGCGAGGGGACGCCCGATGGCCGCGAGCACGAAGGCGACGCTGCGCCTGACGATCTCCTCCGTCTGCTGATGGGTCCACGCGCTGTGCGGCAGCCCCGCCCAGGTGTCGACGACGTGGTGGTCGCGGGCGGCCGTCGCGATGGCGTGCCGATTGGCCTCGTCGACGAGGGCATCCCCCGTGCACTGCACGACGTAGGCCGGGCAGGCCACCCGGCGCAGGCAGGCGGCCACGTCCGCCTCGCGGGCCTCGAGCCAGAACCGACCGCGGACCAGCTGGCCGGCCTCCTCGAGGAGGTCGTCCGGGCCGACGTCGAGGGGGTCGGTGTTCGGGTCCGGCACCCACGCGACGAGACCCCGGAGCCCAGGTCGCTGCGACGAGACGACGACGGCGGCTGAGGCGCCCATGCTCTGCCCGAAGAGGACCACGCGGCGGCCGCGCTCGAGCTCGGTGTCGAGGAGCGCCGCGGTCGTGACGCACCAGTCCGTGAAGGAGGACTCCTCGTGCTCCCCCGCGGAGCCGCCGCTGCCGTACTGGTCGAAGCGCAGCGAGGAGACGCCGTGCTCGGCCAGGCGTCGGGCGGCACGGACGAAGGCGCGCTGGGGGCCCGTCAAGGAGCCCAGGAAGCCGTGGCAGAAGAGCACGACGTCCTCGCCACCCGTCTCGTGCACCACGACGGAGATGCGGCGGCCCGCCACGACCCGGTCCTCGGACGTCTCGACCATGCGCACCAGCATCCTCGGCACGTCGCAGGTGCTGGAGCGGGCGCGACGCCGGTCGGGGCGTGCCCTGGGGCAGGCTGGGCGGATGAGCCGCACGGGGCCGCCCATGGCGGACACGACGGGGAACGCTGGCTCCTACTGGGACCCGCTGTGGCGCATCGACGTCCGGCTCACCGTCGTCGAGCGCGCGCTCCTGCGGTCCTGGCCGGTGCGCCGGCTGGCCTTCGTCGCCCACGCCGGGGCCTCGGCGGTCGCGAGCACGCAGAGCACGTCAAGGCTCGAGCACAGCCTCGGCGTGCTCGCCCTCACCGCCCGCTTCGCCCCCGACGACGAGGTGGCGCGGGTGGCCGCGCTGCTGCACGACGTCGGGCACCTGCCGTTGAGCCACACCCTGGAGGAGCTCGCCGGCTGGGACCACCACGAGCTGGGGGCGCAGCGCACCCGCCTGCTCGCGCCGCTGCTGGCCGAGCACGGCATCGACGTCCAGGACGTCCTTGACGTGGGGAGCGGAACCCGTGCGTCCGTCCTGTCCGGTGCGCCGGGCGCGCTGGGGGTCGACCACCTCGACGGGCTCGTCCGCAGCGCGTCGGCGCACGGACGCACGCGCGCGGCACCACCGGCGACGCTGGCCCGGCTCGAGGTCGTCGACGGCTGCGTCAGCTGCGACGTCGCCACAGCCGACGACCTGGTCGCGATGGTCGCCGACGAGGCGCGGCTGCACTGCTCCGAACTCAACCTCGTGACGACGACCGTGGTGCGCCGGCTGGTCACGCTCCTGCTCGAGGACGCTCCCGCGGGCACCGGCGCGGACGTCGCCGCGATGACCGACGACGAGCTCTGGGCGCTGCTGCTCGCCTCGCCCTCCACCGCCGAGGGCGCCCGGGCCCTGCGGCGGGACCCCGGTGCCTGGCGCGTCGTCGACGTCGACGACCCGGCGAGCACGCACGGGGGCGTCGTCTCCACCCTGCGGCGCCTCTACCTCGACGTGCCCCTCGTCGACGGCACCATCCCTCGCCAGCCGCACCCGGCGCACGCCGACCTGCCGGCCGTCCCCTGGACCTACGCCGTCGTCCCCCGGCGCGCGGCGGGCTCCTGACGAGTCTGGCTCCAGCATCCGGAGCTGTCGCCGCGCACCCGGGCGTCGTCACCGACATGGGCCGTCATCGCCTCCCCCGTCGACGGGCCGTGGTCAGCAGCGCAGCACCCGCCCCGGTCGCGCCGACCACCAGCCCGACGGCGAGGACCCACGGCACCGCCAGGGCCAGGATCCCGAGGCCGATGTTGGCGCCGCCCTCACCGGCCGGTCGATGCAGCCCCCACACGACCACGAGCGCGAGCGCGGCACCGACCACCAGCAGCGCGTACGAGATGCGGTACAGGACTATGGATGCCGTCATCGAGCCTCCTCCCCCGAGCCGTGCCACCACCAGACCACAGACGGGTCTTCGGGTGCGCGTCGACACCGCCGAGAGCCACCTCGCTGGTCTCGTCCGCCGCTCCGGTACGCCATCCGCTCGTCCGACATGGAAGACCCGGCGCGGGTGATCGCGGTGGTAGACCAGGGCGCTCGAAGAACCGGACATCTCGAGAGGGGTCACGGTGAGGCGCTTCGCCGCGTGGCTGGGACTGTCGGACGCGCAGGCCGACGACGAGGGCGGCGTGCCCTCGTGGCACGGGGTCAGCACGCGCGCCAGGCGGCTGTGCGGCGCGGCCTGGCTCCTGGTCGCCGTCGCGACCTTCGTCCTCCTGCGGTGGCTCATGCCCCTCGACGACGGCCTCGTCGGCACGGCGCCTGCTGTCATCGCCCTCCTCCTCGGCGCCCTGGGCCTGTCGTGGACCGAGCGAGCACTGGTCTCGGCTCCCCGCCCTCAGGGCTCGAGCTGTCGGGGCTGCTGACGCGCCTCCTCGGTCGAGCCGCTCCGGTGCGTCAGCGCAGCAGGGTCGGTGCGTCGAGGTCCTCGTTGTCCACCACGTGCGTGGCGGCCTCCTGGGGGCGCGCGTCGCGCACGTAGAGCCGCTGACCCTCCACGTAGCGGTGGTTGGCGGGGTCGGTCGGGTCGGGGGAACCGGTGCCGTCGCGCGTCACGCAGCGCCGCAGGCTCGTGGCGCGGTCGACCTCGAGCCACAGCGACCACGACCACCGACCTGTCAGCTCGGGTCGGTGCAGGAAGATGCCGTCCAGGACGAGGACGCTCCCGGGAGCCGCTCGTCCCTGCTCCGCGACGTCGGGCCGGTCGGACCGGACGTCGAAGACGTGGGTGCGGTGCACCCCGTGCCCGCCCGGCCCGAAGGGGTCGAGCAGCTCGCGCTCGAGGGCGGCGAGGTCGTAGGAGTCGCGGTAGAAGCCCTCCGGGTCGTCGCGTCCTCGCGCGTGGCGCAGGGCGCGCGGCTGGTGGAAGCCGTCGGCGGAGGCGTGCACCACCGCGCGCCCCCGGTCTCGCAGCGAACGCGCCAGCTGGGCGGCGAAGGTGGTCTTGCCGGCACCGTCCACCCCGTCGACCGCGACCCGCACGAAGGGGTCCGGCGGCAGGGCGTCCACCTCGGCCGCCAGCTCGTCGATCAGCACGGGGCGCCGTCCGGCACCGCTCGCTGAGCACACACGCTCAGTGCGGCGGCTCGTCCGACGACGCTCCCGAGGGCTCGCGCGGCACCTCACCGTCCGGCTCGAGCAGCTCCAGCCGGTTGCCGTGGCAGTCACGGCTGTAGAAGCGCCGCATGCCGGGGAAGTCGTCGTCACGGTCGGCCGGGTAGCCAGCGGCCTCGAGGCGCGCCGCCCAGGCGTCGAGGTCGGTGACGAGCAGACCGGGGTGGGCCTTGCGGGCGGGGCGGAAGTCCTCCTCGACGCCGAGGTGGACCTCGATGCCGTGGCCGCGGAACCAGCAGCCGCCGCGAGCCGCCAGCGCGGGAGGTTTGGCGATCTCCGCGAGGCCGAGGACGCCCGCGTAGAAAGCGCGGGAGGCGTCCTCCGAGCCGGGCGGGCAGGCGAGCTGGACGTGGTGGATCACGGGGACCGCCAGGTGTCTCGATGTCGAGATGCTTGCCGTCGAGAGTATGTGGTCGGGCGTCGGCGCGGGCGACCTCCGGCGACGCGGACGGGACTGCCGCCGTGGAGATCAGCGCCGTCGACCCCCGTGACGTGCGGTGGGAGGCGGACGCCCACGCCTACCGCGTCCACTTCTGGGACCGGCCGACCGACCCAGACCCGATGCTGACGTGCGAGGAGACGCGCATCGTCGGCGCCGAGGACGTCTCCGAGGTCCTCGGAGGGGCGGCGAGCCGAGCCGGCGACCGCGACGTCGTCGTCCACCTCGAGGTCGCCACGAGCTCGCAGGGACCCGGTCCCTGGCTCGCCCACCTCCACGTCCGAGACCGGACGCCCCGGCATGAGCACGGCTGCGGCGCCGCTCCTCCCCCACTGCGAGACCGCCTGCGGAAGACTGCCTCGGTGCCGACATGGTCCGTGATCGTCCTCGCCCTGCTGGTCGTGGCGTCCGCCGTCGCGAGCCTCGTGACCCTGGCGAGGCACCGGACGCCCCACATGGGTAGGGCCACCGCCAGGAAGGTCGCCCGGTCGTTGAACCGGGGCGAGTTCCCGGCTGCGGAGGAGGACCGCCCCGCGGCTCTGGCCATGGCTCGGTTGCGCGCGTCGTCGCACTGGACCGTCGTCATGCTCGTGGGCTTGGCCCTGCTGCAGGTCGCGCTCGCCGAGGGCGACCTGGGCCTCCCCCGCGGGATCTTCTACGGCATCGCCGTCCTGCTGCTCGTGACGGCCGCCCTGACGCTGGCGCAGCTGCTCCGCAGCCGTCGGGCGCTCCGCAGCGCGGGCGCGCCCCGCCCGTAGGCGGCGTCCGCGGCCGTCGGTGCCCCGCCCCCACGGCCGGACGGCGGACCCCGCCGGTTGTCAGCGGTCCACGGCGGTGAGGCGCCGGACGCCGGGGGCGGCGGCAGCCGCCAGCGTGGCCGCGGCGACGAGCCCGGCGCCGGCGAGCAGGGTGGCACCGGTGCCGAGGACGACGGAGATGGGCCCGACCAGGGCAAGACCCAGGGGCGCCAGGGCGAAGGAGCCGAGGGCGTCGTAGGAGGAGACGCGCGACAGGGCCTCTCCGGGGACGTGCTGCTGCAGAGCGGTGGCCCACAGGACGTCGAAGACGGTGACGGCGACGCCGCCGAGGGCCATCGCCGCAGCCACCAGCAGGAGCGGCGCCTGCAGGGCCAGGAGCACCAGGGGCGGGACGAGGAGCAACACGGCCAGCACCCCGGCGAGCACCGGGCGTCGGGGCCGCACCCGCAGGGCGACGGCCCCGCCGACGAGCAGCCCGACCGCCTCGGCGGTGAGGACGACCGACCACGACGCGGGCCCGGCGTACCCCTGCAGGGCCACGACCGGGCCGAGGACCCGGGTCAGTCCGGAGAAGCAGGCGTTGACGACGGAGAACTGGACGACGACGACCCACACCCACTGGCGCGAGACGGTCTCGCGCCACCCGCCGGCCAGGTCGCCCAGCAGGGTCGGCGGCTCCGCCCGCGGGACGTGCGTCGCCCGCATCCCGGCCAGGAGGACGGCGGAGACGAGGTACAGGAGGGCGGTGACGAGCAGCGCCCACCCGGCGCCGGCCGCGGCGACGAGGACACCCGCGAGGGCGGCGCCGACGACGGCGCCCACGTTCTCCGACAGCCGCAGCAGCGAGTTGGCCCCGTGCAGCTGGCCGGCGCGCACCAGGGTCGGGACGATGCCGGCCGCGGCGGGCATGTAGAGCGCCGACGCGGCGCCGTTGACGGCCATCAGCGCCAGGACCCACCCCAGGGCCGGGTCGCCGACCAGCAGCAGCACGGCCACGCCTGCCAAGGACAGCCCCGCCACGAGCTCGGCGGCCGCCATGAGCGAACGGCGAGGCCAGCGGTCGGCGAGCACTCCCCCGGCGAGCAGGAAGACCATCTGCGCGACCACCCGGGCGCCCAGGACGAAGCCGACCCGCCCGGCGCCGGACCCGTCGGCGTCCAGCAGCCCGAAGGCGAGCGCGACGGCGACCATCGCGTTGCCGAGCACCGCCGCCAGCCGGGAGGCGAACAGCCGTCGGAAGGGCTGCACACCGAGCACGGCGGCGTCGGCGCGCCACCCGGTGGCCGTGGTGCTCACGCCGGGGCCTGCGGTGTCTCGGCCGCCGGTCGGACCCCGCCGGCACCGGGACCGCCCTCGCCGTCGTCAGCCGGATCACCGTCGTCAGCCGGATCACCATCATCGGCCTGATCCGGCCCGGTGAGCATCTCGAAGACGTAGAGCAGGGCGCTGACGCGGCGGGCGCCGTCCGCGTGCGGAGCCCGGGCGCCCTCGTGCAGCAGCGCCCCCGCGCGCCGCACCAGCTCGAGCACCTCGGTCCACGTCGCCTCCTCGACCCAGACCTCGGCGTCGGAGAAGGCGCCCTCGCCGTCGGGGTCCCGCTGGGCGGTGCGCCGCGACAGCTCCGCGCCCAGGGCCGCGAGCAGCGCCCGCTCGTCGGACGGGTCTCGCCGCGACAGCCGCTGCCCGCTGGAGGGCACGTGCCGGTAGCGCACCGCACGACCGCCGCGCACGACCTCGTGGCCAGCCACCTCCAGCAGCCCCGCCGCGTGCAGCCGCCGCAAGTGGTAGCTCACGTTGGCCTGGGACTGGTCGAGGTGCCGGGCCGCCTCCGCCGCGCTCATCGCCGACCCGGTCAGCAGCGACAGCAGCTGCAGGCGCAGCGGGTGCGCCACCACCCGCAGGCCCGAGAGCTCCGCAGGCGCCGGTCTGACCTCTCCTTCGTCCACGAGGGCGGAGTCTGCGACCTTCCCCCGCAACCGTCAAGCATCTCTTTGGTGGTCACTGGAGGCCGCCCGCCGACCACCGCTCGGTCGGGACGCCGCTCTGCTCCTCGACAGACCTGCGAGGGTCCGCCCGTGGGAGACCTGCTCGACGCGATAGTGAGGGCACGATCGGCGTGGACGTCGAGCACGGTGCGGGGCTGGTACTCCGAGCAGGACCTGCGCCGCCACCTCCGCGCGGCGCTGGCGGACGAGGCACGGCGGGTCGGTGACGCCGACTTCGGTCGCGGCTTCCGCGACGCCGTCGCCCTCCTCGACGTCCCTGACCCGCTGGACTGGGCGAACCGCGTCGTCGAGCTGCCCGGCGGCGGGTGGGTCGTGACGCACCTGCGCTTCCGCCTCGGCGACGTCATCCGACCCTTCGTCGACGTCGTCGCGACCACGGCCCCACCGACCCCGGACGGCCTCGCGCTGGTCACCGACACCGTCCTGCCCACCTACGCACCCTTCAGGCCGGTGTCCCTGCGGCTCGAGGTGCCCGACGGGGCGGACCTGCTCGCCGCTCTCGGCTCGGACGAGCGGTTCGGCCGCTGCGGCCCGGCCCTGCACGTGGTGGCCGGCCGCGTCGAGGACCTGCGCCGTCGTCCGCGGGCTCTCTCCTACCCGTCGGTCCGCCTTCGCCCGGCCGACCCCGGCGGGGCCGCGGAGCGCGCGGAGGTCACCTACGCCGAGCTGGCCGCCGGACGACCGCAGAGCCGGCCGTGGGCCGCCGCCAAGAGCATCGCGTCGTTGTCGGAGTGCGCCGAGCAAGGGCTGCTCTTCGACGTCGTCGTCGACGGGCTGTCGGCGGGAGTCGTCGCCGCCGTCCGCGACGACGACCACGGTCTCGTCGGCTCACCGTCAGGGAGCTGTGCCTGGACGCCCGGCACCGCGGGCGCCGGCTCGCCGGCGGCGCCCTGCAGCGCCTGGTCGACGAGCTGCCCGCGCGCCCCGGCGACGTCCTCTGGGGCACCGTCCACCCCGACAACCGGCCGTCCCTGCGCAGCGCCCTCTCGATCGGGCGCACGACGACGTCCTCGCTGCTGTGGGTCGCTCCTCGCGGCCACCCCGGCATGCCCGCCGACCTCTGAGAACTGGCTCGACGACATCCGCCTGAGCTGCGTCGCTGCGCTGCAGACGATGTCGTGCCCCTGGGCGACGGAGCGCAAATCTCGTCGACACCCGCCGCGACGGGCCTGCCGCCGCGGTGCCATGAGGACGAACCGGTCACACGCCGCCTACCGTCGTGACATGGGCACGGCGCGGGACGACGACCAGCCCTCCGGCTGGGGCGAGACGAGCGCAGCGATCGCCGTTGCGACGGCGGCGGTCGTCGCCATGGTCGCGACCTACGTCCTCGACGCCCTGGTGCCGCTCGACGGTGTCGTCACCGTGCTGCCGCTGACCCTGGGCGTCGCTGCCGGCGTCGCCGTCGGCCGTGCGCACGGCCGACGCCGCACGTCCGGCCGGCGCTGACGCGCGTCGACCCGCAGCGGCGCACCCGTCAGTCGTCGAGATCCGTCACCACTTCTCCTGAGGCCGGAGCCGTGCCCAGCGGCTCGCCCGCGGCTACGACCTCCAGCCGCCGCAGCAGGAGGTAGGCCCCCACCGCCGTCATCACGGGGCCGAGGTAACCGCTCACGATTAGGAGGACCTGGAGCACGACGTCCGAGGTCCCGTCGACGACGAAGCCGGAGTAGTTGCCGGCACGCACCTGGTACAGCAGGACGGGCAGCCGCACCTCCCAGACGACCATCAGCGCCAGGCCGACGAGGATCAGGACGAAGGCCGCCTCGCGCCGCCGAGGCCTCAGGGCCGGGCTCGTCGTCTCCGCACCTCTGCGAGCACTCCGGTGCGCCAGGACGCGACGCACGAGCGCGAACGAGAAGAGCGCGACCGTGAAGGCCCCGGCGTAGCGGATGAGCAGGCTGGCCACCACCGCCAGCAGGTACCGGTCTTCATTCGTGGCGCCCGCCAGGTCGACGACGCGGCTGCCGCCGAGGAAGAGGGCCAGACCGACGGCGATCGTGGCCGCCAGGTGCCCCCGACCCGCGGGCGGTGGCATCTCCGTGTCCTCCGAGCGCATCGACTGATCATCGGTGGCCGCGCCGGTCGTCGTCGTCGGCCACGCCGAGCAGGGCGACGCGGTGCCGCCTCGCAGCACCGGAGCGGACGAGCACGGCCCAGGCGGTCGTCTCAGGTGGTCCGTGCGAGCGTCGCCAGCACCAGCGGCACGTCCTGCCCCGGCCAGGTCCCCGTCAGCTGCAGCGCCGACCCGAGCGTCCGGTCCGTCGGCGCGTGCAGGAGGGTCAGGACGTCGCCGGCTGCCCGCACCCGGGTGGTGGTGCCCTCGACGTCCACGGCAGCCCTCGACCAGTCGGACCCACCGCCGGCCGGCGAGGTGCCGCAGCCGCGCACGTGGGTGGTGCCGGGCTCCAGGACGAGGCCCTGCGCGGTGGCCTCGAAGAGATCTGCCTCGCGTCCGCCGGTGGTGATGGTGAGCGCCAGCGCGGTCAGGTAGACGGGGTCGTGGCGGGCGTCGTAGACCCACCGGTCGCCGAGCGTGGTGTGCGTCATCGTGGTGACCAGCGACGCTGCCGCTGACGGCGACGGCGCGCCGCGGTAGGTGAGCGGCACCTGCAGGACCTGCCCGTCGGCGGTGCCCAGCAGGTGCGTCTCCATGCCCACCTCGCCGTCGGGGTCGTCGAAGCGGTAGGAGCCCAGCCGGCGCAGCGTCGAGGTGTCCGCTCCGGAGGCCCACGCCTGGAGGGGGACCCATGCCTGCAGGAGCTCGAGTTTGCTGGGCAGGATCGTCGCCGGGTGGTGGACGGCCATGACCGCATCCTGGCACCCGGGCGAGGAGCGAGCCGTGCCCTCGGGACGTCGGCGGAGACCGACGTCAGCCGTCGGTCATGCCGTGCGGTCGACGCCGGCGTCGACTGCGCCGCCGGGATGTCCGCGCCGCTGACGGATCGAGTGCAGACCGCCGGTGAGCAGGGCGACGACTCCGACAGCGAGCCCCAGGTAGAACGGCATGTAGAGAAAGAGCAGAGGCGCCGTCGAGGAGTCGCTCCTGACGAAGGAGGTCAGGAGCACGGCCGTGAGAGCGGCCACCCCCACGACGCCCACCGCGGCCGCTGGCATGCCCAGCGGGTGTGCGCGGCCGCCGACGACGACCACGACGGCCACGAGGACGAAGGGCGCGAGGTTGGCGACCGCGAAGGCGAGGAGGAAGACGAGGCCTGTGGCGTCGCCACCGCCGCCCCACCCGCTCGACCAGCCGAGGACGACCAGCACGGCGACGGCGGGCAGGGCCACGAGGGCCAGCAGTCCCCGCTGCCGCCGTGCAGATGTCCTGGCGGGCTCGGTCGAGTGGCTCATCCCCCGAGCATGCGCGGTGAGTCCGGGCCAGGCCCAGAGTCCCCTGACGGCAGGTCGTCGTCGGACCACCTCGGAGAGGTCGGCGCCGCAGGGTGGAGACCGCGGGCGGGCCGGGAACGGCCGCCGCTCGGCGATCTGTCCGCCTCCGCAGCAGCCGACCGCCCTTGGCGCCTGCCCGGTCGCTCCGAACCCTTCCCCCGAGCGGCGCGCTGCCGCTTCCCGAGCCGATCCACCGGCGCCGCGCCGGGCGGCCGATGACGTCCGCTCCGGTCAGGGGCCGCACGGAGCACGTCGAGGACCGACGACGGTCGTCGCGCCGGGACCGCTGGACGGCGCGCTCCCCGGTTCGGTCGCCCCGGTGCGCTGCCGACGGTCAGGGCTCGTAGGTCAGCGCCGGCAGCGCCGGCGTGAAGACCAGCGCGACCGCGCCGTCCTCAGCACGGGCGTCGTCCGGCCAGGTCGCCGTGGCCGTGTGCCGCCGACCGTCCAGGAGCAGCGCGACGTCGTAGGTGAGGGGGGCTGTGCCCAGTGCGGCGGCCCGCTGCCCCTGCTCCGCCGGCCCGGTGAAGTCCACCCTGCCCTCCTCGTCGCACTCGCCCACGAGCCGGGTCGGTTCGAGGGTGGTGGACCGCCCTTCCGAGGAGGTCACGGTGATGTCCGCCTCTGCACGCCCAGGTGTGGCAGCGAGGTCGTCGAGGAGGAGCTCGACGCCGTAGCTGTCCACGGTCCCGTCGTCCTGGGACAGGACGCCCAGTGACGCGACCGGGCTCTGGAGAGGTCCGTCGGCCTCCGTCGTCCACCGCACGGTGACGACCACGTCGCCCTGCGGGCCGCGGCCGAGGAGGTCGACGTCGTAGCTCCCGGCAGGTCCGGCCGGCAGGAGGCGGTGCTCCCCCGTTGCGGTCCGCTCGAGCGGCACCGTCTGCGCCGGACCGCACGGCTGCCCGGCCGGACGGAGGACCGCCTCGAAGTCCCACCCGTCCGCCGGGAAGCCCACCAGCAGCTGCTCGCCGCTCCCGAGGTCGGTCGGGTCCTGCGGTGGGAGCCCGTCGACGCACCCGTTGGTCCAGCACCACGTCCACGGCGCCAGCGCCACCGCGTCCCGCTCGCCACGCACGACGACCGACGGCGGACCGCCGCCGGGCAGCGTCCCGCACCCGCCCAGGCCGACCACCACGACGAGAGCCGCCACCGCGGCACGGGCACGCTCAGTCATGGCACTTCGACTCCGCGCATGCGCTCCAGGTTCCTCACCGTCCGAGGGACGGGGGCGACGCACGCCGCGAGCGTCCGCCATGGGCCGTGCTGGCTCGTCGCCCGGACGGAGCGCGCCCGAGGCTCCCCGTGAGACCGACGGCGGCCGGAGCCGCGCCCCCGGCGTGCGCCTGGACGTCGGCACGAGCGAGGCCGTCCGGCCGGTCCTGCACCCGCGGAGCCCGGGAGTGCGGCAGCATCACCACAGGCCAGCTCTGGACGGGGGAGACCACGATGACGTCGCCGACCGAGCCGGTGGCTGCCGCTCGGGACCGCCCGACGACCTCGACGTCGTGGTGGCCGCCGCTGCTGGTCCTGACGACGCTGGTCCTGGTGGCGCTGACCATGAGCACCATCGGGTACTGGTTCCCCTCCTTCGGGGTCATGACGGGGTGCACGAGCGAGCCCGTGCCCGACGTCGACGCCTACTGCCTGCCCGCTGAGCGGTGGCTGAAGGCCGGGCCGGTGGGACAGGGAGCGCTCGTCGTGGGCGCTGTCGTCGCCTCGGTCGTCGCCGTCCGACGACCGTCGCGGAGGCTGCTCGTCCTGCACGTCGGCGTGGTGGGCCTGCCGGTCTCCCTCGCGTGGACGGTGCTCGTCACCGCCGCCGCCTCGGCCAGCTACTGACGTCGGTGCGCCCGGCGGTCGACTCGGCGCACCGTCGGCTCGTCGCGGTCGTCGCCGTGGCCGGCCTCACCGCCGTCGTCGCGATCCGGTCGGCGTCGCGCCGGTCAGGTGGTCGGTCGCCGGGGTGCGCTCATGTGCTTCCAGGGTCCCCCGAGGAGCGGCGTCAGCGTGAGCACGAGGTAGGTGCCGCCGGCGACGACCAGGGTGGTGGTGAGACCCACGTGCTCGGTGGCGAAGCCGGCCGCGAGGGAGCCGAGGGGCATGCCGGCCCAGGCTCCGGCGCCGATGACGCCGTAGACGCGGGCTCTCATCCCGGCGGGCACCCGCTCGAGCTTGAGCGTGCCGATGATCGGGTTGATGCCTCCCGCCGCGAGGCCGGACGCCGCGGTCACCGCGACCAGCACCGGTAGGGGCAGGCCGGTGGCGAGGGCGAGGAACGTGGGCGCCCCGGCGAGGGTGAAGGCGGTCACGAAGGTCGCCCGGCGCGGCAGGCGGTGGCCGACGGCGCTGAACAGCAGCGACCCGGCGAGGGCGCCGCCGGCCATGGTGCCGACCAGGAGGCCGTAGACGACCGACCCGCCGAGCTGGCGCTCAGCGGCCACGGGCAGCAGCACCGAGGACTTGGCCGCGTCCAGCACGTTGGTGCCCAGGACGAGCAGGACCACCGCGCGCAGGAGCGGTTCGCGCAGCAGGAACCGGACCCCGTCGGCGAGCTCGCGCCAGTACCCGGCCCGCAGCGCCGGCGCGGCAGCAGGCTCCTGGTCCTCGTCGGCGACGCTGCCGGTGTCGACCCGCGGGGCGGCGGGCAGCAGCCACAGCACGGCGAGTGCGGCGACGACGAAGGTGGCCGCGTCCAGCGCGAGGGCGCCCGGGGCGCCGACGACGGCGACCAGGAGCCCGGCCACAGGTGCCCCGGCCAAGCGCGCCCCTCGCTCGATGGCCTCGAACCACCCCACGGCCCGCTCCAGCGGGACGTCGGCGGCCGCCGCCGCCTCGGGCAGCAGGGCGCTGCGGGCGACCTGCCCGGGCGTGTCCAGCAGACCGGTGGCGAAGGTCAGGGCCAGCAGCGCCCACAGCGGCAGGCCGATGGTCTGGTCCAGCAGCGGGACGGCACCGATGGTCAGGGCGCCGACCAGGTCCGCGACGACGCTGGTGCGCCGGTAGCCCAGGCGGTCGACGAAGACGCCACCGAGGGCCCCGCCGAGGACCACGGGCAGCGTCGCCACGGCGCCGGTGACACCGGTCAGGGCTGGTAAGCCGGTCTGGGCCAGGACGTACAGCGGCAGGGCGATCAGCGTCAGCACGTTGCCGGTCAGCGAGATGCCGTGGGCGGCCAGCAGCCCCACCAAGGGCCGGCGCGCGCGGACGCCCGGCGGGACGTCGACTGCCATGGCGTGAAGTTAGGCCTTCACATCCGGATGTCAAGCGGCGCCTTCACGTATCGTCGCACCATGGCGAAGCCGCGGAGCACCTGGGGCGTCCACCTCACCGACCCGGCGGTCCTGCGGGCCCTCGGCCACCCGACGCGACTCCGGATCCTCGACGTCCTGCAGGCCAGAGGAGGTGCCACGGCCACGGCCTGCTCGGAGGTCGTCGGCCTGTCCGCCAGCGCCTGCTCCTGGCACCTGCGCCAGCTCGCGGCCGTCGGGCTCGTGCGCGACGCCGGCGCCCGCGCCGGCAGCAGCGATGGTCGCCAGCGGGTCTGGGAGGCGGCCGTCCCGAGCTGGCAGTTCGACGCACGAGCGATCGACGCCGACCCCGTCGAGGCCCAGGGCGTCGACGTCGCGGTCACCCAGGCGCTGCTGCAGGCCTCCGACGCAGCGGTCGAGGCCCACACCGTCCGCAACGCCCAGGACCAGGAGCCGCCCGCATGGCGGGAAGCGAGCCTGGTCAGCAACAACAGCCTCCGAGTGACCGCCGAGGAGCTCACCCACCTCGTCGACCAGGTCATGGAGCTGCTCGAGCCCTACCGACTGCGCCAGCGCCCCACCCCCGGCGGCGACCAGCGCGTCGTCCACGCCGCACTGCGCTTCGTGCCCCTCGAGGCGGCCGACGAGGCTCCTGACGACCTGGACTGATCAGCCCGAAGACCACTGTCCTGGCCGTCCCGGCGAGCGACCCCTGCGATGCGGGCCGCCTTCCTCGGCGAGGGACCAACCGAGGTCGCCGCGCCACTGCTCGTCCCTCCTCCAGCGCTGGGCGTCGCCCGCGGCCTCGAGGGCGTCGGTCAACCAGAACGTCTGTCCGGGACTCCATCCCGCGAGGAGGGTCCTCGCGGGTCCCGGCGCGAGGGCGCCTCGCTGCTCGCCGGTGACCGTCGTGGTGAGCAGGCGTCCGGAGACCGCGAGGTGGCCCAGGACGGACAGGTGCACGCCGTCCCACTCGCGGGCCACCGACGCCCAGTCCGGCAGCGCCCAGGAGCCGGCCCAGCCGGTGGACAGCTGCCAGTCGAGTCCGCGGGACCAGGTCACCTCCCGCGGGTGGGCCTCGACGAGGTCGCACCAGGCCCGAGCGCTGTGGATCTCCAGGACCCGCGCGTCAGGCCGAGCCCGCAGCGGGCGGAGGACCGCGCGACCGTCGTCGGAGGCGTCCTCGACCAGCGCCAGTCCGACCGGCAGCACCTCCTTGCTCCTGAGAGGCCGGAGCACCGGGCTCGTGGCGACCACCCCGTCGACGTGGGACGGCGAGGACCACCACGCGCCCGACCACGGTGCCCGCGCCAGACCGGGGTGCTCCCGGCGCTCCCGCGCCTCCCGGACGGTCTCCTCCTCACGCTGATCCCGCAGCGCCCTCCGACCACCGGTCAGCACCGGAGCCTGCCGCCCGGCGGGCGAGCCCCAGAGCCAGTCGACGTGCTGCTGGAGACCGAGGTCGACGTCGTCGCGCCACCAGGTCGTGGCCGGTGCGGCCAGGACCGGGGCTGCCAGGGGCCGCAGGACCTCGACCGCGCGCGGATCGGCCAGGACGCCGTCGACCGCGTCCACGTCCTGCCAGTAGCGCGCGGAGTCGACCGAGGCTGCCAGCGGCTCGAGCAGCTCCTCGGGCCAGCGCACGCCGACCAGGGCGTGGAGGTCGACCCGGTCGACGAGCTGCTGCAGCTGCTCCAGGCAGGCCCCGCGCAGGTCGGACGGCAAGTCGTCACCGCTGTGGCGACCCATCGCCGGCCCCGCCCACGCCGGCAGGGACCACCTCTCCTCCGGCGCGAGCCGCCACTCGGCGAGCTCGGCCAGGAACCGACGACCACGCGGACCAGCCAGAAGTTCGTCCACGACGACCTCGTCACCAGGCACCCGCCCACGCTAGGAGCCCGGCGCCCAGCGCGGCCCCGTCTCGGCGGACACCGCCGAGAGCCCGCGCAGGCTGACGACACGGCCAGTCGTCCCCCTCCCGCTCGGCCGTCGGAGCCACCTCGGCACCGAGGACGGGGACGGGCCGCTCCCGCTGGTCCGCCCTACCCGACCGGGACGCCGGGGGGACGCAGGCGTGCGAGCAGGAACATGTCCCGGCGCCGGCCGTCGACCTCTCGGAAGCTGCGCATCAGCCCCTCCCGCTCGTAGCCGGCCGTGACGGCTGCGCGCAGCGACCCGGTGTTCCAGGGCTCGACGTAGAGCTCGAGGCGGGCCAGGCCGAGCTCCTCGATCGCCCACCGGGACAGGCACTCCAGGGCGGCCGTGGCGAGGCCGCGGCGTCGCGACGACGGCGCGACCCAGTAGCCCACGCTGGCGCGGCCCTGCCCCAGGGGCCACAGCCCGATCTGCCCTCGCCCAGCTCCGGTGCGGGCTTCGCAGATGGCCGACGACCACCCCGTCCCGCTGCGGGCGCGTTCGTGCTGGCGCTCGAGGAAGGCCTCCACGGCGTCCGGGCTGGGCACCCGGGGACGGTGGTCGTGGCCAGGATGTACGGGTCCCGGCTGGCCTCGACCACCAGGGGCGCGTCCGCAGCCGTGAAGGCGCGGAGCAGGACGGGCGGGTGCACGAGGAGGGGCACGTCCAGCGGCGCGGGGCTCACCTCGCCAGGGTCCCGCCGCACGCGGCCGCCGGGCGAACGACCGACGACCTCGCAGGCGGAAGCGCTGGCCGATGATCATCCGGTCGAGCGTGACTCTGGGACCGGCCACACTCGAGCGATGCCCGCACCCGACGACGTCTCGTCCATCACCTGGCTGCAGGTCGGCGTCGACGGCGTCCTGGTGCCGCGCGGCTTCGCCGCCGGTCAGGGCGGCGGCGCCGGTGACGAGCGGGCTCAGGTCATCTGGTGTGCTGCGGCCAGCGACCTCGCCACCCGCTTCCCCGGGCTGCCGACCAGCAGTGAGCCAGCCGGGGGATGGACCACCATGTGCACCGACCTGGTCGTCGATCTCGCCCTCGCCGCCGGCGACTGGTGCCTCGCGGGCGTGAGCCTGGAGGGCCACGACCTCGACCAGGTCCTCGCTGACATGGGGCTCGTCGATGCCGCCCAGCGAGCTGACGACCTCCTCGGCTCACCGGCACCGAAGTGCCTCCGACCGCTGACGCCGCTGCTCACCACGCTGCTCGACGAGGCGAGCTCGCCGGCCTGACGACGCGTCGGCAGCGTGACGGGCCCGGCCAGGTGGACGCGTGACTGTCCGGGGAGGACCGGTCACCGGCACGCTCCGCGTCACCACTGGCCACCGGACGCCGGGACGCTCAGCTCGTCTCGTGCTCCGCCAGCAGGTCGCGCAGCAGGTGTGCCAGACGTTCGACGTCCTGGTCGGCCAGCGGCGCCAGGACGCGACGACCGGTGTCGAGGTGATCCGGCAGGGCGGCCTCCACGGCTGCCCGTCCCGCAGCGGTCAGGGTCACGAGGACGGTCCGGGTGTCGACGTCCCCGCGCCGACGGCTGACCAGACCCCTGGCCTCGAGGCGGTCCAGGCGCTGGGTGACCGCGCCGCTGGTGACCATCGAGGCGGACGCCAGCTGCCCCGCGGTCAGCTCGTGCGGCGGGTCGCTGCGGCGCAGGGTGGCCAGCACGTCGAAGGACGGGGCGTCGAGGTCGTGCCGGGCGAAGGTGGCCTGCTGCCGGGCCTCGACCAGCCGGGCGAGGCGGGCCAGGCGTCCCAGCACCGCCATGGGCGTGGTGTCCAGGTCCGGCCGCTGACGCGCCCACTGGGCCAGGACGACGTCGACGTGGTCGCTCATGCCGGCAGCCTAGCCAGATCCCTTAGTGCTGAGACATGATGCTTCAGTGCTAAGAGGAACCCGGGCCCTGACGCTCACGACGGCTCTCGCACCGCTGGTGTGGGGCACCACCTACCTCACGACCACCGAGCTGCTGCCACCCGACCGTCCGCTGCTGGCCGCCGCGCTGCGGGCGCTGCCCGCCGGCCTGCTGCTGGTCGCCTGGACCCGGGTGCTGCCGCAGGGGTCCTGGTGGTGGCGGGCGGCGGTCCTCGGCACCCTCAACATCGGTGGCTTCTTCGCGCTGCTCTTCGTCGCCGCCTACCGCCTGCCCGGGGGCATCGCCGCCGTGGTCGGCGCCCTGACGCCCGTGCTGGTCGCGCTGGTCGCCCCGCGGCTGACGGGAGAGCGCAGCTCCCCGACCGCCCTCGTCGCCGGGCTGCTGGGACTGGTCGGCGTGGTCCTGCTGGTGCTGCGCTCCGAGGTCGTCCTCGACCCGCTCGGCCTGCTGGCGGGTCTCGGCGGGGCCGTCTCGATGGCCTTCGGCGTGCTGCTGACCAAGCGCTGGGGGCGCCCGGCGCCGCTCCTGGCTCTCACCGGGTGGCAGCTGCTGGCCGGCGGCCTGCTGCTGGCGCCGCTCGCGCTGGCCGTCGAGGGCGCACCGCCGCCGTTCGACCCGACAGCCGTGGCCGGCTACACCTACCTGGCGCTCGTCGGGACGGCCCTCGCCTACGCGCTGTGGTTCCGCGGCGTCGCCGCCCTGCCGGTCGCCCGCGTCGCCGCCCTCGGGCTGCTCAGCCCGGTGGTCGCCGCCACCGCCGGGTGGCTCGTCCTGGAGCAGTCGCTCACCCCGCTGCAGCTGGCCGGGGCGACGATCGTCATCGCGGCCGTCGCACTGGCCCAGCTCCACGGGCGGACTCCGCCTCCCCCCTCACCCGGTGCACCGACCCCTGGCCGCACCCGCCACCTCACCTGACGACCGCCTGTCGGCGGCCCGACGGCGGCCCGACGACGGCCCGACGACGGCCCGACGGCGGCCCGACTGCCCTGCCGCCCCGCTTCCACGGCGGTCCCGGATCCGATCTGTACCGGCCACGCCGCGCCTCCATGGCTCGCCGGCTTCGCGCGAGGCTGTGCCCATGCCTGTACCAGTCCGCCTCGTGACCTCCGTCGACCTCAACAAGACGGCAGGCCCGAGGTTCGACACCGGTGACCAGATGGCCGTCTCGGCGCTCCTCGAGCTCGAGCTCGACGACGGACGGCGAGTGGTGCTCCTCGACGACCGGGGCTGGTCGTCCCGCGGCCGCGGCGTCTGGGCCCACACCAGTCTCGAAGACCTCACGGACACCGCGCGCATGGTGGTCGGCCCCGACGAGCCGCCGGACGGCGTCTCCTACCAGGAGGAGGCGGCGCTGCACTGGGGCGAACTGGCCTCCCGAGCCCGCAGCAGCGGGGTCGACGTCGACGGCAACGACCTGATCGCCCTCCCGCACGACGTCGACATCAGCACCGAGGTTCGAGCACGCGTGGCCCGCGGCAGGCGCTGACGTGAGCGTGACGACGGGCAGTCGATAGCCAGCAGGTCAGCGCCCCGCTGCGGATCCTCAAGCGGCGTCGTCGGGGCGCGAGATCCGCCCTCACCGACCCGTGCAGTCCCATGTCTGTCGGCGAGCAACCTTCCGGGGCGCCGATCCGTCTTAGAGGAGCGTGACCGAGCACCAGGCCGACGGCGGCGCTGACGACAGTGACGGCGCCGTCGACCTCGGCAGCCGCTGGCGCGGTGGATGGGCAGGTCCGCGCCGGGAGCAGTTCACGCGCTTCATGCAGGACGCCGAGCCTGCGCTGTGGCGGCTGGCGTGGCTGCTCACCGGTGACCAGCACCGCTGCGAGGACCTGGTGCAGCAGACGCTCGTGCGCACCTACGCCGCCTGGCCCCGCGCACGGGACGGCGACCCGATGGCCTACGCCCGCCGAGTCCTGGTCAACGCCCGCACCGACATCCTGCGCAAGCACCACCGCGAGGTCCTCGTCGACGACCACGACCATGACGACCGCCCCTCGAGGACGTGGCGGGCGCCGGCGGCCAGCACCGCCCAAGAGGTCGTCGACCGGGACGTCCTGGTCCGCGCGCTCCGGCAGCTGAGCCCACGCCGGCGCCGCGTCGTCGTCCTGCGCTACCTGATGGACCTGTCCGAACGTGAGGTCGCCGACGACCTCAACGTCTCGGTCGGGACCGTGAAGTCCACCGCCGCCCGCGGCCTCGCCCAGCTGCGCGCCCTGCTGGACGCCCCACCTCGGTCCGTCCCCGCGACCTCACCCGCTGCCACCCACCCGGAGGCCCTGCGATGACCCGAGACGACGACCTGGTCGAGCACCTGCGCCACCTGGCCCGCTCCACTCCGCCGCCCAACGTGGACCGCGCCGGCGTCCTGCGCCGGGGCGAGCGCAGACGAGCCGCTCGGGCTAGTGGCGTCGTCGTGGCGGCCGTCGGCGCGGTCATCGCCTCCGCGGCCGGCGTCCAAGCACTCCTCCCGCAGGCACCGGCGCCGGCTCCCCTGGCCGACCTCTCCACCAGCGCCCCGCAACCGACCAACGCCGCCGGTGACGGCGTGGCCTTCGACGCCAGCGACACCACCGTCACCGAACCGCTGGACGCCTGGGTGTGGTCGCGCCAGGAGCTGGCGATCACGTCCGCGGCCACGTGGCACTACCTCGACAGCTGCATGGCCGCCGCCGGCCTGCCCGGCTGGGCCGAGGCCGCCGACGAGATCGTCGTGCCCGCCGCACCGCAGGACGGCTTCGACACCTACGGGCTGTGGAACACCACACAAGCCGACGGGGACCGCTACGCCCCCCGCCCCGAGCCCAGCGACGTCTACGACGGCAAGGCTTCCGCCTCCAGCGACCGCGAGATGACCGACCTCACTGCCGCCGTCTCCCGTGACTGCTTCCAGCAGGCCCTCGCTGCTGACGTGGCCTACGACCTCGAAGAGGTCGACGCGGTGGCACCCGCCCCCACGGGCGTGAACCCACCCCAGTACACCGACGACGGGCGGGCAGTCATCCAGGAGTGGGCCGACTGCGTCCGCGCCGCAGGTGTGCCGGTCACCACCGACGAGGACCCGCTCCGTCTCGTGCCCGACGGCGCCGCCGACGCGACCCCCGACGAGCGCCAGCGCATGGCCGCGATCGACCTCGGCTGCAAGCAGCAGCTCGGCACCACCGAGGCCATCGCCCAGATCGTCGCCCGCGAGCAGAACGCCTACATCGACCGCGCCCACGACCACCTCGTGCTGCAGAAGACCGTCCAAGACCGGGTGCTCGCCGCGTCCATCGCCTACCTCACCGAGCAAGGCGTCGAGGTCCCGGCCACCGATTGACCACGCTCAACGGGAGCACCGGACCAGCTCACAGGAGTGGTCAAGGGGTGGCCCTCCATCGTCCGGTAGGACTAGCGTCCGCGCGTGCTCCTCTCCTCGCGCACCGGGTGGTGGCCGTCGTCTCGGCGGCCATGACCTGACCCATGTCGGGCTGCCAGCAGGCAGCCCGACGGCACGAACACCGGACGTCGGCGTCGCAGCCTGTGAGGCAGCCCCCTTCCTAGGGAGCTCCGATGACCGACACCACCCTGCCGACCGGCGACCTGCCCGACGACCACGACGAGTCCTACCGGGTCGCGGCCGCCCGCAGCGCCACCCTCGAGCAGCGCATCAGCGACGCCCCGAGCACCTTCCGGGTGCTGACCGGGGACCGCCCCACCGGGACGCTGCACCTGGGCCACTACTTCGGGACCCTCGCCAACCGGGTCCGCCTGCAGCGCACCGGCATGGACGTCCTGCTCGTCATCGCCGACTACCAGGTCATCACCGACCGCGACAGCGTCGGCGACCTGCGCGGCAACGTGCTCGGCATCGTCGCCGACTACCTCGCCGCCGGCATCGACCCCGCCCGGGCCACGATCTTCACCCACAGCGCCGTCCCCGCGCTCAACCAGCTGATGCTGCCCTTCCTCAGCCTGGTCACCGACGCCGAGCTGCGCCGCAACCCCACCATCAAGGCCGAGGCCGACGCGGCCGCCGGCCGCGCCCTGTCCGGACTGCTGCTGACCTACCCCGTCCACCAGGCCGCCGACATCCTCTTCGCCCGCGCGAACCTCGTCCCCGTCGGCCGCGACCAGCTGCCCCACCTGGAGGCGACCCGCACCATCGCCCGACGCTTCAACGACCGCTACGCCGGCGGCCAGGAGGTCTTCCCCGTCCCCGACGCCCTGCTCACCCAAGCGCCGCTGCTGCTGGGCACCGACGGCGTCAAGATGAGCAAGTCCCGCGGCAACGCCATCGAGCTGCGCGCCAGCGCCGACGACACCGCCCGCCTGCTCAAGCGCGCCAAGACCGACACCGACCGCACCATCACCTACGACCCCGTAGCCCGTCCCGAGGTCGCCAACCTCTTGCTCATCGCCGCCCTGTGCACCGGCCAGGACCCCCAGCACCTCGCCGCGACCATCGGTACCGGCGGCGCCGCCCAGCTCAAGGCCACCGTCACCGAAGCGGTCAACGAGCACCTGCGCCCCCTGCGCCGCCGCAGGGCCGAGCTCACCAGCGACCCCGGGCTCCTCCTGCACGTCTTGCACGAGGGCAACGCCCGCGCCAAAGCCCTCGCCGACGCCACCCTCGACAGCGTCCGCACTCTCATGGCCATGACCTACTGACGCCGGACGAGCGCCCTGGCCTGCCTCCCACCCGGGGCGCCTGTCCGTGCGGGATCGACAAGCTGGATGACCAGCGCGCCCGGAGGCGGCACCCTCTCCCCCGTGAGCGCCATCCTCGTCGAGCCGACCGCCGACCTCCGCAGCTCCTGGAACGACGCCCGCGACGAGTTCGGCCCCGGCGCGCACATCGACGGCTCCGGGCTCCGCGACATGGACGACGTCGAGACCGCCGCCGGCTTCGCGGCGTGGACCGCGCACCTGCGCCGCTGCGCCGACACCTCCATCGCCCCAACCCCCGGACGCGTCCACTCCACCTACCGGTGGATCGTCGAGGACGACACCTACCTCGGGGCCATCGACCTGCGCCACGAGCTCAACGACTTCCTCCTCGAAGCCGGCGGTCACATCGGCTACAGCGTCCGACCCAGCGCCCGCCGCCGCGGACTAGCGACGTGGGCCCTCGCCCGCACCCTCGATCGCGCCCGCACCATGGGCATCGACCGGGTCCTGCTCACCTGCGACCCCGACAACACCGCCTCCGCCAAGACCATCGAACGCAACGGCGGCCAGCTCGAGGACACCCGCGACACCATCCTCGGGCCCACGCGCCGCTACTGGATCGCCTTCTGACCCACCCACCCACTACCGCGCCACCCACTACCGCGACGTCGACGTCATCTCACAGGCCAACGGTGACCGGGATCCCTCTGGTCCCTCACCGCTACGGCGCTCCCGGCCCGCCGGAGCGACGAGCGGCCACGATGACCGCTGGTCCCTGCCGGTCCGAGGCAGGGAAGCGCATCTCGGAGGTGACCTCGAGCCTGGCCCCGCCCAGCAGGTCCGTGAGCTGTTCGGGCAGCCACCGGTGCGTGGTCCAGGTCACCGGAATTCCGCCGTAAGCCTCGCGGCGCAGCACGTCTCCCTCGCCGACGTGCGTGGCGATGAGCACTCCGCCGCCGGGCACCAGCGGGCCTGCGCGAACTCCGCCAGGACCTCGGGCAGCACGTCGCGGGGCAGGTTGAACAGCGACCACCACCCCAGCACCCCACCGAGAGAGGCAGGGGCCAGGTCGAGGGCGGTGGCGCTGGCGACGCGGAAGTCCAGGTGTGGGTGGGCGCGGCGGGCGTGCTCGACCATCTGCGGTGACAGGTCGACGCCTCGGACGTCCAGCCCACGGGCGGCCAGGTGCGCGCTGACGTGCCCGGGGCCGCATCCGACGTCCAGGACGGGCCCGAGCCCGGCGACCTGCTCGGCGAAGGCGTCCAGCGCGGCTCGCTGCCACGGGGCTCCGGCCAGCTGGGCGGGGACCATCTGCACGTAGGCGTCCGCGACGCGGTCGTAGGAGACGCGCACCGCATCCAGGTCCTCGGGCTGCCGCATCCCTACATACTCCTGCGCGAGCCGACCGGAGCTGGGCCCTCGAGCACTCGCGCCTTCGTCGGAGCGTCCGCAGAGGATGGCCCACTGGCGCGCCGCATCACGGCTTGGTCGCGGCCCAGAGGGTCCAGCGATCCTGCTCGACGAGGGGCTCGTCGGGCAGCCGAGATCGCAGGTCGCGGACGAGGCGGTCGAGCTCGTCGTCGGTGAGGTGGTGCAGCAAGGAGCGGCCGGTCCGCGTGGCGACGTCGGCCAGGTAGCTCTCGCGGTCGGGGTGGTGGGCGCGGGTCTCCCAGACCGTGCGCGTGGTCGCGCCGGTGAGCCCGGCACCCTCGAGCACGCGGAGGAGGGCGTCTGCGTCGGGCCGTCGTCCGACCTCGACGGGCAGGAGCTGCGGGGCCAGCTCGAGCAGGTGGCCCCGCAGGTGGTGTGGTCCTGCTGGCTGGTTGACGTCGTCGGCGGTGCGGTCCTGGACGACGAGGGTCCCGCCGGGGCGCAGCAGCCGGACCGCCTCGCGGGCGAGGGCTGCGTGGTCGAGCAGGTGGTGGACCAGGGCGCGGGCCAGGACGAGGTCGGCGCTGGCGTCGGGCAGGCCGGTGCTGGTGGCGTCGGCGTGGTGGAAGCGCAGACCGGTCAGGTGCCCGTGGTCAGCGCGGGCCTGGTCGAGGATCGGCGTGCTGGAGTCGACGCCGGTGACGCTGCGGGCGCCGAGGTCGTGCAGGGCTCGGGAGTAGGTGCCGCCGCCGCAGCCGAGGTCGACGACGCCGGCGCCGACGGGGTCGACGAGGTCGGTCAGCGCCTGCACCCAGGAGGGGTCCGCGGCCCGGCCGGAGTAGGTCCGGGCGCCCGCGGGGTCGGCGAAGTCGATCCCGGTGCCCGCGTGCTGTCGTGCCGGGAGGGGCTCGAGGAGCTCGAGCCGGTTGCCGTGCGGGTCGCGGCTGTAGAGGCGCCGCATGCCGGGGAAGTTGTCGTCACGGTCGACGGGGCACCCGGCATTGGCGAGGCGGTCGGCCCAGGCGTCGAGGTCGGTGACGAGGAGGCCGGGGTGGGCCTTGCGGGCCGGGTGGAAGTCGTCCTCGACGCCGAGGTGCAGCTCGACGCCGTGGCCGCGGAACCAGCAGCCGCCGCGGGCGGCCAGGGCGGGGGGCGTGGGGATCTCCGTCAGGCCGAGGACGCCGGCGTAAAAGGCGCGGGAGGCCTCTTCGGAGCCGGGTGGGCTGGCGAGCTGGACGTGGTGGATCACGGTCGTCACCCCGGGTGTCTCGACGTCGAGATACTTGTCGTCGAGAGACTACGGTTCAGCACTCGGAACGGACAGCCGTCGACCATGCCAGTGGAAGGACCGTCGGTCGCAGTTCCGTCAGCCGACCGCCTTCCGACGACCCGGCGGCCGCTCGAGCGCTGCGCCGCCGCCCTGCCGCGACGGTCCCACGTCCGACCGCTGGCCCGACCGTGTCCCGCTGTCGATCGCCAGCTGGGTCAGCAAGTGCCCGTCAGCAGGACCAGGCTCGTGTCGTCGCTGACCCACTCGCCGGCGGTCCAGACGACGTCCCCGTCCGGACGGGGCACCGAGGCGGTGAGCCGAGTGCGTGCCGCCTCCCAGGCACGGCCCGCGTCCTCGCCGTCGCACCAGTCGAGCTGTGAGCCGCCGTACCAGTACAGGACGAGCGGCGCGCCGCTGCTGAGCAGGTCATCGACCTGGCGACGACGCATCCGCGTCGACTGCCGCTCGTAGCGCCTGCCGTCGGGACCCTCCAGTCGTCCGGACGAAAGGGCGTCCCACTGCTCGTCGGGAAGCTCCACCTGCACGGCATCAGTCTGGCGCGGTGCCCCCAGCGCCCGCGGCGGAAGTCGAGGTCACACCCGGACAGGTCCCCGCGGAGGCTTCTCATCCGGTCGCGCCACGGAGCACATCAGCAGTGCTCACGATCGACGGCCGGAAGCCATCGAACGTGCCACCGTGTCGGCATGCGCGAGCGGCGAAGATGCGGGCCCGGCGCCGGTGCCGCGGCAGCCGCCCTGCTGCTGGCCCTGTCAGGATGCGCTGACGGCGGAGAGGCCGTGGCGACCTGGGACGTCGCCCCCGGTCAGGCTCTCGAGAGCGGCTCAGCCTCCTTCACCGCCCTCGTCGCCCGCCTGGGCTGCAACAGCGGGGTGACCGGGGAGGTCAACCCCCCGCACATCGAGGAGACGGACGACGTCGTCACCATCACCTTCACCGTCAGTCCCGGCCCACCTGAAGCTGCCGACTGTCCCAGCCACGACGCTGTCCCCTACGAGGTCGAGTTGAGCAGCCCTCTTGAAGGACGCCTGCTCGTCGACGGCGCCTGCGAGACCACCGAGGCCAGAACGACGACAGACTGCGACCCGGACGGCACCCGGTCTCCCAGCTGACCGCCGAGGCCGGCGCCGAGCTTCAGCCCTTTCCCGCAGGGACCGCGAACGGCGTAGCCGCACCTCTGCTCCCGGCACGGACACGATGGGCCCATGGCGGTCACGGCGGTAGTGCGCGAGTGGGACGAGGCCGAGGGCTGGGGCGTCCTCGACTCGCCGGAGACCCCCGGCGGGTGCTGGACGCACTGGTCGAGCCTCGCCGTTGACGGCTTCCACAGCTTGGCGCCGGGCCACGACGTGGAGCTCGAGTGGGAGCCGGCCGACCAGGACGGCTACAGCTACCGCGCCCTGCGGGCGTGGCCGGCCGGCGTCGCTCCGGTCGATGACGACGGCCCCTACCAGGCAGCGCCTACAGCAGCACGCTGACGATCCGCTACGACGACGCGAGCTGATCGGTCGGAGATCCATCCGCGGCAGCGGCAGCGTCCGGAGGCGAGCCTTGAGCGATAGGAGGTCGGAGCCTCATCTCCGACGACCACTCGCCGGGGCGCCGCCACCAGGTGACGACACCAGGTACCCGCACCGGCCGGCGCGTCTCCATGTCACCTTGTCCTTGAACAGGACCACTCGGCACAGAGAGGCTTCCGCGACGACATGGCCATCCGGCGTCGCCTCTCGGCCGGCTGGAGAGAGCACTTTGGGCGCCGGCGCGCCAACAGGCGAGCCAAGCAGGAGGAGCGGCGGACGCCGCACCCCCGGCACGTGGGGCCGCCGAGCCGGTCCGACCGGGTCGCCTGGCGGGCGGGTGACCTGTCCGACCGCCCGTGGGTCCGCGGAGCGCTGGTGGCCGTGGCGGTCTGGGCCTTCCTCGTCGCAGCCTCCAGCCTCGACTTCTTCGGCTACCGAGGCGAGCCCGTCGAGACCACCCTCGTCCTGTCGGTCGAGCTGTCGGAGACGGAAGAGATCGCGTGCGGGCGCGCGGTCGTCCCGAATGAGCAGGCCGAGGTGGTGACCTACCGGTCGCTCACGACTCGCGAGGGCTACCCCGACGTCTTAAGGGCGGTCACCTGCCCGGGCACGGACGAGCAGCCCGAGGACCAGGTCCCGGTCGTCCGGACGGGAGTGGGCGACGACTACGTCTTCCCGGACCCGATCGTCACCGTGAGCCAGCTGCTCACCTGGCCGCTGCCTGGCGCCGTGGGGGCCGGCGTCCTGGCCACGATCGCCTTCGTCGTGCGTGAGGAGTTCTTCGCCACGCGGTGGTCTACGAAGCGCGAGCAGGCCAGAGCCGCCGCTGAGGCGGCAGAGCTCACCGTCGAGGCGGCCTTGCGCCGTGACGCAGCCCGGCGCAGGGCCGCAGAGCAGTAGCGCGTGGAGCGCCGCACCCAACCCGCAGTCGATCGTCGACCGGGGCGACCCGGCGCCGCGCGGCCTCGGGCTCCTCGGGAGCCACTCGGCGTCGTGGCTGGTCATGACCGGCGCGTGCATGATCGGCGGCGCCGACCATGCATGCGCCGTCACGGCGTGGGGTCGAGCCGTCGGCAGCAGGAGGTCACTGTGCTGGTGCAGGTGTGCGGACTCGCGGGGTCCGGCAAGTCGACGCTCTCGGCCGCCCTCGCCGACGTCAGACCCGTGGTGTGGCTGCGCGTCGACGCCATCGAGGCGGCCCTGCGCCGCAACGGGCTCACCCCGCAGCAGACGGGCGTCGCGGCGTACTCGGTGGCTCACGCCATCGCTGCCCCGCACCTGCAGCGGGGGCAGACGGTGGTGGCCGACGCCGTCAGCGCCGTCGAGGCCGCCCGCGCCGGCTGGGTGGCCACCGCGTCCGCGGCTGGGGTGCCGCTGCGGGTGATCGAGGTGGTCTGCTCGGACCCGCACGAGCACCGCCGAAGAGTGGAGAGTCGACGCAGCGACCTCGAGGGATTCGAGGTGCCGGACTGGTCGTGGGTGCGAGCCCAGGCCGAGCAGTACGAGCCGCGGCGAGACGACCGCCTGGTCGTGGACAGCACCAGAGACCCGGCCACCTGCCTTCGCGAGGTGCTCGAGCACCTCGCCTCCGACGACGTGCCGGTCGTCCCGTAAGACGACCACCCATCAAGGACGTCGACCGGCGGTTCCAGCATCAGTGCTGATGCAGTCGTCGCTACGACCGCAGCTCACCTCGGCGACGGTGCGCCCCCTTGGTGCGCCCACAGGTCCCTGAGCAGGCAGATCTCTGCGCCGTGGTGCACCACCTCCCGGTTGACGTGCAGCACCAGGCCGGCCATGGGGTGCGCCGCCCAGGCGCCCTCGGACGGCCCCACGGGGGCGGCGAGGTCCGACGCCGACAGGGCCGCCACCCCAGCCGTCCACGTCGCGTACGCGACGTCCAGCTGCGCGAGCCCCTCCTCGGCGCGTGCGGCGTAGGCGTGGGTGCGGGCGTCGATGGCCGGTGCCCCGAAGTGCACCGCTGATCGGGCCCCCATGAGGGCGATGATGTGACCGATACGCCAGGCGATCGTCGTCACCGGCGGAGGAGTCGGAAGGTCGGCGGCGGACTCCAGGCCCCAGCTGCCGTCACCGCGTGGCCTCAGGCCCCAGCAACCCGCTACCGGTTCCCAGTGGTACTCGGAGTCGCCCAGGCCCTCCAGCCGCGGACGCAGTCGCCCCTGCCAGTGCGACGTCAGCTGACCGAGGACCTCCTTGGACCACCGCAGCGTCACCCTCCGCAGTCTGCCCCGGAGCCTCACCGTTCATGGCGGATCGGCCCTACCGGCCACCAGGGCCGCGGGGGCCTCACGCGAGCGGGAAGTCGTGGGCGACCGACCAGGAGCCGGGCGCGTCGGCGCCGACGAGCAGGTGCACGCGCTCGACGCGCGCGTGGACGGGCAACGTCGTCACGACGTCGGCCTCGGCGCGCTCGAGCGCTCCTTGGCTGCCGAGTCGGCTGTGTCCGATGGTCAGGTGTGGTGCGGACCCGTCGAAGACGCCGGCGTAGGGCGGGTAGTCGGGGAAGGCCCGGACCACCGCGGCGATGACGTCGCGGAAGGGCTGAGCCGGCTCCGGAGCCAGCCAGAGCACGTCGCGGCCGAACCAAGCGGTGCGGGTGAAGGCGACGTCGAAAGCCGCGACCGTGCGGACCGCCGCAGCCAGCCGCGCGAGGACCTGGTCGTCGACGTCGTCCGGGGCCATGAAGGGGTACAGAACGGTGACGTGCGCCGGCACGCCCCGTCGCGCTGCGGGATCCAGGCGGGCACGGTGACGGGCCACGGACGGCTCCGCAACGGGGACGAGCGCGAGGACGGCGGTCTGCTCGGCTCCGAGGTCCGCGCTGGTCGGCTGCGCCATCTGCGCAGGCTAACGACAGCAGTCGTGCTCGCGGTTATTGACGAGGGACCACCCACCACCCACGGTCGCGGCCGACTCGTCGCGCGCGCCGTCCACGAGCTGGAGTGCTCGTCAGGCTCGCGGCTGCCGGTAGGCGTGGGGCAGGAGCTCGGTCGCGGATACGGCCACGGCGCCTTTCTGGCTGTCGATGATGACTCGCACGTCCGGGTAGAGGTCGGTCAGGACTTGGCGGCATCGCCCGCACGGCGCCAAGATCGCCAGGTCGGAGCTCGCTACGGCGACGATGACCTCCAAGGGGTCGGCGGTCAGCGAAGCAGCCAGTCCTGCGACCACGAGCTCTGCGCACGGGCCGCCGGTGAAGTGGTGGACGTTCACCGCGGTGTGCACGCGCCCGCTCGTGTCTGCGGCTGACGAGACGACGGTGTGGGTGTAGTCCTCCGGAGATCGGCGCTGCTCGAGGCGATGCGCCGCGTCCGTCGCCGTCTGCAGGAGCTCGTGGTCGTGGCTGGAGAGCACGAACGCATCGTCGCTGGTCCCACTGCTCAGCGCGGTGGCCTGACAACTCGGGTCGCTCGACCGTCGGGCAAAGGCCCGGCCCAGCAGACGACCCCCTGCCGGCGAAGCTGCGGCCCCTCGGGGTCGCCGCCACCGCTTCCCCGCGGCCGTTCCACTCGGGATCCCCTTCTGGCGAAGCCCGGCCGATCCGACGTCACAGGGCCAAGTGCAGGCGCAGCGCCTCGTCCACCTCGGCCAAGAGCTCTCCGCCGAGTCGACCCAGCGCGGCGCCTACCCGCTGGACGGCGACCGAGCGCACCTGCTCGGCCTGCGCCTTGGAGTCGCGTTCGAGACCGGTGTGCTCGGCGGCCAGCAGGACCTGGAAGGGCCAGACGCGCGCGGTGTTGCTCGTCAACGGGACCACGGTGACGACGCCCCGGCCGGAGCCGGCTGCGGCGGCGTTGGCGTGGTCGTTGCTGACGACCACGGCGGGGCGGCGCTTGTTGGCCTCGCTGCCCTGTGCTGGGTCGAGGTCGACCAGCCGGATCTCACCGCGCAGCATCGTCGATGCCGTCTGCGGTGGTCGTCTCCCACCAGGCCCGCTCACCGGAGGCGTCCCACTCGGCGTACGCCTCGGCGTAGGCCTGCTGCAGCCCTTGGTGTCGGAGTCGGCGCACCGCCTGCTGCACGGCCGCGGACCGCGAGGGCAGTCCTGCCGTGCGGACGTACTCGTCGAGGGTGGCGACGTCGTCGTCCGTCAGACTCACACTGAGTTTCACACCGTGATGCTACCCCGATGCCACCGATCGAGTGCAGCCGATCAGGACGATCGACTGCCGCCTCTCCTCCGACGCCGACTCCAACAAGCCGGCCGTCGCGGCCCCACAGTGGATCGCTGGCCGGACAGCGTCCCGCTGTCGATCGCTGGGCGGCCCTCGCGTCTACTGCGCGAGTGCCGCCTCCGCGGCATCGTCGAGAAGCGGCAAGTCGAGGGCCCGTGCTGCTTGAAGGGCCAACTGGCTCGCGTCGTCGACGGCGGAACGGCCCGTCGTTCCAGGACGAAGAACGACCGTCACCTCGTACACCAGCGTCCTCGACCCAACGACGGCTGTCGTGAGCAGCTGAGCGCGAGCACCGTCGTCGTCGGAGTCGTCGGCGAAGTCCCCGGCTGAGAGCGCGTCGGCGTAGCCGAGCACCCGTTCGGGCGGGTAGGTGAAGACGGCTGACCCAGCACGCGCGACCGCCGCGACGTCCACGCCTCCCGTCCCTCGCGGGGTCACAAAACCGGTGAGCCCGGGCTCGTCGAGTCCCGTTACGAAGACCTCGCACAGCTCGCCCGAGGGGACACCGTCGTCCACGAGGTAGCCGCCCTGTGCGCTGGACACCCGACGGCCGGAGAGAGCCGTCTCGACGTCCGCCTGGCGGAAGAGTCCGCAGACACCTGCGCCAGCAGGCGGCCGTTGCGTGCTGATCGCCTGGTCGGATGTCGCCCCCGGCATGGGCGGCGACTGGGCCTCGGAGCAGCTGGTCGTGGTCAGCAGGACGGCTACCGCCACGACAGCGGGGCTGACTTTCGCCAGGGGGCTTGTCGGCACGACTGCAGTCTGCCGTTGCACTCTCGCTTCTCCCCATCCTCGGGTCGGCTTCATACAGGGGCGGCCGACCAGGGTGCAGGCTGCGCCGTTCTGCCGTCGCGACCACAACGTCTCAACTGCCGACCCCCTACTGGCCATGGAGGTGCTCGCCGCGACGAGGAGATGTCGATCCTCCGCCGCCGTCCCAGCAGACCTGTCCGGGTCGAAGCCCGGAGAAGGGGCCTCCTACGGCGACGCCTCCCGAGGCCGGGCGCTGGCCTCGCGATGGCGACGCCGTCGGCGGGCCCTCGCCGCGCTGGTGACATAGCCGACGGACGGACGTCTCTCGACGCACGCAGGTCTCGCGACGGCGTCGAGCCTCCTCAGACGGAGGCGGCGGTCTGCTGGCCGGACGGGCGCGCCACCTCGCCCGCCCCCGTCGCCGCGAGCGCGGCCTCGACGTGGAGCCGGGCAGACGGCAGCAGGGGCACGGCCGCGTCCTCAGGCGTGAGCAGCAGCTCGAGCTCGGTGCATGAGAGGGCGACGGCCTGCGCCCCGCGCTCGACCAGTCCGGCGACGACGGCCCGCAGGTCCGCGCGGGTGGCGTCGGAGAGCACGCCGCGGCAGAGCTCGTCGAAGACCGCCCGGTCGACGCGCTCGATGCCCTGCGCGTCGGGGACCACGACCTCGAGCCCCGAGCGCGCCAGACGCTCGGCGTAGAAGCCCTCCCGCATGGTCGCGCCCGCGCCCAGCAGGCCGACGACCCGTGCCCCCGCGCGGTGGGCGGCGGCCGCGACGACGTCGGCCAGGTGGAGGAAGGGGACGTCGAGGGCCTCCTCCAAGGGGCCCGCCGCCTTGTGCATGTAGTTCGTCGCCAGCAGGACGAGGCCGGCACCGGCCCCCTGCAGCGCCAGGCCCTCGCGGCGCAGGAGGGCCTCGGCGTCGTCCCAGCGGTCCTCCAGCTGCATCTCACGGACGGCGGAGAAGTCCACGCTGCGCAGGAGCAGGTCGGCGCTGGCCAGACCGCCGCGGCTCTCACGGACCATCTCGTTGGCCAGGCGGTAGTAGAGGGCGCTGGACTCCCAGCTCATGCCGCCGAGGACACCGATCGTCGTCATGGCGGCCACGCTCCCCCGCCGCACCAGCCGCGCGCTACGGGCGCAGGGCCGGGGCCTCCCCCAAGCGCTGCTTGGGTCCGACGTCGCACCGAGGGCACCATGGCGGCGTGGACCCCCGCCGGCTGCTGCTCCTGCGCACGGTCGGCGACGAGGGGTCGCTCGCGGCGGCCGCCCGTCGGCTGGGCACGACGCAGCAGGCCGTGAGCCAGCAGGTGGTCCGGCTGGAGGCCGAGGCGGGGACCGCGCTCGTCGTCCGGCAGGGCCGCGGCACGGCCCTCACCGAGGCGGGCGCCCTGCTGGCGCGCCGCGGCGCCGACCTCGCGAGCGTGCTGCGCGCGGCGCAGGACGACCTCGCGGCCCTCTCGGGCCTGCTGCGGGGCGAGGTGGCGGTCGCCGCCTTCCCGACGGCCACCGCGCTCGTCCTGCCGGAGGCCCTCGCGGCGCTGGCCGCGACGGCGCCGGACCTCGACGTCCGCCTCGCCGAGCTCGAGCCGCCCGAGGCCGAGGACGCCGTGCGGGCGGGCCGGGCCGACGTCGCCCTCGTCTTCCGCCACGTCGGGGACCCCGAGCCGGTGCCCGGCGACCTCGTGCGCCGCCCCCTCAGCAGCCACGCCGTCCACGCCGTCGTCCGCGCCGGCGCGCCGCGGCCGACCCGCCTCGGCGACCTCGCCGACGAGCGTTGGGTCGCGGGGTGCCCGCGGTGCCGCGCGCACCTCGTCCGGGCGGCCGCGACCGCGCGCTTCACCCCGGACGTGCGGCTCGCGACGGACGACCACGTCGCCGTCCAGCGCCTCGTCGCCGCGGGGCTCGGGGTGGCCCTCCTGCCGGTGTGGGCGCTGCGCGCAGCGGCCCTCCCGGGGGTCAGCACCGGGCCCCTCGAGGGGGTCGACGACCGGGTGGTCGAGGTGCTCCTGCGCCCCGAGGCGCGGCGCGTCCCCGCGGTGCGCGCCCTCGTCGCCGAGCTGGAGCGGGTGGCGCGGTCGGTCGACGGCGACGGCGCCTGAGCCGGCTCCCTCGTCGCACCCCTCGTCGCGCCGGGGACCGGCCGCGCGGCCCCGGACGCACCGCGGGCCCGGCACCTCGTGAGGCGCTGGGCCCGCGGACGGCGACCGCTCAGGCGAGGGCGGCCACGGCCTCCTCGACGGGCACGTCGCCCGAGACGAGCTCGAGGGTCTCCCCCGCCGTCCCGGGCGCCGCCAGCAGCGCCGCCAGCACGGCGGCGACGTCGGCGCGCGGCACCCCGCCGACCTCGAGGGTGCTGCGCGAGAGCGCGACGCGGCCGGTGGCCTCGTCGTCGAGCAGGTGCCCCGGGCGCAGCACCGTGAGGTCGAGCTCGGGGCGCGAGCGCAGCGCGTCCTCCGCCTCGAGCTTGGCCCGCAGGTAGTCGACGAAGCCGGGCTCGACGCCGTCGGGCGTCGCGCCGTCCACGACGGCCTGCAGGCCCATGGCCGAGACGAGCAGGTAGCGGCGCACGCCCGAGACCGACGCGGCGTCGGCGAGCTTGAGGGCGCCGTCCCGGTCCACGTCGATCTTGCGCTGGGCCCCGCCCTTGCCGCCGGCGCCGGCGGAGAAGACGACGGCGTCCGCGCCGCGCACGTGCTCGGCGAGGTCCGCGGACGTCGCGGTCTCGATGTCGAGGACGACGGGGGACGCGCCGTCCTGCTCGAGGTCGGCGACGTGGTCGGGGTTGCGGACGACGCCCACGACCTCGTGGCCGCCGGCGACGAGGCGGGGAGTCAGCTGGCGGGCCACGCCGCCGTGCGCTCCGACGATGACGACCTTCACGGGGTACCTCCTGCTGCTGGGTGCTGCGGCGGCGCGATGGCGCCGCCGGGTTCTCGGCCGCCCGCGGGCGGCCACCCCGGCCCCAGCACCCCGACGCGGCCCGCTGTTCCGCGCGGTGGCCCGCCGGGGTCCGCCGCCCGGGCGCGCCCCCTTGCTCTCACGGCGACCGTGGGGTCAACTGCTCCCGGAGCACCCGCGGTGGCCGTCCAGTCCGGGCGCCCGCGAGCGGGGCTCCAGCCCAGCAGGTCCCGCGTCGGAGCGGGGCCGGGTCGTGAGGAGCACCATGTCCGTCATCGAGCACCTGCCCTGGCCGCTGCTGCGCCAAGCCGTGGCCGCGCGCCGCGGCGCCGGCGACGCGCTGGGCCGGGGCGCCGCCGTCCGATCGCGCGGGACGGAGGCGAAGGTCGCGCGCACCGCGACGGCGGACCGGGTGGCCGACTCGGTCTGCCCGTTCTGCGCGGTCGGCTGCGGCCAGAAGGTCTACGTCAAGGACGAGAAGGTCGTCCAGGTCGAGGGCGACCCGGCGTCGCCCATCAGCCGCGGTCGCCTGTGCCCCAAGGGCAGCGCGAGCACGCAGCTCGTCACCTCCCCCAGCCGCGTGACGACGGTGAAGTACCGCCGCCCCCACGGCACGGAGTGGGAGGACCTCGACCTCGACGTCGCGATGGAGATGATCGCCGACCGCGTCCTCGACGCCCGCCGCAAGGGCTGGCAGGAGACGGACGAGTCGGGCCGTCACCTGCGGCGGACCCTCGGCTTCGCGAGCCTGGGCGGCGCGACGCTGGACAACGAGGAGAACTACCTCATGAAGAAGGTCTACACGGCGCTCGGCGCCGTGCAGGTCGAGAACCAGGCGCGCATATGACACTCCTCCACGGTCCCCGGTCTGGGGACCACGTTCGGCCGCGGCGGCGCGACCACGCACCAGCAGGACCTGTCCAACGCTGACTGCATCCTCATCGAGGGCAGCAACATGGCGGAGGCCCACCCCGTGGGCTTCCAGTGGGTGATGGAGGCCAAGCGCAAGGGCGCGACGATCATCCACGTCGACCCCCGCTTCACGCGGACGTCGGCGGTGGCGGACCTGCACGTGCCCATCCGGGCCGGCAGCGACATCGCCTTCCTCGGCGGGCTCGTCAACCACGTCCTCTCCGGCGGGCACGAGTTCCGCGAGTACGTCGTGGCCTACACCAACGCCGCGACGATCGTCTCGGAGGACTTCCGCGACACCGAGGACCTCGAAGGCCTGTTCTCCGGCTACGACGAGGAGCGGCGCGCCTACGACCCGGCCTCGTGGCAGTACGCGTCCGGGCCGACGACGGCCGCCTCGGGCCAGCGCGACCCCGAGCAGGCCGCCGGCGTGCAGCCCCAGGGCGGCTCGCCCGACTCGGCCGACCAGGGCTCGCAGGGCCCCGGCGGCGCCGACGCGCTGAGCACGGGCGGCGTGCCCGAGCGCCAGCAGCGCGACGAGACGCTGCAGGACCCGCGCTGCGTCTTCCAGCTGCTCAAGCGGCACTTCTCGCGCTACACGCCCGAGATGGTCGAGGAGACCTGCGGCATCTCGCCGGAGCAGCTCGCGGCCGTCGCCGACGCGCTCGTCCGCAACAGCGGTCGGGAGCGGACGACGGCGCTCGCCTACGCCGTCGGCTGGACCCACCACACCGTGGGCGCCCAGATGATCCGGACGGCGGCCATCCTCCAGACGCTGCTCGGCAACGTCGGCCGCCCGGGCGGCGGCATCCTGGCGCTGCGCGGGCACGCCAGCATCCAGGGCTCCACGGACATCCCGACGCTCTTCAACAACCTGCCCGGCTACCTGCCGATGCCCTACGCCCGCGACGGCCTGGACCTCGACAGCTACATCGCGCAGGACACGACGTCGACGGGCTTCTGGGGCAACAGCCGCGCCTACCTCGTGAGCATGCTCAAGAGCTGGTGGGGCGACGCGGCGACGGCGGAGAACGACTTCTGCTTCGACCGCATCCCGCGCCTGACGGGCGACCACGGCACCTACCAGACGGTCCTCGACCAGGTCGCGGGCAAGGTGCCCGGCTACTTCGTCGTCGGCCAGAACCCGGCCGTCGGGTCGGCCAACGCCCGCCTGCAGCGCCTCGGCCTCGCGAACATCGAGTGGCTCGTCGTGCGCGACATGCAGATGATCGAGACGGCGACGTTCTGGAAGGACGGCCCGGAGATCGAGACGGGCGAGCTGCGGACCGAGGACATCGGCACCGAGGTCTTCTTCCTGCCGTCGGCGAACCACGTGGAGAAGGACGGCACCTTCACCAACACGCAGCGCCTGCTGCAGTGGCACCACAAGGCCGTCGAGCCGCCGGACGACGCCCGCAGCGAGCTGTGGTTCTACTTCCACCTCGGGCGCATCCTCCGCGAGCGCCTGGCGGGCTCGACCGACCCCAACGACCGGGCGCTGCTCGACCTCACGTGGGACTACTCGACGGAGGGCCCGCACGCGGAGCCCAGCGCCGAGGAGGTGCTGCGCGAGATCAGCGGCACCGGGCCCGACGGGTCGGCGGTGTCCGGGTACACCGAGCTCAAGGACGACGGCTCGACCCGGTCCGGGTGCTGGATCTACTCCGGCGCCTACGCCGACGAGGTCAACCAGACGGCGCGGCGCAGGCCGGGCTGGGAGCAGGACCTCACGGCCGCCGAGTGGGGCTGGGCGTGGCCGGCCAACCGCCGCGTGCTCTACAACCGCGCCTCGGCCGACCCCCAGGGCAAGCCGTGGAGCGAGCGCAAGAAGCTCGTGTGGTGGGACGAGGAGGCCGGCCGCTGGACCGGGGACGACGTCCCCGACTTCGAGGCCACGAAGCGGCCCGACTACGTGCCGCCGGCGGGCGCGAAGGGGCCGGACGCCCTAGCGGGCACCGACCCGTTCGTCATGCAGTCCGACGGCAAGGCCTGGCTCTTCGCGCCCTCCGGGGTCGCCGACGGGCCGATGCCCTCGCACTACGAGCCCACCGAGTCGCCCATCGGGAACCCGGTGTACCCGCAGGTCACCTACAGCCCGACCCGGCAGGACTTCGACGTCCCGGGCAACCGGCGTAACCCCGCCCGCAGCCGGGTCTACCCCTTCGTCTTCACGACGTACCGGCTCACCGAGCACCACACGGCCGGCGGCATGAGCCGGACGCTCCCGTACCTGTCGGAGCTGCAGCCGGAGATGTTCTGCGAGGTGTCCCCCGAGCTCGCCCGGATGCAGGGCCTGGACCACATGGGCTGGGCCACGCTCACGTCCGGGCGCAGCGCGATCGAGGCCCGCGTCATGGTCACCGAGCGCATGCGGCCCCTGCGGGTGGGCGGCGAGGTCGTGCACCAGATCGGGCTGCCGTGGCACTGGGGCCCGAACGGCCTCTCGACCGGTGACGCGGCCAACGAGCTCGTCGAGATCGCCCTCGACGCCAACACCCACATCCAGGACAAGGTCGGCACCTGCGACATCCGCCCGGGCCGCCGTCCGCGGGGGTCGGCGCTCGTCGAGCACGTGGCGAGCTACCGACGCCGGGCGGGCCTGCCGGACGACCGCGACGTCGCCTCGGCGCGGGGCGGGACGCTCGTGCCCGCGGACGCCGGGGCGCAGGCGGACCCGGACGGGACCGTCGCCCGCGGCGGGCCCGGAGGGCCGGCACGGGGCGCCGACGAGGAGTCGGGCGGCTCGGGCACGGCCCGACCGGGGTCCGACGGCCCGAAGGACGACCGCACGGACCACCGAGGGAGCACGGCGTGAGCGCCAGCACGGACAGCAGGCCCACGACCGGCGGGCACCGGACGGGGTTCTTCGACACCCCGTCACCCGCGGACGGCACCGGCTACGACGCCGACCACCCGCCCCGCATGGGCTTCTTCACGGACACCAGCGTCTGCATCGGCTGCAAGGCCTGCGAGGTGGCGTGCAAGGAGTGGAACATGGTCCCCGCCACCGGGGAGATGGACCTCACCGGCACCTCGTACGACAACAGCTCGATGCTCGGCGGGTCGACGTGGCGCCACGTCGCCTTCGTCGAGCAGCCCGTGCCGCAGCGGGCCCCGGTCGGCCTCGGGATGCCGGGCATCGGCCCGGGCCCGGCGCCGGCCGCCGCGCCCGGCGGCGGAGGCGGGTGCGGCTCGGGCGGCGGGGGCTGCGGCTCCGGCGGCGGGGCGTCCTCCGGCGGGCTCCCCCCGGTCGCCGACATGGGCGACTTCGACGTCCTGTCCTCCCTCGAGGGCACGGCCACCGACCCGGGCTCGCTGCCCGCGCCGTCCGCCGGCGCCGGTGAGCAGGGCCCCTCGGGCTCGCCCGAGGGCGTCCGCTGGCTCATGGCCTCCGACGTCTGCAAGCACTGCACCAACGCCGCCTGCCTCGACGTCTGCCCCACGGGCGCGCTGTTCCGCACGGAGTTCGGCACCGTCGTCGTCCAGGACGACGTCTGCAACGGCTGCGGCTACTGCATCCCGGCCTGCCCCTACGGCGTCATCGGCAAGCGCGAGTCCACGGGCCGCGCCCACAAGTGCACGCTCTGCTACGACCGGCTCGGCGAGGGCATGACCCCCGCCTGCGCCAAGGCGTGCCCGACGGAGTCCATCCAGTTCGGCCCCGTGGACGAGCTGCGGCGCCGGGCCGACGAGCGGCTCGCCGTCCTGCAGGAGAAGGGCGAGCTGAAGGTGCAGCTGTACGGCCACGACACCGAGGACGGCGTGGGCGGCGACGGCGCCTTCTTCCTCCTCCTCGACGACCCGGAGGTCTACGGCCTGCCGCCGGACCCGGTGGTGACGACGCGCGACCTACCGGACATGTGGAAGCACGCCGCCATGGCGGCGGGCACGATGCTCGGCGCGCTCGCCCTCTCCTTCCTCGGGGCCCGCCGGTGAGCGCCCGCGAGCGCGGTGGGGCGGAGCGTCGCGACGCCGAGCGCGGGATGCCGGCCAGCGCCGGTGAGCCCCGCGACGGCGAGGCGCCCGCCCCGGGCGAGGGGCCGACGCCGGACCGCGGGGAGCGCCACGGCTGGGACCAGCTGACGACGACGCCCAGCGAGCAGGGGACGCTGACGGGCGGCCCGCAGGACCGGGGTCGGCCCGGGGCGTCGCGGCGTCGGCGCCGCGGCGCCGAGGAGCTCATGGTCCCCGAGGCCGAGTTCCAGTCGTACTACGGCCGGCAGGTCATCCACACGCCCACGTGGAAGGTGCCGGACGTCCCGCTGTACCTCTACCTCGGCGGGCTCGCGGGCTCGAGCTCGGTCATCGGAGCGCTCGCGGACGCGACCGGGCGACCGGTGCTGCGGCGCACGGCCCGCCTGGCCGGCTCGATCGGCAGCATCGGCAGCGTGGTGGCGCTCATCCACGACCTGGGCATGCCCAGCCGCTTCCTCAACATGCTGCGCGTCTTCAAGGTCACGTCGCCGCTGAGCGTGGGCAGCTGGATCCTCTCGCCGTACAGCGCCTTCGCCGGCGTCGCCGCGGCGGCGGAGGTCGGCGGCCCGCTGCTGGCCTCGGGGCGCCTCCCCCGCCTCGCGCCGCTCCTGCCGATCGTCGGGCCGGTGGGGCGAGCGTCCGGCGTCGCCGCCGCCGTCCTCGGGCCGCCGCTCGCGACCTACACGGCCGTGCTCATCGCCGACACCGCGGTGCCGACGTGGCACGAGTCGTACCCGGAGCTGCCCTTCGTCTTCGCCGGGTCGGGCATGGCCGCCGCCGGAGGGCTCGGCATGATCGCCGCGCCCGTCCACGAGGCCGGCCCGGCGCGGCGCGCCGCCGTCGCCGGTGCCGCGCTCGAGCTCGGCCTGAGCCACCGGATGGAGCACCGCACCGGTCTCGTCGGGGAGCCCTACACGATCGGACGCCAGGGGCGGTGGCTCAAGGCCGCCAAGGCCCTGACGGCCGTGGGTGCCGTCGGCGCCCTCTTCGCCGGCCGCTCGCGCGCCGTCGGGGTGGCGTCGGGCCTGGCGCTCAACGCCGGCTCGCTGCTCACGCGCTTCGGCGTCTTCGAGGCGGGCATGGCGTCGGCCCGCGACCCGAAGTACACCGTCGTGCCCCAGCGGGAGCGCCTCGAGGCGCGTCGCCGCGCCCAGGCCGAGGCCGCCGCTGCCGCGGAGGGCCAGGACCCTGGTCGGGTGGGCTCCGCGGCCTGACACGGCGGGGCGCGCCCCGACCCGTCCGGGCCCGCTCGTGCGGGCCCGGACCTGGGACCAGGTCATGAGAGCCCACCGCTGGAGGCTCGACGGCGTAGCGCTCGGAGTGGTCAGCGCACGTGCACCTCGACCGCGGCGCCGCGGCGGGGCACGAGCTCGCCGACCACGGGCGCGCCGGGCACCTCGCCCGCCACGAGGAGCCCGCCGGAGGTCTGGGCGTCCGCGAGCAGGAGCAGCTCGTCCTCGGGCAGCCGGCTCGCGAGGTGGGGGCGCACCCAGTCGAGGTTGCGGCGCGTCCCCCCGGAGACGTGCCCGTCGCGCAGCGCGTCGCGGGCGCCGTCGAGGTAGGGCACCGCCGCGGCGTCCACGACGGCGTCGACGCCGCTGGCGCGCGCCATCTTCAGCAGGTGGCCGAGCAGGCCGAACCCGGTGACGTCCGTGGCCGCCCGGGCGCCCGCGGCCACGGCGGCGCGCGAGGCCTCCGCGTTGAGCGTCGTCATCGCCTCCACCGCCTGCGGGAAGACCTCGCCGGTCGCCTTGTGCCGGCTGTTGAGGACGCCGACGCCCAGCGGCTTGGTGAGCGACAGCGGCACCCCGGCGACGCCGGCGTCGTTGCGCAGCAGGCGCTCGACGTCGACGAGGCCGGTCACCGCCATGCCGTACTTGGGCTCGGGGTCGTCGACGCTGTGGCCGCCCGCGACGTGGCACCCGGCGAGCCGGCCGACGTCGGCGCCGCCGCGCAGCACCTCGGCCGCCACCTCCATCGGCAGGAGGTCGCGCGGCCAGCACAGGAGGTTGACGGCGACGAGCGGCGTCCCGCCCATGGCGTAGACGTCCGACAGGGCGTTGGTCGCCGCGATGCGGCCCCAGTCGTAGGGGTCGTCGACGACGGGCGTGAAGAAGTCGGCGGTCGCCACGAGGCCGACGCCGGGCGTGGCCGGCGAGGTGACGACGGCGGCGTCGTCGCCGTCGTCGAGGCCGACGAGCAGCGTCCCGGCCCCCGCGGGCGCCGTCCCCCGACCGGGCAGGCCGGCGAGGACCGCCTCCAGCTCGCCCGGCGGGATCTTGCACGCGCACCCCCCGCCGTGGGCGTAGGAGGTGAGCCGACCGGTCTGCTGGGGCGTCGCCGTCACAGGGGCGAGTGTGCCTCGTCCGGTCGCCGGGCCGCCGCGACGCGACGACCGGGGCCGACCGGACTGCACGGCACCCGCGGGCGTGCGGCACACTCGTCCCCGCGCGTGGAGGCGTCTGGGTTCCTGGTGGGCCCCGCGGTCTTCAACACCGACGAGGCCGAGCACCTCGGTCTGGCGGGTTCGATTCCCGTCCGCCTCCGCCGCGCGCCCCTCGTCCCGGGCAGGGGCACGGCCAGCGCCGGCACCGCCGTGGCGCGACCTAGAGTCGGCCCCGTGAGCACCTCCGCACCCTCCGACCGGCGCTCCCCCGCCCGCCGGGTGCCGCGGACCGACGTCGTCCTCGCCGACGACGCGCTCGCCGAGCCTCAGCACCGGCTCGGGCGGGCGCTCGTCAAGGAGGTCGTCACGGGGGTCCAGCAGCGCGTGCGCACCGGTGAGGTCGCGCCGGAGGACGTCGTGCCCGAGGTCCTCGCGGCCCTGCCCGCCACGGCGGCGAGCCTGCGGCCCGTCCTCAACGCGACGGGCGTCATCCTCCACACCAACCTCGGCCGGGCGCCCCTGTCGGCCGCCGCGGTCGAGGCGCTCGCCGCCGCCGCGGGGACGACCGACGTCGAGCTGGACCTCGCCACGGGGGCGCGCGGTCGCCGCGGGCGCGACGCCACGGCGGCGCTCGCCGCGGCCGTCCCCGACGCCGGCGGCGTCCACGTCGTCAACAACGGCGCGGCGGCCCTCGTGCTCGCCGCGACGGCCCTGGCCGCCGGCCGCGAGGTCGTCGTCAGCCGCGGCGAGATGGTGGAGATCGGTGACGGCTTCCGCCTGCCCGACCTCCTCGTCTCGACGGGCGCGCGGCTGCGCGAGGTCGGGACGACGAACCGCACGGCTCCCCGGGACTACGCCGACGCCCTCGGCCCCGAGACCGGCATGGTGCTCAAGGTCCACCCGTCGAACTTCGTCGTCCGGGGCTTCACCGCGGACGTCGACGTCGCGGGCCTGTCCGCCGTCGTCGACGAGGCCGCCGGGCGGCTCGGGCGCCGCGTGCCCGTGGTCGTCGACACCGGCTCGGGTCTCCTCGAACCGCACCCCCTCCTGCCCGACGAGCCCGACGCCGCGACCGCCCTGCGCGCGGGCGCCGACCTCGTCACCTCCAGCGGCGACAAGCTGCTCGGCGGCCCCCAGGCGGGGCTGCTGCTGGGCCGCGCGGAGCTCGTCGAGCAGCTGCGCCGCCACCCGCTGGCCCGCGCGCTGCGCGTCGACAAGCTCGTCCTCGCCGCGCTCGAGGCGACCCTGCGCGGCCCCGTCGTCCCGGTCCGCGCCGCGCTGGAGGCGCCGCTCGAGCAGGTCCGCGCCCGTGCCGAGGCCGTGGCGGAGGCGCTGGCGTCCGCCGGGCACGACGCGGTCGTCGTCGCCAGCGACGCCGCCGTCGGCGGGGGCGGGGCCCCCGAGCTGCCCCTGCCGAGCGCGGCCGTGAGCCTGCCCGCCCGCGCCGCGGCGGCCCTGCGCGCCGGCACGCCCCCCGTGGTCGCCCGCACCGAGGCCGGACGGTGCCTGCTCGACCTGCGCTCCCTGGCGCCCGAGGACGACGCGCAGCTCGTCGGGGCCGCGCTGCGCGCCCTGGCGACCGTCCGCGCCGCGGCGCCCGCGGGGGCCTGAGCGGTGCACGTCCTCGCCACCGCCGGGCACGTCGACCACGGCAAGTCCGCCCTCGTCCGCGCGCTCACCGGCCGCGAGCCGGACCGCTGGGCCGAGGAGCAGCGCCGCGGGCTCACCCTCGACCTCGGGTTCGCCTGGACCGACCTGGACGACGGCGCCGGCGGCGCCGAGCGCGTGGCGCTCGTCGACGTGCCCGGGCACGAGCGCTTCGTCCCCACCATGCTCGCCGGGGTCGGCCCCGTGCCCGCCGTCCTCCTCGTCGTCGCGGCCGACGGCGGGTGGATGCCCCAGTCGCAGGAGCACCTCGACGCCCTGGACGCCCTCGGCGTGCGCTCCGGCCTCGTCGTCGTCAGCCGGGCCGACCTCGTCGACGCGGCCGGGGCCGCGGCCACCGCCGCCGACGTCGCGCAGCGCCTGGCCGGCACCTCGCTCGCGGGCTCCCCGTCCGTCGTGGTGAGCGCCCGCACGGGCGCCGGGACCGACGCGCTGCGCGCCGCCGTCGTGCGCCTCGTGCGCGGGCTGCCCCCGGCCGACCCCGGGGCGCCGCCGCGCCTGTGGCTCGACCGCTCGTTCACCATCCGCGGCGCCGGCACCGTCGTCACGGGCACCCTGCCCGAGGGCGTCCTGCGCGCCGGCGACGAGCTCGAGGCCGTGACGCCCGACGGCGAGCGCCGGTCGGTGCGGGTCCGCGGCCTGCAGTCCCTCGAGGAGCCGCGCCCGGAGGTGGCCGGGCCCGCCCGCGTGGCGGTCAACCTGCGGGGCGCGTCCGCCGGTGACGTGCCCCGCGGCAGCGCCCTCCTGGCCCCCGGCAGCGCCCGGCTCACCTCCGAGGTGGACGTCGTGCTCACCGGCGCGGTGCGCGCGCGGGCGCTCGCGGACGACGGCCCCGCCACGGCCGGCGCCGGGCGCGACGCCCTGCCCCTCGAGGCGCTCCTGCACGTCGGCGCCGCCCAGGTGAGCGCGAGGCCGCGTGCGCTGGGTCGCACCGGAGACGGCGACGGCCCCGAGGTGGTCCGGCTGCGCCTGCGGACGCCGCTGCCCCTGCGCACGGGCGACCTCGGGCTGCTGCGCGACCCGGGCCGCCGCGCCGTCCTCGCCGGGGTCCGCGTCCTCGACGTCGACCCGCCGCCGCTCACCCGGCGCGGGGCCGCCCGGGCCCGCGCCGCCGACCTCGCCGTCCCGGCCGCGCTCCTCGTCGACGGCGCCGCCCCCGACGCTCGCGCCCGGCACGAGGCGCTCCTCGACGAGGAGGTCCGCCGGCGCGGCGTCGTCGCCGCCGCCGACCTCCTCCGCGCCGGGCATCCGGCCGCCCTCGTGCTAGACCGGTTGCGCCGCAGCGGCACCGGGTCGCAGGTGCTCGACCCGCGGCTGCGCGACGCCCTGCGGCAGCGGCTCGTCGACCTGGTGGCGCACGACGCGGCCGCGGACCCGCTCGCGGGCGGCACACCGCTCGAGGCGGCCCGGCACCGGCTGGGCGTGCCGGACCTCGACGTCGTCCGGCTCCTGGCCGCGGACGTGCTCGTCGAGCGCGACGGGCGGCTGGTGGCGCCCGCCCCGGCGACCGTCGCGCCGCCGACGCCCGCGCCTCCGACGCCGGCCTCGCCGAGGCCCGCTCCGTCGCCCTCCGCCCGGCCCGGCCCCGCTCGGCCCCGGCCCGTCCCGCCGTCGCCGCGCCCGGCGGGCGGTCCCGCGCCGTCGCCGCGCCCAGCGGGCGGTCCCGCGCCGTCGCCGCGCCAGGCGGGCGGTCCCGCGCCGTCACCGGGCCCTCGCCCCCGACCCGGCGCTCCCGCCGCCGGCCCTCCTGCGGCCGGCCGCGGCGCCCCCGCCGACGCGGCGCAGACCGCCCAGCGCTCCCCCGCCGCCCCCTCGCCCACGGGCCGCCCCTCCGCCGCGCCGGAGGCGGTCGACCAGCTGCCGCCGCCGGTGGCCGCCGCGGTGCGGGAGGTCCTGGCCGACCTGCGCGCCGAGCCCTTCCGCGCCCCGGAGGCGCACCGCCTGCGCGACCTCGGCCTGGGGCCGCGCGAGCTCGGGGCAGCCGTGCGGGTCGGCGCCCTGGTCCGCGTGGGCGACGTCGTCCTCGCGCCGGGCGCCCTCGACGCGGCGGCCGCCGCGCTGGCCGCCCTGCCGTCGCCCTTCACGACCAGCGAGGCCCGGCAGGCCTGGGGCACGAGCCGGCGGGTGGCCCTGCCGCTGCTCGAGGCGCTGGACGCGAGCGGGCGCACCGCGCGCCAGCCGGACGACCGGCGCCGGCTGCGCTGAGGCCCGTCAGCGCAGGACGGCGCGGGCGCGGTCGCTGACGAGGTCCACGGCGAGGGTCAGCGCGACGACGACGACGAGCGTCGTGGTGACCGCCGGCCAGTCGAAGACGGCCAGCTGGAGGGCCAGCAGGGCGCCGAGGCCGCCGGCGCCGAGGAGCCCGACGAGCACGGTGTCGCGGACGGCGACCTCCCAGCGGTACAGCGCGAGCGCGAGCACCGGTCCGACGGCGCGGGGCGCGACGCCGTAGAGGCGCGCGGCGGCTCCCGAGGCACCGAGCGCGGTGAGCGCGTCGGCGGGCCGGCGGTCCAGCTCCTCGAGGGCCTCGCCCGTCAGCCGCCCCATCACCCCGAGCGTGTAGACGCCGAGCGCCAGCGCCCCCGGCAGGACGCCCGGGCGCAGGACGAAGAGCAGCACGAGGGCCCACACCGGCGGGGGCACCGCGCGCAGGACGAGCAGCGCCGTCCGCACGAGGACGCCGGCGAGGGCCCGCGGGACCGCGACGCGGTGCGCCGGGCGGGTGGTGAGCCCGGCCAGGAGCACCGCCCCCGCCGTCGCCAGGGCGACGGCCACGACCGAGGTCTGCACCGTCACCACGGCGGCTCCGGCGAGCGCGACGAGCAGCGGGCCCGAGACGTCCGGCGGCCACGCGGCGGAGACGAGCAAGGCCAGCTGCTCGCGGGCGCGGTCGTCGACGAGCGCCGCGGGCGAGACCGCCAGGTACCAGGCCGACCAGGCCACCAGCGCGGGAACGGCGACCCCCGCCGCCACCAGGACGGGGTCGCGACGCAACCGGTCACCCGGCGGGGCCGGGGGGTCGGCGATCCGCCGGCGCACGGCCCGACCGGCGACGACGGCGGCCACGCACAGCGCCGTCAGCGCGTAGACGCAGGTCCACACCTGGTCCCACCGCAGCGAGGCGAAGGACAGCGAGAGCTGGTAGCCCAGGCCCCCCGCCCCGATGAGGCCGAGCACGACGGCGGAGCGGACCGCGCACTCGAGGCGGTAGAAGGCGTACGCGAGGAGGCCGCCGGCGGCCTGCGGCCACAGTCCGTAGAGCAGCGCCGTGGTGCGCCCGGCGCCGGCGGCGACCAGCGCGTCGTGCGCCTCGCGGGGCGCCTCGTCGAGGAGGTCGGCGAAGACCTTGGCCGTCACGGCGCCGTAGGGCACGGCGATGGCGAGGACGCCGACCCAGGGGTCGAGCCCCAGCACGTTGAGCAGCAGCAGGCCCCACACCGCCTCGTGCAGGCCGCGCGGTACCGCGACCGCCCCCCGCGCGAGCAGCCGTCCGGCCCGGCGCGGTCCCCACGTGCTGCGAGCCAGCAGCGGGGCGCCGAGCGCGCCCGCCGCCACGGCGAGCCCCGCGCCGAGGGCGGCGTAGGCGACGGTGACGAGCGTGCTGCCGAGGAGGAGCCGCAGGAAGTCCGATGAGAGGTCGGGCGCGAGCGCGCCCGCCCCGAAGCGAGCGAGCTGGCGCGCGCCGGCGGGGTTGAGGACCTCGCCGGAGAACACGCCCGCCCCGGCGAGGGACCACAGGAGGAGGACGCCCGCCCCGACGCCCCACGCCCACCGGGCGCGCGAGCGGCGCAGCCGCGGCACCGGCGTCCCGGCGTCCCCACCGCCAGCCGGTGCCTCGACCGGGGCACCGACCGAGGCGCCCGCCCCGGCGCGCGAGGGGGCGCTCACCGGGGCGCCCCGTAGAAGGCGGTGAGGTCGGCCGCCGTCAGAGCCGGCGCCGGCGCGTCGAGCACGACCCGCCCCTGCGCCAGGCCCACCACGCGGGTGCAGTGCCGCAGCGCCACCCCCGGGTCGTGCAGCGAGGCCAGCAGCGCCCCGCCCCGACGCTCGAGGACGTCGCGCAGCAGCACCATGGTCCGGTCGGTCAGCGCGGGGTCGAGCGCCGAGGCCGGCTCGTCGGCGAGCACGAGGTCGGGCTGCTGGAGCAGGACGCGCGCCACGGCGACCCGCTGCTGCTGCCCGCCCGAGAGCCGGTCGGTGCGGTCGTAGAGGCGGTCGGCCAGCCCCACCTCGGCGAGCGCGGCCGCGACCTCGGGGACGCCCTGCGGCCGCAGCAGCGACAGGGCCGCGCGCCACGTCGGCCACGTGCCGAGGCGCCCCGCGTTGACGTCGTGCACCACGCGCAGCGCGCCCACGAGGTCGAGGTGCTGGTGCACGGTGCCCACGCGGGCGCGCAGGCGGCGCAGCTCGCGCGGCGGCAGCCCGGCGAGGTCGTGCCCCAGCACCTCCACGGTCCCGGTCGCCGGCCGCACGGCCCCCGTGAGGAGCCGCAGGAGCGTGGACTTCCCGGCCCCCGACGACCCGACGACGGCGACCCGCTCGCCGGCGCCGACGACGAGGTCGACGCCGGCGAGGGCCCGGGTGCGGCCGAGGCGGACCTCGACGTCGCGCAGCCGGACGGCCGGCACGCCCGGGTCGACGCCGGTCAGCGGAGCAGCCCGAGCTGCTCGCCGACGGCCTCGATCCGGGCGTAGTCGGACGCGCGGGCCTCGACGAAGGACCCGGCGCCGAAGAGCTCGAGCACGCGGGCGTCGTCGGGGTCGTCGGCGGACAGCCCGAGGAAGTAGTCCTGCAGCCGCTCGGGCAGGTCCTCCCCCAGCCGCTCCACCGCGTCCGGGCCGAGCAGCCAGTGGTAGTCGTGGTACGGCGGCGTCCGGGAGAAGAGCCGCACCGCCGGGTCGACCTCCCCGGCCTCCGAGCGCGCCACCCACACCTGCTCGTTGAGCACGCCGGCCTCGTAGCTCCCGGAGGCGACGAGCTGGAGCGTCGCGTCGTGGGAGCCGCTGTAGCCGGGGCCGCCGGGAAAGCCGCGCGGGTCGACGCCCTGCTCGGTGAGGAAGGAGGCGGGCATGAGGAAGCCGGACGTCGAGGTCTGGCTGCCGTAGGTGAAGCGCAGGTCGGCGAGCGCGGTGAGGTCCTGCGACGGGGCGAGGCCCGTGGCCTCGTTGACGACGAAGACGGACCGGAAGTCCTCGTCGATGTCGCGCTGGGCGACGACGACGGCGCCCGGCGTCTGGCGCCGGGCCTGCACCCCGGTGAGGCCGCCGAACCACACGAGGTCGAGGTCGCCGGTGCGGAAGAGCGAGACCGCGGCGGCGTAGTCGGTGACGGGCCGGTAGGTGACGGCGAGGCCGGTGGCCTCGGCCATCGAGTCGGCGACGAGGCCGTAGAGGCGCTGGAGGATCTCGGGGTCCTGGTCCGGGATCGCACCGATCATCAGGGCACCGCCGGACGAGGCCGAGGGACCGGCGGGCGAGGGGTCGGCGGCCGGGGACACCGGTGAGGTGCGGCCGCCGCAGGCGGCGAGGGCTCCGGCGGCCGCGGCGGCGCCCAGACCGGCGCCCAGACCGGCGAGCAGCCGCCGGCGGGTGGGCGCGGCGAGGAGGCTCGCGGGAGCAGAGGAGGAGTGCTGCAGGGACGGCTCGAGCTCGAGGCCACCCGACCGGGCGACGTCACGGCCCCTCACGTCGTCGTGGGCAGGGCGCGGGCGGTGACGGTCACGGTGACCTCCGGAGGTCGTGGGAGCGGACGGCGCCATCGTGGCCCACCGCCGCGGCCCCGGGCGGGCCACCTCCCCGGACCCACCTCCCGGGCCCGCCTCCCGGGCCCACCTCCCGGGCCCACCTCCCGGGCCCACCTCCCGGGGCGACCGCCCGCGTGCGCGTCCAGCGTCCGGACCCGCGCCACGGCCCCGCGCGGCCCTCGGCGATGATCGGCGCATGGCTCGCGCGCTCCTGCTGGAGAACCTGCACCCCCAGGCCTCGACCATCCTCGCCGGCTCCGGCGTCACGCCGGTCGAGCACGGCGGCGCGATGGACGAGGACGAGCTCGTCGAGGCGCTCCAGGGCGTGGCGGTGCTCGGCATCCGCTCCAAGACGCAGGTCACCGAGCGCGTCCTCGCGCAGGCCCCCGGCCTGCAGGCCGTCGGCGCCTTCTGCATCGGGACCAACCAGATCGACCTCGACGCGGCGGCGGCCCGGGGCGTCGCCGTCTTCAACGCGCCCTTCTCCAACACCCGCAGCGTCGTCGAGCTCGCGATCGCCGAGATCATCGCGCTGACCCGCCGGCTGACGGTCAAGGACTCGACGCTGCACGCGGGCGTCTGGGACAAGTCGGCGGAGGGCAGCCACGAGGTGCGCGGCCGCACGCTCGGCATCGTCGGCTACGGCAACATCGGCAGCCAGCTGTCGGTCGTCGCCGAGGCCCTCGGCATGTCCGTCGTCTACTACGACACCGCCGAGAAGCTGGCGCTGGGCAACGCGCGCCGGGCGCCCGACCTCGAGAGCCTGCTGCGCCACAGCGACGTCGTCACGCTGCACGTCGACGGGCGGTCGGGCAACGCCGGCTTCTTCGGCCGCGAGCAGCTGGCGCAGATGCGCGAGGGCGCCGTCTTCCTCAACCTCTCGCGCGGCTTCGTCCTCGACCACGACGCGCTCGCCGACGCGGTGACGAGCGGCCACCTGTCCGGAGCGGCGATCGACGTCTTCCCCGAGGAGCCCAAGAAGCGCGGCGACGCCTTCGCCTCGCCGCTGCGCGGCCTGGCCAACGTCATCCTCACCCCGCACATCGGCGGGTCGACGGAGGAGGCGCAGGAGGACATCGGCCGCTTCGTCGCCACCAAGCTGCGCGACTACCTGCGCACCGGCAGCACGAGCCTGTCCGTCAACCTGCCGGCCGTCGCGCTCGACCGCGTGCCCGGGACGGCCCGCCTGGCCCACCTCCACCGCAACGTCCCCGGCGTCCTCGCGACCGTCAACCGCGTGCTCGCCGAGCACGGCGTCAACGTCGACGGGCAGCTGCTCACCACGCGCGGCGCCTTCGGCTACGCCGTCACCGACGTCGCCGACGGCGTCACGCCCGAGGTCGTCGAGGCCCTCCGTGCGATGCCCGAGACGGTGCGGCTGCTCGTCGTCTGAGGTGGTCCGCCGCCCGCGCCGGGCCGGGAGGCGACGAGCGCACCCCCCGGTCCGGGGCGGTGGTCACGGCGGGCAGGACGCCTCGTACGCCGACGACCGGTCCACCGCCGTGCAGCGGAAGGCCGCCGGGTTCACCACCGTCGGGGGCGCCCAGGCGTCGGCGGCCTCCTCGAAGTCCGAGGCCAGGCCGATGAGCTCCGCCTCCTCCCAGGCCGAGCCGAGGAAGACGAGGCCCACGGGGTCGCGCCCGACGCCCTGCGCGTACCCCGCGGGGACGATGACGGACGGGTAGCCGGCCCGGGCGCCCACCCCCGTCGTCCTCGAGGCGGACACGACGGCGTCCAGGTCGTCCGACGGGTCGTCGTCCAGCCGCCGGAGCGCGGAGTCGATGGCGGCCCGGGTCTCCTCCAGCCCCTGGTCGCGGGCCGCCTCGTACGCCGCGGCGGTGGCGGGGTCCGACAGGTCCACCGCGGCGGACGCCTCCAGCAGGCGCTGCCCGAACTTCAGCGCCTCCTGCGGGTGCCCCTCGTTGTAGGCGATGACGTCCTCGAGGGAGCGGACCGGTCCGTCCGGCAGCCGGGAGAAGTAGGCGTCGAGGTCCCGCTCGAACTCGTAGGTGAGGATGCTGGGGGCGCTCGTCCCGCCGACCTCGACCTCGACGAGCTCGGCCCCCTGCGCGCGCAGCACGTCGAGCGCGTCGAGGTAGACCTGGTCGGCGACGGACGGCGGGTCGCTGGTCACGGGCAGGTAGCCCAGGCGGGCGCCGTCCAGCGCGTCGGTGGACAGGGCCTCGGTGTAGTCCGTGCCGGCGTAGGGGGCGCTCGCCGCGGTCGCCGGGTCCTCGGGGTCGACGCCGGTCATCCCCGTCAGGAGCGCGGCGGCGTCGGCGACCGAGCGCGTCATGGGACCGGCCGTGTCCTGCGTGGCGGAGATCGGCACGATGCCGCTGCGGCTGACGAGCCCGACGGTGGGCTTGATCCCCACGACGCTGTTGGCCCGTGCGGGCGACAGGATCGACCCCGACGTCTCCGTGCCCACCGTCGCCGCGGCCAGCCCGGCGGCTGCCGCCGAGCCCGACCCGGCGCTCGACCCGCTGGGCGAGTCCGAGGTGTCGTACGGGTTGAGGACCTGCCCGCCGAGCGAGCTGTAGCCGCCCGGCATCCCGGTCGTCATGAAGTTGGCGAACTCCGTGAGGTTGGTCTTGCCGAGGACGATCGCCCCGGCCGCCTCCAGCTGCGCCGTCACGAACGCGTCCCGGTCGGGCGTGCTGCCCGCGAGGGCCACGGAGCCCGCGGTGGTGGGCAGCCCCGCCACGTCGATGTTGTCCTTGAGCAGCACGGGGACGCCGTGGAGGGGACCCCGCGGCCCGCTCGTCCGACGCTCGCGGTCGAGCGCGCGCGCCTGGGCCGCTGCGCCGGTGCTGACCGAGCGGACGGCGTTGAGCGCCGGCCCCCGGCTGTTCAGGGCGTCGATCCGCAGCAGGTAGGCCCGCACCAGGCGGGCCGACGTGGTCCGTCCCTCCGCCAGCGCGGCGCTCACCTCGGTGAGGCCGGCGGTGTCCAGGTCGACGCCCCCCAGCGCCGGGGGGCGCGGCGGCGCGGACGACGTCGCGGGGACCGCCGAGGCGGCCGCCCCGGCGGCGAGCGCGGCGGCCACGGCGAGCGAGGCGCCCGCCCGTCGGGTGCGGCGGTGGGTGGCGGGCGTGGTGCGGGCCATGGGCTGCTCCTGCGGTGGACGGGTGGGGCGTCGGACGTCGTGCCGACGTGCCCGACATGGTGGGTCTGTCCGCTCTGTTCCGGGGCTGTCACGGGTGAAGTGGGGCCATGAGCTGCGGCGGGCGCCGGGAAGTCGCCCGTCGCGCAGCGCCGCGGCGGTACCGTGCGGCTCCCGCACTGTCGCGGGGTGCGGAGGTCGGACGATGACCACGGCAGCGGACGCCCGGGAGCGCCGGGCGCAGCTCGTCCGCGCGCGGGGGCGCGCCCTCGTCGAGGCGGCACCCGGCGAGGCCGGCGCCACGCCGGTGCGCGACGTCATCCGCGCCAGCTGGCGGCGCAGCCTGCGCACCGTCGACGACGACCTCTCCTCCGCCCCGCTCTCCGACGAGGCCGCCACCGAGGAGGCGTGGCGCGCCTCCCCCCTGCAGCGCGCCGTCGGGGTCCTCGAGGAGGAGCTGCGCGCCGTCGCCGACGACGGCGACCTCGTCGTCGCCGTGACGGACCCGGGCGCCCGCATCCTGTGGACCTGCGGCGGCCGGGTCATGCGCGAGCGCGCCGAGCGGGTGAACTTCGTGGCCGGCGGCCGCTGGGACGAGGCGAGCGTCGGCACCAACGCCCTCGACCTCGCCCTGCGGACCGCCGGCCCGGCGACCGTCTGGTCCGCCGAGCACTACGCCCCGGCCGTCCAGGGCTGGGTGTGCTGGGCCGCCCCGGTGCTGGACCCGCACGGCGTCCCCCTCGGGGTGCTGGACCTGTCGACGACCTGGGAGCGCTCGCACCCCCTCGGCCTGACGACGGCGCGGGCCATGGCCGCGCTGCTCTCCCACGAGGTGGCCGCGGCGGCGCGCTCCGGGGCCGCCGCCCCGCGCCCCGCCGGCGCGCTGCGGCTCTCCCTGCTCGGTGCCGGGCGCGCCGCGCTCGACGGGCGCCCGCTGCACCTCACCCGACGCCAGCTGGAGGTCCTCGCCGTCCTCGCCCTGTCCCCTGACGGGCTGGTCGCCGACGCCCTCCACGACGCCGTCTACGGCGACGCCCCCGTGAGCCGCTCGACCCTCAAGGCCGAGGTGAGCCACCTGCGCTCCCTGCTCGGCGGGGCGATCGGCTCGCGCCCCTACCGGCTGCTGCTGCCGTGCACGAGCGACGTCGACGTCGTCCGCCGGCGCCTGCGCGCCGGCGACCCCGTCGGGGCGGCCGACGCCTGGGGCGGGGAGGTGCTCGCCGGCGCGGGCGGCACCGACTCCCCCTTCCTGCGCCGCGTGGACGCCGAGCTGTCCGCCGGGCTGCGCGACGCCGTCCTCGCGACTCGTGACCGTCGCGTCGCGCTCACCTACGCGGCCACCTCCGGCGCGGACCCGCACGTCGTCCGCCGCGTGCTCGGCTCGCCCGAGGCGCGCTGAGCCGTTCCTCCGACCGGGTGGGGGGCGCCCTGCGGACCAACCTCCGGCCAACCTCGCCGCCCTACCGTCCGCCGCACGGCGCCCGTCACCGACGACGGGCGCGCACGACGCTGGAGGGCACGTCATGGCCTACACCCGTCCCGGGGCCGAGGGCTCGATCGTCTCGGTCCCCGAGGTCTACGAGAACTTCATCGGCGGCAAGTGGACGCCGCCCGTGCACGGCGAGTACTTCGACGACATCTCCCCCGTCGACGGGAAGCCCTTCGTCAAGGTCGCCCGCGGCACGTCCGCCGACATCGACCTCGCCGTCTCCGCGGCCCACGGCGCGGCGCAGGTCTGGGGGCGCACGTCGGTCACCGAGCGCTCCAACCTCCTGCTGGCGATCGCCGCCCGCATCGAGGAGCACCTCGAGGAGCTCGCCGTCCTCGAGACCTGGGAGAACGGCAAGCCGGTGCGCGAGACGCTGGCCGCCGACCTGCCGCTGGCCGTCGACCACTTCCGCTACTTCGCCGGCGCGATCCGCGCCCAGGAGGGCTCGATCGGCGAGATCGACCACGACACGGTCGCCTACCACTTCCACGAGCCGCTGGGCGTGGTCGGCCAGATCATCCCCTGGAACTTCCCCATCCTCATGGCGGCGTGGAAGCTCGCGCCGGCGCTCGCGGCCGGCAACTGCGTCGTCCTCAAGCCCGCGGAGCAGACGCCCGCGTCCATCCTCAAGGTCGTCGAGCTCATCGCCGACCTGCTGCCCGACGGCGTGCTCAACGTCGTCAACGGCTTCGGCGTCGAGGCGGGCAAGCCGCTGGCGCAGCACACCGGCATCGCCAAGGTCGCCTTCACGGGCGAGACGACGACGGGCCGGCTGATCATGCAGTACGCCAGCCAGAACATCATCCCGGTCACCCTCGAGCTGGGCGGCAAGAGCCCCAACATCTTCCGCGCCGACGTGATGGCGGCCGACGACGCCTTCTTCGACAAGGCGCTCGAGGGCTTCGCGATGTTCGCCCTCAACCAGGGCGAGGTGTGCACCTGCCCGTCGCGCGCCCTCGTCCACGAGTCGATCTACGACGCCTTCATGGAGAGGGCCGTCGCCCGGGTCGAGGCCATCGTCACCGGCGACCCGCTCGACCCGGCGACGATGGTCGGCGCGCAGGCGAGCAACGACCAGCTCGAGAAGATCCTCAGCTACCTGCAGATCGGCCGCGACGAGGGCGCCACCGTCCGCACCGGCGGGTCGCAGCGCGCCGTCGAGGGCTACGAGGGCGGCTACTACGTCGAGCCGACGATCTTCGAGGGCAGCAACTCGATGCGGGTCTTCCAGGAGGAGATCTTCGGGCCGGTGCTCGCGGTGACGCGCTTCTCCGACGACGCCGACGCCCTGCGCCTCGCCAACGACACCCTCTACGGGCTCGGCGCCGGCGTCTGGAGCCGCGACACCAACGCCGCCTACCGGCTGGGCCGCGGCATCGAGGCCGGCCGGGTGTGGGTGAACAACTACCACGCGTACCCGGCGGGGGCGGCGTTCGGCGGGTACAAGGCCTCGGGCATCGGGCGCGAGAACCACAAGATGATGCTCGACCACTACCAGCAGACGAAGAACCTCCTCGTCTCCTACTCCCCCGACAAGCTCGGGTTCTTCTGATGCCGGCCGGCTCCCCGACCGGCCCCTCCGCCGACGCCCCCTCCGCCGTCGACCCGGCGGCGGAGGGGGCCGAGGTCGTCGAGGCGGCGGCGCTCGCGGGGCGCCCCGCCTCGCGCGTCGACATCACGCCGGAGGCGGCCGCGCTGCTCGAGCGCCTCCGCGGGCGGCACGGGCCGCTGATGTTCCACCAGTCCGGCGGCTGCTGCGACGGCTCCTCGCCCATGTGCTACCCGCAGGGCGACTTCCTCACCGGCGCGGGCGACGTCCTGCTCGGTGAGGTCGCCGGGGCGCCGTTCTGGATGTCGGCGTCCCAGTACGGCTACTGGCGGCACACGCACCTGACCGTCGACGTCGTCCCCGGCCGCGGGTCCGGGTTCAGCGTCGAGGCGCCCGAGGGCGTGCGCTTCCTCATCCGCTCCCGGCTGCTCACCGAGGAGGAGCTGGCGCTGCCCGAGGTCGTCGCGGGCGGGTGAGGGCGCCCCGCCGCCGCCACCCCCGCGGCGGCGGCGGGGGCCGCACCCCCGACGACGGGGCCCGGGGACGGAGCGCGGGGGCGGAGCGCGGGGGCGGCAGGCAGGGACGGAGCGCGGGGGCGCCGGCGGGTCATCCCCGCCGGCGCCC
>NZ_JBBHZG010000003.1:286957-395682 GCF_037482305.1 Pseudokineococcus sp. 5B2Z-1
AGCGCGCCGTCCGCGGCCGTCGCCGTCAGGTAGGTGCACCGGGGCATCCGCCGCCGGTCGGTCGGCGAGCCGGGGTTGAGCAGGCGCAGGCCGCGGGGCGACGTCGTGTCCCAGGGGATGTGGCTGTGCCCGAAGACGAGGACGTCGGCCCCCGGGTGCGCCGCCTCGCAGCGCCGCTCGCGGCCGTCCTTCCCGCCGGTCTCGTGGACGACCTCGACGCGCACCCCGCCGAGGACGGCGCGCGCGACCTCGGGCAGGCGGGCCCGCAGCTCCTCGCCGTCGTTGTTGCCCCAGCACGCGAGCAGGAGGGCGCTGCGCCCGAGCAGGTCGTCCAGGGCCGCCGCGTCCACCCAGTCGCCCGCGTGGACGACGACGTCCGCCCCGGCGACGGCCTCGTGCACCTCCTCCGGCAGGGCGCGCGCCCGCAGCGGCAGGTGGGTGTCGGCGAGCGCCACCACCCGCAGCGGGCCGTCGACGACCTCGCCCTGGTCGACGAGACGGCCCACGCCTCAGGCGCTCTCGAGCAGGTCGTGCTCCTCGACGAGCCGGACGCCGAGCGTCTTGTAGCCCTCGTCCTCGAAGAGCACGGTGACGGTCTCGGTGTCCACCGACGCCACGACGCCGTCGCCGAAGCGGCCGTGGTGGACGCGCTGGCCGCTGCGCCACGCGGCGTCCTCGACGTCCCGGGCCGTGCCCGCGTCGCAGCTGTCGCAGGCGCCGCACCGCTGCGGGTGCTCCTCGCCGAGCAGCTCCAGCAGCAGGCGCCGGCGGCAGTCGTCGGTGCCCGCGTAGCGCTCCACCATCTCGACGGCCGACTCGTCGAGGCGCCGGCGGCGCTCCCGCTCGGCCGCGAGCATCTCGGCCACCTGGGTGCCCGTGGCGTCGCCGTCGACCCAGCGCGTGCGGCCGTCCTCCGCGGGGGCGGCGACGCCGGCCTGCACGAGGGCGCCGAGGACGCGCGAGAGCGTGCGGGGCGAGACGTCCGCCGCCTCGGCCAGCTCGGCGCGCGTCAGGCCCGCCTCCCCCGCCCGCTGCAGCGCCGGCACGACGGCGCGCACCGTCGCCGTCCGGGGGCCGCCGCCGGAGGCGTGGAAGCGCCCCAGCGAGGAGTCCGTGCCGGTGTGGACGAGCAGCGCCCAGGCGGGCTCGCCGTCGCGCCCCGCCCGGCCGACCTCCTGGTAGTACGCGTCGAGGGACCCGGACGGGCCGGCGTGGACGACGAAGCGCACGTCGGGGCGGTCGACGCCCATGCCGAAGGCGCTCGTGGCGACGACGAGATCGAGGGTGCCGTCGAGGAAGAGGTCGGCGACGGCGTAGCGCTCGTCCGGCGAGAGGCCGCCGTGGTAGCGCGCCGGCGCCAGGCCGCGCCGCTCGAGCGCGTCGGCCACGGCGTCGACCTCGGCCCGGGTCTGCACGTAGACGATGCCGCAGCAGCCGCCCTCGCAGGCGGCGACGACCTCGTCGACGACGGCGCGGTCGCGGGCCGCGCGGTCGCCGGCGGCGCGGACGGCGAGGTGGATGTTCGGCCGGTCGACGTCGTCCACGACGACCTCGGGCTCGCGCAGGCCCAGGCGCTCGACGACGTCGCGCCGCACGGCGGGCGAGGCCGTGGCCGTGAGGGCCAGCAGCCGCTCCGCCCCGGCCGCGCGGGCGGCAGCGCCGAGCTGGAGGTAGTCGGGCCGGAAGTCGTGGCCCCAGTCGCTGACGACGTGCGCCTCGTCCACGACGACGAGCCGGACGTCGGCCGCGGCGAGCGCCTCGGTCGTCGCCGGGCGGGCGAGCTGCTCGGGGGCCAGCAGCAGCAGGTCCAGCTCCCCGGCCGCGGCGGCCCGCAGCGCCTCGGCCTGCTCGGCGGGCCGGAGGGTGCTGTTGACGAGGCCGGCCCGCTGGCCGCCCTCGGCGAGGGTGCGCGCCTGGTCGCGCTGCAGCGCCACGAGCGGGGAGACGACGAGCGTCAGCCCCCCGGCCAGGCGGCTGGCGATCTGGTAGACCGCCGTCTTGCCGGCGCCCGAGCGGGCCACGAGGAGCGTGTCCGCGTGCGCGAGCGCCTCGAGCGCGCGGCGCTGGGCGTCCCGCAGCACGGCGCCCTCGCCGAGGACCTCGGTGACCGCGGCCTCGAGGGCCGCCGCGTCGTCGCGGGCCGTCCCGTCGTCGACCCGCCCCCGCTGCTCGTGGTGCCCCCGCTGGTGCTCGTGCTGCCCCTGCTCGCGCCCCTGGCGCCGTCCACGTCCTGCCACGCCCGGGACGCTACGTCGGCGCCCCCGGCCCCGCCCCCGGAGCCCGCACCGCAGCCCGCGCCGTCCCCGTCCCTGCGGCAGCACGACGGCCGGCGACCCCGGGTGGGGGCGCCGGCCGTCGTGCGTCCTCCCTCGCGGGAGCACGGTCGTGCGGGGTCGTGCGGGGTGCCGGAGCGTGCTCCGGCGCCGGCTCAGAGGGCCGTCGGCGTGATGAGGCCGGAGGTCTGCGTGCGGGCGCGGGCGAAGCGGTCGGTGACGTCGGCCCAGTTCGCCACGTCCCACCACGCCTTGACGTAGTCGGCCTTGACGTTCCGGTACTGCAGGTAGAACGCGTGCTCCCACATGTCGAGCATGAGGAGCGGCACCAGGCCGACGGGGAGGTTGCCCTGGTGGTCGTAGAGCTGGACGTTGAGGAGCTTCTGCCCCACCGAGTCCCACGCGAGGATGGACCAGCCGGAGCCCTGGATGCCGAGGGCGTTGGCCGTGAAGTGCGCGCGGAAGGCGTCGAAGGAGCCGAAGTGCTCGTCGATGGCCGCGCCGAGCTCGCCGTCGGGCTTGTCGCCGCCGTCGGGGCTCATGTTCGGCCAGAAGACCGAGTGGTTGACGTGGCCGGCGAGGTTGAACGCCAGGTTCTTCTCGTACAGGTTGACCGGCCCGAGGGAGTCCGTGGAGCGGGCCTCGGCGAGCTGCTCGAGGGCGGTGTTGGCCCCCGTCACGTAGGTCTGGTGGTGCTTGGAGTGGTGCAGCTCCATGATCTCGCCGCTGATCGCGGGCTCGAGCGCGGAGTAGTCGTACGGCAGGTCGGGCAGGGCGTAGTCGGCCATGGGTCCTCCTCGGGCTCCGGGCGTGGTGCTGTCGGCGGTCGCGCCGGCTGTGATCACCCTGGCCCCGGGGCGGGGGCGCTGCAAGCGCGCCGCCGCTCGCCGCGACGGCGCGCCGTCGGCCGGGTGCGCGCGCCCCGGGCTCGACCGAGCATGGCCGTGGCCGGGCGCGCCGCCCCGGTCGCGACCGCCGGCCCGGGAGGACCCATGGCGAAGGACCACGACGACGTCCCCGACGTCGACCTGCCCAGCACGCTCGAGCGCTCGGACGAGCGGGCCCGGCGCACCTACGCGGCTGCCAAGACGTCCGCGGAGGAGTCCTACGGCGACGGGGAGAGGGCGAACCGCGTCGCCTGGTCGGCGCTCAAGCACACCCACGAGAAGGTCGGCGACCACTGGGAGCCCAAGGACGGGAAGGGCCCCTCCGACGCGCAGGCGGAGGGCGGTCAGGGCACCGACCGGGAGACGGCCGGTGGCGTCGACGCCAACGCGAGCAAGGAGCACCTGCTCGAGCTGGCGCGCCGCCTGGACGTCCACGGCCGCTCGTCGATGAGCAAGGACGAGCTCGTCGAGGCGCTGCAGAGGGCGAACGACGCGAGCACGCGCCGGGCACGGGGCTGAGCGCCGTCCCCGCGCTCGACGCGCCGCTGTCGGGACCCCGCCCTACGCTCGAACACATGACCGAGCAGAGCAGCCAGACCAGCCCCCAGCAGCCCTCCGCCGACGAGGCGGACCAGGCCATCGCGCAGGCGCAGGACGCCGAGGACCAGCGCGGCGCGCACGGCGACGGGCGCCCCGCCGACCAGGAGCCGGGGACGGCCCCCTCCGACGCGGAGAAGGACCCGGAGAGCTGGGTGACGGGCGACGAGCCCGCCACCGGGCCGCAGCGCAGCTACCTGAGCACCCTCGCCCAGGAGGCCGGCGAGGAGGTGCCGCAGGACATCTCCAAGGCCCACGCCTCCGAGATGATCGACCGGCTCCAGAACAAGACCGGGCGCGGCTGAGGTCCACCCGCCTCCGCACGACGGGACCGGGACGACGCGCCCGGCCCGGGACGACCAGCACGACGCACCCGGTACGACCACGAGACCACCGACCCGAGGAGCACCCGTGAGCCCCACCCCCGAGACCCCCGACACCGCCCGCGACGAGGGTGTCGCGAAGGTCGCCGAGCTCATCAAGGACGTCAAGGTCTGCATGCTCACCACGACCGGCGCGGCCGGCCGCCTCGTGAGCCGCCCGATGGCGGTGCAGGAGGTCGAGTTCGACGGCGACCTCTGGTTCTTCGCCGAGGAGGACTCCTCGAAGGTCGACCAGGTCCGGCACGGGGCCCACGTCAACGTGGCCTTCGCCTCCGGTGACTCCTGGGTCTCCGTGGCGGGGGACGCCGAGGTCGTGCGCGACGTCGCGAAGGCGAAGGAGCTGTGGAACCCCGGGGTCGAGGCGTGGTTCCCCGACGGCCCGGAGGCGCCCGGCATCGTGCTCGTCAAGGTCCACGCGGACACCGCCGAGTACTGGGACACCCCCGGTGGCCGCGCCGCCACGCTCCTGTCCTACGTCAAGAGCCGCGCGACGGGGCAGCCCTACAGCGGCGGCGAGAACGAGACCGTCCGCCTCTGAGCACCTGAGCACCTGGGCGGCTGAGCCCCCGCCCGGGCGACGCCCGGGCCGCCGCCGACGACCGCCGCAGCACCGCTGCGGCGGTCGTCGTGCGTGCGAGCGAGCCGCGGGACGCAGCCGGGGCGCCCTGCGCCGCAGTGCGGGAGGCCGGGGCCGCACCTAGCGTCGAGCGGGTGAGCGCACCCACCTCGGCCCCCGCGGACGCCCCCGCCCCCGACCCCACGACCGGAGCGGGCGGGCGACGCCCCGGCTGGGCCCCGGGCGCGGTCGTCGTCGTCGGCGGGGGCATCTCCGGGCTGGCGGCCGCGAGGTCCCTGCGCGACGCGGGCCTCGACGTCGTCGTCCTCGACCGCGGACGCCGCCCCGGCGGGCGGCTCGGCCTGCGGCGCACCGGCGAGGAGGGCGCGCAGCGCGTCGTCGACGTCGGCGCCTCCTACTTCGTCCCCCGGGACACCGCCTTCGCCGCCCTCGCCGGGTCCTGGCGGGCGCGGGGCCTGGCCGCGCCGTGGACCGACACGCTGCTCGCCGTGTCGCGGGACGAGGGCGGACGCGTGACGACGACCCCGAAGCCGGGGCCGACGCGCTGGGCCGCGCCCGGGGGCTTGCGCTCGCTCGCCCTCGACCTCGCCGCCGACCTGGCCGACGACGGCGTCGAGGTGCGCTCCCACGACGTCCGCCGCGTCGACCGCACGGCCGACGGGGGGCTCGTCGCCGACGGCGAGCCCTGCCGCGCCGTCGTCCTCGCGATGCCCGAGCCCCAGGCCGTGCGCCTCGTGGGCCCCGGGCTCGCCGCCGAGACCGCTCCCCTGCGCGAGCGGGCGTGGACGCCCGTCATCACCGTCTGGGCCCGGTGGGAGCAGGCCTGGTGGCCGGCGATGGACGGCGCCTTCGTCAACGGGTCCACCGCGGTCGAGTCCGTCGCCGACGACGGGCGCCGCCGCGGCGACGGGGCGCCCGTGCTCGTCGCGCACTCGACGCCGCGGCTGGCGCAGGACCACCTCGGCGACCCCCCGGCCGCGGTCGCCCCCGTCCTCGCCGAGCTGGGCGAGCTCCTCGGCGGCGGCGCCGCGCCGGAGCCCCTCGAGACCGGCGCGCAGCGGTGGACCTTCGCCCGCCCCACCGGGGGTCGCCCGGAGACCTCGTGGCTCTCGTCGGGCCTCGGCGTCTGCGGCGACGGGTGGGGCGAGAAGCCGGGCGTCGAGCAGGCCTGGCTCTCGGGCCGGGCCCTCGGCTCCCGCCTGGCGGCCGAGGTCGCCGGGTCCCCCGCGGCGTCGTAGCGTCCGGGCGCACGGGACGGGCCACGAGGCCGCGCCCCGAGGGCCCTGCTCCCGCCCGACCGTCCCGGGACGCCCCGGGGCGGACGCCGTCTCCGCCGCGGTGGCGGGACGTCGGCGCACCACCCACCCCAGCACCGCACGAGCACGGAGGAGCAGCCATGTCCGGAGACGACTTCACGAAGGGCGACGACGTCGCCTGGAACTCCCACGGCACCAAGGTCCACGGCACCGTGGAGAAGAAGATCACGAAAGACACCGAGGAGGCGGGCCGCACGGTCCGCGCCAGCAAGGACGACCCGCAGTACCTCGTCGAGAGCGACAAGACCGGCAAGGAGGCCGTCCACAAGGGCACCTCGCTCGACGAGGACTGACGGCGGCCGGCCCGGGCGGACGGGGAGGTCCCTCCCGCCCGGGCCGCCACCCACCGGCGGCGCGTCAGACGGTGGGCGCAGACCCGGTCGCGGCCGCCTCCGGCCGGGGCGTGGACGAGGAGCGCTCGGCGCGGACGGCGAGCGCGAGGACACCCAGGCCCACGACCGACGCCGTGACGCCGACCCACATGGGCGCCGTCAGCCCCAGCCCGGCCGTGAGGACCGCCGCCCCCGCCGAGGCCCCGAGGGCGTTGGCGAGGTTGAAGGCGCTCTGGTTGGCGGCCGCCACCATGGCCCCGCTGCCGCCGCCGGCCCGCACCACCCGCTCCTGCAGGCCCGGTGAGGCCCCGAAGGTGACCACCCCCAGGAGCAGCAGCGTCACGACCACAGCCGGGCGCGACAGCGACGTCACCGTCAGGGCGACGAGCAGGACCGCCGTCGAGGCCATGCCCCCCACGAGCACCCCCGTGGGGAAGCGGTCGGCCAGCGGCCCGCCGACCAGCGTCCCGACGACGGAGCCGACCCCGAAGACGGCGAGGACGAGGGGCACCTGCGCCTCGTCGAAGCCGCTGCGGTCGGTGAGGAGGGGCGCCACGAAGGAGTGCACCGCGAAGAGGGCGCTGAAGCCCGTGAGCGTCACCCCGAGCAGCAGCCAGACCGCCGGGACGCGGAAGGCGGACAGCTGGGAGCGCAGGGCGACGCGCGGGGCGGCCGTGCGGGGCACCAGGGCGAGCACCGCCGCCGCCGTCACGAGCCCGAGGCCCGCGACGGCCGCCACGGGCAGGCGCCAGCCGAAGGCCTGGCCCAGCGCCGTCGCCGCGGGCACGCCCACGACGTTGGCGACCGCGAGACCTGCGATGACGAGGCCGATGGCCTGCGCCGTGCGGTGGGCCGGGACGACCGAGCGCGCGACCACCGTGGCGGTGCCGAAGAAGGCGCCGTGGACGAGCGCCGTCGCGAAGCGGGCGACGACGAGGGCCCGCGCGTCGGGCGCGAGCGCGCACGCGAGACCACCGACGACGAAGAGGCCCATGAGGGCGAGGAGCGCGGTCCGGGGAGTGGTGCGGCTGGCGAGGGCGGTGAGCAGCGGGGCCCCGACGACGACGCCCACGGCGTAGGCGGTGATGGTCGCGCTGGCGGCCGGCACGGAGACGCCGAGGTCCTGGGCGACGAGGGGCAGCAACCCCATCATCATGAACTCCGCGGTGCCCACGGCGAAGGCGCCGACCGCCAGCGCCACCAGCGTGTGCCGGGCCCGGGGACGCCGGACCGGCGGCGCGCCGCGGCGGGGCCGGGGCACGGACGGTCCTGCGGCGGTGGTCGGGCGGTCGTCCGGCAGGTGGGCCTGCGAGGTCGAGGTCAGCGGGGGCACGCGGCGGCTCCGGGGCGGGGCGGGGCCCCTCGTGGTCGTGGTTCGTCGCGTCGACCCCGTCGTCAACCGTCCCGGCGCGGGCCGGGCGGGCCCCAGTCCACCACGGCCGGAGCACCGCCGTCAGCAGCGTCCACCCGACGTCCGGGGCGTCCTCGGCGTCGGAGGGGCCGCCGCCCCCTCCTGGCCGCGCCGGGACGACGGGCACCGGGCAGCATCTGCGGCGTGGTGCAGACCGTGGAGGCCCTGCTGGACGCCGCGACCGAGGGGGTCGTCGTCGACCAGTGGCGGGTGCTGCAGCGCGCCGGCCTGCCGAGCCAGGCCGACCACACCGGCGCCACCAACCGGCCCCACGTCACCCTCGCGACCGCGGCGCAGATGCCGGACGCGCTCGACGACGCCCTGCGGGAGGCCGCGGAGCCCCTGCCCCAGGACGTGCGGCTGGGGCCCCTCGTCGTCCTCGGCGGGCGCCGCCACGTCCTGGCCCGCCTGGTCGTGGCGACGCCGGGGCTCCTCGCGCTGCACGCGCGCACCGCGGAGGTGGTCAGCGGCTGCCCCGAGCCCGGCGAGCTCCTGGCCCCCGGGGCGTGGACGCCGCACGTCACCCTCGCGCGCGGCCTGACGGGCGAGCAGCTCGCGGGGGCTCTGGCCGCGCTGGGCGGCGCGGGCGCGCTCGGCCCGGCGGCCGACGTCGAGGCGGCGGTCGTGGGGGTGCGCCGCTTCGACGGCGACGCCCGCGCCGTCCGCCTCGTCGCCGGGCGGGACGACCTCACGCCAGGCGGTCGAGCACCCCGCTGAGCACCGGCGTGAGCGGGGCGTCGAGCCGCAGCGTCGCCGTCGCGTCGGCACGGGTGGGCCCCTGGCCGAGCACCGCCACCGGCAGACCGGCGCGACGCGCCCGCAGGACGAAGCGGTAGCCGGACATGACGGTGAGGGACGAGCCGAGCACGACGAGGCTGCGGGCGGCGTCGACGCGGGCCGCGCACTCCTCGACCCGCGGGCGCGGGACCGTCTCGCCGAAGAAGACGACGTCCGGCTTGAGCGGACCGGCCCCGCAGCGCTCGCAGGGCACGACGACGAAGCGGGAGACCGCCTCCTCCGGCAGGTCCACGTCGCCGTCCGGGTTGACCTCGCCCGCCGGCGGCTCGGGGGCGAAACCCGGGTTGGCGGCGCGCAGGCGCGCGTCGAGCCGCTCGCGGGGGGAGACGTCGCGGCAGGCGAGGCAGACGACCCGGTCGAGGCTGCCGTGCAGCTCGACCACGTCGCGCGAGCCGCCGGCCTGGTGCAGGCCGTCGACGTTCTGCGTGATGATCCCCCGCACCAGACCGGCGTGCTCGAGGGCTGCGACGGCCCGGTGCCCGGCGTTCGGCCGTGAGCGGGCGATGACGCGCCACCCGACGTGGCTGCGGGCCCAGTAGCGGCGGCGCGCCGCAGGGCCGTCCTCGGTCGCTCCGGTGAAGGCCTGGTAGGTCATCGGCACGTGCCGCTGGAGCGAGCCCCGCGGACCGCGGTAGTCGGGGATGCCGGAGTCCGTGGACAGACCGGCGCCCGACAGGACGACCGCTCCCCCGCGGCCCAGCAGCTCCGCCAGCAGGGCCGCGCACTCCTGCGGGTCGCGCACGGGCTCCGGCGCCCGCTCCCCGGGCAGGGGGCGCGCCGGGCGCAGCACGAGCGACGGGCGGACGAGGGGGCGCCCCGCCGCGGGCGGTGTCGTCGGCGACGTCGGCACGCCACCACGGTACGTCGGCCGCCGGCGGCCGCCCCGTCCGGCCCGGAGCCCGCGACGGCAGACCGCTCCAGGTGCCCGCGAGCCGCGGACGACGCCTAGGCTGAACCGGTGAGCGAGGCCGACCCCACCGCGCCCGGCGCCCGACCCGGCACGTCCGCCGGCCCCTCGGCGAGGAGCGCCGCCGGCACGCGCCCCCCGCACGTGGTCCAGGAGGCGCGCATCGAGGCGCACCCGCGCGGTGCCTCGACCGCCCGGGCCCTCGTCGCCCGGCTGCTCGCGCCGGTGGCGCCGGCGGCGGTGGTCGAGACGGCTGTGCTGCTCACGAGCGAGCTGACGACGAACGCCGTCCTGCACGCGCGCGGCGAGGTCGCCGTGCGCGTCGAGGTCGAGGGCCCCCTCGTGCGGGTCGAGGTGACGGACCGCTCGACGCGGAGCCCGGCCCTGCAGGTCCCCCGGCTCGACGCCTCGGGCGGGCGCGGCCTGGTCCTCGTCGAGGCGCTGAGCAGCCGCTGGGGCAGCCGCCTCGTCGGCGGGGGCAAGGCCGTCTGGTTCGAGCTCGTGCTGGACCAGCGCTAGTCGACCGCTCGGCGGCCGGGACGCCGCCGGGACGCACGAGACCCCTGGCCCGCGCGGGCCAGGGGTCTCGTGCGTGCGGGCCGGGGCCGTCACCCGGACGGCCGCAGCGGTCGCCGGCTCAGGCCGTCGTGTAGGTGAGGCAGTTCGCCTGGACGTCGTGCCCGGGGCCGACGCGCACCGACCCGGCGGTGCACGTGAGGTCCTTGTTGAACGAGCAGTCGGTGCGCTCGCAGGCGCCGACCTGGCCGACGACGCGGTCGAGGCCGCCCTTCGTCGAGATGTCGAAGAAGGTGCCGCAACCGGCCGTGCCGTGCTCGCTGCGCACGGTGATGGCGGGGGCGTGGCAGCCGTCGTGGTTGAAGGCGCAGCCGTCGACCGCGCACTCGCTGACCTGGGGCATCTCGAGCAGGGACATGGCGCTCCTCCGGGTCTCGGCCGCCGCGCGGCCACGGTGTCGTGCGCCGACGGTAGACCCGGGAAAGCCTCGGCGCACCGAAGGGAAGCCTTTCTTCTCCCTTTCCCGGTCCCATTCCCGTCAGCCACAGGAAAGGCTTCCCTCACCTTTCCGGGGGGGCATCCGGGGAGAGCCGCCCCGGGCCCCCGCGAGCGCCGGGCACCGGTCAGCCGCCCGACCAGGCCCGCCACAGGTCGGCGTAGGGCCCCGCCGCGGCCACCAGGTCGTCGTGGGCCCCGACCTCGACGACCCGCCCGCCCGCCATGACGACGACGCGGTCGGCGAGCCGGGCCTGCGTGAGGCGGTGCGCGACGACCAGCGTCGTGCGACCGGCGGTCGCGGCCCGCGCAGCGCGCTCGAGCGCTGCGGCCCCCGTGCTGCCGGCCTCGGCGGTGGCCTCGTCGAGCACCGCGACGGCGGGGTCGGCGAGCACGAGGCGGGCGAGCGCGAGCTGCTGGGCCTGCTCGGGCGTCAGCGCGACGCCGCCCTCGCCGACCCGGGTGGCCGCCCCGTCGGGCAGCGTCCGCACCCAGGCGGCGGCGTCCACGGCCTCCAGCGCCGCCGTGACCGCCCGCTCCAGCGCCTCCCCCGCGAGGCCCGGAGGGGCGGCCATCGCCACGTCGTCGAGCAGGCGGCCGGAGAAGACGTGCACCTCCTGGCTCACGAGGACCACGGACCGCCGGCGCTGCTCCGGGTCCAGCGCGCCCACCTCGGTGCCCCCGAGGAGGACCCGCCCGGCGGCCGGGGCCAGCTCGCCCGCCACCAGGGCCGCCAGCGTCGACTTGCCGGCGCCGCTGGCCCCGACCACGGCGACGTGCTCGCCCGGCGCGAGGGCGAGGTGGACCCCGTGCAGCACCGGAGGACCGCCGTCGTAGCGGTGCACGACGCCGTCCACGCGGACGGAGGCGTCCGCCGGGGCGGGCGCGGCGACGGGCGCCGCGGCCGCGGGCATCTGCGCCACGCCGGCCAGGCGCGCCAGGCTCGCCCCGGCCGACTGGACGTCGTCGAAGGACGTCAGGAGCACGCCGAGGGGCCCGAAGAGCTGCAGGAAGAGCAGGACCGCCGTCGTCACCTCGCCGACGGTGAGGGTGCCGCCGCGCACCAGCCAGAACCCCGTGCCGAGGACGGCGACGACGCCCACCGCCTCGGCGAGGTTCATCGCCGAGGCGAAGCGCGTGAACAGGCGCAGCACGGTGATCGCGAGGTCGCGGGCGCGCGCCGAGCGGGCCTCCACCTCCGCGGCGCGCGCCTCCTCCGCCCGCAGCGCGCGCACGGTGCGAGCGCCCTGCAGAGCACCCAGCAGCGCCTGGGAGCGCGCGCCCTGAGCGGTCCGCTGGAGCGCGTAGAGGGGCCCGGAGCGGGGCAGGTACCACCGCAGGGCGCCCACGTAGACGGGCAGGCAGAGCACGCCCGCGACGCCGACGCGCCAGTCCACGGCCGTCAGCGCCGCCGCCGTGAGGACGACGGTGAGCGCCGACGCGAGCACCTGCGGGACCACCTCGGCGATGGCCCGGGTGACGACCGCGACGTCGTCGCCGACCCGCGCGAGCAGGTCACCCGTCCCCGTCCGCTCGAGGACGGACGTGGGCAGGCGCAGCACGCGGTCGACCACCGCGGTGCGCAGACCGGCCAGGGCGCGGGCCCCCGCCCGCGCGACCGCCGCCGCCGCGAGCCCCGAGGCGACGCCGGCCGCGAGCGCGCCCCCGACGAGGAGCGCGAGCACCGGGACGAGCGCCGCCGCGCCGTCCGCCGAGCCGCCCGCGCCGGCGGCGGGCAGGCCGCGCTCGCGCGCGACGACGTCGACGAGCAGGCCCAGCGCCCAGGGGGCGACGAGCCCCAGCGCCGCCGCGACCGCGCTGAGCCCGAGGGCGGCGGCGGTGCGCCACGGCGTGCGCGCCAGCTCCCCGCGCACGGCCGCCCACGCCCGGCGCCGGCTCGCCACGGGCAGCAGGGCCCGGCCGGCCTCCTCGTCCGGATCGTCCGCCTCGCTCACCCGAGCACCGCCGCGCGGTAGCGGTGGTCGGCGAGGACGAGGTCGGCGTGCGGGCCCGTGCCCGCCGCCCGCCCGCCGCGCACGAGGACGACCCGGTCGGCCACGGCCAGCAGCGCCGGGCCGGCCGTGACGACGAGCGTGCTCCGCGGGGCCGCCGCCGGGTCGGCGGTGTCGTGACGCAGGGCGCGCAGCCCGCGGGCGACCGTCTGCTCGGTGACGGCGTCCACGGCCGTCGTCGGCTCGTGCAGGACGAGCAGCGGCGGGTCGGCCAGCAGCGCCCGCGCCAGCCCGAGGCGCTGGCGCTGGCCCCCGGAGAGCCCGGCCCCGCGGTCGAGCAGCGGCCGGTCCAGAGCGCGCGGGTCGAGGCCGACGACCTCGTCCGCCCCGGCAGCGGCGAGGGCCTGAGCGAGGGTGGGGCCGCCCGTGCGGGGTCGGGCGGGCGCGACGTCGAGGTTCGTGGCCAGCGTGCCCTCGAAGAGGGACGTCGCGTGCGGCTCGACGTGGACGACCTCGCGCACGGCGGACGCGTCGAGGTCGGCCCAGGCGGCGCCGTCGAGGCGCACGGCACGGCCGACCTCGCCGGGGGGCACGCGCCCGGCGAGGACGTCGAGGAGGTCGGCGGCGTCGGCCGGGTCCTCCGCGACGAGGGCGACCAGCTCCCCCGGCCGGACGTCGAGGTCCAGGCCGGTCAGGCGCCCGGTGCGCAGGCCCCGCACGTGCAGCGCGGGCGACCCCGAGGGCGCCAGGCCCCCGGCGGGCGCCACGTGCTCCTCCGCCAGCAGCGCCGCGACCCGCGCCGCGCTGGTCCGGGAGGCGGCGAGGCGCGCCATGGCCGCGCCCACGAGCCGGACCGGCTGGGACAGGTGCTGGGCGAGGCCGACGACGACGACGAGCTCGCCGACGCTGAGGTCGCCCCGCAGGGCGAGGACGGCGGCCGCCCCGGCCACGGCGGCGAGGAAGGCGCCGCTCAGCAGCGTCGTCGCGCCCAGCTGGACGCCGTCCGCCGCCGCGGACCGCAGCGAGGCCGCGAGCGCGGCGTCGCTCGAGCGGCGGTAGCGGGCCGCCGCGGCCGGCGCGGCCCCGAGCCCGTGGAGGACCCGCAGGCCGCGCACCAGGTCGGTCGCCAGGGCGGACGTCGCGGCCACGGCCTCCTGCTGGGCGCCCGCGCGGCGGGTGACGAGCGGTCCGAGGCCCCGCAGGGCCAGGGAGACCAGGGGCGCGCCCACGAGCACCGCCAGGGCCAGCGGGACGTGCAGCCCGAGGAGCGTGACCGCCACGGCGCCGAGGGAGACGACGGCCGAGACGACCAGCGCGACGGCGTCGAGGACGTCCGCGGTGCGCTCGGCGTCCGAGGACGCCACCGACAGCACCTCCCCGTCGGCGCGGTGGTGGCGTGCGCCCCGGGGGTCGAGGGAGCGCCGCGCGACGGCCACCCGCAGGGCGTGGCCCTCGTGCTCCTGCGCGGCCAGCAGCGGCCGGATGCCGTGCCGGTAGCTGAGGGACAGGACGAGGAAGAGGACGGCGACGGCGAGCACGGAGGTGACGAGCGCGGTGACGTCGCCGGTGAGGACCGCCCGGTCGACGGTCCACCCCGCGGCGACGGGGACGAGGACCTCGCACAGGGCCCACAGCCCGAGCAGCGGGCACGCCACGGCCAGGCGCCGTCGCTGGCGGCGGACGACGAGGCGCAGCAGACCGTCCGCCGTCGCCGGCGGGTCACCGGGCGCGTCGCGGCGCGGACGGCGGGACGGGCGCAGGACGGCTCCTCGGTCGGCGGGTCGGGTCGGCGGGTCCGAGGTCGGCGCGGCGGGGTCCGTGTCGGGGGTCGGCGCGCCGGCGTCGGGACGCCGGCGACCTCGGGCGGTCGACCGGCGCGGGCACGCTACGGCACCGGCCGCCGCCCCACCGCGACGTCGGCGAGCGAGCGCAGCTCGCGCCAGCGCGCCCGGGCGCCGGAGCGGTCGGCGCCGGCCGGGACGACGAGGACGTCGGCGCCCAGGAGCGGGCCGAGGTCGAGCCCGGTGAGGTCGGCCACGTCGGCGACGGGCACGGCGAAGGTGCGGAAGGGACCCAGCGGCGGCGGCTCGTCGGCGAGCGCGGCCCGGGCGGAGGCCGCCTGGAGGTCCACCGACCCCAGCTGCGGCGTCTGGTCGAGCACGTGGGCGACGGCCGCGAGGCGCACTCCCGCCGGGGCCGGCGCGGCCCACGCGACGACCTTCCAGTACAGGCGGGGCACCTGGACCCCGCGGTAGAGCGGGTCGTCGGCGGCGAGGACGGGCCCGGTGAGGACGGCGAGCCGCCGCCGAACGGCCTCGGCGGCCTGCAGCACGTGGTCCTCCAGCCCCAGCCACAGCTCCTTCGACTGGTTGAAGGCCGACGCCTGGGGCGCCGCGTTGGGGTAGGTGAAGGTGTCGGCCTCCGCCCGCGCAGCCTCCGCGGGCTCCCCCCACACCGGGTCCCGCCGGCGGACGAGGTGGCCGCGGTCGAGGTCGTTGCGCGCGTAGAGCTCCTCCCCCGCCTGGTCCTGCGGGGCGACCCGCGGGTCGGGCCGCCAGTCCCCGGAGCGGGGCAGGTCGCGCAGCCGGGCGCCGTCCACGACGACGGCCGTGGCCGCGGCCAGGCGCCGCCCCCGGTCGAGCAGGACCGTGAAGTGGGTGCTCGGCAGCTCGACGAGGTCGGTGGCGCCGCCGCCGCGCCGGCGCGGCAACGGCACCGACGTGCCGAGGAAGAGCGGGTCGTAGCCGGCCGGGGGCGTCGCACGGGGGTCCACGCGCCCAGTGCAGCAGGGGGCGCCGACAGCCGCGCCCGGGCGGCACCGCCCCCGCCGGCACCGGACCGCCGGCGCCGACGCGGCGGGGCGGGGCAGGACGAGCGGGGCAGGACGAGCGGGGCGGGACGGCCCGGTCCGGGCCGCGGCTGTCGGGGGTCGGGTCCAGACTCGGCCACGACCGGTGAGCAGCGCAGACGCCCCGTCACCGTCACCGCAGAGGTCCCGTCACCGACGGCGGGGCAGGAGGAGGGCCCGTGGACATCCAGGCAGCGCGCGAGACCAAGCAGGAGCTGCTGCGGACGGCGGCCACCGCCCTGTCCGCGGCGCGGACGGGCGACGCCGGTCCCCGTGGCCTCCTCGTCGGCGTCCGGGTCTACGGCGGCGGGCGGTACGGGCTCGCGGTGCGCCACGACGGCACGGCGGGCGCGCAGGTCGCCGCCCGGGCCCTCGAGCTGGCCGGCGAGGACGCCGACGTCCTGGACGTCGGCGTCGTGCGGGCCCTCGTCGGCGACGGGGGCGCCTCGGCCCAGCGGCTCGACCCCCGGCGGCTGGACCCGGGGACGCCGCCGGCCGACCGCTCCCCCGCCGAGCGCGGCCTCGCGGGCGCGCCGACGCCGGCGCGCCCCGGCCGGTGGGCGGCCGAGGTGCTCCAGCAGCGTGAGCGCCCGCTGCGCCCGGGCCTGTCGGTCGCCCAGCGGGCCGTCACGGCGGGCACCGTGGGCGGCTTCGTCGCGCGGCCCGGCGACCCGACGCGCTACCTGCTGTCGAACAACCACGTGCTCGCCGACTCCGACCGCGCCGCCACCGGGTCGGCGGTGCTGCAGCCCGGCAGCGCCGACGGCGGCACGGCCGCGGACGCCGTCGGCCGGCTCTCCGTCGCCGTCCCGCTGCAGCTCGCCTCGCCCAACGTCGTCGACGCCGCCCTGGCGGCGCTCGACGACGACGTCGAGGTCGACCCGACCTACCCCGTGGGCGCCGTGACGACCACCGTCGCCGCGGACGACGGGCTCGTCGTCGAGAAGGTGGGGCGCACCACGGGCCTCACCCGCGGCGCGGTGACCGCCATCGAGCTCGACGGGGTGGCCGTCTCCTACCCGAGCGGGGTCGTCACCTTCGACGACCAGGTGGAGGTCACGGGCGCGGACGGCGCCTTCTCCGCCGGCGGCGACAGCGGCTCCCTCGTCTACGACCCGGTGACCCGGGCGGCTGTGGGCCTGCTCTTCGCCGGCAGCGAGCGCGGAGGCCCCGGCGGGGCGGGGCTCACCTTCTGCAACCCCGTCGACGCGGTGCTCGAGGCGCTGGGCGTGCAGCTGCTCGCGCCGTAGGCGCTCGGCCGGGCGGCGCCGTCACCGGACGCGTGGTGGCGCGTCGCCGGTCGGTGCACACTGCCGGGATGAGCCAGCCCTCCGGTGACGGTCTCCCCGGGGCCAGCCGGGACGCCGCCCGCGCCGCCAAGAGCCGCCTGGCGTCCTCGCTCGCCGGTGACCGCCGGGTCAACGGCGTCGGCGTCGTCCGGTGGGCCGCGGGCGCGTCCGTCGCCGCGTACGGCGTGCGCGTGGGCGTGGTCGCCGAGGACGACGCGCCCGAGGTGCCCGCCGAGGTCGACGGCGTCCCGGTGCGGGTCGACGTCGTCGGACGCATCACGGCGTCGTGACGGCCGAGCGGAGCGCCACCGGGGCGGGCCGGGACCTCGACGTCGTCGTCCTCGGGGCCACCGGGCTGACGGGCCGTCTCGTCGCGCGTCACCTGCACGAGCGCTCGCGCGCCACCGGCGCGCGCTGGGCCGTGGCCGGACGCAGCCCTGACCGGCTGGCCGCCGTGCTGGACGAGCTGGGCGCGCCCGACGTGCCGTCCCTCGTGGTGGACCTGCGCGACGGACCGGCGCTCGAGCGCGTCGCCCGTCGCACGCGGGTCGTCCTCGACCTCGCCGGCCCGTACTCGAGCACGGCGGACGCCGTCGTCGCCGCCTGCGTGCGGGGCGGGGCCTCCTACGTCGACCTCAGCGGCGAGGTCCCCGCCGTCGCGCGCACGGTCCGCACCTGGCACGGGCCCGCCCGTCGCGCCGGCGTCCGGGTCGTGCAGGTCAGCGGCTACGAGGCCCTGCCCGCCGACCTCGCCGTCCTCCTCGCCTGCCGGCGCGCCGAGGAGGCCGACGCGGCGGGAGGGCCGGCGTCGGCGCAGGTGGCGGAGGGGCCCCGCGCGGACGGCCCCCCTACGGACGGCCCCGGTGCGGAGGGCCCCTTCGGGGACGGCCCGGGCGCCGCAGGCCCCGTCGTCGCCGTGGCGGTCACGTCGACCGCGCGCCCGCCCCGGCGCCGCATCGGCCTGTCCGACGCCGTCTCGGGCGGCACCCTCCAGAGCCTCGTCGAGGTCCTCGGCGACGAGGACGCCCGCGTCGCCGGCGACCCGGCGGCCCTCGTGCCGGACGCCCGCGCCGCCCGACGCGTCCGCCGCCGGAGCCCCCTGGCGCTGCGCCCGCGGGTGGTGCACGGCCGGGTCCTGGGTCCGGTGATCCCGGCCGCCTTCATCGACCCTCCGGTGCTCCACCGCACCGCGGCGCTGCTGGCCGCGGAGCGCGGCGTGCCCCACTCCCCCGCCGCCCTCGCGGAGGGCGTCGAGATGGGCGCCGCCGGAGGGCCCGCCGGGGCCCTCTCGCTGCTGGCGGCCGCCGCGTCCTCCGGCCTGCAGGCGGGCGTGCTGGCCCTCACCCGCCTGCCGGCTCCGGTGCGCCGGCGCCTCGCGGCCGCCCTCGGTCGCACGCTGCCGGGGAGCGGCTCCGGCCCGCGCGGCGACGTGCTCGAGGGGTGGACGTGGAGCGTGCGCGCCGAGGCGCTCACGCGGTCGGGCGCGCGCGGGACGGCCCTCCTCGAGGGCACCGGCCACCCGGGGTACCTCGCGACGGCGCGCATGGTCGCCGAGGTGGGGCTCCTGCTGGCCCGCACGGCGGAGGACCCGCCCCGCACGGGCCACCTGACGCCCGCGCTGGCGGTCGGCCTCGACGGCCTGCCGGAGCTCGCCCACGCCGGGCTGGTGCTGCGGGCGTAGCCGCCGGGGTCCCGAGGTGTGACCCAGGAGGGGCCGGGGGGCCGGTCGCACCGGCCGGGCTCGCGAGGTGGCTACGGTCTGCGCGTGCGCATCCGGACGGCGACCGCCGAGGACTGGCCCGCGATCGAACCGGTCTTCCGGGCCGTGGTCGGCGCCGGGGAGACGTACGCCTACCCCGACGACCTGACCTCCGAGGCCGCGCGGGACCTCTGGCTCGAGGAACCGCCCGGATGGGCCCTCGTCGCCGTCGACGACGAGAACCTGCTGGGGACGGCCAAGGCGGGCCCGAACCGGCCGGGCCGCGGGGCGCACGTCGGGACGGCGAGCTTCATGGTGGCGCCCGAGGCGTCCGGCCGTGGCGTGGGCCGCGCGCTCGGGGAGGCCGTGCTGGCGCGCCTGGACGCCGAGGGCTACCGCGCCGTCCAGTTCAACGCCGTCGTCGAGACCAACGTGCGGGCGGTGGCCCTGTGGCGGTCGCTCGGCTTCACCGTGGTGGGCACCGTCCCCGAGGCCTTCGCCTCACGCTCGCACGGCCTCGTCGGGCTCCACGTCATGCACCGCCCTCTCTGAGGCGCGCTCTCCGGACGGCGACGGCGGATCTCAGCCCTCCAGGGGACGGCGCCGGAGGACGGCGAGGGCCGCGAGCGCCAGCAGGCCGACGACGACGCCGAGGACCTCGGCGGCCGTCGGCAGGTCGGTGACGACGGCCAGCGCTCCCACCGCGACGACGGGCAGCGAGATGGCGACGTAGAGGACGACGAACAGCGTCGAGACGACCTCACCCGTGCGCCCCTCGGGGCTGGCGGTCCGCACCGAGGCGACGCCCGCCCGGAACGCCGTCCCGTGCCCGAGGCCCAGCAGCGCCGCCGCGACGACCACCAGCAGGAGGGCCTGGGCCGCGAGGCCGGCGACGAGCAGGGCGGCCCCGGCGGCGAGGCCGGCGCAGCCGGCGACGAGCGCGCGGGGTGCGGCGAGCCCGCCCGTGGCGACCTGCGCCACCGCCGAGGCGAGGAACGGCAGGCCGACGAGGGCGTCCGCCACGACCCGGTCGTCCACGCCGAGCTGCTCGACGAGCAGCTGGGGCGCCACCGCGGTGAAGAGCCCGAAGACGGCGAAGCCGGCGAACCCCGCCGTGGCCGCGGGGACGAAGGCCCGACGGACCTCGGCGGGCACGGTCGGCCGCAGCAGGTGCGGCCGCCACGCCGACGCGGGCGCGGGGCGGCCTCCGCCGTCACGCCGCTGCGACCCGGCGGTCTCCGGCTGCCACCAGGTGACGAGGGCGGCGGGCACGAGCAGGAGGAGGTGCACGAGGTAGGGCGCGCGCAGCGGTGCCAGCGAGGCCTCGGCGACGAGGGCGGAGAGCACCGGACCGGCGCCGAGGCCGAGCACGTTGACGGCGGTGGCGAGCGACGTCGCCGCCCGCGACCAGCGCGGCGGGGCCAGCTCGACGACGGCGGTCGTCGCCGTGCCCGTGAAGACGCCCGCGGACACGCCCGACAGCAGACGGCCCGCGAAGAGCAGGGGCAGGCCGTCGGCGAGCAGGAAGCACAGGGCGCTCAGCGCGGCCGCGGCGAGCCCGAGCAGCAGCAGCGGGCGCCGGCCCACCCGGTCGGACAGCTCCCCGAGGACGACGAGCGCGGCGAGGACGCCGACGGCGTACGAGGCGAAGAGCGTGGTCTGGACGAGAGGGCCGAAGCCGAGCTGCTCCTGGTAGCGGCCGTACAGCGCCGTCGGCAGCGTGGCGCCGACCATGACGAGGCCGAAGACGAGCGCCGCGGCCAGCAGCCGCACCACGCGCGCCCCGTCCGACCGGCCGTGGGCCACGACCCCGTCGTCCGTCCGCTGTCCGCCGCCGCTCGTCACGGTCCCACCCTGGTGCACCCCGGGCGCGGTCACGACCGCGGTCCTCCCCCACCGCTCGTCCCCGCGTCGGCGACCCGCCGACCGCAGCGCTGCTCGACGAGGCTCGTCCGCCCGTCGGCCTCCCCGCGCCGGACGACGGCGAGGACGCGGGCCGCCGCCCGCGCCGGCGGCTCGTGCTCCCAGACGCGGACGACCGTCCACCCGGCGGCGGCGAGCCCGGCGTCGGTGTCGCGGTCGCGCGCGACGACGCTCGCGAGCTTCGCCCGCCACCACTCCCGGTTCGCTCGCGGCAGGTGGAGGTGCTGCGGGCAGGAGTGCCAGAAGCACCCGTCGACGAGGACGGCGACCCCGGCCCCCCGCAGGAGGACGTCGACGCGGCGGCGGCGGTTCGTCCCGGCCGGGGCGACGTCGACGACGAAGCGCAGCCCGAGACGGTGCAGCTCGCGCCGCAGCGCCAGCTCGCAGCGGGTGTCGCGGCGGCGGTTGGCCCGCATCGTGCGCCGGGCGGCGGGGCTCGACGGCGGGGGCGCCGCGGCCAGGCGCTGCGTCCGGTAGCCGACCGCCCGCTCCCCCGTCTCCTCACCCCGCGTCGGCGGCTCCACGCGCCGATGGCAGCACCGACCACCGACAGCGCCCGACCACCGAGACGGCCCCACGGCGTCGACGGACGGGCTCGTCGACGGGCCGGTCCCGCTCGACGGCGGCCGCGACGAGGAGCGCGCCCGGGGACGACGCCGCCCCGGCCCCTGACGGGACCGGGGCGGCGTCGGGGCGTCCGCTGCGGGCGTCAGCTGCAGCCGGAGGTGCTGCCGCAGCCCTCGCAGACGTAGCAGCTGCCGGCGGGGCGCATCTTCGTGCCGCAGGTGAAGCACATCGGCGCGTCCGTCGCGGTGCCGAGGGACTCCATGAGCTCGCTCGAGGAGTGCACCTCGACGGGGGCCTTGCGCGCCGTCGCGGCGCCCGCCCCGGAGTCGGCGACCTCCGTCGGCGCCGCGGCGACCGGGGCGGACGACGACGCCGGACGGCCGGCGGGCGCGGTGTCGACGGACTGCGACACCGCGTCGAAGTCGTCCTGGTCGTCGCTGGCGCTCGGCGTGTACGAGCCCGTCTCGAGGTGGCGCGCACGCTCCTCGGCGGTGTGGATGCCGAGCGCCGAGCGCGTCTCGAAGGGCAGGTGGTCGAGCGCCAGGCGGCGGAACATGTAGTCCATGACCGACTGGCTCATGCGCACGTCCGGGTCGTCGGTGAGGCCCGCCGGCTCGAAGCGCATGTTGGTGAACTTCTCGACGTAGGTCTCGAGCGGGACGCCGTACTGCAGCGCCACCGAGATGGCGATGGAGAAGGCGTCCATGACCCCGGCCAGCGTGGAGCCCTGCTTGCCGAGCTTGAGGAAGACCTCGCCGAGCCCGCCGTCGGGGTAGGAGCCCGCCGTCAGGTAGCCCTCGGCGCCGCCGACGGCGAAGGACGTCGTGATCGAGGGGCGCGACTTCGGAAGACGCGTGCGGGTGGGCCGGTACTCGACGACGGGGGCCGGGGCCTCGACCTGCTGGTCCTTCTTGGCCTCCTTGCCGTCGCCGAGGGGCTGGCCGACCTTGCAGTTGTCGCGGTAGAGCGCGACGGCCTTGAGGCCGAGCTTCCAGGACTGGAAGTACGCGTCCTGGACCTCCTCGACGGTCGCCGTCTCCGGCAGGTTGACCGTCTTGGAGATAGCCCCCGACAGGAACGGCTGGCAGGCCGCCATCATCCGGATGTGGCCCATGGGACGGATCGCCCGGGCGCCGATCGCGCAGTCGAAGACCTCGTAGTGCTCGGGGCGCAGCCCGGGGGCGTCGACGACGTGGCCGTGCTGGGCGATGTGCTCGACGATCGCCTCGACCGTCTCCTCGGCGTAGCCGAAGGCCCGCAGGGCGCGCGGGATCGTCTGGTTGACGATCTGCATGGACCCGCCGCCGACGAGCTTCTTGAACTTCACCAGCGAGAAGTCGGGCTCGATGCCCGTGGTGTCGCAGTCCATCATGAAGCCGATGGTCCCCGTGGGGGCCAGGACGCTGGCCTGGCTGTTGCGCCAGCCGTTGGACGCGCCGATCTCGTTCCCCTCGGCCCAGACGCGGGTGGCGAGGCGGTGGACGTCGGCGTCGGCGCTGTGGAGGGTGCGGATCTCGTCGTTCGCCGCGGCGTGCTTGCGCATGATCCGCTGGTGGCCCTCGGCGTTGCGGGCGTAGCCCTCGTAGGCGCCGACGACGCCCGCCAGCTCGGCCGAGCGCTTGTACGCCGCGCCCGTCATGAGCGAGGTGATGGACGCCGCGAGCGCGCGCCCGCCCTCGGAGTCGTAGGCGAGGCCCGACGCCATGAGCAGGGCGCCGAGGTTGGCGAAGCCGATGCCGAGCTGGCGGTAGGCGCGCGTGGTCTCGCCGATGGCCTCGGTGGGGAAGTCGGCGAAGCAGATGGAGATGTCCATCGCCGTGATCACGAGCTCGACGGAGCGGGCGAAGCGCTCGGCGTCGAAGGAGCCGTCCTCGCGGAGGAAGAACAGCAGGTTGAGGCTGGCCAGGTTGCAGCTCGAGTTGTCGAGGTGCATGTACTCCGAGCAGGGGTTGGAGGCGTTGATGCGCCCCGACTCCGGCGTCGTGTGCCAGTCGTTGATGGTGTCGTCGTACTGCAGGCCCGGGTCGGCGCACTCCCACGCGGCCTTGGCGATCGAGGACCACAGCTCGCGGGCGTCGACCTCCTCGACCACCTCGCCCGTGGTGCGGGCGCGCAGGCCGAAGGACGTGCCGTCCTCGACGGCGCGCATGAACTCGTCGCTGACGCGCACCGAGTTGTTGGCGTTCTGGTACTGCACCGAGGTGATGTCCTCGCCGCCGAGGTCCATGTCGAACCCGGCGTCGCGCAGCGCGCGGATCTTGTCCTCCTCGCGCGCCTTCGTCTGGACGAACTCGGCGATGTCGGGGTGGTCGACGTCGAGGACGACCATCTTCGCCGCGCGCCGCGTGGCGCCGCCGGACTTGATGGTGCCCGCGGAGGCGTCCGCCCCGCGCATGAAGGACACCGGCCCGGAGGCCGTGCCGCCGGAGCTGTGCAGGAGCTCCTTCGAGGAGCGGATGCGGGAGAGGTTGAGGCCGGCGCCGGAGCCGCCCTTGAAGATCATCCCCTCCTCGCGGTACCAGTTGAGGATCGAGTCCATCGAGTCGTCGACGGAGAGGATGAAGCAGGCCGAGACCTGCTGCGGGCTGGACGTGCCCACGTTGAACCACACCGGGCTGTTGAAGGAGAACACCTGGTGCAGCAGCATCCAGGTGAGCTCGTGCTCGAAGACCTCCGCGTCGGCCTCGCTGGCGAAGTACCCGTTGTCGCGGCCGGCGCGCCCGTAGGTGAGCACCACCCGGTCGATGAGCTGGCGCAGGGACGTCTCCCGGGCGTCGCTGCCCACGGCGCCGCGGAAGTACTTCGTCGTCACGATCGTGGACGCGTTGGCGCTCCAGGACGCCGGGAACTCGACGCCCCGCTGCTCGAAGATGGTGGCGCCCGTCTTCCAGTTGGTCTGGACGACGTCGCGGCGCTCCCACTCCACCTCGTCGTAGGGGTGGCGACCGGCGGTCGTGAACAGGCGCTCGACCACCAGGCCCTTGCCCCGTCCTCCGCCCTTGCGGGCGGACCGGGGGCGCGGCGTCGTCTCGGTCATGGGTCCTTCTTCCGTCGCTCGTCCTGCCACCGCGGGGCGGTGGGCTCGTCCTCGGTGCTGGCGGCCGCGCGGGCGCGGCCCAGGTGGTGCGGTCTGGTGGGTCTGGCCGGGTGGGTCTGGTGCGGTGCGTCTGCGGCGAGGAGCAGGAGCGCCTCGCCGGGGCTGCCGAGCGGCCTCAGGTGGCCTGGCCGGCGGGCTCCTCCGCCCGGGCGCCCTCCGTGCTGGCGTCCCCGGTGCCGGCGTCGCGCTCGGCGCGCAGCACCGCGATGGCCGCCGCGAAGTCCTCGAGCGTGTCGAAGGCCTGGTAGACGGAGGCGAAGCGCAGGTAGGCCACCTCGTCGAGGTCGCGCAGGGGCGCGAGCACGGCCACGCCGACGTCGTGCGCCTCGACCTCCGCGGCGCCGGCCGTGCGGATCGACTCCTCGACCTGCTGGGCGAGCAGCGCCAGCCGGTCCTCCGTCACGGGCCGTCCCTGGCAGGCCTTGCGCACGCCTGACAGCACCTTCTCGCGGCTGAAGGGCTCGGTGGTGCCCGAGCGCTTCACGACGGTGAGGCTCGCCGCCTCGATCGTCGTGAAGCGCCGCTGGCAGCTCGGGCACTGGCGGCGGCGCCGGATCGCCGTGCCGTCGTCGGTGGCCCGCGAGTCGACGACGCGGGAGTCGGGGTGGCGGCAGAACGGGCAGTGCACGGCGACCCCTCCCGCCTCGGTGCTCGGCCCCCGTCGCCCCCCGCCGGGGCGCGGGTGCTCCTCCACAGCGTGTGGAGGAGTTGTCCCCAGCGTCCACAACCTGTGGAGGAACGACAGCCGTGCAACTACTAGATGTTGGGGTGAACGCTAGGCCGAGCCCCACGCTTCCGCAAGCACCGGCGTGTCGTGGGAGCACCGGCCCCCGGAGCCGGGGGATGCCCGCCGCACGACCCCGCCGCTCCCGCTGCGCCCCGGCAGCGCGACCACCAGCCGCTCGACCACCGACCACGCGACCACCGTGCACCCGACCACCGACAGCGCCGTCGGCGCCCGGGGACGGCGACGACGGCGTGGGCCGGGGAGCAGGCTCGGGACGCGCCCCGGGTCAGGCGGCCCCGGTGAGCCAGTCCTGCACCGGACCGACGGTGAAGTACAGGAGGAAGGCCGCGCCGACGACCCACAGGAGGGGGTGCACCTCCCGCGCCCGACCGCGCACGACGGCGAGGAGGACGTAGGTGAGGAAGCCGGCGCCGATGCCCACGGAGATGGAGTAGCTGAAGGGCATGAGCACGATGGTGAGGAAGGCCGGGAGGGCGATGCCCGGGTCGTCCCAGCGGATGCCCGTGACCTGGCTCATCATGAGGAAGCCGACGACGACCAGCGCCGGGCTGGCCGCCTCGTAGGGCACGAGCGAGACGAGCGGCGAGGCGACGACGGCGACGAGGAACGCCGCCCCGGTCACCACGCTGGCGAGCCCGGTGCGGGCGCCGTCGCCGACGCCCGCGGCGGACTCGACGAAGCTCGTCGCGCTCGAGGCGCTCGCCGCCCCGCCGGCGACGGCGGCCAGGGAGTCGACGAGGAGGATCCGCTGGCTGCCGAGGGGGTTGCCCTCCTCGTCCAGCAGCCCGCCCTCCGCGCCGACCGCGACCATCGTCCCCATCGTGTCGAAGAAGTCGGCGACGACGAGGGTGAAGACGACGAGCACGGCCGTGACGGCGCCGACCGCGGCGAAGGCGCCGAAGACGCTCACCTGGCCGAGGAGCCCCAGGTCGGGCCACGCGAGCCAGGACGCCGGCGCCTCGGGCACCGTGAGCCCGAAGCCCGTCGGGTTGCTCCCGTCGGGCGCCTGCCCGCCGACGTCGAACGCCGCCTGGACGACGAGCGCCAGGGCGGTGGCGACGACGACGCCGATGAGCAGGGCGCCGCGGACGCCCCGGACGACGAGGACGACGGTGACGAGGAGCCCGACGACGAAGACGACCGTGGGCCAGCCCCGCAGCGAGCCGCCGACGCCCAGCTCGAGCGGCGTGCCCCCGCCCACCGGGGCGCGGACGAAGCCGGCGTTGACGAGCCCGACGAGGGTGAGGAAGAGGCCGATGCCGACGCTGATGGCCGTCTTGAGCTGGCGCGGCACCGCGCGCAGGACGGCGCGGCGGAAGCCGGTGAGGACGAGGACGAGGATGACGAGGCCCTCGAGGACGACGAGCCCCATGGCCATGGGCCAGGTCATGCCCGGCAGGCTCGCGACGCCGTAGGCGATGAAGGCGTTGAGGCCGAGCCCGGCGGCCAGGCCGAGGGGGAAGCGACCGACGAGGCCCATGAGGATCGTCATGACCGCCGCCACGAGGGCGGTCACGGCGGCCACGGCCGGCAGGTCGGGTGCGTCGCCGCCCCCGAGGTAGGTGCCCGTCGAGTCCGGCACCGTCCCGATGATCAGCGGGTTCAGCACGACGATGTAGGCCATGGCCACGAACGTCACGAGGCCGCCGCGGACCTCCCGGCCGATGGTCGAGCCACGGGCCGTGACCCCGAAGAAGCGGTCGACCCGCCCCCCGAGCGGTACGCCGTCGGTCGTGGCCTGCGGGTCGGGGTCGGTGCGGCTCATGCGGCCTCCGCGGGACGAGCCGCGGGCACGGCTCCGCCGCCGCCGCGGCGGAGCTGGCGCTGACGGCGCCACTCTGGCAGAGCGGGGGCCGCCGCGGCGCCACCCGGGGGCGCCTCAGGCGGGGACGAGGATCCGGTCCCCCACCGCCAGCGCCACCGAGTCGAGGCCGTTGGCCTCCTTCAGGCGCAGCACGACGTCACGGACGTCCTCGTCCGGCGCCGCGACCTCGTCGGCGATGGACCACAGCGTGTCGCCCGGCAGGACGACGACCTCGGCGGGGGCCTCGGCCACGGGCGCCGCCGCGACGACCGCGGGCGCGGCGGCGGCCGGCGCCGGGCGCGAGCCCGCCGACAGGGCGAGGACGGCCCCGGCCGCCAGCAGGACGGTCACCGAGACCGTGAGCGCCAGGCGCCCGCGCCGGGTGACGCGGAGGGCGACCGGGCGGCGGCGGGGCCGGCACGATCCCGCCGCCCCGACCGGTGCCTCGGGGACCGGCAGCTCGGCGACCGGCGCCGGCGCCACCACGGGCGCGGTGCGGCGCACGGCCGGCACGGGTCGAGGTGCGCGGCGGGGCGCCGGGACGAGGGACAGGTGGCGACGTCGAGCGCCCGAGCGCGGGCTGCGCGCGGGGGCGCCCAGCGGCGGGAGCAGGACCAGTGCGCTCATGGTGACCTCCGGGAGGACCACGGCCCCTCCTGCCGGAGGCTCCGCGGACGTGCGTGTCGAGGGCGGCTGCGGCGCCGGGGGCCCGGGAGGGCCGACGGCTCGCGCTGTCGGTCGAACGTCTGTGCGATGTTGTACCAGCGTGGCGGCCCGGCGTCCAGACAGGTGTTCGACCGGACCCGGCGAGGGGCGCCGGCCCCCGAGGAGGACGGGCGCCCCGCCGACGTGCACGACTCCAGCACCGACCACCGACAACGGGCGCCGCCCGCCGTGCGCCACGGCCACCCCGACCCTCCGAACGACCGCGCGAGAGGTCCGGACGGTCGCGCCCGACCGTCGCGCCCGAGGCCCCGCGGCGCCCCACCGCACCGCGAGATCCGCACGCGACACGCTCGAACAGGTGTTTGATCATGTGGTGCGGTCTCCCTACCCTGGCCGGCACGGCGTCCCGCACGAGGGCGGTCGCCGACACCGAGCTCGGGAGGCCACGTGGCGCGGCGCAGCGGCGACGAGGAGCAGGACGGCCGGCAGCAGGCAGCCGACGGCGCTGGGGCCGGCGAGGACCGGGCGGGCGAGGGCTCCGGGGCGACGGTCGTCGAGATGCCCGACGCGCCGGCGGTCGACGGCCTCACCGCGCGCCAGCGCAAGGTGCTCGAGTGCATCGGCGAGGCCGTCGAGCGGCGCGGCTACCCCCCGAGCATGCGGGAGATCGGGGAGGCCGTCGGGCTGACGAGCCCGTCCAGCGTCGCGCACCAGCTGGCGGCGCTCGAGCGCAAGGGCTTCCTGCGCCGCGACCCCCGTCGCCCCCGGGCCATCGAGGTCGTCGTACCGGGCTCGCGCGGCGCGGCGGCCGGGGGCGAGCCCCTGCTGCGCGCCGTCCCCGACGAGGCCGCGGCGGACGCCGGCGCTCCGGACGAGACCGGGGCCGGCGACGCGCGCCCCGCGGCCACCTACGTGCCGGTCGTCGGACGGATCGCGGCGGGCGGGCCGATCCTCGCCGAGCAGGCGGTCGAGGACGTCTTCCCCCTGCCGCGCCAGCTCGTCGGCGACGGGCAGCTCTTCCTGCTCAAGGTCGCCGGCGACTCGATGGTGGAGGCCGCCATCTGCGACGGGGACTGGGTCGTCGTCCGCCAGCAGCCGGTCGCCGAGAACGGCGAGGTCGTGGCCGCGATGATCGACGGCGAGGCCACCGTCAAGGTGTTCCAGCGGCGCGACGGCCACGTGCGCCTGCTGCCGCGCAACGCCGCCTACGAGCCCATCCCCGGCGACGAGGCCGTCGTCCTCGGCCGGGTCGTGGCGGTGCTGCGCAGCGTCTGAGCGGGGCGACCCGGGGGCGACGGCCCGGGGTGCAGTCCCTCGGGCGCCGGGACGCTCCGCCCTCGGCCGCCGGGGCGCTGGGGGCGCGGACGGCTAGGCCGTCGGCCCGAGCGCCTCGGCGGCCACCCGCAGGTCGGCCACGAGTCCGGCGCGGGCCTCCTCGCGCTGGTCGTCCGGGGTCCGCAGGACGGCGGACGGGTGGATGGTCGCCACGAAGCGCTTGGGGCCCCGGCTCGTCTCCCGCTCGAGCACCCGGCCGCGCTCCTTCGTCACGCGGAAGGACGGGCCGAGCAGGGCGCGACCGGCCGTCGCGCCCAGGACGACGACGACGTCCGGGTCGACGGCGGCGAGCTCGGCGGCCAGCCAGGGCCGGCAGGCGGTGACGTGGCCCGCGTCGGGCGTGGCGTGGACGCGGCGGTTGCCCGGAGCGCTCTGCGTGAAGCGGAAGTGCTTGACGGCGTTGGTGACGTAGACGTCCTCGCGGGCGATGCCCGCCTCCTCGACCGCGGCCTGGAGCAGCCGCCCTGCGGACCCGACGAAGGGCACGCCCCGGCGGTCCTCCTGGTCCCCGGGCTGCTCGCCGACGAGGGCCATCCGGCCGGAGGGGGATCCGGCGGAGAAGACGACCTGCGTCGCCGGCTCCCACAGCTCGCAGCCGCGGCACTCGCGCGCCGCGGCCCGCAGGTGCTCGACGTCGCGCAGGGCGGGGTCCTGCGGCACCCACTCGGCGGCTCCGGGACGGTCGGGTCGGGCAGCGGCGGCCATGCCCGCACGCTAGGTCGGCGGGCCCCGGCGCGCCTCGCAGGGCGGCGCCCCCCGCTCCGGGCGCCCCCGCTCCGAGCGCCCCTGCTCCGGGCGCCCCTGCTCCGGTCCCTCAGCCCTCCGCAGCCCGCGCCGCGGCGTCGAGCCGGCGCAGCGCCCCGATGACGACCTCGCGGTCGCTCGTGGCCCACAGCGGCGGCAGGCTCGCGCGCAGGAAGCCGGCGTACCGGGCGGTCGCGAGCCGCGGGTCGAGGACGGCCACGACCCCGCGGTCGGCCGTCGAGCGCACGAGACGCCCCGCGCCCTGCGCCAGGCGCAGGGCCGCGTGCTGGGCCGAGACCGCGAGGAAACCGTTGCCGCCGGCGCGGGCCACGGCCTCGGCGCGCGCGGACAGCAGCGGGTCGTCGGGCCGAGGGAAGGGGATGCGGTCGATCGTCACGAGCTGGCACGAGGGGCCGGGGACGTCGACGCCCTGCCACAGCGACAGCGTGCCGACGAGGACGCTGCTGGGGTCGGCCGCGAACTCCCGCACGAGGGTCGGCGTCACGTCGTCCCCCTGGCACAGGACCGGGACGTCGAGGCGCTCGCGCAGCACCTCCGCGGCGGCCTCGGCGGCCCGCCGGGAGGAGAAGAGCCCGAGCGTGCGCCCCCCGGCCGCGCGGGCGAGCTCGACGACCTCGTCGACGACCGGCGTCCCGGCGCCCTCGCGCCCCGGCACGGGCAGGTGGCGCGCCAGGTAGAGGATCCCCTGGCGGGGGTAGTCGAAGGGGCTGCCGACGTCGAGCCCGTCCCAGCTCGGGCCCGGGCCGGCGTCCTCCCCCGCGGCGGGAGGGCGCGCGAGGCCGACCGACTGCGCGGCGCCGGTGAAGGTGCCGCCCGTGGTGAGGGTGGCCGAGGTCAGCACGACGGTCCGCTCGGCGAAGAGCGCCTCGCGGAGCAGGCCGGCCACCTGCAGCGGCGCGACGTGCAGCATGCGCCGGGCCGCGGACGGCGTGGAGGACAGGTCGGAGACCGACAGCCACAGGACGTCGTGACCGGTGCCGTCGCGGGGCGCCGACGTCATCCGCTCCGCCACCTCGTGGACCTCGCCGACCGCCGCCTTGGCGACCGCCAGCGCACCGGCCAGCGCCTCCGTGGGCCGCTCCCCCGGCGGCGGCTTGAGCTGGCCGACGAGCTCGCGGGCGGCGTCGCGGACGCCGGCCACGGCGAGGTGGACGAGCTCCGGCAGACCCCGGGCGAAGCGGCCCTCGGGGACGTCGGCGAGCGCCACCCCGAGGTCCTCGGCCGCGGCGTCGAGGCGCGCGGTGTCCGACCCCGCCTGGCGCGCCCGGGTCGCCGCCGCGGCCACCGAGGCCGCCGTCAGCTGCGCCGAGACGACGGAGGTGACCCGGTCGGCCAGCTCGTGCGCCTCGTCGACGACGAGGACCTCGTGCTCGGGGAGGATGGAGCGCCCCTCGAAGGCGTCGATGGCGAGGAGCGCGTGGTTGGTGACGACGACGTCGACCTCGCGGGCGCGCTCGCGCGCCCGCTCGCTGAAGCACTCCTGCGCCTGCGGGCACCGGCTGGCGCCGAGGCACTCGCGCGCGGTGACGGCGAGCTGGCGCCAGGCGGTCTCGCTGACGCCGGGCACGAGGTCGTCGCGGTCGCCGGTCTCCGTCGTCCGGGCCCACTCGCGCAGCCGCACCACCTCGCGGCCGAGGCGGCTCGAGGCCCCTCCGGTCACCGACCGGCCGGGCAGCGGCGCCGGCGCCTCGAAGAGCCCGTCGTCCTCGGGGAAGCCGCCGTCGAGCTTGTGGACGCAGAGGTGGTTGGCCCGGCCCTTGACGACCTGCCACGTGAGGCGGCGACCGAGCAGGGGCTCGAGGGCGTCGGCCAGGCGCGGCAGGTCGCGGGCCGCCACCTGGTTCTGCAGCGCCAGCGTCGCGGTCGAGACGACGACCGGCCGCCGGGACTCGACGGCCCGGCGCGCCAGGGGCACGAGGTAGGCCAGCGACTTGCCGGTGCCCGTGCCCGCCTGCACGAGCAGGTGCTCGCGGGTGCGCACCGCGGCGTCGACGGCCCGCGCCATGACGTGCTGGCCCTCGCGCCGGGTGCCGCCGAGCGCCGCGACGGCCGAGGACAGGAGCGCGTCGACGTCCGCGGGAGCGCTGTCCGCCTTCCCCGGGGCGACGCCCGTCCCGGGCTCGACGTCGGGGTCGGCGGCTGCGGAGGTCACCGGCCGAGGGTAGGTCGCCCCGGGCGCCCCGGCGGGACGCCTCCACAGGCGCGGCGGAGGGCCGCCGCGGACGGCGACGGCCCGCCCCCCGCGCGGGGGGACGGGCCGTCGGGCGGTCCGGACGGCGTCAGACCGCGACGCCGTGCAGCTCGGCGGCGAGGTGCTCGCCGACGCGGGCGCGCAGCCGCGTGCCCTCGCCGGTGTGCTCCTCCTCGAGGACCTCCCCGGCGCGGTGCACGCGGGAGACGAGGTCGCCCCGCGTGTACGGCACGACGACGTCGACGTCCACCTCCGGGTGCGGGAGCCGCTCGGCGACGACGTCGAGCAGGTGCTCGAGCCCCTCCCCCGTGCGCGCGGAGACGACGACCGCGCCGGGCAGGCGCGAGCGCAGACGGGCCACCGCCTCGGGGCTCGCGGCGTCGCACTTGTTGAGGACGACGAGCTCGGGGACGTCGAGCGCCCCGACGTCGGCCAGCACCGAGCGGACCGCGGTGACCTGGCCCTCGGGGTCGACGTCCGAGGCGTCGACGACGTGGAGGACGAGGTCGGCCCCGCCGACCTCCTCCAGCGTCGAGCGGAACGCCTCGACGAGCTGGGTGGGGAGGTGGCGCACGAAGCCCACGGTGTCGGCGAGCACGTAGTCGCGGCCGTCCGGGGTGCGGGCCCGGCGCACGGCCGGGTCCAGGGTCGCGAAGAGCGCGTCCTCGACGAGGACCCCGGCGCCCGTGAGCCGGTTCAGGAGGCTCGACTTGCCCGCGTTGGTGTACCCGGCGATCGCCACGGACGGCACGCCGCCGGCCAGGCGCCGCGAGCGCTTCGTCTCACGGGCGGGCGCCATCTCGCGGATCTGCCGGCGCAGGCGCGCCATCCGCGTGCGGATGCGGCGACGGTCGAGCTCGATCTTCGTCTCGCCCGGTCCGCGGGAGCCGATCCCGGCGCCCGCGGCCACGCGACCACCGGCCTGGCGGGACATCGACTCGCCCCAGCCGCGCAGGCGCGGGAGCAGGTACTCGAGCTGGGCCAGCTCGACCTGCGCCTTGCCCTCCTTGGACTTCGCGTGCTGGGCGAAGATGTCGAGGATCAGCGCCGTCCGGTCGATGACCTTGACGCCGACGATGTCCTCGAGCCCGCGGCGCTGCGACGGCGACAGCTCGCCGTCGCAGATGACCGTGTCGGCGCCCGTCGCCGCGACGATCCCCTTGAGCTCCCCGGCCTTGCCGGAGCCGAGGAAGGTCGCCGGGTCGGGCGTGGGCCGCCGCTGCAGGACGCCGTCGAGGACGGCCGAGCCCGCGGTCTCGGCCAGGGCGGCCAGCTCGCGCAGCGACGCCTCCGCCTCCTCGACGCTCGCGGAGGTCCAGAGGCCCGCGAGGACGACGCGCTCGAGCCGCAGCTGGCGGTACTCGACCTCGGTGACGTCCTGCAGCTCGGAGGAGTGGCTGCCGAGGCCACCGACGCGGCGCAGCGCCTGGCGCTCGGCGAGGTCGAGCTGGTCGCCGTCGAAGGTCGTCTCCGCGGGCGACGGCGACGCGCCGTGGCGGGCGAGGATGCGGCTGACGGCGTCCGCGCGCGCGAGGCCCGTGCCGTCGGACGAGCCGGTGGTGACGGCCTCGTCGACGACGGCGTCGCTGCCGTCGTGCGGGGCGTGCTCGGTGGAGCGGCGGGTGGGAGCGGTCGACGTGGTGGGCGTCATGGTCTCCTGCGGTGGAGGTCGGGCGGCCCGCTGGGCGCGAGCCGGGTGCGGCGGTGCCACTGTGGCAGTCAACGAGCGCGGTGACGAGGGGATTCCGGTGCGTCGGGCCACGTGGCGGCGCGGGTAGCGTCACCGGCCGTGAGCAGCACCCCGTCCGGCCCCCCGCCCGCCTGCGACCCCTCGCCCGCCGAGCACTACTTCACGGGCCGGCTGGCCGGACGGCCCGCGGGCGACGACGAGCGCGAGGTCCTCGAGGTGCGCCTGCGCGGGCGCGACGTCGAGGTCGAGACGGCCCCCGGCGTCTTCAGCGCCGGGCGGCTCGACCTCGGCACGCGCGTCCTGCTGCGCGAGGCGCCGACGCCCCCGGACGGCGGGCACCTGCTGGACCTGGGCTGCGGGTGGGGACCGCTGGCGCTGGCGATGGCCGTCGAGGCGCCGGGCGCCGTCGTGTGGGCCGTCGACGTCAGCGAGCGCGCGCTCGACCTCGTGCGCCGCAACGCCGACCGGCTCGGGCTGCCCGGCGTGCGTGCCGTGCTCCCCCACGAGGTGCCCGACGACGTCGTCCTCGCGGGCCTGTGGTCCAACCCGCCGATCCGGGTCGGCAAGGACGCCCTCCACGCGCTGCTCCTGCAGTGGCTGCCCCGCCTGGCGCCGGGGGCCGACGCCCACCTCGTCGTCCAGCGCAACCTCGGCGCCGACTCGCTGCAGGCCTGGCTCGGCGGCGCCCTGCCGGCGCCCCTCGAGGCGACCCGCGCCGGCAGCGCCAAGGGCTACCGCGTCCTGCGGGTCCGGCGGCCGGCGGGCGGGGCGGCCGGGACGCACGGAGACGCCTGAGCGCAGCAGCGGCCTCAGCGCCGCACGGGGCGACGACGCCGTCGCGACATCTCCAGCGAGTGGATGAGCGCCTCGCGGCGGGCCGCCCGGTCCGCGCCCTCGCGGGGCTCCGGCACCTCGGCCGTCACACGGCGGACGAGCTGGCGGCGCGCCGCCTGCGTCGTGGGCCCCGGGGCGACGACCCGGCCGGCCGCGCGGGCCCGGCCCGCCGCTGCGCCGGCGAGCACGACGCCGCTCCCCTGCTCCGTCACGTCGACCACGTCCCTCCGGTCCCCCGCCGGCCCCCCCGACGGCTCCGGCGCCTCGCGCCGCCCGTAGTGCATCACCCGAGAGTCACCTGTGGTCGCAGGATGTCATCACGATCCGGTATCCCGCCGTCACGATCCGGTCACCGCCGGACGTCAACCTTTCCGCGGACCGACGTCGTCGTGCTCGACGGCGCACCGAGGCGCTCGGAGGTGACGGCCTCAGGCGAGGACGCCGTCGGCGACGAGGACGGCCGGGCCGGCGAGCTCGACGCGCCCGCCCTCCAGCGCCCGCACGCGCAGCCGCCCCCCGGGCACGGCCACCCGCCAGACGTCCGGGGAGTCCGCGCCGGCCCACAGGCGGACGGCGAGGGCGGCGGCGCAGGCGCCCGTGCCGCACGAGCGCGTCTCGCCCACACCCCGCTCGCTGACCCGCATGAGCAGGGCGCCGACCCCGGGGGCGGGGGCGTCGAGCGGGACGACGAGCTCGACGTTCGCGCCGTCCGCCGGCGCGGGCTCGACGACGGGTGCCCCGAGCAGGTCCGCGGCCTCGAGCTCGTCGCGGCCGGTGAGCGCCACGACGACGTGGGGGTTGCCGAGGTCGAGCGACAGCCCCGGGCGCGGGACGCCGTCGAGCCCCCGCACGCCGACCGTGACGTCGAAGCCGTCGGCGGCCGCGGCGTCCCCGCCCGGCACCGTCCAGGGGCCCATGTCGACGGCGAACCACCCCGGGCGGCCCTCGTCGTCCTCGGCGGCGGTGACGCGCTTGACGCCGGAGCGGGTGCCCACGGCGAGGGCCCGGCCGTCGGCCAGGTCCGCCGGGTCGACGAGACCCTCGCGCAGGAGGTGGGCGACGAGGACGCGCACACCGTTGCCGCACATCTGCGCGGCGCTGCCGTCGGCGTTGCGGTAGTCCATGAACCAGGTGGCGCCCGGGTCCTCGGCGAGCGCGGCTGCACCCTCGGGGAGCGCGTCGCTGCGCACGGCCCGGATGACGCCGTCGCCGCCGACGCCGGCGCGCCGGTCGCACAGGAGGCGGACCGCCGCGTCGTCGAGGGCGAGGCGCCCGTCCGGGTCCGTGAGCAGCACGAAGTCGTTCTCCGTGCCGTGGCCGGTGGTGAAGCGCAGGCCGCTCAGGGACGTCGGCGCGTCGGGCTCGGCGGTCACGGGCTCGGTCGTCACGGGCTCGGTGGTCACACGCCGAGGCTACGCACCGGACGGTGGGGCGGCCCTCGCGTCGACGGGGGCGTCCACGGGCGCGGGGGCTCGGGCGACCTCGTCGAGGGCCCGTCGCAGGAGGTCGTCGGCGTCGTCGACGACGTCCAGCCACCGCACGCGCGGGTCACGGCGGAACCAGCTCTCCTGGCGCCGGGCGAAGCGCCGCGTGGCCGCCGTCGTCGCGGCCAGGGCCTCCTCGAGCGAGCAGCGGCCGTCGAGGTGCTCGAGGACCTGGGCGTACCCGAGCGCCCGCGGGGCCGTGCGGCCCTCGCGCAGCCCGGCGCCCTCGAGCCCCCGGACCTCCTCGACGAGGCCGGCGTCGGCCATGGCTCGCACGCGCCGGGCCACGCGGTCGTCGAGCTCCGGGCGCGGCAGGCGCAGGCCGACCTGGACGACGGGCTCGAGCGCGGGCGGGTGCTCGTAGCGCGGCATCGTCGCGCTGAAGGGCCGCCCGCTGACCTCGATGGCCTCCAGGGCGCGGACGACGCGGCGCTCGTTGGTGGGCAGGACCGCGGCCGCGGCCGCCGGGTCGAGCTCCGCGAGCCGGGCGTGCAGCGCGGGAGCGCCGAGCCGGTCCGCCTCGGCCTGCCAGCGCGCCCGCACCTGCGGGTCGGTGCCGGGGAACTCGAGCGCGTCCAGGACGGCCCGCACGTAGAGGCCGCTCCCGCCGACGAGGACGGGGACGAGTCCGCGGGCGCGGACGTCGGCGACCGCGGCGCGGGCGGCCCGCTGGTAGGCCGCGACGCTCGCCTCCTCGCGCACGTCGAGGACGTCGAGCTGGTGGTGGGGGACGCCGCAGCGCTCGGCGACGGGCAGCTTGGCCGTGCCGACGTCCATGCCGCGGTAGAGCTGGGAGGCGTCGGCGTTGACGACCTCGCCGCCGAGGGCCAGGGCGACGGCGACGCCGAGGTCGGACTTGCCCGTGGCGGTCGGGCCGACGACGGCGACGAGCGGCGGCTGCTCGCCCCCGCCCGGCAGGGGGCGGACGTCCTGCGCGACCGGTCCCTCCACGCCCGCAGACCCTGCCACAGCGCGCGGGTCCGCCCGCCGGGCCGCCGACCCGGCGTCGGCGCCCCGCGCGGTCCGACGGCCGGGCGCCCGTGCGGGCGGCGGCGGGCGCGGTGGTTGGATCGACGGTGATGAGCCCGCTGGAGGTCGGCCTGCTGGTCCTCGCGGGCGTCGGCGGGGGGCTCGTCGGCTCGGTCGTCGGCCTGGCCTCGCTCGTGACCTACCCCGCGCTCCTCGCGGCCGGGCTGCCGCCCGTGACGGCCAACGTCACCAACACCGTCGCCCTCGTCGCCTCGGGCGTCGGGTCCGCGGCCAGCAGCCGCCCCGAGCTCGCGGGCCAGCGGCCCCGCCTCGTGCGCCTGGCGCCCGTCTTCGCCGTCGGCGGCCTCGCCGGCGCCGTCCTGCTCGTGACGACGCCGGGTGAGGTGTTCGAACGGGTCGTCCCCTTCCTCGTCGGCGGCGCCTCGGTCCTCATGCTGGCCCAGCCGCGCCTGCGCCGGCTCCTGCGCCGGGAGGCCGCTCCCGTCGACGAGCCGGGCGACGACGTCCGCGAGTCGTGGCCGGCCCTCGTGGGCCTCTTCCTCGTCGCGGTCTACGGCGGCTACTTCGGCGCAGCCGCCGGGGTGCTCGTGCCCGTGCTGCTCGGCTTCGTCCTCGACACGACGATCCAGCGGCTCGTGGCGCTGAAGAACATCCTCCTCATGGTGAGCAACCTCGTCGCCGCGGCGCTCTTCCTCGTGCTCGGCGAGGTCGACCTCCTGGCCGCCCTCCCCCTCGCCGTCGGCATCCTCGTCGGCGGCTGGCTCGGGCCGATCGTCGCCCGGCGCCTCCCCCAGGGCGTGCTGCGGGCCGTCATCGGCGTCGCCGGGCTGGGGCTGGCGGTCCGGCTCTGGGTCACCGCGGGCTGAGCGGTCGCCTCCCGCGGGGGGTCGGCAGGGTCAGCGGCGCAGGCCGGGCAGGCCGAGGGCGACGGGCGCGCCGGCCGGCCGGGGCTCCCCCGCGGGCGCCGGCACGCCGCACGAGGCGGCCTGGCGGCGGTCCCACGCGTCCCCGGCCCGCGTGCGCCGCAGGCGGTGCACGGCCGGGGCGCCCAGCTCGGGCCCGACGCCGACGGCGGGGTCGGCGACGAGGTGGTGCGGCGCGGCGTAGGTGATGCGCGTGGTCACCATGTCGCCCGGCCGCGGCACCTCGGCGCCCTCGGGCAGCGCGACGTGCACGAGCCGGTTGTCGGGCGCCCGGCCCGAGATGCGGGACGTGGCGTCGTCCTTGCGGCCCTCGCCGACCGAGACCATGACCTCGACCTCGCGACCGACCTGGGTCTTCCCCTCGTCCCAGCTGATCTGCTCCTGCAGCGCGACGAGGCGCTCGAAGCGCTCCTGGACGACGGCCTTGGGCACCTGGTCGGCCATCGTCGCCGCCGGCGTGCCGGGGCGCGGGGAGTACTGGAACGTGAAGGCCTGCGCGAAGCGGGACGCGGCGACGACGTCGAGCGTGGCCTGGAAGTCCTCCTCCGTCTCCCCCGGGAAGCCGACGATGAGGTCGGTCGAGATCGCGGCGTCGGGGATGGCGGCGCGCACGCGCTCGAGGATCCCGAGGAAGCGGGTGCTGCGGTAGGAGCGGCGCATCGCGCGCAGCACCCGGTCCGACCCCGACTGCAGCGGCATGTGCAGCTGCGGCATGACGTTCGGCGTCTCGGCCATGGCGGCGATGACGTCGTCGGTGAAGGAGGCGGGGTGGGGGCTGGTGAAGCGCACGCGCTCGAGGCCGTCGACCTGCCCGCAGGCGCGCAGCAGCTTCGCGAACGCGCCGCGGTCGCCCAGCTCGATGCCGTAGGTGTTGACGTTCTGGCCGAGGAGGGTGACCTCGACGGCGCCGTCGTCGACGAGCGCCCGCACCTCGGCGAGGACGTCGCCGGGCCGGCGGTCCTTCTCCGTGCCGCGCAGCGCCGGGACGATGCAGAAGGTGCACGTGTTCGTGCAGCCGACGCTGATGGACACCCACCCCGAGGCCGCGGAGTCGCGCTTCGTCGGGAGGGTGGAGGGGAAGGTCTCGAGCGACTCGAGGATCTCCACCTCGGCGCGGCGGTTGTGCGCCGACCGCTCGAGCAGCGCCGGCAGCGACCCGATGTTGTGGGTGCCGAAGACGACGTCGACCCAGGGCGCCCTCTCGACGATCGTCGAGCGGTCCTTCTGCGCCAGGCACCCGCCGACCGCGATCTGCATGCCGGGCCGCTGGGCCTTCACCGGCGCGAGCTGGCCGAGGTTGCCGTAGAGCTTGTTGTCGGCGTTCTCGCGCACCGCGCACGTGTTGAAGACGACGACGTCGGCCGTCTCCGGCCGCTCCCCCGCCGCGAGCGGGGAGTACCCGGCCGCCTCGAGCGAGCCGGAGAGGCGCTCGGAGTCGTGGACGTTCATCTGGCAGCCGAAGGTCCGCACCGCGTAGGTGCGCACCGGGGCGGTCCGGTGGTCCGTCGCGGGGGCCGTGGTGGGGGCGTCAGCGGTGGCAGTCATGGCGCGGCCAGGGTACGTCCGCGCGGCGCCGCCCCACGGACCTCCACGGGCCTCCCCCCGCGCCGCGCGCGCACCGCCGCGACGTGCCCACGGTCACGATGCCGTCACGGTCCCGCGCCGTCCCCACGCGCCGTCGTCGCGCGGCTACCTTGCGGCGCGTGACCACCAGCCAGGAGGGCGCCGCCGGCGGCCGCGAGCCGCTCGTCGTGATGTCCGGCGTCGACAAGCACTTCGGTGACCTCCACGTGCTCAAGGGCGTCGACCTCACCGTCGGGCGCGGCGAGGTGGTCGTCGTCATCGGGCCCTCCGGCTCCGGCAAGTCGACGCTGTGCCGGACGATCAACCGGCTCGAGGGCGTCGACAGCGGCTCCATCACCATCGACGGCGACGAGCTGCCCGCCGAGGGCAAGGCGCTCGCGCGGCTGCGGGCCGACGTCGGCATGGTCTTCCAGGCCTTCAACCTCTTCGCGCACAAGACGGTGCTCGAGAACGTCACGCTCGGCCCCACCAAGGTGCGCGGCGTGAAGCGGGCCGACGCCGAGAAGCGCGGCCGCGAGCTGCTCGACCGCGTCGGGGTGGGGCACCAGGCCGAGAAGTACCCCGCCCAGCTGTCGGGCGGCCAGCAGCAGCGCGTGGCCATCGCCCGGGCCCTCGCCATGGAGCCCAAGGTCATGCTCTTCGACGAGCCGACCTCGGCGCTCGACCCCGAGATGATCAACGAGGTGCTGGAGGTCATGACGGACCTCGCGAAGAGCGGCATGACGATGGTCGTCGTCACGCACGAGATGGGCTTCGCCCGCCGCGCCGCCGACCGCGTCGTGTTCATGGCCGACGGCGAGCTCGTCGAGCAGGCCGACCCGGAGACCTTCTTCACCGCGCCGACGTCGCCGCGGGCCAAGGACTTCCTCTCCAAGATCTTCACCCACTGAGACGGCACCGCCCCCGCCGTCGCCCGCAGCAGCACCACCGGACCAGCACCACCGGACCAGCACCACCGGCACCCGCGACCCGCGGCCGCCGGACCCGACCCGAGGAGACCCCCCGTGCGCACCCGCTCCCTCGCCCTCGCCGCCGGTCTGACCACCGGCGCGCTCGTCCTCGCCGGCTGCGGCGGCGACTCCGGCTCCGGCTCCGGCGGGTCGGAGGCCGAGCCGACCGTCGCCGAGGCGCCGGAGTTCCCCGAGGGCTCGACCATGGCCGAGATCGCCGACGCCGGGACGATGAGCATCGGCACGAAGTACGACCAGCCCGGCTTCGGCCTCCTCAACCTCGAGGAGGTGCCCGAGGGCTTCGACGTCCGCATCGCGGAGTACATCGCCGGGCAGATGGGCGTCGCGCCGGAGGACATCTCGTGGACGGAGGCGCCGAGCGCCCAGCGCGAGGAGCTCATCGCGAGCGGCGACGTCGACATGGTGGTCGCGACCTACACCATCAACGACGAGCGGCGCGAGCGCGTCACCTTCGCCGGCCCCTACTACGTCGCCGGCCAGCAGATCCTCGTGGCCCAGGACAACGACGTCATCACCAGCCCCGAGGACCTGGCGAACAACCCCGACCAGGTCGTCTGCTCGGTGACGGGCTCGACCCCGGCCGAGAACATCCGGCAGTACCTGGCCAGCCCCGACCAGCTGGTGGAGTTCGGGGTGTACGAGGACTGCATCACGGCGCTCGACAACGGGCAGGTGCAGGCCGTCACGACGGACAACGTCATCCTCACCGGCTTCGTCGCCGAGTCCGACGGCGCCTACAAGCTCGTCGGCGAGCAGTTCACCGAGGAGCCCTACGGGATCGGCATCGAGAAGGGCGACGTCGAGTTCTGCCAGTTCATCAACGACGCGCTCCAGCAGGCGGCGGACGAGGGCTACTACGAGGAGGCCTGGACCGAGACGGCCGGCCAGTTCGAGGGCACCGAGGTGCCCGAGCTGCCCGAGCCCGACGAGTGCGTCTGACCGAGGGCACGACGACCAGGGCGCCTGTCCCGGACTGACGAGGACCGGCCCCCGGTGGGGGGGGGGGGGGGGGGGGGGGGGGGGGGGGGGGGGGGGGGGGGGGGGGGGGGGGGGGGGGGGGGGGGGGGGGGGGGGGGGGGGGGGGGGGGGGGGGGGGGGGGGGGGGGGGGGGGGGGGGGGGGGGGGGGNACGACCCTGACTGGAGGTGGGCGTGGAGCCCGTGGTCGACAACCTCGACCTGTACTGGTCCGGCTTCCTGACCTCGCTCGGCATCGTCCTGTGGGGCGTCGCGGGGTCGCTGCTCCTCGGCACCCTGCTCGCGACCTTCCGGATCTCCCCGGTGCCGGTGCTCCAGCGCTTCGGGGCGGCCTACGTCGCCGCCGTCCGGAACACCCCGCTGACGATCGTGCTCTTCTTCATGGCGTTCGCCGTCCCGCCGGCTTTCGGGATCTCCCCGGACTTCTACCTCACCGGCACGGTCGGCCTCGTCCTGTACACGGCGGCCTTCGTCTGCGAGGCCGTCCGGAGCGGCGTCAACGCCGTCCCCGCGGGCCAGGCGGAGGCGGCGCGGGCGCTCGGGCTGGGCTTCCGCCAGAACCTGACGCTCGTCGTCCTGCCGCAGGCGCTGCGGACCGTCGTCCCCCCCGTCGGCAACGTCGTCATCGCCATGATCAAGAACTCGGCGGTCGTCGGCGCCGTCGGCGTCTCCGGCGACCTCTTCAGCACCTACCGCCGCCTCACCAGCGCCTTCGGCTACGAGCGCCTGCCCGTCATCACCGGTGTCGCCGTCGGCTTCCTCGTCATGACCTTCACCGCGGCAGCCGTGCTGGCCCTCGCCGAGCGCCGGCTGGAGGTGGCCCGGTGAGCCAGCCCAACGCCGTCCTCTTCGACGAGCTCGGCCCCCGGGGCCGCCGTCGTGTCCGCACCTTGACGGTCGTGAGCGCGGTGGTCCTCGTGCTCGTCCTCGTCCTCGCGGTGGTCCGCCTGGCCCAGAACGGCCAGTTCGCCTACGACCTGTGGGCCCCGCTCGTCGACCCGACGACGGAGGAGTTCCCCCTGGTGTGGCAGCGGCTCGGGCGGGGCCTGCTGTGGACCCTGGCCGTCGCCGCCGTCGCCATGGCGGGCTCCCTCGTGATCGGCGTGGGGATCGCCGTGGCTCGTCTGTCGCTCGGCCGCTACGGGCGCCTGCCGCTCGTCGCCGTGGTCGAGCTCTTCCGCGGCCTGCCCGTCGTCGTGACCATCCTCTACGTCAGCATCGCGCTGCCCGTCCTCGGCGTGGACCTCAGCGACAACTGGTTCCTGGCGATCGGCCTCATCGTCTACAACTGCGTCGTCATCAGCGAGATCGTCCGCGCCGGTGTGCTGGCCGTCCCCCACGGCCAGGTGGAGGCGGGCCAGGCGGTGGGCCTCCGCCCTTCCCAGGTCATGCGCTCCATCCAGCTGCCGCAGGCCTTCCGCTCGATGCTCCCCGCGATCATCAGCCAGCTGGTCGTCATCCTCAAGGACACGGCCCTCGGGGCCGTCGTCCTCAACGGCGTCACCGAGCTGACGCGCCAAGGGCAGCAGCTGCGCAACTTCTTCGACAACGCGCTGCAGACCTTCTTCGTCGTCGCCGTCATCTACGTCGTCGTCAACATCCTCCTGGGCAAGGCGGCCGAGGTCCTCGAGCGGCGGCTCAGCCGGAGCCGCACCGCCTCCGCCTCCGCCGTCGCCGAGGACGAGGAGTCGGTGCGGGTCTGACGCCCGCGAGCGCGCCGCCGCCGCGCGGGCGCTCAGGCACCGGTGGGTCGCGCGGCGGAGGGCGGCGCTCAGCCCGGTGCCACCTCGCCACCCTCCCCGTCGAGCGCCTCGCGCACCACCGCTCGGGCGAGACCACCGCCGTAGCCCTTGCGCGCCAGGAGACCCAGCAGGCGGCGCTCGCGCACCGCCCGGTCGAGCCCGCTCGTCGCCCGGAGGCGGCGGGCGACGAGCTGCTCGGCGACCGCGCGCTCGTCCTCGTCGGTGACCTCCTCCAGGGCGGCCCGGGCGACGTCGTCGTCGACGCCCTTGCTCCGCAGCTCGTGCTGCAGCCCGCGGCGCGCCAGCCCCCGGGTCGCCTGCCGGGAGCGCACGAGCATCCCCGCGTAGGCCTCGTCGTCGACGAGGCCCACCTCGGCGAGGCGGTCGAGCACCTGGGCGGCGACGTCGCGCTCGACGCCCTTGGTCGCCATCTTCCGCTCGAGCTCGGCGCGGCTCCGCGGCGCCATGTTCAGCTGGCGCAGCGCCACCGCCCGCGCCACCGCGACCGGGTCGGCGTCCGCGTCCTCGCTGGGAGGGCCGGACGGCGCGGCACCCTTCCGGCCGGCGTCGTCGTCGCCCCTCGCGGAGCGACGGCGAGCGTCACCACTCGCTCGCCGACGCCGGCCGGGACGCTCCCGGCCGGCGTCCCCCTCGGGGCCGGGGAGGGCGGGCTCGTCGCTCAGAACGCGACCTCGGCCTCCGCGGGCTCGGCCGGGGCGTCCACGCGGGGCCCGATGCCGAGCTTCTCCTTGATCTTCTTCTCGAGCTCGTCGGCGAGGTCGGGGTTGTCGCGCATGAAGGCGCGCGCGTTCTCCTTGCCCTGCCCGAGCTGGTCGCCGTCGTAGGTGTACCAGGCGCCCGACTTGCGGACGAAGCCCTGCTCGACACCCATGTCGATGAGGCCGCCCTCCCGGGAGATGCCCTGCCCGTAGAGGATGTCGAACTCCGCCTGCTTGAACGGCGGGCTGACCTTGTTCTTGACGACCTTGACCCGGGTGCGGTTGCCGACGGGCTCGGTGCCGTCCTTGAGCGTCTCGATGCGGCGCACGTCGAGGCGCACGGACGCGTAGAACTTCAGCGCCTTGCCGCCCGTCGTCGTCTCGGGCGAGCCGAACATCACGCCGATCTTCTCGCGCAGCTGGTTGATGAAGATCGCCGTGGTGCCCGAGCTGTTGAGGGCACCGGTGATCTTGCGCAGCGCCTGCGACATGAGGCGGGCCTGGAGGCCGACGTGGCTGTCGCCCATCTCGCCCTCGATCTCCGCGCGGGGCACGAGGGCTGCCACCGAGTCGATGACGATGATGTCGAGCGCGCCGGAGCGGATGAGCATGTCGGCGATCTCGAGCGCCTGCTCACCGGTGTCGGGCTGGCTGACGAGCAGCGCGTCGGTGTCGACGCCCAGCTTGGCGGCGTAGTCGGGGTCGAGCGCGTGCTCGGCGTCGATGAAGGCGGCGATGCCGCCCGCCCGCTGGGCGTTGGCCACGGCGTGCAGGGCGACGGTGGTCTTGCCGCTGGACTCCGGGCCGTAGACCTCGACGACGCGGCCGCGGGGCAGCCCGCCGATGCCGAGGGCGATGTCGAGCGAGATGGACCCCGTGGGGATCACCTCGATGGGCGCGCGCACCTCGTCGCCGAGGCGCATCACCGAGCCCTTGCCGAACTGGCGGTCGATCTGCGCGAGCGCCGTCTCGAGCGCCTTGCCGCGGTCTGCCGTCACGGGCATGTGTTCACCTCAGGGTCTGCGCCGGCCGGCCGGCCGGGGTGGCTTCTCATCCGTCGGGGCGACGCTAGGAGCCCCCACCGACAGCGGGGCCCCCGCGCCCGGGAGCTGTGGACGGACGACCTGCGGGGCCGCCCTGTGCGCGCTCAGAGTAGGCGAACACCCGTTCGAGGCGGGGCGACACGCCCGGCGCGTCGGAGCCCGGCCTCGTGCGGCCGTCCCGGCCCGGCGAGAGCGCCCGCCGCCGACCGCCGTCAGCGCCGCCGCGCCGGCTCGTCGCGCCCGAGCCGGCGCTCGGGCGGCACGTCCATGGCCTCGCACACCGCGGCCCACACCTCGCGCGGCGGCGTCCCGGCCTCGAGGGCCTGGTCCGGCGTCCGGCCGTCCAGCGCCCCGATCACCTGCGTGGAGGCCACCGACCGCGCGTAGGCGGCGCCGAGCTCGTCGTCCATCAGCCGCCAGAACTCGCTCAACCGCACCCGACCAGGGTGCCACCCGGGGCGGCGGCGGCCCAGGGCCCGGGGGGTGCCGCGACGTCGTGCGGCGCCCCGCCCCGCGGCTGTCGGACCCCCGGGGCAGGATCGTCGCCGTGGCGGGGACCAGCGGGGCGACGACGAGCGCGGCGACGGGCGCGCGCGACGGCGGCGCGGGAGCAGGGGCCCGCCCGGGCGCCGACGTCCTCGACCGCTTCTCCGAGGCCACCCGCCGGTGGTTCACCGGCGCCTTCGCCGCCCCCACGGCCGCGCAGGCGGGGGCGTGGGACGCCATCAGCAGCGGCGACCACACCCTCGTCGTCGCCCCGACCGGCTCGGGCAAGACCCTGTCGGCCTTCCTCTGGTCGATCGACCGGCTCGTCAGCGAGCCCGTCCCCGAGGCCGCCCAGCGGTGCCGCGTCCTCTACGTCTCCCCCCTCAAGGCGCTGGCCAGCGACGTCCAGCGGAACCTGCGGGCGCCGCTGACGGGCATCGGCCACGAGCGCGTGCGGCTGGGCCTGCCCGAGCCGGACGTCCAGGTCGGCATCCGCTCGGGCGACACGTCCGCCGCGGACCGGCGCCTGCAGGCGCGGCGCCCGCCGGACGTGCTCATCACGACGCCCGAGTCCCTCTTCCTCGTCCTGACGTCGAAGGCCCGGGAGTCGCTCGCCGGCGTCACCACGGTGGTCCTCGACGAGGTGCACGCCGTCGCCGGCACCAAGCGCGGCGCGCACCTGGCGCTGTCCCTCGAGCGGCTCGACGCGATGCTCCCCCGCCCCGCCCAGCGCATCGGCCTGTCCGCCACCGTGCGCCCGCCCGAGGCGGTGGCCCGCTTCCTCGCCGGCGCGCGGCCGCAGGGCGAGGAGGGCGGCCGGCCCGTCACCGTCGTGCAGCCGCCGTCGGAGAAGCGCTTCGACCTGTCCGTCGTCGTCCCCGTCGAGGACATGTCGCGCCTCGGCGAGCCGACCGACGACCTCACCGGTGCGGCGGCGGGCGCGCAGCGGACGACGTCCATCTGGCCCTCGGTCGAGGAGCGCATCGTCGACCTCGTCGCCCCCACCGGCGACGAGCAGCGCTCGACCCTCGTCTTCGCCAACTCCCGACGGCTCGCCGAGCGCCTCACCGCCCGGCTCAACGAGGAGTGGGCCGAGCGCCTCGAGGCCCGGGCGGACGGGGGCGTGGTCGACCTCGACGCCTCCGCCGGGGCCGACGGCGACGGCGAGGGGGACGCGGGAGGCGACCGCGAGCCGCGCCGGGTCTCCCCCGGCGACGCGCCCGGCCTCTTCGGCGCGGGCGCGGGGCAGCACCACGACGACGAGCACCAGGACGACGAGCACCACGGCGAACAGCACGACGACGAGCACGGCGAGGGCGAGGACGACGAGGACGCGCCGCAGTGGGCCGCCTCCTCCGGCACCCGCCGCGCCGAGCGGCCGCGACGTCCGCCCGCGGAGGTCATGGCGCAGGCCGGCGCGTCGGCCGGCGTGCCCGCGCTCCTCGCGCGCGCCCACCACGGCTCGGTGAGCAAGGAGCAGCGGGCCCTCATCGAGGACGACCTCAAGTCCGGGCGCCTGCCCGCCGTCGTCGCCACCTCGAGCCTCGAGCTCGGCATCGACATGGGCGCCGTCGACCTCGTCGTGCAGGTCGAGTCCCCGCCCAGCGTGGCCAGCGGCCTGCAGCGGGTGGGGCGCGCCGGGCACCAGGTCGGCGCGGTCAGCCGCGGCGTCCTGTTCCCCAAGTTCCGCAGCGACCTCGTGCAGACGGCCGTCGTCACCGAGCGGATGCGCGAGGGGCGCATCGAGGAGCTGCGCATCCCCTCCTCCCCCCTCGACGTCCTGGCCCAGCAGGTCGTCGCCATGACGGCCATGGACGACTGGTCGGTCGACGACCTCGAAGCGCTCGTGCGCCGCGCCGCGTCCTTCGAGCACCTCTCCCGGGGGGTGCTCGAGGCGGTCCTCGACATGCTCTCGGGCCGCTACCCCAGCGAGGAGTTCGCCGAGCTGCGCCCGCGCGTCGTGTGGGACCGGGTCAGCGGCGTCCTCAGCGGACGGCCCGGCGCCCAGCGCCTCGCCGTGACGAGCGGCGGCACCATCCCCGACCGCGGGCTCTACGGCGTCTTCCTCGCCTCGGGCGAGGGTCCCGGACGGCGCGTGGGCGAGCTCGACGAGGAGATGGTCTACGAGTCGCGCGTGGGCGACGTGTTCACCCTCGGCGCCTCGACGTGGCGCATCGAGGACATCACCCGCGACCAGGTCCTCGTCACCCCCGCGCCGGGCCAGCCGGGCAAGCTGCCCTTCTGGCACGGCGACGCCCTGGGGCGCCCCGCCGAGCTCGGCCGGGCGCTCGGCGCCTTCGTCCGCGAGCTGGCCGCGGCGCCCGGCGGCTGGGACGGCGACGTCGCCCGCGACCGCGCGCGCGCCGCCGGCCTCGACGCGTGGGCCGTCGACAACCTCCTGGGCTACCTGCGCGAGCAGCAGGAGGCCACCGGGCACCTGCCCGACGACCGCACCCTCGTCGTCGAGCGCTTCCGCGACGAGCTCGGCGACTGGCGCGTCGTCGTCCACTCCCCCTTCGGCCAGCAGCTGCACGCCCCGTGGGCGCTCGCGGTGGCCGCCCGGATGCGCGAGCGCTTCGGCGTGGACGTCCAGGCGATGCCCGCCGACGACGGCCTCGTCCTGCGGCTGCCCGACGTCGGCTACGACGGCGGAGGGCTGGGCGGCGGGCTCGGCGGCGAGGACGACGACGAGGGCGGCGGGGCGGGGCTGCCCGACCTCGCCGACGTCCTGCTCATGGACCCCGACGACGTGGCCGGCGTCGTCACCGACGAGCTCGGCGGCTCGGCGCTCTTCGCCGCGCGCTTCCGCGAGTGCGCCGGCCGGGCGCTCCTGCTGCCCCGGCGCAGCCCCGACCGGCGCCAGCCGCTGTGGCAGCAGCGCCAGCGCGCCGCCCAGCTGCTCGAGGTCGCGAGCCGCTACCCGTCCTTCCCGATCGTGCTCGAGACGGTCCGCGAGTGCCTCCAGGACGTCTTCGACGTCCCCGCCCTCGAGCAGCTGCTGCGCGAGCTGCGCTCGCGCAGCGTTCGCGTCGTCGAGGTGACGACGCAGCAGCCGTCCCCCTTCGCCCGCAGCCTGATGTTCGGCTACGTCGCCCAGTTCCTCTACGAGGGCGACTCCCCGCTCGCCGAGCGCCGCGCCGCCGCCCTGTCCCTGGACCCGGGCCTGCTCGCCGAGCTCCTCGGCCGCGGCGAGGGGGCGTCGCTCGCCGACCTCCTCGACCCCGAGGCGGTGCTGCGCACCCACGCCGAGCTGCAGCGCCTGCTGCCCGAGCGCGGCGCGCGCGGCGCCGAAGACGTCGCAGACCTCCTGCGCGTGCTCGGGCCGCTGAGCACGCTCGAGGTCGCGCGACGCACCCGGCCCGACGCCGTCGGCGCGCCGCCGCAGGACGCCGCCCCGTCGGGCGCCGTCGTCCTCGGCACGGACGAGGAGGTCGCGCCGGAGGGCACGTCCCACGAGGAGGACGCCGGGGACGACGACGCCGGGGCGGGGCCGGCCGGTGACGCGGCGGCGCGCGAAGCGGCCGCGGCGTCACGGGTGCCCGCCGCGGAGGCGTGGCTGCAGCAGCTCGAGCGCAGCCGGCGCGTCATCGCCGTCCGCATCGCCGGGGAGGAGCGGTGGGCCGCCGTCGAGGACGCCGGCCGGCTGCGCGACGCCCTCGGCACCCCGCTGCCCGTGGGCGTGCCCGAGGCCTTCACGGCCCCGGTGCCCGACCCGGTGGGCGAGCTCGTCTCCCGCCACGCACGCACGCACGTGCCCTTCACCTCCGGTGCGCTCGCCCGGCGCCTGGGCCTCGGCACGGCCGTCGTCGACGCCGCCCTGCGCCGCCTCGAGCAGCGCGGGCGCCTCGTGCGCGGCGACCTGCTGCCCGACGGCGTCCGCGGTCGCCTTGTCGAGGGGCTCGCGGGCGACGACGGCGCGGGCGAGGGCGACCACGCGGAGCACGTCTGCGACGCCGAGGTCCTGCGCGTGCTGCGGCGCCGCTCCCTGGCGGCGCTGCGCGCGGAGGTCGAGCCGGTGCCCCCGGAGGACCTCGCGTCCTTCCTCCCCCGCTGGCAGGGGGTCGGCGCGCGCCTGCGCGGCGCCGAGGGCCTCGTCCGCGTCGTCGAGCAGCTCTCGGGGGCCGTCCTGCCCGCGAGCGCGCTCGAGTCGCTCGTCCTGCCCGCCCGCCTCCAGCGGTACACCCCCGCGCTGCTCGACGAGCTCACGGCCTCGGGCGAGGTCCTGTGGTGCGGTCACGGCTCCCTGCCCGGCGACGACGGCTGGGTGTCGCTGCACCTCGCCGACTCCGCCCACCTCACGCTGCGCCCCCGCCCCGCGTGGGACGCCGCCGACGACGGGCGCGCGGTGCTGCCCGCCGCGGCGGCCGTCGGGCGGGACGACGACGCGCTCGAGCTCACCGACGACCACCGCGCCGTCCTCGACGCGCTCGACGGGGGCGGCGCCTACTTCTTCCGGGCGCTGGCCGACGCCGTCGGCTCGAGCGACGACGAGCACCTCGCCGAGGTGCTCTGGGACCTCGTGTGGGACGGGCGCCTGACCAACGACACCCTCAGCCCGCTCCGGGCCCGCCTGCGCGGGGGCCGCACCCGCCACCGGACCGCCCCGGCGGCGCCGCGCTCGCGCTACGCCGGCAGCCGGCGCGGGTGGGCCGCCGGGCGCTCGCGCCCGGGCCGTCCCCCGGTGCCCGTGCGCGGCGGACCGCCGTACGCGGCGGGGCGCTGGTCCCTGCTGCCCCTCGCCGAGGAGGACGCGACGGTGCGGGCCGCGGCCCTCGGCGAGGTGCTCCTCGACCGGTACGGCGTCGTCACGCGCGGCTCCGTCGCGGCCGAGCGCGTGGCGGGCGGGTTCGCCGGCGTCTACCGGGTCCTCGCCGCGATGGAGGACGCCGGGCGCGTGCGCCGGGGGTACTTCGTCGAGGGCCTCGGCGCCTCGCAGTTCGCCGGGCCCGGCGCGGTCGACCGACTGCGCGCCGTCGCCCGGCCGCTCGGGGAGGGCGCGGCCGGCGCCCCGGCCACCGGGGAGCCCGGGGTGCCGGCCGACGTCCTCTCGGCCTGCGACCCGGCCAACCCCTTCGGCGCCGCCCTGCCGTGGCCGCCGCGCACCGGGGCCTCGGCCGACGGCGACGAGGACGACCGGGGTGCGGGCTCCGGCTCGGAGGACGGCGGAGCCGAGGACCGCGGCAAGGGCGCGGGCACGTCCGAGGAGGGCCGCCCGGCCGGCGGCCGCGGTCGTCCGGCCCGCGCCGCCGGGGCGCTCGTCGTGCTCCGCGAGGGCCGGCTGCTCCTCTACGTCGAGCGGGGCGGACGGTCGGTGCGCACGTGGACCGACGACGAGGACGACCTGCGGGCCGCGGCCCGGGCCCTCGTGACGGCCGTCCGCGACGGCGGGCTGGGCCAGCTCCTCGTCCAGCGGGCCGACGGCGAGCCCGTGCTCACCGCGACGGACGGCGTGGCGGCGGCCCTGGAGGAGGCGGGCTTCACGCCGACGCCGCGCGGCCTGCGGCTGCGCCCGTGAGCGCGGGACGGGCGCGGCGCCGCCACGCCCCCCGGGGCGCGGCACCGCTGGGGGCAGGAGGTCCTCGTGCCCGAGGGTGACACCGTGCTGCGCACGGCCCGCCGCCTGGACGCCGCGCTCGCGGGCCGGGCGCTGCGGTCGTCCGACCTGCGGTGGCCGACGCTCGCCGCCGCGGACCTGTCCGGGCAGGTCGTGCGCGAGGTCGTCGCGCGCGGCAAGCACCTGCTGGTCCGCACCGACGCGGGCGAGACCCTCCACAGCCACCTGCGGATGGACGGGTCCTGGCACGTCCAGCGCACCCCGCCCCCGACCGGCGCGGCGCCCGGCCGCCCGCCGCGGCTGCGCGGCGGCTCCGCCGAGGGGGTGCGCGCCGTGCTCGTCACCGACGACTGGACCGCCGTGGGGCACCGCCTCGGCATGCTGGACCTCGTCCCGACGGCGGAGGAGGACGGCCTGGTCGGGCACCTCGGCCCCGACCTCCTGGCCGACGACTGGGACACGGGCGACGGGGGCACCGACGGCGGGGGCACCGACGGCGGGGGCACCGACGGCGGGGGCACCGACGGCGGGGGCACCGACGGCGGGGGCACCGGCGGCGCGGGCGCGGCGGTGGCCGCCCTCGTCGCCGACGGGGACCGCGAGGTGGGGGCCGCGCTGCTCGACCAGCGGCTCGTCGCCGGCATCGGCACCTTCTGGATGAGCGAGACCCTGTTCCTGCGTGGCGTGAGCCCGTGGGCCGCCGTGCGCGACGTGCCCGACGTCGCCGGGCTGCTGGCCCGCACGCGACGCATGATGCGGGCGGCGGCGGACGCCCGCGAGCCGGTGCAGACGACGACGGGCGACACGCGCCCCGGCCGCAACCGCTACGTGCACGCCCGCTCGGGGCTGCCCTGCCTGCGGTGCGGCACCACCGTGCGCGTGGCCCCGCTCGGGTCCGGGCCGACCGCCCGCAGCGCCTTCTTGTGCCCGGTGTGCCAGCCGGGACCCCGGCCGACGGACGACGGCCGCCCGCAGGCCCCGCTCGGCCACGACCGGCGCGGCGGGGCCCCGGCGCGCCGTCGCGGCACCTCGCCCCGCGCCTGAGAGCGCCGGACGGTGCCGGCCGGGGAGGAGGACCCGGCCGTGCGGAGGCCGACGCACGAGACCCCGCACGTCCGCGGACGTGCGGGGTCTCGAGGTGTCCGGGAGCGCGCTTGAGTCTCCGGGCCCACCGACGTCCCGGGACGTCCTCTGCGGCTCAGGAGGTGCGGACGAGCCTGCGGCTCAGGAGGTGCGGACGAGCCTGCGGCTCAGGCGGCGCTGACGAGCCCCTCGGGCCCGCGGACGTCCTCGCCGACGAGGTCGTCGGGCACGACGTCGGGGACGAGGAGGTGCTCGGCGAGGGCGACCCGGTCGCTGACCTCGCTCAGCACCTCCGACAGCGGCGTCCCGAGGGCCCCGCAGATCGAGGAGAGCAGCTCGGAGGAGGCCTCCTTCTGACCGCGCTCGACCTCGGACAGGTACCCCAGGCTGACCCGGGCCGTGCCGGAGACCTCGCGGAGCGTCCGGCCCTGCTTCTGGCGCAGGTCGCGGAGGGCGTCGCCGAGCTCGCGTCGCAGGAGGACCACGGGCTGACCCCCTCTCGGGCTCGGGGCGGGCGTCGGTGCGGCGGCCGCGCGGGCAGCGGGTGCGGTGCTCGCGGGGCGGGGTCCGGTGGACGGGCCGCCGGGGTGCGGCGCGACCGGCCGGGCCGGGGCGCCGCGTCGGGACGGTGCGGGTCGACGGGGCGGGGAGGTGCGTGCACCGCCACGGTACCCGGAGGGGGCCCCGGGCGGCGTGGGGAGGCGGGAGACGTGCATGACGGGAGAACGGGCGACGCGGGGAGCGTGTTCCGGCGCGGGCGTCACGGGGAGGTCTCGCGACCGCCGACGTCCTCCCCCGGGCTGCCCGCACGGGTGGCTCGCTCGCCCGCGCTCTGGGCCTCCCCTGCGCGCTGGGCCTCTCCGGCGGTCACGGACGGTGCGGGCGGCGTCCCCAGCGCGTCGGCGAGGAGCAGCAGCGCCTCCCGGGTGACCGTCGCTCGGACGCCGGCGCGGTCGCCGGGCACGTGGAGAGCCACCACGCGGGTCCCCCACGGCCCGGCCGCGGCCGCGAAGGCGGTGCCGGCGGGGTGCCCGTCCGCGGGGCCGGGCCCGGCGACGCCCGTCGTCGCGACGCCGACGTCCGCACCGAGCAGGCGTCGCGCGCCCTCGGCCATGGCCGCAGCGACCGCCGGGTGCACCGGGCCCTCGCGGCGCAGGAGGTCCGCCGGCACGTCGAGGAGCGCCCGCTTGAGGTCGGTCGCGTACGTGACGACCCCGCCCCGCAGGGCGCCGGAGGCGCCGGGGACGTCGGCGAGGCGGGCGCAGACGAGGCCCGCGGTGAGGGACTCGGCGACCGCGAGCGTCGTCTCCGTCGCGACGGCCGCGCCGACGCAGCGGCGGGCCAGGTCCTCGGTGTCGCGCCAGGGGTCGGGCGGGCCCTCTCCCGCGGACGCCTCAGGCGTGCGGGCCACCGCGGGGCTCCTCCGCCGCCCCGTCGGCAGCCGTCCCCGGGCGCGGGCCGTGTCCTCCCCCGTCGACCGCCTCGTCGGCGAGCGGTCCGCCGGCCCGCCCCGCGGCGCGCTCGCGGGCGGCCTGCTCGCGCCGCCCCTCGCGGCGCAGGCGCACCGCCGACACGACGTAGTCGGCGCCCGTGACGACGGTCACGACGACGGCGAGGAGCATCACCCCCAGCGCGAGGCCCGGCTTCCACCCCGCGAGGGCGTCCGGCGTCGGCAGCAGGTACAGGGCGATGGCGAGGCTCTGCAGGACGGTCTTGAGCTTGCCCCCGCGGGAGGCGGGGATGACGCCCCAGCGGATGACGACGAGGCGCAGCAGCGTCACGCCGACCTCGCGCCCCAGCACGAGCACGGTGATCCACCACGGGAGCTCGCCGAGCACCGAGAGCAGGACGAGCGCCGTCCCCACGAGCGCCTTGTCGGCGATGGGGTCGACGAGCTTGCCGAAGTCGGTGACGAGGTCGTGCCGCCGGGCCACCTCGCCGTCGACCTTGTCGGTCGCGATGGCGACGGCGAAGGCCAGCGCGGCCGCGAGGCGCCACCCGTCGTCCTGCCCGCCGTCGACGAGCAGGAGCGCCGCCATGAGCGGCACGAGCAGGACGCGCAGGAGGGTCAGGGCGTTGGCGAGGTTCCAGGCGCTCGCGGTGCCGTCGGCGTGCCGCCGCGCCACGAGCCAGGAGGTCACCGGACCGGCTCCGCGACGAGGTCGGCACCTGCCGACCCGGTGACGACCGCCTCGACGACGTCCCCGACACGGGGCCGAGGGGCGCCCGGCGGGAGCACGACCTCCGTCGTCCCGTCGACCTCGGGCCCCTGGTGGTCGGCGCGGCCGACGACGGCGTCGGCGGCGAGCTCGTCGTCCTCGTCCGCGGTCGCCTCCACGAGGACGCGCACGCGCTCGCCGACCCGCTCGGCTGCCCGCTCGTCGACGAGCGCCTCGACGAGCTGCTCGACGCGCTCGCGGCGCTCGGCCACGACCTCCTCGGGGAGGTGGCCGGGCAGGCCCGCCGCCTCGGTGCCGTCCTCGTCGGAGTACCCGAAGACGCCGGTGACGTCCATCCGCGCGGCCTCCAGGAAGCCCATGAGGTCCTCGAGCTCGGCCTCGGTCTCGCCGGGGAAGCCGACGATGACGTTGGACCGGACGCCGGCGAGGGGGGCGAGCGCCCGCACCCGCTCGAGGAGCGCGAGGAAGTCCGCCGTGCCGCCGAAGCGCCGCATCCGGCGCAGCAGCGCCGGCGCGGAGTGCTGGAAGGACAGGTCGAAGTAGTCCGCCACGCCGTCGGTGCCGGCGACCGCCTCGAGGAGACCGGGGCGGACCTCGGCGGGCTGGAGGTAGGTGACGCGCACGCGCTCGAGGCCGTCGACGGCCGCGAGGCGCGGCAGGAGGTGCTCGAGCGCCTGGAGGTCGCCGAGGTCCTTGCCGTAGGAGGTGGAGTTCTCGCTGACGAGGAGAACCTCCCGCACGCCCTGCTCGGCGAGCCAGCGCGCCTCCGCGAGCACCTCCTCCGGCGGTCGCGAGAGGTACGCGCCGCGGAAGGCCGGGATCGCGCAGAAGGTGCAGCGGCGGTCGCAGCCGGACGCCAGCTTCAGCGGCGCCCACGGGCGGCCGGGCTCGAGCAGGCGCCGCAGGACCGGCGGTCCGGAGGCCGGGGCCAGGTCGGCGGCGCGGCGGTCGGCCGCCGCCTCGTCGAGGCCGCTCCCGTGCCCCGGCGTCGCCACGCGGCTCCCGCGCCGCGCGGTCGGGGACAGGGGCAGCAGGGTGCGGCGGTCGCGGGGCACGTGGCTCGCGGGCCGCTCCCCCGCCAGCACGGCGTCGAGGTGGCCGGACAGGTCGGCGTAGGAGTCGAAGCCGAGGACGGCGTCCGCCTCGGGCAGCTGCTCGGCGAGCTCGGTGCCGTAGCGCTCGGCCATGCACCCGACCGCGACGACGGCGCGCGTGCGGCCGCTGCCCTTGAGGTCGCTCGCCTCGAGGAGGGCGTCGACCGAGTCCTTCTTCGCGGACTCGATGAATCCGCACGTGTTGACGACGGCGACGTCGGCGTCGGCGGCGTCCTCCACGAGGTCCCACCCGGCGCCGGCGAGGCGCCCCGCCAGCTCGGAGGAGTCGACCTCGTTGCGCACGCACCCGAGCGTCACGAGGGCCACCGACCGGCCCGCCGCGCGCTCCGCAGGGGCGTCGGACGCCGTCGTCGTGCTCATCCCGCCACTGTAGGCGCCCCCCGGCGCCCGCCCCCTCAGGCGGACGCCTCCACCAGCGCGCGCATCGAGCGGGTCGGCCGCAGCCACGCGCCCTCGGGCGGCAGGTTGTCGAGGCGGATGCGCGGCAGCGGCGTCGTGAAGGCGCCGGGCACGTCCTCGAGGTCGATGAAGGTGATGAGGTCGGACTCCTGGGCGTAGCCCGCCACCTCCGAGAAGGCGATGACGACGCACTCGACGCCCGAGCGCGCCAGCTCCTCCAGCGGCTCGCGGAAGTTGCGCCCGTCCGCGCTGGCGACGACGACGCGGGCGAGGCCGCCCTCGTCGGCGCGCCGCGCGATGTGGTCGAGCATCGCCTCGTCGACGTCGTCCTCGGGGTGCGTCTTCGGCCGGGCGAACACCGCGAAGCCGAAGGACCGCACGGCCTCGACCCACCCGCGCATGTTGGGCGCGGCCGAGGGGGCGATGTTCGTGAAGACGCAGCCCTCGACGTCGCGGTCCTCCGCGGAGCCCACGAGCCACCGGGCGATGGCGTCGAAGCGCGGCCGCGAGGACGGCGAGGGCCGCTCGCCGATGACGTTGGCGAGCGTCATGTCGATGTTCGGGGCGTCCCAGACGAGGAGGTCCAGGCCCTCCCCCGCCGCCGGACCGGTGTCCTGCCCGACCTCGTCCACCACCGCGGTCATGCCCCGCTCACCGTCCCGTCAGCGACCACGCGTCGTGGCCGTCCTCGTCGTCGTCGCCGTCCGCGTCGTCGTCGTACCGCTGGGGCGGGGGCGGCAGGCCGGCGTCCCAGTCGTCCTCCGCCGGCGCCCCGTAACCGCCCCCGTACCCGCCGCGCGCGCCGCCGTCGCCGGTCTGCTGCGGCGCCGCCGGCTCGACGGCGACCGCCTGGTCGTAGGCCTCGTCGCCCGCGGGCGCCGGCTCGCCGCGGAGCCCGGCGAGGGTCGCGGGCAGGTCGTCGGGGCGCACGAGCACGTCGCGGGCCTTCGAGCCCTCGCTCGGCCCCACGACGCCGCGCGACTCGAGCAGGTCCATGAGCCGGCCGGCCTTGGCGAAGCCGACGCGCAGCTTGCGCTGGAGCATCGACGTCGAGCCGAACTGCGTCGTGACGACGAGCTCGGTCGCCTGCAGCAGCAGCTCGAGGTCGTCGCCGATCTCCTCGTCCACCTGCGCCGCGGGCGCCGCGACGACGACGTCCTCGCGGTAGGTGGGGGCCAGCTGCTCCTTGACGTGGGCGACGACGGCCCCGATCTCGGACTCCGTGACCCAGGCGCCCTGGACGCGCATCGTCTTGGAGCTGCCCATCGGCAGGAAGAGCGCGTCGCCCTGGCCGATGAGCTTCTCCGCACCCGGCTGGTCGAGGACGACGCGCGAGTCCGCCAGCGAGCTCGTCGCGAACGCGAGCCGCGAGGGCACGTTGGCCTTGATGATGCCGGTGACGACGTCCACGCTCGGGCGCTGCGTCGCCAGCACGAGGTGGATGCCCGCCGCCCGGGCCAGCTGCGTGATGCGCTGGATGGACGCCTCGACGTCGCGCGGCGCCACCATCATGAGGTCGGCGAGCTCGTCGACGACGACGAGCAGGTACGGGTAGGGCTGCAGCTCCCGCTCGCTGCCCGGCACCGGCTGCACCCGGCCCGCGCGCACCGCCGCGTTGAAGTCGTCGACGTGCTTGAAGCCGTACGTCGCGAGGTCGTCGTAGCGGGCGTCCATCTCCCGCACCACCCACTCGAGGGCCTCGGCGGCCTTCTTCGGGTTGGTGATGATCGGGGTGATGAGGTGCGGGATGCCCTCGTAGATCGTCAGCTCGACCCGCTTGGGGTCCACGAGCACGAGCCGGACCTCGTCGGGCGTCGCCCGCATGAGGATCGAGGTGATCATCGCGTTGACGAAGCCCGACTTGCCCGCGCCGGTGGCGCCCGCGACGAGCAGGTGCGGCGTCTTCGCGAGGTTGGCGACGACGTACCCGCCCTCGACGTCCTTGCCGACGCCCATGACGAGCGGGTGCGCCTGGGCGCGGGCGGCCTGGCTGCGCAGGACGTCGCCGAGGGAGACGGTCTCGCGGTCGGCGTTGGGGATCTCGATGCCGATCGCCGACTTGCCGGGGATCGGCGAGAGGATCCGCACGTCCGCGCTGGCGACCGCGTAGGCGATGTTCTTGCTCAGCGCCGTGACGCGCTCGACCTTGACGCCGGTGCCGAGCTCGACCTCGTAGCGCGTGACCGTCGGCCCGCGGCTGAAGCCGGTGACGGCGGCGTCGATGTCGAAGCTGTCGAAGACGGTCGTCAGGGCCTCGACGACACGGTCGTTGGCCGCGCTGCGCGCCTTGTGCGGCGTGCCCGGGGTCAGCAGGTCCGACGCCGGGAGGCTGTAGGTGACGTCCCCGCCGAGGAGCAGCTGCTCGACGCGCTGCGGCAGCTGGCCGACGGGCGGCGCCTCCAGCTCCTCCGGAGCCGCGGGCGCGGGCGCCGGGGCGGTGCGCCCGCCCGAACGGGCCGCGGGACGGGCGGCCGGCGGGGTCGCTGCCGGCGCATCGTCGTCGGGCGCCGGGGCGGGGCGCCGGCGCCGGGGACCGCCACCCGCCGGGTCGCCGTCCGCACCGGGCTCGGCGCCGGCCGCGGAGCCGCGCGACCAGCCCGGGGGCTCGGCCTCCGCGCCCGCCTCGCCGTCGGGAGCGGCGCCGCGGCTGCGGGCGCGCAGGCGCTCGGCCGCGCGCCGGGCGCGGCTGGCGCCCGCCGCCTCGTCGTCCTCCCCGGCGGCTCGGTCCGCGCCCTCGCCGGCGACCTCGCCGGAGCCGTCGTCGGCGGCGGGGCGGCGCCCGCGGCGCCGTCCGGCGGCGGGCACGTCCTCGTCGTCGCGCGCGCGGTCGGCCGGCTCCTCGTCCTCCGCCGCCCCCCGGCGGCGCCCGGGCAGGCGGTCGAGGAGGTCGCGGAGGCGGTCGGGGACCGCGTGCACCGGGGTCGCGGTGAGCACGAGGACGCCGAAGACGCCGAGCAGGACCAGCAGGGGGACGGCGACGACGGGCGACGCGCCCGCCGCGAGCGGCACCGCGGCCGCGTAGCCGAGCGCCCCTCCCCCGGCCTGCAGCGACTCCGCCGTGGCGGGGGCCTGCGCCCCGACGGCGGCGAGGTGCACGAGGCCGCAGGCGGCGAGGAGCAGCGCGAGGGCGCCGATCCACGACCGGCCGCGGGCGGCGGGGCTGTCGGGGTGGCGCATGAGGCGCACGGCGGAGGCGAGCAGGAGCACGGGCACGAGGAGGCCGACCAGGCCGAAGAGCCCGGCGACGACGACGTGCACCCCCGTGCCGAGGGTGCCGGTGATGCCCCACCACTCCCGGGCGGCGACGAGGATGCCGAGCCCGAGGAGGGCGAACGCCAGGCCGTCGCGGCGGTGCGCCGGGTCGAGGTCGCGGGCGCCGTCGCCGACGCGCCGGACGGCGCCCCCGACGACGTGCGCGGTCCCCGTCCAGGCGCCGTGGGCGGCGCGGCCGGCGAGGGACGCCCCGGTCCGCGGCGCGGGCGAGGAGCCCCCGCGACCGCCGCGGCGGTCGGGTCCCGAGGACCGGGGGGAGCCGCCTCGGGTGCCGCTGCCGCTGCTGCGCGTGGAGCCCGAGCGGCGCGCCGTGGTGGTGCCGCGCGTCGCCATGGGCGCACCGTAGCCCGGCGGGCCGCCCGGGCGACCGAGCCCGGGCGGCGCGGCGCCTCCGTCGCCGGGGCGCGGGGCCCGCGCCTCAGGCGCTGACGACCACCGGCACGATCATCGGGCGGCGGCGCAGCCGCCCCGAGGCGAAGCGCCCGACGACGCGCCGCACGACCTGCTGCAGCTGGTGGGTGTCCGTGGTGCCGTTGGCGACGGCCTGCTCGAGCGCCTGCACCACCTGCTCGCGCACCTGGTCGAAGACGACCGACTCCTCGGCCACGCCGCGCGCGTGGATCTCCGGCCCGGCGACGACGGCCCCGGAGGAGGAGTCGACGGCGACGAAGACGGAGATGAAGCCCTCGTCGCCGAGGATGCGGCGGTCCTTGAGGTCCGCGTCTGTGATGGCGCCCACCGACGAGCCGTCGACGTAGACGTAGCCGCACGGCACGGCGCCGGCGACGCGGGCCACGCCGTCCAGGAGGTCGACGACCACGCCGTCCTCGGCGATGACCACGCGCTCGCGCGGCACGCCGGTGGCGACGGCGAGGTCGGCGTTGGCGTGCAGGTGCCGGTGCTCGCCGTGGATCGGCATGACGTTCTTCGGCCGCACGATGTTGTAGCAGTACAGGAGCTCGCCGGCGCTGGCGTGGCCGGAGACGTGCACCCGCGCGTTGCCCGAGTGGACGACCTTCGCGCCGAGGCGCGTGAGGCCGTTGATGACGCGGAACACCGCGTTCTCGTTGCCGGGGATGAGCGAGGAGGCGAGGACCACCGTGTCGCCGCGCCCGACCCGCACGGAGTGGTCGTTGTTGGCCATCCGCGACAGCGCCGCCATCGGCTCGCCCTGGCTGCCGGTGCACATGAGGACGGTGCGCGCGTCGGGGAGGGAGTCGACCTCCTTGACGTCGACGAGCACGCCGTCCGGCACCGTGAGGTAGCCGAGCTCCGCCGCGATCCCCATGTTACGGACCATCGAGCGGCCGACGAGGGCGACGCGGCGGCCGGAGCGGGCGGCGGCGTCGAGCACCATCTGCACGCGGTGCACGTGCGAGGCGAAGGACGCCACGATGATGCGGCGCTCGGCGGTGCGGAAGACGCGGTCGAGCGAGGGCTCGATCTCGCGCTCGGACATCGTGAAGCCCGGCACCTCGGCGTTGGTGGAGTCGACGCAGAAGAGGTCCACGCCCTCCTCCCCGAGCCGGGCGAAGGCGCGCAGGTCGGTGATGCGCCGGTCCAGCGGCAGCTGGTCCATCTTGAAGTCGCCCGTCATGAGCACCGAGCCCGCGGCCGTGCGGACCATGACCGCCAGGGCGTCGGGGATCGAGTGGTTGACGGCGACGTACTCGGTGGCGAAGGGGCCGAGCTGCTCGGTCTGCCCCTCGCGCACCGTGAGCGTGTACGGGCGGATCCGGTGCTCGCGCAGCTTGGCCTCGATGAGGGCCAGCGTCAGCGTCGAGCCCACGAGGGGGATGTCGGGCCGCAGGCGCAGCAGGTAGGGCACCGCGCCGATGTGGTCCTCGTGGCCGTGCGTGAGGACGACCGCCACGACGTCGTCGAGGCGGTCGGCGATGGAGGAGAAGTCCGGGAGGATGAGGTCGACGCCCGGCTGGTGGTCCTCGGGGAAGAGGACGCCGCAGTCGACGACGAGCAGCTTGCCGTCGATCTCGAGGACGGTCATGTTGCGCCCGACCTCGCCGAGGCCGCCGAGCGCGGTCAGGCGGAGCGCGCCGTCGGCGAGCGGGGGCGGCGGGGCGAGCTCGGGGTGGGGGTGGCTCACAGGAGTCCTGCTTCCGTCAGGGCCCCGCGCAGGTGCTCCAGCTGCTCGCCGGTGAGGGCGACCAGGGGCAGCCGCACGGTGCGGTGGGGGGTGGCACCGAGCAGCTGCGCGACGGCCGAGGCCGAGGCGGCGCCCTGGGTGCGCGTCATCATGGCGTCGACGACCGGCAGCAGCCGGACGTGCAGCGCTCGAGCGGTCGGGAGGTCCCCGGCGTCGACGGCGTCGACCATCTGCCGGTAGGCGCCCGCCGCCGCGTGGGCGACCACGCTGACGACGCCCGCGGCGCCCTGCGCGAGGTGCGCGAGGTTGAGGGCGTCCTCGCCGGAGTACCAGGCGAGGTCGGTGCTCGCCATGACCTGGGAGGCGGCGAGCAGGTCGTTCTTGGAGTCCTTCACGGCGACGACGCGGGGGTGCTCGGCGAGCGCCCGCAGCGTCGTCACCTCGACCGGCGTCGCCGTGCGGCCGGGGATGTCGTAGACCATCACCGGCAGGGCGGTCGCGTCCGCGACGGCGCGGAAGTGGGCCAGCAGGCCCTCCTGCGGCGGCTTGGAGTAGTACGGCGTGACGACGAGGAGGCCGTGGGCACCGGCGGCCTCGGCGGCCCGGGCCGCCTCGACGCTGCCCGCCGTGTCGTTGGACCCGGCGCCCGTGAGGACGTGGGCGCGGTCGCCGACCGCCTCGAGGACGGCGCGCACCACGCGCGCCTTCTCCTCCGGGGACGTCGTGGGCGACTCCCCCGTCGTCCCGTTGAGGACGAGGCCGTCGCAGCCGGCGTCGACCAGCGAGGTGGCGAGGCGGGCGGCGCCGTCGAGGTCGAGGGCCCCGTCGGCGTCGAGGGGCGTGGCCATGGCGGTCAGCACGGCGCCGAAGGGTCGCGGGGGCGTCCTCGGGGCGTCGGGCGGGGTCGTCATCGGCACGGGGGCACGCTACCGACCGCGGGGGTCCCGGCGCCGCACCCTCCCGGCGCGCCGGTCGGGCGCCGCCGGGCTCTGGGTCGGCGAGGGCTCCGACGCCGGCGCGGCCGGGCCGTGGGCGGACGAGGCGTCAGCCGACGGGGCCTGCGGGGCCGGGGCGTCGGGTGCCAGGCCCCCCGGGGCCCCGGCGCCGGCCGGCAGGTCGACGTCGCGGCCGTGCTCGGCGGCCTCGCGGCGGCGCGCCATGGCGTCCTTGGTCACCTGGGCGTAGACGTCGACGTACTCCTGGCCGGACAGCGCCATGATCGCCCGCATCACGTCGTCGGTCGCCGCGCGCAGGACGAAGCGGTCGTCCGCCCCGCCGGCGTAGCGGGAGAGGTCGACCGGGGGGCCGAAGCGCAGCCCGACGCGCCGGACCGACGGCACGAGGCGCCCGACGGGCTGGACGACGTCGGTGCCGATCATCGCCACGGGCACGACCGGGACGCCGCTCTCGAGGGCCAGGCGCGCGGCGCCGGTGCGGCCGCGGTGCAGCCGTCCGTCGGGGCTGCGGGTCCCCTCGGGGTAGATGCCGAGGAGCTCGCCGCGCCGCAGGACGGCGAGGCCGGTCCGCAGCGACGCGAGCCCGGCGGCGCCGCCCGAGCGGTCGACCGGCAGCTGGCCGACGCCCCGGAAGAAGCCGGCGGTGAGCCGGCCCCGCACGCCCCGGCCGGTGAAGTAGTCGTCCTTCGCGAGGAAGGTGACGCGCCGGTCGAGCACGAGCGGCAGGAAGATGGAGTCGCTGAAGGACAGGTGGTTGCTGACGAGCAGCGCCCCACCGTGGTCGGGCACGTGGTGGCGCCCCTCGACCCACGGCCGGTACAGCGTGAGCAGCAGGGGCCCGAGCACCATCCGCTTGAGCAGCCAGTAGAGCACCGCGGCCTCCCTCGCCCGACGGCGCCGGTCGGCGCCCTCCCTGACTGGCGCCTGCCGGCACCCTCCCCTGCTGGCGCCTGCCGGCACCCCTCCCTGTCGGCGCCTGCCGGCACCCGAGGGCCCGCAGGACTCTAGGCGCTCCGCCGGCCGCCGCGGCGCGCGCGACCGGGTCCGCCGTCCCCCGGCCGGTCCCCGGCAGCGCACCCCGCCGGACCGACGCAGGGCGCTGCCAGGACCCGGGCCGCGTGCGACCATCACGGCGTGCCCCTGCGCGACCCCCGGACCGGACGACGCCGCGGCCGCCTGCCCGCCCCCTCCCCGCTCGTCGTCGCGGGTGCGCAGCCGTGGGAGGGCCCGCCCGCGGCGCACCGCCCCCGGGTCGGGGCGCTGCTCCTGCACGGCTTCACCGGGAGCCCGGCCTCCGTGCGGCCCTGGGGCGAGGCCCTCGCCGCCGCCGGGCTGCACGTGGCCGTGCCCCGCCTGCCGGGGCACGGCACGAGCGTCGCGGAGCTCGACCGGACGACGTGGCGCGACTGGTACGCCCTCGCCCGCGCCGACCTGCTGGGCCTGCGCGAGCGGTGCGACGTCGTCGTCGTGGGCGGCCTGTCCATGGGCGGCGCCCTCGCCCTGCGCCTCGCCGTCCACGAGGCCGCCTCCGTCGACGCGCTGGCGCTCGTCAACCCCGCCGTCCTGCTCGGGGACCCGCGCCTCGCCGCGCTGCCGCTGCTGCGCCTGCTGCGCCGCGACGTGCCGGGGGTCGCCGACGACATCGTCCTCGAGGGCCGCACCGAGGTGGGCTACGACCGCGTCCCCCTGCGCGCGCTGTCCTCCTTCGTCGGCCTCATGGCCGGCGTGCGCGAGGAGCTGCCCCGCGTCGAGCAGCCCCTGCTCGTCGCGTCCTCGGCGCACGACCGCGTCGTGCCCCCGCGCAGCGCCGCCCTCGTGCGCACCGCCACCTCCTCGCGCGACGTCCGCGACGTCCGCCTCCCGCGCAGCGGCCACGTGGCGACGCTCGACCACGACGCGCCCCTGGTCGTCGCCGAGACCCTGCGGCTGGCCCGCGACGTCGCCGGGTCCACCGGGGCCGCCTCCACCGGGGCGGTGGCGTGACCGGGCGCCCCGGGGACGACGCGGGCGGGCGCGGCGAGGACCCGGTCGACGTCGACGCCGCCTGGGCCGACATCGTCGCCCGCTGGGGCGAGCCGGCGGCCGAGCCCGCGGACCCGCGCGGAGGGCCGGAGGTCGACGGCGACGGCGGGGTCGACGACGGGGCCGGTGCCGCCCGGCTCGACCCGCCGCGCGGCGAGCCCCGCCCCGACCGGCCCCGCCCTGACCGGCCCGGCCCCGACCGGCCCGGCCCGGCCGGGCCCCGGCCCGAGACCGGGGACGCGGCCGACGCCGGTCCCGGTCCGGCGCCCGCGGGGCCCCGGGCGTCCCCGGGCCCGGCGGCGCGCGGGTGGGACGACGTGCCCCTGCGCGGGCCGGGCGAGGACGACCCGTGGCGGTCGGCCCCGGCGGGCTCGGGCGACGGGGACGGCGAGGAGCACTTCACCCCGCCGGAGCCGGTGCCGGGGCCGCCGACCCCGCTCGTCACGCGCCTCGCGTGGGCGGGCGCGGTGGCCGGGCCCGCGGTGCTCCTGCTGTGCGCCCTGGTGTGGCGGGACGCCCCGGCCCTCGTCGTCGCGGCCGCCGTGGTCGCCTTCGTGGGCGGCTTCGGCGTCCTCGTGGCGCGCCTGCCGCGCTCCCACGACGACGACGACGGCGCGGTGGTCTGACCCCTCCCCCGGGCGCCCCCTCACCCGCCGGGCGCCGGGGTCCGCACCGCGTCAGGTGCCGGGCCCGTCAGGCGACGGGCACCTCCAGGTCGGCGAGGAGCGGCGCGTGGTCGCTCGCCCCCGCCGCGTCGAGCACCTGCGCCGAGCGCACGCGCGCGCCGCGCACGAGGAGGGCGTCGATGCGGGCCCGGGAGCCCGCCCGGCGGGCGGCGGGGAAGGTGCCGCCCGGCCCGGTGCCCGCGGCGGCGAAGGCGTCCCGGCCGCCGGGCAGCAGCGCCGACCAGGACGGCCCGCCGGGGTGCTCGTTGAGGTCGGCCCCCACCACCGCGGGGCCGGCGCCGCCCTCGGCGGCCAGCCGGGCCGCGTGGTCGGCGCGCTCGCCCTCGTCGAGGCCGAGGTGGGCCGCCCGGAGCAGCAGGCGCGGGCCCCCGGCGGCGCTGACCAGGGCGGAGGCGCTGCCGCGCACGGGGGTCGTCAGCCCGCGGACCGGGAGGGCGAGGACCGCGGCGGCGTGGACGTGCAGGCGGGCGGCGACGAGGACGAGGCTCCCGGCGGCGGGCCGGCCGGCCGCCGCCACGAGCAGGCCGCTGCGGCGCGCCAGGGCGGCCGACCGCGGCACCGCGCGCGGGCCGCGGGGCCCCTCCTGCAGGAGGACGGCGTCGCAGGCGGCGGCCCGTAGCACCTCGGCGACGGCGTCGGTCCCCGCGCGCAGCCCGTGGACGTTCCACGTCAGGACGCGCAGCACGCCCGGGGCGCCCGTCCTCGTCGTCCCCGGCCCCGCCGTCATCCCCAGCCCCGCGAGAGGTCGGCGGCGCCGACCAGCCCCGCGTCGGGGCCGAGACGGGCGCGCACGATGCGGGCCTCCGGGCGGTGGCCGCGGCCGGTGAGCGTGCGCCGGAACTCCTCGCGCGCCGGCCCGAGCAGCAGCTCGCCGGCGTCGCTCACGCCCCCGCCGATGACGAAGGTGCCCGGGTCCAGCGCGGCGGCGAGGTTGGCGATGCCCGTGCCGAGCCAGCGCCCCGTGTCCTCGACGACCTCGACCGCGGCCGGGTCGCCCGCCAGCGCCGCGGCGGTGACGACGGGCCCCCGGACGGCCTCCGGGTCGCCGCCCGCCCCGGCGAGGAGGGCGTGGGCGAAGGGGGAGCCGCCGCGCGCGAGCTCGCGGCCGTCGCGACCGATGGAGTTGCCGGACGCGTACTGCTCCCAGCACCCCCGGCCCCCGCACTCGCAGCGCCGCCCGCCCGGCACCAGCACCATGTGCCCGAACTCGCCGGCGATGCCGTGGCGACCGCGCTGGAGGCGCCCGTCGTTGACGACGGCGCCGCCGATGCCCGTCCCCAGCGTGATGACGACGAGCCGCGGCTCGCCGCGCCCCGCGCCGAAGCGGTACTCGGCCCACGCCGCGGCGTTGGCGTCGTTCTCGACGAGCGTCCGGCGTCCCACGCGGCGCCCGAGCCGGGCGCGGACGCGCATCTCGACGGCCTCGCGCAGGGGCTCGTCCCGCCACGCGAGGTGGGGGGAGAACACGACGGTCGACCGGGTGGCGTCCACGAAGCCCGCGGCGCCGATGCCGACCGACACGACGTCGTGGTGGGCCGACAGCTCGGCCACGAGCTCGGCGATGAGGTCCTCGACCGCCTGCGGGCTGCGCGTCGGGGTGTCCCGGCGCGCCCGCGCGACGACGCGGCCCTGGGCGTCCACGACGCCCGCCGCGACCTTCGTCCCGCCGATGTCGATGCCGATCGCCAGGCCGTCGCCGATCATGGCGCGCCGCGCCTGGCGCCGCAGGCGCTCGCCCGCCTGGAGCCGGCGCAGGCGGCGGACCTCGTCGACCTCGGCGCGCCCGCCGAAGAGCGGCTGGCGGGCCCGCGCCGCGCGCCGGCGCTCCGCCGGCGTCGGGACGGCCTCGCCCCGGCGCGGGCGCGGGCCGTCCCCGGCGCCGGTGCTCACGCGCGGTCGGCGAGGTGCGCGACGCCGACCATCCCCGCGTCGTTGCCGAGCTCGGCCCGGTCGATGCGGGGCAGGTCGCGGTGCTGGGAGGCCGTGAGGGCGCCCGCGAAGGCGCGGCGCATGGGGTCCAGCAGCAGCGCGCCGGCCGAGCTGACGCCGCCGCCGACGAGGATGGTCCCCGGGTCCAGCACGGCCGCGAGGCTGGCGGCGCCCTCGCCGAGCCAGCGGCCCAGGGTGGCCACGAGCTCGACGGAGGCCTCGTCGCCCTCCTCGGCCGCCGCGGTGACGTGCGGCCCGGTGACCTCGGCCGGGTCGCCGCCCGCGAGCTCCAGCAGCCGGCCCGCGCGGGCCGGGTCGGTGGCGGCCAGCGAGCGGGCCCACCGCACGAGCGCCTGCCCGGAGCCGTACTGCTCCCAGCAGCCCGTCCGCCCGCACCCGCACTGCTGGCCGTCGGGGACGACGCGCAGGTGCCCGACCTCGGCGGCCATGCCGCCGGTGCCGCGCACGAGCTCGCCGTCCAGGACGATGCCGCCGCCGAGGCCCGTGCCCACGGTCAGCAGCACCATGTCGCGGGCGCTGCGGCCCCCGCCGTGGACGAACTCGCCCCACGCGGCGGCGTTGGCGTCGTTCTCCACCACCACGGGCAGGTCGACGCGCTTCTCGACCTCCTCGCGCAGCGGCTCGTGCCGCCACGCCAGGTTGGGCGCGAAGACCACGGTCGAGCGCGACGCGTCGATGTAGCCGGCGGCCGCGACGCCGACGCCGGTGACGTCGTGCTCGGCGCGCAGCTCCGCGACGGCGTCCGCGACGGCGTCCTCGATGGCCTCCGGGTCCGTGGCCGGCGTCGTCCTGCGCGTCCTCGCGAGGACGGCGCCGCTCTCGTCCACGACGCCCGCGGCGATCTTCGTGCCGCCGATGTCCACGCCGATCGTGCTCATGGGTCTCCCGTCTGGCAGGTGAGCGGCCGGCCCCGGCTGCGGGGCGCACCGGTGCCCGGACGGGGTCGGTGCCGCCCGGGGAGGCTAGCGGCCCGCGGGCGGCGGCCCGGCCGGCGGCGGAGCACCCGGTCGGGCGAGGCCGCCACCCTCGCAGGGCCCTACGCTGGGAGCCACCGGCCCGCGGCGGCGCCGGGACCGGCGCCGCCGGGCCCGAGGCCCGGGCCCCGATCGTCGAGGAGCCGTCCGTGCGCGAGTCCAGCCGACCCCCGCTCGTCGATGTGGACCACGACCGGAGCCCGGCGCAGCTCGTCCTCTACGCCCCCCCCTACTCCCCCCCCCCCCCCCCCCCGGGCCCGAGGCCCGGGCCCCGATCGTCGAGGAGCCGTCCGTGCGCGAGTCCAGCCGACCCCCGCTCGTCGAGGTGGACCACGACCGGAGCCTGGCGCAGCTCGTCGTGGACGCCGCGCGCGAGGCCCCCGACGCCGTGTCCTTCCGCCGGCCCGACGGGTCGGGCGGCTGGACCGACGTCACCGCGGCCGCCTTCCGCGCCGACGTGGAGGGGGTGGCCCGCGGCCTCGTCGCCGCCGGCGTCGAGCCCGGCGACCGCGTCGGCCTGCTGTCGCGCACCCGCTACGAGTGGACCCTCGTCGACTTCGCGATCTGGACCGCGGGCGCCGTCACCGTGCCCGTCTACGAGACCTCCTCGCGCGACCAGGTGGCCTGGGTCCTCGAGGACTCCGGCGCGCGGTGCGTCGTCGTGGAGACGGCGGTGCACGCCGGCCTCGTCCAGCGCGCCCGGCCGGAGGGTGACGACGGGCCGACCTGGGCCGTCGAGGACGGCGGTCTCGACGATCTGCGGCGGCTGGGGCGCGACGTCGACGCCGCGGAGCTCGACCGCCGCCGCGCCGCCCTCACGTGCGACTCCCCCGCCACCCTCATCTACACGTCGGGGACGACCGGGCGCCCGCGCGGCTGCGTCCTGAGCCACGGCAACTTCCTCGTGCTCGCCGAGAACGGCGCCGCCCTGCTGCGCGACCTCGTGCGGCGCGAGGACGCCTCGACCCTGCTCTTCCTCCCCCTCGCGCACGTCCTGGCCCGCTACATCCAGGTCCTCGCCGTCGTGTCGCGCACGCCGCTCGGGCACACGTCCGACCCCAAGCACCTGGCCGACGACCTGGCGTCCTTCCGGCCGACCTTCGTGCTCTCGGTGCCGCGCGTGTTCGAGAAGATCTACAACGGGGCGGAGGCCAAGGCCGACGCCGCCGGGCGCGGCGACCTCTTCCGCCGGGCCGCCGGCGTCGCCGAGCGCTGGAGCCGCGCCCAGGACGCGGGCGGCCCGGGCCTGCGCCTGCGCCTGCAGCACGCCCTCTTCGACCGCCTCGTCTACGGGCGCGTCCGGGCGGCCATGGGCGGCCGGCTCGACTTCGCCGTGTCGGGGGGCGCGCCGCTCGGCGAGCGGCTCGGCCACTTCTTCCGCGGCGTCGGCGTCACGGTGCTCGAGGGCTACGGCCTCACGGAGTCCACCGCCCCCACCGCGGTCGGCGTGCCCGACGAGCTCCGCATCGGCACGGTCGGGCGCCCGCTGCCCGGGACGTCCGTGCGGGTCGGGGACGACGGCGAGGTCCAGCTCAAGGGCCCCCACATCACGAGGGGGTACTGGCGCGACGAGGAGGCCACGCGGGCGGCCTTCGTCGACGGCTGGTTCCGCACCGGGGACCTGGGCCACCTCGACGACGACGGCTACCTGCGCATCACCGGCCGGTCGAAGGAGATCATCGTCACCGCCGCGGGCAAGAACGTCGCGCCGGCCGTGCTCGAGGACCGGCTGCGCGCCGCGCCCCTCGTGGGTCAGTGCATGGTCGTCGGCGACGGGCGCCCCTTCGTCGGGGCCCTGCTCACCCTGGACCCGGACATGCTGCCGCTGTGGCTGCGCAACCACGGCCTGCCGGAGGGGACGACGCCGGCCGAGGCGGCCGCGATGCCGGAGGTGCGGGCCGAGCTGCAGCGCGCCGTCGACAGCGCGAACGAGGCCGTCTCCCGCGCGGAGTCCATCCGCCGCTTCGCGGTGCTGCCGGCCGACCTCACGGAGGAGAGCGGCCACCTCACGCCCTCGCTCAAGCTCAAGCGCGCGGCCGTGCTGCGCGACCACGCCGACCGCGTGGAGGAGATCTACGCGTCCTGACCCCGCGCCCGCCGGGCCCACCGGCGCGACCCGGTCCGCCGTCCCCGCCCGGCCGGGGGCAGGCGCAGCGCCGGGTCGGGCCCGTCCGGGACGGGGGCCGACGGGTCGAGCAGCGCGCGCAGCCGCTCCACCTGGCCCTCCCAGGACCAGGCGGCGGACACCCACCGCCGCCCCTCGGCCCCCCAGGTGCGGGCGCGCGCCGGGTCGCGCAGGAGCCCGACGAGGGCCTCCGCCACGGCCGCGCCGTCGCGCCCGTCCACGACGACGCCCGTGCGTCCGGGCAGGACGGCGTCGGGTGCGCCGCCGGAGTCCCCCACCACCACCGGCAGCCCGCTGGCCGCCGCCTCGAGGTAGCAGATGCCGAGGGCCTCCGGCTCGAGGCCGAGCAGGCGCGTGCGGGTGGGGACGGCGAAGACGTCGCCCGCGGCGTAGTGGTCGGCGGTCCGCGTCCACGGCACGCGGCCGGCGAGGACGACGGAGGAGCCCACGCCCAGCCGGCGCACGAGGCGCTCGACGCGGCGTCGTCCCGGCCCGTCGCCGACGAGCAGGAGGACGGCGTCCGGCTCCCGGGCGAGCACGGCGGGCAGGGCCCGGACGAGCACGTCCTGCCCCTTGCGCGCCACCATGCGCGACACGCAGACGACGACGGGCCGCCCCTCGAGCCCGAGCTCGCGGCGCACCCGACCGCCCCCGGCCCCGGGGTGGAAGACCTCGGCGTCGACGCCCGGCACCAGCCGCTGCAGGCGCGACCGCCCCCGGGCGGACAGGGGCCGCGCCACCCGGGCCGCGCACCACGGGCCCAGGGCCGTGAGCACGTCGACCCGGTCCCCGACGGCCCGCAGCGCGGTCCGGGCCACCGGCAGGCTGGCCCACCAGGTCTCGTGGCCGTGCGTCGTCGCCACGACGCGGCGCACCCCCGCGCGGCGCAGCGCCGGGGCCATGAGCGCCAGCGGCGCCGCCGCCCCGAACCACACGCGGTCGCAGCCGTGCTCCCGCGCCGTCAGGGCCACCCGGGCCACCACCGCCGGCGTCGGCACGAGCAGCCGCGCGGGGTCGCGGACGACGGGGAAGGCGAGGCCCGCGTCGTGCTCGCGGTCACCGGGCTGGCGCGCGGTGTGGACGACCACCTCGCCCGGGGGCAGCCGCGAGGCCACCGCGAGGACGAAGGACTCGATGCCGCCCGTGCGGGGCGGGAAGTCGTTCGTCACGACGAGGGTCCGGCCCGCCACCTCAGCCACCGTCCCCGGGCGCCGCCGCAGCGTCGGGCGCGCCGGCGCCGGCGAGGGCGGCCACGTCCTCGCGCCACTGGGCCGTGAGGACGTCGAGGTCGACGCCGAGGACCCGGGGGACGGCGTCGGCGAGGGGCAGAGGGGCGACCCGCAGCCCGTCGCCCTCCTCCGCGCCCGGGTCCTCCGCGCCCGCGGCGCGACCGCTCGCGGCGCGCACGAGCTCGAGCAGGGCCTCTCGCCCGTGGCGGAGGTCGACGGTGCGGACGGCCAGCCAGGCGGCGGAGTAGGCCGGCGCCACCGCACCGACCGCCGGGTCGAAGTCCGCGGCGGACGGCAGCGCCACCGGTCCACGACCGGCCCGCACCTCGGCGAGCAGGTCGGCGGCCGCCACGTCGGGCCCCAGGCCCGCGCCCTCGTAGGCCACGAGCTCGGCGAAGCCCTCGGAGAGCCACGGCGGCGGGTCGGCCGCGGCGCCGGCGCGGACGGCGACGTGGGTGGTCTCGTGCGTCAGCACCACCTCGCGGCCGAGCTCGCCCAGGACGTCGAGCGCCGCGGGGTTGACGAGCACCCGGTCCGCGGCGCCGGCCGCCCCCGGCGCCCCGGAGGAGCGGTCGGCGCCCGTCGTGAGCGCCGCCACCTGGTCGAGCCCGGCGGCGTCCTCGCGCCCGAGCAGGCGCACGAGCTGGTCGGCGTCGTCCGGCACGACGACGACGGTCGTGCGGGGCCACGCGGTGCCCCAGACGGCGTCGACGCGCTCCGCGGCGGCGTCCCCGAGGGCGGCCTGCTGCTCGAGGACCGGCCGCGGGGCCGTGCCGACCACGAGGGTGCGGCTCCCCCGCACGACGTCGACGGCGCCGAGGTCCCACACGTCGGGCCGTGACGGCCCGTCGGCGTCGTCGGCGAGGAGCCAGGCGCCTCCCCTCTCGACGACGGTGAAGGAGCGCTGCCGCTGCTGGTCGACGACGTCGACCCCCTCCACGCGGTAGCGCAGGCGGACGTCGGCCACCCAGGCGGACCCGCCGAGCTCGGCCCGGCGGTCCTCCGCCAGCCGTGGTCCCTCCCCGACGACCTCGTAGGACCAGGCCGCCAGCGGCACCCGGGCCAGACCGACGACGGTGCGCTCCTGCCGCTCGCGGAAGGCCGCGGCACCCGGGTCCACGAGGGCCAGGACCCCGTCGACGTCGTGGTCGAGGACCGCGGCCGCGCGGGCGTCGAGCAGGCGCTGCAGCGCGGTGCTGCGCTCGTCCGCCCGCGCCGCCCCCGCGGGCGCCCCCACGGACGACGCCGCGGACGACCCCGCACCGGCGACGGGCCGCTCGGCCGCCGGGCCGTGGCAGCCGGCGAGGAGCAGGGCGGCGGCGGCCGCGGCGGCACCGGCCTTCCCCGCCAGCGACCTCCCCGCCCGCGACCTCCCCGCCCGCGACCTCTCCGGCCCCGGACGGCGCCGGCCGTCCCGGTCGCGCCCCGTCGGGACGCGCCGGCCGGGGAGCACCGCCCGCGGGGCGAGGGCCTCAGCCGGCCCGGGTCGCTCCGCCACGGCGGGCATCGTAGGCGCGCCCCGGGGGCCCCACGGGCACCAGGCGCAGCGGCGGGACGAGCCCGGACGAGGCGAGGACGCCCAGCGCGGCGCGCTCGGCGTCGTCGAGCTCGCCCACCGGGCCCGGCGCGCCGGGGCCGCGCCCGGCGGGCGCGACCCCGTCGCGGACCCGCGGCACGCCGAGCAGCACGCCCACCACGCAGTCCGAGCAGGCCGGGCCGCGGGCGGCGCAGCCGTCGCAGTCGACGATCATCGGTGACCCCTCCCTCAGGCAGCGGCCGAGGAGCTCCCCGACCGGCGCGCCGGACGTTAGGGGCGCCCCCCGACAACGCCTCCGACGACGCTCTCGACGACGCCCTGGCACCACCCGGGCGACGGCCCCCTCGACCGCCCCGCACCACGCCCCCGGGCGCTCGCAGGGCTGCGCCGCGGGGGGCGGGGGGCGTGCTGCCGGGGGCGCTGTCGGGGGGCGCCCCTACCGTCCGCCGCATGCCCGCCGCACCACCCGTCGCACCGGCCGCCGCACCCCCGGGGCCCTCGGCGCCGCGCCCCCTGCGCTCCCCTGTGCAGACGTCGCTGGACGACCTCGGCACCCCGCTGCACGACGTCACCTTCGTCGTCGTCGACCTCGAGACGACCGGGGGCTCGGCGCGCACGTGCGCCATCACGGAGATCGGCGCGGTCAAGGTCCGCGGCGGCGAGGTCCTCGGCGAGCTGTCCACGCTCGTCGACCCGGGCGGTCCCGTGCCGCCGCTCATCACCGTCCTCACGGGCATCACCGACGCCATGGTCGCCGCGGCCCCGCCCGTGGACCAGGTGCTCGCCGCCTTCTGGGAGTTCGTGGGCGACGCCGTCCTCGTCGCCCACAACGCGCCCTTCGACACGGGCTTCCTCCGCGCGGCCGGGGCGCGCTCGGGCCGGCCGTGGCCCGGCAACGAGGTCGTCTGCACGGTGAACCTCTCGAGGGCCGTCCTGGGGCGGGACGAGGTGCGCGACCACAAGCTCGGCACGCTCGCGGCGCACCTCGGGTCGGCCACCACGCCCACCCACCGGGCGCTGGACGACGCCCGCGCCACGGTCGACGTCCTCCACGCCCTCCTCGGACGGCTCGGCGGCGTGGGCGTGCGCACCCTGGAGGACCTGCGCGACCAGCTGCGCGCGGGCGCCCGCCTGCAGCCGGCCCGCCGCTCGCGGCGCCACCTCGCGGAGGGGCTGCCCTCGGCGCCCGGGGTGTACCTGTTCCTCGACGGCCTCGGCGAGGTCCTCTACGTCGGCACCTCGCGCGACATCCGGCGCCGCGTGCGCTCCTACTTCACCGCCGGCGAGACGCGCGCCCGCATGGACCAGATGGTGGCCCGCGCCGCCCGCGTCGTCCCCGTCGTCTGCCCCACGCCGCTCGAGGCGGCGGTCCGCGAGCTGCGGCTCATCGCCGAGCACCGACCGGCCTACAACCGGCGGTCGACGCGGCCCGAGCGCGGCCGGTGGCTCAAGCTCACCGACGAGGCCTTCCCCCGGCTGTCGGTGGTGCGCCGGGTCGCCGACGACGGCGCCGCCTACCTCGGCCCCGTGCGCAGCGCCCGCACCGCCGAGCTCGCCGTCGAGGCGCTGCACGAGGCGCACCCGCTGCGTCGCTGCACCGCCCGCCTGCCCGCACGCCCGGCGCCCGGGGCCAGCGCCTGCGCGCTCGCGGACCTGGGCCGCTGCGGCGCCCCCTGCACGGGGGCGCAGGGGCGGGAGGACTACGCGCGCGTCGTCGCACGGGTCCGCGCCGCGATGGACGGCGACGCCCGCGCGGTCGCCGGCGCGGGCCTGCGCCGCGCCGCGGAGGCCGCGGCCGACGAGCGCTTCGAGGAGGCCACGACCCACCGCGACCGCCTGCTCGCCTACCTCGCGGCGTCCGGCGCCCGGGCGAGGATCGAGCCCCTCGCCGCGGCGCCCGAGCTCGTGGCCGCCCGTCGCCGCCCCGCCGACGCGGGCGGCGGCTGGGAGGTCGTGCTCGTCCGGCACGGGCGGCTCGCCGGCACGGCCGTCGCCCCCGCGGGCACCGACCCGATGCCGGTCGTGGCGTCCCTGCGGTCGGCCGGCGAGGTGGTCGAGCCGCCGGCCCTCCCCGCGCCCGCCGCCCTCGTCGCCGAGACCGAGCTCGTGGCCCGGTGGCTCGAGCAGGACGGCGTGCGCCTCGTGGAGCTCGAGGGCACCTGGGCCAGCCCGCTGCACGGGGCGGCCGGGCTCGTGCGCCGGCTGCGGCTGCCCGCGTCGACGGACGAGCTCGACCACCTCCTCGACGACGCCCCCGCCCCCACCACGTGGGGGGCGGTCGACGCCCGCGCGCTCGACGACCCTCGACCTCAGGTCGAGGTCGAGGTCGAGACCTGTCGAGCCTCGCGACCGACCTCGTGGCCTGCTGGCGGCGCCGTCGCGGCGCGCCGCTCCCCCGAGGAGGGGCAGGCTGGAGGACGACGCCCCGCCGCACCGCCCGCCGAGGTGCCGCCGGGCGCCACCTCGACCACCCGGGGCGGCCCGACCGCCCCAGCCCCGACCACCACCTGGAGAGCCCGTGATCACCGCCATCGTCCTCGTCGACACCGCCGCCGACCGCATCCCCGAGGCGGCGGCCGAGATCGCCGAGCTCCCCGACGTCACGGAGGTCTACTCCGTCACGGGCGACGTCGACCTCGTCGTCGTCGTGCGCGCGCGCCGTCACGAGGACCTCGCGGACGCCATCGCCGACCGCATCAGCAAGGTGCCCGGCGTCGTGCGGACGCGGACGAACATCGCCTTCCGCACCTACTCCCGCCACGACCTCGAGCAGGCCTTCGACCTCGGCCTCGACGGGTAGCGCCGCGCGCCGCCGTCAGGAGCGGGACGCGAGCACCCAGCGCTCGAGGAGGTCGGCCGCCGCGCCGGAGTCCACGGCCGCCGCCGCGCGCTCGAGCCCCGTGGCGAGCCGGGCCCGCAGGTCGCCGCCCCCGCCCTCGGCGGCCACGAGGGCCGCCGCCGCGTTGAGCAGGACGGCGTCGCGCACGGGACCGCGCCGGCCGGCCAGGAGGTCGCGCACGACGGCGGCGTTCTCGGCGGGCCCGCCCCCGCGGAGGTCCTCCGGCCGGGCCCGGTCCAGCCCGAGGTCGACGGCGTCCACCTGCTCGTGGGCGACCTCGTGGGCGCCCGCCGCGTCGTCGGCGCCCCGACGGGCCCACCACACCGAGGAGGGCGCCGTCGTCGTCAGCTCGTCCAGCCCGTCGCCGCCGCGCACGACGAGGGCGTCGCAGCCCCGGCCCGCGAGGACGCCGGCCACGAGCGGCGCCATCCGCGCGTCGGCGACGCCGACGGCGCCGGCGGCCGGGCGCGCGGGGTTGGTGAGCGGCCCGAGGAGGTTGAAGGCCGTCGGGACGCCCAGCTCGCGCCGGACCGGGGCCGCGTGGCGCATGGAGGGGTGGAAGACGGGGGCGAAGCAGAAGGTGATGCCGACCTCGACGGCGAGCTCGCCGACGCGCGCCGGCGGCACGTCGAGGGCGACGCCGAGCTCCTCCAGGACGTCCGCCGTCCCGCAGGCCGACGACGCGGCGCGGTTGCCGTGCTTGACGACGCGCTCACCGGCGCCCGCGGCGACGAGCGCCGCCATCGTGGAGAGGTTGACCGTGCTCGCGAGGTCGCCGCCGGTGCCCACGACGTCGAGGCAGCGCCCCGGCACGCTCAGGGGCACCGCGGCCGCCAGCATCGCGTCGGCCAGGCCCGTGAGCTCCGCGACCGACTCCCCCTTGGCGCGCAGGGCCACGAGGAAGCCCGCCAGCGGGACGCCGGGCGCGGAGCCGGCCATGACCTCGCCCATGGCCCAGGCGGTGTCCCGGGCGGACAGGTCCTCGCCGCCGAGCAGGCGGGCGGTCAGGTCGCGCCACGCGGGCGTACCGGTGTCGGGGTCCACGTCGTCCTCGCCGCCGTCCGGGCAGGTGGTCCGGCCTCCTGCAGCGAGGCCGGGGCGCGCCCTCAGGAGGGGCCGCACCGCGGTCCGAGCCTAGCCGCGGAGCACCGGCGCGCCGACACGCGCGCACCCCCCGCGTGCCGCGCACCGGCGTCGTCCATACTCACTCCCGTGAGCAGCGAGACCGCAGTCCCCACGGCCGTGGGCCACGCGACCGTCAACCGGCCGAACATGACCTCGGTCGGCACGATCGTGTGGCTGTCCAGCGAGCTGATGTTCTTCGCCGGGCTCTTCGCCATGTACTTCACGATCCGGGCCGCGGCCCCGGGCCTGTGGGCGGAGGACGCCCCCCTGCTGGACGGGCAGTTCGCCGCCATCAACACGGGGATCCTCGTGTCGAGCTCGGTCACCTGCCAGCTGGGCGTCTTCGCCGCCGAGCGCTTCCAGCCGCACCGCCTCGGCGGGCACCTCAACGTCGCCCGCTGGGGCATGGTCGAGTGGTACGTCGTGACCTTCGTCATGGGGTCGATGTTCATCGCCGGCCAGGTGTGGGAGTACGCGACCCTCGTCAGCGAGGGCATCACGATCTCGAGCTCGGCGTACGGCTCGGTCTTCTACCTGGCGACCGGCTTCCACGGGCTCCACGTGACGGGCGGGCTCATCGCCTTCTGCGTGATCATCGCCCGGGCCTTCGCCGCCCGTCGCTTCGGCCACCACGAGGCCACCGCCGCCATCGTGACGTCGTACTACTGGCACTTCGTCGACGTCGTCTGGGTCGGCCTCTTCTTCGTCATCTACATCATCCGGTGAGCGCCGTGGCACCGAAGACGCAGCAGAGGTCGACGCAGGCCAGGTCGACGACGCACCATCGGGCCACCGGCACGACGGCCCCGCACCGCACCCCGAGCGTGAGGAACCCCTAGACGTGAGAACCCTCGCCGCCCGCCGGCGCCACCCCGCCGCCACGGCGCTGCTGCTGCTCATGGCGCTGCTGGTGACGGGCGCCGCCTACACGGCCCTGGCTCCGGACCGCGCGGACGCCACCGCCGCCCCGACCGTCGAGGGCGCCACGGGCGACGTCGACCGCGGGCAGGAGCTGTTCCTCGCCAACTGCGCGACGTGCCACGGCCTGCAGGCCCAGGGGGGCACCGCCGGCCCCAGCCTCATCGGCGTGGGCGCCGCCGCCGTCGACTTCCAGGTGGCCACCGGGCGCATGCCGCTGGCCCAGCAGGCGCCCCAGGCGCCGCAGAAGCCGCGGGTGTTCGACGACCAGGACGTCGCCGACCTCGCCGCCTACGTCGCCTCCCTGGCGCCGGGCCCCGCCATCCCGGAGCCGTCGAGCGTGGTGGCGCTCGAGGACCCGGAGGACATCGCCACGGGCGGCGAGCTCTTCCGGATCAACTGCGCCATGTGCCACAACGTCGTCGGCGCCGGAGGCGCCCTGACGCAGGGCAAGTACGCCCCGAGCCTCGAGGGCGTCGAGAACCGGCACATCTACGAGGCGATGCAGACGGGTCCGCAGTCGATGCCGGTCTTCAACGACGACAACATCTCGCCCGAGGAGAAGCAGCAGATCATCAGCTACCTCGACAACGTCAACCGGACGGCCTCCCCCGGCGGCTGGTCGCTCGGGTCCATCGGCCCGGTCACCGAGGGCCTCTTCGTCTGGGTCGGCGCGATGGTCCTCCTCATCGGCTGCGCGGTCTGGCTGGGGGCGAAGTCCTCGTGAGCGACATCCAGCTCCCCAACTCGGGGAAGTCCCCGGCGGACGAGCCGGACGCCGGCCGCACCCCGGTCCGCTTCCGCAACCCGGGCCTCCCGGCGCACCGCCACCGCCAGGCGGACGTCGACCCCCGCGCCGCCAAGCGCGCCGAGCGCCAGGTCCTCGCGATGCTGGGCCTGTCGGCGGTGGGCTCGATCTTCTTCATCGTCGCCTACTTCGCCTTCCCGCTGGACGGCACCTTCGCGACGCTGCAGGTCAGCAACATCTCCCTCGGCCTGGGCCTCGGGGCGGGCATCTTCTTCATCGGCACGGCGGCGGTGCACCTCGCCAAGACGCTCATGCCCGACACCGAGATGTTCGACGAGCGCCACCCCCAGCGCGGCACCGAGGCCGAGCGCACCGACGCGGCCGCGATCATGGTGCAGGGCGGCCAGGAGTCCGGTCTCGGGCGCCGGCCGTTCATCCTCGGCGGCCTCGTCGGCGCCGCGGCCCTGGCTCCCCTCCCGGCCGTCGTCCTCCTCCGCGACCTCGGCCCGGCCCCCGGCGACGCGCTGGCGCACACGCTGTGGGACGAGGGCGTGCGGCTGTCGCTCGACCCCTCGGCGGAGCCGATCCTCGCCTCGGACGTGACGATCGGGTCGGTCTTCCACGTCATCCCGGAGAACCTCTACGAGAGCGAGCACTTCCTCGACGAGAAGGCGAAGGCCGCGGTCCTCCTCATGCGCGTGGACCCCGACGTCGTCGACTACCGGGAGGACCGCGCCGGCTGGGACGTCGACGGGATCTACGCCTACTCGAAGATCTGCACCCACGTGGGCTGCCCCGTCGCCCTGTACGAGCAGCAGACGCACCACCTCCTCTGCCCCTGCCACCAGTCCACGTTCGACCTGACGCAGCACTGCAAGGTCATCTTCGGACCGGCCAAGCGCGCCCTGCCCCAGCTCCCCATCTCGGTGGACGACGAGGGCTACCTCGTGGCGCAGAGCGACTTCCTCGAACCCCCCGGACCGAGCTACTGGGAGCGCGGATGAGCACCACCGGCACCAACGCGTACACGCCCACCAGCCGCACCGCCCGCCTGTCCGCCGGCGCAGCTGACTACCTCGACGAGCGCATCGGCGCCGCCCGTCTCGTCAAGGGCTTCGCCCGCAAGGTCTTCCCGGACCACTGGTCCTTCATGCTGGGCGAGGTCGCCCTCTACAGCTTCATCATCCTGCTCATCTCCGGCACGTTCCTCACGCTCTTCTACGTGCCGAGCATGACGCTGGTGGAGTACGAGGGCTCCTACGCGCCGATGTACGGCGTGACGATGTCGGAGGCGTACGCCTCCTCGCTCAACCTGTCCTTCGACATCCGCGGCGGCCTGCTCATGCGGCAGGTGCACCACTGGTCGGCCCTGATCTTCGTCGCCGCCATCGTCGTGCACATGCTCCGCGTCTTCTTCACGGGCGCCTTCCGCAAGCCCCGCGAGTTCAACTGGGTGCTCGGCGTCATCCTGGCCGTGCTGGCCCTGGCCGAGGGCTTCACGGGCTACTCGCTTCCCGACGACCTGCTCTCCGGCAACGGCCTGCGGATCATCGAGGGCGTCATCCTCGCCATCCCGGTGGTCGGGACGTACATCGTCTTCTTCCTGTTCGGCGGCGAGTTCCCGGGCGAGTCGATCATCCCGCGGCTCTACATCCTCCACGTCTTCGTCCTGCCGGGGCTGATCCTGGCGGTCATCGCGCTGCACCTGGCGCTGGTCGTGGCGCACAAGCACACGCAGTACCCGGGCCCGGGCCGCACGAACGACAACGTCGTGGGCTTCCCCCTGCTGCCGGTCTACGCGGCCAAGGCGGGCGGCTTCTTCTTCATCGTGTTCGGCGTCATCATCCTCATCTCGGGGCTGGTGTCGATCAACGCGATCTGGAACTACGGCCCGTACGACCCGTCACCCATCTCGGCGGGCACGCAGCCGGACTGGTACATCGGGTTCGTCGACGGGCTGCTGCGCCTCATGCCCGGGCAGCCGGAGTTCACGATCGCCGGCTTCACGCTGTCGCTGAACATCTTCCTGCCGTCCCTCGTCGTGCCGGGGCTCATGGTCGTGGCGCTCATCTCCTACCCCTTCCTCGAGCAGTGGGTGACGGGCGACAAGCGTGAGCACCACCTCCTCGACCGCCCCCGCAACGCCCCGGTCCGCACCGGCATCGGCGTCATGGCGATCGTGTCCTACTGCGTCATGTGGGCCGCGGCCGGCAACGACCTCATGGCCATCGCCTTCCGGATGTCGATCAACGACCTCACGTGGCTGCTGCGGTTCGCGTTCTTCGTCCTCCCCCCCGTGGCGTTCGTCGTGACGAAGCGCATCTGCCTCTCCCTGCAGCGCAAGGACCGCGAGCTGGCCCTGCACGGCCACGAGACCGGCCGTGTCGTCCGCACCGCGGACGGCGAGTACTTCGAGGTGCACGAGCCGCTCAGCGAGACCGAGCGCTGGGTCCTCGTGCAGCACGAGGCCTACCGCCCGCTCGCCATCCCGCCGAAGAAGCGCGAGGACGGCCGCAAGGTGCCCGCCCACGAGCGCCTGCGTGCCAACCTCTCGAACTTCTTCTTCGAGGACCGCGTCGAGCCGGTGACGCCGCGCGAGCTCGAGGCGGCCCGCCACCACGGCGAGCACGAGGCCATCGAGCAGCCGGAGGGCCGCGAGGCCGAGCGGCGCGAGCTGGGCTCCAGCGTCTGACCAGTTCGCGGGTCTGAGCGACACCGACCCATGACGACGAGAGCGCCCCTCCCCTGCGGGAGGGGCGCTCTCGTCGTCTCCGGCGGGGCTGGTGGGTCCCGGGGCGGGACGAGGGACCTCGCGCTTCGTCGCGGCCGCTCCGCGTCTCGACCCGGTGTCGGACGGGCTGGGCGTGACACGACGTCGACGCCCGACTCCCGCTCCGAGCTCGCGCCGAGCCCCTCGGTACCGCGACGTCGTGGGCAGGCCTTCGCCGGCCACCACGCGGCCGCGCTGCAGGCGGAGGAGGGAGGACCGGACGAGCCCGGGACGAGCGCGCGCACGGCCCCGGCCGCGGCCGCGGCCAGGACGGGGTCTCCGGCACGTGACCCCGGTCGGGCGCGCCGCTGCCCGCGGGTGGCCACGGCCGGGGACGGTGGGCGCTCGGCTCACCGGTCCACACGTCGGTCGACCGCTGCCGACCGGCGGAGAGGCCGGATCCGGCCCAGGTGCTCGCTGCTCCTCAGAAGGGTCGTGGCGTCCAGCACCCGTTCGCCCGGGCCGCGGCCCGGGCGCTGGGCCTGCGCCTGGGCTGGGCTGGGTGTCGACCAGGCGCTCGGCGCCTCCCAGGCGGCCTGCGGGCGACCGCCGCGGCGCTGGAGGCCTGGTGCCCCGCGGGGAAGCGTGGTCGCCGTCGGCCCCCTCTCGGCGCGCAGGGTGGCGCACCCGAGGGGGCGGAGCGGACGCAGGGGTGGCAGGGTCCCCGGGCGTCCTCCCGGGTCAGCGATGGCGCTGGCTCCCCCACCACGCCTCCCGAGACCACCGCACCCTCTGAGACCACCGCGCCTCCTGAGACCACCTGGGCCGCGCGGCGCCGGCCGGGACCGGCCTGCCGCCCACCGGTCGTCCGTGCGCGCCGCAGAGCGAGGCCGCGCCAGCTCCCGAACGAGGGCGACCGAGAGACCCGAGATCACCCGAGAGGGCCGGAGACGGTCCGAGCGGGCCGACGCGGGCACGAGCGGGCCGACGCGGGCACGAGCAGGCCTGCGCGGGCACGAGAGGCCAGCACGGTGCTGCCCGCGACCGGTCGCGGGTCCTGCCGATGACGCGGCTGCCCTCACGGCCCGCGACGTCGTCACCGCCGCCGGAGAGACCGTGAGCGCGCTCCGGCCCACAGGAGGTCCGCCGACGCGTGCCGACGGGCCCCGAGCGGGCGCCGAGCAGCTCCGGTAGGACCAGGACACCAGCAGCGAAGCGGAGGGCTCCCCGGCCCCTCCACGCCGCTCTGCGCTGCCGGTCGACCACGTCGCCGCAGTGGGGCCCGCGGCCTCCCGCGCCCGGCGACCAGGTCTCCCGTGCCTGATGACCAGACCTCCGGTGAGCGGGCGGCGGCTGCGCTCGCCACCGGCCGCGGGGCCGCTGCCCTCCGCTCACCGAGCCGTCGCGACGACGACGACGCCCCACCGCAGGTGCGGTGGGGCGTCGTCGTCGGTCCCGAGCGCTCTCGGGGAGGCCGTGCGGGTCAGTGGGCGAAGCGCCCGCGGTAGTGCTCGAAGGCGAAGCCGACGAGGGAGAGCGCGGCCATGGCCGCACCGATGTACGCCACCCACCAGGCCACGGCCACGCCGAAGAAGATGACGAACGCCGACAGGGCCAGCGGCAGGGGCCACCAGGACCACGGGCTGAAGAAGCCCTGGTCGCCGGCCGCCTCGCTGATGTGCGCCTGCGGGTCGTCCTCCGGACGGGGGTCGATGCGCCGGGCGGTCAGCCACAGGTAGCCGCCGACCATGGCGGCGAGGCCACCCGTGAGGAAGAGCCCCGTCGTGCCGACGGCCTCCCACCGCGACCACAGGCCGTAGATGATCCCGACGGGGACGAAGACGAAGACGCCGCTGAAGAAGAGCTTGGTCTCGATGCTCATGCGTTGTTCTTCCCCTTCGGCTCACCGGCGAGGTCGGCCTCGCCGTACAGGCGGTCGAGGGTGTTGCGGTCGGGCGTCGTCGCCGTGGCAGCGGCGACCTCCGGGTGGTGGAGGTCGAACGCCGGCGACTCCGAGCGGATCCTCGGGATGGCGACGAAGTTGTGCCGCGGCGGCGGGCACGAGGTCGCCCACTCGAGCGACCGGGCGTAGCCCCAGGGGTCGTCGACGACGACGCGGGGAGCGGTCCGCCACGTCTTGTAGACGTTGTAGGCGAACGGCAGCATCGAGGCGCCGAGGATGAACGAGAAGATCGTCGACACCTGGTTCATGCCGGTGAAGCCGTCGGTCGCCAGGTAGTCGGCGTAGCGGCGCGGCATCCCGATGACACCCAGCCAGTGCTGGATGAGGAAGGTGCCGTGGAAGCCGACGAAGAGCAGCCAGAAGTGGATCTTGCCGAGCTTCTCGTCGAGCATCGTCCCGGTGAACTTCGGCCACCAGAAGTAGAAGCCGGCGAACATCGCGAAGACGACGGTGCCGAAGACGACGTAGTGGAAGTGCGCCACCACGAAGTAGCTGTCGGACAGGTGGAAGGTCAGCGGCGGGCTCGAGAGGATGACGCCCGTCAGACCGCCGAAGAGGAAGGTCACGAGGAAGCCGATCGACCACAGCATCGGCGTCTCGAAGGTGATGGACCCGCGCCACATGGTGCCGATCCAGTTGAAGAACTTCACCCCGGTGGGCACCGCGATGAGCATCGTCATGAAGGCGAAGAAGGGCAGCAGCACCGCGCCGGTGACGTACATGTGGTGGGCCCACACCGTCACGGACAGGCCGGCGATGGAGATCGTCGCGAAGACGAGGCCCTTGTACCCGAAGATCGGCTTCCGGCTGAAGACCGGGAAGATCTCCGTGACGATGCCGAAGAACGGCAGCGCGATGATGTAGACCTCAGGGTGCCCGAAGAACCAGAACAGGTGCTGCCAGAGGATGGCGCCGCCGTTCTCGGCCTCGAAGACCTGCGCGCCCAGCCGGCGGTCGGCGCCCAGCGCCAGCAGTGCCGAGGCCAGGGGCGGGAACGCCATGATGACGAGCACCGACGTCAGCAGGATGTTCCAGGTGAACAGCGGCATCCGGAACATCGTCATGCCGGGGGCGCGCATGCAGATGATCGTCGTGATGAAGTTGACGCCACCGAGGATGGTGCCGAAGCCCTGCAGCGCGAGGCCGAAGACCCACAGGTCCCCGCCGACGCCGGGTGAGTAGACCTGGCTGCTCAGCGGTGCGTAGGCGAACCACCCGAAGGAGGCCGCGCCGCCCGGCACGAAGAAGCCGAGGAAGACCATGAACCCGCCGAAGGCGAACAGCCAGAACGAGAACATGTTGAGGCGCGGGAAGGCGACGTCGGGGGCACCGATCTGCAGCGGCGTGATGACGTTGCCGAAGCCGATGAAGAGCGGCGTCGCGAACATCAGCAGCATGATCGTGCCGTGCATCGTGAAGAGCTGGTTGTACTGCTCCTTGTTCTGCACGATCTGGATGCCCGGCTCGAAGAGCTCGGCGCGGATGACCAGTGCCATCACGCCCGCGACCAGGAACCAGAAGAACGAGGTCGCCAGGTACAGGTAGCCGATGGTCTTGTGGTCGGTGGAGGTGATCCAGGACACGACCGCGCGGCCGAGCGTGCGCTCGGAGACCCGGCCCAGCGACTGGCGGGTGCTGGTGGTCGTGGCCTCCCCCGCACCGGCCGCCTCGTAGTAGGTGGTCATCGCTCGCCCTCCGCGGCGTCGACGGGCTCGACCGAGCCGTCGGCAGTGGTCTTGTCCAGGTCGCTGCCGAGCTGGCCGGTCTGGCCCGCCGCCCGCAGCCGCTCCATCTGCGCGTCGAACTCGTCCTGCTCGACGACCGCGACGCGGAACAGCATCTCCGAGTGGTACTGCCCGCAGAGCTCGGCGCACTTGCCCTCGAACACCCCGGTCTGCTGCGGCGTCAGGGCGATGACGTTCTCCCGGCCCGGGATCATGTCCTTCTTGTAGAGGAAGCCCGGCACCCAGAACGAGTGGATGACGTCGCGCGAGGTGAGGGTGAACTCGACCGTCTGGTCGACGGGCAGGTACAGCGTCGGGATCTCGCTGATCGGGTTGCCCTGCTCGTCGAGGTCGACCTGCGTCGAGGTCTCGTAGACGTCCTCGTCGGCGTAGTTGAAGTCCCAGGCCCACTGCTTGCCGACGACGCCGATGTTGACGTCCGGGTTCTCCGGCAGCGCCTCGATCTCGGTCTGGTCCCGGTAGGTGTAGTAGAAGAGGACGCCCACCATCATGAGCGGGACGACCGTGTAGAGGATCTCCAGCGGCACGTTGTAGCGCAGCTGCGCCGGCAGGCCGACCTCGTCCTTGCGGCGGCGGTAGGCGACCACCACCCACAGCGTGAGGCCCCAGACGAGCACGCCGACGGCGAGCGCGGCGATCCAGGAGCCGTTCCACAGCGTGATGATGCGGCCGGTCTCGTCGGTGGTGTCCCGCGTGCTGGGGAGCCACCCGGTGGAGAGCTCCTGGGCGGAGCACCCCGCCGTGAGCAGGGCCGTCGCGGCGGTCCCGCCGAGCAGGGCGAGCGCCCTGCGGCGAGGGCTTTTCGTGGCGGTCGGGCGCACTGTCGGCCTTCCGGGTCCGTCGGCGCCGCGCCCTCGGGGCACGGCGTCGAGCAGCGGGGTGTTGACGGCTCGAAGGCTACCCCCCGCCCCCCCGACGGGTGAGGCGGGCTCGCGCCCGCGGCGCGCCCCCGCCCCGCGGGGCCGTCGACGCCCCGGCCCGGGCTCCGGCTCGAGCCCCGCCCGGGGGCAGGTCAGCCGCGGCTCAGGCCCCGCCCTCGGGACCGCTCGCCCCGCCGCCGTCGCCCGTGAGGCCGGGCGGGGGCGGCAGCTCCACGGCGCGCGCCAGCCGGGCCAGGTAGGCGGCGCGGGGGATCTCCACGACGCCGAGGGACGCGAGGTGGTCGGTGCGCCACTGGACGTCGAGCAGGCGGCCCTCGCCGCCGGCGCCGTCGTCGCGCAGGAGCTCGACGAGCGCCGCGAGCGCGGCCTTCGAGGCGTCGGTCGCCCGCGAGAACATCGACTCCCCGGCGAAGAGCCCGCCGACGACGACGCCGTAGAGGCCTCCCACCAGCGCGCCGGAGGGGTCGCGGACCTCGACGCTGCGGGCGTGGCCCAGCCGGTGCAGGCGCAGGTACGCCTCGCGCACCTCGGCCGTGATCCAGCGGCCGGGGCGCGAGGGGTCGGCGCACCCGTCCACGACGTCGGCGAAGGCCCCGTCGACCGACGTGGTGAACGAGCGCCGCGACCGGCGCAGGGAGCGGGTCTCGCGGAAACCGTCGAGCGGGAGGACGCCGCGGGGGTCGGGCGACCACCAGCCGATCGGGCGGCGACCGCCGCCGCCGAGCCCCATGGGGAACAGGCCCAGGGCGTAGGCGTCGAGCAGGGTGGCGGGCTCGAGGTCGGCCCCCGTCGCCACGAGGTCCTCCCCCGGCTCCGCGCCGGCGAGGGCCGCCGCCAGGGAGGGCCCCCAGCCCGAGCGCAGCCGCGGACCGCCCGTGCCCGGGGCCGGACCTCTCGTTGCTGGCCCGCCCGCTGCCGGCCCGGGCGCCGCGGGACCCGTGCCCGCCCGGGGGCGTCCCGGCCGGGGCGTCCCGGCCGGTCGGGGGCTCACGTCCGGCCCCGGGCGCGACGAGGGCCGCCGCCCCGGGGAGGGACGGCGGCCCTGGTCGCACCGCCGGCGCCGGCGGGTGCCCTCACGTGCGCGACGGCGCCGGGACGCGGGGGCGCCGCGTCAGCTGAAGGAGTCGCCGCAGGCGCAGGAGCTGCCGGCGTTGGGGTTGTCGATCGTGAACCCCTGCTTCTCGATCGTGTCGGCGAAGTCGATCGTCGCGCCGTCGAGGTAGGGCACGCTCATGCGGTCCACGACGACCTCGACGCCGTCGTAGTCGCGGACGGCGTCGCCGTCGAGGGTGCGCTCGTCGAAGTAGAGCTGGTAGATGAGACCGGAGCAGCCGCCCGGCTGCACGGCCACGCGCAGGCGCAGGTCGTCGCGGCCCTCCTGGTCGAGGAGGCTGCGCACCTTCTCGACGGCGGGCGTGCTCAGCTCGACGCCGTGGGTCTTCGCGGGCGCCGTGGCGGGCTCGGTCGGCGTCGTGGTCTCCGAGGTCTGCGTGCTCATGTGTGCCTCCGCACTGCGGGCGCCGCGGCGCCGGGGTGTCGAGCTCTCGGGAGAGCGGGTACGTGGGCGCCAACGGCGCCGGTCGCCGGTCTGTTCCGACGACCCGAGGGTAGACGCCGCCGCGCGGCGCCGGGAGGAGCGGCGCCCGACGCCGTGGGCGGGGTGCCGCTACGCCTGGCCGGCGAGGCGGGCGAGCAGGAGGGCCTCGGCCGTGCAGGCGCCCTCGAGCACGCGCAGCGACAGCGACTCGTCGACGCCGTGGGCCCGCGTGTCCGGGTCCTCCACGCCCGTCACGAGGACCGTGGCGCCGGGCAGGACGTCGAGCAGCTCCGCGACCACCGGGATCGAGCCCCCCATCCCCTGGTGGGCCACCGTCGCGCCGTCCCAGGCCGTCGTGAGGGCCCAGTCCGCCGCCGCGAGGACGGCGGCGTCGCCGGCGCTCGCGCCGTCGAAGGGGCGGCCGGAGCCGAGCCGCCGCACCTCGAGGTGCGCGCCGAAGGGCGTGGTGGCCTCCAGGTGGGCGGTGACGAGCCGCTCGGCCTCGTCGACGTCCTGGCCGGGCGCCAGGCGGACCGACAGCTTGGCCCGCGCCGACGCGGCCAGCGTGTTGCTCGCGTCCGCCATCGACGTGGCGTCCGTCGCCACGACCGTGGCGGACGGCCGCGACCACGTCCGCGACAGCAGGCTCCCGCGGCCGACCAGCGCGACGCCCTCGAGCACCCCGGCGTCGGCGCGCAGCTCCTCCTCCGTCCGGGGCAGGTCGGCCGCCTCGCCGCGCACGAGCCCCTCGACGGCGAGGTCGCCCTCGTCGTCCCAGAGCCGGGCCAGCAGCACCGTCAGCGCCGTCGTCGCGTCCGGCACCAGGCCGCCGTAGAGGCCCGAGTGCAGCGGGTGGTCGAGCGTCCGCACGCCCACCTCGAGCTCGAGCAGGCCCCGCAGGCTCGTCGTCAGCGAGGGCCGGTCGACCGACCAGTTGTCGGAGTCGGCCACCACGACGACGTCGGCGGCGAGCCGGTCCCCGTGGGTCGCGAGCAGGTCGGGCAGCGAGGGCGACCCCGACTCCTCCTCCCCCTCGACGAGCACGACGACGCCGAGCCCCTCCTGCGGCCCCCAGCCCGGCAGCAGGGCGCGCAGCGCCGTCACGTGCGCCATGACGCCGGCCTTGTCGTCGGCGGTGCCGCGGCCGTAGAGCCGGCCGTCCCGCTCGACCGGCTCGAAGGCCGGCGACGTCCAGGCCGCGGCGGGCCCGGGCGGCTGGACGTCGTGGTGGGCGTAGAGGAGGACCGTGGGCGCCCCGGCGGGGGCGGGGCGGCGGGCCAGGACGGCCGGTGCGCCCGGTGAGCCGTCGGCGCACCGCGCCCGCAGCACCTCCACCTCCGGCATCCCGGCGCCCCGCAGGAGGTCGGCGACGGCGGCGGCGCTCTCGTCCAGCGCCGCGGCGGCGTCCGGCCAGGAGGACACGCCGGGGACGCGCACGAGCGCCTCGAGGTCCGCCCGCGCCGCGGGCAGCAGCCCCCGCACGCGCTCGCGCAGCGCCGGCACCCGCGGGTCGGCCTCCGGCGCGCGCCCGTCGTCGCTCCCCCCGGTCGGGCGGGTCGGGTCGACCGGGCTGGTCGGCGGCGTCGGGCGGGTCTCGTGCGCGCGGGGGTCGGCCATGCGGCGACGCTACCGAGGAGGTCCGACGCCGCCCCCCGGGCTCGGGGCCCGCCCCGGGCAGCGGTGCCGGGGGCCACCACGGCGAGCACCTATCCTCGGCCCGTGCTCGGACGCCGGAAGACCTCGCCGCCCCCCGTGGAGGAGACCGCCCCGCCCGCGGTCGGCAAGGGGCGCCCGACGCCGCGGCGCCACGAGGCCGAGGCGGCGCGCCGCCGCCCCCTCGTCGTCACCGACCGCAGGGCCGCCGCGAAGGCCTCCCGCGAGCGCCTGCGCAGCGAGCGCCTGCGCACGCGCTCGGCGATGGAGACGGGCGACGAGCGCTACCTGCCCGCCCGCGACAAGGGCCCGGCCCGCCGCTACACCCGCGACCTCGTCGACGCCCGCCGCAACGTCGGGGAGTACCTCCTCTTCGCGGCCCTGGGCCTCGTCGTCCTGCAGTTCGCGCTGCAGTCGGTCAACACGCTGTGGGGGCTGTACTCGACGCTCGCCCTGTGGTTCGTCGTCCTCGCGGTGGTCGTCGACTCCTTCCTCCTCAACCGGCACCTCAAGAAGCGCCTCGCGGCGCGCTTCGGCGACGACCTCCCGGCGGGCACGGTGCGCTACGGCGTCCTGCGCGCGCTGCAGATCCGCCGCAGCCGGCTGCCCAAGCCGCAGGTCCGCCACGGCGAGCAGCCGCGCTGAGGGCGGCGCCGTGAGCCGCTCCCCCGGCCGGCGTCCCGGGCCCTCCCCCGTCCGGCGTCCCGGACGGCGGGTGGCCCGCACCGGCGCCGGCGCGGCCGCGGCGCTCTACGCCGCCAACTGCGCCCTCGGGACGGCCGTGGGGCTGCGCCTGGTCGACACCTCACGGGTGCACTGGGTCCACCACGCCCTCTACGGGGTCGTGGTGGCCGGTGCGGCGGGAGCCGTCGCGCTCGGAGCGGCGGCCGGCAGCCGCACCGCCCCCCTGCTCGCCCCGGCGCTCGTGCCCCTCGCCGTCCTCCCCCGGGTGCGGGCGCCCTCGCGCGGGCACGTCCTGCTGGCGGCCTCGGCCGCGCCCGCCTACCTGCTCGCCCTGCGCGCGGCCGCCTCCGAGCGCGCCGCGGACCGGACCCCGACCACCCCCCGGAGGCGCTGACCGTGGAGTTCCTCGACGTCGTCCGCAACCGCCGCACGACCAACGGCCACTTCCTGCCCGACCCCGTCTCGGAGGAGCACCAGCGGCTGCTCGTGACGGTCGCGGGCACCGCGCCGTCGCACTTCAACAGCCAGCCCTGGCGCTTCGTCCTCGTCGAGGAGCGCGAGGTCATCGAGCGCGTCGCCGACATCAGCGCGAGCTCGATGGCGCGGATGCTCTCGAACGGCACCTTCTTCGAGCGGTACAAGCCCTACTTCCGCTTCTCCGAGGAGGAGATGGAGCGGCGGCGCGACGGGATGCTCATCGACCAGCTGCCGGCGGTCCTGCGCCCCTTCACGCGCTCGGTCTTCACCGGCGCGGGCCAGGCGATGATGAACCGGCTCCGCGTCCCGCGGACCCTTGCCGAGCAGAACCGCCAGCTCGTCGCCGGGTCCCCGCTGCTGCTCGCCGTGCTGCTCGACAAGGAGGAGTACCGCCCGGGCGAGCTCTCCGGCTTCTACTCGGTCTTCGGCATGGGCGCCGCGGTGGAGAACATCTGGCTGACGACGGTGCAGCTCGGCATGGGCATCCAGTTCGTCTCCTTCCCCATGGAGGTGCCCGAGGCCTGGGCCGAGATCCAGCAGATGCTGGCGGTGCCGGACGACCTCGAGCTCATGGCCGTGTACCGCCTCGGCTACGTGCCCGAGGAGGCGCGCCGCCCGCGCATCGACTGGTCGAGCCGCCAGCGCAAGCGGCTCTCGCAGTACGTCTACCGCGGCACCTGCCGGACGCCCCTCAGCGACGAGCCGGGGGACTGATCGCCCGGGGGGCCTACCGCTCCCCGCTGCCTCCGGCTCCGTCCCCCGGCCGGGCCCGGGGGCGCAGCACGGCCGTGGAGCGGACGGCGCGATTCTCCAGCCCCCCGACGACGGGCACGTCGTGGCGCGCCACCTCGTCGAAGGCCGCGCGGGGCAGGTGGGCGCGGCCGGGGTCGCCGACGAGGACGTCGGCGCCGCCCTCGCGCAGGCGCCGCAGCACCGGCAGCAGCCGCAGCGCCGTCGAGCGCTCGTAGAAGAGGTCGCCGACGAGGACCACCTCCGCCCCGCCCAGCGGACCGGTCGGGCCGGCGTCCGCCAGGGCGTCGGCGAGCAGCACCTCGACGTGGACTCCGTTCAGCGCGGCGGACCACCGGGCGGCGGCCACCGCCGCCGGGTCGACGTCGAGCGCCCGCACGTCGCCGGCGCCGGCGAGGGCCGCCGCCACGGCCACGAGGCCCGACCCGCAGGCGACGTCGACGACCCGCCGCCCGGCCACGAGGCCGGGCCGGTCCAGCACCGTGCGCGCCAGGGCCTGGCCGCCCGCCCACGGGCTGGCCCAGAAGGGCGGTGGCTGCGGGGCGCCGGCGCGGTCCTCCGCGCGCTGCCACACCGCCATGACGTCGGCGGCGACGGGCAGCACGACCTCCGGCACGAGCGGCACGGGCGCCGGGGCGGCCTCCGCGCGCACGACCTCCTCCGGCGTCACCCGGTCATCCTCGCCCGCCTCGGCCGGACCGGTCGCCGAGCGCCCACGGATGACCGGGAGCCACGAGAGGGCACAGGGCGCACGGGCCGGGGCGGGGGCGGCACGAGAGGTCGCCCGGAGGTGCCAGGCTGCACCGCGTGAGCAGCGCCACGCACGTGCCCGAGACGTCCCGGCACGAGGAGGAGCTCGAGGCCGACGACGCGTGGCACACGCTGCGGCGCTGCGGCCCGGCCCTCGCCGTGGAGTCCTTCCGCCGCTTCCGGTACGCCGACGGCTTCTCCCACTCGCGCGCCCTCGGGCTGCAGATCTGCCTCGCCGCCCTGCCGCTCGTCGTGGCGCTCGTCGGGCTGGCCGGGTCCGTCAGCGGCGAGGTGGCGCAGGTCCTGCGCGCCGTCGTCATCGCCCTCACGCCCGGCGTCTCGCAGGAGCTCGTGACCGCGACGCTGGACGAGCAGCCCTCCTCGGGCGGCGCGCGGCTGGCGCTGTGGATCGGCCTCGTCTCCGCCCTCGCCGTGCTGACGACGGCGATGGCCCAGGTCGAGCGCGGCGCCAACCGCATCTACGGCGTCGAGCGCGACCGCCCCTTCGTGCGCCGGTACGCGCGCGCGGCGGTCATGGCCGTCGTCGCCGGGCTGCCGGCGCTCGCGGGCTTCGTCCTGCTCGTCGGCTCCGGGCCGGCCGGCGACGCCGTGCACGAGATCTACGGGCGCGACGACGACGTCGTGCAGGCGGTGGCCGTGCCGGTGGGCGCGCTGCTGCTCGTGGCCTCGGTGACGGCGATGTTCCGCCACGGGCCCCGCCGGGTGCAGCCCGGCTGGTCCTGGCTGGCGCTGGGGGGCCTCGTCGTCCTCGCCCTCTGGTCGGCGCTGACGGCGGGCGTCGTCGAGTACGTCGAGCTGTCGTCGAGCTTCACGACCGTGTACGGGCCGCTGGCCGTCGTCGTCGCGCTCCTGCTGTGGGGGCAGCTGACGTCCGTCGCGATCTACCTCGGCCTCGCGGTCGCGGCCCAGCTCGAGGCGGTGCGCGCCGGGGTCGAGCGGGGGGCTCGCCAGGACGTGGCCTGACGGCGCCTACCGTGGCCGAGGGCCTCACTCGACGAGGAGCCCGTCGACGAGGAGCCCACCGACGAGGAGCCCACCGACGAGGAGCGCTGAGGACACTGGCACGACGCACCACCGCAGGAGCCGCCGCCGTCGCCGCCCTGCTCGCCGTCGCGCCCGCGGCGTCGGCCACGGCACCGGCACCGGCACCGGCACCGGCACCGGAGGCCGTCGCCTACTGGGGCTCCTTCCTCGTCGAGGACGGCGCCTGGGCCTTCGCCCCCGTGGGCCCCAGCGCCCGGACCGCCGAGGACGGCGCCGTCGAGGGCTGGCGCTTCGCGACCGCGCCGGCCGACGCCCGGCCGCGGCCGCCGCGCGGCCGACCGACCTTCGCCGAGCTCTGCCAGGACGTCGCGCCCGTCGAGGGGCAGGTGCGCGTGGGCGTCGTCGTCGACTACGGCCGGCCCGTCGACGCGCCGCCGGGGGCGGAGGAGGAGCCCCCCGCCGCGCGCGGCGCCTGCGCCCAGGTGCCGGAGGGCTCCTCCGGCGAGGTCGTCCTCGACGACGTCGCCGCCCTGCGCGCCGAGTCGGGCGTGCTGTGCGCCCTCGACTCCTACCCCGCCGACGTCTGCCAGCCCGCGGTCCCGCTGCCCGACGCGGCGCGCGCGGCCGACGGACCGGTCGACGTGGCCCTCGGCGCCCCCGCCCCGCAGGCCGCCGGAGGGGCCGACGGGGCCACCGCGGACGCCCCGGCGCCGGACTCCCTCCTCGCCGGACCGGCCGGCCTCGCCGGAGCCGTCGCGGTGGCGCTGGCGCTCTCCGCCGGCCTGTCCGCGGGTGCGGCTCGAGCGCTGCGGCGACGGCGGCGCCGCGCTCGCTGACGGGACCGCCGGCGCACCCGCGCCGGGCGCGGCGGGGCAGCGCAGCCTCACCTCGGCTGCGCGGCGACCGGTCCGGGCGCAGCATCTCCCCCGTGGACGCAGCGGCGGAGCGAGCGGTGGACGAGGTCGACGAGCGGGCGCCGGGCGAGGGGGCCGTCCCCGCCGGGGACCGGGCGCCGGCGACCCACGAGGGCGAGCCGCACGGACGGGGCCCCGGGCGTCTGGGCTGGCTGCGCGCCGGGGTCCTGGGCGCGAACGACGGCATCGTCTCGACCGCCGGCCTCGTCGTGGGCGTCGCCGGGGCCACGGTCGACCGCGGCCCGCTGCTCACCGCCGGACTCGCCGGTCTCGTCGCCGGCGCGGTGTCGATGGCCCTCGGCGAGTACGTCAGCGTGAGCACGCAGCGCGACAGCGAGGCCGCGCTCATCGCGAAGGAGCGGCACGAGCTGGCCACCCAGCCCGAGGAGGAGCTGGCGGAGCTGGCGTCGCTGTACGAGGCGAAGGGCCTGACGGCGGCGACGGCGCGGCAGGTCGCCGAGGAGCTGACGGCGCACGACGCCGTCGCGGCCCACGTGGACGTCGAGCTGGGCCTCGACGAGGAGGAGCTCAGCCGGCCGTGGCAGGCGGCCGGCGCCTCCGCCGTCGCGTTCACGACCGGCGCCCTGCTGCCGCTCCTCGCCGTGCTGCTGCCCCCGCCCGAGCTGCGGGTGCCGGTCACCGTCCTCGCCGTCCTCGCGGCGCTGGCCCTCACCGGCGCCGTCAGCGCCCGCCTGGGCGCCTCGCCGGTGCGGCCCGCCGTCGTGCGCCTGCTCGTGGGCGGCGCCCTCGCGATGGCGGCGACCTTCGCCGTCGGCAGCCTCGTCGGCGGGGCCGCGGGGCTCTGACCCGGGGCCCCACCGGGGCCGGGCGTGCGGGGGCTGGGGCGGCCTCGTCAGGCGCGGGTGCGGTCGGGCACGAAGGGCGGGCGCACGACGCGGCAGGCGAGGGCGCGGCCCCGCACGTCCACGGCCACGAGGTCGTCCCGCTCGACGGCGGCGTCGAGCAGCGCCAGGGCGACGCCCGCCCCCAGGGTCGGGGAGAAGGTGCCCGACGTCGTGGTGCCGACGCGGCGGCCGTCCGGGTCCTCGACCGCGAGCCCGGCGCGGAGCACGCCGCGGCCCTGCGCGAGGAGCCCCCACGAGCGGCGGGCGGGGCCGGCCTCCCGCTCGGCGAGGAGGGCCTCGCGCCCCCAGAAGGCGGGCTTGCCCCACCCGACCGCCCAGCCGACGCGCGCCTGCACGGGCGTGATGTCGCGCGTCAGCTCGTGGCCGTGGAGCGCGTACCCCATCTCGGTGCGCAGCGTGTCGCGGGCGCCGAGGCCGCAGGCCCGCCCGTCGCGGGCGCGGACCTGCTCGAGGGCGGCGTCCCACAGCTCGCCCGCGTCCTCCCACCGCGGCAGCAGCTCGTAGCCGCGCTCCCCCGTGTAGCCGGTCCGGCAGACGACGACGGGCCGGCCGCGCCACGAGGCGTCGACCCAGCCCATGTAGTCGGCGCCCACGGGCAGGCCCAGGGCGTGCAGGACGCCGTCGGCCTCCGGGCCCTGGACGGCGAGGACGGCGTGGTCGCGGTGCTCGTCGAGGACCTCGACGCCCTCCGGGGCGGCCTCCCGAAGGCGCTGCGCCACCTCGCCGGCGTTGGCCGCGTTCGGCACGGTGAAGACCTCGTCGTCGCCGCGCAGGTAGGCGATGAGGTCGTCGACCACCCCGCCGTCCTCGTCGCAGCAGAGGCTGTACTGCGCGCGGCCGGGGGCGATGCGCCCCAGGTCGTTGGTGAGGCAGGAGTCCACGAAGGCCGCCGCGCCGCGCCCGCGCACCCTCACCTTGCCGAGGTGGCTGACGTCGAAGAGACCCACGGCCTCGCGGACGGCCCGGTGCTCGGCGACGACACCGCCGCCGGCGTGCTCCAGGGGCATGGACCAGCCGCCGAAGTCGGCCATCTTCGCCCCCGCGGCGACGTGGCGGTCGTGCAGCGGGCCCCGCAGGGCCCCGCCCGGGGCGAGGTCGTCGGCGGCCTCCTCGCGCACCGCCGGGGCCTCGGCCTCCGCGGCGGCGGCCGCCTGCGGCGTCCCCGCCCGGCCGGCGTCGCGGGGGTCGTCGTGCGTGGGCCCTGCTCCCGTGGTCACCCGGGCGACCCTAGCCAGGGGGACCGGTGGCGGCGGTCCCCGCCGCCCGTGGTCCGCGCCGGTCGCGGGTCCGGGACGCGTGGGTAGCCTGCCCAGATGACTTCCGTGAACCTCGTGAACAAGGACGTGGCGTCGGCGCCGGCCGACGCCGTCGTCCTCGCCGTCGCCGCCACCGACGACGGCCCCCGCCTCCTCGCCGACCTGCCGCGCGCCCTGCGGTGGCTCCCCGGGGCCCTGGGCTCCCTCGGCGTCACGGGCGCGGCGGACGAGGTCGTCAAGGTGCCCTCGGCCGGGGGCGCCACCGCCGGCGTGCTGGTCCTCGCCGGCGTCGGCCGCACCACGGGCGACCGCCCGGGCCGCGAGGCGCTGCGCCGCGCCGCCGGCGCCGCCGCCCGCGCGTGCGCGGGCCTGCAGGTGCTCGCGCTCGGGCTGCCCGCGGGCGACGTCGAGGACGCCGTCGCGGCCGTCGAGGGCGCCCTCCTCGGCGCCTACGCCTACGCGCCGTACAAGGAGCGCACCGCGGCCGCGCAGAAGGCCCCCGTCGCCGAGGTCGCGCTGCTGACGACGTCGCCGCGCGACAAGGAGCTCAAGGCCGGCGTCGAGCGCGCGCGCGTGCTCGCCGACGCCGTGGCCGCCGCCCGCGACCTCGTCAACGCCCCGCCGGTCGACCTCTACCCCGAGTCCTTCGCGGACGTGGCCGTCGCCGCCGGCAAGGAGCACGGCCTCAAGGTCAAGGTGCTCGACGACGTCGCCCTGGCCAAGGGCGGCTACGGCGGCCTCACGGGCGTCGGCAAGGGCTCGACGCGCGGGCCGCGGCTCGTCAGCGTCACCTGGTCGCCGCGGGGCGCCGCCGCGAAGGTCGCGCTCGTCGGCAAGGGCATCACCTTCGACTCGGGCGGCCTGTCCATCAAGCCCGCCGCGTCGATGGAGACGATGAAGTGCGACATGGGCGGCGCCGCCGCCGTGCTGCAGGCCGTCGTCGCCGCCGCGCGCCTCAAGCTCCCCGTCGAGGTCACCGCCTGGCTCTGCCTCGCCGAGAACATGCCCGGCGGGGGCGCCATGCGTCCCTCCGACGTCATCACGACGTACGGCGGCCGCACCGTCGAGGTGCTCAACACCGACGCCGAGGGCCGCCTCGTGCTGGCCGACGGCCTCGTCTCCGCGAGCGAGCAGCAGCCCGACCTCATCCTCGACGTCGCCACCCTCACCGGCGCCCAGATGGTGGCCCTCGGCAGCCGGGTCTCCGCCGTCATGGCCGACGACCCGCAGGTGGGCCAGCGCGTCGTCGCCGCCGCCGAGCGCTCGGGCGAGCAGTTCTGGCCCATGCCGCTGCCGGAGGAGCTGCGCGCGAGCCTGGACTCGCCGGTGGCCGACATCGCCAACATGGGCGAGCGCTACGGCGGCATGCTCGTCGCCGGCCTCTTCCTGCGGGAGTTCGTGGGCCGCACGGGCGGCGAGGGCAGCCCCCGCATCCCGTGGGCGCACCTCGACATCGCCGGGCCCGCCTTCAACGAGGGCAAGCCGTGGGGCTACACCGGCAAGGGCGGCACCGGCGTGGCCGTGCGCACGCTCGTGCAGGTGCTCGAGGACGCCGGCAAGCGCTGACTCCCGTCCCGGCGCCGCCACCGCGTGGCGCCGGGTGCGCCCACCGCGCGGACGACGGGCCGCAGGACCACCGCTGAGGACGGACCTGCGGCCCGTCGTGCTCCCCGCGCCCGGGTGCTCGTGGGGCTCGACTCGCGGCGCTGACGCCGTGCGACCGCGTCCGCCGCGTCAGGGGACCCGTGCGTGAGGGCCAGTACCTGATGGGCCCGTGCCCGGTGGCCCGCGGCGCCCGAGGCCCGTCAGATGCAGGACCCGTCGGTCCGAGGACCCGTCAGGTCGAGAGGACCGCGGCGGCGTGAGGCGGTGCTTCAGCGGGGACCGAGGGCGGCGCGGACGAGCGCCAGCGCGCGGTCGCCGTCGAGCCCGAGGCGCCGGACCCGCTCGGCGTACTCGGTCGCGGCCGCGACGGCCTGCGCCTCGGTGTCCGTCCCCGCGGCGACGACGGTCCCGCCCCGTCCCCGGGTCTCGACGACGTCGTCGGCCTCCAGCTCCTTGTACGCCCGAGCGACGGTGCCCGGCGCGACGCCCAGGTCCTCGGCCAGACGCCGCACGGCGGGCAGCCTCTCCCCCGGCGCGAGGTCGCCCGCGCCGACGGCCTCCACGACCTGAGCCCGCAGCTGCTCGTAGGGCGGCACGCCCGAGCCCTCGTCGACGCGGAAGGCGATCACGGTCGCACCCGGTGAGCGGGACCCACGACTGGTCGCCCACCGCTCGCGCAGTCGGACGTCGCGGGCAGGAGCTCCATCACCGTCGGCGCCGGGCCTTCTCCTCCGCCCGCTGGCGCGCGTTGTAGTCGCGCATGCGCTGCGGGTAGCCGGTGAAGTTGACGTCGTAGAAGGGCATGGCCAGGTCCTGGGCGAACTGCCGGGCCGTCCTCGCGTCGGGCACCCGACGCCGCGTCCACTCGCCGTCGGTGGCGATGAGCAGCAGCGTCAGCCCCGTGTCGTTGGTCGCCGGCTCGAGGTAGGCCTCGACGCCCACGCGGGTGCGCGCGAACTCGGCCATGTGCGCCGAGGACTCGCCGCGCTCCGCGCGCGGTGACGACGCGCTCGCCGCCGACCCCGGCGTCGCCGCACCGCCCCGGCCGAGGAGCCGCGACCACCACGCCATGCCGTCCTCCTCCGTGCGCCGTGCGAGGCAGGCCCCCGCCGAGCTCACCACGGTAGCCGTGCCACCTGGGCGCCCGGTGCGGGTCGCCCTCCCGACCACGGACGGCGACGCCGTGCCGATCGCCGCGCGCGCAAGACCGTCCGTCACGGGACGCCGGCCCGAGGAACCAGTCGCCGGGAGCGGGCTCCGGGGACACCGGGCTCCATGGACAACCGGGCTCCATGGACAACCGGGCTCCGAGGCGCAGACCCGCCCCGCCGAGTCAGGCACCACGCACGCGGGGATCAGGGGTCGTCGCCGTCGTCACCGCTCGATGACCCGTCGTCCACGAGGCCGCCATCACGGCCGGGTCGGCGGCCAGGACCGGCACCCCCGGGCTCGACGCAGCGACGGGGTCCACGAGCACGACCGGGCTCGACGGCGGAGCCGGGCTCGACGACAGGGCCGGGCTCGACGACAGGGCCGGGCTCGACGACAGGGCCGGGCTCGACGGGCCGGCCGGGGTCGTCGGGGCCATCGGTGTCGTGGAGCTCGTGGGCGAGGTCTTCCAGGCGTGCCCGCCACGGTGGTGGCGCGGTGGCCGGTGGTGGGTCGCCGGCGCGGGTGATGACGGGGCGGCCGTCGACGACGTGGGCGACCAGGGCGCCGGTGTGGACCCGGCGGTGGTCGTGCCCGCACACCAGCGCCAGGTTCGACAGGGCGGTGGGGCCGCCGTCGGCCCAGTGCACGACGTGGGGCGCCTGGGTCCTGCTCACGGGGGCGTCGCAGTCCGGGCCGATGCACCCCCGGTCCCGGATCGCCAGCGCGCGGCGCTGCGCGGGCGTGACGGTGTACGCGGCCCGGCCGACGTCCAGCGGCTCCGACCGCGAGCCCAGGACCGCGGGGACGACCTCGGCGTCGCACGCCAACCGGCGCACCGCACCCGCCGACAGCGGGGCGTCGTCGGGCAGTAGACCAGCGCCCCGCACGGCCCCGGTGAGGGTGGCGAGGTCCATCGTCACGACCACCCGCGCCCGGGCCCCACCCTCGCTGGGCAGGCCGGCCTCGGAGGCGGGTGGAGCCGACAGGGCCTTGCCGGCCAGGGCGACGAGGGCGTCGGCGCGCCGCTGCGCGGCCGAGCGCAGGTCCGGGCCGCCCTCCCCGGACGGCTCCGGCGCGGCCAGCGCTTCGATCGCGGTCATCAGGGTCGCGCCGGCCTCCGGGGCCAGGCGCCCGCGCACGTGCCAGGTCCCGGTCAGATCCGGCGAGCAGTACAGCTCCCGCCGCCGGTGCGCCCGCTCCTCCCGCCGCCCCAGCAGGTCGCTCCCCTCCAACGCCGCCTGGCCGTCGGCCAGGGCGTCCTCGCCCGCCTCGGACAGCTCCGCGCGGGCCAGCAACCCCGCCGCGTGATGGCGCAACACCGTCAACGACACCTCCGGGGCGTGCTCCAGCAGCACCCGCTCCACCGCCGCCCGACCCACCGGCCCGTAGTGCTCAGGCAGGTCCAGCACCGCACCCGCGACCACGTCCGCCGCCTCCACGCTCACGAGCCCCGCAGCCAACGCCGCCCCGGTCGCAGCGCCCTCACCCAGCCCCGCCCCCCGCCCGCCCGTGCGGGCGACCCGCTGCGCGGCAGGCCCGCGCCGGTCACGAACGCGACCGTCGCCTGCCGGCGCGCCGCCGTCGCCGGATGCACCCCCAGCACCCCCGCGAGCTCACCCCGACCGTCCCCCGCCCGCGACCGCGCCAGCACCGCCCGCTCCCCCGGCGTCAGACCGCCCGGCACGAGGGCCTCACCCCGGGAGGCGACCTCCCCCAGCACCACCACCTGCGCCGCCTGCGCCACCCGCACCAGACCCTCCAGCTCACGCACGACCCGCCGCAGGTCACCCGTGGCCACCGACCACAGCCCCAGACCCGCCACCGCCGCCCGCCCCACCTCCGGGGCCGACCGCGCCGCCGCGATCGCGGGCGCCGCGCCGGCACCGCAGGCCGAGGCCGCCGCCGCGTCCGGCACGGAGTCGGGCACCCCCGCACCCGACCCCGCCACCGCCTCGTCCTCCACACCCACGACCGTAGGGGCGACCACCGACAACGGATCGAACACGTGTTCGACACACCGAGGGGCGATCGGCCCGCACGGCGGTCGCCACGGTCCCGCCGCCGCCCCGAGGGCCCCGGCCGCGTCCGGTTGCCGCGCTCGCCCGGGGTAGTGCCAGGATGGGCGGCGCCCCGGCGCCGCGGACGACCTCCGCGGGCGGGGGCGGACAGACGTCCCGCGACCCAGCGACACCCCAGGAGCCCCGCGTGCCCGAGTCCCCCGCAGACACCGTCTACGACGTCGTCGTGCTCGGGGGTGGCAGCGGCGGGTACTCCGCGGCCTTCCGGGCCGCCGAGCTGGGCCTGTCGGTCTGCCTCGTCGAGAAGGCCGAGCTGGGCGGCACCTGCCTGCACCGCGGCTGCATCCCGACGAAGGCCCTCCTCCACGCTGCCGAGGTGGCCGACTCCGCCCGCCACGCCGAGGGCTTCGGCGTCAAGGCCGAGCTCCAGGGCATCGACATGGCCGGGGTCAACAAGTACAAGGACGGCATCGTCAGCCGCCTCTACAAGGGCCTCCAGGGTCTCGTGAAGGCGCACAAGGTGACGATGGTCGAGGGCGAGGGCCGCCTCGTCGCCAGCGACGCCGTCGAGGTCGACGGCACCCGCTACCGCGGCAAGAACGTCGTCCTCGCCACCGGGTCCTACTCCAAGAGCCTCCCCGGCCTGGAGATCGGCGGCCGCGTCATCACGAGCGAGCAGGCCATCCGGCTCGACCACGTGCCCGAGCGGGCCATCGTCCTCGGCGGCGGCGTCATCGGCTGCGAGTTCGCCAGCGTGTGGAAGTCCTTCGGCGTCGACGTGACGATCGTCGAGGCGCTCCCCCGCCTCGTCGCGGCGGAGGACGAGGCGGCCTCCAAGGCCCTCGAGCGCGCCTTCCGCAAGCGCAAGATCGGCTTCTCCACCGGCGTGCGGTTCAAGGGCGTCACGCAGGACGACAGCGGCGTCCACGTCGAGCTCGAGGACGGCAAGACCTTCGACGCCGACCTCATGCTCGTCGCCGTGGGCCGCGGGCCCTCGACGCAGGGCCTCGGCTACGAGGACGCAGGCGTCACCCTCGACCGCGGCTTCGTCATCACCGACGAGCGGCTCCGCACCGGCGTCGAGACGGGCGCGGGCGGCCACGTCTACGCCGTCGGCGACATCGTCCCGGGCCTGCAGCTCGCGCACCGAGGCTTCGCGCAGGGCATCTTCGTCGCCGAGGAGATCGCCGGTCAGCAGCCGGCACCGGTCGTCGACGCGATGATCCCGCGGGTCACCTACTCGACGCCGGAGATCGCCTCCGTCGGCCTCACCGAGCGCCAGGCGCGCGAGCTCCACGGCGAGGACGGCGTCGAGGTGCTCGAGTACAACCTCGGCGGCAACGGGAAGAGCCAGATCCTCGGCACCCAGGGCTTCGTCAAGCTCGTCCGGCAGAAGGACGGCCCCGTCGTCGGCTTCGTCGCCGTCGGCGACCGCATGGGCGAGCAGGTCGGCGAGGCCCAGCTCATCGTCAACTGGGAGGCCTTCCCCGAGGAGGTCGCCGCGCTGGTGCACGCGCACCCGACCCAGAACGAGTCCCTCGGCGAGGCCCACCTGGCCCTCGCCGGGAAGCCGCTGCACAGCCACAGCTGAGGGCCGGGCGCCCCGCTCGACGCGCGGGACGCCAGCACCCGCACCGAGCCGTCCGACCCCAGAGGAACAGGAGACCCCATGTCCCAGTCCGTGCAGATGCCCGCCCTCGGCGAGAGCGTCACGGAGGGCACCGTCACGCGCTGGCTCAAGCAGGTCGGCGACGCCGTCGAGGTCGACGAGCCCCTGCTCGAGGTGTCGACCGACAAGGTCGACACCGAGGTCCCCTCGCCCTTCGCCGGGACGCTGCAGCAGATCCTCGTCGAGGAGGACGAGACGGTCGAGGTCGGCGCCGACCTGGCCGTCATCGGCGACGGCGAGGCCGGGGGCGGCGAGGACGCGGACCAGGGCTCGCAGGACGCCGCCCAGGACGAGCAGCCCGCCCCCACGCAGGACCAGCAGGCGCAGGACGAGCAGCCCCAGCAGCAGGAGGAGCCCTCCTCCGCGGGGCCGCAGGCGGCCTCGCCCCAGCAGGGCGGCGGCAGCGGCTCCGGGACGACGGTCGCGATGCCGGCGCTCGGCGAGAGCGTCACCGAGGGCACGGTCACCCGCTGGCTCAAGAGCGAGGGCGACACGGTCGAGGTCGACGAGCCCCTGCTCGAGGTCTCTACCGACAAGGTCGACACCGAGGTCCCCTCCCCCGTCGCGGGCACCATCACCAAGATCCTCGTGGGCGAGGACGAGACCGTCGAGGTCGGCGCGGACCTCGTCGTCGTGGGCGGCGACCCCTCCGGCGGCGACTCCTCCGGCGGCGGCGCGCAGGACCAGGGCGCCGGCGAGGCGCAGGAGGCCCCCGCCCCGGCCCCCGGCGAGTCCGACGACGCCGAGGACCTCGGCGACGAGGCGGCCTCCCGCGAGCAGGCCGAGGAGGACGCGGAGCGCAAGACGTCCTCGCGCGGCTCGGGCGCGGACGACTCCGGCGACACGGAGGCACCGCCCGCCGGGCAGTCCGAGCCCGAGCAGGACACGCAGTCCTACACGTCGCCCGAGCCGCAGGTCCCGACGGGCACCGCCCAGCCGCAGGCCTCGGAGCCCGCGAGCGGCGGCAGCACCACGTCGCCGTCGTCGACGGGCAGCGGCTACGTCACGCCGCTCGTGCGCAAGCTCGCGCAGCAGCACGGCGTCGACCTCTCGACCCTCACCGGGACGGGCGTGGGTGGCCGCCTGCGCAAGCAGGACGTCCTCGCCGCGGCCGAGAAGGCCCAGCAGCCCGCCGAGCAGGAGCAGACCGCGGCCGCCGCGGCCCCGGCCCAGCAGGCCCCGTCCGGCTCGGCGGAGTCCTCCGCCGGCGCCCGCGCCGACGGCCCTTCCGTCAAGGGCCGCACCGAGGAGGCGGCGCGCGCCGTCGCCTCCAAGCGGGGCACGACCGAGAAGATGTCGCGCCTGCGCAAGGTCATCGCCCAGCGCATGGTGGAGTCGCTGCAGGTCTCGGCCCAGCTGACGAGCGTCGTCGAGGTGGACGTGACGCGGATCGCCCGGCTGCGGGCCCGCGCCAAGTCCTCCTTCGAGCAGCGCGAGGGCGGGCGGCTGTCCTTCATGCCGTTCTTCGCGCTCGCCGTCTGCGAGGCCCTCAAGGCCTACCCGCAGGTCAACGCCAGCGTCGACGGCGACTCGGTCGTCTACCACGCGCAGGAGAACCTCGGCATCGCGGTCGACACCGAGCGCGGCCTGCTCGTGCCGGTCATCAAGGAGGCGGGCGACCTCAACCTCGCGGGCCTCAACCGCCGGATCGCCGACCTGGCCGAGCGCACGCGGACGAACAAGGTCACGCCCGACGACCTCGCCGGCGGCACGTTCACGATCACGAACACCGGCAGTCGCGGGGCGCTCTTCGACACCCCGATCATCAACCAGCCGCAGGTGGCCATCCTGGGCACCGGTGCGATCGTCAAGCGCCCGGTCGTCGTCACGGACGGCGACGGCGGGGAGTCCATCGCGGTGCGCTCGATGATGTACCTGGCCCTGTCCTACGACCACCGCATCGTCGACGGCGCGGACGCAGCCCGCTTCCTGTCCACGCTCAAGGCGCGGCTCGAGGAGGGCGACTTCGCCTCCGAGGTCGGCCTGTAGGGGCGTCCCCGCGAGAGCACGGCGTCGGCGCCGCCGCGCCGGGGTCGACCGCCGCCGCGCCTCCCCGGGCGCGGCGGCGGTCGACCCGCACCACCCCCCGCACCACCACGACGGCCCGCCTCCCGGGCCCTCCCGGCCCCGGAGGTCGCGCGCATGAAGGTCGTCGCCTGCGGTGCCTCCGGCCTCATCGGCACCGCCCTGCGCGAGCGCCTCGCCGAGCGGGGCCACCAGGTGGTCCAGCTCGTCCGGCGCGAGCCCTCCGGTCCCGACCAGGTGCGCTGGGACCCGGCCCGACGTCGTCTCGACGTGAGCGCCCTCGAGGGCGTGGAGGCCGCCGTCAACCTCTCGGGGGCGGGCGTCGGGGACCAGCGCTGGACCCCGGCCTACCAGCGCGAGGTCCTCGCCTCGCGCACCGAGCCCACCCGCACGCTCGCCGAGGCCCTCGCCCGGCTCGAGCCGCGTCCGAGGGTCCTCGTGCAGGGGTCCGCGATCGGCGTCTACGGCCACCGGGGCGAGGAGGTCCTCACGGAGTCCTCCGCGCCGGGCTCGACCTTCCTGGCGGACGTCGTCCTGGACTGGGAGGCGGCAGCGCGCCCCGCGCAGGACGCCGGGATCCGCACCGCCTTCGCCCGCACGGGGCTCGTCATGGCCCCGGGCGCCGGCGCCTTCGGCAGGCTGCTGCCGCTGCTGCGCCTCGGCCTGGGCGGCCCCCTCGGCGACGGTCGGCAGTGGTGGAGCTGGATCACCCTCGAGGACGAGGTCTCCGCCCTGGTCCACCTCCTGGAGACCGACGTGGAGGGGCCCGTCGACCTCACGGGGCCGGCGCCGGTGCGCAACGCGGAGCTGACGCGAGCCCTGGGACGCGCCTTCGGCCGTCCCACCCTCCTCCCGGTCCCGCGGCTCGCCCTGCGGGCGGTCGTGGGCGGTTTCGCCGACGAGATCCTCGCCAGCCAGCGCGTGCTGCCGACGGTGCTCCAGCGCAGCGGCTTCCGCTTCGCCCACGAGGACGTGGACGCCGCCGCCCGCTGGCTCGCCGACGCCGCCTGACAGCCGTCGCGGCGCCGTGCCGGCGTCGTCTCGACGCCCCGTCCTCCCCTCCCTTCGCAGGGCGGCACCCTCCGGATTGGTCCGCGCGCCGATGACGACCCGAAGCGGTGGACTTCGGCGTCCAACACGCGTCCTCGCTGGTCAGGGGCCTGTTCCCGTGGTCTCGTAGGTCGCGGCGGAGCTCGCTCCGCCGGATCCGACGACGGCGCCGACGCCGTTCCCGACGACCGGAGGACATCCCCGTGATCAAGAAGACCCTCGCCCTCTCCGCGGCCCTGGCCATCACGACGCTCCCCCTCGCGGCCCCCGCGATGGCGGCGAGCAGCGGCACCACGGAGCTCACCGGCAGCCTCACCCAGCTCAACGACAGCGGCGCCAGCGCCGAGGTCACCGGTTCCATCACCGGCGACGAGCTGACGATCAACATCACGCCCCAGGGCCTGCTCGAGGGTGCGCCCCACGCGCAGCACATCCACATCGGCGGCACGAACTCCTGCCCGTCGAACGACATGGAGGGCTCCGGCGCGGACGGCGCCCTGCAGGTCACCGACGCCGCCGGCAGCTACGGCGCCATCGCCGTCTCGCTGACCACCGAGGGCGACACCTCCCCCGACAGCGGCCTCGCGGTCGACCGCTTCCCGGTCGGCAACCCCACCTACTCGCGGACCCTCCAGGTCTCGCCCGAGGTGGCCCAGCAGATCGCGAACGGTGACGGCGTCGTCGTCCTGCACGGCGTCGACCTCAACGGCTCGGGCTCCTACGACGGCGACGTCATGTCCGACCTCGACCCCTCGCTGCCCGAGGAGGCCACCGACCCGGCCGCCTGCGGCACGCTCGACGTCGCCTCGATGTCGATGCCGGGCGGCGGCGCCGACACCGGCGCCGGTGGCGCGGTGGGCACGCAGACCCTCACACTCGCCGTCGGCGGCGCGGCCGTGGCGGCGGCGGGTGCCGCGGGCCTCGCCTACTCGCGTCGTCGCGCCGGCCAGCGCGGCTGACCCAGCGGCTCTCCCCGGCCCCGGCGCCGGCCGTGCTCACGGCCGGCGCCGGGGCCGACCGCTCTCCCCGTGCGCCCGTCGTGCGGGCCCCGCAGGTCCGGCCGACGGAGGCAGGCATGACCCCCGCACGACGACCCGTGGTGCGCCGGTGGCAGCGCGCCGTCCAGGCGACCACGGCCTCGACCGCCGCCGCACTCCTGGTCGGGCTGGCGGTGGGCGCCACCGCCCACGACGACGTCGGCCCCGACGGCGCACCGGCCGTCGTCGCCGGCCACCACGGCAGCACCGTCCTCGCCGCCGGACCCGCTCCCGGAGGAGCGGCGGCACCGGCCGCGGACGCCGCCGGAGGACGCGACCCGCACGACCACGGGGACCTCGAGGTGACCGTGATGCTGGGTGCCGGAGGGACGACCCGCGTCCAGGGCCCGGTGGAGCCCGGTGACTGGTACTCGCTGGTGAACCACACCGAGGCGGACCAGCGCCTCACGACCGCCGACGGCGCCCTCGAGGTCGACGTCCCGCTCCAGCGGCTCATCACCCTCCAGGCGCCTGACGCGCCCGGCACCTACCGGCTGGTCTCGACCACGGACGCGACCGTCGTCGCCGAGCTCGTCGTCGCCGGACCGTCGGCCTGAGGCTCAGGACGGCGCCAGCACCTCCTGCACCTCCCAGCCCTCCTCCTGCCGGACCAGCCGGAGCCGCGCGGGGACGTCCAGCCCCTGCGCCACCACCGCGAGCACGCCGCCGTCGTCCGCGACGAGCCGGTGCGCCGAGCTGCGCGTCACGACGTCGACGAGGACGTCGTCCGGGTTCGCCCCGGCCCCGTCCGGCACGGGCGCCCGCTCCGCGCGGAGCACCACGGTCTCCAGCCCTGCGAGCCGTGCGCCGCGGCGCGTCAGCGCCTCCAGCTCGGCCATGTCCGCCGCCAGCGCGGGGGAGCCGGCCGCCGACGCCCGCTCGAGCGGGGCGGCGTCCCTCGTCGCGAAGCCGCGGTCGCGCAGCGCCGCGAGCGCGGTCACGGCCGCCACGGGGTCGTCCGTCGCCGGGTCCGCCACGACGTCCTCCCCTCCCGGCTCCGCCACGGCGTCGCCCGCACCCGACGCGGCCGTCGGATCCGCCACCGGTCCCCCCACCGGACCGGCCGGCGGCTCCGCGGTGGCGCCGCCCGCCGAGGTCGCCGCCGGGGCCGCGGCTCGACCCTCCGGCGTCTCCGCCGGCCCCGCCGCGGACGAGGGCGCACCCGGCGCTCCCGCGGCCGACGCGCCGTCGTCCGGGAGGACGAGCGGCGCCACGAGCGCCACGAGCGCGACGACCGCGGCCGCGCCCGCCGCCGCCAGGACGGCCGTCGGCGCCGAGGGGCGCCGACGCGCCCCGGGGGCCCCTCGCCGCGACCGTCGACGGCGCCGCCGGCTCGTCCCGTCCGACGGCGCCGCGTCGGGCGACGTCGCGCTGCGGCGCGCCGCAGCCCGGACGCGGTGCGTCACCACCTCGTCGGGCGGCGCACCGGGGTCGGTCGGCACGAGACGGACGGGCTCGGCCGCCGCGCATCCCCAGGCGCGGGACGCGAGGGCCCGCGCGTCGGGCCGCCGCTCCGGGTCCGCCTCCAGGCAGTCCTCCAGCAGGTCCACGAGCGGCCGCGGCAGGTCCGGGCGCAGCACGACGAGCGGCGGGCGCTGCGACACCGGCCCCGGCGCCAGGGCCGCGAGCGCGTGCCAGGCGCAGGCGGCGAGCGCGTGGACGTCCCCGGCCGGCGTCGCGGGGGCGCCCGCCAGGCGCTGCGGGTCCGCGTAGCCCGGCGTCAGCTCGACGAGCGGCGGCCCTCCGCCCGCGGCCGGTGCGGCCGCCACGAGCCCGGCGGTGCCGAGGTCGGCCAGCAGCGGCCGACCGTCCTCGGCGAAGAGGACGTTGCCCGGCGAGACGTCGCCGTGGACCACGCCGGAGGCGTGCAGGTCCGCCAGCGCCCCGGCCAGCGGGACGAGGAGGGTGACGACCTCGCCCGCGTCGAGGGCGCCGCGAGCGGCGACGAGCGCGCCGAGGCTGCCGCCGAGGGCGTGCTCGAGGACCAGGACGGGCCGCGGAGGCGACGCGACGGTGGCCGCCGTCTCGGTGACCCCCCGCAGCCGCACGAGGTGGGGCCCGCCGAGCGCGGCCGCCAGCGCCGCCTCGTCCCGCAGGCGCGCTCGAGCGGCCTCGTCCACCGGCACCGACGTGCGCAGCACCTTGAGCGCGGCGGCCTCGCCGGTGGCCTCCTCGACGGCGCGCCACACCTCCCCGGAGCCGCCCCGCCCCAGCAGCCGCTGCACCGTCCACCCGGGGACGACGGGAGCGACGGCGGGCCCGTCCGCCGGGCCGTCGCCGGAGTCGACGGGGAGGTCGAGGCCCGGGAGCGGATCCTCGGCCGGCACGACGCGCAGCGGCCAGGGCGCCGCCTCGGCTCCCCGGTCCTCGAGCCGCTCCCACCACGGCGGGCCGGAGCCCCCGCCGAGGTCGTCGTCCTCCCCCGCGCCGCCCTCGGGCCCGAGCGCCTCCCGTGACACCGGGTCCTGCCCGCCGTCGTCCGACCCCTCGGGCTCCCGCCCACCGCGCGCCGCGTGCCGTCCCACCACGCCGTCAGTGCAGCGCCTCGCGCCCGGGCCCGCAGGCGTCGTCCACAGGCGGCGCCCGCGGGGAGCCGCGCCGGCGGCGGAGCGCAGCGGGGGCGCGCCCCCGGGGCAGGATGGGCGTGTGCCCGCCGACGCCCCCACCGTCCTCGCGACCTCCGGGGGCCTGCGCCCCGGACGACGCACCCGCCTCGAGCTCTCCGGGCTCGTCCACCACGCCGTCGACCTGTCGGGCACGACCGGGCGGCCCCCGCGCGTCGTCCACGTCGGCACCGCGGGGGGCGACCAGCGCTGGTTCGCCGCCGAGCTCTCGGAGGCCGCCCGCGTGGCGGGGATGCACCTCGAGCACCTCGCGCTGATGCCCATGCCCTCCCACGACGACGTGCGCGGCCTGCTGCTGGGCGCCGACGTCGTCTGGGTCGGCGGCGGGAGCGTCGCGGGCCTGCTGGCGCTGTGGCGCCTCCACGACCTCGGCCCGGTCATGGCGGAGGCCTGGCGGGCGGGCGTCGTGCTCTCCGGCGTGAGCGCGGGGTCGCTGTGCTGGCACGTCGGCGGCCCCACCGACTCCTTCGGGCCCGACCTGCGGCTCGTGACCGACGGCCTCGGGCTGCTGCCCTACGGCAACGGCGTCCACTACGACTCCGAGGAGCAGCGGCGCCCGCTCGTCCACCGCGCGGTCGCCGCCGGCGACCTGCCCCTGACGTACTGCACGGACGACGGCGCCGGCCTCGTCTACCGGGGCACCGAGCTGGTCGAGGTCGTCACCGACCGCCGGGCCGCGGCCGGCTACCGCGTCGAGCGCGACACGAGCGGGGGGGGGA
>NZ_JBBHZG010000003.1:395792-481598 GCF_037482305.1 Pseudokineococcus sp. 5B2Z-1
CCGCGCCGTCGAGACCCGCCTCGAGGCGCGGCTGCTCCGCCAGCCCTGATGCCCAGCTCTCATGCCCGGGACCTCGTACCCCTGAGCTAATCCCACGGCCCTCGAGCCGGTCAGGGAGCGAGGTCCGGCACCTCCACGGGGACGACCCGGCCCTGCGCGGCGCTCGCGCGCGCCGCGTCGAGGACGGCGAGGACGGCCACCGCGTCGGCCGGGTCGACCGGCCACGGCCCGTCGCCGCGGACGGCGGCGGCCGCCGCGCGGTAGAGGTCGGCGTGACCGCCCGGCGGCGTCGGCACCGGCGTGCGCTCCTCGCCGCGCACGACCCACCCGGTGCTGCCGGGCGCGTCGTCGAGGACGCCCGCGAAGCCCGAGACCTCCCCCTCGAACGGCACGACGACGTAGGAGCCCCGCGTGCCGAGCACGCGGGTGCGGGGGCCGGGCGCCCCGGCGGCGCTCACCGCCGAGAGGTGGCTGCGCGCCCCGCCCGCGTGGCGCAGCGCGAGGAAGGTCGTGTCCTCGGCCGCGGTCGTGACCGCCGACACCTCGGCGTACACGGACTCCACCGGCCCGAGCAGCTGCACCGCGGAGTCGACGAGGTGGGACTGCAGGTCGAGCAGGATCCCGCCGCCCTCCGACGGGAGCGCGTTCTCGCGCCAGCGGTCCTTGGGCACGGGCCGCCAGCGCTCCCATCGCCGCTCGAGGCGCAGGACGTCGCCCAGCTCCCCCGCCGCGAGCACCGCGGCGAGCGCGCGCTGCTCGTCGTCCCAGCGACGGTTCTGGAAGACGGTGAGCGGCACCCCCGCGGCCCGGGCGGCCCGCACGCAGCGCGCCGCGCCCTCGGCGTCGACCGCCAGCGGCTTGTCGACGAGCACCGGCCGACCGGCGGCGACGCAGGCGAGCACCTGCTCCTCGTGCACGCCCGTCGGCGAGGCCAGGACGACGAGGTCGACGCCGTCAGGGCCGTCCCCCGCCGCGAGGACGGCGTCGAGGTCCGGCACGACCCGGGCGCCCGGCACCTCCCGTGCCGCGGCCGCGGCCCGCTCCGGCGAGGCGGTGGCGACGAGGGTGACCTCGAGGCCCGCCTCGCGCAGCAGCGGGGCGTGGATGCCCCGCCCGGCGCTGCCGTAGCCGACGAGGCCGACCCGCACGAGGCGCTCAGCGGCGCTCACGGGCGCCGCTGCCCGCGGCGGCCGGCGGGGCCGCGGCTGTCGGGACGGCAGCTGTCGGGACGGGGACGGGCGGCGGTGCTCACCCCGCGATCCTGCCCGCTCGGGCCGCGTGACGGCGCGGGCGGTCCCGCGGGGCGGCGTACCGTCGTCGCATGCGCTTCGAGCACGTGGGGTTCGGGTCCGACGCCGTGGAGTACCGCCGGGGGTGGGAGCTGCAGCGCGCCGCCCACGCCGAGGTCGTCGCGGGCGCCGAGGACGTCGTCCTCCTCCTCGAGCACGAGGCCGTCTACACCGCGGGCAAGCGCACCCTGCCCCACGAGCGGCCGTTCGACGGCACGCCCGTCGTCGACGTCGACCGCGGCGGGAAGATCACCTGGCACGGGCCGGGCCAGCTCGTCGGCTACCCGATCACCCGGCTGACCGACCCCGTCGACGTCGTCGCCTACGTCCGGCGGCTCGAGCAGGTCCTCATCGACGCCTGCGCGGAGCTCGGCCTGGCCACCGAGCGCGTCGAGGGCCGCAGCGGGGTGTGGGTGCGCGGCGACGACTCCGGTCTGCCGGGCCGCCGCGACCGCAAGGTCGGCGCCATCGGCATCCGCGTGGCGCAGGGCGTGACGATGCACGGCTTCGCCCTCAACTGCGACAACGCCCTCGACGGCTTCGGCGGCATCGTCCCGTGCGGCATCCCCGACGCGGACGTCACGACGCTGACGGCCGAGCTGGGCCGCCCGCTGCGCGTCGCCGACGCCCTGCCCGTCGTCGAGCGGCACCTGGCCGCGACCCTGCCGGCCGGCGAGCGCCCCGCCCCGGCGGCCGCGACGGTCTGAGCCGGCGTCGGAGCAGGCGCCCGGCCACCGCCGGGGGCCGCCCTCAGAGGGCGGCGACCTGCGGGGCCACCCGCTCGGCCACGAGCTCGACGTGGTCGAGGTCGCCCAGGTCGAGGAACTGGCAGTACGTGCGCCGCGACCCGACCGCCGCGTAGCGCCCGAGCTTCTCCACGACCTCGTCCGGCGTGCCCGCCAGGCCGTTGGCCCGCAGCTCCTCGACGTCGCGCCCGATGGCCGCCGCGCGGCGGGCGACCTCGGCGTCGTCCCGGCCGACGCACGCCACGAGCGCCGTCGACCACGTGAGCTCGCCCGCGTCGCGCCCGGCCTCGGCGCACGCCTCACGGACGCGGCCGAACTGGGTGCGCACGTCCTCGACGGACCCGAAGGGCAGGTTGAACTCCGTCGCGTGGCGGGCGGCCAGGGCGGGCGTGCGCCGCTTGCCGCCGCCGCCGACGACGACGGGCACGCGCGCCTGCACCGGCTTGGGCAGCGCCGGGGAGTCGACGAGCTCGTAGTGCTCCCCCGCGAAGGAGAAGGACTCGCCCGCCGGCGTGCCGAGGAGGCCGGTGACGACGGCGAGCTGCTCGGCGTAGCGGTCGAAGCGCTCGCGCACGTCCGGGAAGGGGATGCCGTAGGCGCGGTGCTCCTGCTCGTACCAGCCGGAGCCGAGGCCGAGCTCGACGCGGCCGCCCGACATCTGGTCCACCTGCGCCACCTGCACCGCGAGCACCCCGGGGTGGCGGAAGGTGGCCGAGGACACGAGCGTGCCGAGGCGGATGGTGGAGGTCTCGCGGGCGAGCCCGGCCAGCGTCGTCCACGCGTCCGTGGGGCCCGGCAGACCGTCGCCGTCGCCCATGACGAGGTAGTGGTCGGAGCGGAAGAAGGCGTCGTAGCCGGCCGCCTCGGCGGTGCGCGCGACGGCGAGGAGGTCGTCGTAGGTGGCGCCCTGCTGGGGCTCGGTGAACACGCGGAGGTCCATGGGCGCCATCCTGGCCCGTGTGACCGCCCCCTCGCAGACCTCGTCGACGCCGCAGCCCGCCCCGCCCTCGCCCCTGCGCGCGAGCACGACCGACCGCCTCCTGCACCTGCTGGCGCGCGAGCAGGTCGACCGCCGCCTGCCGTCGGTGGTCGCCGGCCTGGTGCGCGACGGCCGCCTCGTCTGGTGGGCGGCGCGCGGCAGCACGAGCGGGCCGGGCGAGCCGCCGGCGGCCCCCGCCCCCACGACCCGCTACCGCATCGGCTCCATCACCAAGCCGCTCGTCGCCACCGCGCTCATGCGCGCCCACGACGAGGGGCTCGTCGACCTCGAGGACCCGGTGGGGCGGCACCTGCCCGAGCTGGGCTCCGACCGCGCCGACGTCGGCGCCCTCACCGTGGGGCAGCTGCTCGGCCAGGCCTCCGGCCTGCAGGCGGAGAACGACGGCGCCGGGCCGTGGTGGGAGCGCACGCCGGGCGGTGACTGGGCGGCCCTCGCGCCCGCGCTCACGGCGGACGCCCGCCGCCACCGCCCCGGCACGCGCTTCCACTACTCGAACACGGGCTTCGCCGTCCTCGGCGAGCTCCTCGCCCGACTGCGGGGGCGGCCGTGGCACGAGGCGCTGCGGGCCGACGTCCTCGACCCGCTGGGCATGGACCGCGCCGGCTTCCGCCGCGACGAGGACTCCGCCGCCGGGCTCGCCGTCCACCCCTGGGCCGACGTCGTCCTCCCCGAGCCCGAGCACGACGCCGGGGCGATGGCCCCCGCGGGCCAGGTGTGGGCGAGCGTGCCGGACATGGCGCGCTTCGCCGCCCTCCTCGCGGGCTCGCCGACCGCCGCCGGCGTCGTCAGCGACGAGGCGCTCCGGCTCATGACGACGCCGCAGGCGGTGGACGACCCCCGCGGCGCCGGGTGGGGCGTCGGGTACGGCCTCGGCGTCCAGGTCTGGAACCTCGGCGGGCGGCGCCTCGTCGGCCACGGCGGCTCGATGCCGGGCTTCATCGCCGGGCTCCAGGTCGACGTGGCGAGCGGCGACGGCGTCGTCGCCATGACGAGCTCGACGACCGGTTTCGGGGACCTCCCCCTGCGCCTGCTCGACACCCTCGCCGAGGCGGAGCCGCGACTGCCCGAGCCCTGGTCCCCGAGCCCCGTCGCCGACGACGTGCTCGAGCTCGTCGGCCCCTGGTACTGGGGCCCCTCCCCGCTCGTCGTGCGCTCGGAGGCCGACGGCTTCCTCCTCGAGGGGCTGGGCCGCCCCGGCCGGTCGTCCCGCTTCCGCCGCTCCCCCGCCGGCGACGGCACGTGGGTCGGCCTCGACGCCTACTACGCCGGGGAGCGCCTGCGGGTGCTCCGCGACGGCGACGGGCGCCCCTCGCACCTCGACCTCGCGACCTTCCGGCTCACGCGCACGCCCTACGACCCGTCCGCCGACGTGCCGGGCGGCGTCGACGAGGGTGGCTGGCGGGCCTGAACCCCTGCCGTCCGCGCGCCCTCCCGCCCCGTCGGCGGGGCGGGAGGGCGCGCGTACGCTGGAGCGCGTGACGGTCGCACCCGAGGGACGCAAGATGCTGCGCGTCGAGGCGCGCAACGCCGAGACCCCCATCGAGAAGAAGCCCTCGTGGATCCGCACGAAGGCGAAGATGGGCCCGGAGTACTCCGAGCTGAAGGGCCTCGTGAAGCGCGAGGGCCTCCACACGGTCTGCGAGGAGGCGGGCTGCCCCAACATCTTCGAGTGCTGGGAGGACCGCGAGGCCACCTTCCTCATCGGCGGGGAGCAGTGCTCGCGGCGCTGCGACTTCTGCCAGATCGACACCGGCCGCCCCTCGCCGCTGGACCGGGACGAGCCCCGCCGCGTCGCCGAGAGCGTGCAGGCCATGGGCCTGCGCTACGCCACCGTCACGGGCGTGGCCCGCGACGACCTCGAGGACGGCGGCGCCTGGCTCTACGCCGAGACGATCCGCGCCATCCGCGAGCTCAACCCGGGCACGGGCGTCGAGATCCTCGTCCCCGACTTCAACGGCGTCCCCGAGCTCGTCGGCCAGGTGCTCGACGCGGGCCCGCAGGTCTTCGCGCACAACGTCGAGACGGTCCCGCGCATCTTCAAGCGCATCCGTCCGGCCTTCCGCTACGAGCGCTCCCTCGACGTCATCACCCAGGGCCGCCGCGCCGGCCACGTGACGAAGTCCAACCTCATCCTCGGCATGGGCGAGACGACGGACGAGGTCGTCGAGGCGCTGCGGGACCTCCACGAGGCCGGCTGCGACCTCGTCACCATCACCCAGTACCTGCGCCCCAGCCCCCGCCACCACCCGGTGGACCGCTGGGTCAAGCCCGAGGAGTTCGTCGAGCTGCGCGACGCGGCCGAGGAGATGGGCTTCGCCGGCGTCATGAGCGGGCCGCTCGTCCGCTCCTCCTACCGCGCGGGGCGGCTGTGGGCCGGGGCGATGAAGCGCCGCGGCGCCACCATCCCCCCCGAGCTCGGCCACCTGGACGTCGAGCAGCCCGCCCGCCAGGAGGCGTCCGCGCTGCTCGCCCGCTCCTGACGGCCCCACCTCGCTCCCGACGCCCGGTCGCCCCTGACGACCTGACGCGCCGCCCCCGCCCTCTCCGGCGGGGGCGGCGGTGCGCCCGCCGACGGCCCGTATCCTGACGGGCATGGCTCGTCGCGCACCCGCCCCGCCCCCCGCCAATCCCGCCGGCAAGGGCGCCGACGGGACCGGCGGGCGGGGGCCGCTCGCGGCCCTGCGCCGCCGCCGCGCCCGTCCGAAGTTCGGCCCCGACGGGCGCCCCACCGGTCGCATCGCGCAGATGCGCCAGGTCTACGACATGACCCGGAAGGCCGACCCGTCGGTCACCTGGTGGATGCTCGGCGTCGCAGCCGCTGTGCTCGTCGTGGCCCTCGTCATCGGCTTCGCCGTCGGCCACCCGATCTACCTCACGGTCATCGGCCTCCCCCTCGCCCTGCTCGGCGCGATGGTCGTCCTCGCCCGCAAGGCCGAGGCCGCGGCGTACAGCCAGATCGAGGGGCGACCAGGTGCGGCGGGCGCCGCCCTGCGCTCCATCCGCCGGGGCTGGGACATCGGCGAGGAGCCCGTCGCCATCGACCCGCGCACGCAGGACTCCGTCTTCCGCGGCGTCGGTCGCGCGGGCGTCGTGCTCGTGGGCGACGGCGCCCCTCACCGCGTCGCCAAGCTGCTCGAGGGCGAGCGCCGCAAGGTGGCGCGCGTGGTGCCCAGCGTCCCCGTCCACGTGATGCAGGCCGGCTCCGGCGAGGGCCAGGTGCCGCTCCCGAAGCTCGCCCGCAAGGTGCAGCGGCTCAAGCCGGTCATGACGAAGGCGGAGATGGGCCAGGTCCAGGGCCGCCTGCGCGCCATCGGCGGCATGCGGATGCCCGTCCCCAAGGGTGTCGACCCGATGCGCGCCCGTCCCGACCGCAAGGCGGCCCGCGGCCGCTGACCTCGGCCCGCGCAGCCGCGCGCCCGAGCCCGCCGCCTCAGCGCGGGGGCAGGACGCCGGCGAGCCACTCCCCCAGCGCCCGCGCGCTGGCGGCGACGGCGTCCGGCCACGACCAGGCCCCCTCGTCGGCGGCGTCGCTGACGTGCTTGGCGAGCACGACGCGCGCGCCCAGCGACCTGGCCGCCCACGCCACGGCGAAGCCCTCCATGTCGACGAGGTGGGCCCGCCGCGCCAGCCGCTGTCGGACCTCCTCGTCGGCGACGAAGACGTCGCCGGTCGCGAGCACGACGTCGCTCCGTACCTTCCCCGGCAGGAGGTCGAGCGCCAGCTCCGTGGCCGTCCGCGCGCCGAGCCGGGCGAGGGCGTCGGCGGAGATGTCGTGGTGGACCACCGTGCCCGGCACGTGCAGGCCGGTGACGCCCTCGCGCAGCGCCCCAGCGGTGCCGACGCCCACGACGAGCGGGCGGTCCGCGGGCTGCCGGGCGGCCAGGACGGCGGCGACCGCCGTGGCCGCGGCCGTCTTGCCCGGCCCCGTGAGCAGCAGGGGCAGGTGCGCGGGCACGTGGACGGCCTCGACCGCCAGCGCGGCGACGACGAGGACGTCGTCGCGCGCCCCGGCGCCGGACGCGGGTCGCACCCGCGGAGCGGCGGGTCCGGCGGTGGGCGTCGGCGGGAGCTCGGTCACAGCGCGATGCTGGCAGGGCCTGCGCCCCGCACGGTCGCCGGTCCCGGTCGGGCCTGCGGACGCCGACGCCCGGGTCGTCCTAGCGGCGGACGACGACGGTGCCGGCGAGGCGGTCGTGCATCCCCCGCTGGTCGGCGTCCCAGATGGCGGCGGGGATGACGAGGCAGAGCAGGAGGGTGCGGACGAGCGCGCGCCACGGGCCGGGCCAGGCGCCGTCGACGCGCAGCACCCGCAGGCGCAGGAGGAGGTGGCCCGGGCTGCCGCCCACCGTGCCGACGCCGACGGCGTGCAGGAGCGCGAAGACGCCGAGGGTCACCCAGGGGTCGCCACCCAGCAGGGCGTTCGACACCAGCAGCGCCAGCGCCCAGTCGACCGCGACGCCGCCGAGCCGCCGACCGGTCCGCGCGACGGACCGCGAGCCCTCCCGGGGCAGGCCCAGGCGGCGCCCCGGCCAGGTCGCCTCCGCACCGCTCGGTCCGCTCCTCGCCACGGCGCCACGCTAGACGGGCGCCCTCCGGTGACCCCGGGCGGTGCCGCCCGCCCGGCCCGCGCGGCGCGTCGCAACCGCGCGCCGTGCAACACGTCGGAAACACTCGCGTGACGAGCGGGCAACCGCCCGCTCCTAGGTTCCCCTCCCGAGACGGCGCGCCGGGCCGCTCCCGCAGCGCGGGGCCCCGCCGCCGCCCGCACCACCGCACGACCCCCAGCACCACACCGAGGGACCACCACAGGCACCACCGGCGGCCCGACCGCCACCGACGACCTCCGACCCCGCCAGGAGAGTGGATGTTCACCAACGCCGACGAGGTGCTCGCCTACATCGCGGAGAACGACGTCAAGTTCATCGACGTCCGGTTCTGCGACCTGCCGGGGGTGATGCAGCACTTCACGGTGCCGGCCGCCTCCGTGGACGCGGACTTCTTCACCACCGGCCAGATGTTCGACGGCTCCTCGATCCGTGGCTTCCAGGCGATCCACGAGTCGGACATGAAGCTCGTGCCGGACGTCGAGACCGCCTTCGTCGACCCGTTCCGGGCGGAGAAGACGCTCGTCGTCAACTTCGGCATCGTCGACCCCTTCACGGACGAGGCCTACTCCCGCGACCCGCGGCAGATCGCCCGCCGCGCCGAGGAGTACCTGCGCTCGACGGGGATCGCGGACACCGCGTTCTTCGCCCCCGAGGCGGAGTTCTACGTCTTCGACGACGTGCGGTTCGAGACGAACCAGCGCGAGAGCTATTACCACATCGACTCCATCGAGGGCGCCTGGAACACGGGGCGCAAGGAGGAGGGCGGCAACCTCGGGCACAAGACGCCCTACAAGGGCGGCTACTTCCCCGTTCCGCCGGTGGACCACTTCGCCGACCTGCGCGACCAGATGGTCCTGGCCCTGGACGCCCTCGGCCTCGAGGTCGAGCGCGCCCACCACGAGGTGGGCACGGCCGGCCAGGCGGAGATCAACTACAAGTTTGACGAGCTGTTCAAGTCGGCCGACAAGGTCATGCTGTTCAAGTACGTCATCAAGAACGTGGCGCACCAGCACGGCAAGACGGCCACCTTCATGCCGAAGCCCCTCTTCGGCGACAACGGCTCGGGCATGCACGTGCACCAGTCGCTGTGGAAGGACGGCTCGCCGCTCTTCTTCGACGAGCGCGGCTACGGCGGCCTCTCCGACGTCGCCCGCTGGTACATCGGCGGCCTGCTCAAGCACGCGCCGTCGCTGCTCGCCTTCACCAACCCGACGGTGAACAGCTACCACCGCCTGGTGCCGGGCTACGAGGCGCCGGTCAACCTCGTCTACTCGGCCCGCAACCGCTCGGCCTGCGTCCGCATCCCGATCACGGGCTCGAACCCGAAGGCCAAGCGCATCGAGTTCCGCGTGCCGGACCCCTCGAGCAACCCCTACCTGGCGTTCGCGGCCATGCTCATGGCGGGCCTCGACGGCATCCAGAACCGCATCGAGCCGCCGGCCCCGGTCGACAAGGACCTCTACGAGCTCCCGCCCGAGGAGCACGCGGCCATCGACCAGGTGCCCGGCTCGCTCGGCGCCGTCCTCGACGCGCTCGAGGCCGACCACGAGTACCTCACCCGCGGCGGGGTCTTCACCGAGGACCTCATCGAGACCTGGATCGACTACAAGCGGACCAACGAGATCGACCCGATCCGCTTCCGCCCGCACCCCCACGAGTTCGAGATGTACTTCGACATCTGATCCCGCTCGTCCCGCAGCCCCTCGCCGGTCCGCCGGCGGGGGGCTGCGGTGCGTCTCCACCTGTCCAGCGGTGGGTCCACGACGCGGTCAGGCACGTCCTGCGTCCACCGCTGCCGGCGGACGAGCAGCGAGCAGCCGCAGCGCGTCGTCGGAGCGCTGGGCGCCGTCCTCCGCGCTCGTCAGCCACCGGTGCAGCGGAGCGCTCCGGGGCCTCGCGCCGGACGCGCGCGCGGGCGGCGCCGCTCGTCGCGGCACCGCCCTCGGCGGGGAGGTCGGGTCGGTCAGCCGACCCAGCTCTCCACGGCGTCGTCGTTCTCCTCGACCCACTCCTGGGCGACGTCGGCGGCGTCGCGCTCCTCGACGTCGACCTCGGCGATCATCGCGTCCATGTCGTCGACGGGGATCTCCATGCGGGAGAGCATCTCGGTGAAGGCGGGCACCTCCTCCTGCAGCTCGTCGCTCGCGGCCACGCCGCCGGCGTAGTCGGGCATGGCGCAGTCGCCCGCGCCGCCCTCGGCGAAGCAGCCCTCCTCGTAGGGGTTGGGCTCCTCGAGCTTGGTGACGTCGTACTGCGCGAAGACCCAGTGCGGCTGGTAGAGGTACACGAGCACCGGCTCCTCGCGCTCGTACGCGCGGTCCAGCTGCGCGAAGAGCGCGGCGGCGCTCGACGTCGAGTGCTCGAAGCCGATGTCGTAGCCGGCCAGCCGCGCCTCGTTCTGCTCGGTGGTGATCCACCCCGGGTCGGCGTCGTAGAGCGTGCTGTCGAGCGCGTCGGCGTACTCGGGCAGCTGCGTGACCGACGTCAGCCCCTCGAGCGGCTGGCCCGGCTCGAGGGCGTAGCTCGGCACGTACCAGCCCTGGTCGGCCCCGCTGTAGACCTCGCCGAGGAGCTCGAAGCCCTCGGTCTGGTCCAGCAGCGGCTGCTGGTTGGGCAGCGCCACCTCGGTGACGAGGTCCAGGTCGCCGTTGCCGGCGCCGGCCCAGGCGGCGGCCGGGTCGAGCTGGGAGGTCTCGAGGTCGGCGACGCCGAGGTCGGGGTGGTCGGCGGCGACCTGCCGCACGACCTCGTTGGTCAGCGTGGCGGCGACCCAGGAGAACTCGGTGGTCCGCACGGTGATGCCGTCGGAGCCGCCGTCGGCCGCGGCGCCGTCGTCGCTGCCGCAGCCGGCCGTGAGGGCGAGCGCGAGCGCCGCCCCGGAGGCGGCGAGGGCGCGGGTGGTCGTGGTGGTGCGGGTCATCGGGTCCTCCCCGTGGTGGGCGGGACCCCGCGGCGGTCCCGCCGGAGCGGGACGACGGTCGCGCGCGGGCCGGTGGCCTCGTGCGGGCGGCGCGGGGTCGGTCGGCGTCGGCGCCCTCGCGCCCGGCGACCGCGCGGCGGTCCCGGCGGCCCGTCGGGGCCGCGACGCCCGGCGGCGCATCGGGCCGCCCGGACCCGTCCACCGTACGGGAGGGCGCTCCCGCGAGACCTGGGCGTGACCTGCCTCTCCGGCCCCCTCGTCGAGGCCCCTCCTCGAGCCCCCTCTCGGGCCCCCTCCCCCGCCGGGGCTCCGCGGGCGCGCGCACCGCGTGCGAGCCTGTGCGCCGCGCGGGCCCCGGAACCCGGTCCGGCAGCGCGGGAGGAGGGGTCGTGACGGCGGACGGCGCAGCACGAGGAGCCTTCCCCCGGCACCCCGTGACGGCGCTGGTCGTCCTCGCCGCGGCCACGGCCCTGGCGATGGGCACGTGGTTCTCCGCCGCCGCGGTCGTGCCCCAGCTGGCCGCCGCCTGGGACCTCTCCCCCACCGCCTCCGCGCTCCTGACGGTGGGCGTGCAGCTGGGCTTCGTCGTCGGCGCGCTCGTCTCGGCCGGCACGGGCCTCGCCGACGCCGTCCCCGCCCGGCGCCTGCTGGCCGTCGGCGCCGCCGCGGCCGCCCTCGCCAACGCGGGGCTGCTGCTCGCCGCGGGCCCGGCGGCGGCCGTCGCCTCGCGGCTGCTCACGGGTGCAGCGCTGGCGCTCGTCTACCCGTCGGCGCTCAAGGAGACGACGACGTGGTCCCGCCGCAGCCGCGGCGCGGCCCTCGGGGCCATGGTGGCGGCGCTGACCCTGGGCACCGCGCTGCCGCACGCCGTCGCCGCGGCCGGGGCGAGCACCGGGGCGGGCGGCCCGCCGTGGCGGCTCGTCGTCGTGGTCACGAGCGCCGGCGCCCTCCTCGGCGCCGGGCTGGCCCTGCTCCTGCGGCGCTCCGGCCCGCACGGCCGCTCCCCGGCGGCCTTCGACCGCCGGGCCGCGCTCGACGCGCTGCGCCGCCGCCCCGTCGTGCTCGCCGTCCTGGGGTACGTCGGCCACATGTGGGAGCTGTACGCGATGTGGGCCTGGACGGGAGCCCTGCTCGCCGGGACCGCCGCCGTGGCCGCGCTGCCGGACCCCTCGACGGCGGTCCCCGCGCTGACGGCGGCGTGCGTGGCCGCCGGGGCGCTCGGCTGCGTGGCCGCCGGCCTGCTCGCCGACCGGGTCGGGCAGCCCGTGGTCGTCCTCGTCTGCGTCGCGGGCTCGAGCTCGGCCGCCTTGGCCCTCGCCGTCCTGCGCGGCGCACCGCTCGGCGTCGTGGTCGCGCTCGTCGCGGTCTGGGGCTTCTGGGTCGTCGCCGACTCGGCCCAGCTGTCCGCGCTCGTCACCCGCCACGCGGACCCCGACCTCGTGGGCGGTGCGGTCGCCGTGCAGATGGCCGCGGGCTACCTCACGACGGCGGTCACCGTCTGGCTCGTCCCGGTCCTCGCCGCGCGGGCGTCGTGGTCGGCGGCGCTCGCGGTGCTCGCCGCCGGGTCGCTGGCGGGCGGTGCCGCCGTCCTCGCGCTCCTGCGCGACGAGCGGGCCGCGCAGCGCGGCCCGGCTCCCGACCGGGCCCCCGACCGTGCCCCCGACCGGACCACCGGGGCTCGCCAGGGGCTCCGGGGCCCGACATGATCGCGACCAGCGGCGGCCGCCCTCCTGCGCCGCCGGACGCGACCGGGGACGCGAGGAGGCGGACGACGTGAGCACGACCGTGGACAGCGCGGCGGACACCCTGCAGAAGGCGCTGCGCATCAACCTCGAGCCGCGCTGGTACGGCACCATCGCCGAGATCGGCGCCGGCCAGGAGGTGGCGCGCTGGTTCTTCCGCGCCGGCGGCGCCGCGGGCACCGTCGCGAAGTCGATGTCGGCCTACGACATGGCCGTCAGCGACGCCGTCTACGGGCGCTCCGACCGCTACGTGTCCCGCCGACGGCTCGAGGCGATGCTCGACCACGAGCTCGAGCTCAACGTCGAGCGGCTCGGCCCCACGCGCGGGGACGACACGTGCTTCTTCGCCTTCGCCGACACCGTCGTCGCCCGCAGCTACCGGGGCGGCAACGAGTGCCACGGCTGGATGGGCGTGCGCTTCCAGGCCCAGCCCCACGACGAGCCGAGCGAGATCGTGCTGCACGTGCGGATGCTCGACGACGAGGCCTCCCTGCAGCAGGAGGCGCTGGGCATCGTCGGCGTCAACCTCCTCCACGCCGCCTTCTTCGAGCGGTACGAGCCCGACCGCCTCGTCGAGAGCCTGCTCGACCGGCTCTCCACGGGCCGCATCGAGATCGACGTCATCTCCTTCCGCGGCATCGAGTTCCGCCACGTCGACAACCGGCTCATGGCGCTGCGGCTCGTCCAGCTGGGCCTGTCCGGCGTCGCGATGTTCGGCCCCGACGGCGACGTCCTGCAGCCGAGCGAGGTGCTGCGCAAGCGCCCGGTGCTCGTCGAGCGCGGCAGCTTCCGCCCGCCCACGGTCGTCAACATGGACATGCTGCGGTGCGCGCACGAGAAGTTCGCCGACGAGCCGGACGTCGACGGCGACCAGGTGCTGCGGCTCACCGAGCTGACGATGAGCAACCTGCTCGCCGGCGGGGCGGACGTCGACCGGCGCGACTTCCTCGCCCGCGCCGACCTCCTCGGCGCCTGCGGGGCGACGACGCTCATCTCGGCGTTCGTCGACCACCACCGGCTGGCGGCCTACCTGGCGGAGCGCACACGCGGGCGCATCGGCTTCGTCATGGGCGTCCCCACGCTCGTGGACCTCTTCGACGAGGCCAACCACGCCCACCTGCCCGGCGGCATCCTCGAGAGCTTCGGGCGGCTGCTGAAGAACGACCTCAAGCTCTTCGTGTACCCGATGGTCGACCTGGCGACCGGCGAGGTCCGGCGCGTCGGCGGCCTGCGCGTGGGCGAGGAGCTGCAGCCGCTCTTCGACTACCTCGCCGGGCGCGGCAGCTTCGTCGAGCTCGACAACGCCCGCGAGGACTACCTCCCCATCCTCAGCCGCGACGTGCTGCGCCGGATCGCCGCCGGCGACGGCTCCTGGGAGCCGATGGTGCCGCCGGAGGTGGCCGAGATGATCCGCTCGCGCGGGTTCTTCGGCCACGCCCGCGAGAGCGCCTGACCGCCGGGCGCGCGCCCCGTCGCTAGCGTCGGCGTCGTGACCGGGCGAGGGCGGGCCGTCGCCGCCGCCCTGGCGGCGGCTGCCGCCGTGGTCGTCGTCGCCGTCGCCGCCACCGGGGGGCCCGCGCTCGAGGTGGGCCTGGGGCCGGTCCCCGAGGTCGACGTCGAGGGAGCGCCGGGGCCCGCCGCCACCCCGCTGCCCTCCCCGTCCGGGACGCGGCCCGGCCTGCTGCCCGCGGACGTCGACGTCCCGGGACCGGACCTCGCTCTCGTGCTCGCCCTCCCCCTCCTGGCGCTCGTCGTCGCGGCGGTCGCGGCGCTGCTGCTCGCGAGGCGGACGGGGGCGCGGGGACGGACGGGGGGCACGACGACCGCGCGCCCCGCCACCCACGCGGTCCGCGGCGCGGAGGCGGACGTGCCCGCCGCCGGCTCCGTGGCGCGGGTGCGGGCCCGGCACGTCGTCGGTGGCGAGCGGGCGTCCGTCGTGCGCCTGTGGGAGGCCGTCGTCGGCGCCGCGGCGGGCACCGGCTCCCCGAGGCAGCAGGAGCGCCTGCTGGCCGAGCGCGCGGGCTCGGCCGAGGGCCGCGCCGCAGCCGCCGAGCTGCGCTCCCTCTACGAGGAGGCGGCCTTCGCCGCGGCCGACCCGCCGCCGGACCGCTGGGCGAGGGCCCAGCGCTGCGCCGACGTCCTCGTGCCCGAGGCCGCACCGCTCCACGACGGCGACACCCCCGACGGGGACGCCCCGGGGGACGCGGACGCGCGCGGCGGGCAGCGGTGAGGGCGGTGCGGCACGCCGCGGCGTGGGGCCTCGTCGGGGCCGGCCTCGCGCTGGTGGTCGTGCTGGCCGCGGAGGCGATCGGCGTCTCCTGGGCCTGGTGGTCGGCCGCCGCGCTGGGGGCCGCGCTCGTGGTCCTCGGGCGGGCGGCGGTGGCGCACGTGGGCGGGCAGACCTGGCCGTCTCCTTGGTCGACGGTCCGGCGTCCCGGCCGCGCGGAGAGGCCGGACCGCTGGGCGGTGACCCGCGCTCGGAGCGACCTCGACGCCGCGCGCACCTCGGCCCCCGCGCGCCGGCTCCTGCACGAGCGCCTCGCCCGGGCCGGGACGGGGCGCGCCCCGGAGGGCGGGACCGGGGGTCGCGGCGGCGAGGTCGGCGGTGCCGAGGTCGGCGGCGGCGGTGGGGGCCCTGCCGTGCCGGAGCACCTGCTGCGCGGCGCGGAGGACGCGCTGGGGCTGCGTCCCGACGTCCGCGCGGGCGACCTGGGACGGTGGGGCCATGGCGGGGGACGAGGGGCCGGACGACGCGGAGCGCCACGGCCGTGAGGGGGCCCGCGTCGTCGAGGCGGTCGCGCGGGCGGTCGTCGGCAAGGACGACGTGCTCCGCCGGGTCCTCGCCGTCATGGCGGCCGGCGGCCACGTGCTGCTGGAGGACGTGCCGGGCACCGGCAAGACGTCGATGGCGCGGGCCTTCGCCCGGGCGCTCGGCCTGCGGGCGGGGCGCGTCCAGTTCACCCCCGACCTCCTGCCGGGGGACGTCACCGGCTCCGCCGTGCCGGGACCGGACGGCTCGCTCGTCTTCGAGCCCGGCCCCGTCTTCACCCAGCTCCTGCTCGCCGACGAGGTGAACCGAACGCCCCCGAAGACGCAGGCGGCGCTGCTCGAGGCCATGCAGGAGCGGCAGGTCAGCGCCGACGGCACCACCCACCCGCTCGACCCGTGCTTCACCGTCCTCGCGACCGCCAACCCCGTGGAGACCGAGGGCACCTACCCGCTGCCCGAGGCGCAGCTCGACCGCTTCCTCGCCCGGGTCGCCGTGGGCTACCCCGCCGCCGAGGACGAGCGGGACCTCGTGCAGCGGCGCGTGCAGCGGCGGCGCGAGGAGGTCGAGGTGCCCGCCGTCCTGGACGCCGAGGGCTTCCTGCGGCTGCGGGACGCCGTCGAGCGGGTCCACGCCGACGCCGCCGTCGTCGAGTACGCCGTCGGGCTCGTGCGGGCCACCCGCGACCACCCGTCGGTCCTGGTGGGCGCGTCACCGCGCGGGAGCCTCGGCCTCGTGCAGCTCGCCCGGGCCTGGGCGCTGCTCCAGGGGCGCGGCTACGTCGTCCCCGACGACGTGGCCGACCTGGCGGTCGACGTCCTCGCCCACCGGCTGGTCCTGCGGCCGGAGACCTGGGTCCGCGGGGAGCCGGCGACCGCCGTCGTCGCCGACGTCCTGCGGGACGTGCCCCTCCCCCGCGTCGAGGCCGCCGCGACGGCGCCGTGAGCGGGTCGGCGCCGGGGGCGGTGGGCGCGGCCGTCGTCGCGCTCGTCGCGGCGCTCGTCTCGGGGCACCCGGTGGTCGCCCTCGCGGCCGCCCCGTCCCTCCTCGGGCTCGCGCTCGCGCTCGGCCGGGCGGCGCCGTCGGGCTGGCGGGTCCGTGTGCGCCTGGAGCCCGACCGCGTCCTCGTCGGCGACGAGGTGCGCGTGCACGTGGAGGCGCACCCGCCCGAGGGGCCGGCTGCGGGGCGGCGCGGCGCGCAGGCCCCCTGGGCGGCGCGCCTGGAGGTCCGGGTGGAGGGCGCCGAGCCGGACCTCCTGTCCCACCTCGTCGTGCTCCCGCCCGAGGGCGGCGACGTCGTCGCGTCCGCGGTGGTGCGGCCCGCGCGCCGGGGCCACGTCGCGGTGCGGGGCGCCCGCGTCGTCCTCACCACGCCGACGGGACGGGTGGCGGTGGCCCGGGCGACGTCCCTCCCGCGATCGGTCCCCGTGGTCCCCTGGCGGCGGGCTCCCGACGTGGAGGTCGCCCTGCGCTCGGCGCGCACCGCCGCCGGCGTCCACCGGTCCCGCGCCGCGGGGGGCGGGGACGACCTGCGGGGCGTGCGGGAGGCGCGCCGCGGCGACGACCTGCGACGGGTCGACTGGCGCGCGACGCGGCGCACCGGCCGGCTGATGCTCGCCGAGCGCACGGCCGAGCGGGGAGGTGACGTCGTCCTCCTCCTCGCCACCGGCGAGGCGTCGGCCGACGGCCTCGAGGACTCGGCCGCCGTCGCCGCGGGACTGGTGCACCACCTCGTGGGGCGCGGCGACCGCGTGCGCCTCGCCGAGGCGGGCGGACGGCTGCGCACGAGCCCGCCCCTGCGCGGCCGCGACGGGCAGCTGCTCGCCGCCGCCTGGCTCGCCGACGTGCGGACGACCCCCCGCGTCCGCCGCGCCGCCCTCCCACCCGACCACCCCTCGCTCCCGGCCGGCAGCGCCTGCGTGCTCCTCGGCTCCGTGCTCGACGAGGCGGCCGTCGCGCTCCTCGTCGAGCTCGCGGACCGGGGCCACGCGACGCTCGTGCGCGACGGCGACGCCCCCCTGGCCGAGTCGCTGCCCCGGGGCGAGGACGCGGTCGCCGCCCGCCTCGCCGACGTCCGTCGCGCCCTCGCCGCGGACCGCCTGCGCCGACGGGGGACGACCGTCCTGCTCCGGCCCCTCCTCCCCCAGCGCGCCCACGACGCGCCGGGGGCGCCGGGCCGGGCGTCGACCGCCTCCGGACGGTCGACGTGAGCCGCCCCGTGCTCGGGCTGCGGGTCGCGGCCGTGGCGGCCGCGGCGCTGACGGCGCTGCCCGCAGGGCTGGTGGCCGGGCTCGGGCCCCTGCCCGCAGCGGCGGCGACCGCGGTCTGCGCGCTCGCCGCCGTGGTCCCGCGGTCGGCCGCCGCCGTCGTCGGGCCCGCGCTCCTCGTCGTCTCGCTGGCGCTGGCGGCGGTGCGGACGACGCCCGGCGTCGCCGTCGCCGTCCTCGTGCCGGGGACGGCCACGCTCTGGTGCACCCACGTGCTGCTGACGACGCTGGCCGCGGCGGCCGGGCCGGGGACCATCGGGCCCGGGCTCGCGGGCTCGGTCCTGCGGCGCCTGTGGCCGCCCCTGCTCGCGGCGGCGCCGGTCGCGGCGGTGTGCGCCGTGCTCGAGGTGCTCGCGCGGCGGGGCGGCGGCGGGGCGGGGTGGACCGCCGCGGTCGGGCTGCTGCTCGTCACGGCGGCCGTCGTGCTCGCGACGGCGGCCGGCCGGGACGAGCAGGGACCGCGATGGCTGCGCGCGCGCGGGAGCCGGCGGGGGTGAGCCGGGAGGACGTGGTCCCCGACGGCGAGCGGGAGGAGGGCCTCCGCCGGTGCGCGGCCGGCCCGGACGGTGAGGCGAGCAGCTCAGCCGCTCGCGCCCGCCAGCCAGACGAGCGGCACGACGACGAGCAGCGCGACGACGACGGCCCCGAGGGCGAGGACGCCGAGCAGCGACCACCCCACGACCTCGGCGGCCAGGGCCACCTCGCGGCCGGGGAGGTGCTCGGCGTCGCAGCGGCGCCGCGCCGAGCGGCCGAGGACGACGCCGAGGACCGGCCCGACGACGGGCACCGCGAGCGCCAGCACCAGCGCGGCCACGGCCTCGGGCGGCGTGCCGGCGGGCGCCCGCGACGCCAGCAGGGCGGCGACCGGGGCGCGCAGGGCGAGCGGGCTGACGGGCGGCACGCCCCAGCGTGGCCCGCGGTCGGGCCGCGTCGCGGCCCCGGCGGCCGCGGCTCACCCGTCCGGCGCAGCCGCGCGGGGGCTCAGGTGACGGGGGCTCAGGTGACGAGGGCTCAGGTGACGAGGGCTCAGGTGACGAGGGCTCAGGTGACGAGGCCCGCCAGCGCCGTCGCCCCGACGACGAGGCCGACGACGGCGAGCAGGAGGCCGACGGCCAGGGGCCCCGTCGTCGAGGTGCCGAGCGCCACGCCGGGGACCGGCTCGAGCACCTCGGCGTGCTCGGGGTCGGCCGGGTCGTGACGGACGACCACGGGGGTGCGCTCGACCCAGGCGGCCGTCGCGTCCGGGCCGGCCACGGTGGTGACCTCCGCGCCGTCGGCCGTCGTGAAGGTGACGACCGGGCGGTAGGTGGTCCTCGCCTCCGGGCCCCTCCCGCGGGTGTTGATCTGCAGGTCGACGACCGTGCCGCGCGCCCGCACCCCCCGCTCGCGCAGGGCGGCCCCCCGACGGCGGGTGGCCACGGCCCGTCGCACGCCCAGGACGCCGGTGACGACGAGCGCGACCCCCAGCAGGAGGAAGACGACGGCGACCGCGACGGCGAGCCCGCCGCCGCCCGCGGCCGAGGTGGCGTCCACGGCGCCACCCTCGCACGCCCGGCGTCCGGGTGACGCCCCCTGCGCCCCGCGCCCTCCCCGGCCGAAGAAGGTGACGTGGAGGAGTGGCGGCGGGTGCCGGAGGTGGCGACGCCGCGGGCGGTGGGCGCCGCCTTCGGCGTCTTCTACGTCGCCGGCGGGCTCGTGGCGCTGCTCGTGGCGGCGGCCGGCGCCGGCGGTGCGCCCGGGCGCCCGGTGCTGACGGCCCTGGGCGCGTCGGCCCTCGTCGTCGGGGGGCTCGTGGCCGCGCGCCGCGCGCACCTGCCGCGCCTCGCCACGCACCTGCTCGCCGCGCTGGCCACCGGTCTCATCGGCGCGGCGGTCCTCGTGACCCCCGACCCGCGCAGCGCCGTCCTGGTCGCCGCGGTGTCCGTCTTCGTCGCCGTCGACACGGGCGTCTTCTTCGCCCGTCTGCACGCCCTGGTCCACCTCTCCGCGTGCCTGCTCACCACGACGGCGGCGCTCCTCGTGCACGGCGGCGTCGGGCTGCTCGGCGCCCTGGCCCTCGACGTCGTCCTCGTGGCCGTCGCCCTCGTCGTCGGCGTGCTCGCGCGCCGGGCCTCCAGCGCGAGCGTCGACGGCCTCACCGGGCTGCCGAACCGGCGGGGCCTCGACGACGCCCTCGAGCGGCTGGCCCTGGCCGCGGGCCGCTCCGGCGGGCCGCTGTCCGTGGCGCTCGTCGACCTGGACGGCTTCAAGGCCGTCAACGACGCCTCGGGGCACGACGCCGGCGACGAGCTGCTGCGGGCGACGGCGGCTCGGTGGCGCGCGCTGCTCCCGCGGTCGGCCTTCCTCGCCCGCGTCGGCGGCGACGAGTTCGCCGTGGCCCTGGCCGCGCCCCCCGCCGAGCTCGCGCTGGTCCTGTCGCCCCTGGTGCGCGACGCCGGGCGCCCGGCGTCGGCCGGTGTGGCCGCCTGGGCGCCGCCCGAGGGCCCGGCCGCGGCGCTGCGCCGCGCCGACGCCGCGCTGTACCGCGCCAAGCGGGACGGGCGGGCGCGCTGCGAGGTCGCCGGGGCGGAGACGGGTGTCGACGCGCTCGCGGCGGACCTGCGCGCCGCGGTCGCGGCCGGCGCCGTCCGTCCGGTCTACCAGCCGCTGGTGGCCGCCGACGCCCCCGGAGGCCACCCCGTGGGCGTGGAGGCGCTGGCCCGGTGGACGCACCCCGTGCGCGGCGCCGTGAGCCCGGAGGTCTTCGTGGCCGTCGCGGAGGCGCACGGCTTCGTCGGCGAGCTCGGCGCCGCCGTCCTCGAGCGCGCCTGCCGCGAGCTCGCGTCCCTGCCGGAGGCGCGCGAGCGCGGCCTCGTGCTGGCCGTCAACGTCTCCGGGCTCGAGCTCGTCGACGACGACTACGTCGAGCGGCTGGCCGCCGCCCTGGACCGCACGGGCTGGCCCGCCGCCCAGCTCGTCCTCGAGGTGACGGAGTCTGTGGTCGAGGGCGGCGACGAGCGCGCCGTCGCGACCCTCCTGGCGTGCCGGGCGCTCGGGGTCCGGGTGGCGGTCGACGACTTCGGGACCGGGTACTCCTCCCTGAGCCGCCTGGACCGGCTGCCGGCGGCCTACCTCAAGCTCGACGCCGGCTTCACCGCGACGGCGCACACGTGCGCCGGGCGCGCGCGGCTCGTGCGGGCGGTGACGGCCATGAGCCGGTCGCTGGGCCTCGGGGTGGTCGCCGAGGGCGTCGAGACGCCCGAGCAGGGCCGTGTGCTCGCCGGGCTGGGCTGCGACCTGCTCCAGGGCTACGCCCTCGGCCGGCCCGAGCCGCTGGCGTCGCTCGCCGCGCGGCTGCGTCGGCCCGGCGCGGCGCCGGCCGGGGACGCCCACCCGGGCACCGGACGGGCCGACGTGCCGGGGCCGCGCCGGGCGACCGCCGAGGACCCGGCGCCGGGCTCGCGGGCGCCCCGCCCGGCGGTCTAGCCTCCCGCTCGCGGACGAGTCGGTCGGGCGGCCGCGTCGTCGCCCCGCGAGGGGCGGCGCCGAGGAACGTCCGGGCTCCGCAGGGCAGGGTGGTGGGTAACGCCCACCCGGGGTGACCCGCGGGACAGTGCCACAGAGAGGAGACCGCCGGGACCGTCCTCGGACGGCCCCGGTAAGGGTGAAAGGGTGGTGCAAGAGACCACCAGCACCCCCGGTGACGGGGGTGGCTCGGCAAACCCCACCCGGAGCAAGACCAGACAGGCAGCGTCCGAGGGCGGCCCGCCCGAGCTGCCGGGTAGGTCGCTGGAGGCGTGCGGCGACGCACGTCCGAGATGGATGGTCGCCACCCCACCAGCGCCGGCGACGGCGGTGGGGGACAGAACCCGGCGTAGAGACCGACTCGTCCGCCCCCGCGTCTCCCGTCCGCACGACCCGTGCCGACGACCGGGACCATCCCGCGCGCCGGGGCGCCGTGGGCGGCGTGCCGAGGGCTCAGGCCCGCGGTGCGGCCGCGCTCTCCCACCGGCCCGACCGGGACGTGCGGCGGCGCGGCTGCCGGGGCGCGGGCACCGCGGCCGCGGCCGGCCGGGCGGCGCGACCGGCGAGCATCTCCCGCAGCGCGGCCTCGGGCAGGGGGCGCGAGAAGTGGTAGCCCTGCGCGCGCTCGCACCCCAGCCCGGCCAGCAGGGCGGCCTCCTCGGCGTGCTCGACCCCCTCGGCCACGCAGCGCAGCCCCAGGGCGCGGGCGAGGTCGAGCACGGCCCGCACCACGGCGAGACCCTCACGGTCGCCCATGTCGCGGACGAAGCTGCGGTCGACCTTCAGCTCGTCGACCGGCAGTCGGCGCAGCGAGGACAGGGACGAGTAGCCGGTCCCGAAGTCGTCCACGGCGACGGACACGTCGGCGTGGGCCAGCTCCTCGAGCCGCTGAAGCACGGGCGCCTCGCCCGGCAGCAGCATGCTCTCGGTGATCTCGAGCACGAGCGCCTCGGGCGGGAGCCGCGCGTCGCGCAGGGCGTCGCGCACCAGGGCGACGAAGCCCGGGTCGGAGACCTGGCGCGGCGAGACGTTGACGGCGACAGTCGCCGACGGCGCCGTCGCCCGCCAGCGCGCCGCCGCCCGACAGGCCTCGCGCAGCACCCACCGCCCCACCGCTGCGATGTCCCCGGTCGCCTCGGCGACGGGCACGAAGACGTCCGGGCCGAGGAGGCCGCGCACCGGGTGCTGCCAGCGCACGAGCGCCTCGGCGCCCAGGACCCGCCCGTCGCGCAGGTCCACGACCGGCTGGTAGTGCAGCACGAGCTCCTCGCGGTCGACGGCGCGCGCGAGGTCGGCCTCGAGCGCCAGCCGGTCGGTCCGCTCGGCGTGCATGCCCGGGTGGAAGACGACGACCGCCCCGCCCCCCTCGGCCTTCGCCCGGTACATGGCGAGGTCGGCCTCCCCCAGGAGGGCGTGGGCGTCGCCCTCGCCGTCCACGGCGAGCGCCACGCCCACGCTCGCGCCGACGCCGAGCTCGATGCCGAGCGAGCGCAGGGGTGCCGAGACGGCCTGGACGAGGCGCTCGGCGACGTCGACGGCGTGGCGCTCGCTCGCCACGTCCTCGAGCAGGACGGCGAACTCGTCGCCGCCGAGGCGGGCGGGCGTGTCGTCCGCGCGCAGGCAGCCCTCGACCCGGGCCGCGCACTCCGCGAGCACGCGGTCACCCACGGCGTGCCCGTACCGGTCGTTCACCTGCTTGAAGCGGTCGAGGTCCACGAAGAGCAGGGCGGTGGTCCGGGCGGACCCGTCCCGGCGCGCGAGCGCCCGCTCGAGCCGGTCGAGCAGCAGCGTCCGGTTCGGCAGGCGCGTCAGCTGGTCGTAGAAGGCCTGCCGCGTGATGGCCGCGGTGTCGGCGTCGCCCAGCGCGAGGCTCGCGTGCTCGGCGAAGGCGGCGAGGAGGGTCTCGGCGGCGCCGGCGTCCGCGGGGGCGACGCGGGCGAGCAGCGCTCCCAGCGCCCGCCCCTGCAGGTGGACGGGAGCGGCGAGCCGCACCTCGGCGCCGACCCGCTCGCTGCTGGTGCCGTGCTCCGCGACCGCCCGGACGGCGAGGGCGACGAGGTCCTCGGCGCTGGCGGCCGCCCCCGGGTGCGTGGAGGCGACGACCCCGAGCCGGTCGCCGGCGGGCCCGCTCTCGAGCACCAGCGCGACCGGGACGCCGCCGAGCGAGGCGCTCGTCCCCCGGGCGACGAGGTCGAGCACCTCCTCCAGCGGGCGCCGGTGGGAGATGGCCCGCTGGACCTCGAGCAGCGTCGTCAGCAGCATCTCGCGCTCCCGCAGGGCCGCGAGCAGCCGGAGACGCTCCCCCGCGGTCTCCTCGACCTGCGCGCGGGCGTCCCGCTCGCCCTCCAGGGCGCGCGCGGCGTCCACCGAGACCCCCAGCAGCCGCGCCATGCCCATGACGAGGGCGCGCTCGGCGGGCTCGAAGCCGTCGTCGAGACGGGCGACCACGAGGTGGCCGCCCGGCCCGAGGGCGGGCACCGGCATGGCGAGCGCCGTCACGGGGCCCAGGCCCTCCAGCTCGACCGTCGCCGAGCCGCAGGCGCCCAGCGCCCGCACGAGGGGCCCGACGTCCGCACCCGGCGCCCACCCCGTCGAGGAGAGCACCTCCTCGCCGTCGAGCAGGAGGGCCACCTCGGCGTCGATGGTGGTGGCGGCCAGCTCGGCCGCCGCGCCGACGACCTCCGCCTCGGAGCGGCTCAGCGAGGTCGCGGCGACGAACTCGACGAGCTGCGCCTGGGACGTGGCGGACGCGGGCACCTCACACCGCCAGCGCGACGAGCGTCTGGTTGTGGCAGCCCGCGTAGCCGCTCGTGCGGGCGATCTCCCCGAAGCTGTGCGACACCGACGTGGCGGAGCCGCCGACCTCGCGCACCGACGCGACCTCCGCGGCGACGCCGTCCTCGCCGAGCAGCTGCCGGCGCGCCACGCAGCTGAAGACGACGAGACCGGCCGGCGCGTGGTCGCCCAGGCCCCCGACCGCCTCGTCGCACGCGGTGCGGGCGGCCTGCAGCACCGAGCCCGCGTCGCCCTCCATGAGCCGGACGAGGCCGCCCTGCGGGACGGGCGTGACGAACTGCAGCGTGCGGTGGCGCAGGTCGGCCCCCACCACGACGCGCGCCTCCTCGCGGCGGCGGCGGGCCAGCCCCAGCGGGTGCAGCTGCGCGAAGGCGGCGAAGGCGCTGGCGTCGTAGTGGGCGGCCGACGGTGCGCTCAGGCGGGCGAGGTAGGCGTCGAGCGCCGGCTCGCCGTCCAGCGTCCGCACCTCCAGCCCGGTCGAGCCCGTGACGACGAGGGCGTCGCCCACGGGGCGCATGCCGTGGTGGGCGCCGACGCCGAAGGGGCGGTCGGCGGCGAGGACGGCCGCCACGACGCCGCCGCGGCGCACCTCGCCGCCGTGCAGGAGCGCGGTGCGCTCCCGCCCGACGACCGCCGAGGAGCCGCCGCCGACGACGGGGAGGGAGGGCCCGGCGACGTCGTAGACGCCGCGGACCAGCTGGTCCTGGCTGTAGTCGAGCCCGTCGGGGAGCAGGAGCAGCAGGCGGTGCCTCCCCGCGACGTGCTCGAGCGCCCGGGCGACCTCGGCCCCGCGGGCGCGCACGTCGGGGGCGCTGCTGGCGGCGGTGGCCGCGCGCAGCCCCGGCCCTCCCAGGGCGGTGACGACGACGTCCGTGGCCGGCCCCTCCGCGCCGAAGGCGTCCGTCGCGCTGCCGCCGAGCAGGGGCGCCTCCCCCGTCACGGAGCGGACGCCGGAGAGCACCTCGACGTGGTCGAGGTGGCCGGCGGACTGCACGACGACGAGCGCCGGCGCGCGGCCCGCCAGCGCGCGACGGGCCGCCTCGGCGCCGGCGCGCCGCGCGCCCGCAGCGGCGCTCGCCTGGCTCGTCGCCATCCACCGGTCACCGCTGTCCCCCATGGCCGGTCCGTCGTCCGCGTCCCTCCCCCGCTTGAGGAGACCCGGCGCAGGGGCGCCGCAGATCATCCGCGCGGACGCGTGCGGCCGGCGTGGCGACCCGGAGGGGCCCCGGCCTTCGCTCCCGTGCGGGACCCCGGTGCGGGAGTCCGGTGCGGATCGGGAGGGACGCCGGTGCGACCTCCTAGCCTCGCCCCATGGCAGGCCTGCAGGACGACGCGCGGCGGCGCCGCTGGGAGCGGCGGGCCGAGTGGCCCCTCACCGCGGCGGCGATCCTGTACCTCGTCGCCTACGCGGTGCCCATCCTCGAGCCGGGCCTCGCCACGGCCTGGGCCACGACGGCGCACGTCTCCGGGTGGCTGCTGTGGGCCGTCTTCGCCGTCGACCTCGCCGTGCGCCTCGTGCTCAGCGAGGACCGCGGGGCCTTCCTGCGGGGCCACCCGCTCGACGTCGCCGTCGTCGTCCTGCCGCTGCTGCGGCCGCTGCGCCTGCTGCGCCTCATCACCCTCCTGTCGGTGCTGAACCGCCACGCCGCCGACAGCCTGCGGGGGCGGGTGGCCGTCTACGTCGGGGGCGCCACGGTCCTCGTCGTCGTGGTGGCGGGCCTGGCCGTCCTCGACGCCGAGCGCGGCGCGCCGGGGGCTCTCATCGAGACCTACCCCGACGCCGTCTGGTGGGCCCTGACGACCATCTCCACCGTCGGCTACGGCGACCTGTACCCGGTGACGGACAGCGGGCGGGGCGTCGCCGTGGGACTCATGGTCGCGGGCGTCGCCCTCCTCGGGACCGTGACGGCCTCCCTCGCCTCCTGGCTCATCGACCGGGTCCGCGACGTCGAGGTGGAGCAGCAGGCCGCCACCCGCGGCGACGTCCACGCGCTCCAGGCGCAGGTGGCCGCCCTGCGCGAGGAGCTCGCCGCCGCCCGAGCGGCGAGCGGGCCCGGGAGCGCGGGCCCGGTCGCACCGGGACCGGAGCGCGGGCAGGGGCGCGGCTCGAGGTAGGGCGCCCCGCAGGAGGCGGCTTCGCGGCCGCGGACCCGGCGGGTGGCCGCCGCGCCGTCGCGCACCCGACCGGCCGAGCGGCGTCACCCGCGGGGCCGCCCGGTGCTCGTCGGACCGGCGCGGCCGGCCGATGGTTGAAGCATGGAGGACACGGGGGGATGCGGGTGCGCGCGGGAGTACGCGGCGCGCTACCCGGGGATGACGGAGGGCGAGCTCGCCCTCGTGCACGCGCCGGTGTGCCCGGTGCGGCTGCAGCGGCTCGAGGGCCGCAGGAGGCGTGACGCGCGCCGGCGCCCCGGCCGCTGACCGTCGGACCGGTCGCCGACCGTCAGCCGCCCGGGAGACGCGGCGCCGGGCCCGGCCGCGCCGCTGCGGGCGCCGTCGCGCACGATGGCCCGGAGCCGCCGCCGGGGTGGCGGAGGGCGGTGGGCAGGTGGAGGTCGTCGTCGTCGGCGCCGGCGTCGGGGGGCTCGCCGCGGCACGGGGCCTGCACCGCGACGGCCACGCCGTGGTCGTGCTCGAGGAGGCGCCGGCGCTCCGCGACAGCGGGGGCGCGGTGACGCTCTGGCCGGGGGCCACGGCCGTCCTCGACGACCTGGACGTCGACGCCGAGCGGCTGGGCCGGCGCCTGACGCGCATGGAGCGCCGCTCGCCGGACGGACGTCCGCTGCTGTCGCTCGACCTGCGGGCCGCCGGCGGGGCCGTCGTGACCGTGCCGCGCGGCCGGCTCGTCGACGCCCTCGCCGCGGGCGCGACGCGCTCGCTCGTGCGGACGGGCGCCCGGTGCACGGGGCTCGCCGAAGGCTCTCCGGACGGAGACGGCGGGGGGCGCCCGGCCGTGCTGCTCGACGGGGGCGGGCGCGCGGAGGCGGACGCGGTGGTCGGCGCGGACGGCGCGCGCAGCGCCGTCCGCGCGGCGCTGCACGGCGACGCCCTGCGCCCCACGGGGGCGACGACGTGGCAGCTGCCGCCCCTGCCCACGGGGACGGCCCTCGACGACGGGGACGCCTGCCTCCTCCTCGTGGGGCGGGCCGGGATGCTCGGGCTCAACCCCTGCGGCGACGGGCTGGTGCAGGTGTGGTGGGACGTCCGCCGGCCGCCGGCCGTCGCGGGCGAGGAGCGCACGGGCAGAGGACCCCACGACGGCCCCGAGGAGCCGGCGCGCCTGCTGCGCCGGCTCTTCGGCGGCTGGCGCGCGCCCGAGGCGCGGGCGGCCCTCGCCCTGCTGGACGACCCGCGGGCGCGGCTCACCGCCTACGAGCGCGGCACCTACCGGGTCCACCGGCCGTGGGGCCGCGGGCGCGCCACGCTGCTGGGTGACGCGGCCCACGCCGTGCCGCCCGCCCTCGCGCAGGGCACCAACCAGGCCCTCGAGGACGCCGCCGCCCTCGCCCGCGCGCTGCGCCGGCCCTCCGCCGCGGCCGACCCGGCGGCGGCGCTGCGCTCCTACGAGCGCGAGAGCCACCCCCGCACGGCGCTGGTCTCCGAGGCGTCGCGGCGCGAGCCCACCGGCCGGGTCCTGCCCGAGGCCCTCCTGCGCGCCGTCCCCGACCGCGCCGCCACCGCGCTCCTGCGGGGCTGGCTGCGGGCCACCAGCGACCGGACGACGGGCCAGCGGACGACGGGCCGGGGGACGGCGGGCGACCGGGCGGCGTGAGGCCGCCTCGTCGGGCGGCGGCTCAGCCCGCGGGGACGAGCGAGACCGTCTCCCCGCGCTGGACGAGGCGCAGCTCGCCGGGCAGGCGGCGCCGCCGCCACTCGTCGACGAAGTGCCCGAGCGAGGAGCGGAAGACCGTGTAGTCGTCGTAGTGCACCGGGACGGTGACGCCGGGCGCGAGCATCCGCACGACGTCGGCGCCCTGGCGGTCGTCCATCGTCACGAGCAGCCCGAGCACCCGCGTGCCGCCCAGGTGGAGGACGGCCGCGTCGAGCGGTCCGTGGCGCTCGACGACCTCGTGGAGGAAGGGCCGCCGGAGGGTGTCGCCGCTCACCCAGAGCCGGTGGACGAGCGCCGGCTCCACGGCGCCCTCGCCGTGGAGGAGCTCGTAGACGGTGCCCATGACGTCGGGGAGGACCCGCGCCACCGGCCCCGGCCCGTGGGTGCCAGGCGTCGAGGTGATCCGCAGGGTCCAGCCGTCGCGCCGCAGCACGGTCGTCTCCCACGTCGCCAGCCCGCGCGCCGCCGAGAAGCCCCAGCGCTGCAGCCGCTCGGCGGCCTGCCCGGTGGTGAGGACGGGCAGGTCCCGCGCGAGACCGCGCCGGGCGACCCGGTCGAAGTGGTCACCGTGGAGGTGGCTGAGCACGACGCCGTCGAGCGCGGGCAGCTCGTCCACCCGCATCGCCGGCTCGGACAGGCGCTTGCTGACCAGCCCGTACCCGAGCCAGGCGCGCTGGCCGCGGTGGAGGAAGTTGGGGTCCGTCAGCAGCGTGAAGGGCCCGAGCCGCAGGACGGTCGTCGCCGTCCCGACGAAGTGGGCCGTGGCCACCGGCGCCCCCTCGGGGGCGCCGGTGGGCTCGTCCGTCACGGCCGTCCGCTCACGCCACGTCGAGGACCGTCTTGAGCCAGCCCTCCTCGCGCCGGTCGAAGCGCTCGTAGGCGTCGATCGCCGAGGTCGTCGGCTCGTCCTGGCTGATGAAGCGCAGCGGGTCCACGACCCCGGTCGCGACGAGGTCGAGCAGCGGCGGGATGGTCGGCCGGTGGTTGCAGTTGCCCATCCGGACCGTGAGGTTCTTGTTCATCGCCGCGCCGAGCGGGTAGCTCGTCATCGTCGGGCCGTAGACGCCGATGACGCCGATCTGGCCGTTCTTGGCGACGCACTCGACCGCCCACTGCGAGGCCTGGCTCGGGGCGTTCCCCGGGACCCACTGGTCCCCCTGCGGGTCGGCGTCGGGCGCCGCCTGCCGGACCTCCTGCGCGAACTGGTCGGCCTGCTGCTCCCCCTGCTCGGCGGCCGGCCCGCGCTGCCGCCGCTGGGAGTCGACGCCGACGCAGTCGATGACGCGGTCGACGCCGACGCCGCCCGTGAGGGACATCACCGTCTCGACCGGGTCCTCGGCGTCGAAGTCGACGACCTCGGCGTGCTGCGCGAGCGCCTGCGCCAGACGGGTCTGCACGCGGTCCACGACGATGACGCGGCCGGCGCCCTGCCGCTTCGCCGACTCGATCGCGAACTGGCCGACGACGCCCGCGCCGAGCACGAGCACCGTGTCACCGCGGGACACGCCCGCCAGCTCCGCGCCGAACCAGGCGGTCGGGAAGATGTCGGACAGGAGGATGGCCTGCTCGTCGGAGACCGAGTCCGGCAGGGGCACCAGCGTGTTGACCGCCCACGGGATGCGGGCCTTCTCGGCCTGGAGGCCGTCGACGGGCCCCGTGCTCTGCGGCCCGCCGAAGAAGCAGGTGCCGGCCTGGGGCCCGTTGGGGTTGGCGACGTCGCACTGGGCCGTCTGGCCCATCCGGCAGTAGCGGCACATGCCGCACGAGACGGTGGAGGCGACGACGACCCGGTCGCCCGGCGTGAGCCCGCGGACGGCGCTGCCGACCTCGGTGACGACGCCGACGGCCTCGTGGCCGAGGATCGTGCCCTCGGCCATGGGCGCCATCGTGCCGCGGACGAAGTGCAGGTCCGTGCCGCAGATCGCGCTGCGGGTGATGTCGATGACGGCGTCCGTGGGCTCTTGCACCTGCGGGTCCGGGACGTCGTCGAGGCGGATGTCTCCGATGCCGTGCCAGACGACAGCCTTCATGGGGTGCTCCTCGCTGCAGGTGGCGTGCGCGGGGTGCGCCGTCGTCTCCAGCACGGGCCCCGCGGCCACCCCTCCACGCTGGGCCCCGGGGGGGGGGGGGGGGNTGCCAGACGACAGCCTTCATGGGGTGCTCCTCGCTGCAGGTGGCGTGCGCGGGGTGCGCCGTCGTCTCCAGCACGGGCCCCGCGGCCACCCCTCCACGCTGGGCCCCGGGCCGGGGTCCGGCAACCGGACCCCGGCCCCGGCGCCCGCCCCGGTGGGGGACGTGGCAGCGAGGAGGTCGTCGGGGGGACCTCAGAGGTGAGCGGCGGGCAGGCGCTCGGCGCCACCTCCGTGCCGGGGCCCGGGGACCGGGACGTCGACCGGGCGCCGGTCGGCGGAGAGCGCGAGCTCGCGGAACCCGCGCACGGCGTCGCGGGCCAGGTCGCCGCTCCCGGCGTGCGCGAGCGGCACGCGGAGGCGGCGCGGCACGGCCTGGCGGCCGAGGGCGACGACCCAGGCGGCGAGGGCCAGCAGCAGGAAGAAGGTGAAGGTCATGAGGGCTCCTCCTCGGAGGTCGTCGGGGTGCGCGAGCGACTGCCGCGCACGGCGTCCCGGCGTGCGGGACGGCGACCACCACGCGCCGACGCGGGCGTGGACCACCTCGGCGCGCCGTCGCAGGATCCAGTGTCCGCGTCGTCGACCTTCCCGTCCAGCGACCCTGTCCGAGCGGTACCGTTCACCTCTGCTGACCGTTCCGAGGGGCGCACCGTGCTCGACGTCCACCGGCTCCGCCTGCTCCACGAGCTCGACCGCCGCGGGACCCTCGCCGAGGTCGCCGCCGCCCTGGGGTACAGCAGGTCCGCTGTCTCGCAGCAGCTCTCGCAGCTCCAGCGCGAGGCCGGGGCCCAGCTGCTCGAGCCGGCCGGCCGTCGCGTGCGGCTCACCGCGGCGGGCCGGGTGCTCGTGGGCCACGCGGACGCCGTCCTGGCGCAGCTCGAGCAGGCGGAGGCGGACCTCGCCGCCCTCGGGTCCACGGCGCGCGGCACCCTGCGGGTCGCCGCCTTCGCCTCCGTCCTGCTCTCGCTCGTGCCCGACGCGCTCACCTGGTTGGCCGAGCACCACCCCGACCTGCGCGTCGAGCTCGTCGAGCAGGAGCCCGCGCCCGCGCTGTCGGCCCTCACCGCCCACGACGCGGACCTCGTCCTCGGCGAGGAGTACCCCGGCTCGCCGACCGCGCGCTCGCCGGGCGTCGACCTCGAGGACCTCCTCCACGACGAGTTCCGCCTCGCCGTGCCGCTCGAGGGTCCGCTGGCCGGTCGAGGCCACCGCCTGGAGGACCACGCGGACGTCCCGTGGGTGATGGAGCCGCCGCGCCTGGACCCGGGCCGCTGGGCGCTGGCCCGCTGCCGCGAGGCGGGCTTCGAGCCCGACGTGCGGATCGTCACGAGCGACGTCCTCCTGCACGCCCACCTCGTCGCCTCCGGCCACGCCGTGGCGCTCGTCCCGGACCTCGCCCGCGCCGGCCGGACGCCGGGCGTCCGCCTGCACCGCCTGCCCGAGCGCCCGCGGCGCCGCCTCTTCACCGCCGTGCGGCGCGGCGCCGCCACGAGCCCGGGCGTCCGGGCGCTGCGCGAGAGCCTGCGCGTCGCCGTCGACGCGGCCGGCGCACCTCCTCAGAGCTGACCTCGGCTCAGGTGATCGAGGGCCTGCCGCCCCGGGCAGGCACTCCCTCCGATACCACCGAGCACGGAGCACGCCTGCATGGAGCAGGAGGTCTCGACCTCGCCAGAGTCGCCGCCTGAGAGGACAGCGGGAGATCCGGAGACCGCACTGACCTCTTGGCACCAGGCATGGAGAGCCGTGTCGAGCCCGGGCTTGCACTGCAACACCCACCCCTCCTCCACTGGATCGAGGAGTGCTTCGAGCAGGGTTGCCGTCGACGACCACAGCGCTCTACGACGCTCCGCCTCACCAGCCGCTGCCACCCGCGATCCCGGCACGAGCTGAGCGTGCTCGCGCACCACGCGCAGGTGCCAGGTCCGCACGTCCGTGCTCATCTGTGCGGCCCGATCCAGGAGGTCTGCGAGCCGCTCGGTCCCGTGAGCGTCACTCGCCAGCTCCCACGTGGACATCGGCTCGTCCGCGTAGGTCGGATAGACGGCAAGGGCTCGATGTGCCGGTCTGAGCTGCTCGACGACCAGCACGCGCTCCTTCCACGAAGCCGTGTCCGAGGCCACCTGAGCGAGGAGGCGCCAAGCGTCATCGTCCTCTCGACGCCAGGTCTCGTCATCGAAGGCCTCCCGGTCACCGCCGAGGACGGCGGCACGGTGGCGCGACAGCGCCAGCAGCACCGCCACTCGGTGGCGGTGCCTGAGGAGCTGGCTCACGCTCCTGGGCCGTCGTCCAACGCTGCCGGGAAGGGCTAGCCAGAGGAAGCGCGCGAACTCAGGCTGTCGACGCAGCAGGTGCAGGTCGTCGTCCTCGCTGGCGAGCCAGTCCGCCCGTGCGGAGACGAACTGGCTGTCCGTCGTCGCCACGGCGATCTGCAGGTGCCGGATGGCACGGTGCGCCAGTTCGCCCCGGTGCGCTGAGTCCTCATCCAGCTCCATGGCGACTGCGTAGGTGCAAGCCAGGTTGTAGTGCTCCTGCCATGCAGAGCGGGAGCGCAGCCTCTGCCACGCCCGCCGTGAACGCGTCCGCACCATTCCGTCGACGACGTCGCACCAGCCAGCGCCGGCTCGGGCGGCACTGACGGCCAGGGGCGCAGGAGAGCCCAGGACGCGACGTCCCCAGGCGGTGGGGATCTGAGTCATGTCGCTTCGTGCCCGCAGACCGAGGCGAGCCTCCGCGGCGAGGAGCTGCAGGGTGGACCAGGGTGCGAGCACGGTGACGGCCGCTTGGCTCACCGCCGATCGGCCACGCCGGCGTCCCCTCCACCAGGCGTAGTCACGCACGAGCTCCCGCGCTTCGTCGGCAGCCAGGACGCGGAACCACCACTCGAGCCGACATCCATGCCCCTCCAGGTCGACGCACTCGAGGGCGGCCTGCTGAGAAGGGGTGGGTGACTCCCTCCCGGCGTTCGGGTATGCCGACTTGACGATCTGCCTCACGGGCTCACGAAGCCAGTCGGTCAACGTCTCCCGGGTCATGCGGTGCTCGCGGTCTTGTCGCTGACGCCAGTCGTCGGCGAGGTGGCTCGACGCGGCTAGCAGGCAGACGAGCCGATACCTCAGCAGAAGCAGTACGTCGGGCTTGGAGACGAGGACCCCGTACCGCCAAGGTCGTCTGATGCCAGCACCGTCGGTCCCTGTCGCATGGCCCTGTGCGACGGGTCGCCGCAAGCGGTTCCACACCCGACGGTCCAGCTCGGCTCCCGCGTCCAGTGCGGCGGAGTAGGTCGCGAGAGCGGCGACCCTACGTCCCATGAGCTCCTCGACGAGGCCCACGCGGTAGCGCACGTAGAGATTGCCCGGATCGAGAGCACAGGCTCGCCGGAAGGCCCCCAGTGCCTCTTCCAGCCGACGTTCGCCTAATCGCGCCTCGCCCGTCCGGTACGCCTCGAAAAGACGCGGATCGAGGGAGACGCCTTGATGCCAGGACCATGGTGGCCGGGAGCCCAGTCGCGTTCGTGGAACCAGCCAGGCACCGAAGGCGTTGGCAGCCGTCTTGGCCGCCGCCTCAGCCGTGACTCCGCGGGCGGTGATGGTCGTGCCGAGGGCACCCGACATCCCTCCGCTGACGTCGATGACGACGCTCCAGCAGTGGCCCGGGCCCGCACGGTGGTGGATGGTCCCAGCCACCCGGTAGGCCGCGGGCGCAACGAGGCCCGCGAGTCCGTGGACGAGCATCGCCCACGGACTTGAAGCTGTCGTCGCCGCTTGCCGCACCTCCTCCACCACGCCCTCTCCCGCACCGCTGCTGCCGGGGATGGACGTCGGGACGGAAACCCGCATCGACGCCAGCGCCTCGCGGAAGGTCGCCGTGGCGCGACCCGCGACCTCCGCGCTGGGCGGGATGCAATCGGGGCTTGAGCAGTCCTCCCCTTGCGACGCGGTCGTCAGTTCACGGACGACGATGGGCCCAGGACGCCGTCGGGTCGTCGCCGACCTCAACGAGGTGAACGCGAGTCCGACCAGGAGGAGCGCACTCACCCGCAGGGTGCCGAGCACGACCTCGTCGCGCAGGACGACCACCCACCGGGGCGATGGGTCGGCTGGCTGCTCTAGCAGCGGTGGAACCACGAGGACCGACAGAGCGAAGACGAGTGCCGCCACGAGCAGGCACCAGGCGAGCCTCGTGCGCGGGGCGCGCGCGGGGGTGATGATCGATCGACTCAAGCCGCCACCACCCCCTGTAGGTGCGGTCCAGGGTGACGTACAGATGTCACGAGCGACAAGGCTCTGCGGACGCCCTCCTCTGGCGCACCTCTCGCTGCGAAGCCTCCGTAGGCTCCGGCCGTGCTCGTGCTGCTCCCGCCGTCCCAGGGCAAGACCGGCGCCGAGGAGGGCGAGCCCGTCGACCTGCGCGCCCTCTCCTCCCCCGGCCTGACGCCGACCCGCCGCCGGGTGCTCGGCGCGGCGGCCCGGCTGAGCCGCACCCGCGCGGGCCGCGAGGCCCTCGGCGCCGGCAGCGAGCAGCTGCGCCCGGAGGCCGAGCGCACCACCCGCTGGCGCACGGAGCCCGCCGTCCCGGTGGCCGAGCTCTACACCGGGGTCCTCTACGACGCCCTCGACCTCGCCTCCCTCGACGACGGCGCCCGCGAGCGCGCCGTCGAGCGGCTCCTCGTCTCCTCGGCGGCGTGGGGCGCCCTGCGGCTCGACGACCGCGTGCCGCCGTACCGGCTGTCCATGGGGGTCCCTCTCCCGGACCTGGGCGGGCTGGCCGCGCTGTGGCGCGAGCCGCTGCGCGCCGCGCTCGACCCGCTGGCCGCGGGCCGCCTCGTCGTCGACTGCCGCTCCGCCGACTACGCCGCGGCCTGGACCCCGCGCGGTGGGACGGCCTCCCGGACGGCGTCCGTGCGGGTCCTGCGCGAGAGCGACGGGAAGCGGTCCGTCGTCTCCCACATGGCCAAGCACACCCGCGGGCTCGTCGCGCGGGCCTGCGCCCTCGAGCCGTCGGCGCCCGCGACACCGGAGGAGCTGCGCGACCTGCTCGCCACCGCCCTGCCGCCCCTGGTGCGCGACGCCACGGCCGCGTCCGTGCGGGGTGCTGACGACGTCGTCGTCGAGCTCGGCCCCCCGGCCAAGGACGGGCGCCGTGCGCTCGACGTCGTCCTGCGGTGACGCCCCCGTCGGCCTGCGACGCCGGTCCGCTGCGCCGCTCCGGGGTGGGCCGGGGGCGGCGCACCGCCGCGCCCGGGGCGCCGTGCTGACGTGAGGGCCGCGCTGCAGCACCCCTCCGCGCGCGGCGGCGTCTGGCTCCTGCTCGCGGGGGCGGGCGCGCTGGCCGTGGTGAGCGGTGCCCTGAGCGAGGACGGCGCCCGCGACGTGGTCGGGCGGACGGCGCCCGTGCTGCTCTTCGTGCTCGGCATCACCGTGGTCGCGACGCTGGCCGACCGCGCCGGCGTCTTCGCCGCCGCGGCCGGGCGCCTCGCCGCCCTCGCGGGCGGACGGCGGTGGGTGCTGTGGCTGTCCGTCGTCGCCCTGGCGACGGCGTGCACCGCCGTCCTGTCTCTCGACACCACCGCGGTGCTGCTGACGCCGGTCGTGCTCGTCCTGGCCCGGCGCATCGGCACCCCGCCGATGCTCCTCGCGATGACGACGGTCTGGCTGGCCAGCACCGCGTCCCTGCTGCTGCCCGTGGCGAACCTCACCAACCTCCTCGCGGTGGCCGGTCCCGGGCTCCCCGGCGGGGAGGCGCAGTTCCTGCGGCTCGCGCTGGCGCCCGCCGTCGTCGGCGTGCTCGTCACCGTGGCGGTCCTCGCCCTGCTCGGGCGGCCGGCGCTGCGCGGCCGCTACGACCCCGCGCTCGTGCCGCCGCCGGCCACCGCGGACCGCGGCGAGCTCGTCCTCGCGTCGGTCGTCTGCGTGCTGCTCGCGCCCGCGCTGGCGCTGCTGCCGCTCGTCGGCGTCCCCGTCGAGGTGCCCGCCCTCGTGGCGGCCGTGGTCCTGCTCGCGGCGGCCGTGCGCCGCCGCGCCTCGCTGCGCGGGCTCACCGACCTGCCCCTCCTCGTCGGCGTCCTCGGCCTCTTCCTCCTCGTGGCCGCCGCCGGCGAGCACGGCCTCACGGCGCCCCTCGCGGTCGCCGCCGGCGACGGCGAGGGCTTCGGCGGGCTGCTGCGCCTGGCGGCCGTCGGCGCCGTCGGCGCCAACCTCGTCGACAACCTGCCCGCCTACCTGGCCCTGGAGCCCGTCGCCGGGAGCCCGGAGCGCGTCGTCGCCCTCCTCGTCGGCGTCGGCCTGGGCCCGCTCGTCACGCCGTGGGCGTGCCTGGCCACGCTGCTGTGGGCGCGGGCGTGCCGCGAGGCCGGCGTGCCCGTCGACTGGTGGCGCTTCGCCGCCCGCGGGCTCGTGCTCGTGCCGCTCGTCGTCGTCGCCGCCGTGGCGGCCCTGGCCGTGCAGCCGGCCTGACCCCCGCCGCACCTGTTCGACGCTCGTGACCGTGCACGGTCACGAGCGCCGAACAGGTCCACCCCCTCCCGTCGGCTCGGGTCTCAGCGACCCCGCGCGACGTCGTACAGCGCGTCGAAGCGCTCCCGGACGGCGGCGTAGTGCCCCGCCCGCTCGCTCCGGGGCTCGAAGACGCCCGCCACCGGCGGGTCGGCGCGGACGACGTCGGGCGCCAGCGCCTCGAGCGCCAGCAGCGCGGTGCCGCGCAGCGTCGTCCGCTTGAGGTCGACCCGCTGGACGGGCGCGCCGATGGCGTCGGCGACCAGCTGCAGCAGGTGGGGAAGGCCCTGGGTGATGCGTCCCGAGGCGACGAGGCGCTCGGGGCGGCCCGCCACCTCGACGAGCTGCTCGACGACCCGCGCGTACGTCGTCGCGACGCCCTCGGCGCTGCCGCGGAACAGCGCCTCGGGCGTCGTGCCCGCGGAGACGTCGGCGACGACGGCGCGGGCGCTCGCCGCCCACCCGGTGCTGCGCTCGCCGGACAGGAAGGGCACGACGGCCGGCGTCCGCGGGTCCGGGGCCGCGGCGAGGACGGCGTCGAGCGCCGCGTCGTCCTCGGGCAGCCGCAGGGTCGCCTGCGCCCACGCCACGAGCCGGCCGACGTCGTTGACGGCGCCGCCGAGCAGGCTGCGCCGCGCGTCGACCCGGTAGCACCACAGGCCCTCGGGGACGTGCTCGGGCACACCGGGGACGAGCACCCTCACGGCCCCGCTCGTGGCCGCCGCGAGGGCCATCGACGCGGCGTCGCCCGCACCGGTGCCGAGGTTGCTCGAGAGGCCGTCGGCGACGGCCGGGAACCAGGCGGCGTGCGCGAGCGCCGGCCAGCGGCGGGCCACGCGGGCGGCGTCGACGCCGTCGATCGGCACGCCGGGGTCCTGCACCGGCGAGAGGTGCTGCGCCGTCGTGCCGCTCGCGGCGAGCAGCTCCTCGTCCCAGCGGCCCGTGCGACGGTCGAGCATCCCCGTCCAGGCCGCCGTGGGCGTGCTCGCCGCGGTGACCCCCAGCAGCCGGAGGTGGACGTACTCGCCGAGCGACGTCCACGTGGCGACCCGGGCGACGAGGTCGGGGCGGGTCTCGGCCAGCCACCGCAGCCGGGGCGCGAGGTAGCTCGTGTGCAGGCGCGTCCCCGTGCGCTGCTGGACGGCGGCCTCGTCGAGCTCGGTGCGCAGCGGGGCGACGTGCGCCGCGGCGCGGGAGTCGGCGTAGGTCGAGCAGGGCCCGAGCGCGCGCCCGCTCGCGTCGACGCCGACCAGCGAGGTGGCGAAGGTGTCGAGCGCCACGCCCGCCACGGGCGGGCCCTCGTGGTGGTCGAGCAGCCGCGTGAGCACGTCGGCGACCTCGTCGACCACCTGGTCGGCGTCGACCTCCGAGGTGCCGTCGGCCCCCGTGGTGAAGGCGTGGGCGACCTTGGCCCGGCGACCGACCGGTCGCCCGGTCGCGTCGTGGATCGCGCCGCGCGTCGCCGTCGACCCCACGTCCAGCGCCAGCACGAGCGGCTCCTGCGCCGCTGCCGGTGCCACGGCGAACTCGTCGCGTCCCATCACCGACCTCCCCTCGTCGAGGGGCCGAACCTACGCGGCGGCGTGCGCAGGCGGATCGAGCACCGCCGGCCCTGGGCAGGAGCGCGCCGTCGTGCGACGATCCGCGCGCTGGTGACACGAGTCACCAAGTGACGCCCTCGACGAGGAGGACCACGTTGCGACACCTGCCCCCCCGACCCGGACGGACGGGACGGCGCGCCGCCGCCGCCCTGACCGCCGGTCTCCTGCTCACCGGCGCCCTCGGCGCCGGCCCCGCGGCCGCAGCGCCGCCCCAGCCCCCCACGTCGGACCTCGGCCCGAACGTCACGGTCTTCGACCCGAGCATGCCGACGGCGGAGATCCAGGCCAGGGTCGACGAGGTCTACGCCCAGCAGTTCACCAACGAGTTCGGCACCGAGCGCTACGCGCTGCTCTTCCGCCCCGGCACCTACGGCACCGACGCCGAGCCGCTGCAGGTGAAGGTCGGCTACTACACCGAGGTCGCCGGCCTCGGCGCCTCGCCGGACGACGTCACCATCAACGGCAAGGTCGAGGTCTACAACCGCTGCCGCCCGAACGCCGACGGCAGCCCCAACTGCATCGCCCTCGACAACTTCTGGCGCACCGTGTCCAACCTCCACATCGCCGTGAACGCGGCCGGGCAGGACGGCTGCCGCTCGACGGCCAACTTCTTCGCCGTCTCGCAGGCCTCGCCGATGCGGCGCGTGCACGTCACCGGCGGCACGCTCTCGCTGATGGACTACTGCACCGACGGGCCGCAGTTCGCGAGCGGCGGCTTCATGGCCGACACGGTCGCCGGCGACGTCGTCAACGGCTCGCAGCAGCAGTGGCTCACCCGCAACAGCTCGATCGGCTCGTGGTCCAACGGCGTCTGGAACCAGGTGTTCTCCGGCGTCGAGGGCGCCCCGAGCGAGGAGGGCTTCCCCACGCCGCCGTACACGGTGCTCGACGAGACGCCGCTCAGCCGCGAGAAGCCCTGGCTCTGGGTCGACGGGAAGGGCCGCTACCAGGTCCGCGTGCCCGCGGCGCACCGCGGCACCCGCGGCGCCTCGTGGGAGCAGGACCTGGCCGAGGGGCGCACCCTGCCGCTGTCGTCCTTCTACGTCGCCACGCCCCGCAGCGCCGTCAAGGACATCAACAACGCCCTCGCGCGCGGCAGCAACCTCCTGCTCACGCCGGGCGTCTACGACGTCGACCGCACCATCGCCGTGAAGCGGGCCGGCACCGTCGTGCTCGGGCTCGGCCACGCCACCCTCACCGCGGTCGGCGGCGCCGTGCCCCTGACCGTCGCCGACGTCCCCGGCGTCGTCGTCGCGGGCGTCACGATCGACGCCGGCACCGTCGAGTCGCCGGTGCTGCTGCAGGTGGGGTCGAAGAACGGGAACGCGGGCCGGGCGCACCGCGGGGCCGACGACCCGACGACCCTGTCGGACGTCTTCTTCCGCGTCGGCGGGCCCCACGTCGGCAAGGTGGACACCGCGCTCGAGGTCAACAGCGACGACGTCCTCGTCGACCACACCTGGGTGTGGCGCGGCGACCACGGCGTCGAGGACTTCTCCGGCGGGTTCCTCGGCGACGACGAGCGCTGGGCCGTCAACACCGGCCGCCAGGGCGCCGTCGTCAACGGCGACGACGTCACCGCGACCGGCCTCTTCGTCGAGCACTTCCAGCGGGTCAACACCACCTGGAACGGCGAGCGCGGCACCGTGGTGCTGTACCAGAACGAGCTGCCGTACGACCCGCCCACGCAGGCCGACTGGACGCAGCCCGACGGCACGCTCGGCTACCCCGGCTACCGGGTGGCGGACTCGGTGCGCACGCACCGCCTCTACGGCGGCGGGTCGTACGTCTACAACCGGAACGACCCGAGCATCGTGACCGAGAACGGGTTCGAGACGCCGACGACGCCGGGCGTCCAGCTGCACCACCTGCTCACCGTCAACCTCGGCGCGGGAACCATCCGCCACGTCGTCGAGGGCGTCGGCGGCCAGGTGGACGACACGAACACCGGTACGCCGCAGTACGTCGCGGACTTCCCCGTCCGCTGACCTCCTGGACCCTTGAGGTCCTTGGTCGCTGAGGTCTGGTGACCCGGCGTCCGGGGACGCGCTCGCGCTCAGGCGGACTCGCGCACCACGAGCTCGAGGAGGTCGAGGGGCGCCGCCGGCGGCCCGTGGTCGGCGCCGTCGTCGTCGATGCCCGCGACCAGCTGGGCGACGAGGTGGGCCACCTGCCGGTCGACGGACTGCGCGACCGTCGTCAGCGGCGGCGCGGCGAGCCGGGCCAGGGGCACGTCGTCGACGCCGACGACGGCGACGTCGTCGGGCACCCGCAGCCCCTCCTCCCGGACGCCCGCGAGGACGGCGAGGGCGACCTCGTCGTTGTACGCCGCCACCCCCGTCACGGCGTCGCCCGCCGACCGCCACGCGCGCACGGCCGCGGCCGCCGACGTCGCCTCCAGCTCCACCTCGCGGACGACCGGCGCGGGCAGGCCGATCTCCGCGCACGCGGCGCGCACGCCGGCGAGCCGCTGGTCGGCGAAGGCCGCGACGCGCCGGTCCGCCGGGTAGGCGTAGCCGAGGGCGCGGCGGCCCGTGCCCGCGAGGTGCTCGGCCTGCAGCCGACCGGCGCGCACCTGGTCGCCCGCGAAGGGGGCGCGGCCCCCGCCCTCCGCCGCCGCCGTCGTCAGCACCTGGATGCCGGCGCGGCGCATGGCCGCCTCGTCCTCGGGGGCGAACGCGGTGAGACCGACGACGGCGCGGACGTCGACGGCGCGCCACAGGTCCGAGAGGGGACGGCGGTCGCGCCCGTGGTGGGCGAGCAGGGCCATGCCCCGCGCGGCCAGCTCCTCGGTGAGGTCCTCGAGGAGGACGTCGACGACCGGCCCGATCGGCCAGTCGGGCAGCACGCAGAGCACGAGGTCGCTGCGACCGGTGCGCAGGGCGCGGGCCGCGGCGGACGGCGCGTACCCGAGCCGGCGCGCCGTCTCGACGACGCGCTCGCGGGTCGCCTCGGAGATCGAGGCGTCGCGGCGGCCGTTGAGCACGTAGCTGACCGTGGTGCGCGAGACGCCGCTGGCGCGCGCGACGTCGGCGCTCGTCGTCCGGGCCACGCGCTCTCCTCCGCCGGGGACCGGACCGTCCGGACGCCCGGCGCGGATGCTCCCACGGCCGGCCCAGCCCCGGCTGCGCCCGTCCTCGGTGCCGGTGCAGGTGCCCGGCGGACGGACGCGGACGACCGCAGGTCCGGCGGGTGGGTGCTCGGGCGGGCGACCGTGCGTGACGGGCGCCCGCCCGACGGTCACTCGACGGGCGCCGGCACCGCAGCGGCGACCTCGGCACCGACCGGCTCACGGACGGCGGGCACGTGCGCGACCCCGGCCTCGTCGGCGTGCGGGAGCAGGGGCGCGGTGAGCGCGCCGTAGAGGTCGGGGCGCCGGTCGCCCCACAGGTGCCCGTGCCGGCCGAGCCGGCGGTCGCGGACGGCCTGCAGGTCGACCGTCGCCCAGGCGACGCCCTCGCCCTCGACGTCCTCGCTGAGGACCCAGCCCTCGGCGCCGACGACGGCGGAACCCTCGCTCCACTCGACGCCGCGCTCGACGCCGGTCCGGTCGCTGCACGCGACGACGACGTGGTTGGCGCGCGCCGCCCCCATGGCCGCGACCTGGCCGATCGGCCGCTCCCCCGGCGGCCGGTAGCCGGCCGCCCAGTTCGTCGGGACGGCGATGAGGTCGGCGCCGGCGAGCGCCGCGGTGCGCGGCCACTCGGGGAAGCCGAGGTCGTAGCAGATGAGCGCGGCGACGCGGCCGTGCGACGTCTCGACGACGGGCGGCGGGGCGTCACCGGGCGTGAAGAGGTGCCGCTCGGCGTCCCAGAGGTGCACCTTGCGGTAGACGGCGCGCACGCCGGTCGCGTCGACGACGGCCGCGCTGTTGTGCAGGCGCCCGTCCTCGGCCAGCTCGAGGAAGCCGCCGACGACGACGGCGCCCGGCCGGGCGCTGCAGGCCTCGGCCCACCCGGCGAGCACCGGGGAGGTCGCGGGGACGGCCACCGACCGCGCCTCGTGGACGTCGGCCAGCACGTAGCCGCTCGTCACGAGCTCGGGCAGCACGACGACGTCCGCGCCGTCGAGGACGGCGGCCGTGATGGCCGCCGCCGAGCGGGCGGCGTTGGCCGCGAGGTCGAGCAGCACCGGGGCGACCTGGACGGCGGCGACGCGCGTGCCCCGCCAGCCCCCCGTATCGGAGCCCGGCTCGTAGAAGGTGGTGATGTGGCTCACGGCAGGCTCCTTCCGGCTGAGGGTCGCCCGGCGCGTCGTGCGTCGCCGGACGTCGTCCACGTCGTCGTGGTGGCGGGACGGTAGCCCCTCCATCGCCCTCCGCGCGCCCTCCCTGAGGCCCCGCCATCCAGTGTTCACGGCGCGCTACACGACCGTTACACGGCGGGCCTCCGGAGGGGTCCCGGGCGGGGTGGTGAGGCCGCTGCCGACCGGGACGACGACGCCCCGGAGCACCGCTCGTGGCGGCGCTCCGGGGCGTCGTGGGACTGCGCTCAGAGGGTGTCGATCAGCTGGGCGGTGTCGATCAGCTGGGGCAGTGTCGATCAGCTGGGCGGGGCCGCCTGCGCGGGCTGGGGCTCGCTGACGCGGTCCGCGCGGGCCAGGGCCTCACGGACGTCCTCGGCGCTGCCGCGCGAGGGCTTCGTGACGTCGCCGTCGGTCGCGTACGGCATGACGTAGACGGGGCGGCCGTTCTCCGAGCGCCAGCTGTCGTCGAGCCCGCCGCCGTCGACGACGTCGTAGCCGATCGCGTCGAGGAACGCGGTCACCTCACCCTTGGCGCCGGCGTGGTCGCCGAAGACCGGCAGCGCGCTGCGCTCCTCGCCCTGCGGGCGCCCGAGCTGGCCCAGGGCGACGAAGAAGATGTTGTTGAAGGCCTTGACCACGTGCGAGGCCTGCAGGTGCTCCTGCAGCAGGCCGCTCGTCGTCGCCTCGGCGTGGTCGAGGGCGTCGACGTGCCCGTCGCGGTCCGGGTAGTAGTTGTTCGTGTCGATCACGGTCTTGGCGGCCAGCGGCGCGGCCGGGATCGCCTGGTAGGCGTGCAGCGGGACGGTCACGACCACGAGGTCGCCCGCCTCCGCGGCCTCCGTCGCGGTCGCGGCCCGCGCCCGGGGGCCGAGCTCGCCGACGAGGTCCGCCAGCGTCTCCGGGCCGCGGGAGTTGGAGAGCACCACGTCGTAGCCGGCGTCCACGGCCAGGCGCGCGACGGTGCTGCCGATGTTGCCGGCCCCGATGAGTCCGATCGTCGTCATGCCCGGGGCAACGACCGCACCGCCCTGGCTCTTCCGCCCGCCGACGACCGGTGCGGCGCGCCCGGAGCAGAGATCGGTGGCCGGCCCCTCGACCTGCCGGCGTCGAGACGGTCGCACGTCGTCGGGGGTCGGAGGGCGCGACCGCGGCGGAGCGAGACCTCCGCGCGTCGCCTCGAGAGGGCTACGGCACGACGCGCAGTCCCGCGGCTCGTGCCCCGCGGGCGAGCCGGTCGTCCCACACCGCCACGACGAGGTCCCCCGCGTCGACGGCGAGCGCACTGCCGAGGTGGACGGCGTCGGCGCCGCGCAGGCCGTGCTCGACCGCGAGGTCCCCGGCTCGCGCAGCGACCGCCGGGCTCAGCTCGACGGTCCTGAGGCCGACCGAGAGGCTCGCCCACTGGCGGTCAGCCGCCGCCCACCCCGCCTCGTCGATCCGAGCGCCACGACGGGCGGTCGCGAGCGCGGCGCGGACCTCGACACCGGCGAGGCGGCTGGAGACGACGGCGTCGGCGCGGTCCCAGAGCGCCGCCGCGAGGTCGCTGCCGTCCTCGTCCACCACGAGCTTCACGAGGGCGCTGCTGTCGAGGTAGACGACGGACACAGCAGCTCAGCGACGCTGCTCGCCGATGAGGCTCGAGACGTCACCGCGCGCCCGGACGCGCGCCACGTCGCCCGCCCGGAGCCCGGGCCCCGGCTCAGGACGCGACAGCAGCCCCTCCCGGGTGAGCCGTTCCAGCAGGGACACCTGCTCGACCGCCGTCAGACGCGCCACGGGGGCGCCGCGGTCGGTGACGACGACGTCCTCGCCCTCGCGGGCGCGGGTGATCCATGCGGCGAGGTCCGCCCTGAGGTCGGTGACGGAGACGTGCACGGAGGAACTGTACAGAGGTCAGCGACGCGGCGTACGGGCGCGTCGTCGTCCGGACGTCCCGCGACCAGGCGTCGCTCACGCCATCCGGAGGACGTTGCCCGTCACGCGGTCCGCCGCCTCGGACGCCAGCCAGGCGATGACGCGGGCCGGGTCGTCGGGCCCGGCCACGCCCATCCACCGGTCGTCCGCCGCGACGGCGTCGCGCACCTCGTCGGTGACCCAGCCGGTGTCCGTGACGGGCGGGTGGACGGCGTTGGCGGTGACGCCGAAGCGGGAGAGCTCGAGCGCCGCCGACAGCGTCAGGCTGACGAGCGCTGCCTTCGCGGCGCCGTACGACACCTCGCCGGGGAAGCCCTCGGCGCCACCGGACGTCAGCGTGACGATCCGCCCCCACGTGCCGCCCCGCGCCTGCAGCCGCACGGCGAAGTCCGCGATGAGGGCCGCCCCGGCGCGCGCGTCGACGGCGAGCTGGCGGTCGAAGCTCTCGACGGTGAGCCCGTGCTGGGGCCGGCCCGCCCAGTCGCGCTCCTGCGGGCGGAAGGTGTCGAGCAGCGACGCCGTCGCGTTGTGCACGAGGACGTCGACGGGGCCGAGCTCGGCCTCGGCGCGGTCGAGGAGGCCGGGGACGACGTCCGCGTCGGAGAGGTCGGCGGCGACGGCCAGCGCGGTGCCGCCGTCGGCGCGGATCGCGGCGACGACGCCGTCGGCGTCGGAGGCGTGCGCGCGCCGCGAGCCCTCCTCGGCCTCGGGGTCGTCGAAGGCGTGGAAGGTGAGGAGGACGGCGCACCCGTCGGCGGCGAGGCGCCGCGCGGTGGCGGCGCCGATGCCGTGGTTGGCGCCCGTGACGAGGGCGACGTGGCGGTGCGGGGAGGCGGGCACGCGCGGACGCTACGAGGCGCCCGTCGCACGGTCGAGGGACTTCTCGCGCCGACGACGGAAGCCGTGTGCTGAGGACGCGGTCAGCCGCGTCCTCAGCACACCGCTCCCCTCACCCGGTGCTCTCGGGCGCGGGGGCGCCCCGGCCCTCAGCCCGGCAGCGCCTGCGCCAGGTCCTCGAGCAGGTCGTCGACGTCCTCGAGCCCGACCGACAGCCGCACGAGCCCGTCGGTGATGCCGACGCGCGCGCGGCCCTCCGGCCCGAGGCGGCGGTGCGTCGTCGTCGCGGGGTGGGTGATGAGCGACTTGGAGTCGCCGAGGTTGTTGGAGATGTCGACGACGCGCAGCCCGTCGAGCAGCCGGAACGCCGCGTCCTTGCCGCCGTCGAGCGTCATCGTGACCACCGTCCCGCCGCCGCTCATCTGCGCGCGGGCGAGGTCGGCCTGCGGGTGGCTGTCGAGGAAGGGGTAGACGACGGACCGCACGCCCGGCTGCCCCTCGAGCCACCGCGCGATCCGCTCGGCCGAGGCGACCTGGCGCTCGACCCGCATCGCCAGCGTCTCCAGGCCCTTCGTGAGCACCCAGGCGTTGAACGGCGACAGCGACGGGCCCGTGTGCCGGATGAGCGTCTCCACCCCGCCGGTCAGCAGCTCGGTCGGCCCGAGGATCGCCCCGCCGAGGGTGCGCCCCTGCCCGTCGATGTGCTTCGTCGTCGAGTACACGACGACGTCGGCGCCCATCTCCATCGGCTTCTGCAGCACCGGGGTGGCGAAGACGTTGTCGACGACGACCGTCGCGCCGGCCGCGTGCGCCATCTCGGCGACGCGGCGGACGTCGACGACCTCCTGCATGGGGTTCGACGGCGTCTCGAAGAACACGGCCGTCGTCGGCTGCGCGAGCGCGGCCTCCCACTGGTCGAGGTCGGCTCCGTCGACGAAGACCGTCTCGACGCCCCAGCGCGGGAGGACCTCGTCGAGGATGACGAAGCACGAGCCGAAGAGGCTGCGCGCCGCGACGACGCGGTCGCCCTGGCCCAGCAGCGCCGCGAGCGCGGTGAAGACCGCGGACATGCCGGACGCCGTCGCCACGCACGCCGGCGCGCCCTCGAGCAGCCGCAGCCGCTCCTCGAACGTCGCGACCGTCGGGTTGCCGTAGCGGGAGTAGACGAACCGGTCGACCTCCCCGGAGAAGGCCGCCTCGGCCTCGGCGGCCGAGCCGTAGACATACCCGGACGTCAGGTACAGCGCCTCGGCCGTCTCGGAGAAGCCCGAGCGCGCGAGACCGCCGCGGACGGCGAGGGTGTCGGGGCGCAGTCGGCGGGCGCCGTCCCCCGCCGACGGGTCGTCGGAGGCCGCGGCCGCCGGGTCGAGCGGGAAGACGGCGTCGTCGGCGCCCCCGTCGTGAGGACCCCCGGGCGGGGTCACCCCTGCCGCCACGGCAGCCCGTCGGCGCGCCAGCCGCGCACCCCGCGGTGGTGGTGGTCGTCCGTCGGGCCCTCGAAGCCGTCGAGGACGTTGTACGCCGGGCCGAGGCCCGCCGTCGTCGCCGCCTGCGCCGCACCGACCGAGCGCACGCCCGAGCGGCAGAGGAAGACGACGGGCGTCCCCTCGCCCACGCCGGCGTCGGCGAGCTCGGCGAGGAAGGACGGGTTGCGCTCGCCCGTCGGGAAGTGCTGCCACTGGACGCCGAGGACGTCGCGGCCCACCGACGACAGGTCGGGCACGCCGACGTAGGCCCACTCGGCGTCGGTGCGGACGTCGACGAGGACGGCGCGCTCGTCGCCGGCGAGCAGGTCCCAGGCCTCGCGGGGCGTGACGTCGCCCGCGTAGGAGCCGTCCGCCGGCGGGGTGCCGACGGGGCCGGGGGCGGCGGCGTCCGGCGTCGCCTCCGGAGCGACCTCCCCGCGCCCCGCGGCGTCCGGGCTGCCGGCCCCGCTCATCGCTGGTCCTCCGGCAGCAGGACCGCCTGGGCGCAGTGCAGCTCGCCGCCCACGACGGTGATGACCGGAGGGCCGTGCAGCACGTACCCGTCGTCGAGGTGGTCGGACACCTTCTGGCAGAAGGCGGGGGTGTCCGGACCGGTGAGGAGCTTGTAGGACTTGCGCCGGGCGGGCGCCGCGTCCGCGTGCCCCTCGGCGGCGGGCCTGGTGGTGGTCGTCGCGCTCATCACATCCTCCTCGAGGTCGGCGGCGCGCAGCTCCTGCAGGTCCTCGTGCTCGGCGACGACGTCGTCCGCCGCGCGGGCGGGCGGGGCGTCGTCGGCGGTGCCGGACAGGTCGAGCAGGAGGTCGCCGTCGTCACCCGTGGGGTCCGGCCGGTCCGACGTCGGCTGCCCCGCCGCGACCCCGGTGGCGATGCGCTTGGGCGCCCACGTCCTCCCCGCCGCGGCGGCGTCCATCGCCTCGTTGGCGAGGCGGTCGGCGTGGCTGTTCTGGGCGCGCGGGATCCACTCGTAGCGCACCTGCTCGCGCGGCCAGACCTCCCGCGCCTCCTGCCACAGGCGCTGCATGTCGGCGTGCTTGACCTTCCAGCGCCCCGACATCTGCTCGACGACGAGCTTGGAGTCCATCCGCACGAGCACGCTCGCGCCCGGGTCGATCTCCCGCGCGGCCCTCAGACCGGCGAGGAGCCCGCCGTACTCGGCGACGTTGTTCGTGGCCCGCCCGATGGCCTCGGCGACCTCGGCGAGCACGGGGCCCGACGGGCCGCCGTCCTTGACGAGCGCGCCGTACCCGGCCGGGCCGGGGTTGCCGCGCGAGCCGCCGTCGGCCTCGACGACGAGGCGCCGCCCGCTCGACGCCGGGCTCACAGCCCCGACTCCGGGGTGCGGACGAGGATGCGGTCGCACTCCTCGCAGCGCAGCACCGCGTCCTCCGGCGCGGAGCGCAGCCGCCCGAGCGCGACGGTGTTCTGCTCCATGCGGCAGCCCTCGCAGCGGCGGGCGCGCAGGGGCGCCGCGCCCATCCCGCCGTGCTCGCGCCGCGACTCCTCGTAGACGGCGAGCAGCTCGTCGCTGACCCCGCCGGCCACGCGCTCGCGGTCGGCGCGCACCGACTCGACGTCGCGGTCGATCTCCGTGACCGCCGTCCGCAGCGCCTCGCGGGCCTGCTCGGCCTCGGCGTCGACCTCCGCCAGGAGCTGCTCGAGCCCGACCAGAGACGTCTGCGCCACCTCCTGGCGCTCCATGACCTCGAGCTCGACCTCCTCGAGGGCGGACTGGCGCCGGGCCAGCGACTCCAGCTCGGAGACGAGGGCGGCGGCGTCCTTCGCGCTCACGGCGCCCGAGTCGAGGCGCTGCTGGTTCCGCGCGGCGCGCTGGCGCACGAGGTCGACGTCCTTCTCGGCGCGGGCGACCTCGCGCTCGACGTCGGACGCCGCCGTGCGGGCGCGGACGACGTCGTCGCGCAGCCCGGCGGCGCGCTGCTCGCGCTCGGCCAGGGCGGTGCGCTCGGGGAGCGTGCGGCGGCGGTGGGCCAGCTGCGACAGCCGGGTGTCGAGGGCCTGGACGTCGAGCAGCCGGAGCTGGTCGCGGGCGGGCGCGGTGGTGGTCAGCGGACCTGTCCTCCCGGTCGGCGGCGCCGCCGCGCCGGAGGGCGGGGCGCCGGGGTGGTGCGGGTCCGCCACGCTACCGCCGACGGCCAGGGCGTCGTGCGCGGACCTCAGGCGTCGCGCAGCCGCAGGCGCAGCACGACCTGGTCGTCCGCCAGCCCGCCCCCGCCGCCGCCGCCGGGGAGCCGTGACCTCAGGCGAGCGGCGGCGTGCACGACGGCGAGGGCGCGGTGGCCGACGGGGTGCTTGCGCCGCAGCAGCTGGTCCACGCGGGCGACCACCGCCGGCGCGTCGGTGACCTCGACGACGACGGGCGTCGTCGTCGCCCCGGGCCGCACCCGCCCGCGCGCGTCGCACGGGGTGAGCGTGGCCTCGGGGTCCCGACGGGCGCGCCGCACCTTCGCCGTCGTCGCGCCGGTCGTCACGAGCAGGACGTCGCCGTCGCGCACGCCCCACACGGGCGTCGCCCGCTCGGTGCCGTCGCGCCGGCGCGTGGCGAGGCTGACGTAGGTCTCACGGCCCAGCTGGTCGAGCAGCCGGTCGCGGGCGGCGGCGTCCATCCGCGGACGCTAGCGGCCCGCGCCGACCCCGGACAGGGCCTCCCGACCTCGACGGGCGACCCCGGCGCCCCGCACGAGGGCCCCCGAGGGCGCGGGCCTCAGCGGACCGGGCCGCCGGGGCTCGCGATGCGGGAGGTCCACGGGTCGGTGCGCCGAGTGCTGATGGTCACCTCGACGGCGCCGCCGGCCTCCTCGAGGTCGGCGCGCAGGCGGTCCCCGGCCCCCTGCAGCCAGGGCCACTCGCTGGCCCAGTGCGAGACGTCGAGCAGGTGCGGAGCACCGCCGCGGGCGCGCTCGCGCAGCTCCGAGGCGGGGTGGTGGCGCAGGTCCGCCGTGACGTAGGCGTCGGCGCCGCTCGCGCGCACCGCGTCGAGCAGGCTGTCCCCGCTGCCCCCGCAGACGGCCACCCGCCGCACGGGCGCGGACAGGTCGCCGGCGATGCGCACGCCGTGGTGGGTGAAGGGCAGGGCCTGGGCGACGACGCCCGCGAGCGCCTCGAGCGTGATCGGCCGCTCCAGGACGCCCACGCGGCCGAGGCCGCGCGGGGAGGACCAGGCCGCCAGCTCGAGGACGTCGACCGCCGGCTCCTCGTAGGGGTGCACCGCGCGCACGGCGGCGAGGACGCGGGAGCGCAGCGCCCGGGGCGCGACCATCTCGACGCGCGCCTCCGGGCCGGTGTGGCGCTGCCCGGGGGTCCCCACCGCCGGGCGGGCCCGCTCACCCGGTGTGAAGGTCTGGACGCCCTCGCCCGTGAAGGCGCAGCGGGCGTACTCGCCGATCTCCCCGGCCCCGGCGGCCGCCATCGCGTCGACGAGGCGCTCGGCGTCCTCGCGCGGCGCGAAGACGACGTGCTTGTCGAGGGGGTCGGCGGGCGCCGCGGACAGCGGCTGCAGGTCGTCGAGCCCGATGCTCCGGGCGAGGGCGTCGGAGACGCCGGGCCGCGCCGAGTCGGCGTTGGTGTGCAGGACGTGCAGCGCGATGCCGGCGCGCACGAGCCGGTGCACCACAGCGCCCTTCGGCTCGTCGGCCCGCACCGAGCGGACCGGGCGCAGCAGCAGGGGGTGGTGGACCAGCAGGAGGTCGACCCCGAGCTCGACGGCCTCGTCGACCACCTCGGCGACCGGGTCGACCGCCAGGAGCACGCGGCGCACGCGCTGGGTCGGGTCCCCGCACACGAGGCCGACGGCGTCCCACTCCTCGGCCGTGGCCGCCGGGTACCGGCGCTCCAGGACGGCGAGCAGGTCCGCGAGCGCGACGCCGTCGCCGTCCGTTCCCATCACCCCGCCACCGTAGCCGCCGACGACGCAGAGTCACCTCAACTCACTCTGCCGGGTGATGCCGTGACCGTCCTGTGACCGAGAGGCGGCGAGTGCGGGGGGTCGCGACGGCGCCCAGGACGGCAGGACGGGGGCGCGCGGGAGGCCGGCCCACGCGCGCCCGACCTCCCGCGACGGGCGACCTCAGATCGTCTGCACCGACCCGGAGTCCACGCGCAGGGTGGCGCCGTTGATGAAGCTGGCTCGGTCGGAGCAGAGGAAGACGATGGCCGAGGCCACCTCCTCGGGCTCCCCGCGGCGCCCCAGCTGCATCCCCGGCCGCTCCTCGGACAGGAAGCTCGAGATGGCCTCGTCGACGTCGGTGCCGAGCTGGTCGGCGCGCTTGCTCATCATCGCGTCGGTCATCGGGGTGGCGATGAAGGCCGGCGCGACGGAGTTCACGAGGATGCCCTCCGCGGCGTAGGTCTTCGACAGGCCCTTCATGAGCGCGAGCGAGCCCGCCTTCGCGGCGCAGTAGGGGATCTCGTCGGCGTACGGCTGGAAGGCGTCCTCGCTCGTCAGCAGGACGATGCGGCCCCAGCCCTTCGGGCGCATGCCGTCGATGAAGGCCTTGACGGTGCGCACCTGCGACATGAGGTCGGTCTCGAGGGTCTTGGTCCAGCCCTCGTCGTCGATCTCGTGGAACATCCCCTGGGCGCCGGTGATCCCCGCGGCCGCCACGATGATGTCGGGCGCACCGCCGAGCCCGGCCTCGACCTCGCTCTTGAGGCGCGCGACGTCGTCGAGCGACGTGAGGTCCGCCGCCACGGTCGTGACCTCCCCCGGGAGGCGACCGGCCGACTCCGCGAGCGAGTCGGCGTCGAGGTCGCTCACCGCTACGCGCACGCCCTCCTCGAGGAGCATGCGAGCGGTGTGCCAGCCGATGCCGGAGTCGGCGCCGGTGACGAGGGCGGTCTTGCCGGACAGGGACAGGTCCATGGGTCCTCCTGGTGGGCGGGTGCCGCGCCGGGCTCGCGCGGTGAGGGGTGGGCGTCGTCGAGCGGCCCTCGCGCGGGGCCGCTCGTGCCCGCTGGGCGGTGCGCGGACGGCGGGTGCAGGGCCGGCCCGGCTGCGCCTCGACGCTAGGCGCCCGCCGCCGGGGCCGCCCGCCAGAGGAGCGCGAGCGCGGCCGGGCGCGGACTCGCGGTGCAGACCCGGGTGCAGGGCGCCCGTCCGACGGCGCAGGGCCGCGCACCTTCCGGTTTTCCCGACCCGAGGTCTCCGGCTGGCTCGGCAGACCGGGGCGCTCCCGCGCTCCTACCGTCCTCGGCATGACCACGACGCCCACCGCCCCGGGCCGCGACCCCGCCGTCCCGGACAGCTCCGTGCCGCCGCCGTCCGGCCCGCCCGACGGCCCCGCCCGCCCTGCGCCGGCCGGCCGCGCCCGCCCGTGGGCCGCGACCGCCGGGCGCACCGGTGCCGCGCTCGCGCACCTCGCCGTCATGGCCGTCGTCGGGCCCGTCGCCCTCGTCGTCCTCGTCACCTGGGCGGGCGTGGGCGTGGGGCTGCTGCCCCTCCTCGGGCTCGGCGCGCTGCTCCTGCTGGCCCTCCCCTACGGCGTCCTCGCGCTCGCGCGCGTCGAGACGGCCCGCGTCGACGGCCTGTACGGGCTGGGCCTGGTCCCGCCGCCGCTGCACCGGCGCCCGCGCCCCGGCCTCGGCGGCGTCCTCGCGGCCGTGGGGCGCCAGGCCGTCGACGCCACCGCCTGGCGCGCCGTCGCCAGCGCCGCCCTCGCCAGCGTCCTCGGCCTGGTGCTGCTGCCCCTGGCCAGCGCCGGTGCGAGCGCCGCCGCCCTCGCGTTCGCCCCGCTCTACGCGCGGGACGACGTCGTCGGGCTCCCGGGCGTCGACGTGCCGGTGACCTGGGCCCCCCTCGTCGGCGCCGGCGGGCTCCTCCTGGCGCTCGCGGGCGCCGTCGGCCTGGCGCTCCTGCACGGCGTCGTCACCCGCGCGCTCCTGCGTTCCTCCCGCGAGGCGCAGCTCGTCGAGCAGGCCCGGGCGTCGGACACGCGGCGCGCCGGCGCCGTCCGCGCCGCGGAGGTCGAGCGGACCCGCATCGAGCGCGACCTCCACGACGGGGTGCAGCCGCGCCTCGTCTCCGTCGGCATGACGCTCGGCCTCGCCGAGCAGAAGCTCGCCGGCCCCGAGCCGGACGCCGACGCCGCCCGGGCCCTCGTGGCCGAGGCCAGGACGAGCACCAAGGCCGCCATCACCGAGCTGCGCCAGCTCGCCCGCGGCGTGCACGCCTCCGTGCTCGACGACCGGGGCCTCGACGCCGCCCTGTCCGCCGTCGTCGCACGGTCGGTGGTGCCGGTCGAGCTGGACGTGCGGGTGGACGGCCGCTGCGGGCGCACGGCGGAGGCCGCCGTCTACTTCGCCGTCAGCGAGGCCCTCACCAACGCCGCCAAGCACGCGCGCGCCTCCCGGTGCCGGGTCGTCGTCCGCCACCGCGACGGCGGCCTCCTGTGGGCCCGCGTCGAGGACGACGGCGTCGGCGGTGCGGCCGTGCTGCCCGGCGGCGGGCTCGACGGCGTGGGGCACCGCGTCGCCGCCGCGGGCGGCACCTGCCGCCTCGACAGCCCCCGCGGCGGCCCGACCGCGCTGGAGGTGTCGGTGCCGTGCGCGTCCTGATCTGCGAGGACTCGGTCCTCCTGCGCGAGGGGCTCGTCCGCCTCCTGGAGGACGCCGGGCACGAGGTCGTCGCGGCCCTGGCCGACGCCGAGGGCCTGGGGTCGGCGGTCGACGCGAGCGCGCCCGAGCTGTGCGTCCTCGACGTCCGGCTGCCCCCGACGTGGACCGACGAGGGCGTGCGCGCCGCCGTCGCGCTGCGGGCCGAGCGGCCCGGGCTGCCGGTGCTCGTGCTGTCCCAGTACGTCGAGGAGCGGTACGCCGGCGAGCTCTTCGCCGGCCAGGGCGGCGCGCTGGGCTACCTGCTCAAGGACCGCGTGGTCGACGTCGCCGAGTTCCTCGACGCCCTCGCCCGCATCCGCGGCGGCGCCACCGTGCTCGACCCCGAGGTGGTGGCCCAGCTGCTCGCGCGGCGGGCCCGCGACGAGCGGCTCGCCGCGCTCACCGACCGCGAGCGCACCGTGCTCGCGCTCATCGCCGAGGGCCGCTCGAACCAGGCCATCGCCGCCCTGCTCGTGCTGTCCGAGGCCAGCGTGGAGAAGAACATCACCGCGATCTTCACCAAGCTCGGCCTCGAGCGCGACGAGCACGGCAACCGGCGGGTGCTCGCGGCGCTCGTGCACCTCTCCCACCACGCCTCCACCGACCGGGCCCTCCCCGACCGGGCCCTCCCCGACCAGGCCCTCACCCCTCAGGCCGGGCGGCGCCCGGCTCCCCCGCAGGCAGGAGCCCCGCGATGAGCACGCCCACCACCCCGCTCCCCCGCGACGACCGGCGGGACCCCGCCGACGCGCCGCCCGCCCGACCGGGCGGCGCCCGGCCCGGGGCGCGCGCCGTCTCGACGGTCGCCGTCGTCCTCGGCGGGCTGCTCCTCGCCGGCACGGTCGTCGACGGGGCCGGCTCGGTGGCCTCCGCCGCCCTGCGCGGCGACGACGTCCTCACCGCGACCTCCGGCGGCGTGGCCTCCCTCGAGGCCGAGGTCGTCGGCGCGCGCCTCGAGGTCGTCACGGGCGACGTCGACCAGGCCCGCCTCGACGTGCGCGACAGCCGGGGGCGGTGGCGCCTCGAGCGCGACGGCGACGTCCTGCGGGTCGCCTCGCCGGGCGCCGGCGGCTGGACGGCCGGCTGGGCCTCCGGCTGGTCCCGCGACGACGGCGGCCGCGCGGTCCTCGTGCTCCCCGAGGACGTCGCGGAGGGAGCGCTGGACGCCGACCTCGAGGTGTCCGGCGGCGAGCTGCGCGCCGCGGGCGCGTTCGGCGACGTCGACGCCGAGCTCACCGGCGGGGCGCTCGACCTCGCGGGCTCCGCCACCGCCCTCGCGCTCGACGTCACCGGCGGGACGGCGGACCTGGAGGTCGACGGGGCGCGGACGGCGGTGCTCTCGCTGACGGCCGGCCAGGTGACCGCGGCGCTGGGCGGGGACGCCCCGGACGCCGTGGACGTGGACGTCAGCGCGGGGACCCTCGACCTGGCGCTGCCGCCGACGGGCTACGACGTGCGCTCGACGGTCACCGGCGGCGGGCTGGACAGCCTGCTGCAGGACTCGCCGACGGCGCCGCGCCGGGTCGACGTCGCGGTCACCGCCGGCGGCGTGGTGCTGCGCGAGGCCGGCTGACGCCGGGCCCGCGCACGGAGGCGGCCCGGGCGGGCGGCACGGGTGGGCCGCAGGGGTGGGCCCGGCCGGGGTCGAACCGACGACGTCCGCGGTGTAAGCGCGGCGCTCTACCAGCTGAGCTACGGGCCCGGGACCGGCGCCCGGGGGGCGGGTCCGGCCGGGGCCATGGTGCCCCGGCCGGACGGCCCCGGCGGACCGGCCGCCCGAGGACCGGGTCGCGCGGACCGGATCACGCGGGCCGTCCGCGGAGCGCCGTCCGGGAGAGCCTGCTCTAGGAGGGCGCGGGGAGCCGGCGCGCCGCGGCCAACGCGTCGTCGAGGGAGCGCGCCCGCCCGGGCGGGGCCTCGTCGCGCCACGCCACCCGCCCGTCCGCGCCGACGAGGACGCTGGTGCGCCGCGGCGCCCCGGTCGCCCGGTCGAGCGCGCCGTGGGCCCGCGCGGCCGCGCCGTGGGGCCAGAAGTCCGACAGGAGCGGGAAGCCGAGGCCCTCCGCCCGGGCCCAGGCGGCGAGCGCGGGGACGGCGTCGCACGTCACGGCGACGACGTCCAGGCCCGCCGCCGCCAGCTCGTCCGCGCGGTCGCGCAGCGCCACGGCCTCGCCCGTGCAGACGGGCGAGGCCGCGAAGGGCAGGAAGACGACGAGCCGCCCCCGGGCGCCCGGCGGCAGGGGGCCGCCCAGCAGGACGTGGGACCCGTCCGCGGCCGTGTGCCGGGTGGGGCGCGGCGCGCGGGACCCGACGCGGGCCCGCGGGCGCCGGGACCGGGCCGCGAGCGGCGTCGTCAGCCCTTGCGCCCGCGCGCCACGAGCCGCGTGCCGGACCAGTCGCTCGTCACGGCGATGGTCGACGTCGCGTGCAGGCCCGCGGTGGGCGCGGCGTCGTCGATGTCGGCCGGCTCCACGTGGCCGGGACGGCCGCTCTTGGGGCTCAGCAGCCACACCACGCCGTTGTCGCCGAGCGAGGTGAGCGAGTCGACGAGGGCGTCCACGAGGTCGCCGTCGTCCTCGCGCCACCACAGCAGGACGACGTCGACCGCCTCGACGGCGTCCTCGTCCAGCATCTCGGCGCCGGTGACGTCCTCGACGTCGTCGCGCAGGTCGTGGTCGACGTCCGAGTCGTACCCGAGCTCCTGCACCACCTGCCCCGGCGTGATGGACAGCCGCTTGGCGGCTCCGCCACTCGCCGCGGGGTCCGCGGTCGCACCCACCGTCGTGTCCTCTTCTCCGTCGTCGTCCGTGGTCACGTGCCCGCTCTCGCGTCCGCCGACCGTAGTGCACGCCCCCCGCGGCGGTCCCGCGCGGCGCCCCTTCGCGGCACCCCCGGGCGCGTCGCGGCGCCGCCGGGCCGCCCGCCGGGGCGCCGCCGCGGCGGGAGGGGCCCGCGCGGGAGGACCCGGCCTAGGGTCGGGACGTGGCGGCAGGGCGGCGCGGGCCGGGCGGACCGGGGCGGGCGGACGGCGACCCCGCGGGCGCGGGCGGCGTCGAGGTCCTGCGCGTGCGGGTCGACGGCGAGGGCCCCGCCGCGCAGGAGCGCCCCGACGTCGTCGCCGTCGAGGAGCCGCTCGAGGTGCGCGTCGCGGGGGCGCCGGTGGTCGTGACGATGCGCACGCCCGGCGACGACGACGACCTCGCCCTCGGCTTCCTGCTCACCGAGGGGCTGCTGCCCGGCCCGGCGGCCGTCGCGCGCACCACCGCGTGCGTCGACGTCGACGCGGACGGGCGTCCCGTCGTCGGGTCGCTCGAGCTGGCCCTCGCCGACGGCGTCCCCGCGCCCGACCTCGAGGGGCGGCGCACCTTCGGCATGACGTCGGCCTGCGGGGTCTGCGGCTCCGCGAGCGTGGACGCCGTGCGCGCCCGCACCGGGGCGAACCTCTTCCGCGACGACGTCGTCGTCGACGCACCGGTGCTCGCGGCGCTGCCCGACCGGCTGCGGGAGGCCCAGCGCGTCTTCGACCGGACCGGCGGGCTGCACGCCGCCGGGCTCGCGACCGCGGACGGCGAGCTGCTCGTCGTGCGCGAGGACGTCGGGCGGCACAACGCCGTCGACAAGGTCCTCGGCCGGGCCGCCCGGGAGATCGGCTGGCCCCTGCGCGGCCACGTCCTCGTCGTCAGCGGCCGCGCGTCCTTCGAGCTCGCGCAGAAGGCCTGGATGGCCGGGGTGCCGGTGCTGGCCGCCGTCTCGGCGCCGTCGTCGCTCGCCGTGCAGCTGGCCCGCGAGGCGGGCATGACGCTCGCCGGGTTCGTGCGGCCCCCGACGCTCAACGTCTACACCGGCGCGCAGCGCGTCCGCACCGGCGCCTGAGGCGAGCCCCTCCCTCCGGCACTTCGACGTCACCGTGCTCCGGGAGAGGTCCCCAGGCGGCACTCTGGCGACAAAGTGCCGCAGGAAGGCGCCTTCTCGACGCACTTCGACGACGAAGTGCCGGAGAAGGCGGCCTCATACCGGCACTTCGACGACGAAGTGCCCAGGGTGGGAAGGGCGACCCGGGTGCTCAGCCGCGGACGAAGGACAGCCGGACGGTCCGGTCGGCGTTGTCGCGGTTGGTGTCGACGAGGCACACGCTCTGCCAGGTGCCGAGCGCCGGCCGCCCGTCGAGCACGGGGAGGACGAGCGAGGGGCTGACGAGCGCCGGCAGCACGTGGTCGCGCCCGTGGCCGGGCGAGCCGTGCGCGTGGCGCCACCCCTCCCCCTGCGGGCCGGCCGCCGGCAGGACGTCGCGCAGGGCCCGCAGCAGGTCCTCGTCGGACCCCGCGCCCGTCTCGAGCACCGCGACGCCGGCGGTCGCGTGCGGCACGAAGACCGACAGCAGGCCCTCCGCCGCGCCCCAGTCGTCGAGGGCCTCCTCGACCCGCGCGGTGAGGTCCACCACGCGCTCGTCGCCGCCCGTCCGCACCGCCAGCGTCGTCGTCTCCACCCGTCGATGACAGCGCAGCAGGGCCCCGTGCGCACGCCCGGTCGACCGCCGCCCCCGCGCCGCGACGTCCCGGTGCGCACCTGATGTGACGCGGCCGCCCGCGGCGCGCGAGGATGGAGCCGCCGCGGGCGACCCCAGCACCGCGGTGTGCGGCCGAGCGGGCCGCGGTCGACGTGCTGGTGCCGCGAGCGCCGGCGGACGAGACGGAGATGCTTCAGTGGCAGGACGCGACGACGCCGGTCCCACCCGGAGCGGCATGCCCTCCCAGGTGCCGGACATCGACCCGGAGGAGACCCAGGAGTGGCTGGACTCCCTCGACGGGGCGGTGGACGAGCGGGGTCGCACGCGGGCCCGCTACCTCATGCTGTCGATGCTGCAGCGCGCGCGCGAGCGCGGCGTCGGGGTGCCGACGCCCGTGACGAGCGACTACGTCAACACCATCGGGCCCGAGCAGGAGCCGTGGTTCCCGGGTGACGAGGAGGTCGAGCGCCGCTACCGCGCCTGGCTGCGGTGGAACGCCGCCATCCAGGTGCACCGCGCGCAGCGCCCCGAGATCTCCGTCGGCGGGCACATCTCCAGCTACGCCTCCTCGGCCACGCTGTACGAGGTCGGCTTCAACCACTTCTTCAAGGGCCACGACGGCGGGACGCCCGACCAGGTCTACATCCAGGGCCACGCCTCCCCCGGCGTCTACGCCCGCGCCTTCCTCGAGGGCCGCCTGTCCGAGACCGACATGGACGGCTTCCGGCAGGAGCTGACGGCGAAGGGCCGCGGCCTGCCGAGCTACCCGCACCCGCGGCTCATGAAGGACTTCTGGGAGTTCCCGACGGTGTCCATGGGGCTCGGGCCGATGAACGCCATCTACCAGGCGCAGTCGAACAAGTACCTCACCGCGCGCGGCATCAAGGACGTCTCCTCGAGCCACGTGTGGGCCTTCCTCGGCGACGGCGAGATGGACGAGCCCGAGAGCCGCGGCCTGCTGCAGGTCGCCGCCAACGAGGGCCTCGACAACCTCACCTTCGTCGTCAACTGCAACCTCCAGCGCCTCGACGGGCCGGTGCGCGGCAACGGCAAGATCGTCCAGGAGCTCGAGTCCTTCTTCCGCGGCGCCGGCTGGAACGTCATCAAGGTGCTGTGGGGCCGCGAGTGGGACCCGCTCCTGGCGGCCGACCGCGACGGCGCCCTCGTCAACGTCATGAACCAGACGCTCGACGGGGACTACCAGACCTTCAAGGCCGAGTCGGGCGCCTACGTCCGCGAGCACTTCTTCGGCCAGGACCCGCGCACCCGCAAGCTCGTCGAGGACTACAGCGACGACCAGCTGTGGGGCCTCAAGCGCGGCGGGCACGACTACCGCAAGGTGTACGCGGCCTACAAGGCGGCCACCGAGCACACCGGCCAGCCGACGGTCATCCTCGCCAAGACGGTCAAGGGCTACGGCCTCGGCTCACACTTCGAGGGCCGCAACGCGACCCACCAGATGAAGAAGCTGACGATGGAGGACCTGAAGCTCTTCCGCGACAGCCTGCGCATCCCCATCTCCGACAAGGCGCTGGAGGAGGACCTCTACCGCCCGCCGTACTACCACCCGGGCGAGGACGCCGAGGAGATCCAGTACCTGCGCGAGCGGCGCCAGAAGCTCGGCGGGCCGCTCCCGGCGCGGCGGACGACGCCGCACACGAAGCTCGAGCTGCCCGGCGACGACGCCTACAAGGTGGTCAAGCGGGGCTCGGGCAAGCAGACGATCGCCACGACGATGGCTTTCGTCCGCCTGCTCAAGGACCTCATGCGGGACAAGGAGCTCGGCCGGCGCGTCGTGCCGATCATCCCGGACGAGGCCCGCACCTTCGGCATGGACTCGTTCTTCCCGACGGCGAAGATCTACAACCCGAACGGGCAGAAGTACCAGTCCGTGGACCGCGAGCTCATGCTCGCGTACAAGGAGTCCGAGTCCGGGCAGATCGTCCACGCGGGCATCAACGAGGCCGGTTCCGTCGGCGCCTTCACGGCCGCCGGGACCGCCTACGCCACGCACGGCGAGGCCCTCGTCCCGGTCTACGTCTTCTACTCGATGTTCGGCTTCCAGCGCACGGGCGACAGCCTGTGGGCCGCGGGCGACCAGATGGCGCGCGGCTTCCTCCTCGGCGCGACGGCGGGCCGGACGACGCTCACCGGCGAGGGGCTGCAGCACGCGGACGGCCACTCGCCGCTGCTGGCGTCCACCAACCCGGCCGTCGTCTCCTACGACCCCGCCTACGGCTACGAGATCGGCCACATCGTCCGGGCCGGCCTCGAGCGGATGTACGGCGAGGGGCCGAAGGGGACGGACGCCGCGGGGCACGACGTCGACCCGAACGTCATGTACTACATCACCGTCTACAACGAGCCGATGGTGCAGCCGGCCGAGCCCGAGGACGTCGACGCCGAGGGGATCGTCCGCGGCATGCACCTCGTGTCCCCCGGGCACGAGGGCGACCGGCCGCGCGTGCAGCTGCTCGCGTCGGGCGTCGGGGTGCCGTGGGCCCTCGAGGCGCAGGAGCTGCTGGGCTCCGACTTCGGGGTCGACGCCGACGTGTGGTCGGTGACGTCGTGGGGCGAGCTGCGCCGCGACGGGCTGGCCTGCGACGCCTGGGCGTTCGAGCGGCCCGGGACGGACGAGGAGGCCCCCACCCCCTTCGTCACCCAGAAGCTCGCCGGGCGGCGCGGGCCCGTGGTCGCGGTGAGCGACTACATGCGCTCGGTGCAGGAGCAGGTCCGCCCCTGGGTCCCCGCCGACTACACCGTCCTGGGCGCCGACGGCTTCGGCCTGTCGGACACCCGGGCGGCGACCCGTCGCCACTTCCGCATCGACGGGCCGTCGATGGCCTACCAGGCGCTCGTGCGGCTGGCCGCGCAGGGCGAGGTGCCGAAGGACGCCCCGGCGAAGGCCTACCGGGCGTGGAAGCTCGACGACGCCAGCGCCGGGACCTCCGGCACCGCGGGCGGCGACGCCTGACCCGCTGACCGCCGACGACGGGCCCGCCACCCTCCCCGGGTGGCGGGCCCGTCGTCGTCGGGACCGTCGCCGTCCGGCCCGGACGACGGGTGCGGCGCGGAACCGGGACCCGCGACGGCCTGCCGGTCCCGGTCGAGGGCGGACGCGGTGACGACCTGCCGACGGCGGCCCTGACGCACGAGAGGCCGCCACCCCGTGGGGTGGCGGCCTCTCGTGCGTGCCGGACGCTACGGCATCAGTGGGGGCGCTGGTCCTCGGCGCCGGCGATGACGCGCTCGAGCTCGGCGCGGACGACCTCGACGCGGGCGGAGTCGGGGTGCGCCGACAGCGCCTCGAGGTGCCGCCGCGCCTCCCCCACGCGCCCGGCCTCGACGGCCGCGTGGACGAGCTGGCTGCCGGCGTCGATGCGGTGCTCGCGGGGGCGCCAGTGCCCCACACCGAGGCCCAGGGCGTCGCCCGGCAGGCCCTCCTCGCGCAGGATGGCCAGCGCGCTGGCGAGGGCGCCGCCGGACGGGTCGCGCTCGGCCGCCGTCGACAGCCGACGCATCGCGCCCTCGCGGTCGTCGTGGATCGAGAGGCGGCCCAGCTCGAGCAGCGGGTACCAGGCGCGGCTGCTGCCGGCCATCTCCTCGGCGAGCGCCCAGACGGCGTCGTCCTCGGCGCGGCGCGGGTCGTCCTCGGTGTGCCCCTCGGCCGCGCGCCGCCGGACGATGCCCGCGAGCTCGGTGAAGGCGCTCTCGTCGTTCGGGTCGTCGTGCAGGCGCGCGCGCAGCGCGTCCTCGCGACGGTCGTCCGAGTGCCCGTGGCCACCGGACCGCTTGGCCGTGGGGTCGGCGCGCTTGCTCGCCGGCGTGAGGCGCGACGGGGTGCTGCCCGCGACACGGCGGCGGAGCTTGTCGAGCAGGCTCATGCGGTCCTTCCGTCGGTGTGGCGGACCGCGCGTCGAGCTGTGCGCCGGACCTCCGGACGCCTTCGACCCTAGCCCTCAGCCGCTCCCGCGGCACGCCGCCGCGCCCTCCTGCGGCCTCCGCGGGGCCTCGTACGATCGGCGGCCGTGACCGAGGGAGCGCCCGAGCGCCGCCGCGCGCGGCGCGCCGAGCCCTCGGCCGACGACGTCGCCCGCCTGCGCGCGGCCACCGGGCTCCTGTCGACGGCGGCCCTGCGCCACCTCGACGAGGCGCTGCCCTGGTACGGCTCGATGTCGGCCGAGGACCGCTCCTGGGTCGGGCTCGTGGCGCAGGCGGGGATCGGCGCCTTCACCGCCTGGTACTCCGACCCCGAGGCGCCGCTCGCCGTCACCGCGGACGTCTTCGGCAGCGCCCCGCGCGAGCTGACCCGCGCCGTCACGCTGGCGCAGACCCTCGAGCTCGTGCGGGCCGCCGTGGACGTCGTCGAGGACCACGTGGACGAGGTCGCCGCCCCCGGGCGCGAGCAGCACCTGCGCGAGGCGGTGCTGCGCTACTCGCGCGAGGTGGCCTTCGCGGCCGCGCGGCTCTACGCCGGAGCCGCCGAGGCCCGGGGCGCCTGGGACGCCCGCCTCGAGGCGCTCGTCGTCGACGCCGTCGTGCGCGGCGACGTCGACGACGGCGTCCGGTCCCGGCTGTCGGCGCTCGGGTGGGGGCGCCCCGCCGTCGTCACGGTCGTCGTCGGCTCGGCGCCGGCCGGGTCGCCGGAGGACGTCATCGCCCGGCTCCGGCGGGCGGCCCGCGCGTCCGCCGACGACGCCCTCGTGGGCCTGCAGGGCGAGCGGCTCGTCGTCCTCCTCGGCCTGTCCTCCCGCCCGCGCCGGGGCCCGGACCGGGGCGCGGACCGGGGCGCCTCCGAGGACGGCTCCGCGGCCGGTCGGAGCACCGCCGCCGGGCGCGTCGACCTGCGGGCGGCGACCACCGCCCTCGCGCGCCTCTTCGGGCCCGGACCCGTCGTCGTCGGCCCGGCGGTGCCCGACCTGGCCGCGGCGGGCGCCTCGACCCGCGCCGCCCTGTCGGGCCTGGCCTCGGCCCGCGCCTGGCCGTCGGCGCCCCGCCCCGTGCTCGCCGACGAGCTGTGGCCCGAGCGCGTGCTCTCCGGCGACGTGCGCGCCCGCCGGGCGCTGCTCGACGTCGTGTACCGCCCCCTCGTGGCGGCCGGCGGTGCGCTGGCACAGACCGTGACCACCTACCTCGAGCAGGGGCGCTCCCTGGAGGCCACGGCCCGGCTGCTCTTCGTCCACCCCAACACCGTCCGGTACCGCCTGCGCAAGGCCGCGGACGCGACGGGGTGGGACGCCACCTCCCCGCGCGACGCGCTCGTGCTGCAGGTGGCGCTCGTCGTCGGCGCCCTCGCCGACGGCCCGGCGGCCCCTCGGCCGACCGCCGGCGGCGCGGACGCCGCCGAGGGCCCGACGACGCGGGACGACGCCACGAGCTGACCCCGGGCGCCGACGACGGACGACGACGTCACCGGCGCCCCACCCGCCCCCTCCGCCCCACGCCGTCACGCCGCGGAGCCGCTGGTCGACGCACCGTCACGCCCCGTCCACCCGCCCGCCACCGCCCGTTGTAGGAATGCTCCAAAGTCGTCGCGCGGGCGCTGTCGGCGTCCGCACCGCCCGGCCGCCCGCTCGCGCACCAGAGTCGTCGCGTGCTCGTCATCGCGTGCCCCGGCCAGGGGTCCCAGACGCCCGGCTTCCTCACCCCGTGGCTGGAGGTCCCCGGCTTCGCCGACCGGCTGCACTGGCTCTCCGTCGTCGCCGGCCTCGACCTCGAAGCCCACGGCACCACGTCCGACGCGGAGACCATCCGCGACACGGCCGTCGCGCAGCCCCTCATCGTCGCCAGCGGGCTCGTCTCGCTGCTGGCCCTCTTCCCCCAGCCGGCCGACGCCTTCACCGTCGTCGGCGCCGGGGCCGGCCACAGCGTCGGAGAGATCACGGCAGCCGCCGCGTCCGGCGTCCTGTCGGCCGAGCAGGCCATGGTGCTCGTGCGCGAGCGCGGCCGGGCCATGGCCGACGCCAGCGCGCAGGCCCCCACGGGCATGAGCGCGGTCGTCGGCGGCGACCCCGACGAGGTCGCCGCGGCGCTCGCGCGCCACGGGCTCGTCGCCGCCAACGCCAACGGCGCCGGCCAGGTCGTGGCCGCCGGCACGCACGAGCAGCTCGAGGCCCTGCGCGGGGACGCGCCGGCCCGCGCCCGCGTCATCCCCCTGCAGGTCGCCGGCGCCTTCCACACCGAGCACATGGCGCCCGCGGTGCCGGTGCTCGAGCGCCTCGCCCGCGCCATCACCACGCACGACCCGCGGGTGCTCCTGGCCTCCAACGCCGACGGGACCGTCGTCCACGACGGGCGCGAGGTCCTCTCCCGCCTCGTCGCGCAGGTCGCGCGGCCCGTGCGCTGGGACCGGTGCATGGAGACCTTCGCCGACCTCGGCGTCACCGGCGTCCTCGAGGTCCCGCCCGCGGGCACGCTGGCGAACCTCGCCAAGCGCGCGCTGCCCGGCGTCGAGACCTTCGCGCTGAAGACGCCCGACCAGCTCGACGCCGCCCGCGAGTTCGTCGCCCGCCACGGCGAGCGCAGCACGGTGACGACGACGCCCACGTGGCGGCTCGTCGTCGCCCCGGCCAAGGGCGTCGTCCGGGTGCAGGGCCCCCGCGAGGAGGGCGCCCGCGTCGAGGCCGGCGCCGTCGTCGCCCGCGTGGAGGGCCTGCGCGACGGGGTCGACGCCAGCGCGCCGCACGGCGGCAGCGTCGTCGAGTGGCTCGTCGAGGACGGCGACCCGGTCTCCCCCGGCCAGCCGCTCGTGCGCCTGCACCCCGCCGGCGGCGCCGCGTGAGCGCCCCGACGACGGCGCCGGTGCTGCGCACGCGCCGCGGGCCCGAGCACGCCCGGATCATGGGCGTCGGCGCCTGGCGGCCCGAGCGCGTCGTCACCAACGAGGAGGTGTGCCAGCACATCGACTCGACCGACGAGTGGATCCGCCAGCGCACCGGCATCGAGGCGCGCGGGTGGGCCGACGCGGGCACCTCCGTCGTCGACATGGCCGTGCACGCGGGCGCCGAGGCGCTGGCCGCGGCCGGCGTCGAGCCCTCGCGGGTCGGCGCCGTCATCGTCGCCACGGTGTCGCACCCCTACCAGACCCCCGCCGCGGCGACGCAGGTCGCGGACCGGCTCGGCGCGACACCCGCTGCGGCGTGGGACGTCTCGGCCGGCTGCGCCGCCTTCTGCCACGCCGTCGCGCAGGCCGCCGACCTCGTGCGCGGGGGCACGTCGGAGCACGTGCTCGTCGTCGGCGTCGACAAGCTGTCCGACTTCACCGACCTCAGCGACCGCTCGACGGCGTTCCTCTTCGCCGACGGCGCGGGCGCCGTCGTCGTCGGCCCGTCGGACACGCCCGGCATCGGCCCGACGGTGTGGGGCTCCGACGGCTCGCAGTGGGACGTCATCCGCAACCGCACCTCGTGGCTGGAGCACCGCGACGCCGTCGCGGAGGCCGTGGCGTGGCCGGCGCTGCAGCAGGAGGGCCAGAAGGTCTTCCGCTGGGCGGTCTTCGCCATGGCGCCCCTGGCGCAGCAGGCCATCGACGCGGCCGGGATCACCGCCGGCGACCTCGCCGCCTTCATCCCCCACCAGGCCAACATGCGGATCATCGACAAGCTGGCCAGCCAGGTCGGGCTGCCGGAGCACGTGGCGATCGCCCGTGACATCCGCACCACCGGCAACACCTCGGCGGCCTCGGTGCCCCTCGCGATGCACCGGATGCTCGCCGAGGGCCAGGCGCCCTCCGGCGGCCTCGCGCTGCTCATCGGCTTCGGCGCCGGGCTGTCCTACGCCGCCCAGGTCGTCGTCCTGCCCTAGCGGCCACCCGTCCCCCCGCCCCGGCGGGTCGCACCACCGCACCACGCAGACCAGCACCACGCAGACCAGCACCACGCAGACCAGCACGACCCCGACGGCGCGCACCCGGCGCGCCAGAGACGAGGAGCACGCACCCATGGCCCAGAGCGAGAACGAGATCCTCGACGGCATCGCCGAGCTCGTGAACGAGGAGACCGGCCTGCCCAAGGAGTCGGTCGAGATGGACAAGTCCTTCACGGACGACCTCGACATCGACTCGCTGTCGATGACCTCGATCGTCGTGCACGCCGAGGAGAAGTTCGGCGTGACGATCCCCGACGAGGACAGCAAGAACCTGCGCACGGTGCGCGACGTCGTCGCCTACATCCAGCAGGCCCAGGGCTGAGACGCCCTCCGCACCGCACCGCCCCGGCACCGCCCGGGGCGGTGCGGTGAGCACCGGCGCCACGGCGCGCCCCGAGCACGCCGGCGCACCGCCGCCCGGCCCGCTCGCCCCCGCACCTCCCCCACCCACGACCCGGGTCACCGGACCAGGAGGACGTCCCATGTCCGAGCAGACGCCCCGCAGCGCAGCCGCGGGCACCAGCGGCGCCGTCGTCGTGACGGGGATGGGCGCCACCACCCCGCTCGGCGGTGACGTGCCGAGCACCTGGGAGGCGGCCCTCGCCGGCCGCTCCGGCGCCCGCCCGCTGACCATGCCCTTCGTCGAGGAGCTCGGCCTGCCGGTGACCTTCGGCGGCACCCTCGCCGTCCCGGCGACCGACGTCCTCCCGCGGCACGAGTCCAAGCGCCTCGACCCCTCGGCGCAGTACGCCCTCATCGCCGGCCGCGAGGCCTGGGCGCAGGCGGGCGCGCCCGAGGTGGAGGGCGAGCGCCTCGGCGTCGTCGTCGCCACGGGCATCGGCGGCGTGACGACGCTCATCGGTGCCTACGACGTCCTGCGCGAGCGCGGCCCCCGGCGCGTGCTGCCCCTCACCGTGCCGATGCTCATGCCCAACGGCGCCGCCGGCGCCCTCGCCATCGAGTTCGGCGCGCAGGCGGGCGCCCACAGCCCCGCCTCGGCGTGCGCCTCCGGCGCGGAGGCCATCGCCTACGCCGCCGAGATGATCCGCACGGGCCGCGCGGACGTCGTCATCGCGGGCGGCACCGAGGCCGCGATCCTCGCGCTGCCCATCGCCGCGTTCGCGTCCATGCACGCGCTGTCCCTGCGCAACGACACGCCCGAGACCGCCTCGCGCCCCTACGACGTCACGCGCGACGGCTTCGTCCTCGCCGAGGGCGCCGGGGTCGTCGTCCTCGAGTCCGAGGCGCACGCGGCCGCCCGCGGCGCCCGCGTGCTGGGGACGGTGGCCGGCGCGGGGATCACCTCCGACGCCCACCACATCGCCGCCCCGGACCCCGAGGGCCTCGGCGCCACGCGCGCCATGCGCCTCGCCCTCCAGCAGGCGGGCGCGCAGCCGAGCGCCGTCGTCCACGTCAACGCGCACGCGACGTCGACCCCGGTCGGCGACGTCGCCGAGGCCGTCGCCCTGCGCGCCGCCCTCGGCGGCGCCACCGACGCCGTGGCCGTGTCGGCCACGAAGTCGATGACCGGCCACCTCCTCGGCGGCGCCGGGTCCCTCGAGGCGATCTTCTGCCTCAAGGCGCTCGAGGACGGCCTCGCCCCGCCGACGATCAACGTCACCGAGCTCGACCCGCAGATCGACCTCGACGTCGTCCTCGACGAGCCGCGGAAGATCCCGAGCGGCCCCGACGCCGTCGCGCTCAACAACGCCTTCGGCTTCGGCGGCCACAACGCCGCCCTCGCGCTCACCGGCCCCCGCGGCGGTGCGGCGTGAGCGCCGTCGCGGCGCCCGAGGCGTCGGCCGCCGCCGAGGTCGACCCGAAGGACCCGCTGCACCGGCTGCGGCTCCTCTTCGACGAGGGCAGCGCCGAGGCCATCACGCCCGCCGACGACTCGGGCATGCTCGCCGCCACGGGCACGGTCGACGGCGCCCCCGCCGTCGCCTTCGCCTGCGACGCCCGGGTGCAGGGCGGGGCCATGGGCTCCGCCGGCAGCCGCGTCATCCTCGCCGCCTACGAGCGGGCGCTCGCCGACGGCGTGCCGGTCGTCGGCGTCTGGCACTCCGGCGGCGCCCGGCTGCGGGAGGGCGTCGTGTCGCTCGACGCCTTCGGCGCCGTCTTCGCCGTCATGACCCGCGCCTCCGGCGTCGTGCCGCAGATCTCCGTGGTCGTGGGGCCGGCCGCCGGCGGCGCCGCCTACGGCCCCGCGCTCACCGACGTCGTCGTGCTGGCGCCCGAGGGCCGCGTCTTCGTCACCGGCCCCGACGTCGTGCGCTCCGTCACCGGCGAGGACGTCGACGCCGCCCGTCTCGGCGGACCGGAGCCCCACGGTCGCCGCTCGGGCGTCGTGCACGTCGTCGCCGAGTCCCAGCACGGCGCCTACGCGCAGGCGCGAAAGCTGGTGCACCTGCTCGGCGCCCAGGGCTCGATGGACGTCGCCTCGGTCGTCGAGCGCGACCTGTCGGCGCACCTGCCGGACAACGTCAAGCGCGCCTACGACGTCCACCCGCTCGTCGACGACCTCCTCGACTCCCCCGCCGGGCACGGCGAGGACGACGGCTCCCTCGAGCTGCACCCGCGCTGGGCCCCCAACGTCGTGACGACGCTGGGGCGCATGGGCGGGCGGACGGTCGGCGTCGTCGCCAACAACCCGCTGCGCCTCGGCGGCTGCCTCGACTCGTCCTCGGCGGAGAAGGCGGCGCGCTTCGTGCGGCTCTGCGACTCCCTCGGCGTGCCCCTCGTCGTCGTCGTCGACGTGCCGGGGTACCTGCCCGGCGTCGGCCAGGAGTGGGACGGCGTCGTGCGCCGCGGCGCCAAGCTGCTGCACGCCTTCGCCGAGTCCGTCGTGCCGCGCGTGACCCTCGTGACGCGCAAGACCTACGGCGGGGCCTACATCGCCATGAACTCCAAGTCGCTCGGCGCGACACGGGTCTTCGCGTGGCCGACGTCGGAGGTCGCCGTCATGGGCGCCGTCGCCGCCGTGCGGATCCTGCACCGCCGCCGGCTCGCCGAGGTGCCCGCCGACGCGAAGGCGGAGGTCGAGGCCGAGCTGGCCGCCGAGCACGAGCAGCTGTCGGGCGGTCTCGCGCGCGCGGTCGAGATCGGCGTCGTCGACGAGGTCGTCGAGCCGGTGGCCACCCGCACGGCCCTCGCGGGCGCCATCGCCGCCGCGCCGCAGCGGCGCGGGCGGCACGGCAACATCCCGCTCTGACCCGGCCGCACGACGAAGGGGCGCCCCGCGGGGCGCCCCTTCGTCGTCGTCAGCCGACGCGGTGCAGCCAGCGGACGGGCGCACCGTCCCCGGCGTAGCGGAAGGGCTCGAGCTCGTCGTCCCACGCGGTCCCGAGGGCCAGGTCGAGCTCGGCGCGCACGTCGGCGGCGGAGTCGACGGCCGCCTCGAGCGCTGCGCGGACACGGTCCTCGGGGACGAGGACGTTGCCGTGGACGTCGGTGACGGCGTGGAAGATGCCGAGCTCGGGCGTGTGGCTCCAGCGGCCGCCGTCGACGCCGGGGCTCGGCTCCTCGGTGACCTCGTAGCGCAGGTGCGCCCAGCCGCGCAGCGCCGACGCCAGGCGGGCGCCCGTTCCCTGCTCGGCCTGCCACGAGAGCTCGGTGCGGTAGGCGCCGGGGGCGACCGGCTGCTCGATCCAGTCCAGGGTCGCGGACACGCCGAGGACCCCGCTCGCCGCCCACTCGACGTGGGGCAGCAGCGCGCGGGGCGAGGAGTGCACGAAGAGGACTCCGCGCGTCAGTGCTCCGGGCATGTCAGACCCTCCTGTGTCGGTGGAGCGAGGTGCGTCTTCCCCAACGTCCTCGACCGACCGGCCAGGTGGCTCGCGTGCTCGTGCCGTGACGGCGCAGCGCCGTCGCGCGCATGCTGCCAGACCGTCGCGCGCGCCGCCAGCACGTCCGCGCAACACCGACCCTCCCGGGCGAGCGGGCGACGACTCGCCCTCCCCGCCACCCCTCCACGGGCGAGCAGGCGATAACTCGCCCCTGAGACGCCCTCGCCGAGGGCGAAGCGGCGACGACTCGCCCCGGTGCGCCCGGGCGACGCGAGCGGCGGACGGGCGCACGATGGGCGCGTGAGCCCCCGTGAGCAGCCGCGCCGCCCGACCTTCCTCGGGCCGCGGGCGATGGACAGCCTGGAGGCGCCCGGCGACGCCGCCGGGCGGGAGGCGGCCGCCCACGCGACGGCGCGCCTCCTCGTCGAGGGGGCGCAGAGCTCCGGCGACGCCGAGGTCGCCGCACGTCTCGTCGGCCTGGCGGACGAGCACGGCCTCGAGCTGCTCGCGCAGCTGTGGGCGGACGCGGCGCCCGAGTCGCTGCCCGGGGCGCTGTGGCGGCTGTACGTCCTGCGGCAGTGGGTCCACGGGGCGCCCTCGGAGGCCTCGCGGCAGTTCGACGAGGGACGGCGCCGCGCGCCCGTCCTCGAGGCGGTCGCGGGGGTGGCCGACCCGCCCGGGCCGGACGAGGTGCGCACCCAGGTGGACGCCGTCCTGGCCGGCGTCGCGACGGGCGACTTCGCCGGCACCCTCGAGCGCGCGGCCGCCTTCGCCCGCGTCGTCGCGGTGGGCCGCGCCGACCTCGCGGACGACGAGGCGCGCGGCGACGAGGCCGCCGACGACGCGCTGACGACGTCGGCGGGCCGGCTCGTGCGCACGGCCGAGCACCTCGAGGCGTGCGCCGGGCGCTGGCGCTCCGGCTCCCTGCTGTGACGGCGCGCCGCTGACCACGGCGCCGCGTCAGCTGCGCCGTCCGCCGTGCTCGCGGACCGACGGCCCGCTGGGCCGTACTGGGCCGTCCGGGGGACGGTGCACCGAGCGCGACGCACGCCGCCGGGCGTGGTTACAGTGGACGCGCGCCGGGCCGCGGTAGCCCCGGGCTCCACATGAAGCCGCTACGAGCGGCCACGCGCCGAGAGGCGCTCCCGGCCCGGCGCACTACTCCTCCACCCGCACCTCGACCCCTCGCGCCGTCGTCGCGCGGGCGTCGAGGAGGTCGCGCAGCCAGCCCGGTCCCCAGCACCGCGACGTGAGCCGCGCCCGCAGCCCCCGGTCGGCGGTGACGACGACGACCTCCGCCTCCTGCGGCGCCACGGCCCGGGCCAGCTCGCCCTCCAGCACGACGACGGCGTCGTCGCCGCTGCCGTCGGCGAGGAGCACCTGCAGGCCCCCGGCGGGCGACGTCGCGGCGGCCGGCAGCGCTGCGGACCGGGCGCGCCCCTCGAGGACGACGGCCACGGCCACGACGCGGACCGCACCGTCCGGCGACGGGACCACCGCGCCGGGGAGGCCCGCCAGCTGGGCCAGGAGGCGCTCGGCCGCGCCGGCGCGGTCGCGCCACCACCCGTCGGGCCGGGCGCCGACGACGTTGGCGGCGTCGACGACCAGGACCACTGCCGCCGCGTCCGTCACGCCGCCAGCATGGCGCACGCGCCCTGCCGGAGCGGTCGACGGCGGCGGCACCGCTCGCCCCGCCGGCTGACGACGACCATGCTGGCGCGATGAGCGACGACGAGACCGCCGGCGGGCGAGGCACCGACGAGACCGACGGGGCGGCGCCCGAGCGCCGCCGCGGTCCCGCCATCCCCACCGTCCCGGTCAACGCGGCCGAGCAGGACCCGGACCCGAGCGGGGCGAGCAGCGACTCGACCGCCCGCCACGACCGCGCCGACTACGACAACGACCGCGAGGACCTGCCCGGCGGGCGCGCCCAGGGATGATGGAGCGGGGCTGACCGCGGGAGGCTGACGTCACGGTCCAGGCCGACGTCGCACGGCCGGGTAGGGCAGGTGGGGCTCGAACCCACGACCGGCGGATTATGAGTCCGCTGCTCTGACCGGCTGAGCTACTGCCCCGGGTGCGCCGACCCTACCCAGCGGCCGCCGCACCCGCGGCGCAGCCCGGACGCGCGCGGAGGTGGCAGCACGAGGACGGGGTAGACGCCGCCCTCGTGCAGCCACCCGCGGCGTCGGCGGGTCGGGGCGTCGGCGGGTCGGGCCGTCAGCGGGTCGGGCCGTCAGCGGGTCGGGCCGTCAGCGGGTCGGGCCGTCAGCGGGTCGGGCCGTGGAGCAGCAGGGCCTCGCCCTGCCCTCCCCCGCCGCACAGCGCGGCGACGCCCGTCCCGCCGCCCCGCGCCCGCAGGTCGAGCGCGAGGGTGAGGGCCAGGCGGGCCCCCGAGGCCCCGATCGGGTGGCCGAGGGCGATGGCGCCGCCGCGCGGGTTGACGCGGTCGAGGTCGACGCCGAGCTCGCGCACGGAGGCGAGGACGACGGCGGCGAAGGCCTCGTTGATCTCGAGGACGTCGAGGTCGCCCGGCGCGAGACCGGCTCGGACGCAAGCACGCTCGACGGCGCGCGCAGGCTGGCTCTGCAGGGTCGAGTCGGGCCCCGCCACGAGGCCGTGGGCGCCGACCTCGGCGAGCCAGGGCAGGCCGGCGGCCTCCGCGCGCTCCTTGCGCATGACGACGAGCGCGGCCGCGCCGTCGGACACCTGCGACGCCGACCCGGCGGTGATGGTGCCGTCGGGCCGGAAAGCCGGCGGCAGCGCGGCGAGGGCCTCCGGCGTCGTGCCCGGCCGCACGCCCTCGTCGGCCACCACCTCGACCGGCTCGCCGCGGCGCCGGGGCACGAGGACCGGGGTGATCTCCTCGGCGGCCCGGCCGTCGGCCGTCGCGGCCGCGGCGAGGCGGTGGCTGCGGGCGGCGAAGGCGTCCTGCTCCGCGCGCGTCGAGGCCCCCCGCGCGTCCGCGGCGCGGGCCGCCTCCTCGACCTCCGTGAGGGCGCCCATGGAGACGTCGGTGAAGGCGTCCCAGAGGCCGTCGTGCGAGGTCGCGTCCTGCACGACGGCGTCGCCGAAGCGGTAGCCGCCGCGCGCGCCGGGGAGCAGGTGCGGCGCGCCGCTCATCGACTCCATGCCCCCGGCGACGACGACGTCCGCCTCCCCCGCCCGGACGAGCTGGTCGGCCAGGGCGACGGCGCGCAGCCCCGACAGGCAGACGGCGTTGACCGTGAGCGCCGGCACGGACATCGGCACGCCGGCGGCCGCGGCCGCCTGCCGCGCCGGGTTCTGCCCCTGGCCGGCCTGGAGGACCTGCCCCATGAGCACCTGGTCGACCTCGTCCGCCGCGACGCCGGCCCGCTCGAGGGCCGCACGGATCGCGGCCGCGCCGAGGTCGACGGCGCGCAGCGACGACAGGGCTCCCTGCAGGCGACCCATCGGCGTCCGGGCGCCGGCGACGACCACGGAGACGCGCCCAGGAGCGCTCACGAGGCGACGCTCACGGGAGGGAGGTCACGGGGCCGGGACGACGGGGGACCGAGATCATGAGGGCTGGGCTCCCCTGCGTCCTGGGCGGCGCCCGCCCGCGACGCTGCGGAGGGCCGACCGCGAGGCTCCCGCGGCTGGATTCGAACCAGCAACCGTTCGATTAACAGTCGAATGCTCTGCCGTTGAGCTACGCGGGACCGTGCACGACCACCATCGGCGACCGAGCGCGACGAGATTAGCAGGACGAGCCGGTCGCTCACGCCGACGCCCCGCCCACCACACCGCCGCGGGCGGTGGGCCGGAGGGCTCGGGGGGCGTCAGGCGCTCTCGGCGCGCAGCCGCTGGAGGTCCGCCGTGAGCGCCGCCGCCCGGGCCCACAGCTCGCCCGCCCGCTGCGCCTCGCCCGCCGCCTCGGCGCGCTGCGCCCGGCCCGTGACCTCCGCCGACGCCCGCAGCAGGCCCCGCAGCTCGAGCTCGCGCAGCGCCGCCGTCGCCAGGCGGGCGACGCCCTCCCCCGGGCGCACCATCATCGGGGCGACGGCGAGCTCCTCGACGTAGGGCCGCAGGGAGTCCCCCGCGCTCTCGCGCACGCGCGTGGTCCAGCCGCTGCCGTCCCCCGCGGCGACGACGCCCCCCAGCGCCCGCAGCACCTCGTGCACGGCGCGATGGGCCGGGACGGCGAAGGCGTCGTCGGCGAGCGCGTCGAAGCGGGCGCCGTCCACCTCGGCCGGCGCCTGGAGCACGGCCTGCAGCAGCTCGCGCTCGAGCCGGACGACGGGGTCGCGCGGGTCGGGCGTCGGCGGGCGGACCTCCGACGGCGCCCCCTCGCGGTGCGCGTCCGCGTCGGAGGGCGCGCCGCCGTCGCGGCGACCGCGCCCCTCCCGCGGGGCGCCGTCCCCGCCCTGCTCGCGCCGTCCGCCGGCTCCCCCGTCGCGGGAGGGCCCGGGACGACCGCCCCGCTCGCCGGCCCGGCCGCCCGGGGAGCCCGAGCGGCCGGCGGCGGCCACGGAGCGCCGGACGTCGTCGACGTCCATGCCGAGCCAGCCGGAGAGCTGGCGCGCGTACTCCGGGCGCAGGGCCGGGTCCTTGATGCCCGCCACGAGGGGCGCGGCAGCGCGCAAGGCCTGCACGCGGCCCTCCACCGAGTCCAGGTCGAAGCGCTCGAGGGTCGAGCGCAGGGCGAACTCGAAGAGCGGCACGCGCGTGGCGACGAGCTCGGTGACGGCCTCGGGCCCGCGCTCGAGCCGCAGGTCGCACGGGTCGAGGCCGGACGCCTCCACGGCGACGAACGTCGACGCCGTGAAGCGCTGGTCCTGCTCGAAGGCCCGCAGCGCCGCCTTCCGCCCGGCCTCGTCGCCGTCGAAGGTGAAGACGACCTCGCCGCGGAAGGCGTCGTCGTCAACGAGCAGCCGCCGCACCGCCTTGATGTGCTCGGGCCCGAAGGCGGTGCCGCACGTGGCCACCGCCGTCGGCACGCCCGAGAGGTGGCACGCCATGACGTCGGTGTAGCCCTCGACGAAGACGACCTGGCGGCGCCGGGCGATCTCCCGCTTGGCGAGGTCGAGGCCGTAGAGGACGGTCGACTTGTCGTAGAGCGGGGTCTGCGGGGTGTTGAGGTACTTGGGCCCCTGGTCGGACTCGAGGAGCCGGCGGGCGCCGAAGCCGATGGTCGCCCCCGCGACGTCGCGGATCGGCCAGACGAGGCGCCCGCGGAAGCGGTCGTAGACGCGGTCGCCGGACTGGGCGCGGCTCACGAGGCCGGCGGTGGCGAGCTCGTCGTCGCGGTAGCCGCGCCCGCGCAGGTGCTTGGTGAGCGCGTCCCAGCCCTCGGGGGCGAAGCCGGCGCCGAAGTGCTCGGCCGCGGCGCGGTCGAAGCCCCGCTCGGCGAGGAAGCGCCGGGCCACCCGCGCGCCCGGGGAGGCGAGCTGCTCGGCGAAGAACTCGGCCGCGACGCGGTGGGCGTCGAGCATCCGCTGACGGGCGCCGACGTCCTGGCGCCGCGGGCCGCCGGAGCCCTCCTCGTAGCGCAGCTGGACGCCGGCCCGCTGGGCGAGGCGCTCGACGGCCTCGGGGAAGGTGAGGTGGTCGACCTCCTGGAGGAAGCGGAAGACGTCGCCACCCGCGCCGCACCCGAAGCACTTGTAGAACCCGACGGCCGGGCGCACGTGGAAGGACGGCGAGCGCTCGTCGTGGAAGGGGCACAGGCCCTTGAGCGAACCGGCGCCGGCGGGCTTGAGCGTGACGTACTCCCCGACGACCTCGTCGAGGCGGACCTGCTCGCGCACGGCGTCGACGTCCTCGCTGCGGATCAGGCCTGGCACGCCCGGAGTCTAGGTCGGGCGCGGCCGGGCGGAGCGGTCGTCCCCAGCCCCGGTCGTCCCCAGCCCCGGTCGTCCCCCAGCCCCCGGGTCCTCAGCCCCGGTCGCTCCTCAGCCCTGGTGCTGGCCCGTGTTGTCGATGGCGAGGAAGCCGATGTCCGGGTCGGGGTCGGGCCCCGTCCAGTCCTTGAGGCAGATGACCCCGTCGCCGTTCTTGTCGATGCGGGCGAAGAAGCCCGGGTCCTGGGGGTTGGTGATCTGGGTGCTCTCGAACCACGGGCCGAAGCACCGTCCCCCGGGCGGCGGGGCGGCGAGGGCGGCCGGGCCCGCTGCGGTGAGCGCGACGAGGGCGGTGGCGCTCGCGGCGGCGAGCAGGGACGTGCGGTGCGGCAGGAGCTTCACTGGTGCCTCCTCGGGCGACGGTGCTCGCGGTGCGACGGCGTGGTGGCCGGCGTCCTCGCGCGTCGAGGCCAGGCGGGAGCGGACCCGGCGTGGGGGAGGTCGGTCCGGGGACCGACGTCCGCGCCGGTCCTCGTGGCGGCGGATGCTAGACCTCGCCGGGGCGCGCCGGAAGGCCCGGCTCGCGCCGTCTCAGCGCCCCTGGCGCACGAGCCGGCCGTGCCAGGCGTGGGCGCCGGCGTCGGTGAGCGCGGCGACCTGGTCGACGACGACCCGCAGCCGCGCGTCGTCGCCGCTCGCGGCCGCGAGGTCGGCGGCGTAGGCGGGCTCGAGGGCCTCGGGGCCCCGGGCGCAGAGGGCCTCGACGAGCTCGGCGACGACCTCGCGCTGGCGCACGTACTCGGGCTGGCGGTCGCCCGCCTCCATGACGAAGAGCGCCGCCAGGCCCTTGAGCGCGGCGATCTCCCCCTGCGTCGCCGGCGGGACGACGACGTCCGCGCCGTACCGCACGAGCGGCTGCTCGCCGTGCGCCTCCTGCGTGGCGCGCCGGGCGGCGTCGACGAAGCGGCCGACGAGCTGGCTCGTCATGTCCTTCAGCGCGGCCAGGGAGGCGCGCCCGAGGTCGGTGCGGCCGACCCACTCCGGGGAGGCGGCGAGCCGCTGCAGGCCCTCCTCGACGGCGTCCGCCTCGAGGCCGTGCCAGCGCGCGGCGAGCTCGGCCACCCGGGCGCGCTGCCCGCGGTCGGCCACGACGCCGAGGTCGAGCCTCCCCGCGACCACGGCGTCCTCGACGTCGTGGACGCTGTAGGCGATGTCGTCGGCCAGGTCCATGACCTGCGCCTCGAGGCACCGCCGGCGCCCGGGGGCGTCCCGGCGCAGCCAGGCGAAGACCTCGTCGTCGCCGTCGGGGCCCGCGTAGACGCCGTACTTGCCGCTGCCGGCCGCGTCGGGCCCGCCGGGGGCCTCCCCGGCGTGCCACGGGTACTTCGTGACGGCGTCCAAGCTCGCCCGGGTGAGGTTGAGCCCGCCGCTGCGCCCGGTGGCCGGGTCGACGACCTTGGGCTCGAGCCGCGTGAGCAGGCGCAGGGTCTGCGCGTTGCCCTCGAAGCCGCCGATCGCCGCGGCCGCGGTGGCGAGGGCCCGCTCGCCGTTGTGCCCGAACGGCGGATGGCCGAGGTCGTGCGCCAGGCAGGCCGTGTCGACGACGTCGGGGTCGCAGCCGAGCGACGCGGCGAGCTCACGGCCCACCTGCGCCACCTCGAGGCTGTGCGTCAGCCGGGTGCGGGCGAAGTCGTCCGTGCCCGGCCCGACGACCTGCGTCTTGCCGCCGAGGCGCCGCAGCGCCGAGGAGTGCAGCACCCGGGCCCGGTCGCGGGCGAAGTCGCCCCGGGCCGCGCTCTTGGGCGCCTCGGCCAGCCGGCGCTCCCGGTCGTGCGGCCCGTACCCGGGCACGCGGGCGTCGTCGCGCCGCACGACCCCGGCGGCGGGGCGCTCGCTCACCCGCCCGAGACGGACGCCTCGGCGTCCGCCACCATCCGCGCGGCGGAGCCGGTGAGCTCCCGCGAGTCGAGCCAGCCCTCGGGCAGGGCGACCCGCTTCGTCGCCGCGGTGCGCCCGCGCGGCCCCTCCGCGTCGTCTCCCGGCCACGGCGCGTCGGCGTCGAGCTCGGAGAGGACCTCGGCGAGCGCGTCGAGCGTCGGCACGAGGGCGAGCCGCTGCCGCAGCGAGGAGCCCACGGGGAAGCCCTTGAGGTACCAGGCGACGTGCTTGCGGATGTCGCGGCAGGCGCGGTCCTCGTCCGGCGCCCCCGCGGTGCCGAACTCCTCCGCGAGCAGGACGGCGTGCCGGTGGAGCATCGCCGCGACCTCGCCGAGGGAGGGGCGCACCCGCTCGGGACGGCCCGCGAAGGCGGCGGCGAGGTCGGCGAACAGCCAGGGGCGGCCGAGGCAGCCGCGCCCGACGACGACGCCGTCGCAGCCCGTCTCGGCGACCATGCGCACCGCGTCCTCGCCCGACCACACGTCGCCGTTGCCGAGCACCGGCACGCTCGTCACGGCCTCCTTGAGGCGGGCGATGCGGCTCCAGTCCGCGGTGCCGGAGTAGTACTGCTCGGCCGTGCGGGCGTGCAGCGCGACGGCGACCGCCCCCTCGCCCTCCGCCGCGCGACCGGCGTCGAGGTAGGTGTGGTGCTCCGCGTCGACGCCGACGCGCATCTTCACCGTGACGGGCACGCCGGCGGGCTCGGCCGCCCGCACCGCCTCGCGGACCACGGACGCGAAGAGCGAGCTCTTCCACGGCAGGGCGGCGCCGCCGCCCTTGCGCGTGACCTTGCCGACGGGGCAGCCGAAGTTGAGGTCGACGTGGTCGGCCAGGTCCTCCTCGACGAGCACGCGGACGGCGGCGCCCACGGTGCGAGGCTCGACTCCGTACAGCTGGGTGCTCCGCAGGGCCACGCCGGGCCCGTGCCGCACGAGCCGCAGCGACTCGGGCGTGCGCTCCACGAGCGCCCGCGAGGTCACCATCTCCGAGACGAAGACGCCCTCGCCGCCCGCGGCCTCCATCTGCTCGCGGCACAGGGTGCGGTAGGCCTCGCCGGTGATGCCGGCCATCGGGGCGAGCACGACGGGGGTGCGCACCTCGTGGGGGCCGATGCGCAGCGGACCGGCCCCGGCGGTGGCCGGGCCCGCGGTCGGAGCGGTGGCGGTGGCGGTCACGCCCCCATCGTCCCCCATCCCCGCGGCGGGGCCCCAGCCGTCCACCGAGGCCGTCCAGCGCCCGCGAGGGCCCCGACGCGGACGCCGTGCGGACTGCTGCCGCACCACCCCGCGGGGGCCGGACCTGTGCCACGGTTCGGCGCACACCGGACACCTCCGGTGCTCCCCGACCCAGGAGCCCCCGTGCACCCCTCCCCCCTGCGGCGCGCAGCAGCGCGCGCGACCGTCGGCGGCGCCGTCGTCGCCCTGGCCGTCACCTCCGCCCCCGCCGCGACGGCCGCGCCCCCCACCGCGGCACCGTCGTCAGCCCCCGGCCAGAGCGCCCGCACGCAGGACGCGCCCGCCTCGGCCGCGGCGCTGGGGGCCGGTGCCCTCGCCCCCGCCGCCCGGTCGCGCGCCGCCGCGGCGTCCGCGGAGGCCGGGCCGGCGAGCTACCCCCAGCAGCCGCAGCTGCGGGTCTACCCCGACGACGCCGGCGACGCCTCGATCGCCCGCGGGGCCCTGCCCTACGACGAGATCGCGCCCCGGCTCCAGGCGCTCATGGCCCGCAGCGACTACGTGTCCACCGAGGTCGTCGGCACGTCGACCCAGGGCCGCGAGCTGCTCCTCGTCACGCTCACGGCGCCCGAGACGCCGGCGGAGACCGCGCAGCAGGCGGCCTGGCGGGACGCCATCAAGGACGACCCGGAGGCCGCCGCTGACGACGCCGACCTGGCGGCCGGGTACAAGACGCCGGTCTGGTTCAACAACAACATCCACGGCAACGAGTGGGAGGGCACCGACGCCAGCCTGCGGTGGATGGAGGCCCTCGTGGACCGCGCCGAGGCCGGGGAGGCCGACGCCGTCGCGACCCTGGCGGGCAGCCGCCTGTACTTCACGGTCACCAACAACCCCGACGGGCGGGTGGCCGGCCAGCGGCGCACCGCGCTGGACCTGGACCCGAACCGCGACTTCATCACCAACGAGACGCCCGAGACGGTCGCCGTCCGCGAGCTCGCCGGCCGCCTCCAGCCGCTGTTCTTCAGCGACATCCACGGCTACACGAGCGTGCTCCAGGTGGAGCCCTGCGGGCCGCCGCACGGCGAGAACTACGACTACGACCTCTTCATCCCCCACGCCTACGCCTCGGCGCTGCGCATCGAGGCCGACGTCGCCGCCGCCGGCATCGAGGGCAACACCTACCTCGACGACGAGGGCCGGGTGACGGAGGAGAACACGGGGAAGATCCGCATCCCCTACCGCGACATCCGCTCCGGCTGGGACGACTGGCCGCCCATCTTCACGGCCCAGTACGTCGCCTTCCAGGGCGCCGTCACCTCGACCGTCGAGCTGCCGCTCGGGCGGGTGAGCACCTCGACGCCGGAGGGCCTCGCCGAGAGCGCCCGCCGGGCGGGCGTCAACACGGCCGTGGCCGAGCAGGTCATCACCTCGACGACCTCGTACGTGCTCGAGAACGCCGACGAGCTGCTCGCCAACCAGGTCGAGGTCTTCCGCCGCGGCTCCGCGGGCGAGCCGCTGCGCGAGATCGGCCCCGACCCCGACCCGGCGAACATCCCCGGCCCCGACCAGTGGGCCGAGGTCTGGGACGAGACCGACGTGTACCGCGCCGAGTTCCCCGAGGCCTACGTCATCCCCGCCGGCGACCAGCGGTCCGCGGCGAGCGCCGCGCGCCTCGTCGACCACCTCGTCGACCACGGCGTCGAGGTGGGCCGCACGGTGCGTGCCTTCCGCGCCGACGGCACCACCTACCCGCGGGGCTCCTACGTGGTCGACATGGCCCAGCCCCTGCGCGGCATGGCCAACGTGCTCCTCGCCGAGGGCAGCGACATCTCGGACCGCGTCCCGAGCATGTACGACGTCTCGGCGTGGAGCCTCACCGACCTGTGGGGCGCCGACGTCCGCCGCGTGGAGGACCTGCCCTCGACCGGACGCGGGTCCAGCGTGCTCGCCCGGCCGGTCGAGGAGGCCGCTCCCACGGGCGACGTCCCCCGTGGCACCGACCTCCGCCTGGCCCTCACCGGCTCGGCCGAGGTGCGCGCGCTCAACAGCCTGCTGGCGGACGGCGTCCCGGTGGGGCTCCTGCCCGACGGGTCCGCCGTCCTCGACCGCCGCCAGCGGGCCGCCGCCGTGGCCGTCGCCACCGAGGAGGGCGTCGTCTTCGAGCGCACGCGCGACGTGACGCCCGGCTCGGACGAGGTGCCGCTGCAGCGCCCGCTGCGGGTCGCCTACACGACGTCGTCGGCCGCGGACGACGCCGGCGAGGACTACCTCTCGCTCGCAGAGCTCGGCTACGCCGACCCGCTGCGCGTGACCGCGCAGGGCCTCGTCGACGGCACGACGGACCTGTCCGACGTCGACGTCCTGTGGGTCGGCTCGGCGCTCTCGCGCGGGCCGCTGCCCGTGGAGGCGCTCGCCGCGCTGCGCTCCTTCGTCGACGGCGGCGGCGACCTCGTCGGCACCGGCGTCGCCGCGGCCTCCCTCGCCCAGACGCTGGGCTACCTCGAGGCCACGGCGGTGCAGGGCAACCGCTCGGGCAACGGCGTCGTCGCCGTCAGCACGCCGGCCGGCTCGCTGCTCGACGGCTACGCCGAGGACCGCGCGTTCGTCTACGCCCCGGTGCACTTCACCGGCCTCGGGGTGGGCACCGTCGTGGAGCAGACCTACGGCGACGGCCCGCTCGTGGCCGGCCACTGGCGGGCCTCCGACGACGGCACGGGCGGCCCCTCGTCGGCCGCGGGGCAGCCGTCGGTCGTCTCCGGCGAGAGCACGGGCGGCGGGCGCGCGGTGGTCTTCGGGACCTACCCCACGTTCCGCGTCCACCCGCTCGGCATGCTCGACGACGTGGCCCGCGCGCTGGGCTCCGCCACGAGCTGACGCGCTCCCCGCAGCACGACGAGGCCCCTCCCGCCGCAGCGGGAGGGGCCTCGTCGTGCTGCGCCCTCGTGCAGGGCGGAGGGGCCGAGGTGCAGGTCGGACGAGGGGCTCAGGCCCCCACGAGGCGGGCGGCCAGGTAGCCCTCGACCTGGTCGAGGCCGACGCGCGTCTGCGTCATGGCGTCGCGGTCGCGGACGGTGACGGCCTGGTCCTCGAGGGTGTCGAAGTCGACCGTGAGGCAGAACGGCGTGCCGATCTCGTCCTGGCGGCGGTAGCGGCGCCCGATGGCGCCGGCGTCGTCGAAGTCGACGTTCCAGTGCCGGCGCAGTGCTGCCGCGAGGTCGCGGGCCTTGGGCGACAGGGCCTCGCCGCGCGAGAGCGGGAGGACGGCGGCCTTGACGGGCGCGAGCCGCGGGTCGAGGCGCAGCACGACGCGCTTGTCGACGCCTCCCTTGGCGTTCGGCGCCTCGTCCTCGGAGTAGGCGTCCACGAGGAAGGCCATGAGCGAGCGCGTGAGCCCCGCCGCCGGCTCGATGACGTACGGCGTCCAGCGCTCGCCCTTGGCCTGGTCGAAGAACGACAGGTCGGCGCCCGAGTGCTCCGAGTGCGTGCGCAGGTCGAAGTCCGTGCGGTTGGCGATGCCCTCGAGCTCGCCCCACTCCGACCCGGTGAACCCGAAGCGGTACTCGATGTCGACCGTGCGGGTCGAGTAGTGCGAGAGCTTCTCCGCCGGGTGCTCGTAGTGGCGCAGGTTGTCGCGGTCGATGCCGAGCCCCACGTACCAGTCCGTGCGGGCGTCGATCCAGTACTGGTGCCAGTCGGCGTCGGTGCCCGGCTCGACGAAGAACTCCATCTCCATCTGCTCGAACTCGCGCGTGCGGAAGATGAAGTTGCCCGGCGTGATCTCGTTCCGGAACGACTTGCCGATCTGCCCGATGCCGAAGGGCGGCTTGCGGCGGGCCGAGCCCATGACGTTGGCGAAGTTGACGAAGATCCCCTGCGCCGTCTCCGGGCGCAGGTAGTGCAGCCCGGACTCGTCCTCGACGGGCCCGAGGTGCGTCTTCAGCATCATGTTGAAGTCGCGCGGCTCGGTCCACGCGCCGCGGGTGCCGCAGTTGGGGCACGTGATGTCGCCGAGGCCCTCGGGCGCGCGGCCCTTCTTCTCCTCGTACGCCTCCTCGAGGTGGTCGGCCCGGAAGCGGCGGTGGCACGACTGGCACTCGGTGAGCGGGTCGGTGAAGACGCCCACGTGGCCGGAGGCGACCCACGTCTCGCGCGGCAGGATGACCGAGCTGTCGAGCCCGACGACGTCGTCGCGCCCCGTGACGACGGCCTTCCACCACTGGCGCTTGATGTTCTCCTTCAGCTCGACGCCGAGGGGCCCGTAGTCCCACGCCGAGCGGGTCCCGCCGTAGATCTCCCCGCTGGGGAAGACGAACCCCCTGCGCTTGCAGAGGCTCACGACGGTGTCGATCCGGGAGGGTGCGGCCACGCTGGTCAGCTCCGTGGGGTGTCGAGGATGTGCCGGGCGGGCCCGACGGCGTGCCGGGCCCCGCGCCGCCGGGACGGGCCACGACCGAGGACGGTCGCGGCAGCGGTCGCCGGGACTCGGGCGAGGGTATCGGGACGCGGGCCCGCACCGCCCCGGCGCCGCGACGTCGTCGTCCCGGCGCTTTGACGTCACCGTTGCTCGGGGTGAGAATCGTCATCGTGATGACTCGCGCCCGTCGCCCAGCGCTCCTGGCCCTGCCCGCCGCCGCCGTCCTCGCCCTCGGCGCCTGCGGCTCCCCCGAGGCCCCCGGCGGCGGTGCGGCCACCGACGGTGACGGCGGGGCGGCTCCCCTGCAGGTGGCCGCCAGCTTCTACCCGCTCCAGTGGGTCACGCAGGCCGTCGCCGGGGACCGCGCGGACGTCACGTCCCTCACGCAGCCCGGCACGGAGCCGCACGACCTCGAGCTCTCGCCGCAGGAGGTGGCCACGGCGGTCGACGCCGACGTCTTCGTCACGCTGCAGGGCTTCCAGGGCGCCGTGGACGCCGCGGCCGACGAGCGCGGCGGCGAGGGCGTCGTCGACGTCGCGCCCGCCGCCGACCTCGAGCCCTCCCCCGGCACGGCCCCCGGCGAGGCCGCCGCGGAGGACGACGACCACGAGGAGGGCCACGACCAGGAGGGCGGGGGGCACGAGGGCGAGGAGGGGCACGACCACGGCCTCGAGGAGGACCCGCACTTCTGGCTCGACCCGGTGCGCATGTCGTCGGTCGCCGAGGCGGTCGCGGACGGGCTGGCGGACGCCGACCCCGACGGCGCCGACGTCTACGCCGCGAACCTGGCGGACGTGCAGGCCGACCTGGCCGACCTCGACACGGAGTTCTCCGCGGGCCTCGCCACCTGCGACAGCCGTGACCTCGTGACCGCGCACCAGGCCTTCGGCTACCTCGCCGAGCGCTACGACCTCGTCCAGCGCGGCGTCAGCGGCATCGGCGGCGAGGAGGAGCCGGGGGCGGCCCGGCTCGCCGAGGTCGCGCAGTTCGCCGAGGCGAACGACGTCCGCACGATCTACACCGAGACGCTGCTGCCGGCGGACGTCGCCGAGACCGTCGCCGCCGAGACCGGGGCCACGACCGCCGTCCTCGACACGCTCGAGGGCCTGACGGACGAGTCCCCGGGTGACGACTACCCCTCGGTCATGCGGGCCGACCTCGAGACCCTGCGCCAGGGCCAGGGCTGCTCGTGACCGCCCCGCCCGGCCACGCCGCCGGTCGCGCGACCGGCGGCGCGGGCGCGGCGCCGCTGCTGCGCCTGCAGCGCGCGGGCTTCGGCTACGGCGAGCGCGTCGTCGTCCGCGACGTCGACCTCGAGGTCCGCCGCGGCGAGAGGGTCGCCGTGCTCGGCAGCAACGGCTCGGGCAAGACCACCCTGCTGCGAGGGCTGCTCGGCCTCGCGGCGCGCACCGGCGGCACGGTCGAGGTCGACGGTGAGCCCGCGCCCTCGCGCCGCAGCCGCCGGCGCACCGGCTACGTCCCCCAGGCCATGACGGTCGGCGGCGGCGTCCCGACGACGGTCCGCGAGGTGGTCAGCACCGGCCGCCTGCCGCTGCGGCGCCCCTGGGTGCCCGCGCGCCGCGAGGACCGCGCGGCCGTCGACGCCGCGCTCGAGGCCGTGGACATGGCCGAGCACGCCCACGAGGACGTCACCGAGCTCTCCGGCGGGCAGCAGCGGCGGGTCCTCATCGCGCGAGCCCTCGCCGCCGAGCCCGACCTCCTGGTGCTCGACGAGCCGCTCGCGGGCGTCGACGCCGCCAGCGCCCTCGGGCTCGCGCGGACCCTCGCGGCCCTGGCGGCCCGCGACACGACGCTGCTCGTCGTCACCCACGAGGTCGGCCCCCTCGCCGACGTCGTCGACCGCGCCGTCGTCCTGCAGCACGGGCGCGTCGTCCACGACGGGCCGCTCGTGCCGGAGCTGCTCGGCGCCTCCGACGAGGCGCTCGAGCGCCTCCAGGAGGAGTCCCGGCTGCGCCACCAGCACGTGCACCACCACGAGCACGAGACCGCCCCGCCGCCGGGATGGGTCTCCGACCACCGCGAGCACCGCCCGCAGCCGCCCGCCGACCACCCGGAGTGCCACCACCCGGGGACCCACCACCCGGAGACCCACCGTGCCTGAGGTCCTCACCTACGGCTTCATGGTCCGCGCGCTCGTCGCCGCCCTCCTCGTCGGCCTCGCCGCGCCGTCCGTCGGCGTCTTCCTCGTCCAGCGCCGCCTCTCGCTCATCGGCGACGGCATGGGCCACGTCGCGCTCACGGGCGTGGCCCTCGGCCTGCTCACGGGCACGGCCCCCGTCCCCGTCGCCCTCGTCGTCACGGTCGTGGCGGCCGCCGCCGTCGAGCTCCTGCGCCGCTACGGGCGCACGGGCGGCGACGTCGTGCTCGCCGTCCTCTTCTACGGCGGCATCGCCGGCGGCGTCGTGCTCGTCGCCCGGGCCGGCGGATCGGCCGCCACCCTCAACACCTACCTCTTCGGCGCGATCACGACGACGACCGCCGAGGACCTGCGGGTCTTCGCCGTGCTGGCCGCCGTCGTGCTCGTCGCCACCTTCGGGCTGGGCCGGCGCCTGGCCGCCGTCAGCAGCGACGAGGAGCACGCCCGCGCCTCCGGCCTGCCGGTCATGGGCCTCAACCTGCTGCTCGCCGTCCTCACCGCCGTCACCGTGGTGCTCTCGATGCGCGTGGTCGGCCTGCTCCTCATCAGCGCGCTCATGATCGTGCCGGTCGCCGTGGCGCAGCAGGTGTGCCGCAGCTTCCGCAGCACGACCCTCGTGGCGATGGGCGTCGGCACCGTCACCGCGGTCGTCGGCGTCCTCACGTCCTACTACGGCGACACGCCGTCGGGCGGCACGATCGTGCTCTACCTCATCACCCTCTTCGTCGTCACCGCCGCGGGCTCCGCCCTCGTCCGCGCCGCCCGCCACCGCGGCCACCGGCGGCGCCACCGCCTCGCGACCCCCGTCGGGGAGCAGGCATGATCGCCCCTGCGCGGGGGGACGGTCCGGTGCCCGCCCGCAGGACCGGGAGGAGCGTGGTGGCCGTGCCGCAGCAGCAGCGGGTGCGCCGCTCGAGCCGTCAGCGCGACGCCGTCCAGGCCTCGCTCGCCGGCACCGACGCCTTCGTCAGCGCCCAGGACCTCTACGCGTCGATGCGCGAGCAGGGCAACCCCATCGGCCTCGCCACCGTCTACCGCGCCCTGCAGGGCATGGTCGAGGACGCCGAGGTCGACGTCCTGCGCACCGACGACGGCGAGGCCGTCTACCGGCGCTGCAGCCCCAGCCACCACCACCACCTCGTGTGCCGCCGCTGCGGGCGCACCGTCGAGGTCGAGGGCCCCGACGTCGAGGCCTGGGCCTCCTCCGTCGCCGCCGCCCACGGGTTCTCCGACCCCGACCACGTCGTCGAGGTCTTCGGGACCTGCGCCGAGTGCCACGCCGCGCAGGACGCCGGGGCGGCGCCCCGCGGCTGAGGCCTTCCGCGGCGCAGCGCTGGCGCCGGTGCCCCCGGGACGCAGCGGGGGGGGGGGGGGGGGGG
>NZ_JBBHZG010000003.1:481690-508005 GCF_037482305.1 Pseudokineococcus sp. 5B2Z-1
CGGGGCGGTCACGCGCCCGCCCCGCCCCGCCCGCCGGGACTACCGGCTCACGCCCGCCCGGCGCTTCGTGTAGACGTCGAAGGCCACCGCGGCGAGGAGCACGAGGCCGCGGACGACCGACTGGGTCGGCTGCTCGATGCCGAGCAGCTGCATGCCGTTGCTCATCACGGCCATGATGAGGCCGCCGACCATCGCCCCGACGACGGTGCCGACGCCGCCGGTGACGGCGGCCCCGCCGATGAAGGCGGCGGCGATGGCGTCGAGCTCGAACATGTTGCCCGCGCCGGGCTGCGCGCCGTTGGAGCGCGAGGAGTAGATGACGCCGGCCACGCCGGACAGGAACCCCATGTTGACGAACACCCAGAAGTTGATGTTGCGGGTGTTCACCCCCGAGAGGCGGGCGGCGCTGAGGTTGCCGCCGAGGGCGTACACCTGGCGCCCGAAGACGGTGTTCCTCGTCACCAGCGCGTACACGATGACGAGGACGGCCAGGATGACGAGGACGACGGGCAGCCCCCGGCTCGTCGCGATGCGCCAGGCGAAGGCCATGGTCACGGCGGCGACGAGGACGAGCTTGAGCACGAAGGCGGCCAGCGGCTCGACGTCCTGGCCGTACCCGCGGCGCGTGCGGCGCGAGACGGTCGCGGAGACGGCGTAGCCGGCGACGCCGAGGCCGAAGACGAGCAGCGTGAAGGCGTCGTAGCCGTAGCCGCCGAGCAGGCCGTTGATGAAGCCGCTCGCGATGACCGAGTAGCCGTCCGGGAAGGGCGAGAGCGAGACGTTGTCGAGGACCTGCAGCGTCAGCCCCCGGAAGAGGAGCATGCCGGCGAGCGTGACGATGAAGGCGGGGATGCCCATGTAGGCCACCCAGAACCCGTGCCAGGCCCCGACGGCGATGCCGACGGCGAGCGCGGCGGCGACGCCCACGGGCCAGGGCATGCCGCCCTGGATGACGAGGACGCCCGACACCGCGCCCGTCAGGGCCACGACGGAGCCCACGGACAGGTCGATGTGCCCGGCGATGATGACGATGACCATGCCGATGGCGAGCACGAGGATGTAGCTGTACTGTAGGACGAGGTTCGTCACGTTCGTGCTGCTGAGCAGCACCCCGTCCGTCAGCACCGCGAAGAGGACGACGATCGCGACCAGCGCGAGGAAGATGCCGCTCTGGCGGAGGTTCCCGACGAGGTGGCCCAGCTGGCGCAGGCGCCCGCCGGGAGGGCCGGAGGCACCGCCCTGCTGCCCCGTGGGCGTGCCCGCGTCGGGCTCGGCGGTGCCCGGCTCGGGCGCGGTGGTGTGGGTCATCGGACGGCGTCCCTCTCCTGGGTCATGAGCTGCATGAGCTCCTCCTGGCTGGCGTCCCGCGCGGGGAGCTCGCCCGTGGTCCGGCCCTCGGCCAGCGTGTAGATGCGGTCGCAGACGCCGAGCAGCTCGGGCAGCTCGGACGAGATGACGACCACGGCCTTGCCCGCGGCCACGAGCCTGTTGATGATCGTGTAGATCTCGACCTTGGCGCCGACGTCGATGCCCCGCGTGGGCTCGTCGAGGATGAGGACGTCCGGGTCGGTGTAGACCCACTTGGAGAGCACGACCTTCTGCTGGTTGCCCCCGGACAGCCCGCCGACGACCGAGGTGACGCCCGGCGCCTTGATGCGCATGCTGCGCCGGCTCTCCTCCGCGACGCGCACCTCCTCGTGCTCGTTGACCCAGCCGCCGCGCGAGAGCTTGCGCAGGCCCGCGGCCGAGACGTTGCGGCGGATGTCCTCGATGAGGTTCAGGCCGAAGGTCTTGCGGTCCTCGGTGGCGTAGGCGATCCGGTGCCCGATGGCCTCCTTGACGCTGCGCGCCTGCACCTCCCGGCCGTGGACGAAGAGGCGCCCGGCCACGTAGCGCCCGTAGGAGCGCCCGAACACGCTCATGGCCAGCTCCGTGCGGCCCGCGCCCATGAGGCCGGCGATGCCGACGACCTCGCCGGCGCGCACCGAGAAGGAGGCGTCGTCGACGACGAGGCGGTCCTGCACGGGATGGCGCACCGTCCAGCCCTCGACCCGCAGGACCTCCTCGCCGGGCGAGCTCGTCCTCTCCGGGAAGCGGTCGCCGAGCTCGCGCCCGACCATCCCGCGGATGATGCGCTCCTGGCTCACCTCCCCCGCGCGCATGTCGAGCGTCTCGACCGTGCGGCCGTCGCGGATGATGGTCGTGGCGTCGGCGACCGAGGTGATCTCGCCGAGCTTGTGGCTGATGATGATGCAGGTGATGCCCTGCTCGCGGAGCTGGCGCAGGAGGCCGAGCAGGTGCTCGGAGTCGACCTCGTTGAGGGCGGCCGTCGGCTCGTCGAGGATGAGCAGGCGCACGTCCTTCGACAGCGCCTTGGCGATCTCCACGAGCTGCTGCTTGCCGACCCCGAGCTGGCCGACGGGCGTCTGGGGGTTCTCCCGCAGGCCCACCCGGCGCAGCAGCTCGCCCGCCGCGGCGTCGGTGCGGTGCCAGTCGACGACGCCGGGCCCGCGCCGGCGCTCGTTGCCGAGGAAGATGTTCTCCGCCACCGACAGGGTCGGCACCAGCGCCAGCTCCTGGTGGATGATGACGACGCCGTGCTGCTCGCTGTCGCGGATGCCGGTGAAGCGCTGCGGCTCGCCGTCGAGGTGGATCTCGCCGTCGTAGCTGCCGGCGGGGTAGACCCCGGACAGCACCTTCATGAGGGTGCTCTTGCCCGCGCCGTTCTCCCCGCAGATGGCGTGGATGTGCCCGCGGCGGACCGCCAGGGACACGTCCTCCAGGGCCTTGACCCCGGGGAACGTCTTGGTGATGGACCGCATCTCGAGGATGTTCTCGCTCATACCGCCTCTTGCTGGCCGTCCGCGAGCGGCCGGCGTCGGCGCTGCGCGGGGGGTCTGCCGCCCGAGGGCGACCGGAGGGCCCGGCGGCCGGGTGGCCGCCGGGCCGGGTCGGGCGGCCGGCGCCGCACCGGGTCAGGAGGCCTGGCCGGCCTCCACCTCCTCCGCGGTGTAGTAGCCCGAGTCGACGAGCAGCGGCTGGATGTCGTCGGCGTAGACGACGTCGGAGTCCAGCAGGTAGGAGGGGACGACCTTCACGCCGTTGTCGTAGGTCTCGGTGTCGTTCGCCTCGGGCTCCTCGCCCGCCAGGAACGCCTCCGTGGTGACGACCGCCTGGTCCGCCAGCTTGCGCGTGTCCTTGAAGATCGTGGAGTCCTGCACCCCGTCGGCGATGAGCTTCACGGAGGCGATCTCCGCGTCCTGGCCGGTGATGGCCGGCATGGGGTTGTCGGCGCCGCCGTAGCCGCGGTTCTGCAGCGCCGTGATGATGCCGCGGGAGATGCCGTCGTACGGGGACAGCACCCCGTCCACCCGCGTGCCCCCGGCGTAGGAGGACGTCAGCAGGTCCTCCATCCGGCGCTGGGCCGTCCCCTGGTCCCAGCGCAGCGTGGCCGCCTGCTCGATCCCCGTCTGCCCGGAGGGGACGACGAGGGTGCCGTCGTCGAGGTAGGGCTGCAGCGTGTCGATGGCGCCGTCCCAGAAGAACTGCGCGTTGTTGTCGTCGAGGGACCCGGCGAAGAGCTCGACGTTGAAGGGGCCCTCTGCCTGGCCCGGCGACCCGTCCTCGTTGAGGACGCCCAGGCCCGTGAGCAGGGCCGTGCCCTGCTGCACCCCGACGTTGTAGTTGTCGAAGGTGACGTAGAAGTCGACGTTCTCGCTGTCCCGGATGAGGCGGTCGTAGCTGATGACGGGGATGCCAGCCGCTGCAGCCGCGTCGAGCTGGCCGCTCAGCGCCGTCCCGTCGATCGCCGCGATGACGAGCGCGTCCGCTCCCTGGGTGATCATCTGGTCGACCTGCTGCTGCTGCGTGGGGATGTCGTCCCCGGCGAACTGCACGTCGACCTGGTACCCGGCCTCCTCGAGGCCGGCCTGCACGGCCGCCCCGTCGGCGATCCAGCGCTCGGAGGTCTGCGTCGGCATGGCGACCCCGATGACGAGGTCCTCCGGCGCCTCGCTGGCCGCCGCGCCGCCGCCGCCCCCGCCGGCTCCCTCGCCGCCGCACCCGCTGAGCCCCAGGACGAGGGCTGCTGCGGCAGCCGTGGCGATGGTCCTGCTCCTGGACATGGTCCTCCTCGAGATGTCCTGTCCCCGCCACCGTGCTGGACGGCCGGCGCACCGCCGTGGTGCGCCCTCGTGGACGCCGTGGAGTGTGAACGCTCACACTCCGAGGAGTCAAGGCGTCCGTCCGCCCGAGGGCCGGTCGGTCGGGTCACCCGCCCGGTCCACGGCCCCCCCGTAGCGGCGCTCGCGGCCGGAGTAGAGCAGGACGGCGTCCCAGAGCGTGCGGCGGTCCACGTCGGGCCAGAGCACGTCGAGGAAGACCATCTCGGCGTAGGCCGACTGCCACAGCAGGAAGTTCGACGTCCGCTGCTCGCCCGAGGTCCGCAGGAAGAGGTCGACGTCGGGCAGGTCGGGCTCGTCGAGGTGGCGGGCGAGGACGCGCTCGTCGACCCGCTCGGGGTCGAGGCGGCCGGCCGCGACCTCGCGGGCGACGGCGCGGGCGGCGTCGGCGATCTCGGCCCGCCCGCCGTAGTTGACGCACATCGTCAGCTGCAGGCGGTCGCAGCCCGCGGTCACGCGCTCGGCCTCCTCGAGCTCGCTGACGACGGTGCGCCACAGGCGCGGACGGCGCCCGGCCCAGCGCACGCGGACGCCCCAGGACGCCATCTGGTCGCGGCGGCGACGCAGGACGTCGCGGTTGAAGCCCATGAGGAAGCGCACCTCCTCGGGCGAGCGCTTCCAGTTCTCGGTGGAGAAGGCGTAGACGGAGACGTACTCGACGCCGATCTGCAGCGCTCCGGCGACGAGGTCGAGCAGCGCCGCCTCGCCGGCCTCGTGGCCGGCCGTGCGGGGCAGCCCGCGCTGGTTCGCCCAGCGCCCGTTGCCGTCCATGACGACGGCGACGTGGCGCGGCACGGCCTCGCGCGGCAGGTCGGGCGGCTGCGCGCCGCTCGGGTGCGGCGGCGGGTCGACGGGCGCGGGGAGCACCACGTCGGCGCCCCGGCGGCGCCTCACGGGGCGCTCCCGGCGGCCGCGGCCTGCGCCGACCGCACGACCTCGGCGGCCCGGGCGGGCGACGGCTGCGGCGGCAGGCGGTCGAGCAGGGGCGCGACCGCGGCCAGCTCCGCGGGCTCCGTGACGTCCTGAGGACGGCCGTCGGCCTGGCCGGCGTCGGGGGCGGGCGCCGCCTCGGGGGTGCGGTCCACGAGGGGCAGCGAGCGGATCCCGCGCTCGAGGTGCCACTGCAGGTAGGCCGCCGCCAGGCCGCTGGCCTCGCGGCGGTCCCGCTCCGTGCTCGCGACGGCGCCGTCCCAGTCCCCCGCGAGAAGCGCCCCGAGCAGCTGGAGCGACTCCGGGGCCGGCGCCGCGGCGCCCGGCGGGCGGCAGGAGCGGCACACCGCTCCCCCGGCGGCGACGGCGAACCCGCGGTGCGGGCCGGGCTCGCCGCACCGGGCGCAGGCGTCGAAGCTGGCGCCCCAGCCGGCCACGGCCATGGACCGCACGATGAAGGCGTCGAGCACGAGCCCCGGCGGGCGGCGGACCGGCGCGTGCGGCGGGCCCACGAGCGCCCGCAGGCCGCCGACGAGGAGCAGGAACTGCTGGGTGGCGGGCTCGCGCTCCTCCGGCGTCAGCCGCTCCGCCGTCTCGAGCATGGCCGCCGCGGCGGTGTAGCGGGGGTAGTCGTCGGCGACGGCGCGGGCGTAGGGCGCGAGCGTCAGCACCTGCGTGACGACGTCGAGACTGCGCCCGCGGTGCAGCTGGACGTCGGCGAGCATGCACGGCTCCAGCCGGGCGCCGAAGCGGCTGGTCGTGCGGCGCACGCCCTTGGCCACCGCCCGCACGCGCCCCGAGGTGCGCGTGAGCAGGGTGATGACGCGGTCGGCCTCGCCGATCTTCTGCGTGCGCAGGACGACGGCCTCGTCGCGGTACAGCTTCACGGGCGGGTCACCACACCCCCATGGTGCCCCCGGCGGCGCCGCACGCCCGCAGCGCCCCGCCGTCCGCCGACGACGGACCGCCGCCCGTCCGCGAGCACCACCCGCCGTCCGGCCGCGGCGGCCCTCAGGGCCCCGTCCGCGGCGCGTCGTCCGTCGACGCGGTGGGCGGGGGCAGGCGCACGCCGCGGGGCCCGGGCAGCTCGCCGCGCTCGGGCGCCGGCGCGCCGCCCGGGGCGGCCACGACGATGCGGTCGCGGCCGCCGCGCTTGGCCGCGTAGAGGGCCGAGTCGGCGGAGGACAGGGCCGAGGCCACGGCCGCGCCCGCCTCGACGCCGACGGAGACGGTGACGCGCAGCCCCGGGGCCACCTGCTCCCAGTCGTGGGCCCGCACGGCCTCGAGGACGCGGCGGGCGATGACCTCGGCGACCGCCGGGTCGTCGACGACGAGGACGACGAACTCGTCGCCGCCGTAGCGCACGACGAGCTCGGAGGAGCGGCACGCCGTCACGAGCATCTCCGCGACGCGCACGAGCACCCGGTCGCCGGCGTCGTGCGAGAAGCGGTCGTTGACGTCCTTGAAGTGGTCGACGTCGACGAACACCGCGCCGAGGAGCTCCGGCGCCGTCTCGAGCACCTCGAGCAGCGCGCGGCGGTTGCCCAGCCCGGTGAGCGGGTCGGTGAGGGCGGCGCGGTGGACGCCGTCGCGCTCGTCCTCGAGCTGGCGCACGCGGCGGCGCGAGACGAGCTCGGCGGCGCGGCCGGCGCTGTCGCGGCGCAGCCGGCGCAGCAGCCCCTGCACGTGCTCCCGGTAGCGGCGCACCGCCGGGTGGTCGCCGTGCTCGACGACGTCGAGGTCCGCGAGCGCCTCGACGGCCGCCCAGCGCCACACGTCCCGCCGGCTGCGCCGCCCCAGCTCCACGGCGCGCTCGAGCAGCGGTCGGGCGGCGGCCGTGTCGCCGCGGCGCAGCAGGGCCCGGCCGCGGACGACGAGGGCGACGAGCCGGTCGGTCCCGGCGGGGCTGAGGACGTCGAGCACCCCCGGGTCGCCGACGAGCGACCAGGCGGCGTCGTCGTCGCCGAAGGACTGCAGCGCCAGCGCGAGGTAGACGTCGGCGCGGACGACGGCGTGGGCGTCCCCCGCCTGCTCCGCGGCGCGGCGCAGGCCGAGGGCCCGCTCGGCGACCGCGAGGTGGTGGCGGCCGGCCTCGGCGTGCTCGCCCAGCAGGGCGGCCACCGCGGCCCAGGCGGCGCGCAGCGCGCAGGCCTCCTCGAGGACGAACTCGCGGTACGGCTCGCGGGGGTCGAGGAGGTCGAGGAAGACCTCCTCGGCCGAGCCGTGGAGGCTCAGCGCCTCCAGGGTGATGGCGAGGGCCATGCGGGCCGAGAGGCGGTTGTAGCCGCCCGGCCCGGCGTCGACGAGGTCGAGGCCCTCGGCGACGTGGTCCAGCGCCGTCGAGGTGCTCCCGAGCACGGCGCTGGCCTCGGCGAGCAGGGCGAGCGCCTTCGCCCTCCACAGCGGGTCGTCCGCCGCCAGGACGAGCAGCTCCTGGGACTGGGCGACCACCTCGGCGTACCGGCCGAGCTCGCGCAGGCTGACGCCGCGCGAGTAGCAGAGGAAGCGCTCGGTGGCGAGGTCGCCCGCCGCCCGCACGAGCGGCAGGGCGTGGTCGCACGCGCGCACGGCGGCGGCCGGGTCGCCGTCGGCGTAGAGCTGGTGCGCGCGGTCGCTGATGAGGTCGAAGGGACCGAACACGTCAGCGACGACCAGCTGGCCCACGCCACCTCCTCCGCCCGCCGCGGGGGCGCGAGGCCCCCGGCGCGGCCCCACGACCGCTCGCGTCCTGCATCGACGCCCCGTCAACACTAGGTGAGCGGTCCGACGACGTGGCCGCTGCTCCGTCACCCGTCGTGGTCAGCGGTCCCGCGACGAGGAGCGTCGGCGACGGGCCCGGTGAGGGCGGAGGACCGGGGACGCGGGGCCGTGCGGACGGGTCTCCTCCGCACGGCCCCGCGCTCCCGGTCGACGGCCCCGGCGGAGGGTCGCCGGCCGTGGCGGGCCGACGCGGGCCCCGGGCTCAGAGCGCGCGGTTGACCGCCGAGAGCACCGCGCGCAGCGACGCGACGACGGTGTTGGCGTCGATCCCGACGCCCCACAGCACCCGGTCGCCGACCTCGCACTCGACGAAGGCGGCGGCGCGGGCGTCGCCGCCCTCGGACAGGGCGTGCTCGGCGTAGTCGAGGACCCGGACGCCGACGCCGTCCGCGCGCAGCGCCTCGACGAGGGCGTCGATGGGGCCGTTGCCGAGGCCCTCGAGGACGCGCGGCTCGCCGCGGTCGGTGACGTCGACCGACAGGCGGGCGGCGCCGTCGACCTCGCTCTGCTGGCGCATCCCGCGCAGGGCGTAGCGGCCCCAGGCCCTGCCGGGGTCGCCGGCCGGCAGGTAGGCGTGCTCGAAGATCTCCCAGAGGCGGGCGGCGTCCACCTCCCCGCCGGAGGCGTCGGTCTGCGCCTGCACGATGCCCGAGAGCTCGATCTGCAGGCGGCGGGGCAGGTCGAGCTGGTGCTCGGTCTTCATGAGGTAGGCGACGCCGCCCTTGCCGGACTGGCTGTTGACCCGGACGACCGCCTCGTAGGAGCGCCCGACGTCCTTGGGGTCGACCGGCAGGTACGGCACCGCCCAGGTGAGCTCGCGGACGTCGACGCCCTCGGCGGCGGCGCGGCGCGCCATGGCGTCGAACCCCTTCTTGATGGCGTCCTGGTGCGAGCCGGAGAACGCCGTGTAGACGAGGTCGCCGCCGTACGGGTGGCGCTCCGGGACGGGCAGCTGGTTGCAGTACTCGACCGTGCGCCGCACCTCGTCGACGTCCGAGAAGTCGATCATCGCGTCGACACCCTGCGTGACGAGGTTCATGCCGAGGGTGACCAGGCACACGTTGCCGGTGCGCTCGCCGTTGCCGAAGAGGCAGCCCTCGACGCGGTCGGCCCCGGCCAGCAGGCCCAGCTCGGCCGCCGCGACGGCGGTGCCGCGGTCGTTGTGCGGGTGCAGGGACAGGATGACGCCCTGGCGGGGCACGAGGTGGCGGCCCATCCACTCGATCGCGTCGGCGTAGACGTTGGGCGAGGCCATCTCGACCGTGGCGGGCAGGTTGATGATGACCGGCCGTTCGGCGGAGGCCTCGAAGACGGCGAGCACCTCGTTGCAGACCCGCGCCGCGTACTCCAGCTCGGTGCCGGTGAAGGACTCCGGCGAGTACTCGTAGGTGATCTGCGTCCCCGGGACGGTCTCCTCGAGCTTGCGGCACAGCCGCGCGCCCTGCAGGGCGATGTCGAGGACGCCGTCCTCGTCGAGGCCGAAGACGACCTCGCGCTGGAGGACGGAGGTGGAGTTGTAGAGGTGGACGATGGCGCGCGGCGCGCCCGCGATGGCCTCGTAGGTGCGCTCGACGAGGTGGTCGCGCGCCTGGGTGAGCACCTGGATCGTCACGTCGTCGGGGATGAGGTCGCCCTCGACGAGCTGGCGCACGAAGTCGAAGTCGGCCTGGCTCGCCGAGGGGAAGCCGACCTCGATCTCCTTGTAGCCCATCCGCACGAGCAGCTGGAACATGCGCAGCTTGCGCGCCGGGCTCATGGGGTCGATGAGCGCCTGGTTGCCGTCGCGCAGGTCGACGGCGCACCACTGCGGGGCCCGCTCGAGCCGCTTCGTGGGCCACGTGCGGTCGGGCAGCTCGACGCGGATCTGCTCGTGGAACGGGCGGTACCGGGAGACCGGCATGGCGGAGGGCTTCTGGGTGTCGCGCATCTCGTCCTCGTCTGGGGGCGGTGGCTGGGGCCGGACCGGGCGGTCCGGGCGTCGTCACCGGCGGCGGCTGCGGCGTGCGCAGGACTCCGCGACGAGGGGGCCGATGACTAGAGGCCCTCGCCGCGGCAGCCGAGGAGGAGGCTCGCGCGCACGGGGGAACGGTAGCGCGCCCCGGCCCCGGCGGGCGCGCGCCGGTCAGACGAGCAGCTGCGTCGCCGCGAGCTCCCGGTAGAGCGGGGTGGTCGCCAGCAGCTCGTCGTGGGTGCCGGCGCCGACGACGCGGCCGCCGTCGAGGACGACGATCTGGTCGGAGCCGACGACGGTCGAGAGCCGGTGGGCGACGACGAGGAGCGTCGTGCGCTCGGCGACGGCGTCGAGCGCGTCCTGCAGGGCCCGCTCGTTGCGGGCGTCCAGGCTCGCCGTCGGCTCGTCGAGCAGGAGGAGCTCGGGGCGGGCGAGCAGCGAGCGGCAGATGGCCAGCCGCTGCCGCTCCCCGCCGGAGAGCAGGACCCCGCCCTCCCCGACCTGCGCGTCCAGGCCGGCGGCGTCGCGGCCGGCGACGCCGGAGAGCCCGACGGCGGCGAGCACGCCGGCGAGCTCGTCCTCGCCCGCCCCCGGCGCGGCGAGCAGGAGGTTCTCGCGGAGCGTGCCCGCCAGCACCGGCGCCTCCTGCTCGACGTAGCCGAGCCGGGCCCGCAGGGCGGCGCGCGGCAGCTCGCGGACGTCGACGCCGTCCACGAGCACCGCTCCCCCGGTGACGTCGGAGAAGCGCTCCACGAGGGACAGCAGCGTGGACTTGCCCGCCCCCGAGGGACCGACGAGCGCCGTCCGCGAGCCGCGCGGGACGACGAGGTCGACGCCCTGGAGGACGGGCGCCCCACCGGGGTAGGCGAAGGAGGCGCCGCGCAGCTCGAGCAGCGGCGCCCCCGGGCGCCCGGGCGGCGCCGGCGCCGTCGCCGGCCCCGGGTCCTCCTCCGGCAGGGCGAGGACCTCCTCGATGCGGGTGAGCGCCCCCAGCCCCAGCTGGAGCTGGGCGAAGGCCGAGACGAGCTGCCCGAGCGGCATGACGAGCAGGAAGAGGAAAAGGATGAAGGAGACGAGCTCGGCGACCGTGAGCGCCCCGCTCGCCACGCGGTAGCCGCCCACGCCGAGGACGGCGATGAAGGAGCCCTGCACCGCGACGCCCACCACCGGGGACACGACGGCGCCCGTGCGCGCGGCGCGCACCCCGGCGTCGTAGGCCGCGCGGGCGCTGACGCCCACGGCGTCGACCTCGCGGTCGGTGGCGCCGCTGGCGCGGATGGTCCGCACGGCGGACAGGGCGCGCTCGACGGCCGAGCTCATCTCCCCGACGCGCTGCTGGGAGGCCAGGGCGAGCGCCCGCAGGCGCCGGGCGACCGAGATCGCCGCGGTCATGCCGACGGCCACGGCCGTCAGCGTGACGGCGAGCAGGACGACGTCCACGACCGCCATGGCCACGACGGCGCCGACCACGACGACGACCGAGCTGACGACCTCGACGAGCCCGGACGTGACGACCGCGCGCAGCAGCGTCGTGTCCGAGCCGACGCGCGAGACGAGGTCGCCCGTGCGCCGCTGGTCGAGCTCCGCGAGAGGCAGGCGCAGCACCCGTCCGACGAGGCTGCGCCGCGTCGACAGGACGACGCCCTCGGCGGTCCGCTGGAGGAGGTACTGCTGCACGGCCCCGAGCAGGGAGGCCACCAGCAGGACGACGACGAGGGCCGCCGCGAAGACGGCCACCGGCCGGCCCGCCTCGACGGCGGCGATGAGGCCGCCCACGAGCAGGGGCTGCGCCAGCGAGGCCCCGGCGCCGACGAGGGACACGAGCGCGACGACCACCAGCACGCGGCGGTGGTCGCGCAGGTACGGCAGGAGCGTCCGCAGGCCCACCCTCGGCTCGGGCGGTGCGCCGTCCCCACCCGTCCCCCGCGGGGCCCGCCCCGCACGCTGCGCCATGCGAGCACGGTAGGCGGGGTGCCGAGGCGCCCCGGCACCCGCCGGCGCCGGGGCCTAGAAGCCCAGGCGCTGCAGCTTGCGCGGGTCGCGCTGCCAGTCCTTGGCGACCTTGACCCGCAGGTCGAGGAAGACCGGGACGCCGAGCAGCGCCTCGATGCCAGCGCGCGCCTGCGTGCCGACCTCGCGCAGCCGGGAGCCGCCCTTGCCGATGACGATGCCCTTCTGGGAGTCGCGCTCGACGAAGAGCTGCACGTGGACGTCGAGCATCCCGTCGGCGCGCTCGCCGCCGTCCGCCGCGGGCCGCGGGCCCATCTCCTCGACGACGACGGCGAGGCTGTGCGGCAGCTCGTCGCGCACGCCCTCGAGGGCGGCCTCGCGCACGAGCTCGGCGACCATGACGGCCTCCGGCTCGTCGGTGAGCTCGCCGTCGGGGTACATCGGCGGGCCCTCGGGCAGGTGGCCGAGGAGGACCTCCTCGACGACGTCGACCTGCTGGCCCCCGGTGGCGGAGACGGGCACGACGTCGGCCCCGGGCAGGAGCTCGGCGACCTCCACGAGGTGCTGGGCGAGCCGGTCGCGGGTCACGAGGTCGGTCTTGGTGACGACGGCGACGACGGGGGTGCCGCGCCGGCCCTCGGCCAGCGGCTGCAGCTGCGCGGCGATCCAGCGGTCCCCCGGACCCACCGGCTGGTCGGCGGGCAGGCAAAACCCGACGACGTCGACCTCGGCGAGCGTCGCCAGGACGAGGTCGTTGAGCCGCTGCCCCAGCAGCGTGCGGGGCCGGTGCAGCCCGGGGGTGTCCACGAGCACCAGCTGCGCCTGCGGCCGGTGGAGGACGCCGCGGACGGTGTGCCGCGTCGTCTGCGGGCGGCTGGAGGTGATGGCGACCTTCGTGCCGACGAGCGCGTTGGTCAGCGTCGACTTGCCCGCGTTCGGGCGACCCACGAAGCAGGCGAAGCCGCTGCGGTAGCCCTCGGGGACGACCGGCAGCGAGGAGCCGGTGGCGACGGCCGAGGCCGGGACGCCGGGCGGCGGGACGTCGTCGTCGTCGAGGTCGTCCGGGTCGTGGTCGGGCGGTCGGGGGCTCACCGGCGCTGCCCGAGGAACTCGAGGAGCAGCTGGCGCTGGAGGGCGAACATGGCGCGCTCCTCCTCCGGCTCGGCGTGGTCGTAGCCCAGCAGGTGCAGGACCCCGTGCGTCGTCAGCAGGAGCAGCTCGTCGGCCGTCGAGTGCCCGGCGGCCCGCGCCTGGCGGGCGGCGACGTCGGGGCACAGCACGACGTCGCCGAGCAGGCCCGGAGGGCTCGGCTCGGCGTCGGTGCCCGGCCGGAGCTCGTCCATGGGGAAGGACAGGACGTCGGTCGGCCCCTCCTCGCCCATGTGCTGGACGTGCAGGGCCGACATCGCCTCCTCGTCGACGACGAGGACGGACAGCTCCGCGCGCGGGTGCACGTGCAGGGCGTCGAGGACGTGGCGCGCGAGGTCGGCGAGCTCGCGCTCGTCGACGGCGTGCGCCGTCTCGTTGGCGACCTCGACGCTCACGCGCCCGCGTCCTCGGCGGCCGGCGCGGTCGACTCCCGTGGCGCGCTGCGGGCGGGCGCCGACCGGCGCGGGCCCCGCACGTCGCGGCGCTGGCCGTCGGGCGCGGTGGCGCCCCGGCGCGCGTCCCACCGCCCGTAGGCCTCGACGATGTCGCTGACGAGCTTGTGGCGGACGACGTCGCCGGCCTCGAGGCGGGCGAAGGCGACCCCGTCGACGCCGTCGAGGATCTCCTGCACGACGCGCAGGCCCGACTCGGTGCCGCTCGGGAGGTCGACCTGCGTGACGTCGCCGGTGACGACCATCTTCGAGCCGAAGCCCAGGCGCGTGAGGAACATCTTCATCTGCTCGGCCGAGGTGTTCTGCGCCTCGTCGAGGATGATGAACGCGTCGTTGAGGGTGCGCCCGCGCATGTAGGCGAGCGGCGCCACCTCGATCGTGCCCGCGGCCAGCAGCCGCGGCACCTGCTCGGGGTCGAGCATGTCGCCCAGGGCGTCGTACAGCGGCCGCAGGTAGGGGTCGATCTTCTCGGTGAGCGTGCCCGGCAGGAAGCCGAGCCGCTCCCCCGCCTCGACCGCCGGGCGCGTGAGGACGATGCGCGTGACCTGCTTGGCCTGCAGCGCCTGCACGGCCTTGGCCATGGCGAGGTAGGTCTTGCCCGTGCCGGCGGGGCCGATGCCGAAGACGACCGTCTGCTCCTCGATGGCGTCGACGTACCGCTTCTGCCCCAGGGTCTTGGGGCGGATGGTGCGTCCGCGCGAGGAGAGCACGTCCAGCGTGAGGACGTCGGCGGGCCGCTCGCTCGTGGCCCGCCGCAGCATCGCGACCGACCGCTCGACGGCGTCGGGGCTCAGCACCTGGCCGGCGGCGATGACGGCGGAGAGCTCGTCGACGAGGCGCTCGAGCAGCGCCACCTCGGGCGCCGGCCCGGAGGCGGTGATCTCGTCGCCGCGCACGTGCACGTCGAGCTCGGGGAACGAGCGCTCGACGACGCGCAGCAGCTGGTCCCCGCTGCCGAGCAGCGACAGCATCGGCACCTCGGGCGGCACGACGACGGTGTGGCGGGTCCGCCCCGTCTCGGGGCGCGCGCCGCCGGGGCGGCGGGGGGAGGTCTCGTGGGGCTGCGTCATGGGCGGGCCGGGGCCCAGGGCTCCTCGCGCTCGCGCACCACCGGGCCGGGCGCGCTCGTCGGGGAAAGGGTAGCCCGCGGCTGCCGGGCCGACCGGGGTGGCGCCGCCCCGCGGGGCGAGCCGCTCAGAGCGACCCGGCGAGCTCCCCGCCCGGGGCGGCGAGGACGTGGCCGTGCGCGTGGTGGACGGTCTGCCCCGCGGACGCCCCCGTGTTGAAGACGAGGCGGTGCTCGCCCGCCGCGGCGCCGCCGTCGGCGGCCACCCGGGCGCCCGTGGCGACGAGGTCCGCGAGGACGCCGGGAGCCTCCGCCGCCAGCGCGACGACGTCCGGGTGGTGGTCGCGCGGCACGACGAGGACGTGCAGCGGGGCCTGGGGGGCGAGGTCGCGGAAGGCGACGACGGCGTCGGTGCTCGCGACCAGCTCGGCCGGCACCTCCCCGGCGACGATGCCGCAGAAGACGCAGCCGTCCTGCCGCCGGGGCGAGGCCCCGGAGGACGTCACCCCCGCTGGGCCGTCCGGGTCGGGGGCCTGCTCCGTCCGGGTCATGCCCCGGACTGTAGGCCCGGAGGGCTGGGCCGTGACGGCGCCCGGCCGATGCCCCAGGGCATGACGACGAGACGCGACCCCCGCCGCACCGCGCCGACGCCTCGCCCCTCCCGCCGCGGGAGCACCCGCCGGCATCCGGCCGCCCTCCGCGCCCGCCGCGCCGCGCCGGCGGGGGCGGGCGCGGCCGCCGTCCTCGCGCTGGTCGTGGCCGCCGGCGGCGCCGCCGGCGGCCGCGGCGCCGAGCAGGCGCCCTCGTCGCTCCCTGTGGCGCTGGCCGGGTCCGAGGGGGCCACCGGCGACGGCACCACCGGCGACGGCGCCACCGGCGACGGCGCCGCGGCCGCCGGCACGGCGACCGTCAGCGCCCTGCCGACCGCCGGGCCGGCCGACGGCGGGGCCCGCGAGGCCGTGGCGGGTGACGCGGCCGCCGCTGCCCCGGGCACCGGCGCCCCCGGCAGCGGTCCGGTCGCCGACGGTCCGGTCGCCGGGGTCGACGGGCGCCCCCTCGCGTCGGCGTCGGACAGGCTCGGCCCGGGCGAGGGCTCGACGGACCGCGCGACGCCGGCGCGCGCGCAGCAGGTCTCCGGGGTCGCCGACGTCCCCGTCGTCGCCGGGCTCCCCGCACCCGCCCCCGCGCAGGCGGCGAGCGGCGTCCCGACCCCTCAGCCGCAGGCCTCGGCCGTCGGCGTGGCGGCCGAGACCACGGCCTCGGCCCCCCGCGTCGCGCTCTCCGGCCCCGCGGAAGGGGCCGCGCTGCCCGCCGGCTGCACCGTGCACCTCGTCGGGACCGCCACGAGCGCCGCCGAGGCGACGGTCGTCTGGCAGGTGCGCACGGGGACCCGGACCGTCCTGCAGGGCTCGTCCGTCGTCGCGGGCGCGGACGGCACGGCCGCGGCCCTCGGCGCGCAGGGCTCGTGGGAGGCCTTCGTCGACCTGCCCGCCGGCAGCTACACGGTCCGCGTCGAGATCCCCGACGACTCCGACGGCGAGGGCGGAGGCATGCCCGCGGTGGAGCGGAGCTTCACGGTCGGGGCCTGACGGGCGCCCGCCGCACGCCCGCTGCCCTGACCGTCCGACCCGGCGCCCCGCAGGGGGCGCCGGGTGCGTCACCGCCCCGAGATGAGGTCCCGCAGACGGCCGAACACCCCGCCGCCGGCGCTCGTCAGGCGGCCCTCGGCCGCCTCCTCGCCCCGCATCTCGGCGAGCTGGCGCAGCAGCTCCTCCTGGCGCTCGTCGAGCCGGGTCGGGGTCTGCACGTCCACGTGGACGAGCAGGTCGCCGCGGCCGCCGCCGCGCAGGTGCCCGACGCCGAGACCCCGCAGCGTGTGCACCTCGCCCGACTGGGTGCCCGCGCGCACGTCCACGGACTGCGAGCCGTCGAGGGTGTCGACGGACAGGGTCGTGCCCAGCGCGGCCGCGGTCATCGGCACCTGGACCGTGCAGTGCAGGTCGTCGCCGCGACGGGTGAAGGTCTCGTGGTCGCGCTCGACGACCTCGACGAAGAGGTCGCCGGGCGGGCCCCCGCCGAAGCCGACCTCGCTCTGGCCGGCCAGCTGGATGCGGGTCCCGGTGCTGACGCCCGGGGGGATGCGGACCGTGAGGGTGCGCCGCTCCTGCACGCGCCCCTCCCCGGCGCACTCCGGGCACGGGTTCGGGATGGTCGTGCCGAAGCCGCCGCAGTTCGGGCACGGCGCGGTCGTCATGACCTGGCCGAGGAAGCTGCGCACCTGGCGCTGCACCTGGCCGCGGCCGCCGCAGACCTCGCACGTGCGCGGCGAGGTGCCGGGCTGGCAGCACGACCCCTGGCACGTGGAGCAGACGACGGCCGTGTCGACCTGGAGCTCGCGGTCGGCGCCGAAGACGGCGTCGCGCAGGTCGACCTCGACGCGCACCAGCGCGTCCTGGCCCCGGCGGGCCCGCGAGGCCGGGCCCCGACCGCCGCCCCCGGCCGCGCCGCCGAAGAAGGTCTCGAAGATGTCGCTGAAGCCGAAGCCCCCGCCCGCTCCCCCGCCGCCGAAGCCGCCGAGGCTCTCGCCGCGGTCGTAGGCGCGGCGCTTCTCGGGGTTGGACAGCACGTCGTAGGCCGCGGACACGTCCTTGAAGCGGTCGGCCTCGCCGGGGTTGACGTCCGGGTGCAGCTTGCGCGCCAGCTTCCGGTACGCCTTCTTGATGTCCTCGGTGGAGGCGTCGCGCGGGACGCCGAGGGCCTCGTAGTGGTCGCTCACCAGGGGTGCTCGCTCCTGTCGGGGTCAGGTCCGTGGGTCGGGACGGCGGCCGCCGGCGCTCGGGCCGGGGACGCACGGGCGGGCGGGGCCACCGGGCGCCCGCCCGCCGGGTCAGCTGCCGATGATGCGGGACACGTAGCGGGCCACCGCCCGGACGGCGGCCATGGTCGTCGGGTAGTCCATGCGCGTGGGGCCGAGGACGCCGAGGTGGGCGACCACCTGGCCGCCCGAGCCGTAGCCGCTCGTCACCACCGAGGCGTCGAGGAGCCGGTCGTGCTCGAGCTCGCGCCCGATGCGGACGGACACGCCGCCCGCGGCCGCCGCGGCGTCGTCGGCCATCTCCCCGAGCAGCCGCAGGAGGACGACCTGCTCCTCGATGGCCTCGAGGACCGGCGAGATGGACTGGGGGAAGTCGGTGCCCGCGCGCGCGAGGTTCGCCGTGCCCGCGAGGACGACGCGCTCCTCGCGCTCGGCGGACAGCGAGTCCTCGAGCGCCCGCAGGACAGCGCGCACGACGTCGCGGTCCTCCGGGCGGAAGCGCTCGGGCAGGGCCGGGAGGCGGGCGACGACGTCGGAGAGCCGGGCGCCCGCGGACGCCTCGCCGAGGCGCGTGCGCATCTCGGCGACGAGGGTCTCGGGCACCTCGTGCCCGACCTCGACCGTGCGCTGCTCGACCCGCCCGGAGTCGGTGATGAGGACGAGCAGCAGGCGCGGGCCGCCGAGCGGCACCAGCTCCACGTGGCGGACGGTCGCCCGGCTGAGGGACGGGTACTGGACGACGGCGACCTGGCGCGTGAGCTGGGCGAGCGCCCGCACGGTCCGCGTGAGGACGTCGTCGAGGTCCGTCGCGTCGTCCAGGAGGGTCGAGATGGCCCGCCGCTCCGCCGGGGACAGCGGCTTCACCGTGGAGAGCCGGTCGACGAAGGCGCGGTAGCCCTTGTCCGTGGGGACGCGGCCGGCGCTCGTGTGCGGCTGGGCGATGTAGCCCTCCTCCTCGAGGACGGCCATGTCGTTGCGGATGGTGGCGGGCGAGACCCCGAGGCTGTGGCGCTCGACGAGGACCTTGGAGCCGACCGGCTCCCGGGTCGCGACGTAGTCCTCGACGATGGCCCGCAGGACCGCCAGCCGCCGCTCGTCGCTCACCCGTGCACCTCCGCCCTCGTCCGCCCGCCGCGGCTGCGCGCCGCCGGGCCGGCGCGGCTCGCCCCGCGCCTGGCACTCCTCGGTCGTGAGTGCCAAGCCTACGCCCGCGCGGCGGGCGGCCCGGCACGGCGCCCGGGAGGCGCCGCGCCGGGCCGGACCGCGAGGGTCGCGGAGGACGCGGGGGCCGGCTCAGCCGCGGACGGCGCCGAGCACGCGGTCGGCGAGCCCCGGGCCCTGCGCGTCCTCGCTCGGCGTGAGAGCGCGCAGCGGCTCGGCCAGCTCGCGCCGGAAGAAGTCCATGAAGCCGTCGGGGTCCGGCCCCGCGTTCATGGTGACGACGTGGTCGAAGCCGGCGTCGACGAACTGCTGGGCCACCTCGAGGTGGCGGGCGACGTCGGGCCCGCAGGCGAACTGCTGCTGGATCTGCTCGAGGGTGACGCTCTGGGTCGCGGCGTCGAAGTTGACGGGGTTCGGCAGCTCGGACATGACCTTCCAGCCCGTCAGCGCCCACCGCGTCTTCTCCCAGACCGCCTGCGCGGCGCTCTCGGCGTCGGGCGCCCAGGCCAGCGGCACCTCGGCGTAGGCGGGCCCCTCGCCCCCGAGGCGCTTCCACGTGGCGACCATGTCGCCCTTCGGCTCCGTGGCGAACAGGCCGTCGCCCAGCTCGGCGGCGATGCGCGCGGACGCCGGGCCGCTGGCCGCGACGGCGACGGCGGGCAGCTCGTCGGGCAGGTCGAAGACGCGGGCGTCCTCCAGCTGCAGGTGCTTGCCCTCGTAGGAGCGGTACCCGCCCTGCCAGAGCAGGCGGATGATCTCCAGGGCCTCGCGGAAGCGCTCGTGGCGGCCGCGCACGCTGGGGAAGTGCTGGCCCCCGACGACGTGCTCGTTGAGGCGCTCGCCGGCGCCGACGCCGAGCGTGAAGCGCCCGTCCGAGATGATCTGCATCGTGGCGGCGGCCTGGGCGATGACGGCCGGGTGGTAGCGGACGCTCGGGCACGTCACGCCCGTCGCCAGGCGCAGCGTCGACGTCCTCGCCGCGATGTTGGCGAGCAGCGCCCACGTGAAGCCGCTGTGCCCCTGGGTGTCGAGCCAGGGGTGGAAGTGGTCGCTCATCTCGACGAAGTCGAAGCCGGCCTTCTCGGCCTCCACGGCCTGCCGGACGATCTCCTTCGGGTCGAAGGCCTCGGTCGCGAGCTTGTAGCCGATCTGCATGGTGGTCCTCCGCGGTGGTCCTCTGGGCTGGTCCGGTGGGCGCCCGCGGTGCGGATCCCCCGAGGTCGCGGGGAGGGCGGCGGGGCTGCTCGCGCCTCCACGCTAGGAGCGCCGCCGGGGTGGCGCACGCGGGCGCGGCGCCGCTGCGGCCGCACCCGCGCGGGCTAGCGTCGGTGCGCATGAGCAGCACGACCTCCGGCGCGCGCCCCGGCGACCGGTACGGCTCCGACGTCCTGTCCGGCGACTGGCGGGTCCCCCGCCGCGGGCGCAGCACCGAGCTCGCGGCCGAGCGCGGCCTCGTCGTCGAGGACGCCGAGACGGGGTGGACGGGCGCCGTGGTCCGCGTGGAGAAGGCCGGCGGCACGCACGTCGTCCACCTCGAGGACCGGCGCGGGCGCACGCGGGGGTTCCCGATGGGCCCGGGCTTCCTCGTCGAGGGGCGCCCCGTCCTCCTCGTGCCGCCGCGGCGCGCACCGGGCGGGCTGGCGGGGGGCGGGCCGGGCTCGTCGTCGGCGTCCCCGGGGCTGCGCCCGGGCCGCACGGCCAGCGGCTCCACGGCCGTCGCCGGCCACCGCGCCCGGGTCGCCCGCGGCAGCCGCATCTGGGTCGAGGGCCGCCACGACGCCGAGCTCGTCGAGAAGGTGTGGGGCGACGACCTGCGCGTGGAGGGCGTCGTCGTCGAGCCGCTCGACGGCGTCGACGACCTCGCGGGCGCGCTGGCGGCCTTCGCCCCCGACCCCGGCCGCCGCGTCGGCGTCCTCGTCGACCACCTCGTGGCGGGCAGCAAGGAGACGCGCGTCGTGGACGCGGCGCTCGCCGACCCGCGGTGGCGGGGGCTCGTGCACGTCGTCGGGCACCCCTTCGTGGACGTCTGGGCGGCCGTCCGGCCGGCGTCGCTGGGGCTGCGCGCGTGGCCCGAGGTCCCGCGCGGCACCTCGTGGAAGCACGGCGTGCTCGCCGCGCTCGGGTGGCCGCACGCCGACCAGCGCGACGTCGCCCACGGCTGGAAGCGGATCCTCGGCGCCGTGACGACGATCGCCGACCTCGAGCCGTCCCTGTCGGGCCGCGTCGAGGAGCTCATCGACTTCGTCACCGCCCCCGACGCCTGAGCACCCGGCGCCCTGAGCCCCCCACGACCGAGCCCCCCACGACCGAGCCCCCCACGACCGAGCCCCCCACGACCGAGCCCCCCACGACTGAGCCCCCCACGACCGAGCCCCCCACGACTGAGCCCCCCACGACCGAGCCCCCCACGACCGAGCCCCCCACGACCGAGCCCCCCACGACCGAGCCCCGACGCTCCGGGTGCCTCCGCCGCGCCGGTGGCCGACGCCGCCTCGAGGGGGGCGACCGCGCGCCGGTCGGCCGCGGCGGTCGCCCGACCCCTAGCGTGGGGACCCGGGCGCGACCCGCGCGGCCCGAGTGAGGAGCCTCCGGTGTCCGACCAGCAGCCCCGCGGCGACGAGCCCCGCGCCGAGCAGCCCCCGACCGGGTGGTCGCCCCCGCCGCAGCCGCCGTCGTCCCCGGCGGGGTCCGACGGACCGGGCACCGGGAGCGGTGGCGCCTCCACCGGCCCCCGCGGCGGCGGCGCGCCGCAGGGCGACCCCTTCGCCGGGGGCCCCTACGGCGGCGGCGACCAGCGGACCGCCGGCACCTACGGCTCCGGCTACGGCCAGCAGGCCCCGCGTCCCGCGGGGACGGACGACCTGCGTCCGGCCGACCAGCGGATGTGGGCGACCCTCACGCACGTCGCCGGGATCGTCGTGCCGGTGCTCGGGCCGCTCGTCGCCTTCCTCGTCCTCAAGGACCGTGGCCTCTTCGTGCGGGACCAGACGAAGGAGGCGCTCAACGCGCACATCTCCCTCGCCCTGTACTTCGTGGGGCTCTACATCGCCTTCGGCATCCTCAGCCTCATCACCCTGGGGCTGTTCTCGCCGCTCCTGGCGCTCCCGCCCCTGCTCTGGTTCCCGCTCGTGCTCTTCGGGATCCTCGCCGCCGTCGCGTCCAACCGGGGCGAGCGCTACCGGTACCCGCTCGTGGTCCGCTTCGTGCGCTGACCGCCCCGTCGCGGACGGCCGGGGCACGGGGCCCGGTCGTCCGCGACGCCGTCACCAGCCCAGCAGGCGGCGCACGACGCCGTCGGCGAGCAGGCGCCCGCGGGCGGTGAGCACCACGCGCTCGGGCGAGGTCCCGCCCGCGCCGGGCTCGACGAGGCCGTCCGCGACGACGTCGGCCACCTCCGCGCGGCCCTCCGGCGGGAGCGCCGTCACGGGCAGCCCCTCGGCCAGGCGGACGCCGAGCAGGACGCGCTCGACGAGGCGCGCGTCGTCGTCGAGCACCTCCCGGCCGTGGGCGGGTGAGGCGCCGCGCTGGAGGCGGGCGCTGTAGGCGCCGGGGTGCTTGACGTTCCACCAGCGGACGCCCCCGACGTGGCTGTGGGCGCCGGGCCCCACGCCCCACCAGTCGTCGGCCCGCCAGTAGGACAGGTTGTGGCGGCAGCGGGCGTCGGGCCGCGCGGCCCAGTTGCTCACCTCGTACCAGGCCATGCCGGCCGCGCCGAGCAGCGCGTCGGCGTCCTCGTACTTGGCGGCGAGGTCGTCGGGGTCGGGCGGCGCGATCTCCCCCCGGCGCACCTGCCCGGCCATCTTCGTGCCGGCCTCGACGACGAGCGCGTAGGCGGACACGTGGTCCGGGCGGCAGGCGAGCGCGGCCTCGACGCTGCGCCGCCAGTCGTCGCGGGACTCGCCGGGCGCGCCGTAGATGAGGTCCACGCTCACCTGCAATCCGGCCTCGCGCGCCCATCGGACGACGTCGGGCACCCGTGCCGGGTCGTGGGTGCGGTCGAGCGTCGCGAGCACGTGGGGCACGGCCGACTGCATGCCGAAGGACACGCGGGTCACCCCGCCCGCGGCGAGCTCCGCGAGGGACGCGGGCGTCACGGAGTCGGGGTTGGCCTCGGTCGTCACCTCGGCCCCCGGCGCGAGGCCGTGGACGTCGCGGACGGCCTCGAGCATCCGCAGCAGGTCCCCGGGAGGGAGCAGCGTCGGCGTCCCCCCGCCGACGAAGACCGTCGAGACGGGCCGCGCGGGCAGCCCGGCCGTCGCGAGCACGCGGCCGGACATCTCGACCTCGCGGACGGCCGTGGCGGCGTAGCCCGCGCGGGACGAGCCGCTGCCCGCGCCGCCGAGCTCCTCGGCCGTGTACGTCGTGAAGTCGCAGTAGCCGCAGCGGACCCGGCAGAAGGGCACGTGCAGGTAGAGGGCCAGTGCGCGCTCCGCGGCGCCCACGGCCGCGGAGGGCGGCAGGGCGCCGTCCTCGGGCGCGGGGTCGCCGACGGGCAGGGCGGGGCTCACGCCCCCATGCTCCCCCGCCCCCGGGCGGCCGCCGACCACGGCCCCGGGCGACCACCCGGTCCGCCTCCCGCCGGAGCTGCCGGCCCGCCCCCACCTTCGGCGTCCGGGCGCGGCACCCCGGCGGGCGGGCCCCGGGGCGCAGGATGGGTCGGTGGACCCGACGACGCGACGCCGCCGCGACGACCCCCCGGGACGGCGGGTGCGCCTGCGGGCCCTGGCCCCCGACGACGTCGCCCTGCGCGCGGCGCTGGTGCGGCTCGAGCCGGCACCGCACCAGCTCGGCGCCTCGGCCTCCGCCCGGCAGACGCTGCCGGCCGCCGACGCCGACCCGCGGCGGGCCCCCTTCGCCGTCCTGCTGGACGAGGAGCCCGTCGGCTTCGGCGTCCTGGACCGCGGCGACCTGCTCGCCCAGGTCGTCGACGAGCCCGAGCGCGCCGTCCTGCTGCGCGGCTTCTACCTCGCGGCGTCCGCCCAGGGGCGCGGGCACGGCCGTGCGGCGGCGGCCGAGGTCCCCCGGCTCGCGGCGGCCCTGTGGGGGCCGGCCGCCCGAGGCGGGCCAGCGCTCGTCGTGCTCACGGTCGCCGCGAGCAACGCCGTCGCCCTGCGGGCCTACACGGCGGCGGGCTACGTCGGGACGGGTGTGCAGCAGCGGGTCGAGGGCCAGGAGCCCCAGCACGTGCTCGTCGCGGCGGTGCCGCAGCCTCGCTCGACCGGGTCGGGAGCCCGCCGCGGCGGTCCCGCACCGGCGTCCCGCCCCGGGCCGCCTCCCGCGCTGCACCGATGAGCACGGCCGGCGGCCCGCGCCCCACGAGGGCTCGACGGGCGGGACGCCACCCTCGCGCACGTCCCTGGTGGCGCGTCCGCGCCGGCGTCCTGGTGGCCGGGGCCGTGCTGGCGCTGCTCTCCACCGTCCTCGGGGTGCACCCGACCTCGACCGCCGAGCTCGAGCGGGCCCTGGCGCGCGGCGGCGTCGAGTCCGTCGTCGTACACGGCGACGCGCCGCCGCCGGACATCGGCCAGGAGGCCACGGGCTGGGACCGCTCGGAGGTCCGCTGGCGCGACGGGCTGCTGCGGCGGTCCGCCGAGGTCACGTCGGTCCTGCCTGCCACGCCCGTCGGAGAGCGCTCCGCGGCGCGCGCGGGTGCGGACGGTCGCCTCGTCGTCGGGGACGTCGCCGCCCACCTCCGTGAGCTGGCACCGGGCCTGGAGGTCGAGCGGCGGCCGGCCATCACCACCTGGTGGGCGCTGTGGGGCATCACCGTCCCTGGCTGGCTGGTGCTGGCGGCCGCGGCCACCTGGCTCACCGCCCTCGGGGTGCTGCTCCACGGCCCCCGCCCCTGGCTCCTCTCGCGGTGGGGCTGGGCGTGGGTCGTGCTGCTGCTGCCGTGGGGCCTCGGCGTCGCCGCGATGTGCCTGCTCGCGGGGCCGACACCGCACGTGCCGCGCGGGCGGGGGCTGCGACGTCGCTGGGGCGGGCTGAGGGGGCTGCTGCTGGTGCTCGTGTCGAACGCCGTCCTGCCGGGCCGCTGAGGGCGACGACGCCCCACCCACGAGGCCGCGCACCGGAGGGCGGGCCGGGACGTCAGGCCCGCCCGAGCGCCCGGTCGACGTAGGCCAGCAGGGCCGGGGCGACGCGCAGCGACCCGTCGTCGTGGGCGCCGCGGAGCACCCGCGCGTCCTCCGGCGAGCGCTCGGCGAAGAAGGCGGCCGTCGTGACGCCGTGGCCTGGGCGCGAGAGGACCTCGATCGGGTCGCCGGCCCGCACCTCGCCGGGTACCAGCACCCGCAGGTAGGCACCGGGCCTGCCGCGCTCGGTGAAGCGGCGGACCCACCGCTCCTCCCCGAGGTGGCGGGCGAAGGTCTGGCACGGCGTGCGGGCCATGGTGACCTCGACCTCGAGCCGCTCGCCGACGCGCCAGCGCTCCCCCACCTCGGCGCCGTCCACGTCGACACCGGTCGTGCGGAGGTTCTCCCCGAAGAGCCCCGGCGGCAGGTCGCGCTGCAGGACGCCCGTCCAGTGGTCGGCCTCCTCCTGGGCGTAGGCGTACACGGCCTTGTCCGGGCCGCCGTGGTCCTCGCGGTCGGCCTGGACGTCGCCGCGGAGCCCGAGGCGACCGACGTCGACCGCTCCGTCGAGGGGCCGCTTGTCGATGGCGGTGACGTCACCGCGCGCGCCGTCGAGCTGCAGCTGGTGCACGCGGCAGACGGCCAGCACCCGGCCCGAGGACGGCCCGGGCGTCGAGGGGTCAGGCGCAGGAGGCATGACCGCAGTGAACCAGCGCACGAGCCGACCGGGGCCGGCTCCGGCCCGGTCACGGGTCGCCCCCGCCGACGGGGTCCGGCGGCGGGCCGTCCGAGCGGTCGTCGGCCGCCCCGCCCGGCGACGAGCCCTCCTTGCCGACGGCACAACCCGGTGCGTCGAGACGGTCGGGCGCGTCGGCACCGTCGAGCGCGTCGGCACCGTCGGAGCGGCTGGGGTCGTCGGGGTGGTGCAGCTCGTGGGCGAGGTCTTCCAGGCGTGCCCGCCACGGTGGTGGCGCGCTGGCCGGTGGTGGCTCGCCGGCGCGGGTGATGACGGGGCGCCCGTCGAGGACGTGGGCGACCAGGGCGCCGGTGTGGACCCGGCGGTGGTCGTGCCCGCACACCAGGGCCAGGTTCGACAGGTCCGTCGGTCCACCGTCGGCCCAGTGCACGACGTGATGGGCCTGGGTCCTGCTCACGGGGGCGTCGCAGTCCGGGCCGATGCACCCCCGGTCCCGGATNGGCCAGGTTCGACAGGTCCGTCGGTCCACCGTCGGCCCAGTGCACGACGTGATGGGCCTGGGTCCTGCTCACGGGGGCGTCGCAGTCCGGGCCGATGCACCCCCGGTCCCGGATCGCCAGCGCCCGCCGCTGCGCCGGGGTGACGGTGTACGCGGCCCGGCCGACGTCCAGCGGCTCCGAGCGCGACCCGAGGACCGCGGGGACGACCTCGGCGTCGCACGCCAACCGGCGCACCGCCCCGGCCGACAGCGGGGCGTCGTCGGCCAGCAGGCCCGCCCCGGCCACGGCACCGGCCAGGGCGGACAGGTCCATCGTCACGACCACCCGGGCCCTGGCCCCGCCCTCGGAGGAGACACCGGTGGGGCTGCCCGGCGGGGCGGACAGGGCTTTGTCGGCCAGGGCCACGAGGGCGTCGGCGCGCCGCTGCGCGGCCGAGCGCAGGTCCGGGCCGCCCTCCCCGGACGGCTCGGGGGCGGCCAGCGCTTCGATCGCGGTCATCAGGGTCGCGCCCGCCTCCGGGGCCAACCGGCCCCGCACGTGCCAGGTCCCGTGCAGGTCCGGCGAGCAGTACAGCTCCCGCCGCCGGTGCGCCCGCTCCTCCCGCCGCCCCAGCAGGTCGCTCCCCTCCA
>NZ_JBBHZG010000004.1:0-18063 GCF_037482305.1 Pseudokineococcus sp. 5B2Z-1
AGATGCTCGCGTCCACTGTGCAGTTCTCAAGCTACGAACACGCCACCCCCACCACCGGCACCCACCCCCACCCCACCCCCGACACTCGAGGCGTCAGAGATCTTCGGGGGGCGGTATGACCGCAGGGACGACCCGCGCTCACTCCAGAGCAAACAAGCCTTCGGCCTGCTCCCTCAGGACCCAACAGCGCACCACGGCCCAGCCACCCCACCACCAGACGCTTCCCCGCACACCACCACGACCCCCGCACCCAAGCAGGACCCGCGTCAGCGGTACTCACCCCCAGCAGCCCAAGGCCACCAGACCAGCCGAACGTTCCACCCACGAGCACCACCCCGGACGCGCACGGCCCGGGCCTGGTCTCCGCACACCACCGTCCGCCACCACCCCCGCATGCGGGGATGCCAGCGCCGGCGATGCCAGATGCTCCTTAGAAAGGAGGTGATCCAGCCGCACCTTCCGGTACGGCTACCTTGTTACGACTTCGTCCCAATCGCCAGTCCCACCTTCGACAGCTCCCTCCCACAAGGGGTTGGGCCACCGGCTTCGGGTGTTACCGACTTTCGTGACGTGACGGGCGGTGTGTACAAGCCCCGGGAACGTATTCACCGCAGCGTTGCTGATCTGCGATTACTAGCGACTCCGACTTCATGGGGTCGAGTTGCAGACCCCAATCCGAACTGAGACCAGCTTTTTGGGATTCGCTCCACCTCACGGTCTCGCAGCCCTTTGTACTGGCCATTGTAGCATGCGTGAAGCCCAAGACATAAGGGGCATGATGATTTGACGTCATCCCCACCTTCCTCCGAGTTGACCCCGGCAGTCTCCGATGAGTCCCCGGCATCACCCGCTGGCAACATCGAACGAGGGTTGCGCTCGTTGCGGGACTTAACCCAACATCTCACGACACGAGCTGACGACAACCATGCACCACCTGCGCAGGACCCTTGCGGACCCACCATCTCTGGAGGATTTCCCTGCATGTCAAGCCTTGGTAAGGTTCTTCGCGTTGCATCGAATTAATCCGCATGCTCCGCCGCTTGTGCGGGGCCCCGTCAATTCCTTTGAGTTTTAGCCTTGCGGCCGTACTCCCCAGGCGGGGCGCTTAATGCGTTAGCTGCGGCACAGACCACGTGGAATGCGGCCCACACCTAGCGCCCAACGTTTACGGCATGGACTACCAGGGTATCTAATCCTGTTCGCTACCCATGCTTTCGCTCCTCAGCGTCAGTTACGGCCCAGAGACCCGCCTTCGCCACCGGTGTTCCTCCTGATATCTGCGCATTTCACCGCTACACCAGGAATTCCAGTCTCCCCTACCGCACTCTAGCTCGCCCGTACCCACTGCAGACCCAGGGTTAAGCCCCGGGCTTTCACAGCAGACGCGACGAGCCGCCTACGAGCTCTTTACGCCCAATAATTCCGGACAACGCTCGCACCCTACGTATTACCGCGGCTGCTGGCACGTAGTTAGCCGGTGCTTCTTCTGCTCCTACCGTCACTCTCGCTTCTTCGGAGCTGAAAGAGGTTTACAACCCGAAGGCCTTCATCCCCCACGCGGCGTCGCTGCGTCAGGCTTCCGCCCATTGCGCAATATTCCCCACTGCTGCCTCCCGTAGGAGTCTGGGCCGTGTCTCAGTCCCAGTGTGGCCGGTCACCCTCTCAGGCCGGCTACCCGTCGTCGCCTTGGTAGGCCATCACCCCACCAACAAGCTGATAGGCCGCGAGCCCATCCCCGACCGAAAAACTTTCCACCCCCCACCATGCGACAAGGGGTCATATCCGGTATTAGCCACCGTTTCCGGTGGTTATCCCAGAGTCAGGGGCAGGTTGCTCACGTGTTACTCACCCGTTCGCCACTGATCCGCACCCGGCAAGCCGGGCACATCACCGTTCGACTTGCATGTGTTAAGCACGCCGCCAGCGTTCGTCCTGAGCCAGGATCAAACTCTCCATCAATGCACAACAACCAAGCCCCTGCCTCTCCCTGAAAGAAAGAACTAGAAGCCGGTCTTAATACACCTGGAACAACAGCACCCCACCCACTGGCGAGCAAGGCACCTGAACGCCCCCCACCACCCCACAACAGGGCAGCAGAACACTTGACCAGCACCAGACGACACCGAGCCCACCGACGGCAGACCCAGCACCACCAGTCCAGCCCACAAAAAATGGCATTCGACTTCGGTACGCTGTTGAGTTCTCAAGAAGCAGACCCGCACACGGGACCAACCCTGTGAAGGCGGCCCCCGTGTGAGGCGCTCCGCACCGTTCCCGGCGCGGCTCCGAAACACTAACCCAGATCCGCAGGCCATCCGACCAACCCGATCCGGGCCCCACGCACACCCAACAGTCCAGAACTCCCGAAGGAGCACCAGCCTGACGGCCACGCGGAGTTGCCTCTCCCAGCGGGGACCGGCCACCGAGCTGGTGTCCGTTCCTCCCTCCCGGGCGGCGAGGAAGAACGTTAGGCCACACCGCGGGCGCGTGCAAACCCGCGGTGGCGGAGGGCGCCGGCGTCCCCCATCCGGCGGGTCTCGCCGTCGTCGGTGGTCGTCGGCAGACTCCCGTCATGCCGCTCCCGGAGCCCCTGCCGTCCCGCCCCGTCGCCGACCCGCGCGCCGTCGTGCAGGGCGACACCTACCGCTTCACCGTCCTCACCGACGGTCTCGTCCGGATGGAGCACTCCGCCGACGGCCGCTTCGAGGACCGGGCGTCGACCTTCGCGCTCCACCGGGAGCTGCCCGTCCCCGAGTACCGCGTGGTCGACAGCGGCAGCCACCTCGAGATCCTCACGTCCCGCTTCCACCTGACCTACGACAAGGGGCCGTTCACCACGAGCGGCCTGCAGGTCTCGGCGCTCGGCGGCATCACGCACCACGCCTCCGACTGGCGCTACGGGCAGGTGCCCGACGACCTCGGCGGGACGGCGCGCACCCTCGACGAGGCCGACGGCGCCATCCCCCTCGAGCCGGGTGTCGTCTCCCGCACCGGGCTCGCGCTCGTCGACGACGGCGGGTCCTTCTGCTTCGGGGCCGACGGTTGGGTGGCGGCGGACGGCGTCGGGCGCACGGACTTGTACCTCTTCACGTACGGGCTCGACCACGAGGACGCCCTGCGTGCGCTCCGGGACGTCTCCGGGCCCACGCCCGTCCTGCCTCGGTACGCGCTGGGCACCTGGTGGAGCCGCTACCACCGCTACACGACGGACACCTACCTCGCGCTCGTCGAGCGGTTCCGCGAGGAGGAGGTGCCCCTGTCGGTGAGCGTCATCGACATGGACTGGCACCTCGTCGACATCGACCCGGCCCTGGGCAGCGGGTGGACGGGCTACACGTGGGACCGCGAGCTCTTCCCCGACCCGCCGGCCTTCCTCGCGGCCCTCCACGAGCGCGGCCTGCGCGTGACGCTCAACGTGCACCCCGCGGACGGCGTCCGCCGCCACGAGGAGGCGTACCCCGCCATGGCAGAGGCCCTCGGGCGCGACGCCGCGGAGGGGCTGCCGATCTCCTTCGACGTCACCGACCCCGACTTCATGGCCGCCTACCTCGACGTCCTGCACCACCCCCTCGAGGAGCAGGGCGTCGACTTCTGGTGGCTCGACTGGCAGTCGGGGCCGCACTCGCGCGTGGCGGGCGTCGACCCGCTGTGGGTCCTCAACCACCTGCACTACCTGGACAACGGGCGGGACGGGCGACGGCCGCTGACCTTCTCGCGGTACGCGGGGCCGGGGAGCCACCGCTACCCCGTGGGCTTCTCCGGCGACACGGTCATCTCCTGGGCGTCCCTGGCCTTCCAGCCCTTCTTCACCGCCACCGCGGCCAACATCGGCTACGGCTGGTGGAGCCACGACGTCGGCGGCCACTTCTTCGGCACCCGCGACGACGAGCTGACGACCCGGTGGGTGCAGCTCGGCGTCTTCTCGCCGATCACCCGCCTGCACTCGGGAGCGGACGCCTTCATCTCCAAGGCGCCGTGGGACTTCCCCGCCGCCGCCCGCGACGTCATGGTCGAGCACCTGCGGCTGCGGCACCGCCTGCTGCCCTACCTCCACACGATGAACCACCGCGCCGCCGTCGAGGGCCTCCCGCTCGTCCAGCCGATGTACCACCGCTGGCCGCAGGCGCAGGAGGCGTACGGCGTCCCGAACCAGACGACCTTCGGCACGCAGCTCGTCGTCGCGCCGATCACCGAGCCCGCCGACCGCCGCACCCTGCTCGCCGCGACCCGCGCGTGGCTGCCCGCCGGCACCTGGGTCGACGTCATGACCGACCTCGTCTACGACGGCGACCGCGAGGTCCTCCTGCACCGCGACCTCACGACGATCCCCGTCCTCGCGCCGGCGGGAGCGCTCGTCCCCCTCGACGGCGACGCCCGCCCGGGCAACGGCACGGCCAACCCCGACCACCTCGAGGTGCTCGTCGTCGTCGGCGCCGACGGCTCCTTCGCGCTGCTCGAGGACGACGACACCACCACCGGCGAGCCCGTCCGCACCCCGCTCACCTACGACCAGGCCACCGGCCGTCTCACCGTCGGACCCGCCACCGGGCCGCTCGACGCCGTCCCCGCCGGGCGCACGTGGACGCTGACCTTCGTCGCCCTCGTCGACGGCGCCACCCCGGCCGTCGCCGTCGACGACGTCGCCCGGGACGCCGTGGTGCGCCGCACCGCCACGCGGACGTCCGTCGTGGTTGAGGACGTGGCGCCGTCCTCGACGGTGGCCGTCGACCTCGGGTCGGCGCCGTCGCTGCGCCCGAACGACGTCCACGACCGGGTCTTCCAGCTGCTCGACCGCGCGCAGGTGGAGCACGTCGTGAAGAATCGGGCCTACGCCGTCGTCACGGCCGACCAGCCCGCGGCGCTGCGCGCGTCGCGGCTGCAGGCGCTCGACCTGGAGCCGGCGCTGCTGGCCGCGGTGAGCGAGGTGCTGCTGGCGAGGGCGTGAGCACGCGGCCCTCACGACAGTCCGCAGGTCCGGCGGCACCGACCCCAGGCCCGCGGTCCCGGAGCGCGCGACCATGGTCGCGGGCGCCGGCACGGTGGGCGCTCGGTAGCGCACCGACGAGGAGGAGCGATGACGCTCGACGACGTCCTGACCGCCGCCGGCCCGGAGGCCGACACCACCGCCGCCGAGGTGGCCGAGGCCCTGCGCGCCGCCGGCACCACGCTCGTGGTGCTCGACGACGACCCGACGGGCACGCAGTCCGTCGCCGACCTCCCCGTGCTGACGCGGTGGGAGACCGACGACCTCGCGTGGGCGCTCGGCCGGAGCCCCGCGCTCTACGTCCTGACGAACTCCCGCAGCCTCGACTCGGCCGCCACCGAGGAGCGGACGCGCGAGGTGGTGCGGGCCGCGCTGGCGGCCGCCGCCGAGCGCGGCGAGCGTGTGACCTTCCTGTCCCGCAGCGACTCGACGCTGCGCGGCCACTTCCCCCTCGAGACCGACGTCGTCGCCGAGGAGCTCGCCGCCGCGGGCCTCGACCGGCCCGACCTCGTGCTGCTCGCCCCGGCCTTCCCGGACGCCGGGCGCATCACCGCCGGCGGCACCCACTGGACCCGCGAGGGCGGCGAGATGGTGCCCGTCGGGGAGTCGGAGTTCGCCCGCGACGCGACGTTCGGCTACCGCAGCTCGCACCTGCCCGCGTGGGTCGAGGAGAAGACGGGCGGCGCCGTCCCGGCGGACGACGTCGTCGTCCTCGACCTCGCGACGGTCCGCCGCGGGCCCGACGCCGTCGTCGAGGTCCTGCGCGGCGCGCCGACGGGGTCCGTGGTGTCCGTGGACGCCGCCACGCAGGTCGACCTGCAGGTGACGGCGCTGGCGTGCCTGCGCCTCGAGGAGGAGGGGCGGACGCTGCTCTACCGCACCGGCCCCGCCTTCGTGCGGGCCCGCGTCGGCCAGGAGGCGCCGGACGTCGTCGAGCACGTGGACGTCGCCGACCGCTCCGGCGCGGGCGGTCTCGTCGTCGTCGGCTCCCACACCGGGCTGACGACCCGCCAGCGCGACCGGCTCGTCGCCGAGCGCCCCGGCACCGAGGTCGTCGAGCTGTCGGTGCCCGTCCTCGTCGACGAGAAGCGCCGCGCCGGCCATCTCGACGAGGCCGTCGCGCGGGTCGTCGACGCCCTCGGGCGCGGTGACGCGCTGGTGCAGACGAGCCGCGACCTCGTCACCGCGGACGACGCCGCCGCGAGCCTCGCGCTCTCCCGGTCGGTCTCGGACGCGGTGGTCGACGTCGTCGCCCGCGTGCTCGCCGAGCGGCCGCCGCGCTTCGTCGTCGCCAAGGGCGGCATCACGTCGCACGACGTCGCCGTCCGCGGGCTGGGGATCAGCCGCGCCACGGTCGTCGGCCCGATGCTGCCGGGGCTCGTGTCCCTGTGGCAGCCCGCCGACGGGCCCGCCGACGGCGTGCCGTACGTCGTCTTCCCGGGGAACGTCGGGGACGACGACGGGCTGGCGCGGGTGATCGCGCGTCTGGCGGGAGCGGCAGGAACCTGATCGCGCGCGCCGGCCAGGGACGTGAGCCCCTCCCTCAGCTCACCCCCACCGGGCTGAACCACCGCAGACCCGGGAAGCGGGCGAAGCCCCGGTCGGCCGTCGCGAGACGCGCCCCATGGGTGACGGCGAGCGACGCGAGCAGGGCGTCCGGCACCAGGTTGCCGCGCAGTCCCAGGTCCTGCGCCGCCCAGCCGTCGAGGCGTCGCCACACGGCACTACCGGAGGGCAGCCAGGTCGAGCGCGGCGCCTGCACGAGCCGCTCCACGAGGGAGAGGGCGGCTGACGTCGGCGCCGGGTCCGCGAAGATCCGCGGGTTCGTGACGACGCGCACGAGGCCGCTGAGCACAGCGTCGTGGAGGGCCAGCTCCTCCGCCCCGCCGACGACCTCCGTGAGCCAGCTGGCGTACGCGTCGTGCTGTGGCGCCTCACGACGGAAGGCGTGCACGAGGACGTTGACGTCCGGCAGGATCACGACGTCTCGTCCAGCGCCGCCCAGACCGCGTCTCTGTCCTCGAGGTCCACGAGGACCCGGCCGTCAGCAGACCCCCACGACGGGAGCGGCTCGTCGGACGGTGACGTGCGCTCGGCAGCGAGGTAGGCGCGCAGCGCTTCCTCGATGAAGCTCGTCGTCGTCCGCCCCTCCTGGCTCGCTCTCTGCTTCACCTCAGCCATGAGCCCGTCGGCGAGGTTCAGCGTCGTTCGCATGCAGATCAGCATATGCGTGCATCTGCTGATCTGCATCGATCTCATCGCCGCAGGTCTCGCAGCGGCGTCTGCAGCCCGGAGGGTGTCGTCGCCCAGTCGTACAGCGACCCGCCGGCTGCGCCCGTCGCTCGCACGGCCTTCGCCATGGACCGGACGTCGGCCGCCGTGGTCGGCGAGCCGATGACGTGGACGGGGAGTCGGGCATCGCGGCTGGCCTCGCGGGCGAGGCGGACGTCGCTCGCCGTGTAGGCGCCCGCCTCGACCTTCCCCTTGCGGTAGGCCCAGTACGTCATCGTCGCGACGGCGTCGACGTGCGGCCGGATGGCGGCGAAGGGGAAGTCGGGCCACCAGTCCTTGGGCGCGTACTGCGCGAGTCCGGTGGGGCTCGGCGTGATGGCGACGAGCGGCTTGGTCGTCACCGCCCGCGTGCGCTGCACGAGGCGCACGACCCGGCGGTTGCGCTCGGCGACCGACGGGACGGCCGTCGACTCGATGTCGACGCCCACGCCGTCGACCTTCTCACCGGCGGCGGCGCGCAGGTGGCGGGCGTCCCGCTCTTCGTCGGTGTGCGTGGGCAGGTACCAGAGCACGACCTTCATGCCCCTGCGGTGGGCGCGGTCGACGAGGCCCCGCAGGCGCGCCGGGTCGACGAGCGTGGCCGAGCCCGGCCGAGAGCTCTGCAGGTACACCGTCTGGACGCCAGCGCTGGCCATCGTGTCGAGAGTCGTCGTCGTCACGGCCGGACGGCGCGGCGTCCAGTCGTAGAGGTCGATCCACGCGCCGAGGCCGGCGAAGGGCGAGCGGGGCGCAGCGTCGGCGGCCGGGGCGAGCAAGGCCGAACTGGCTGCGGCGAGAGCGCCGGCGGTGAGCAAGGCGCGGCGGGGCAGGGGCGAGCCTGCGACGGCGACGGCGGACGGGTGCTTGGCGATTTGCACAGGACCTCCTTGATGGTGCTAGCACCATCGGCCTTCAAGGGCGCTCACCACAGCGTCGTCACGGCGCCTCACCCCTATGCGGCTCACGTGACGCCCGGAAGTCAGCGCCCCTTCACCGAGCTGGCCGACCTCGCCTGCTTGACCGTAAACCCGGCGCTGAGCAGCTCAGAAGCCCAGCCTCAGGAAGCGGCGACGAAGTCCTGCCACCGCTGCTCCAGGAGTAGTGGGTCGGGTCGCTCCTTCTTGACCGCAGGCAGGACGCGTAACCGCTCCCCGTGGTGCTTCTGCAGACCCCAAGTGAGCATCGGCCCGTCAACTTCGTCGAGTAGGTCTTTGCGGATCATGACGACACCCTGAGGGTCAACTCCCAGGATGTTGGCGTCGAAAGCGGCGTGGTGGATCTTGCACATCGCCATACCGTTCCGCACGGAAGCGATGCCCTGCTCCTGCGCGTCGGGGATGATGTGCGCGGCATCGAGCAGTTGCCCGTGGGCCAAGGAGCAGACGGCACATCGGGTCGCATACGCACGCATCACTGTGGCGCGGAACACTGGCTGGTGGAGGCGTCGCCGGGTCTGGGTGACGATGTAGCGCCGCATCGTCTCCTCGACTACGGACCCAGCCGCGACAAGACCGTGACCGACGTCCGGGTCGACCACGAATTGCTGTTGCTCGACCTCTTCGTCGAGGATGAGGATTGGAAAGACGGGCAGGTACATGCCCGAGCTGACACCAAAGAACCAGATCAGGGGCACACCTCGACGCCAAGCCTGTCGGAGAGCTCGATTCTCTGGGTGAGAAGGGTCGTCACCGCGCCACTTGTAACGCAGCATGCCATCAGGGCCCGGCGCGTCGTCATATGGCCGCTCACGCCCTTCCTGCGTGTAGACCGTCCGGATGCTGAGGGCGGCTTCGAGGACCGCCGGCTTCCGGATGCCGCGCTGCGCATCGAGCAGCGGCATCCGCTCGCCCTCGAAGACGAACTCGCGAAGCACATCGGAGGGAATGGGTTCGCGTCCGTCCTCGGACCGAACCGTCAGCCACGCCATCGCTTCGCGGCGCAACTCTGCATCACGCTCGGAGGACCACGTCGCCACGGAACCACCTTGGCAGATGGATGAGCCGGACACTGCCGCTACGTCACGAGACGACACGAGCCGGCAGCGCCCCTGACGGTCCACCCCACCGCCGGGCTGGCTGATGCTCTAGTCGACACCACTCACGCGCAGTGCGTAGGTTCGCCCCACCCCCGGGGAGCGCAGCAGCGCTGAGAGTGCGGAGAGTCCGCAGACCCGTTCGACCTGATCCGGTTCGCACCGGCGTAGGCAGCAGGGCACGCGTCGTCGTCCGCCGTCGGCGCGTCTCGAGGTACCCGCGGGCCCGTGGAGGGACCGCCATGACTCAGACCCGACCAGCACAGACCCATCCGACCGAGGACACGGCGCGGATCACGACCGCGCCCGACGGCACGTCGCCAGCAGGCGCCGCCGCCCGCGACGCGCAGGTCCGCGAGCTCGGCATCGGCGCGCGCGTCAGTGTGCACCCGCACACCGACCGGTTCGTCGACGTCATCCTCGGCGCGCTCGCCGACGTCGAGGAGGCCGGTATCACCGAGGGCCTCGAGCTCTCGACCGACGAGGTAAGCACCTACGTGGGCGCGCGGCAAGCACCCGGCGAGCAGCGGCTCGCGCGCTACATCGCCGGGCTCGTCGCGGCCGCGTCGCGGCGCAGTGAGGGAGGGCACGTCGTCGCGCACGTGCTGCTCTCGCGGGGGTGCCCCGGCGAGGTCAGCTGCGACCTGTCCGTCACCGGGCTGCCCGCCGTCGAGGCCGTCGACGTGGAGGCCACCGGCGTGCACGCCGCGGCGCAGTGGTCGCTGTACCCGCTGCTCAACGCCGCCGGCGCCGGGACGCCAGGGGCTCTCGCCGAGCAGGACGGCGAGCACATGGCGCACATCGAGAGGGCCATCGCCGCCGCGCAGCAGCGCGGGACGGCCTCGGGCGCAGCGCACTACGCGACGATGCTGCGCGGGGACGTCGCCGACGTCGTCGCCACCGCCGTCGACGCCTGGGCGTCCGTCGGGGAGGTCGTGCCGCACGTCGTCACGCACCTGACGATCTCGGTCGGCTCCCCCAGCGCCCGGGGCGGCGCGAGCGCGACCACCGGAGACGCCCGATGAGCACCACGACCACCCCGCGCCGCAGCAGCCGCTGGCAGCTGCGCGACATCGTCCTCGCCGTCGTCCTGGGCGTCGTCTTCGGCTTCGTCTACTGGGCGCTCGTCCAGGCGTGGATCGGCCTGCAGGTCGCCATGGGCCCCGCCGGCGACCTCGCCCAGCACGTGCTCCAGGGCGGCTGGCTGCTCGTGGCACCGATCGTCATCGCCATCACCCGCAAGCCCGGCTCGGGGGTCGCGGCCGAGCTGCTCGCGGCGCTCGTCGAGGTGGCCTTCCTCGGCTCCCCCGTCGGCCCCGTGCTCCTGGTCTCCGCGCTGCTCCAGGGCCTCGGGAGCGAGATCCCCTTCGCCATCACCCGCTACCGGCGCTTCGGGTGGGGCGTCTACGCGCTCTCCGGCCTGCTCGGGGCGGCGCTCGTCTTCGCCTTCAGCGGCTTCCGATTCGGCTGGTACGGGCAGGACATCCTGTTCCTGCGCCTGGGGACCCACCTGGTCTCCGGCGTGGTGCTCGGCGGGCTGCTGGCCCGGGTGGTCGTGGACGCGCTGGCGCGCACCGGCGTCGTCGACGACTTCGCCATCGGGCGCGACCGCCGCTCCGCGGCCCGTCGGTGACGGGAGCCACCACGGGGCACCCCGCGGTGGTGCTGGACGGTGCGACCGTCCGGCACCACCGCAGGACCGCGCCGCTGCTGCAGGACGTGACGCTCGCCGTCGCCTCCGGCGAGCACGTGCTCGTCGTCGGGCCGTCGGGGTCGGGCAAGTCGACGCTGCTGCGCGTCGTGTCCGGCGTCGTGCCGCACACGGTGTCGGCCGACCTCGAGGGCACGGCGCGGGTGGCCGGACGTCCGACCGAGGAGACGAGCGTCGTCGAGCTCTCGCGGCACGTCGGGGTCCTCGCGCAGGACCCCGGCTCGAGCGTGTGCCTGCCCGTCGTCGAGCAGGAGATGGCGCTGCCGCTGGAGAACCGCGCCGTCGACCCGGCGGTGATCGACGGGCGCGTCGACGTCACGCTCGCCGCCGTGGGGGCCTCCGCGCTGCGACGGCGGCGGACGGCCGAGCTGTCCGGCGGGGAGGTGCAGCGGGTCGCGCTGGGGGCGACGCTCGTCGCCGAGCCGGACGTGCTGCTGCTCGACGAGCCGACGTCGATGCTCGACCCGGCGGGCGTCGCCGCCGTGCGCTCGGCGCTCGACGCGACGCTCGGGGACGGCGGACCGGCGGTGCTCCTCGTCGAGCACCGGCTGGACGACCTCGCCGGAGACTGCGGCCTGGCGGGCCTACCCGCCCGGACGGTCGCGCTCTCGGCGGACGCGCGCGTGCTCGCCGACGGACCGACCGACGTCGTGCTCCACGAGGCGGCGGCCGAGCTGGCCGCCGCGGGGTGCTGGCTGCCGCTCGAGGTCGAGCTCGCCGCGCACACCGGGCACCGCGGGGGGCTGGCCGCGCCCGCCGTCGCGGACGCGCTGCGGCACCTCGTGGCGACGGCGCCCGCCCGGGAGACGCCGCCGGCGGGCGAGCCGGTGCTGCGAGCGCGGGGCCTGGCCGTCCGGGCGCGCGGGGACCGCGAGCGGCGACGCCGCACCCGCCGCGGGCGGGAGGCCCAGGCCCGGGCCGCCGCGGAGGCGGCGCTGCTGCGCGACGTCGACCTCGACGTCCGTGCCGGGGAGGTCGTCGCGGTGCTGGGCGCCAACGGCACGGGCAAGTCCTCGCTGCTGCTCACGCTCGCCGGCCTGCTCACGCCCGCGGCGGGCGAGGTGCTCGGGGCGCGCCCGGCGATGGTGTTCCAGGACGCCGAGCACCAGCTCGTCGCGACGAGCGTGCGCGCCGAGGTGGCGGCCGGGCTCGACCCGGAGGCCGCGCAGGACGGGCGGGTGGAGGCCGCGCTGGCCGAGCACCGGCTCGCCCACCTCGCCGACGCCGACCCGCACCGGCTGTCGGGCGGCGAGCTCCGGCGCCTGTCGGTCGCGGCGATGCTCGTGCACGACCGGCCGTGCCTGCTCGTCGACGAGCCGACGCTCGGGCTCGACCGTCGCGCCGTCGCCGACCTAGTGCGGGCGCTCCGGCGCGCAGCGGCCTCCGGGCGGGGGGTCGTGGTGGTGAGCCACGACCTGCGGACGGTCGCGGCGGTGGCGGACCGCGTCGTCGTGCTCGGTGCGGGCGGCGTCGTCGCGGACGGTCCTCTCGCCGACGTGCTCCGCGACGACGCCGCACTGCGCCGGGGCGGGCTCGTGCTGCCACCGCTCGTGCGGTGGCTGCTGGCCGAGGGGCTCGACGGCGAGCGCGTGCGCGCCGCCCTCGCCGCGCTGGACGCCCCGGTGCGCAGCGACGCCGTGGTGGCGCCGTGAGCGCGCTGCTCGCCGGGGAGGACCCGCGGGCGTCGGTGCTCGCGCGACGCGACCCGGTGGTGAAGCTCGCGCACGTGCTGGCGGTCTCGCTGGGCGCGCTGCTCGTCCTCGACCCCGTGACGCCCGCGGTGCTCTACGCGCTGGGGCTCGTCGGCGCGGTGCTCGGCGCCCGTGTGCCGCCGAGGACCCTCGCGGTCGCGCACGCGCCGTTCGTCGCCTTCGCCGTCGGGCAGGTGCTCGTCAACGCCCTGTCCCGGCCGGGCGTCGTCGTCGCCTCGCCGGGGCCGCTGCGCGTCACCGTCGAGGGCCTCGAGGTCGGCGTCGCGCTGGGGCTCCGGACGCTGCTCGTCGGAGTGCTCGCCATCGCCTTCGTCGCCTCGACGAGCCCGGTGCGGCTCATGACGAGCCTGCAGCAGAACGCCCGGCTCAGCCCGCGGGTGACGTACGCCGTCCTCGCCGGCTACCGGATGCTCCAGGAGATGCCACGGGAGTGGGACGTGCTGCGCGCGGCCCACGCCGTCCGGGCGCCGCTGCGCCGCGACGGCACGCCCGTGCGCTCGCCGCGGGTGCTGCTCGGAGCGGTGTTCGGGCTCCTCGTCGTCTCCGTGCGCAAGGGCGAGCGGATGTCGCAGTCCCTGGAGCAGCGCGGGCTGGGGCTCGAGCCGCGGACGACGTGGCGCCCGTCCCCCCTGTCGCGCGGGGACGCGGTGATGGCGGTCGTCGTGGTGGGTGCCGTCGTCGTCGTGCTGGGCGCGAGCGCGGCGCTGGGGGTGCTGGAGGGGCCAGGCACGCTGTCGTCGCCATGACCACCCCTTCGCCGTCACGACGTCGTCCCGAGCGCGGGCACCTCCACCTCACCCTCGGCGGGCACCGGCTCGTCGGGGCACTCGGCCAGCACCCGGGCGACGGCGTCGCGCTCGGCCGAGGTGACCCACGCGCCGTACGCGGCCTTCACGGCGACCTGCCGGGCGACGTACGCGCACCGCACGCCGCGCTCCGGCGGGAGCCAGGTGGCGGCGTCGCCGTCGCTCTTGGCCTCGTTGACGTCGTCGTCGACGGCGAGGAGGTTGAGCGGGTCGTTGGCGAATGCCTCGCGGGTCTCGGCGTCCCACTGCTGGGCGCCCTTCTGCCAGGCGTCGGAGAGCGCGACGACGTGGTCGACCTGCACCTCCGGGCTCGTGTCCGGGCCGCGCTCGAAGTCGACGACGACGCCGGAGTAGGGGTCGACGAGCACGCCGGACCAGACGAGGCAGCCGTTGCGGCGGTCGAGGTCGACGTCATCGAGGTCGCGCCGCAGGACGTCGTTGCGGGTGTCGCAGCCGTTGCCGTCGACGTCGGCCCACCGCTCGCCGAACAGCTCGCGGTCGTAGCCGGCGCGCGGGTCGCGGTCGCGGACCTCGAGCGTCGCGAGGACGTCGAGCGCCGGGCCTGTGACCTCCTGCTGCTGCGGGGCGGCGCCGTCGAGGAGGCCGCAGCCCGTCGTCGCCAGGACGACGGCGAGCAACGCGGGGACCAGGCGGGCGGGCACGGGCGCCACTCTCCCCCGCCTGGCGTGACGGTGAGCCGAGGCGCGGCGGAGGTGGCAGCACGTCGACGGCTTCTAGCGCGACGTCGTGCTGCCACCTCCGGCTCGTCGTCTCGGGCGCGACGTCGAGGCACTGCTGTCGGGGCGCCTCAGTAGCGTCCCGCCATGACCGACAACGACCGCCCCGCTCGACCCTCGTCGAGCGGCTCTACGCCCGGTGACGCCGGCTCGCTGGACGCCGTCCTGGGTCCGTACCGCTCCGAGGACGCGAGCGCCGCGGGCGGCTTCCCCGACGGCTCCTACCGCGTCGACGAGGTGCCCCCGGCGACCGCCCGGGAGGCCCTCGACCTCGTCGACGAGTGGTGGGCCAGCAGCTTGATCAACGGCCAAGCACCCGCCCGAGGACTGGCGGACGTCGCCGGGGCCCTCGGCGGTCACCTCGTCGGGCACGTCAGCCCCGGTCGGCGGACGGTCCGCTTCGACGGCGTGCAGGTGCCCGCCGCCCGGGCACGAGACCTGGCCGAGCTCGTGCTCGCCACCTGGCCCGACCCGGTGGACCACTCGGGCAAGCCGGCGACGCCGGACGACGGCGTACCGCCACTCGACCGCGCGGTCGCCGAGGCGTGGGTGCGGCCGATGGACGCTGACAGCTGCTGGGAGGGGAGGGGCCGCGACCTGCTCGCCGGGGTCGACGACGTCGCGCCCCGGGCGCGCGACGGGCTCGTCGGCCTCTGGTGGGACTGACGACCCCTCGGCGTCAGCCCTCGCAGGCGACCCCATCGCCGTCGCCGTCGCGGTACCAGTCGTACTCGTGGTCGACGCCGCGCACGTACTCGCCGTACCCGGCGTCGAGCGCGTCGCCGCAGGTGTCGAAGCGCGGGTCGGTGCCGCCCCCGGCGGGTGCTGCGGGCGGCGCGAACTCCGGTGCGGGGGCGGGCGCGGGCTCCGGCGCGGGAGCCGGCTCGCGGTCGGCGGAGCCGCTGATGTCGAGGCCTGCTCCCCGCGGCGGAGTGCCCGTCGTCGCGGGCGTCGGCAGCGGCTCGCCGGGGCAGTCGGCGAGGACGCGGGCGACGGCGTCGCGCTCCGCCGCGGTGACCCAGGCGCCGTAGGCGGCCTTCACCGCGACCTGCCGGGCGACGTAGGCGCACCGGACCGAGCGCTGCGGCGGCAGCCAGGTGGCGGCGTCGCCGTCGCCCTTGGCGCCGTTGGTCGGGCCGTCGACGGCGAGGAGGTTGAGCGGGTCGTTGGCGAAGGCCTCCCGCGTGGCGGCGTCCCACTGCTGGGCGCCCTTCTGCCAGGCGTCGGAGAGCGCGACGACGTGGTCGACCTGCACCTCCGAGCTCGTGCCGACGCCGCGGGTGAAGGCGAGCGTCGTCCCGGTGTAGGGGTCGGCGAGCAGGCCGGTGAGGACGACGCAGCCGCCGGTGCGGGCGTCGAGGACGACGTCGACGAGGTCGCGGCGCAGGACGTCGTTGCGGGTGTCGCAGCCGTTGCGGTCGACGTCGGCCCACGCCTGGCCGAAGAGGTCGCGGTCGTAGCCGGTCTTCGGCGCGCGGCCCTTGACCGGAAGCGTCGCCAGCGCGGCGAGCGCGGTGCCGGGCGCCGGGGCGGACGGCTCCGGCGTCGCCGTCCGGGTCGGGGTCGGCTCGGCGGGGGGCTCGGGCGTCGCGGTCGGCAGCGGCTCGGCGGGCGCCGGCGTGGTCGGCGCCGGGCTGGGCGGGGCGCCCGTGCTCGGCGCGGGGACGGGCGCCGAGCTCGCCGGGGCCGCGCCGCCCGCCGGCGCGCCGGCGTCGACCGGGACGCCGCACGCGGCGAGCGCCGCGACCGCGAGCGCGAGGACCGCGCCGCGGGAGCGGGAGGTGGACGAGGGCACGCCCGACCCTCGATCGGGTCGGCGCCGCAGCGGGGCAGCCACGCCGGGCGCCGTCGTGCCCGTCACGCGCGTCAGTACGTGAACCGGCTGACCGTGCCGCGCAGGACGGCGGCGCGGCGGGCGAGGCCGTCGACGACGGTGCGGGTCTGGGTCAGCGACTCCGAGGTCACCCCGGCCGCCGAGGACACGTCCTCGATGGTCGCGGCGATCTCCGCGGAGGCCGACGCCGCCTCGGTGGCCGAGCGGACCATCTCGTTCGTCGTCGCCGTCTGCTCCTCCACGGCCGAGGCGATCGAGGTCTGGAAGCTGTCGATCTGCTCGATGACGGCGCCGATGCGCCCGATGGCGTCGACGATGCCGGCGGTGTCGCCCTGGATGCCGTCGACCTGGCGGGCGATGCCCTCGGTCGCGCGGGCCGTCTCCTGGGCGAGGTCCTTGACCTCCGCGGCGACGACGGCGAAGCCCCTGCCGGCCGCGCCGGCGCGGGCGGCCTCGATGGTCGCGTTGAGCGCGAGGAGGTTGGTCTGCTCGGCGATCGAGGTGATGAGCTTGACCACCTCGCCGATCTGCTGGGAGGACTCGCCGAGGCGCACCGCGGTGGCGCTCGTGTCGGCGACGGCGCGGACGGCCTCGGCGGCCACCCGGGCGGCCTCGTTGGCGTTGCTGCTGATCTCGCGGATCGACGCGCCCATCTGCTCCGAGGAGGACGCGACCGTCACGACGCTGCGCGTCACCTCGCCGGCCGCGGACGACACGACGGTGGCGCGCCCGCTCGTGGCCTCCGACGACTCCGTGATGCGCGCCGAGGAGCTCGACAGCTCGTCCGAGGAGGTGGCGACGGCGTCCGCCGAGGCCGCCACCTCCCGCATGACGCCGCGGAGGTTCTGCACGGCCGTGTCCATCGCCGCGCTCATCTCACCGAGCTCGCAGCGGCTGCCGTACCCGCTGGCCTTCGTGAGGTCACCGTCCGCGAGGGCGAGGGCGACGTCGCGGACGTCGCGCATGCCGCCCTCGATGCCGCGGGAGATGAGGACCGCCGCGGTGACGGCGAGCGCCGTCCCGCCGACGACCATCACCGCGACGAGGACCTGCACCAGCCGCTGCTCGCCGGCGAGGTCGGCGGCGGTCGCCCGGGCCTCGGCGAGGACGTCCGCGCGCAGCTCGTCGACGGCGGCGCTCGTCGCCTCGATGACGGGGGCGACCTGCTCGTCGTTGGCGGCCAGCCAGGCGTCGTCGTCGCCGGCCACGGCGAGCGGGCCGAGGGTCGTCTCGACGAGGTCGACGTAGTCGTCGAAGCCGGCGACGGCCTCGTCGAGCGCGGTGCGCTGGTCGGCCGGGAGATCCCCGGCGCGGACCTCCGCCGCGATGGCGTCGAAGCGCTGCTGCACCTCGCCCACGCGGTCGAGGGCCGCCTCGGCGCCGGCGCGGTCGACGGCGATGACGGCGTCCCGCACCGCCACCCGCTCGTCGCCGAGCAGGCCGCGCATGTCGCCGATGGCGCCGATGCGCTGCAGGTCGTCGTCGGAGAGGCGCTGCACCTGGTCGCTGGCGCGAGCGGACGCCGTGAGCCCGACCGCGCCGACGCCGAGGGCCACGATGGCGCCGAGCAGCGCCGTCGCGACGATCTTGCTGCGCGTCCGCTGGTCGTAGATCCACTGCAGCACGGGTGGACGGCGCGGGCCACCACCGGGCGTGCGGCAGGTGGGGTCGGCGCTCATGGGGCCTCCGGTGCTCGACGCGGCGCGCGATCGGCCCGCGGCGCGACGCGCCGCGACGGGTGGGTGAGGTGCTCCGCGGTCTCCTCACGCCCAGCAACTCCTTCGGCACGTCGGCCGCCGCCTTGAGCGTGGACGCGGCGACGACGTCGAGCGGCGTGGCGGGACGGGCGCGGAGTTCGAGGGTCGGCACGCCGCGACGTCGGCGCGAACGCGGACGTCGAGGGGCGGCGGACGGCGCGTCAGCCCTCGAACTTCGCGGCCGCAGGGGGTCGGGGCTGCGACGTCGCAGCCCTCACC
>NZ_JBBHZG010000004.1:18222-19385 GCF_037482305.1 Pseudokineococcus sp. 5B2Z-1
GCCGCCGTCGGTGGGCACGCCGCGACGTCGGCGCGAGCGCGGACTTCGAGGGGCGGTGGACGGCGCGTCGGCCCTCGAACTCCGCGGCCGACGGGGTCGGGGCCGCGACGTCGGGGCCGCGACGTCGGGGCTCGGCACCGGCCACCAGCGTCGTCGCACCACCCCGGAGCGACGACGGTGGCCGCACCCACCGCCTGGCGCGCGGAGGCCCGCAGGCGAGAGGCTGTGCCCGGCCGCGCAGGGTGCGTGGGCCGCGAGGAGGTCCGGTGTTCGTCGCCACGGTCGTGCTGTCGGTCCTGCTCGCCGCGATGCTCGCCTTCTCCGCCCGGGGCAAGCTCGTGCAGGACCGGGCGATCATGCGGACGATGCGCACCGTCGGGGCCTCGGACGCGCTCGTGCGGGGGCTCGCCTACGTGGAGATCGCCGCGGCGGTGGGGCTCCTCGTGGGCATCGGCATCGCCTGGATCGGGTCGCTGGCGGCCGCCGGGCTCACCTTCTACTTCCTCTTCGCGCTCGTGGCGCACCTGCGGGTCGGGGACCGGAACGTCGTCCCGGCGGCGGCGCTGCTCGTCCTGTCGATCATCGTGCTCGTCCTGCGGTCGCAGACCGCCTGACGACGCAGCGCTCCCCGACCGCCGGACAGACCGCCGGACGGCGACGAGGGCTCACCCGCCGAGGACGCCGACGAGCCCCTCGAGCGTGATGCTCGCGGCGCCGAGCACCGAGAGCACGAGCAGGCCGGTGCGGGCCGCCGACGCGGGCAGGCGCCGCACGAGCAGCTCGCCCGCGGCGACCCCGACCGCGGCGGCGACGACGGCGCCCGCCCACAGCGCCCAGGGCAGGGGCAGCAGCGCGTCAGGCTCGAGGCGCACCTCGAGCGCCGCGGCGACGAGCCCCACGACGACGAACCACGGCTGCACCGACGCCGTGAAGGACCGCTGCGGCCACCCGCTGGCGACGGCGTGGACGCTGAGCACCGGGCTGCCGAGGCCGGCGGCCGCGTGCAGGACGCCGGAGCCCGCGCCCGCTGCGACGGCGCGGACCGCGGACGGCGGCGGGTCGGCGGGGGCGAGCCCCTCCCCGCCGTCGCCGTCCGGCACGAGCGCCTCGTCCTCCGGGGACGCCGGCTCGGCCCGGGAGTGGTCGCGGCGGGCCCGGGCCCA
>NZ_JBBHZG010000004.1:19489-70547 GCF_037482305.1 Pseudokineococcus sp. 5B2Z-1
CGCGGCGGGCCCGGGCCCGCGCCAGGTGCGCCGACACCCCCAGCGCGGCGATGACGAGGAGGCCGAGGACGAGCTCGAGCCACGCCGACGGCACCGAGCGGGCGAGCACGAGCCCGCCGGGCACCCCGACGAGCGCCGCGAGCGTCACCGGCAGGAGGCGCCGCGGCTCGACGTCGCGCCGCACGCGCAGCAGGACGAGGAGCGCCACGATCGCCCCGAGGAGGTTGACGAGCACGACGCCGGGCGACGGCCCGACGAGCAGCACGAGCACCGGCGCCGCGACGACGGCGAAGCCCAGCCCCGTCACGCGCTGGGCGGCCGCCCCGACGACGAGGACGAGGGCCACCACGAGGGCCGCCGTCGTCGTCACGCCGCGCACCCTGCCACCGCCGCCCGGGAGCCCGCTGCGCGAGGCCGCCCGGCGCCGCTGGTCGGCAGGTCCGGCGCCGCCCGCCCGTGCGTCGGACTCAGCCCGCCAGCAGCTCCACGAGCCCGCGCACGGCGATGGTCGCCGCGCCGGTGGCGGCGACGACGAGGAGGCCGGCGCGCGCCGTCCGCTGGCTGAGGTGGCGGGACACCCGGTCCCCGAGCAGGACCCCGACGCCGAGGGCCGCGGCGATGCCCAGCCACACCCACCAGGCCAGCGCGGGCAGGGACGACGGGTCGATGGCGAGCTTGGAGCCGAAGGACACGAGGCCGGTCGTGATGAACAACGGCTGCAGGGTCGCCGCGAAGGAGCGCTGCGGCCACCTGCTCGCGACCGCGTAGACGCTGAAGGCCGGCCCGCCGACGCCCGCCGTCGTGTTCATCGCGCCGGCCGCCAGCCCCGCGACGACGGCCGGCGCCGTCCCCGTGGCCGCCGGCGCCCGGCGCGCGAGCAGCGAGGACGCGAGCGCCAGGAGCACGAGGACGCCGACGACGAGCTCGAGCCACGCGCTGGGCGCGGCCTGCGCCAGCACCGAGCCGGGGAGGATCCCGACGACGGCCGCGCCGCCGAGCAGCGCGTACCGGCGCCAGGCGACGTCGCGCCGCACGCGCAGGAGGATGAGCGTGCTCGTCAGCGCGGCGCAGACGTTGACGACGAGCACCCCGCCGACGGGGCCGAGCAGCAGGACGAGGAAGGGCGCCGTCACGAGCGCGAAGCCCATGCCCGTGACGCGCTGGCTCACCCCGCCGAGCACCACGGCCACGAGGAGGAGCACGGCGGTCGCCACGACGCGCCACCCTGCCACCCGGCCGTCGCCCTCCCCGACCGCGCCGTCACCGCCACGTCGAGCCCTGACCTGTTCGTCGGACGTGACCGCGCACGGTCACGTCCGACGAACAGGTCCGCCGAGCGGGGCCGGAGCGGAGCCGGTCAGGGGCGCACGGACAGCCGCGCCGCCGTCCCGAGCAGCGACACGGCGGCGAGCGCGCCGACGACGTCGCGGACGACGTCGTACGGCGTCACCGCGATGAGCAGCGCGACGCCGGTGGCGCCCGCGAGCACGAGCCCGGCGCCGGCCCAGCGGTACTCGGGCTGGTCGAGGGCGTAGGCGGCCGGGAGGCCGTGCGCGCCCATGGCCACCGCGGCGAAGGGCGCGAGCACCTGCGGCGAGCGCGTCGTCACCCCGAGGACGAGGACGACGGCGAGCACGAGCGCCAGGGACCCGGCCGTCCGGACGAGCAGGCGCCGCCACTCGGCGGGGTGGTCGCGCAGCCGCTCCGTCATGCCGCCGTCGGTGCGGGGCACGGGGCGGTGCGCCAGCCCCGCGAAGAGCCCCGCGAGGACGAGCGCGCCGCCCACGAGCCACAGCCCCCGCGGCACCCCGAGCCCGGTCGCCGCGACGGCGGACCACCCGACCCCGAGCGCCGAGATGGCCAGGGCGCCGCGCCGCCGCAGGACGCGGCTCCACAGCTCGGCCGCCTCGCCGCTCGTCGGCACGTCGGCGTGCTGGCGGGCCCGGACCCGCCCCCAGGACGTCCTCACGGCGACGAGGGTGGCACCGCGGGCGCGGCGCTCGTGGGTGTCCTGAGGCATCGATCCGGTCACGGCACCCGTCCGGCCCGCCCGGCCGCCCTCAGTCCTGGCTGCTGAAGGCGGCGTCGAACGACGCCGTCGGGCGGTCCCACAGCAGCGAGCGCACGAAACCGACGGCCTCGGCCGCGCCCTTGAGGCGGTCCATGCCGGCGTCCTCCCACTCCACCGAGATGGGGCCGGCGTAGCCGATGGCGCGCAGGGCGCGGAAGGAGTCCTCCCACGGCACGTCGCCGCGCCCCGTGGAGACGAAGTCCCACGAGCGGCGCGGGTCGCCCCACGGCAGGTGGGAGCCGAGGACACCGGCGCGGCCGTTGGCCGGGCGCAGGCGGGTGTCCTTGCAGTCGACGTGGACGATGCGGTCGGCGAACTCGGTGATGAAGGCCACCGGGTCGATCCCCTGCCACATCATGTGGCTCGGGTCCCAGTTGAAGGCGAAGGCGTCGCGGTGCTCGAGGGCCTCGAGCGAGCGCACCGTCGACCAGTAGTCGTAGGCGATCTCGCTGGGGTGCACCTCGTGGGCGAAGCGCACGCCCTCGCCGTCGAAGACGTCGAGCACCGGGTTCCACCGGCGCGCGAAGTCCTCGTACCCCGCGTCCATGACGGACGCCGGCACGGGCGGGAACTGGGCCACGTACGGCCAGATCTTCGAGCCCGTGAAGCCGACGACGACGTCGACGCCCAGGCGCCGCGCCGTCCGCGCCGTCAGCCGCATCTCCTCGGCGGCGCGCTGCCGGACGCCCTCGGCGTCGCCGTCGCCCCACACCCGCTTCGGCACGATCGCCTCGTGGCGGAAGTCGATCGGGTCGTCGCAGACGGCCTGGCCGGAGAGGTGGTTGGAGATCGCCCACACCTGCAGGCCGTTCCGGTCGAGGATCTCCCGGCGCTCGGCGAGGTAGGCGTCGTCCTCGACGGCGCGCTGCACGTCGAGGTGCGGGCCGCAGGCGATCTCGAGGCCGTCGTAGCCCCACGACGCCGCGAGGCGCGCGACCTCCTCGAGCGGCAGGTCGGCCCACTGGCCGGTGAAGAGGGTGACGGGCTGGCCGGCGCCGGGGGCACCCGTCCTGGCGGCGGCGGTCGTCGTGCTGTCGGTGTCGGCGGTCACGAGGCAGCTCCTGCGGGGGTGGGTGTGCGGGGGGCGGGCACGTCGACCCAGCCGCCCGAGCGGTGCGACGCCAGGACGGCGGCGGTGAGGTCGACGGCGCGGGCGCCGTCGGCGGCGAGCGGCAGCGCCTCGGGGGCGGCCCCGCGGGCGGCGGCGTGGGCGTCGGCGACGAAGGCGTCGAAGGCGTCCTGGTAGCCCTGCGGGTGCCCGGCCGGGACGGCGCACAGCCGGGCGGCGTCGGGCGCGAGCTGGTCGGCGTCGCGCGGCACGAGCAGGCTGCCGGAGCGCCGGCCGACCCACAGCCGCTCGGGGTCCTCCTGGTCGAAGGCCAGGCTCTCGGCCGAGCCCGCCACCTCGAGGTGGAGGCGGTTCTTGCGGCCCGGGGCCACCTGCGAGACGAGCAGCGTGCCGACGGCGCCGCCCGCGGTGCGCACGACGACGGCGGCGGCGTCCTCCGTCGCCACGTCGCGGTGCTGCGCGCGGTGCGGGTGGACGGTCGACAGGGTCGCCGCGAGCGAGGACACGCGGTCCCCCGTCACCGTCTCGAGGAGGTCGACGAGGTGGGAGCCGATGTCGGCGAAGGCCCGGCTGGGCCCGCCGCGCTCCGGGTCGACGCGCCAGTCGTCGTCCTCGGGGCTGAGCATCCAGTCCTGCAGGTAGGAGCCGGCGACGGTGAGGACGCGGCCGACCTCGCCGGAGCGCACCCGCGCCCGCGCCTCGCGGACCATCGGGTGGAACCGGTAGACGAACGGCACGGCGACGACGACGCCCGCGGCGGCCGCGGCGTCGACGACGGCCGCGGCCTCCTCGGGGCTCGTGGCCAGCGGCTTCTCGCAGACGACGTGCTTGCCCGCCGCGACGGCCGCGAGCACCTGCTCGGCGTGCAGCGCGTTGGGCGTGCAGACGTGGACGACGTCGACGGCGTCGTCCGCGAGCAGCTCCTCGAGCGAGCCGTAGGCGCGCTCGTGCCCGAGCGCCGCGGCGGCGCGCCGCGACCCCTCCGGCGTCGAGGTGAGCGCACCGACCAGCCGGGCGCGGGCCGTGCGCGCGGCCCGGGTGTGGACGGCGGCCATGAAGCCGCCGCCGACGACGGCAGCGCCGAGCGGGCCCCCGCCGCCGGTGGTGGCGGCGGGGGCCTCGAGCAGGGGGCTCACGAGGTGAGGGTCCGCGCGGTCGGGTCGAAGTCCTCGGGCAGGGCCGGGGCGACGTCGACCGTCGTCGTCAGCTCGACGGGGGCACCGTCGGTGGCGGCGCGCGTCGTCGAGACCATCGCGTCGAGGACGTGCAGCGCCAGGTCGCCGGAGGCCCGCTCGGGCACGCCGGCGCGGATGGCCCGGGCGAGCTCGAGGACGCCGGTGCCGCGCGTCGTCGTCGCGCCGACGGCCGGCTCGGCCACGAGGTCCTCGTCGAGGCGGTGGACGCCGACCTCGCCCTCGAAGGTGTTGGGGTCGGGCACGACGAGCGTGCCCTCGGATCCCGCGACCTCGAGCTGGGTGCGCTTGACGGCCGAGTCGAAGCTGAAGACGGCGACGGCGCTGGCCCCGCCGGCGAACTCGTAGAGCGCGCTGACGTGCGTGGCGACCGTGACGTCGAACTGCTGGCCGGCCTTCGGGCCCGAGCCGATGGTCCGCACCGGGCGGGCGACCGACGACGTCGCGCTGACGCGCCGGATCGGCCCGAGGAGCTGGACGAGCGCCGTCAGGTAGTAGGGGCCGATGTCGAAGAGCGGCCCGGCGCCCTCGGCGAAGAGGAAGGCCGGGTCCGGGTGCCACGACTCCGGGCCGGGGCCCTGGAAGAGCACCAGCGCCGACAGCGGGGCGCCGACGCGGCCGGACTCGAGGACGCGGCGCGTCGTCTGCAGGCCGGCGCCGAGGAAGGTGTCGGGCGCCGACGCCGCGCGCAGGCCCGCCGCGCGGGCGGTCTCGAGGAGGCGGCGGCCGCCCTCGAGGTCGAGCGCGAGGGGCTTCTCGCCCCACACGTGCTTGCCTGCGGCGACGATCTGCAGCCCCACCTCGACGTGCACGGCGGGGATGGTGAGGTTGACGACGACCTCGACCTCGTCGTCGGCCAGCAGCTCGGCGACCGTGCCCGAGCGGGGGACGTCGAACTCGGCGGCGCGCTCGGCGGCGCGCTCGACGTCGAGGTCGGCGACCCAGCGGACGTCGAGGTCCGGGAACGCCGTGAGGTTGGTCAGGTACTGGCGGCTGATCGTCCCGGCCCCGACGAGGCCGACGACGACGGGGCCGGTGCGGACGGCGCCGTCCGTGGCGGCGCTCACGCCAGGCCCTGCTCGCGCAGGAAGGCCGCGCTGTCGGCGACGGCCTGCAGGCGGTCCCCGCGGGAGTCGTCGAGCTCGACGACGCGCAGGGCGGTCGGGGCGGCGGCGACGATGTCGGCCACGGGCATGCGCCCCTGGCCGAGGGCCACCTGGTCGGCCGTGTCCGTCGAGACGGGGCCGTCCTTGAGGTGCAGCGCGACGACGCGGCCGCCGAGGCGCTGCAGCAGCGCCACCGGGTCCTGCCCGCCGACGGCCACCCAGTAGGTGTCGACCTCCAGGCCGACGGCGTCGTCGAGGGAGTCGGCGAGGACCTCGAGGGCCGGGCGCCCGTCGATCACGCTCTCGAGCTCGTGCGCGTGGTTGTGGTACCCGACGGCGACGCCGTGACGGGCGCCGACGACCGCCGCCGCGTTGAGCTCGGCCGCGACGGCGGCGACGTCCTCCGCGGTGCCCCAGCGGTCGGCGCCGACCATCGGCTCGACGACGCGGCCGATGCCCAGCGCAGCGGCGGCCGCGAAGACGGCGTCGAGCTCGTCCTCGGACAGCCCGACGAGGTGCTGGTGCGTCGTCGGGGCGGCGAGCCCCGTCTCGGCCAGGGCGCGGCCGAGGTCGGCGCCGCCCTCGCCGAAGGAGGTGAACGAGAAGGGCTCGACCTGGGCGAAGCCGAGGTCGGCGAGCGCCCGGAGGGTCCCGGTGAGGTCCTCCTGCAGCCGCTCGCGCAGCGTGTAGAGCTGGACGGACAGCAGGCCGTCGGCGGTCGGTGCGGTGGTCACGGGTCTCCTCGTCGAGTCGCTGGACTTCTGCCAGCAGTCAAGCACAAGTCGGCCGGACGGCGACACCCTTCCGCCGCGCGGATGGCCGTGCTGGTTGACTGCCCCCGTGACCGCAGGTGGCGCGCCGCTGGACGCCGGGACGCTCGTGCCGCCCGGCGCCGCGCCCGTCCTCCGGCTGCTGCGCTCCGGGCCGCCGCGCACGCGCTCGGAGATCGCCGCCGAGACCGGCCTGGCCCGCTCGACCGTGCAGGCGCGCGTCGACCAGCTCGTCGCCGCCGGGCTCGTCGCCCCCGCGGGCGAGGCGCCGTCGACGGGCGGCCGGCCCCCCGCGCGGGTCGAGTTCCGCCCCGACGCGCGGGTCGTCCTCGCCGTCGACCTCGGGGCGGCGCACGGGTCCGTCGCCGTCGCCGACCTCGCCGGGCGGGCGCTCGGCAGCCGCTCGCGCGCCCTGGCCATCGCCGACGGCCCGGGCCCCGTGCTCGACTGGGTGGCCGAGGCCGCGGCGGAGCTGCTGGCGGAGCTCGGCGGCGCCGGCGGGAGCGCCGCCGGGAGCACGGGGGTCCTCGTGGGCGCGGGCGTCGGCCTGCCCGGGCCCGTCGAGCACGCCACCGGCCGGCCGGTGCGGCCGCCGATCATGCCGGGCTGGGACGGCGTCGACGTGCCCGGCGAGGTGCGCGCCCGGCTGGTCGCCCGGGGCCTCGCGCCCGGCACGGGTGACCTGCCGGTCCTCGTCGACAACGACGTCAACCTCCTCGCCCTCGGCGAGCACACGAGCAGCTGGCCGGCCGAGGAGGACCTGCTCTTCGTCAAGGTCGCCACCGGGGTCGGCGCCGGCGTCGTCAGCGGCGGCCGGCTGCAGCGCGGCGCGCAGGGCAGCGCCGGCGACCTCGGCGCCGTCCACGTCGCCGGGGCGAGCGGCGCCGGTGCCCCCGGGGCGCCCGACGACGGGACGACGCTCGAGGCGCTGGCCAGCGGCACCGCCGTCGCCGCCCGCCTGCGCGCGCAGGGACGGCAGGCGCGGACGAGCCGCGACGTCGTCGCCCTCGTCCGCGCCGGCGACCCGCTGGCGCTCGACCTCGTGCGCCAGGCGGGCCGCGACCTCGGCGAGGTGCTCTCGACGTGCGTGAACCTGCTGAACCCCGGCGCGCTCGTCGTCGGCGGCTCGCTCGCCCTGGCGGGCGAGGACCTGCTCGCCGGCGTCCGCGAGGTCGTCTACCGGCGCTCGACGCCGCTGGCGACGCGGCACCTCACCATCGCGACACCGCGCGCCGGGGCCGACGGCGCGCTGCTGGGGGCAGCGCTCGTGGTGGCGCAGCACCTGCTCGACCCCGCCTGAGCGCCTGCTCCGCCCGGTGCCCGGGAGGGTCCGAGCACCTACGGTGCGTCCATGCTCCGCAGGCACCCCTGGCTCACGCTCCTCGCCGTCCGGCTCGGCGTGGTCGTCGTGGTCCTCGTGGCGGTCGAGGTGCTCGCCCCCGGGGCGGACTTCCTGCTCGGCGCCCTGGTCGCCCTCGGCGCGAGCGCGCTCGTCGGCGCCCTCGTCGAGAAGCGCCTCGGCATCGACGCGGCGAGCCGCCGAGCGGCGGCGGAGGGCGCGGAGGGCGCACGGCGTGCGACCCCCGACGGCGGGACGCCCCCGCCCGGAGGACCGGGCGGGGGCGCCGGGGGGCGCTGAGCGCCCCGACAGCCGAGCGTCCTGCGTCAGCCGGAGGTGGGCGCGCTGTTCGCCGCCTCCGCGAGCGCCGGCAGCTCCGCCTCGTCGACGGGGAACCCCGGGAAGCGCGTGAGCCGCACCAGCGGGATCGCCCGCATCATCCGGCCGTGCTGGGGGTCGTCGAGCATGGCGGCGGCGTCGCCCAGGCGGGCGCGCAGGTCGGGGCCGGCGACGGTGTGCTCGAGCCACGTGCCCGCCTCGGACTGCGGGGTGAGGAGCGGCACGAGGTCCTCGCCCTCGACGTCGACGACCGCCCGCTGGCGCACGTCGCGCGAGGACGCGCCGACGCGGACCTCGTAGCGGCCGCCCTCGAGCACCCAGCGGCGGTGGACCTCGCTCCAGTGGCCGAGGTCGCGGGCCGACAGGGTGAGCGAGACCTGCCGCGACGCACCGGCCTCGAGGTCGACGCGGGCGAAGCCGACGAGCTCCTGCTCCGGGCGGAAGACGCCGGCGTCCTGCGGCGCCGCGTAGACCTGGACGACCTCCGCCCCGGCGCGAGACCCGGTGTTGGTGACGGTCAGGGTGACCTCGACGCTCGCGTCCTGGCCGGCCCCCGAAGCCCGCACCACGAGGTCGGTGTGCTCGAAAGTCGTGTAGCTCAGGCCGTGCCCGAAGGGGAAGGAGACGGCCATCCGCCGGGTGTCGTACCAGCGGTAGCCGATGAGCAGGCCCTCGCGGTAGCGGACGACGCCGCTGTCGCCGGGGAAGGCGCCGTGCGCAGGGGTGTTCTCGAGGCGCAGCGGGACCGTCTCGGCGAGGCGCCCGGACGGCGAGACGACGCCGTAGAGGAGGTCCGCCGTCGCGGTGCCGCCGGCCTGGCCGAGCAGCCAGCCCTCGAGCAGGGCGTCGGCGTGGTGCGCCCAGCCGTCGACCGCCACGGCGCCGCCGTTGGAGAGGACGACGACGACCCGGTCGCAGACGCCGCGCACGGCCTCGAGCAGCGCGACCTGGCCGCCGGGGAGGTCGAGGTGCTCGCGGTCGTAGCCCTCGGACTCCCACGACGCCGGCAGCCCGAGGACGAGGACGGCGACCTCGGCGCCGCGCGCGGCCTCGACGGCCTCGGCGACGAGCGCGTCGTCGGCCCCCTCGCCCTCCGCGGGCTCGGCGACGTAGCCGGCGGCGAAGACGACCTCGCGGCTCGTGCCCGCGCGCAGGGCGGTGAGCGCGTCGTCGAGACGCGTCGGGTTCACCTGGCTGGAACCGGCGCCCTGGTAGCGGGGGCTGCGGGCCATCTCGCCGATGACGGCGATGCGCCCGCCCACGGACGGGTCGAGCGGCAGGACGCCGTCGTTGGTGAGCAGGACCGCGCTCTCGCGGGCGGCCTCGCGGGCGAGCGCGTGGTGGGCGTCGGCGTCGAAGGTCTGGCCGGGCGTCATCGCCGGCAGCGCCTTGGCGAGCAGCTCGAGGTTCCGGCGCACGACGACGTCGAGCTCGGCCTCGGTGAGGTCGCCCGCGTCCAGCCCGGCGCGGATGCTCGCGTCCCCGGAGCCGCCGGACGCCGGCATCTCGAGGTCGAGCCCGGCCGCGACGCCGCGCCAGCGCTCGTCGACCGCGCCCCAGTCGGAGACGACGAGGCCCTCGAAGCCCCACTCCTCGCGCAGCACCTGCGTGAGCAGCCACGGGTCCTGGCTGGCGTAGACGCCGTTGACCTTGTTGTAGGAGCACATGACCGTCCACGGCTGGGCGCGGGTGACCACGCGCTCGAAGGCCGGCAGGTAGATCTCCCGGAGCGTCCGCTCGTCGACCTCGGCGGAGATGCTCATCCGCTCGGTCTCCTGGTTGTTGGCCGCGAAGTGCTTCAGCGAGGTCCCCACGCCGCGGCCCTGGACGCCCTGCACGAGCGCGGCGGCCAGCTCGCCGGCGAGCAGCGGGTCCTCGGAGAAGTACTCGAAGTTGCGGCCGCACAGGGGGCTGCGCTTCATGTTGACGCCCGGGCCGAGCAGGACGGCGACCTGCTCGGCGCGGCACTCGTCGCCGAGCGCGGCGCCGACGCGGCGCAGCAGGTCGGGGTCCCACGTCGACGCCAGGCCGGCCGCGGGCGGGAAGCACGTGGCGGGCACGCTGTCGTTGAGGCCGACGTGGTCGGACTCGCCCGCCTGCTTGCGCAGGCCGTGCGGGCCGTCCGTGACCATGACGGCCGGCACGCCGAGGCGCTCGACGCCCTGCGTGTGCCAGAAGTCCGAGCCCGACGCGAGCGAGATCTTCTCCTCGAGCGTGAGCTGCGCCATGACGGCGTCGACGTCGAGCGGCGGGTCCTGCGGGGTGCTCACGGCGGTCCTCCTGCTCGCGCGCCCTCGCGCGGGTGGGTGGGGCGGGTGGACGGGGTCCATCGGTGGGGCTGCACCGGTCGGGCCGGGTGCCCGGCCGGACGCTAGCGCCGTACCGTGAGCGGGGTGCTGCACCGCCACCCCCGCGTGACGTCCTTCGTCGCCCGCTTCCTCGTCATCGTCGTCGTCCTCGCGGTCGTCGACGCGCTGGCACCGGGGCTCGGGACCGTCCTGCGCGTGGTCGTGGCCGTCGCCGCCAGCCTCGCCGTCGGCGCGCTCGTCGACCGGCACCTTGGCCTCACCGGCCGGCGCAACCCGGGGGACGGGCCGCCCGGGCAGCACTGACGGCCCACCCCGGGACGGGCTCAGGCCGGACCGACCGTCCGGAACCCGGCGTTGCCCATCGACGAGTCGGGCGTGTTGGCCGAGCGCGCGCTGTTGCGGTAGCGGTTGCAGTAGGAGTCGTGGCACAGGTACGAGCCGCCGCGCATGACCCGCTGGCCGGTCTCGCGCTGGGGGCCGCGGGGGTCGCGCCGCGGCGAGCGCGCGTAGTAGCCCGGGTCCGACCAGTCCGCGCACCACTCCCAGACGTTGCCCACCGTCTGCCACAGGCCGTAGGCGTTGGGCGCGTAGGTGCGCACCGGCGCCGTCGTGAGGAAGCCGTCCTCCTCGGTGTTGCGCACCGGGAAGTCGCCCTGCCAGATGTTGCAGGCCCACGCCTCGGGCAGCGCGTCGCCCCACGGGTACCGCGCGCCGTCGACGCCGCCGCGGGACGCGCACTCCCACTGCGCCTCCGAGGGCAGCGAGCGTCCCGCCCACGCGCAGTAGGCGACGGCGTCGTTCCAGCTGACGTGCGTGACGGGGTGGTCCTCGAGCCCGTCGACGTCGGACAGCGGCCCGCCGGGGTGGCGCCAGTCGGCGCCGCGGACGCCGAACCACCAGGGCGTCTGCGCCGGGCGGCCGAGGACGTCCTCGTCCCGCGCGGCGAGCGCGAGGTGGAAGACGGCGGAGAAGCCGAAGACCTCGGCCTCCGTGGCGTACCCGGTGGCGTCGACGAAGCGGGCGAAGTCCGCGACGGTCACCGAGGTGGTGTCGATCGAGAAGGCGTCGAGCTCGACGGCGTGGACGGGCGTCTCGCCGTCGCCGTGCCGGCCGTCGCCGCGGGCGTCGCCCATGGCGAAGACCTGCGCGGGGACGACCGCCTGCTCGACGCGGTGCTCGCCCGCCCCGCGGCCGGGCGCCACCGCCGGTGCGCCGCTGACGGGCGGGCGCGGCGGCGCCTGCGTGGGCTGCACGACGTCGGCCGCGGACGGCGCGCAGCACGCGCTCCGGGAGGCGTCGGCGGGTCCGGTCATCTCGTGCTCCTCGGGTGGTCGGGCGCCGCCGTCGGTGGTCACGCCGCCACCGCCCGGGCGACGACGAAGGCGAGCGACGCGGCGCCCACGAGCCCCAGCGCGGCCGTCAGCGCGGCGACCGCCGGGCCCGGCGACGGCAGGGCGCCGCCGCCGTCGGACACCAGCTCTCGGCTCACGCGGTGGTACTGCGTGGCGGCGCCGACGTACGCGGCGCCGCACAGGACGAGCCCGAGGAGCCCGACGACGGCGACGACCGGCCCCAGCACCGGCGCGACGAAGCGGACCACCGCCGCGCAGGCGACGGCCAGCGCGAGCGTCGTCCGCCGCCACGCCAGGAGCGTGCGCTCGGGCTGCAGGCCCGGGTCGAAGAGGTCGTCGACGGGCACCGCCCGGCTCACAGCAGCAGGCCCACGACGAGCAGGGCGCTCGCGAGGACCACGCCGCCCGCGACGACGGGCGCCAGCGAGGGGGCGGGCAGCGGCGTCGCCCGGCGCATGGCGATCTCCGCGCGGGCCCAGCCGAGCCACGCCTGGGCCGCCGACAGCAGGCCGAGGACGACGAAGACCACGGCGGAGGCGAGCCGCAGCACCGGGTCCACCGGCAGGGCGAGCGCCTCGAGGGCGACACCGGCGGCCAGCAGCGCCAGCGACGTCCGCACCCAGGCGAGGAAGGTGCGCTCGTTCGCGAGGCTGAAGCGGGGGTCGGGCTCCTCGCCGCGGCTGTACACGCGGCGGGGGAACCTCACGCGCTCAGCCACCCGTCGTCCTCCTCGCTCGCACCGACCGTTCGACGTCCTCACCCTGCCACCCGTCGGCGCCCCGACCGGCACGGCCTCGGGGGAGGGCCGGGCGCTACCCCTGCGCGACCCGCCCGTACCGCCGCGTCGCCGGCGCGGCCGTGACGCCGAAGGCGAGCGTGCTCACGGCGACGGCGAGCGACCCGGCCGCGAACAGGCGCGGGTCGGTGACGCCCTCGTCGAGGCTGTAGACGAGGTAGAAGACGGCGCTGACGCCCATGGGGCCGAACCAGCCGGCGAAGGCGCCGTCGCGGCCGGACAGCCCGAGGGGCCGGTGCAGCAGCAGGAGCGCCGGCAGCCGGCGGACCAGCAGCACGGCGACGGCGAAGACGGCGGCGCCCCACCCGAGGTCGGCCCAGTCCGCCCACGGCAGGACGACGCCGAGCACGAGGAAGAACGGCAGCACGGCGTAGCGGTTGACCGCCTCGTCGAGGGAGCTCTGCGGCTCGCGGTCCGACGTCGGCACGACCCGGTTGTAGGCGAGGCCCGCGACGAAGACGGCGAGGACGCCGTCGGCGCCCGCCACCCGCGCCACGCCCAGCACCGCGACGGCCAGGAGGAGCGTGATGACGAGGCGCGGGCCACCGGCGAGGGTGCGGTCGTCGTCCGCGCGCGGCACGAGGCGCCCGGCGAGCGTCCCCAGCACGACGCCGACGACGACGGCGACGACGACCTCGCGGACGGCGTCACCGACCGCCGTCCCGAGGCCCTCGTCGGGCAGCACCGCGGCGAGGCCGAGGAGGACGAAGGGCAGGCCGAGGCCGTCGTTGGCGCCGCTCTCGCCGGTGAGCACCTGCCGCAGCCGCGCCGGGAGGTCCTGCTCGGCGGGCCCGCCGGAGACGACGGAGGACGCGAGGACGGGGTCGGTCGGGGACAGGCACGCGCCCACGAGCAGGGCGAGCCCGAGGGGCAGGCCCATGGCCAGGGCCGCCGCCCCGCTGAGGAGCATCGCGAGCGGCATGACGAGGACGAGCAGGAGCACGACCGGTCGCACGACCGACCGGATCCCGCTGAACCGGAAGCGCAGGGCCGCGGCCATCACCGACCAGGCCAGCAGCAGGCGCGTGCCCTCGAGCAGCAGGGGGTCGCGGACGTCGTCGGGCACGACGACGAGCCCGAGGACCGCCGGGCCCACGAGGACGCCGAGCACGAGCGCGACGAGCGGCTCGCTCACCGGTGACCGGCGCACCACCGTGCTCAGCAGCGCCAGCGCGACGCCGACGACGCCCACCACGGCGTAGACGAGGTGCAGCTGCTCCACGGGTCCCCCTCGGCGTCGACCGGCCGCCCGGGTGATCGCGCGGCCCCCGCGATGGTGGTGGAGGAGCCCCGTGCGCGCAGCCCCGCGACGGCGCAGGGCCGGAGGGCCCTGGTCGGGCGGGGCGGGCCGCCCGCCTCGGGCCCCTAGCCTGGACCCGTGATCGAGGCCAGGGGCTTGACCAAGCGCTACGGCGCGAAGACGGCGGTCGACGACCTCTCGTTCACCGTGCGGCCGGGCTCCGTCACCGGCTTCCTCGGGCCGAACGGCGCGGGGAAGTCGACGACGATGCGCCTGCTCCTCGGCCTCGACCGGCCGACGTCCGGCGAGGCGCTCGTCGGCGGCAAGCACTACCGCGAGCACCGGGCGCCGCTGCGCGAGGTCGGGGCGCTGCTGGAGGCCCGAGCCGTCCACCCCGGTCGCAGCGCCCGCGCGCACCTGCTCGCGCTGGCGCGCACGGAGGGCATCCCGGCCCGTCGGGTCGACGAGGTGATCGAGCTCGTCGGGCTCACCGGCGTCGCCCGCAAGCGCGTCGGCGGCTTCTCGCTCGGCATGGGCCAGCGCCTCGGCATCGCGACGGCGCTGCTCGGCGACCCGGCCGTCGTCATGCTCGACGAGCCGGTCAACGGCCTCGACCCCGACGGCGTCCTGTGGATCCGCACCCTGCTCAGGGGGCTCGCCGCCGAGGGCCGCGCCGTCCTCGTCTCCAGCCACCTCATGAGCGAGATGGCGCAGACCGCCGACCACCTCGTCGTCGTCGGGCGCGGCCGGCTGCTGGCCGACACGAGCGTCACCGAGCTCACCGCCCGCACGCAGGACGCCGCCGTCACCGTGCGCTCGCCGCAGGCCGCGCGCCTCGCGGTGCTGCTGCGCGGCGTCGGGGCGCGGTCGGCCACCACGGGGGACGCCGACCGGCTCGAGGTGCACGGCGCGACCGCCGCGCAGGTCGGCGAGGTGGCGGGCCGCCACGGCGTCGTCCTGCACGAGCTGCACGCGCGGACCTCGACGCTCGAGGAGGCCTACATGGCCCTCACCCGCGACAGCCGCGAGTACCGCACCGACGACGCCGAGCCCGCCGGGACCGCAGCCGAGGGAGGCGCACGATGAGCAGCACGAGCACGGTGGGCGGAGGGTCGCGCGGCACCCGCCGGGGGGTCGCCGGGTCGCAGAGCACCGGGTCCGGCGGCGCGTCGCTGCCGCGGGTGGTCGGCGGCGAGTGGACGAAGCTCGCCACGCTGCGCTCGACGTGGGTCCTCGTGCTCGTCGTCCTCGTCCTCGGGATCGGCGTCGCCACGCTGTCCGGCTGGGGCGTCTCCCAGGCGCTGGAGGCCGCGGAGACGAGCGGGCAGGTGCCGCCCGGGGGCCCGCCGGGCGGGTTCCAGACCGGCCCGACGGGCCAGCTCGTGCCGATCCTCTCCTCGACGTCCCTCGCGGCTCTGCTGCTCGCGGTCCTCGGCGGCCTGGCGGTCACGGGCGAGTACGCCACCGGCACCATCACGGCGACGCTCACCGCCGTCCCCCGCCGCTGGCCGGTGCTCCTCGCGAAGGCGCTCGTGCTCCTCGTGCTCGCGGGCGTCGTCGCGCTGGTCGTCTCCTTCGCCGCGCTGCTGCTCGGGGCGTCCTTCTTCCCCGAGGACGTGCGGGTCGGGCTCGGGGACGACGGCGTGCTCGGCGCCGTCCTCGCCAACGCGGCAGGGATGGTCTCGCTCGCCCTGCTCGGCCTCGGCGTCGGGGCGGTGCTCCGCAGCACCGCCGGCACCATCACGCTGCTCGTGGCGCTCGTCTTCGTCGCGCCGCCGCTGCTGCCCGTCTTCGGCGTGGACTGGCTCACGACGGCGTCGGAGCACACCCCCGTCTCGGCCGCGCTGTCCTTCGCCCAGCTCGACGGCTCGGCGCCGTACGGGACGACGGCCGCGGTGCTCGTGCTCGTCGGCTGGGCCGTGGTCCCGCTCGTCGCCGGGCTCGTGCTGCTGCAGCGCCGCGACGCCTGAGCCGCACACCGACCTGCGCGACGGCTCGTCCGCGGTGATCGCGAGGCCCTGACCTGCGGTGACGCTGCGCGACCGCGCCCTCCGCAGGTCGCTGTGCGCGGGACGGCTGCCGTCGGGGAGGACGAACCCCTCCGCTCGCGGCAGCGCGGGGCGCTGACCTGCGCCTCCGCGCGCCGGTTGCATCTTCGTCCTCCCCGGCGGCGCGCCTCAGGGGGCCGGCGGGCCCTCGACGGGGACGGGCGACCGGCGGCGGGCGGCGCGGCCGGGGCGCGCGGAGCGCGCCGGGCGGGCGGCGCGGCCCTCGTCGGCGTTGACCGCGACGGCCCCGGCGACGATGAGCGCCCCGCCGAGCAGCTGCACCGGCACGGGGAGCTGGCCGAGCAGCACCCAGGCGACGAGGACGGCGAAGACGACCTCGGTGAGCCCGACGAAGGAGGCCGTGCGCGAGCCCAGGCGCCGGGCCCCGGCCACGCCGGTGGCGTAGGCGATCGCGCCGGCGACGACGCCGAGCCCGAGGACGGCGACCCACCAGGGCACCTGGGCGCCGGCGAGCAGCACGTCGCCGCCCGAGACGGCGAGCGGCACGAGCCCCACGAGCCCGGCCAGCCCGAGGACGGCGGCGCCGACGACCAGGCCGCCGGTCGCGAGCACGAGCGGGGGCAGCCCCGCGCCGGGCCGGGCCGACAACGCGAAGTAGGCCGCGAGACCGCACGCCGCGAGCAGGGCCCACGCGACGCCGACCGGGTCCACGCGGACCGAGCCGGTGAGGTCGAGCACGAGGACGAGCCCGCCCAGCGCCAGGACCGTGCCGAGCGCCACGAGCGGGGAGGGCCGGCGGCCGCGCACCCACGCCAGGAGCACGAGGAGCGCCGGGGCGAGGTACTCCAGCAGCAGCGCGACGCCGACCGACACCGTCTGCACGGCGGTGAAGTAGGCGAGCTGGCAGCCCGCCACGGCGATGACGCCGTAGGCGACGACGAGCCCGGCGTCCGCGCGCAGGAGGTGCCAGCGCCCGCGGAGGACGAGCGCCGCGGGCACGAGCAGGACCGCGGCACCGACGACCGCCCGCACGAGGACGGCGGCCCCCGGCGTCCAGCCCGCCTCGAGCAGGCCCTTGCCTAGGGTCCCGGAGGTGCCGAAGGCCAGCGCCGACAGCAGCGCGACCGCGAGGCCGACGGCCCGGGTGCGGCCGGTGGCGGGGACCGTCGTCGTGGGGGCGCTCATGCGGTCCACCTCCTCCATCGGTCGTCGCCGACCGGGTCGTCATCAGTCATCGGTGCGTACGCTGGTGACGCTAGGGACGTCGACGTCAGGAGTCAACATGGTCTTCGCCCATGACACGGAGGTGTCGCTGACGACGGCGGCTGCGCTCGTCAACACCGCTCCCCCGGCGGCGCCCGGGCACCGGCGGGAAGGGGTCGACCAGCTGGCGACCACCGGCGACCTCGACGCCTTCGTCGAGGAGTGGGACTACACGGGGTCGCGCACCCACGACGCCGCCGAGCTGGACGCCGTCCGGGCCCTGCGACCGCGGCTGCGGCGGCTGTGGACGGGTGAGGAGGAGGAGCAGGTCACCGGCGTCAACGACCTCCTCGCCCGGGCGCGGGCCCTGCCGCAGCTCGTGCGCCACGACGGGTGGGACTGGCACCTGCACGCCACGACGCCGGACGCGCCCCTGGCCGAGCGGATGGCGGTCGAGGCGGCCATGGCGCTCGTCGACGTCCTGCGCTCGGGCGAGCGCTCGCGGCTGCGCACGTGCGCGGCGGAGGACTGCGACGACGTCCTCGTGGACCTCTCCCGCAACCGCTCCAAGCGCTTCTGCGACGGCGGGTGCGGCAACCGCGCCGCGGCTGCGGCGTACCGGGCGCGGGTCGCCGACCGCGGCTGAGGGGGTCTGCCCACCTCGCCCGGGACCTCCGGCAGCGAAGGAGGGCGACGAAGTCCGGCCCGGGGGGCCCCGAGAGGGGACGAAGGCGACGAAGGACCGCCCGGGGGCGCCCCGAGAGGGGAAGAAGGCGACGAAGTCCGCGGCGAGGTGCTCCCGCACGGAGGCGGGCGACGCCGTCCGGGCGGCGGCGAGGTGGGCGGGGCGCCGGGCGGCGTCTGCCAGAGTTGGCGCGGCTCACCACCGGCGGCGTGCTCGTCGGCGGCGACCCGACCTGCTGACCGTCCTGCGGCGCCGACGCGCGGCGGGCCCACCGAAGGAGCCGTCCCGGCGTGACCTCCCCGCACCGCGCGCTGCCCGCCCTCCCCGCCCACCTGGAGAGCACCTCCCCGGGCAGCGGGCGGCGCTGCGCGCCCCGCGCGCGCGTCCGCTCCGACGCCCCCGAGCTCGACCTCTCGGGCACGTGGCGCTTCCGCCTGTGGCCCACCGCCCTCGGCGGCGGGGAGGACGACGCCGCGCTGGCCGCGCTGTCCGAGCCGGGCGCCGTCCCGTCGAGCGGTGCGGCGGAGGGCTGGGACGACCTGCCCGTGCCCTCGCACTGGGTGATGCACGGCGACGGCCGGTACGGGCGGCCCTGGTACACGAACGTCGTCTACCCCTTCCCCGTGGACCCGCCGCACGTGCCCACGGAGAACCCGACGGGCGACCACCTGCGCTCCTTCACGGTGCCGGACGAGGGCCCCGAGGCGGACGCGTGGACCGGGGCCGAGCGCCACGTCCTGCGCCTCGACGGCGTCGAGAGCGCCTGGCGCGCCTGGCTCAACGGCGTCGAGGTCGGCACCGGCACGGGCAGCCGCCTGCAGCAGGAGCTCGACGTCACGGGGCTCGTGCGCCCGGGCGAGAACGCGCTGCTGCTGCGCGTGCACCAGTGGTCGGCGGCGACGTACCTCGAGGACCAGGACCAGTGGTGGCTGCCCGGCGTCTTCCGCGAGGTGACGCTGCTCGCCCGGCCCGCCGGGGCGCTCGACGACGTCGCCCTCGACGCCGGCTACGACCACCGCACCGGCGCGGGCCGCCTCGACGTCCGCGTCACGGCGGGGGCGGACGCCTACCCCGTCGTCCTGCGCGCGCCCGGGCTCGGCGTCGAGGTGACGTGGGAGGGGCCGGACGACGTCGCGCCCGTCGACGTCGACGCCGTGGAGCCGTGGAGCGCCGAGGTGCCGCGCCTCTACGACGTCGAGGTGTCCTCGCGCGGTGAGACCGCCTCCCTGCGCGCCGGCTTCCGGACCGTGGAGGTCGTCGGCGACCAGTTCCTCGTCAACGGCCGCCGCGTCGTCTTCCGCGGCGTCAACCGCCACGAGGTGGCCGCCGACCGCGGCCGGGTCTTCGACGAGGTGCACGCCCGCGAGGACCTCGCCCTCATGAAGCGGCACGGGGTGGACGCGATCCGCACGAGCCACTACCCGCCGCACCCGCGCCTGCTCGACCTCATGGACGAGATGGGCTTCTGGGTCGTGCTCGAGAACGACCTCGAGACCCACGGCTTCGAGCTGACCCCCGGCGCGCCGTGGCGCGGCAACCCCAGCGACGACCCGGCGTGGGAGGAGGCGTACCGCGACCGCGTGGCCCGCACCGTCGAGCGCGACAAGAACCACGCCTGCGTCGTCCTCTGGAGCCTCGGCAACGAGGCCGGCACCGGGCGCAACCTCGCCGCGGCGGCCGCGGAGATCCGGCGGCGGGACAGCACCCGGCCGATCCACTACGAGGGCGACCACACGGCCGCCTACACCGACGTCTACAGCCGCATGTACCCGACGCTCGAGGAGGTCGAGGCCATCGGCTCCGGCGTCGGGCCGGTGCGCTGGACGACGCCCGCGCAGGCCGCGGCGGTGCGCGCGCAGCCGTTCCTCCTGTGCGAGTACGTGCACGCCATGGGCAACGGGCCCGGCGCCGTCGCCGAGTACGACGCGCTGACGTGGCGGCACCCGCGCGTCCACGGCGGCTTCGTGTGGGAGTGGCGCGACCACGGGCTCGCGCACCGCACCGAGGACGGGACCCCCTTCTTCGCCTACGGCGGCGACTTCGGCGAGCCGATCCACGACGGCAACTTCGTCACCGACGGGCTCGTGCTCTCCGACGGGACGCCCTCGCCCGGGCTCGCCGAGTGGGCGGCCGTCGTCGGCGCCGTGCAGCTGGCGCTCCACCCCGCCCGCCCCGGGGCCGGGCCGCTGCTCGAGGTCACCAACCGCCGCCACACGGCCAGCACGGCCGACCTCGCGCTGGCCTGGCGGGTCGAGCGCGACGGCGAGGTCGTCGCGTCCGGAGACCTCGAGGCGGCGCCGGTCGAGGCCGGCGGAGGGGCCGTCCTCGGGCTGCCCGACCCGGCCGCCGCAGCCGGCCCGACGCCGGGGGGTGCGGAGGACTGGCTCGTCGTCGAGGGGGCGCTCGCCGCGGCCACGGGCTGGGCCGACGCCGGGCACGTCGTCGCCCGCGCGCAGCTCGACGTGACGCCGCCGCGGGCCCTGGCACCCGCGCGCCCGGCGGGCGCCCCCGTCGTCGTCGCGGACGACGGGCGCACCGCCCGGGTCGGCGACGCCGTCCTCGACCTGAGCACCGGGCGGCTGGTGGCCGTGGGCGACCTGCCCGTCGACGGGCCGCAGCTCGAGCTGTTCCGCGCCCCGACCGACAACGACCGCGGGCGCACCCCCCACGGCTACGAGGACGTCTCCCCCGCCGAGAGCGCCGGCGAGGGCACGGACCACCCGTCGTCCGCCGAGCGCTGGGCCGCGCTGGGGCTGCACCTGCTCCAGCACCGCGTGCGGTCCGTCGACGTCGGCGAGCGCGAGGTGGTGGTCCGCTCGCGCGCGGGCCTGCCGAGCACGGACCTCGGCGTCGACGTCACCTACCGCTGGTCCGCCGGTGCGGACGGCGCGGCCGAGCTGGCCGTCGAGGTCTCGCCCACGGGCCCGTGGACGGGCACCTGGCCGCGGGTCGGGGTGCGCCTCGACCTGCCCGCCTCGGTCGGGACGGCGACGTGGTTCGGCACGGGGCCGGAGGAGTCGTACGCCGACTCGGCCCGCGCGGCGGTCGTCGGGGCCTTCACCCGCCCGGTCGACGACCTCGTCGTCGCCTACAGCCGGCCCCAGGAGAGCGGCCACCGCCCCGACCTGCGGTGGGCGCAGCTGGCGGGCGCCGAGGGCGGCCTGCACGTGGCCTCGCTCGCCGACCGCCCGGGCGAGGCCCGGGTCGGCTTCACCGCCCGGCGCTGGACGCCCCAGGAGCTGGCGGCGGCCGCGCACGACCACGAGCTCCCCGCCTCGGACCGCGTGGTGCTGCACCTGGACGCCGCGCAGCACGGGCTCGGCTCGCGGGCCTGCGGGCTCGACGTCCTGCCGCAGCACCAGCTGCGGCCCTCGGCGCGGGCCTTCCGCGTGGCGCTGCGGGCGGTGCCCCGCGGCTGACGCGGGCCGCCCGTCGACCCCGGCCTGTCGACCCCGGAGCGCGAGCCCGTCGACATCCGCACAGCGACCTGCGCAACGGCGCCCCTAGAGGTGGCGCACGCGCCTGACCCGCGGTGACGCAGGGTGGACGCGCGTTCCGCAGGTCGCTGTGCGGCGTCGACGGCGCACCGCCTCGCCGGGGGTCGGCGGGTGGGGCACGGTGAGGGCGTGAGCACCGTGGAGATCGCCCTCACGACCCCCGACCTCGAGCGCCTGGCCGCCTTCTACGCGGGCGTCCTCGGCGCCGACCCGGTGGGTCGCACGCCCGAGGACGGCCCGGCGGTGGCCGTCGTCTTCGACCTCGACGGCGTCGCGCTGAGCCTCGTGGCCGAGGACGGAGCCGAGCCCGGGCCGGGGCGGGCCGTGCTCACGCTCGGGGTCCGCGACGTCGCGTCGGCCGTCGGGCGGGCGGTCGACCTCGGCGGCGCCGTCCTCGCCGAGCCCCAGGACGTCTCGTGGGGCCAGCGCGTGGCCTCGGTGCAGGACCCGGACGGCGCCGCGCTCACGCTGGCCCAGGACCTCTGACCCCTGCGGCCCCCGGGCCGCAGGGCCCTCGGCCACCGGAGGTGCTCAGCCGCTGCGCGGGTCGACCTCCGGCCCGACGCCGCGCGGACGCCCGCCTCAGCGGTCGCAGTCGAGGTCGTCGAGGTCGACCGCCGCGGCGAGGGCCGCGTAGCCGGCGTCCCCCGGGTGCAGGCCGTCGCCGCTGTCGTGGGCCGGCAGCAGCCGGTCCGGGCCCGGGGACGACCGAGCCTGCGGGCGATCAGCCCGCCGCGGGAGCGGAGACCCACACGGCCGTGCTGGCGGGCAGGCTCACCCAGCCGTCGCCGGCCGTGACCGAGCCCTCCGAGGCGAGGAGGACCTCGCCGTCGCACGGGACGGCGACGGCCTCGTGCCCCATGTTGACCCAGCAGGAGACGCGCCCGGTGGCGTCGTCGCCGCGGTGGACGACGAGGACGTCGCCCCGCCGCTCGAGGGAGGCCGGGCCGCGGCCGAGCGCGCGCAGCTCGCGGCGCAGGACGAGAGCGGTGCGGTAGAGCTGCAGCGTCGACGCCGGGTCGGCCGCCTGCCGCTCGACGGACAGCTCCTCCCAGCCGGCCGGCTGGGGCAGCCACGGCGGCGCCGAGCCCTCCGCGGAGAAGCCGGCCGCGGGGCCGGTGGTCCAGGGCATGGGGATGCGGCACCCGTCGCGGCCGGCGCGCAGGCCGCCCGAGCGGAAGAAGATCGGGTCCTGCTTGGCCTCGTCCGGGACGACGACCTGCGGCAGGCCGAGCTCCTCGCCGGCGTAGAGGTACGGCGAGCCGGGCAGCGCGAGGAGGAGCATCGCCGCGGACCGGGCGCGGGAGAGGCCGTGCGCGCCGCCGCCGAAGCGGGTGACCTGGCGGTCCTTGTCGTGGTTGCCGAGCACCCACGAGACGGGCGCGCCGACGCGGTCGAACGCCGTCAGCGCCGAGCAGACGCCCTCGGCGAAAGCGGCGGCGTCCCACGGCGACTTGAGCAGCCGGAAGGCGAAGGACTGGTGCATCTCGTCGGGCCGGACGTAGGCGGCGACCCGGTCGAGGTCGGCGAGGCAGACCTCCCCGACGAGCATCCGCTGCCCCCCTGCCTCGTCGCCGTAGGAGTCCACGAGCGCCCGCCAGCGCCGCCAGACGGCGTGGACCTCCGGCTGGTCCCAGGTGTGGCGCTGCTCGTCGCCGTGCCCGAAGAGCGTCGGCGAGTAGGTGCCCGGGTTGTCGCGCAGGCCGGCGTCCTTGAAGAGGCCGTAGGCGACGTCGACGCGGAAGCCATCGACGCCCAGGTCGAGCCAGAAGCGCAGGGTCTCCTCGAAGTCCTCCGCGACGGAGGGCTCGCGCCAGTCGAGGTCGGGCTGCTCGGGCGAGAAGAGGTGCAGGTACCAGCGGCCGTCGGGCGTGCGCGACCACGCGCTGCCGCCGAAGAGGCTGCGCCAGTTGTTCGGCGGCTCCTCCGAGGGCGGCGCGAAGACGTACTTGCGGGCGTGCGGGCCGTCCGGGTCGGCGAGCGCCGCCCGGAACCACGGGTGCTGGTCGGAGGTGTGGTTGGGGACGACGTCGAGCAGCACGCGCAGGCCCAGGGCGTGCGCGTCCTCGACGAGCAGGCGCACGTCCTCGACGTCGCCCAGCTCGGGGTCCACGGAGCGGTAGTCGCAGACGTCGTAGCCGCCGTCGGCCCCGCCGGAGGGGTAGTGCGGGGTGATCCACAGCGCGTCGACGCCCAACCACGCCAGGTGCGGCAGCCGTGACCGCAGGCCGGCGAGGTCGCCCACGCCGTCGCCGTCGCCGTCGGCGAAGGAGCGCAGGTACACCTGGTAGACGACGGCGTCGCGCCACCAGGCGTCCTCGACGCCCGGCGCCAGGTCGGGGCGGGGGCTCGCGGCCGGGGCGGCGCTGCAGCTCTGGCGCTGCTGCGGCAGGCGTCGCGTGGCGTTCGCGGGGGCGGCGGTCTGGGCCATGCGGGTGTATCGGCGGGCGGGTCGCCCTCCTGGACCCCTGTCCCCGACGGGCCCGGCGTCACGGCGACCGGCCTGACCGCGACCGGCCTCGTCGCGACCGGCGGGGGCGCTCACCGCCGCGTCCCGGCGAAGTCCCGGAGGAGGTCGCCGGCCGCGCCGAGGTGCTCGCGCGGGCGGTCGTCGTCGGGGGCCTGCGGGCACGACGGGGCCGGCGCGGTCGTGGGCAACGAGGCTCCAGGAGGGGTGTCGGGAGGCGGTGGAGACTCCCCGTCGACCCTCCGTGTCGCTTCAACTACACCACGGGAGGCGCCGGGAGGGAAGACGAGGCAGCGCGGTCCCGACCGTCACCCGGCGTCCTCGGCCCCGGGACGGGGGTCGCCGCCGGCGTGGTCTCCCGGGCGGGGGCGGGTGAGCCTGCCAGCACCTCGTCCGCCGGGGCGGGGCGGCCGTGGAGGTAGCCCTGCGTCTCGTCGCAGCCCAGGGCGACGAGACGCGCGAGGACGTCCTCGTCCTCGACGCCCTCGGCGACGACCCGCACACCCAGCCGGTGCGCCAGCTCGACGGTGCCCGCGACGATGGCGGTGGTGCGCTCGTCGGCGACGCGGGCGGCGAACACGCGGTCCAGCTTGAGCTCGGTCACGGGCAGGTCCTGCAGGTAGGCCAGGGAGGAGTAGCCCGTGCCGTAGTCGTCGATGCTCACCCCGGCCCCGAGGGCGACGAGCCGGCGGGCCGCCGCCACGGCGGCGTCCGGGTCGGCCATGACCGTGGTCTCCGTGACCTCCAGGACGAGGGCGGAGGGCGGCGTCCCCGTGCTCGCCAGCACCTCGGCGACGGCGCCGGGCAGCGCCGGGTCCGACAGGCAGCTCGTCGAGAGGTTGACCGACGTCCGCAGCGCGCGGCCCTCCCGCCGCCAGACGGCGGCGTCCTCGAGCGCGCGCCGCAGCACGTGCCGGGTGACCGCGCCCATGAGCCCGTGCTGCTCGGCGAGCGGCAGGAAGACGTCCGGCGGCACGAGGCCGCGGCGCGGGTGGCTCCAGCGCACGAGCGCCTCGGTGCCGACGACGCGGCCCGCGGCGTCGAGCTGCACCTGGTGGTGGACGACGAGCCGCCCGACGTCGGCCCGCCCGCCCCTGCCGCCCTCGGCGTCGCAGCCCGGCCCCAGCAGCGCCCGCAGCTCCTCGAGGACCTGGGCGGCGTCCTGCGCCGCCCGGTCCAGCTCACGGTCGTAGCGGCTGACGCCCCCGCCGGCGGCCTTCGCCGTGTACATCGCGACGTCGGCCCGCCGCAGGAGCTCCTCCCCCGTGAGGTCGCTGCCGCCGTCCGCGCAGGCGACGCCGACGCTGCCCCCCACGACGAGGCGGCGGTCGGCCAGGAGCACGGGCCGCTCCAGGGCCCGGCCCACGGCCGCGGCCACGGCGGGGGCCGACCCGGCGGAGCGGGGGCCCAGCACCACGGCGAACTCGTCGCCTCCCGGGCGCGCCAGGTAGGCGTCGGCGGGCAGGACGCCGTGGAGGCGCACGGCGACCTCCTGCAGCAGCAGGTCGCCCGTCGCGTGGCCGTGGCGGTCGTTGACCTCCTTGAAGCCGTCGAGGTCGAGCAGCAGCAGGGCCCTCCCGCGCCCCGCGTCCGGCGCGCCCAGCTGGGCGGCGAGTCCCCGGCGGTTGCCCGCGCCGGTCAGGTCGTCGGTCAGCGCCTCCTGGCGCCGGACGGCGAGCTGGCTGAGGTCGCGGACGAGGTGGGCGGCGCGGGCGGCGACGCCGAGCACCGCCAGGACGCCGTAGGCCACGGGCAGGAGGGCCTCGACCGTGACGGGGCCGCGGGAGACGACGAGGAGGGCGAGCGCGAAGAGCAGCACGAAGACGGCCCCGCCCGTCGACGCCGACGTCGTGGCGGGCCGCGGCGCGTGGGGCTCGCCCATCGTCGTGATGCTCACGAGCGCGACCACGACGGCGAGCACGACGCCGGCCGCGCGGGACGTCGCCGTCCCCGCCGCGGGGTCGACGAGGCGGGCCGCGAGCGCCACCGCGACCCCGCCCGTCGCGGCCGTCAGCGCCCAGATGCGGACGTCCGCGAGCAGGCCGGCCAGGGAGGCCACCGTGGGCAGCGTCCCCAGGAGCACGAGCACGGCGCCGAGCTGGAGCAGCCACGCCTGGGTCGCGACGAGGGAGCCGGGGAGCTCGGCGCCCGTCCACCGCAGGAGCAGCGTGCCGAGCGCGGCGACGCAGAGGACCGCGCCCACCCCGTTGAGCCAGTCCCCGGGGCCGGTCGCGGGCCCGCGGAACCGGTTCCAGTGCAGCGTCCCCTGGTAGAGGAGCAGCGCCGCCACGAGCCCGCCCGCGTCGGCGGCGGGCAGCGCCGCCGCGCCGAGGGCCGCCGCGACGTCCTCGCCCAGCCCCGCCACGACGACGACGGCGCACGCCGCGGCCCACCACCGCCACACGGGCCCCTCGCCGGCGCTCGCCCGGGCGCGCCGGACGACGAGCGCCGCGGCGACGGCCGGCCCCAGGGCTGCGAGGAGCGCCCGCGCCGGGCCGGGCGGCGCGGCGGCGCCCAGCCCGGTGCCAGCGGATCCGCCCCCACCCAGCCCGTCCCCACCCAGCCCGTCCCCACCCAGCACGGCCGCGACCGAGACGGCGCCCAGGACGGCGACGAGCAGGGCCGCGGCGGCTCGCCGCTGCCACCCGGGCTCGATCTCGCGCCAGCCCGGGGCGTGGCGGTGCCACCAGCGGGCAGGGCTGCGCCCGGTGCCGGTGCTCGAGCGGTCCCCCACACCTCCCCCGTCGGCCGCGGACCGCCTGCGGCGCACGGGCGCCCGCGCGCGTCACCCGCTCGCGCCGTCTCCTCCCCCGGACGCCCGCCCGGTCGCCGAGGCGCAGGAGAGCGCTCCCACCCCCCGGGTCCGCCCTCCCGGGCCGGGGCACGTCACCGGGCAACCCTCGGGTGCCTGTAGAGTTCCCGCCGGCACGCCGGCCCACGCCCGCGGTCCCCCCGCGGGGCACCGGCCCGGCCGCCCCCCGGACGTCCGCCGCGCACGAGCGCGCGGCCGCGGACGGCCACCCCGACCTCTGCGCGACGACGCGCCCACCCCGCCAGCACGTGACGAGCGGGCGCGCCCGCGCGAGCGGCGCCGCGCCCGGGACGGAGACCGCATGAGCACGCCATCCGCACCGCCGGACGACCACCGCGACGACCACCGGGGCGGCCCCGACAGCGGGACCGAGCACGCCCTCGCCGGTGCCACGACGGCCGACGGCGCGACCGTCGGCACCGTGCCCCCCGGCCCCGCGGAGAGCCCCGGGGAGAGCGCCGCCGAGTCCTCGGGCGGGCGCCGCCGCGTGTCCGCGCCCGCGCGGCCGCACGGCGGCATCTCCGTCCTCGAGGCCCTCAAGGACCCGCGCCGGCTGCGCATCGAGGTCCTCGCCGGCCTCGTCGTGGCCCTGGCGCTCATCCCCGAGGCCATCGCCTTCTCGATCATCGCGGGGGTCGACCCCCGCCTCGGGCTCTTCGCGTCCTTCACGATGGCCGTGACGATCTCCTTCCTCGGCGGCCGGCCCGCGATGATCTCGGCGGCCACCGGGGCGACGGCGCTCGTCGTCGCGCCGCTCGTGCGGGAGCAGGGCGTGGAGTACCTCTTCGCCGCGGTCATCCTCGGCGGACTCGTGCAGGTGGTCCTCGGCGTGCTCGGCGTCGCCCGCCTCATGCGCTTCATCCCGCGCAGCGTCATGGTCGGCTTCGTCAACGCCCTGGCGATCCTCATCTTCATGTCGCAGGTGCCCCAGCTCGTCGACGTGCCGTGGGCCGTCTACCCGCTCGTGGCCGTGGGCATCGCCGTCATCGTCCTGCTGCCGCGGCTGACCACCGCGGTGCCCTCGCCCCTCGTCGCGATCGTCGCGCTCACCGGTTTCGTCGTCCTCGCGTCCGTGACCGTGCCGGACGTCGGCGACCAGGGCGAGCTGCCCCAGGACCTGCCGTCGCTGCTCCTCCCCGACGTGCCGCTCTCCTGGGAGACGCTGCAGCTCGTCGCCCCGTACGCGCTCGGCGTCGCCGTCGTCGGGCTGCTCGAGTCCCTCATGACGGCGAAGCTCGTCGACGACGTCACCGACACCGGTTCCTCGAAGACCCGCGAGGCCTGGGGCCAGGGCGGCGCGAACATCGTCACCGGCTTCTTCGGCGGCCTCGGCGGCTGCGCGATGATCGGCCAGACGATGATCAACGTGAAGTCCTCCGGGGCCCGCACGCGGATCTCGACGTTCCTCGCCGGCGTCTTCCTCCTCCTGCTCGTCGTCGTCCTCGGCGACGTCGTCGCGGTGATCCCCATGGCCGCGCTCGTCGCCGTCATGGTGATGGTCTCCGTGGGGACCTTCGACTGGCACAGCGTCCGCCCCGCCACGCTGCGCCGGATGCCGCTGTCGGAGACCGCGGTGATGCTCTCGACCGTCGCCGTCACCGTGGCCACGCACAACCTCGCCTACGGCGTCGTCGTCGGCGTGCTCGTGGCCATGACGCTCTTCGCGCGTCGCGTCGCCCACCTCACGGAGGTCGTCGAGGTCGCCCAGCCGGACGAGGGCACCCGCGTCTACGCCGTCACCGGCCAGCTCTTCTTCGCCTCCAGCAACGACCTGGTGCACCAGTTCGACTACGTCGGCGACCCGCACGACGTCGTCATCGACCTGTCGGGCGCCAACGTCTGGGACGCCTCGACGGTGGCGACGCTGGACGCCATCGAGACGAAGTACGCCGCCCGCGGCAAGACGGTGCGCATCACCGGGCTCGACGAGCACTCGGCCCGCCGCCGCGACCGCCTCGCCGGCCACCTCGGCGGGGGGCACTGACGGTGGCCGGTGCTGCCGGGGCCAGGGCCGACGGGGACGGGGGCGCCCGGCCGCTGCAGATCGGGCGCGTCGCCGAGATCACTGGCCTCTCGCTGCACACGCTGCGGCACTACGACGAGGTGGACCTCCTGCGCCCCTCGGCGCGCAGCGAGGGCGGCTTCCGGCTCTACACCGCCGGCGACGTCGACCGCCTCCTCGTCATCCGCCGGATGAAGCCGCTGGGCTTCTCCCTCGAGCAGATGCGCGAGCTGCTCGAGGTGGTGGACGCGCTGCCCTCGGCCGACGGGGCGCAGGAGGCGGAGCTGCGGGAGCGGCTCGCCGGCTTCACCGCCCTCGCCGAGGACGCCCGGCGGCGCATGGTCGAGCGCGTCGCCATGGCCGACGAGCTGCTGGAGCGGCTGCGCGCGCGCTGACGGGGCCCCCCGCCGCCCAGCGACGGCTCACCCCGGCAGGTCCAGCACCGCCCGGGCGAGGTCGCCGTCCGCGACGAGCGTCGAGACGAGACCGGCCCGGGCGGCGGCGCGGGTCGCGACGGCGCGGTAGGCGCCGTAGCTCGTGGCCAGCCGCTGCGGCGCCCGGCGGAGCTGGTCGACCGACAGGCCGACGACCCGCTCGTCGAGGGGGGTCGCGACGAGCTCGCCCGCCGCGTCGACGAGCCGGCCGCTGATCTCCCCGACGGCACCGGCGTCGGTGACCGCCCGTCGCACCTCCTCGTCGAGCAGGTCGTAGACGGCCGAGCACGAGGAGCGCCACGCGCCCACGGAGACGACGGCGACGTCGAGCCGGTCCCCCAGCGCGAGGGCGGCCGCGATCTCCGGCTGCCGCCGCAGCCCCGCCGCGGTGGCCGCGTCCTCGACGACGAGCGGCGCGTAGACGGGGTGGCCGTGGGACCCCGCGGCCGCGGCCACCCGGCGGACGACCTCGACCGACCCGAGCAGCCCGTCCGCCGGGTGGACGGCCCCCGCGAGCTGCACGACCGTGCAGCGCGGCAGGCGCGGCAGCTGGTGGCTCATCGCCTCGATGGCCCGGCTCCACGTCATCCCGAGGACGTCGCCCTCGCGGACGAGCTCGCCCAGGACGGCGGCCGCGGCCGCGGCGACGAGCTGGAGCGGTGCTGCGGACCGGGGCGCCCCCTCGCCGCCGGCCGGCGGGGCCTGGACGACGACCGCGCGCGGCACGTCGAGCGCCTCCTGCAGGGCGGCGCTCAGCTCGCGGTCGACGCCGCCGGGCGTGGTGATCTCGACGCGGACGGCGCCCCGCCGACGGGCCTCGGTGATGAGGCGAGCCACCTGGAAGCGGCTGACGCCGAAGGCCTTCGCGATCTGCACCTTGGACGCGTCGTCGAGGTAGAAGCGGCTCGCCATCTGGACGCCGAGGGCGTCCTCGTCCCACCGCGCCAGGGCCTCCCGCTCCGCGCGGGAGAGGGGCTCGTCCCCGCCCGGACCACCGGTCTCCGCGTCGCTCGCCATGCCGCGATGGTGCCCGCCCCCGCGCGCCGGAGCGCCACCGGCCCGCGCCGCTGCACTTGCGGTCGCTCGGCTCGGCCTCGCATGCTGGCTCTCAGATGAGAGGAGCCCCCCTCATCTGAGCGACCGCGACGGAGGCGAGCCCATGTCGAGCACCACCGGACGCCCGGACGAGCCGCCGGGCCCCTCCACGACGGGGTCGGCGAGCCCGTCCTCGACGGGGGACCCCGCGGTGACACCGCGCCGCGCCGTCGCGGCCGCCTTCAGCGGGGCCTTCCTCGAGTGGTACGACTTCTACCTCTTCGGCACCGCCTCGGCGCTCGTCTTCGCCCGGCTCTTCTTCCCGGAGTCGTCGCCGACCGCAGGCACCATCGCGGCCTTCGGGACGTTCGCGGCGGGCTTCGTCACGCGCCCCCTCGGGGCGGTGCTCTTCGGCCACTTCGGCGACCGCCTCGGGCGCAAGCCGATGCTCATGATCACCATCCTGGTCATGGGCCTCGGGACGTTCCTCATCGGCGTCCTGCCGACCTACGACAGCGTCGGCGTCTGGGCGGCCGTGCTGCTCATCGCGCTGCGGCTCGTGCAGGGGCTCGGCATCGGCGGCGAGTTCGGGGGCGGGGCGCTCGTGGCCCTCGAGAACGCCCCGGCCCACCGGCGCGGCGTCATGGGCAGCATCCACCAGATGGGGACGCCCGTCGGCCTCCTGGCCTCCACCGGGATCTTCGCGCTCGTCGAGACGCTCCCCGAGGACGCCTTCCTGTCCTGGGGCTGGCGGATCCCCTTCCTGCTGGGCGGGGCGTTCCTCGTCGTCGCCTTCTACGTGCGCGCCCACCTGCCGGAGACGCGCACCTTCAGCGAGGAGAGCTCCGAGCGGCGCCGCTTCCCGCTCGCCGCGCTCGTCAAGGAGCACCCGCGGCAGATCCTCCTGGCCATCGGCGCCCGCATGACGGACGCGGTGACGTTCAACGTCATCAACGTCTTCGGCATCGCCTACGCGACCTCGGCCCTCGGGCTCCCGGAGCAGCTCATGCTCACGGGCTTCGTCATCGCCTCGGCCGTCGAGGTCGTCCTCCTGCCCGTCATCGGGCGCGTCTCCGACCGCATCGGTCGTCGCCCCGTCTACCTCTTCGGCATCGCCGTGTGCGCCGTCATGGGCGCCGCCTACTTCCCGCTGCTGTCGACCGCGTCGACCGTCGTGGTGTGGCTGACGATCGTCGTCACCCTCGCCGTCGGCACGGGCTGCATGTTCGGCATCCAGGGGACGCTGTTCTCCGAGCTCTTCGGCACGCGCATGCGCTACACCGGTCTCGGCGTCGCCTACCAGGTCTCCGCGCTGCTCGGCGGCGCACCCACGCCGATCATCGCGACGGCGCTGTCGGCCGCCGTGGGCAGCTACTGGCCGGTCGTCGTCTACCTCGTCGTCGTCTGCGTCATCAGCTTCGCCTGCGTCGTCGCGGCGGGCGAGACGCGCGACCGCGACCTGGTCGAGGAGCGGGCCCGCGCCTGACGGCGCGGCCCCCGTCCCCCCACCGCACCGGCGCGGTCCCGCGCCGGCCCACCCCCCCCCGCACGAGGAGGTCCCGTGGTCGACGCACCCGGGAAGAGCACCGGACGACGGCCCAACGTCGTCTTCGTCATCACCGACCAGCAGCGCTTCGACACCGTCGCAGCGCTGGGCCACGACCACGTGGACACCCCGCACCTCGACCGGCTGGTCGCCGAGGGCACCGCCTTCACGCGCACCTACGTGACCGCGCCCTCGTGCGCGCCGTCGCGGGCGAGCCTCTTCACCGGCATGTACCCGCACTCCACCGGCGTCCTGCGCAACGACGACGTCTGGCACCACTCGTGGGTCGAGCGGCTCGCGGCCGCCGGCTACCGGTGCACCAACGTCGGCAAGATGCACACCTACCCCTACGAGACGTCGATCGGCTTCCACGAGCGCCACGTCGTGGAGAACAAGGACCGCGGGCACCCCGACCTGCCGTTCTTCCTCGACTCGTGGGACAAGGCGCTGCACGTGCGGGGGCTGGAGAAGCCCGACCGCGTGAGCCTGCGAGGTCGCGAGGACTACCGGGAGAACCTCGGCGCCTTCACCTGGTCGCTCCCGGAGGACATGCACCCCGACCACTTCGTCGGAGACCTCGCCCGGTGGTGGCTCGAGCGCTACCTCGGCGGCTCCCCGGAGACGACCGGCAGCCGGCCGGGCGAGCAGCCCTTCTTCCTCCAGGTGGGCTTCCCCGGGCCGCACCCGCCGTACGACCCGGTGCCCCGCTACCTCGAGCGGTACGCCGACCGCGACGTGCCCCTGCCCCACCGCACCCCGGAGGACCTGGCCGCTCAGCCCGAGCCGCTGCAGGAGCTCCGGCGCGCCCACCAGGCGGTCGACCACGACGCCGTCGTCCACCTCGAGGACCCGAGCGACGAGCAGCTGCGGCGCCAGCGGAGGCACTACCTGGCCAACGTGACGATGCTCGACGACCAGGTCGGCGCCCTGCGCGAGGTGCTCGAGCGGCTGGGCGTCTGGGACGACACCGTCCTCGTCTTCACGTCCGACCACGGCGACTGCCTCAACGACCACGGCCACAGCCAGAAGTGGACGATGTACGACCCCAGCGTCCGGGTGCCCGCCATCGTGGCCGGGCCCGGCGTGGCGGAAGGACGGCGGGTCGAGGGGCTCACCTCGATGATGGACCTCGGGCCGACCGTCCTGGAGCTCGCGGGCGTCGAGGTGCCGCACTGGATGGAGGCGCAGTCGCTGGTGCCGGCGCTGCGGGGCGAGGAGTGGCCCGGGCGCGAGCACGCCTTCTCCGAGCACGCGCGCGACCACATCCTCACCGGCACGGCGATGATGACGATGGTCCGCGACGACCGCTGGAAGCTCGTCTCCTTCGTCGACAGCGACGAGGGCCAGCTCTTCGACCTCGAGGCCGACCCGCACGAGGAGCGCACCCTCTGGGACCACCCGGCGTGCGCCGAGGTGAAGCAGCGCCTGCTCGAGGTCATGGCGCGGTGGCGCACGGAGTCCGCGCTGCGCAGCGCCGACTGGGCGGCCGACGTCCGCTGACGCCCGGACGACGCCGGGGCGGGCCCCGCCCCGGCGTCGTCTCAGCGCGTGCGGAGCAGCTCTCCGACGGGCGAGCCGTCGAGGTTCTCCAGCAGGTCGGCGGGGTCGCGGTACACCGCGGCGGCGCCGGCGCCGAGCAGCTCCTCGCGCGAGCTGCCGCCGCAGGTGAGGGCGATGCAGGGCATGCCGGCGGAGCCGGCGGACTCGACGTCCCACACCGTGTCCCCCACCGCGACGCAGCGGCTCGGGTCGAGGCCGTGGGCCTCGGCGGCCCGGCCGAAGATGTCCGGGGCCGGCTTGGCCGCCTCGACGTCGCCGGACGTGAGCACGCCGGCCAGCTCGTCTCCCGCGCCGACCGCGGGGAGCATCCAGTCGAGGTCGCTCTTGTCGCCGCTCGTCGCGAGGACGACGGCGAGGTCGCGCTGCGCGAGCGCGTCGATGAGGTCGGCGGCCCGCGGGAAGGGCTCGACCTCCTCGCGCATCCGCGCGTACTGCTCGGAGTGCCCGCTCGTCACGGCCTCGACGAGGTCGTCGTCGACGGCGTCCGAGCCCGGGGAGCCGAGGCCGTCGCCGAGGACCCGGCGCACGAGCTCGGAGCTGCCGAGGCCGATCGCGCGGTGCAGCACCGCCATCGGCACGCCGTGGACGTCCGCCGCGCGCAGGGCCCGGGACCACGCGACGACGTGGAGGAAGTTCGTGTCGAGCAGGGTGCCGTCGACGTCGAGCAGGACGCCGGCGCGCGGGGAGTCGGGGGCGGCGCCGTCGTCGGACCGGTCGTCGGGCGAGCTGGGCACGGGGGACCTCCTGGCGGTGGTGGGGCACTCGCGGCGCCGGGACGGGCGCGGGGGCGGGGGCCGCGGGACCTGCCGACCGTAGGCGCGCCGCGCCGCCGCCACCCGTCGGCAGCGGTCGCGGGCGACGACGGCGCCCCCTACCTTCGGACGTCCCCTCCGCCGGGGTGCTCGTCGTCCGGGCGCCGCGGCGGTCCGCCCGCAGCACCCGCGGCTGCGCCCACCCCGAGGAGCCCCCCGTGGCCCACGAGACCTCCCCCGGCGAGCGCCCCGCGCGCCGCCCCGACGGCGACCACCACGACGACCGGCCCGCCGACGACGTCCGCGGGCACGCGCACCGCGGCGGCACCGAGCCGCTGCCCCGGGCCGCGGGCTCCGCGCACGACCAGCGGGGCGACGACCGTCGTGACTACGACCGGGGCTACGAGGAGGGGCGGGCCGCCGCTCTGGGTGCCGGCGCCGCGACCGGCGGGCGCGTCGCGCAGCGCGAGGGCACGCGGTCGCCCAAGCCCGCCAAGACGAGCGCGGCGGCGACCTTCGCCCTCGTCTTCGGCCTGTCGTCGCTGCTGTCGGCCCTGACCCTGCTGCTCACGCCGCTGGCGCTGGTGCTCGGGATCATCGGCCTGGTGCTCGGCGTCGTCGGCATCTCGATGACCAAGCGCGTCGGCGTCACCGGGCGCGGCCTCGCCGTCGGCGGCCTCGTGCTGGCGGTGCTCGGCCTGGTGGTCAGCCTCGTGCTCATCATCGGCATCACGACCGTCCTCAACGACGACCAGGCCGTCCAGCGGCTGCAGGACCAGGTGCAGCAGCTGCAGAGCCAGCTGCCCGAGGACCTGCAGCCGACGACTGGGAGCTGAGCCGGTCCGCCGAGACGGAGCCTGTGGTCACCGCAGGGGGACGTGGGTGACCACAGGCTCCATCTCGGCGACGGCGGGACGCGGCGGCCTCAGCGGCCGGCGGCGAGCAGCGCCTCCACCGCGGCCGCCGAGGGGTCCTCGGCCTCGTCGCCCGTGACGACGGCGGCCCGCAGGAGCATCGCCATCGCGACGGCGCCCGGGTCGGGGGTGCCGACGACGCGGTCGCCGAGGTAGGCGGCCCGGCCGCGGCGGGCCCGCACCCGAGTCGTCGCACCTGCGCCGTCGGCCGCGGCGGTGGCCGCGTCGCCCAGCGACCCGCCGTCGGCGAGCGCCCGCACCGCGGGGTCGAGCGCGTCGACGAGGGTGCGGTCGCCCACCTGCGCGCCGCCGACCCGCTGCACGGCCGCGACGCCCTCGCGCAGCCCGTCGGCCCACGCCGCGTCGCCGGCCGAGGTCTCGCCGCCCGCGCGCTCGGCGGCCGCCGCGAGCTCGGCGAGCAGCAGGCCCACGAGCGGGCCGCTCGTGCCGCCCACCTCGTCGAGGAACACCTCGCCGGCCGCCGCGAGCGCCTCCGCCCCCGTGCGGTCCGACGCGGGGCCGTCCGCGTCGAGGCGGGCGACGACGCGGCGCAGGCCGCCGCGGACATTGTCGCCGAAGTCGCCGTCACCGGCCAGGCGGTCCAGGCGCGTGAGGTCGTCGTGCGCCGCCTCGACGTCGCCCGCCCAGCGGCGCAGGGCCCGCTCGGGCGCGGAGGCGCCCTCCGGCAGCGACCCGTCGGCGGGAGCCGCGCCGTCCACGGGCGCCGCGGCCGCCGGGGGCTCACCGTCGGCGCCCGCCCACGGCGCGGGCACGACCTCGGGCCCGCCGGGGCCGCCGCCCGAGAGCGCCGCCGAGGACGACGGTGCCCGCCACAGGTCGAGCCAGCCCTCCTCGAGCGCCGTCAGCGTCACCGAGAAGCCGTGCATGTCGAGGGCCGCCACGTAGGTGCCGACGAGCGCGCCGGCGACGGCGACCCCGCGCCGGTCGAGCGCCTCGGCCACCTCCTCCATCACCGCGTAGAGCTCGAGCTGCGTCGTCGCGCCGAGGCCGTTGACGACGACGAGCACGCCGTCGCCGGCCGCGCCGGACGCCGCGCCCTCCACCGGGAGGGCGGCGAGGACCTGCCCGGCGAGCTGCTCGACGAGCTCGGGCAGGGGCGGCCGCGCGACGGTGCGCTCCGCGCGCTCGCCGTGGATGCCGACGCCGAGCTCGAGCTCGTCCGGGCCGAGCGCGAAGGCGGGCTCGCCCGTCGCCGGGTCGGTCTGCGCCCGGGAGGCGACCGCGAGGCTGCGGCTCGCCGCGACGACGCGGGCGCCGAGGTCCGCGAGGGCGTCGACGTCGGCCCCGGCGTCCGCCGCCGCGCCGAGCAGCTTCTCGACGACCACGGTGGCCGCGGTCCCCCGGCGGCCGGCCGCGTTGTCGGCGGAGTCGGTGGCGACGTCGTCGTCCACGAGCACCTCGCCGACGCGCACCCCCTCGAGGCGCAGGCGCTCCGCGGCGATGCGGAAGTTGATGACGTCGCCCGTGTAGTTCTTCACGACGAGCACGACGCCGTCGGGCCCCGCCGCCGCCCGGCCCGCCTCGAGGACCTGCCGGTTGTGCGGGGAGGTGAAGACCATGCCGGGCGCGGCGCCGTCGAGCAGGCCGGGTCCGAGGAGGCCGACGTGCAGCGGCTCGTGGCCGGCGCCGCCGCCCGAGACGAGGCCGGTGCGCCGGCCGGCGTGCCGGGTGCGGGCCAGCAGGTGCAGCGGCTCGGGCCGCAGGGCCACGAGGTCGGCGTGGGTCCGCGCGAAGCCGGCGGCGGCGCGGGCGACGGGCTCGTGCTGGGGGTGGGCGAACGGGGCGGCCACGGCTCCTCCTCCGCGCGCGGCGTCGGCACCGCGCGGCGGGGCGATCCTCCGCGCCGCCACCGCGCCGGGGCAACCCGCCCGCGGGGGCGGACCGGCGACGACTCGCGCTCCCGAACGCGACGCGAGGGCGAACCGGCGACGACTCGCCCTCCGGTGGGCGGCTCAGAGGGCGAACCGGCGACGACTCGCCCCGGGGGGCCGCGTCGTCACGCGCCGGCAACGCGGGGACACGCCGGGGCAACACGGGCGCAGGAGCGTGCACCCGCCGTCCCGCCCGGGGCCGGCGGACGAGGAGGACGACGTGGACGAGCTCACGACCCAGCGGCGCGACGGGGCCGTCCGGCTGACCGACGGGCCGACCGGCGGGCCGGCGATCGGCCCGACGCCGGAGCAGGCGGCGGAGGTGCTCGCGCGCGGCCTCGGTCGGCGGGGCTTCGTCCGCGCCGCGGCGGGCATGGGCGCGGCGGCCGCCGCGGTCGTCGGCGGGTCGGCCGCACCGGCGCTCGCCGCCCCGCGCGGCGCCGCGGGCCGGCCGGTCCCGGTGCTGCAGCCGCTGCGGCGGCCCCCGGCCCGGGAGACCTACGTGCCCTGCGACCCGGCGACGGCCCTGTGGGGGCGCCTGCCCACGCGGAGCACCGACCCGGTGGCGCGGGTGACGTCGGGGACGGTCCTGACCATGGACACCGTCTCCCACGAGGGCGTCCTCGAGGACCAGGGCAAGGACCCGCTCGACTACTTCACCTCCTTCGGGGTGAGCCCGGACGCGGTGCTGCAGGACGCGATCGGCGTCGCGGCGCGCACCCCGCACGACGGCCCGGGGCCGCACGTCGTCACGGGCCCGGTGCACGTGCGGGGCGCCCGGCCCGGTGACGTCCTGAAGATCGACGTCCTCGAGCTCACCCCGCGCGTGCCCTACGGCGTCATCTCCAACCGCCACGGCAAGGGCGCCCTGCCCGGGGAGTACCCGGAGGCGTGGCGCGGCGACCCGTCGCTCGCCGAGTGGTTCAACCAGGGCGGCAACGTCAGCGTCTTCACCGCGGTCCAGAGCCGGCAGGGCCGCCTCGTCGGCGCGATGCCCGGCCCCGTGCCGGCGCGGTTCCCGCTGCGGCCCTTCCTCGGGATGATGGGGGTGGCCCGCGACACGACCGCCCTCGTCGACTCGGTGCCGCCCACGGACGCCGGCGGCAACATCGACGTGGCCGACGTCGGCGTCGGCGCCACCCTCTACCTGCCGGTGCGGGTGCCGGGCGCCCTCTTCTTCGTCGGCGACCCGCACATGGCGCAGGGCGACGGCGAGGTGGCCCTCACGGCGATGGAGGGCTCGCTGCGCGCCCGGCTCCGCCTGTCCGTCGTCCGCCCGGGCGACGGCGCCCCCCGCATCACCGCGGAGCAGCCCTTCGCGGAGACGCCCGAGCACTGGATCCCCATCGGCCTGTCCGACCAGGACGGCCCCGAGGGCGGTGGCAACGGCACGGACCTCGACGTCGCCATGCGCCAGGCCGTGCGCCACGCCCTGGCCTTCCTCACCGAGGAGCTGGGGATGCCGGGGCCCGTGGCCTACACCTACCTCTCGGCGGCCACGGACTTCGCCGTCTCGCAGGTCGTCGACCGCACGACGGGCGTCCACGCGCTCATCCGCAAGGCCGACTTCGGCCGCTGACGCGCCGCGCACGAGCCTCGGCCGGGTGACCGCGCCCCGGGGTCGGGCCGCCGGGATGGCGGTCCGGCCCCGGGAGTGCTGGTGTGGCCCCGACGGGCTGCAGAGCAGCGGCCCCCGCTCCCGGGAGGCCCCCCGTGACCACGACCGCCCGCTCGCCCCGCTCGTCCGGGGCGCCCCGCTCCACCGGCTCCTCCGCGGCGCTGCGCGCCCTGCAGGTCACGGCCGCCCTCAGCGTGCTCGCCGTGGTGTGGCAGTTCGTCACCGCGGGCAGCCTCGTCCAGGACCCCTCGTGGCTGGGCCTGCACGGCGGCGGCGCGATCGTCCTCCACGTCACCTCCGGCCTGGCGGCGCTGGCGGCGCTGTGGTGGTGGCGCAGCGGCGCGTCGGCCCGCCTCGCCGTCCTCGCCGTCGTGACCTCCGCCGTCACCTACCTGCAGGCCTGGAGCGGTGACCACGCCCCGCTGTCGGTGCACGTGCCGCTCTCGCTCACCGTCGTCGCCACGACGGCCTGGCTCCTCGTCGCCGCGCTCGTCGCCGGGCGGCGCCGGGCCTGAGGACCCGCCCGACCGGTCGGCGCCGCCCCGGGCCGCCGCCGGGCGGGCGAGGAGGACCGACGGGCGCCGGAGGGGCGGGTGTGGCGCCCCGCGGTCGCCCGGGAGAGGGTGCCGTCGTGCGACGGACCGGGACGAGGCGGGCGCGCCCCGTCCCCGTCGCCACGGGGGCCGGGGTGCTGGTCCTCTACGGGCCCCTCAGCGGGCTCTCCTACATCCCGGTCTCGGTGGGCCTCGGGGAGCAGGTCGGGCTCACCGGCTCGCAGGTCGGCCTCACCGTCGGGGCGCACGCCCTCGCCGCGGCGGTGGGCACCCTGCTCCTCGGCCCGCTGCTCGACGTCGTCCCCGTCCGCCGGGTCCTGCCCGCGGCGGTCGTCGTCAACGGCCTGGCCTCGCTGGCCCTGTGCCTGGCCCCCGCCCACGGCCTGCTCCTCGCCGGGCGGCTCGTCACGGGGGCCGCGAGCGCCGCCGTGACCCTGTGCGCCTACGTCGTCGTCAGCGACGCCGCCCGCGACGACGACGTGCGCCGCGACCGGACGCTCTCGCTCCTGCAGGGCTTCATGAGCGTCGGGGCGGCGAGCGCCCTCGCGCTCGGGGCGGCGGCCGCCGCGGCCGGCCGGCCGCGGTGGGTCTTCGTCGTGCTGGCCGCCTACAGCCTGGGGATGCTCGTCGTGGCGCTGAGGCCGACGCGGGGCCGCCCGACGGCGGTGGGCCCGGCGCGCGGCCCCTCCCGCCGCGGTGCCGGCCGTCGACCCGGTGGCGGCGCCGGTGCCGGCCGTCGCCGCCCTGCGGACGGGCCTCGCCCGGACGGCGCGCGAGGTCGGCGGGCTCATGCGCCAGCGGCGCGTGCTCGCGCTCATGGCCGGCTCCCTCGTGCTGGGGCTCGTCATCTCCGGCTCGCACTTCGGCGTGAGCCTGCTGCTCGAGGGCCGCCCGGGAGGGGTGCCGGCGCTCGAGCGCGTCGTCCTGTCCGTCCTCATCCCCGTCGGCGTCTTCACCGGTGCGGCGGTCAACCGGCAGCTGCTGCGCCGGCGCACGCGCGAGGCCCTCTACCGGGGGCTGTACCTCGTGCTGCCGCTGCCCGTGCTCGCGTACGCGGCGGCCACGGCGTACGCGGGGAGCCTCGCGCAGGCGGCCTGCCTGGTCCTCGTGGGCGTGCTGCTCGGCGCGATGATGCCGCTGTCCACCGCCCTGGGCATCGGCTGGTTCCCCGACCTGCGCGGCAGCGCCACCGCCGCCGAGGGGACGGCCCGGGGCGCCGGCGCGACGCTCGGCCCCGTCGCCGTCGGGGCCGCGGCGGTGGCGTGGTCGGACCCGGGCGCGGCGCTCGTCGTCGCGGGGGTCGCCGTCGTCGGCCTGGTCGCCTCGCGCGGCGTGCGCAGCCGCGGGGCGGCGCCCGCGCCCGCCCGGGCCTGAGCCGACGGCCCTCCTACGGCGAGGACCTCAGGCGCGGACCTCAGGCCTCGCCGCCCTCCCGGCCGGCCTTGACGACGAGCACGGGCGCGTCGGCGCCGAGGATGACGCGCTGCGCCGTGCTGCCGAGGAGGAACTTGCCCACGGGCGAGCGCCGCCGCGTGCCGACGACGACGAGCTCGGCGCCCTCGGCGACGACGGCGTCGAGGAGCGCGTCGACCGGCTCCTGGTGCTCCGGGCGCGGCAGCACCCGCACCGCCGCCGGCGCCGGCTGCAGGCCGGCGACCGCGCGCCGGGCCGCCTCGCCGTGGTCGTCGCGCGCGCCCAGGTCGAGGACCGCGAGCGGCAGGTCGCGCAGCTGCGCCTCGACCGCGCCGCGCTCGAGCGCCGCGGCCCCCTCCGCCGTGCCCGACCAGCCCACGAGGACCACCACGCCGACCACCTCCGCACCGGCCCGGCGGCTCGTCCGCCCGGCCCCGCACTTGCTACCACGCGCCGCCGACGGCGCAGGCGCCCGCGCCGTGTCGCGCACGTCACGCGTCCGCTCCCCGGCCGGGCCGCCTCCGGGCGCCCTCCGTGCGGGTAGCGTCCCCGCCGACGAGGAGCGGCGTCGTGGCCGGGGCCGGTGGTGGACCGGTCGGGGCGGCGGCCGACGAGAGCGGCCTGCGGGGCCCCGGACGAGGAGTGGCATCGTGCGACGACGCGCGCGTGCGGTCATCGGGGTGGCGCTGCTCGTGCCCCTCGTCGGGGCGGCGGCCTGGGACGCCCGCAGCGCGGGCACCCTCTCGGGGGCCCGCACCGGCCTGACGATCATCGCCCCGGCGTCGCCCGGCGGCGGCTGGGACACCCTCGCCCGCCGGCTGCAGGGGACGATGCGGGAGACCGGCGTCGTGACGAACCCGCAGGTCGTCAACATCACCGGGGCCGCGGGCACCATCGGGCTGGCCCAGCTGCAGCAGATGGAGGGCCGGGGCGACGTCCTCATGGTCACCGGGACCGTCATGGTCGGCGGCGTCGAGATCAACGACAGCCCGGTGGGCTTCGACGACGTCACGCCCATCGCGCGGACGACCGACGACTACGAGGTCATGGTGGTGCCGGCGGACTCGCCGCTGGAGTCGGTCGACGACCTCGTCGCGGCCTGGCAGGAGGACCCGGGCGCCGTCGCCGTGGGCGGCGGCTCGCTCGGCGGCACCGACCAGCTCCTCGCGGCGCAGCTCGCCCTCGAGGTGGGCGTGCCGGCGACGGAGGTCAACTACATCGCCTACTCCGGCGGCGGCGAGGCCATCCAGGCGCTCCTGTCCGGCGCCAGCGACGTCGGCATCAGCGGCTACAACGAGTTCGCCGACCAGATCGAGGCCGGGACGCTCCGGGCCCTCGCCATGTCGGCGCCCGAGCCGCAGCCCGAGGTCGGCATCCCGACGCTCTACGAGCTCGGCTACGACGTCCACCAGGGCAACTGGCGCGGCGTCCTCGCGCCGCCGGGGCTCACGGACGAGCAGCGGCAGGAGCTCACCGACATCGTCACCGAGACGCTCGCCACCCCGGAGTGGCAGCAGGTCCTCGAGACGAACGCGTGGGTGGACGCCGAGCTCACCGGGGACGACTTCACCACCTTCATCGACGAGGAGGTCGCCCGCATCCAGGCGATCCTCGAGGAGGCGGGCCTGTGAGCACCCCCGCGGGCACCGACCGCCCGGGCCGCCCCGTGGGCGACGAGGCCGACGACGCCGCCGGCGGCACGGACGAGCGCGCGCCCCTCGCGGCCCCGGAGCCGTCGCGGGGGTCGCCGGCGATGGCGCTCGTCGTCACGGCCTTCGCCCTGTACCTCACGTACGGCCTCGTCGTCATGGACGCCAACACGAGCAGCGAGGGCGGCCCGGGGCCGCGCTTCTTCCCCGTGCTGGTCCTCGTCCTCGCGTGGGCGGTGACGGTCGGCCTCTGGGTCGACGTCGTCCGCCAGCGCCGGGCGGCCCGGCGGGAGCGCGACACCGGCTCCGTCGGCGGCGCCCCCGAGCCGGCGCCCGCGCGCTCGGCCACCGACGACGCGGGGGCGGGCACCGCGGGCCTCGCGCCCGAGGGCGCCGGCACCGTCCCCGAGGGGGCCGGCGACGACCGGCCCACCGCCCCGACCGACTGGCGCTCCGTCGCGCTCGTCGCCGCGACCTTCGCCGTCTTCATCGCGGTGCTCGTGCCGCTCGGCTGGCTCCTGGCGGGCACGTGGCTCTTCTGGGGCACGGCGCAGGCGCTCGGCAGCCGGCGCCGCCTCTTCGACCTCGGCGTGGCCCTCGCCGTGGCGTCCGTCGTGCAGCTGGCGTTCCGGGCGGGCCTCGGCCTCAACCTGCCCGCCGGGGTGGTCGGGCTGTGAGGCGACCCGTGCGCCGACCGCCGACCCGGACCGACCTCCCGCCCGTGACCGCCCCCGCGACCCCGCCCGTGACCCCGCCCGTGACGGAGGACTGATGGACGCCCTCGCGAACCTCGCGGACGGCTTCGGGACCGCGCTCTCGCCGATCAACATCCTGTGGGTCTTCGTCGGGGCGGTGCTCGGCACGGCCGTCGGCGTCCTGCCGGGGCTCGGCTCGTCGATGGCGGTGGCGCTGCTGCTGCCCGTCACCCTCGTCCTCGATCCGACCGGCGCGCTCATCATGCTCGCGGGCGTCTACTACGGCGGTCTCTTCGGCGACTCGATCACCGGCATCCTGCTCAACACGCCGGGCAACTCCTCGGCCATCGCGGCGACGTTCGAGGGCCACCGCATGGCCCTCGACGGGCGCGCCGCGCAGGCGCTCGCGACGTCGGCCATCGGCGCCTTCACCGGCGGCCTCATCGCGACGACGGTCGTCGCCTTCGGGGCGCCGGCCTTCGCGGACCTGGCCTCGGCGTTCGGGCCGGAGGAGTTCTTCGCCCTCACCGTCTTCGCCTTCGTCGCCACGGCCTTCGTCGTCGCGGACTCGGCGCTCAAGGGGCTGGCGGCGCTCGTCATCGGCTTCACGGTCGGCGTCATGGGCATCGACACCCTGACGGGGACGGTGCGCTACACGCTCGGGGTGCCGCAGCTCCTCGACGGCATCGGCATCGTCGTCATCACCGTCGGCCTGCTGGCGCTCGGCGAGGTGCTCCACGTCGCGTCCCGCTCGCGCTGGCAGAGCGGCGACCGGCTCGTGACGGTGAAGGGGCGGCCTTTCCTCTCGCGGGCGGAGTTCCGGGAGGCGCTGCCGGCGTGGCTGCGCGGCACGGCCTTCGGCGTCCCCTTCGGCGTCATCCCCGTCGGCGGGTCCGAGGTGCCGACCTTCCTCGCCTACGGCACCGAGCGGCGGCTCGACGCCCGGCGCCGGCGCCCGATGTTCGGCCGCGGCGCCATCCGCGGCGTCGCCGGCCCGGAGGCCGCCGGCAACGCCACCGCCGGCACGGCCATGGGCGCGCTGCTGGCGCTCGGCCTGCCGACGTCGGCCACGGCCGCCGTGCTCCTCGGCGCCTTCCAGCAGTTCGGCTTCCAGACCGGGCCGCTGCTCTTCGCCCGCTCGGGCGACCTCGTCTGGGCGCTCGTCGCGAGCCTCTTCATCGGCCTCGTCGTGCTGCTCGTGCTCAACCTGCCCTTCGCCCCGGTGTGGGCGCAGCTCCTGCGCATCCCCCGGCAGTACCTCTACGCCGGCATCGCCGTCTTCGCCGGGCTGGGCATCTACGCCTCGGCGGGCTCCGTCGTGGACCTCGTGCTGCTGCTCCTGCTGGGGCTGCTCGGCTTCGTCATGCGCCGCCACGACGTCCCGCTCGCCCCGGTGCTCATCGCCGTCATCCTCGGCCCGCTCGCGGAGGAGAACCTCCGCCGGAGCCTGACGATCAGCCAGGGCGACCCGGCGGTGCTCGTCTCCACGCCCATCACCGTCGGCATCTACGCGCTCCTCGTCGTCGCCGTCGTGATCGCGCTCGTCGCGCAGGTGCGGCGCCGCCGCAGCGCCGACGTCTGAGGGTCTCGCACCACGTCTCGACCGGTCTCTGCCGCCGTCTAGGGCTCGTCCCAGACGGCGGCAGAGACGGTGATCGACCGGTCGACGCGGCCGGCCCGACCGCCCCGGCTCAGAGCCCGACGCCGGCGCGTCCCGGCGCGGCGAGCTCCTGCAGGCGCGCCCACGTCGCGTCGTCGATCGCGTGGCGCGCCAGCTCGAGCGTGCGCGCCACGCGACCGGGTGCGGACATCCCGACGACGGTGGCCGCGACGCGCTCGTCGCGCAGGGAGGACTGGAGGGCGGCGGCCGCGAGGGGCACGCCGGCCTCCTCGCAGACCCGCTGCATCTCCCGCACCCGGGCGAGGACGTCCTCGCCTGCGGGCCGGTAGCAGTAGGTGGGCACCTCGTCGGGGCCCCGGACGAGCATCCCGCCGCCGTACGGCGCCGCGTTGACGACGGCGACGCCCGCGGCCGCGGCGTCCTCGACGAGCGGCTCCGCGGAGGAGTCGACGAGCGTGAGCCGGTTGTGGGTGAGGACGACCTCGAAGACCCCCGTCGCGACGTAGCGGCGCAGCAGGTCCACGGGTCCGCCGGCGACGCCGAGGTGGCCGACGAGCCCCTCCTCGCGCAGCGCGACGAGCGCCTCGACCGGGCCGCCGGGGGCCGTGGCGTCCTCGAAGGAGATCCGCTCGGGGTCGTGGAGGTGCACGAGGTCGAAGCGCTCCTGGCCGAGGCGCTCGAGGCTCTCCTGCACCGAGCGGCGCACCCGGGCGCCGGAGAAGTCGTCGGCGCCGGGCAGCGGGTCCACCTTCGTCGCGAGCAGGACGCCGTCGGGCAGGCCGCCCGCGCGCCGCAGCCCGAGGCCGAGGCGCCGCTCGCTCTCGCCGTCGCCGTACTGGTTCGAGGTGTCGAGGTGGGTGATGCCGCGGCGGAGCACCTCCTCGACCGTCGCGAGCGCCTCCTCCTCCGGGACGTCGTGCGCGGGCGGGATCGTCGTCCCGCCGAGCGAGCTCGTCCCGAGGGCCAGGGCGGTGGTGGACAGGCCCGTGCGTCCCAGCGGGCGGGTCGCGAGGGGGTCGGGGGTCGTCGTCGGCACAGGGGCTCCGCATCCGTCGGGTCGGTCGGTCGGGTGGTCGGGCTGGGTCGGTCGGGCTGGGTGGGTCGTGCGGCGGGTCAGGTCGTGCGGCGGGCCAGGCGCAGGGTCACCACCTGGAAGGGCCGCAGCCGCAGCGCCGCGCCGCCGCCCTCGTCGAGGTCTCCGCTCGCCAGCGCGCCGCGGACGTCGTCGGGCGCGGGGCGCTCGAGCAGGTCGACCTCGTCGACGCCCGCGACGGGGAAGGACGGGAGGAGGCGGGCGCGGGCGCGGCCGCCGAGCGCCTCGTAGAGCCGGACGACGACGTCACCGGACCGGTCGTCGGCGACCTTGACCGCCTCGACGACGACGGCGCCCGGGGCGCTCTCGTCCTCCAGGCGGACGACCGGTGCGACGGCGCGGCCCCCGGTGGCGCGCCGCTCCGGCAGGTTGAGGGCGTAGCCCTCCCGGACGGCGTCGGCCGTCCCGGCGCCGACGACGAGGGACGCGCGCAGCACGTGGGTCCCCTGGTCGGTGTCCGGGTCCGGGAAGCGCGGCGCGCGCAGGAGCGACAGGCGGACGGTCGACGTCGTGCCGCCGCCCTCGCGGGGGTGCCGGGTGACGTCGTGCCCGTAGGTGGCGTCGTTGACGACGGCGACGCCGTAGCCCGGCTCGCCGACGTGGACGAACCGGTGGGCGCAGACCTCGAAGCGGGCGGCGTCCCACGTCGTGTTGACGTGGGTGGCGCGCCGCAGGTGGCCGAACTGCGTCTCGAAGGCGGCCGAGTCCGTGTGGACGTCGAGGGGGAAGGCGAGCTTGAGGACCTTCTCGCGCTCGGCCCAGTCGATCTCGCAGCGGACGTCCACGCGGGCCGCACCGGGGACGAGCACGAGGTCCTGCACCGCGGTCGAGGCGCCGAAGGAGCGGCGCACCCGCACGCCGGCGGCGCCGTCGCCCGCGTCCGGGAGCAGCTCGACGGCGTCGGCGCCGACGAGGTCGCTCACGCGGTGGCGGTAGGAGGCGTCGAGGTCCCAGGAGTCCCAGGCGTTCGGGGCGTCGGGGTGCAGCTGGAGCAGCGCGCCCGCGCCCCCCGGGGCGAGGACCTCGCGGTCGGCGGCGAGGTCGCGCACGGAGGTGAGCAGCCCGCGGGCGTCCACGACGGCGCGGACCACGCCGTTGTCGAGCACCCACCCGTCGCCGTCGCGCTCGGCCCGCGCGGGCGGCGCGCCGTCGTCGGGGACGCCGGCGCCCAGCGCGGGGACGCCGCGGCGGGCGTGCGGGGCGGCGTTGAGGACGACGTCGCCGTCGCTCCCGTCACCCGGGAGCGCGTCCAGGGCGGACGCGACGAGGCCCTCGAGCTCCTCGGTGACGCGGGCGTAGGTCGCGCGCGCCTCGCGGTGGACCCACGCGATGGAGGAGCCGGGGAGGATGTCGTGGAACTGGTGCAGGAGCACCGTCCTCCACAGCCGGTCGAGCGCGTCGTGGGGGTAGGCGAAGGCGTCGTCGGCGAGCGCGGCCGCCGTCGACCACAGCTCGGCCTCCCGCAGGAGGTGCTCGCTGCGGCGGTTGCCCCGCTTGGTGGCCGCCTGCGAGGTGTAGGTGCCCCGGTGCATCTCGAGGTACAGCTCGCCCACCCACACGGGGCCGTCGCCGTGCTCGTCCTCGACCGCCGTGAAGAAGGCCGACGGCGCCTCGACGGCGACGCGGGGCGAGCCCTCGAGGTCGGCGGTGCGCCGCGCCCGCTGGAGCATCTCGCGGGTGGGGCCGCCGCCGCCGTCGCCGTACCCGAACGGCACGAGGGACCGGTTCGACCAGGCCGTGTCGCGGTGGTTGCGCTGGGCGTGGGCGAGCTCCGCGCCCGTCAGCTCGGCGTTGTACGTGTCCACGGGCGGGAAGTGGGTGAGCACGCGGGTGCCGTCGAGCCCCTCCCACCAGAAGGTGTGGTGCGGGAAGACGTTCGTCGTGTTCCAGCTGATCTTCTGCGTGAGGAACCACCGGGAGCCCGACAGGCGCACGAGCTGGGGCAGGGCCGCCGAGTACCCGAAGGAGTCCGGCAGCCAGACCTCCTGCGTGTCGACGCCGAAGCGCTCGAGGAAGTACCGCTTGCCGTGGACGAGCTGGCGCGCCATGGCCTCCGAGCCCGGCATGTTCGTGTCGGACTCGACCCACATGCCGCCCACGGGGACGAAGCGCCCGTCGCGCACCTTCTCCGCCACACGGGCGAAGACCTCGGGGCGGTGCTCCTCGAGCCACGCGTACTGCTGGGCGGAGCTCATGGCGTGGACGAGGTCGCGCCCCTCGGGCGCGTCCATGAGGTCGACGACGTTCGACGCCGTCCGCGCGACCTTGCGCACGGTCTCCCGCAGCGGCCAGAGCCACGCCGAGTCGATGTGCGCGTGCCCGACGGCGGTGACGCGGTGCGCGCTGGCCGTCGCGGGCGCCGCGAGGACCTGCGTGAGCTCCGCGCGGGCCGCGGCGGCCGAGCCGGCGACGTCCTGCAGGTCGAGGGCGTCGAGGGCGCGCTCCAGCGCGCGCGCCACCTGCCAGCCGCGCGGGTCGCCGTCGGCCAGCTCGGCGAGGAGGCCGCCGAGGACCTCGAGGTCGGCGACGAGCTCGTGCACGTCGCGCTCGAGGACGGCGACGTCGGCGCGGTCGAGCCGGTAGAGCGGCTCGGGGGGCGCGGTCGTCCGGTCGCCCAGCACGGTCGGGCCGAAGCGGTCGCCCTCGTCGGCGAGCACGAGGGGGTTGGCCGCGGCCTCGACGAAGAGGTCGACGCGCTCGCCGCCCGCGGCGGGGTCGGCGACGGGCACCCAGCCGTTGCGGGGGTTGAGGCCCTTCACCGGCGTCCCGTCGGGCCGGTGGACGAGGCCCTCGGCCTGGAAGCCCGGCGTCGCCCCCCGCCAGCCGAGGTCGACGACGAGCTCCACCCGGTGACCGGCCGCCTCGGCCGGCACCTCGCCGGTGAGGTGCAGCCACGTCGTCCCCCACGCCGGGCCCCACGGGTCGCCCACGGCCATCGGCTCGTAGCGGGCGTCGGCGGCGCGCGCCGGGCCGGGCAGCGCGGCGGCGGGGGCCACGGGCTCCCCGCGGCCCCGGCGCCCCTCCTCGTCGGCCACGTGCCAGGCCTCGACGCGCAGGGGCGCCACCGTGCGGTGCACGGCGGGACGCAGACGGTGCTCGAGCGTGCGCACCAGGCGGGCGCGCAGGAGGTCGCGGTCGTCGTGCATGGGTGGGGCTCCCCTCGGGGCGGGCCGGTCGGCGGAGGCGGCGGTCGGTGGGGGCCGCGGTCGGTGGGGGCCGCGGTCGGCGGAGGCGGTGGTCGGCGGAGGCGGTGGTCGGCGGAGGCGGTGGTCGGCGGAGGGGCGGCGGTGAGGTCCTCGGGGTCTCGGGGCCCGGTCGGGGTGAGTGCCGGTTCCTCGGCGGGTCCGGTCGTCGGCGGGTCCGGTCGTCGGCGGGTCCGGTCGTCGGCGGAAGCGGCACGGGCAGTAAGGCACACGCGGCCGCCGTGTGGTGGCGAGCGCACCGGCGGGCCGCCGACCACCGCGGCGGTGAGGGCGGTCCGGACGTCGATCGAGGTCTCTCGTGCCGTCTAGCGCCGCGTCGAGACGGTCGCAGACGACGGCATCGGACACCGCCGACCGGTCGTCCACAGGCAGCCGCCGCCGACGGGCCGCTGTCGGTGGGGGGCGCTACCGTCGTGCTTGTTCGAACAGGCGTTCGACTGTCGGTGAGGGGAGGTGCCGTGGACACCACGGACGGCGAGCGCGCCCCCTCGGACGACGGGCCGCCGGGCGGCACCGCCTCGGTGCGTGACCGGGCCCGCGCCCTCGTCGACGACATGGTCGTCGGGCAGGCGGAGCGAGCGCGGTCCTGGGCCGGGACGCTGCGGGCGGTCGCGGACCTCGTCGACGCCCTCTCCGCCCCCGACGCGCTCGCCGGGCCGCTCAGCGGCGGACCCGACGGCTCGTCGGCGCCCACGGCCACCGGAGGCGCGCGCGCCGGGTCGCCCGCCGCCGCCCGAGCCCGCCACCGGGCTCGTCAGCGGGCCCGGGCGAGGGCCGTGCGCGCGCACGCCACGGGCGACCCCGTCGAGGCCGCCGTCGCCGAGGTGGCCCTGGCGATGCACCTGACGACCGCGGCCGCCGCCCACCTCGTCGACCAGGCGCTGGCGCTCACCACCGACCTCACGGCCACCTACGCCGCGCTGGCGGCCGGCACCACGGACGAGGCCCGCGCGAAGGTGGTCGTCGACGGGACGGCGCACCTGCCCGCCGCGTCGGCGCGGCGGGTCGACGCGCTGCTGCAGCCGGCCGAGCTCGCCGGGCTGACGACGGCCGAGCTGCGCGCGCGGGTCCGCCACCTCGCCGCCGTGGCCGAGCCCGCCGAGGAGGCCGCCCGGAGCCGGGAGGGCGTCTGCGCCCGCGGCGTCCGCCTCCTCCCCCTGGGCGACGGGCTGGCCGAGCTGCGCGCCACCGGCCCCGCCCTCGACCTCGCGTCCGCCTTCGACGCCCTCACCGGCGCCGCCCGCGCCCGCTCCGGCCCGCACGGGCGCACCGACCCGCACGCCGCCCTGGCCGCCGGGGTCGATCCGCTCGTCGTCGACCCGGCGTCGCTGCCCGACCGCCGAGGTGTGGACGCACGGCGCTTCGACGCGCTCGTCGACGTCCTCGTGCGGCCGACGGCGGGGGCCGCGGAGCCCGCTGCCACCGCCGGGCGCGCGACCGACGAGGACGCCGACGCGGCAGGAGACCGCCCGGCCGCTGATGACGACGCCGACGACCACACCGCCGAGCGCGCCGGCGCGCACGGCGGTCGCTGCCACGGGCCGCAGGTGGTCGTCGCGATGACGAGCCTGCTCGGCCCCGACGACGAGCCCGCGCAGCTGGCGGGCGTCGGGCCCGTCCCCGCCGCCCACCTCGTCCAGCACCTGCGCGACCACCCCTTCCGCCGGGCCTTCACCGACCCCGCCACCGGGCGGCTGGTCGCCCTGGACGGGCACCTCCTGCGCGTCGCCGGCGGGGCGGGCTCCCGGAGCACCGCGACGGTGCCGCTGCCGGGGCTGCAGCGGCTCCTCGCGGAGGGCTCGCCCGCGGACGCCGGCGCGGCCAGCGGCGGACCTGCGTCGAGCACGTCACCGTCGACCCATGCACGTGAAAGGGAGCCGCGAGGCGACGACCAGCCCACCGACGGGGCGGCGGACCGCGGGCCGGCCGGGAGCGGTCCCCCGCCCGGTGCCTCACCACCGGGGGCCCCGGAGCCGTCGACCTCCCCGGCCACCACCTCTCCTCCCGGGCGCCGCCGCGGCGCACCGGCACGTCCTCGCCTGGCGTGCCCCGTCGCCGCCGCCGGAGGCGGCCCGTACACGCCGAGCGCAGCCACGCAGCGGCACCTGCGCGCCGCGCGGACCCGGTGCGCCTTCCCGGGCTGCCGCGTGCCGGCCGAGCGCTGCGACCTCGACCACGTCGAGCCGTACGCGACCGGCGGACCCACCTGCCCGTGCAACCTCCACCCGCTGTGCCGGCGCCACCACCTGGCCAAGCACCGCTTCGGCTGGCGGGTGCAGCACCCCGCCGGTGGCGGCGGCCCGACCCGCTGGACGAGCCCGCTGGGCCAGGTCGCCACCACGCGCGCCGAGCCGCTGCTGCCGCCCGCCACCCCCGCCGCCTCCGGTGCGTCTGGTGCCACTGGGCCTCCGGGGAGCGGGACAGACCGTCCGCTCGAGCCGACCTACCCGGCGTGCGACGCGGGCGCCGACGACGCGCGGTGGACCCGCAGCTGCGTCGCCCGCGACCGAGAGGAGCTCGGGGACGGTGAGCGCCAGCAGGAGGAGCGGCGGCACGGTGAGCGCCAGCAGGAGGGCGGCGGCGACCCCCGCCCCGACGACCACCGCGCCGACGACCGCCGCGCCGACCCGGCGCCACCGGACTCCTGGGGCGGCGGGGACCCGCCCTTCTGAGGAGGCCGAGGCGCTCGAGCCACCCGTCGGACACCGCCGGGACGCCCGGGGTCACCGCGCGGGAGCGAGATCACCCGGCCGGACGGAGGTCACCGGCCGGACGAAGGCCACCGGGCCGGACGGAGGTCGGCGGCGCGGGGGGGGGACG
>NZ_JBBHZG010000004.1:70636-83596 GCF_037482305.1 Pseudokineococcus sp. 5B2Z-1
GCGGCGGCGCGCCGCCTCACCCGTCGACGACGGCCTTGCCCGGGTTGAGGATCCCGAGGGGGTCGAAGGCGGCCTTCACGGCGGCGTGGACGTCCATCGACACGTCACCGAGCTCCTCGCGCAGCCAGGCCCGCTTGAGCAGGCCGACCCCGTGCTCGCCCGTGAGCGTGCCGCCGAGGCGCTGCGCCAGCGCGAAGACCTGGCAGGCGGCGTCCCAGGGCGCCCCGGACAGGACGTCCTCGCCCTCGGGGACGACGAGCACGGGGTGGAGGTTGCCGTCGCCGGCGTGCGCGAAGACGGCGATGCGGACGCCCGTCCGGCGGGAGACCTCCTCGACCCCCGTCACGGCGTCGGCGAGCCGGGAGCGCGGCACCGCGACGTCCTCGATGACGGCCTGCCCGAGCCGCTGCAGCGCCGGCAGGGCCTCGCGGCGCGCCGTCATGAGCTCGGCGGCGCGGGCGGCGTCGGTCGTCGTCTCCGCCTCGAGCGCCTCGGCGGAGACGGCGGCGAGCACGGCCTCGGCCTCGGCGGCCGCACCGTCGCCGTCGGTCTGCGCGAGGAGCAGGGCGGCGCCGCGGGCGCGCAGGTCGGTGCCCCGGGCGGCGTCGACGGCCTCGAGCGTCGCCGCGTCGACGAGCTCGAGCACCGCGGGCTGGACGCCGGCGCGGGTCACCGCGAGGGCGGCCCGGGCGGCGGCCGCGACGTCGGCGAAGAAGGCGCTCGTCGTCGCCTGCTGCCGGGGCCGCGGGCGCAGCCGCAGCGTCGCCTCGACGACGACGCCGAGCGTCCCCTCGGAGCCGACGAGCAGGGCGGTGAGGTCGTAGCCGGCGACGCCCTTCGTCGTCGCGCGCCCCGTGCGCAGCACGCGCCCGTCGGCGAGCACGACCTGCAGGCCGAGCACGGCCTCCCGGGTGGCGCCGTGCTTGGCGCAGCGCAGGCCCCCGGCGTTGGTGGCGATGCTGCCGCCGACGCTCGCGATGGAGGCGCTCGCGGGGTCTGGGGCGTACATGAGCCCGTGCTCGGCGGCCGCCGCGTCGAGGTCGGCGACGAGGACGCCCGGCTGCACGACGGCGACCTGGTCGTCGACGCGCAGGTCGAGCACGCGGTCCATGCCCGAGACGTCGAGGACCAGCTCACCGGTCGTCGCCGACGCCGCGCCGGCGAGCCCCGTGCCGGCGCCGCGCGTCACGACGGGCGTGCGTCCCGCCGTCGCCCGCCGCAGGACGGCGACGACGTCCTCGGTGCCGCGCGCCCGCACCACCCCGTCGGGCAGGCCGGCGGGCCGGTGGCCCGACCAGTCCGTCGACGCCGCCTCGCGGCTCGCCCGGTCCACCAGGACCCGCGGCCCCGGGTCCCGCTCGTGCACCGCCACGGCCACCTCCTCGTCGCTCCGCCGGCCCCGCGCAGGGCGGCCCCCACGGTCGCACGGCCGCCCCGTCGACCGCCGTCTCCTCCTCTCTGCGACCAGCGCTAGAGCCGAGCAGACGGCGGTCGACGCGGCGTCGCCGCCGTCAGGACGTCGCGAGCACCGCCCGCGCGAAGCCGGCCGCGCGGGCCTGCAGCCCGGCGACGCGCTCGACGCGCGCCGCCTCGAGGTCGAAGCCCTCGTAGGGCAGGGGCGGGGTCCGGCGGACGTTGGCCGAGCACTCGAAGCCCTCGCACACGAGGGTCCCCACCGTGTCCCCGGCGCGCCCGGCCGCCCCGGCCCGGCGCGCGGAGCGCAGGACGACGTCGGCCGGCAGCTCGACGTCCTGGCACCACGCGCACTGGGCGCGCCGGCGCGGCGCGGCGGAGGCCTGCAGGAGCAGGAGGCCGACGGGCCGGGAGTCCACCGGGACGACGACGTAGGAGCGCCGCGGCAGCTTCGCGTCGCGCCAGCCGAGGACGTCGAGGCGGTCCCAGTCGAGGGTGTCGAGCTCCGGCGGGGGGCTCATGTCGGCGAGTTCCTTGCGGGAGGCGCCGACGAAGGAGGAGCGGATCTGGGCAGGGGTCAGGGGGAGCACGGCATCACCGATCGGGAGGGCGCGGGCGCGGGCCCGCGGGCGTCGTCCGGGGGCGGGCCCCGCGGCGGCGCGCCAGACGCCCCGCTGCGGCGCGGGGGGCTGGGACGTCGGGTGCCGCAGAGCCGCTGCCGGTGCCCGCGCGGCCCGCGAGGGGCGGGGCGAGCACCGGGCGGCGGCTACCTGCTGCCGGCGGACGAGCCGCCGACCACCTCCGGGCGCCGCGGCGCCGTCCGGGACGAGTCGGTCACGTCCGGGACCGTACGCCGACGTCGACGTCCGGTCGACCGTGTTCCGGCCGCCCGCGTCCGCGCGGGCCCCGTCGCCCCCGTCACGCCGCCGGGCACCACGCCGTGCCCGCCGCGTGCTGCCCGCGACGCCGGCCCCGGCCGGCCGGCCGCGGTCGGTCCGACCGGCCGCTGTGCGCGTCAGCTGTGGGGCGTCAGCTGTGGGCGTCGACGTACTTCTGCGGGTCCCGGTCGCTCGCGTCGACGCCGTGGCCGTCGGCGTGCTCGGCCTCGTAGACGGCGAAGGCGACCGCGAGGTCGTGGCGCTCCTGCGGCGTGGCGTGGTGGCGGAAGTCCGGCAGCGCCTCCCGCTCCTCCTCGCCCATGTGGTCGTCGTTGGCCTCGCGGGCCGCCTGGACGGCGTCCCACCACTCCTGGCTGCCGACCTCGTGCTCCCGGGCGGCGCGGACGCCCTTGCGGATGTCGTCGTGGTCGTCGACGGCGTCGAGGGTCTCGTCCTCGGCGCTGTCCTTGTCGCCCTCGCCCTTCCCGAGCTGCAGCAGCCGGGGGTAGAAGAGCTCCTCCTCCGCCTGGGCGTGGACCTCGAGCAGCACCTCGAGGCGGTGCCACACGACGCCCAGCGCCCGCGCGTCGTCGCGGGGCACCTCGTCGAGGATGGCGAAGAGGCGCCGCTGCTCGTCGTGGTCGTGGAGGATGTAGTCGCAGATGTCCATGCCCGGAGCGTCGCACCGGTCCCCGTGCCCCGCAGCGCGGGCGGCGCGACCTCCGCGCGGCCCGGCGAGCGGCCCGGTGGGCGGCGCGCGGGTCGGCGTCGGGGAGCCGGCCGGCACCCGCGCCCGTACCCTCTGGCGCCCAGCCGGCCGCCGACGGGGCGGGCGGTCCAGCGCAGGAGGAGCCGTGGACCTCGAGCAGGACCCCGCCGACCGGGACCCGACCGACCAGGACCCGGCCGACCAGGTGCCGAGCCCGGAGCCCGGCAGCGCCCGCGGCGGCAGGGGACCGGCGACGCGACGGCCGTCGGTGGCCCGCCCCGTGGTCGCCCCGCTCGCCGGGGCCGTCCGGCCCCTGGCCGACGTCCCCGACCGCGTCTTCGCGCAGGGGCTGCCCGGGTGCGGCGTCGCGCTCGACCCGGGCCGGGACGGACCGGTCGAGGCCGTCGCGCCCATCGGCGGACGGGTCGTCGTCATCCACGCGCACGCCTTCGTCGTGGCGGGCGACGACGGCGCCGCCATCCTCGTGCACCTCGGCATCGGCACGGTGCAGCTGCGCGGCGAGGGCTTCGACCTCCTCGTCGAGCAGGGCGAGGTCGTCGAGGCCGGCCAGCCGGTGGTCCGCTGGGACCCGGGCGCCGTGGAGCGCGGCGGCCGCTCGCCGCTCGTGCCCGTCATCGCCATGGACACCCCGGACGAGGCCCTCGCCGACCTCACCGAGGGCCACGTGGGCGCGGGCGACCGGCTCTGGACGTGGGTGCCGTAGCCGGCGGAGGCCGACGGCCCCGCCGCCGAGCCGCACGCGCGTCCCGGGCCGGCGCTCAGCGCGCGTAGCAGGACGTGAGGCCCACCCGCTGCGTCGGGACGAAGCCCGCGCGGAGCAGGAGCCGGGCGCGCTCGACGACCCGCGTCGTGCGGTACGGCGGCTCGCCCTCCTCGGGGAAGAGGAGGCAGGCCTGGTCGACGTCGAGGTCGTCGAGCGCCGCGACCACCTCGCTGTCCGGGGCGAAGACCACCTGGCCGTTCGCGAAGCGCACGAGCAGCAGCCGCTGGTCGTAGCGGAAGCCGGGCACGTCGCTCAGCTGGTCGAGGAAGTAGTCGCGCGGCGCGACGGTCTTCACGCGCGTGGTGAGCACGGTGAGGGTGATGGCGTCCTGCTCGGGCAGGAGCACCGTGTCGCCCGGCGCGGCGCGGGCGATGACGTCCTCGGCGACGACGACGGACGCCGGCCCGCGCTCGTACTGCGGCGGCCAGTCGAGGGACACGCCGTTGGCCGGGGACCAGATCGGCAGACCGGCGACGACGAGCGCGGCGGCCACGCCGGCGGGCAGGAGCAGGCGCCGCCGGCGGCCGCCGGCGGCGAGGCGAGCGCCGAGGACGCCGACGAGCGCGGCGACGGTGACGGCCCAGCTGATCCGCCACAGCGTCGGGCCGAGGCCGACGAGGTCGTAGGCCAGCCGCGTGACCCCGGGCACGAAGGTCACCCCGACGACGAGGGCGAGCACGCCCGTCGTCACCCGGGCCGCCCGCGACGGCACGAGCAGCGCCCCGAGCAGCACCGCCGCGACGCCGACGAGGCCGTAGACGCCGTCGCGGAAGATCTCGTGCCCGAACCAGGACGGGTCGAAGCGGAAGAGGCGGCGCTCGGCGAAGTCGTCGGCCGACCGGCCGCCCACGGCGAGGGTGACGGCGCCGGCGGCCAGCGGGTAGGCCGACGCCGCGAGGAAGCCCGCGGCCGCCGCGCGCCAGCGGCGGGCGGCGAGCAGCGGGGCCACCCCGCCGAGGGCCAGCACCGGCACGAGGAAGATGCCCGTCGTCGACAGGCCCACCGCCGCGGTGCCGCCCGCGGCCAGGGCCGCCAGGTCGCGGCGCGCCGAGCGGCCCGTCGCGAGCGCGCGCTCGGCGTGGCGCAGCAGCGCGACGAGGAGCAGCGGCACCAGCAGGCAGAGCAGCACGACCTTGCCCTGCCACAGCCGGATGAGGAACAGGTTGCCCGGCGCCGCGTAGCCCGGCCCGCCGTCCCACAGGAGGAAGACGAGCGCGAGGCTCAGCGCCACCGCGACGAGCGGCGTCCGCCACGCGCGCAGCAGGCGCCACAGGGCGAGCACCGACAGGGCCGTCGCCACCGACGGCACGACGAGGTAGGCCACCGACGCCGCGGGCACGCCGAGCAGGTGCGCGAGGGTCCCCAGCAGCCCGTCGTAGGAGGCGACGGGCGGGAAGCTCGTCATGGGGAAGACCTCGTCGGAGAAGATCGTGTCGCGCAGCGGGAAGGTGCCCCGCTCGGCCGTCCACTGCGAGAGGTTGACGTAGTAGAGGTCGTCCGGGTTGGGCCACCGGGTGGCACCCGCCAGCACCGCGAGGGCGGCCGCCCAGACGAGCGCGACGACGACGCCCGACCGGGCCGGGCGCGCCGCCGGACCCGCCGGCTCGTCCCCGGCCGCCCCGCGCCCCGCCGGCGCCGCCCGCCGCAGCGCCCGCACGGCGGTGGCGGTCCCCGCCGCCGCGGCCGCCAGCCACAGCGCGGCCACGAGCGGCCACGGCGCGCGGACGGCGAGGAGGACGGCCGCGGCGAGCGCGAGGGCGAGGACGACGAGGGCCGGGGCCCGCCCGCGCGCACGGCGTCGACCCGGAGGCCGCTCGTCGGGCACTGCGGTCGGGCCGCCGCCGCTGCTGGGGCCGACGGCGACCGTCGCGGCGGCCACGCCGGGCGCGGGACCCGCCCGCCCGCCGCGGCGGGCGCGGGTGAGCCGCAGCGCGACGGCGACCCCGGCGAGCGCGAGCACCTCGAGGACCACGGCCGCGCCGACGCCCCACCGCAGCAGGAGGCACAGGTGGTAGACGGGCGTCCACGTCGCCAGGAGGAGCACCGCGCCGTCCAGGGCGCGACCGACGCCCCGCTCGAGGCGCCCGGTCGTGGCCGGCGTCGCGGGGCCGACGGGCTCGGCCGGTGCGGCGGGCGCCATCCCCGCTGACCGCGCCGTCTGCACCACGCACCCACGCTAGGTGACGCGCCGGCGGCCGCCCGGCCGACGGGCCGCCCCGGCAAGCCGACGGGCGCGCACCGGTCCTGCGCCTAGGCTCCGCTGGTGCCCCGCGACCGGACGTCCACGCCGCCGTCCGCGGCGTCGACGGGCGGCTCACCGCGGGAGCGGCCGCTCGTCACGCGGCTCGTGGCCGCGCACGGGGCGCGCCTGCTGCGGTACGCGGGCGGGTCCGGCGTGGCGACCGTCTGCAGCGCCCTCGCCTTCGCCCTCCTGTACGGCCCGCTCGACGCGTCGACGACGACGGCCACCGTCCTCGGCTGGCTCGCGGGCGCGGTGCCCAACTACGTCATCAACCGCTCGTGGGTGTGGCGCGTCGAGGGCCGCCCCAGCGTCCGCCGCGAGCTCGTGCCGTACGTCGCCGTCGTGCTTCTCACCCTCGCCCTGGCGTCGGGCGCCACCGCGCTCACCGAGGCCCTCCTCGAGCGCGCCGGCGCGGCCGACGCCGTGCTCTTCGCCTCCGTCAACATCGCCTTCCTCGGCGTCTACGCCGTCATGGCGCTCGTGCGCTACGCCGTGCTGCACCAGCTCTTCCGCCGCCTGCCCGGGGCGCGCGGCGCCCGTCGCCGTGACGCCCGCCCCCGCGAGGAGACCCGATGACCGACGCCGCCCCCGGTCGCCCCGACGCCGCCGCTGACCCCGAGGGCGCCGGCGCCTTCGCCTCGGCGACGGGCCGCACGCTCGAGGAGGGCTCGGGGGCGGCCCAGCCGAACTACAAGGCCTACCAGCTCGAGCTGATGCGCCCGCACGTCGGCCGCTCGCTGCTCGAGGTCGGCGCCGGGCTCGGCGAGCTGGCCGAGACCTTCGCGCGGGGCATGGACCTCGAGCGCCACGTGGTCACCGACGTCGACCCCGGGGCGGTGGCGCAGATCGCGCGGCGCTTCGCCGACCGCCCCGAGGTGGAGGCCCGCCGCCTCGACCTCGACGGCGAGCTGCCCGACCTCGGCGCGCCCGTCGCCACGGTGCTCGCCTCCAACGTGCTCGAGCACATCGAGGACGACGCCGGCGCCCTGCGGCGCCTGGCCCGCCTCGTCGAGCCGGGCGGCACCGTCGTCATGTTCGTGCCGGCGTACATGCAGCTCTACGGCGACTTCGACCGCCGCGTCGGGCACGTGCGCCGCTACACGCCCGCGACGCTGCGCAGCGCCTTCGAGCGCGCCGGGCTGGCCCCGCGCCTCGTCACGCCCGTCAACCTCCTCGGCGGCCTCGCCTGGTGGGCGGCCGTGCGGCGCGGCGGGGTCGGGACGCCGAAGCCCGGCCTCGTGCGGGTCTACGACGGCGTCGTCGTGCCGGTGACGCGGCTGCTGGAGAAGGTCGTCACCCCGCCGTTCGGGCAGTCGGTGCTCGGCGTGGCCGAGGTGCTCCCCGAGGCCGCCGACCGCTGACGGCGGGCGCCGCGCCCCTCCGGGGGACCCGGCGCCTCAGGGGACCCGGCGCGGGCCGCGGTGGCGCAGGGCGCTGCCGGCGAGGACGGCGGCGACGGGCAGCAGCACGATCGCGGGCAGCTGGTAGCGCCACACGAACTGGGTGGTGATGTCCGGCAGCACCGACAGGCCGAAGCCCACGAGGACGAGGAGCAGCACGAGGGGCCGCGCGGCGCCGGCGCGCGGGGACAGGGCGCCGACCGCCCCGACGACGAGGCTCAGCAGCACGACCGGCCCCCACGTGTAGACGACCCTCTCGTAGGCCACGAGGAGGTCCGCCCACGGCTGGCGGGTCTGCTGCTGGACGCCGCCGTGGTCGGCGAAGCCCGGCTCGGTCCACGGCGTCGGCTCCCGGTCGACGTACGTGGCGAACTTCCACTTGAAGACGGTGTTGTACTCGAAGCGGTCGGCGCGCAGCGGGTCGAAGCCGAGGGCGACGTCGCGCAGCACGACCCGCGCGTAGTCCAGCGGCTGCGCCGCGAGCGCCTGGCGGGCGAAGTCCTGCAGCACCGCCTGCCGGTCCACGCCGGGCGGCACGGCGAGCGACTGCACGCCGCTGCCGATCTCGTACCAGCCGTAGTCGGTGGGGTCGCGCCGCTCGCCCACCGGCTCGGGCGGGCAGAGCACCCGCGCGTACGGCGCGAGCTCGAGGCGGTCGCAGTCGACGAACGTCGTCGTGCGCATGTACGAGGAGACCCCGCCGATGCCGGACAGCCCGGGGCTGCCGTAGGTGCCGGCGAACCACGCGCTGTAGGCGCCGACGGGCACGACGAAGCCGACGACGAGCAGCGCCGCCGGGACGAGGCGCCGCCACCGGCCCGACGCCGCGAGCAGGCAGAACAGGGCGCCGGCGAGGACCAGCGGCGTCCCCACCTGGCGGACGAGGACGGCGCAGCCCATGACGAGGCCGGCCGCGAGCGCGACGCCGGGCGAGGGCCGGCGCCGCCAGCCCAGGAGGACGACGGCCAGCACGAGGAGGTCGAGGAAGAACGCGTCGCTGAGCGGGCCGTGCTCGAGGACGAGCACCATCGCGTCGAGCAGCAGCGGCAGGACGCCGACGGCGGCCCACCAGCGCCCCACGCCCCAGCGGCGCAGCAGCGCGTACAGGCCCGTGGCGGCCGCGAGCCCGAGCACGTGCTGGACGCCGACGAAGAGGGCGACGTCGTCCGCGACGAGCGAGAGCGGCAGGAGGAGGAGGCCGTACCCGTCGGGGCGCTCGAGGCTCGGCTGCAGGTCGCCGAGGAACCGCAGGTACGACGGGGCGTCGCTCACCATCATCGCCGGCCAGAAGGCGACCGTGACGACGAGGCGCACGAGCAGCCCCAGCCCGAGGACGACGAGGAGCGGCGCGTGGTCGCCGAGGCGCGCGCGCCACCGGCGCGCGCCCCCTGCTCGACCGGTCTCCGGCGGTCGCGGCGCGGGGTGCGCGCTCGCCCGGCGGCCGGCGGTCGTCGTCACGGCACCAGGGTGCGGCATCGGCGGCCGGGGCGGGTGCCGCGGGTCACGACCGGGTGACGCTCACGGCGCCGGAGCGGGGCCCGCGGGTGCCGCCCCGCCGGAGCCCCCCAGCGCGGGGCCCCCCAGCGCGGGGGCCACCTCGTCGGCCGGGGTGAGCAGGCCCTCGCGCCACCACGTGCCGACGACGACGCGCGCGTACCGCGACCCGTAGACGAGGTTGCGGCCCTTCTTGCTGGCACCGGCGCTGCGCACGTGCATCGTCGCCGGGACCTCGCGCACGCGGTAGCCGTGCGAGAGCACCCCGAGCATGAGCTCGGACGACTGGTACTGCGGCTGGCGCAGCGTCACGACGCCGGTGAGGTCGGCGCGCATCGCGCGCAGCCCGAACGAGGTGTCGGTGACCCGCGTCCCGGACATCGCGCTGACGACCCACGCGAAGACGTGGACGCCCGTGCGGCGCACCCGGTCGCGCGTGTGCTGGTGCCCGAGCCGCCGCGAGCCGGAGACGAAGTCGGCCTCGCCCTCGACGACCGGCCGCAGCACGGCGGGGACGTCGCCGACGTCGTACTGGCCGTCGGCGTCCGTCGTCACGACGTAGCGGGCGCCGTGCTCGCGGGCCACGCGGTACCCGAGGCGCAGCGCGGCGCCCTGGCCGCGGTTGGCGGGGCAGGCGACGGCGAGCGCGCGCCCCGACGCGGCGACGGCCTCCGCCGTGCCGTCGGTGCTGCCGTCGTCGACGACGACGACCGCGGTCCTCAGGCCCAGCACCTCGGCGGGCAGGCCCGCGAGGACGGCGCCGATGCCCGGCGCCTCGTCGTAGGCGGCGATGACGATCGCCACGGGCGGCAGCTCGGGCACGCCGACCCGCGCGCGGAGGTCGGCGACGGCGGCGCGGTCGACGTCGTCGGGCGGCACCGGCCCGGAGCGCCGGCCGCGGCGGCCGCGCAGCAGGGCGGTGAGGCCGACGGCCCCGGCCGCCGGCAGCACCGCGAGCGCCGGCAGCAGGACGGCGGGCGTGACGCCGTCGACGAGCGCGCCGGCGGCGAAGAGCAGCGGCACGACGGCGAGCACGAGCGCGGTGCGCCGCAGGCGCGAGGGCCGCGCCCGGCCCAGGCCCGCGGCGGCGGCCATCACGAGGAGCAGGCCGAGGGCGGCCACGACGACCTCGGTCGTCACGAGCGGCCCCGTCCCCGACCCGGTCAGCGCGTCCGCGGCCCCGGGCCCCTGCAGCTGCCCGCCGACGTCGAGCGTCCCGCCGGGCGCCAGGGGCGCCAGGACGGCGAGCGGGCCGCGGTCGCCCCCGGCCGACAGGCCGAGCAGCACCAGGGAGGCGGCCACGGCCGCGAGCAGCGCGCCGGCCGAGGCCAGCAGCCCGGCGGGGACCCGCCACAGCACCGCGGCGAGCCCGGTGACGACGACGAGGACGAGCAGGGGTTCGAGCACCCCTCGTCCGCTCGCGGCCACCTGCGCGGGGCCGACGGCCGCGGGCAGCGCGGCGAGCGCGGCCAGCCACCGCCAGACGCCCCAGCGGACGGCGAGGTGGGCCAGGAGGACCGCCGCGACGGGCCCCAGGGCCCGCGCCACGACCTCCTCGGTGCGGCCCTCGACGGCGGAGGGGGCGAGGACCCGGACGGCGACCGCCGCGACGAAGAGGACGGTGAGCGGCCAGCCCCCCGCCAGCCGGCTCCGCGCGGGAGCCGGCCCGGCCTCGACGGGGCGGGCGCGGACCGCCACCTCAGGCGACGTCGCCACGCGCGCCCCCGCCGGCACCCGCAGCAGCCCCGCCGTCGGCCCCGGTCCCGTCCCCGCCGTCGACCCCCGCGGGCCGGAAGTCCGGCCACACGGTGGCCATGCCCTCGGCGAGCGCCGTCGACGGCGCGTAGCCGAGGGAGCGCGCGCGGGAGACGTCGACGACGACGGCCGGCATCTCGCCCGGCCGGGCCGGCTGGTGGTCGACGGGGATCGGCGCGCCCGTGGCCTCGCGGGCGGCGGCGACCATCTCGTTGACGGTGTAGGAGCGCGCCCCGCCGATGATCACCGGCCCCGACGGCCAGCCCAGGGCGGCCTGCGCGAGCGCGCGGGCGGCGTCGTGGACGTGCACGAGGTCGCGCCGCTGCTCGCCGTCGCCGTAGACGACGACGCCGCGTCCCTCGGCGGCCGCGCGCATGAGCCGCGGCACGAAGCTGTCCTTCGCGCGCATCCCGGGCCCGTAGACGTTCGTCAGCCGGACCACCGGCGCGCGCAGCCCGAAGGCGCCCGCGTACCCCGACAGGAGCATCTCGCCGGCGGCCTTCGTCGCGCCGTACGGCGTGAGGGGGCGCAGCGGCAGCGCCTCGGTGATGGTGCCGCGCCCGTCCGCGCCCGCGCCCACGTCGCCGACGACGGCGTTCGTCGACGCCAGCACGAAGGCGCCGACGCCGCGCTCGCGGCACAGCTCGAGCAGGCCCGCCGTCGCGACGACGTTGAGCTCCGTCGTCTCGGCCGGCTGCTCGACCGAGCCGAGCACCGACGTGATCGCGGCCAGGTGCACGACGGCGTCGAGCCCCGGCACGACGGCCCGCTCGCGCACGCCGGCGTCGCGCAGGTCCCCGAGCGTCGTGGGCACGTCGGGGTGCTCGGTGCGGTCGACAGCGCTCACCACGGCGCCCGCGGCGCACAGCTCGCGGACGACGTGGCGGCCGACGAAGCCCGAGGCGCCCGTGACGAGGACGCGCGGCCCCCCGGCCGCCCCCGCCGCGGCGCTCACGAGCCGGACAGGCGCAGGGCGGGGGCCTCGTTGGCGGCGCGGCGCCAGTCGACGACGGGCTTCATGGCCTCGCGGTCCACCCGGTGCGCGTGCTCCTCGACGACCTTGAACATCGACGTGAGCAGCGTGTCCGAGAGGGTGTGCGGCTGGAGCCCGAGGGACTCCAGCGCCGTGTGGACGAAGCTGTAGTAGTGGTCCTCGATCTCCACGCGGGGGTTGTCGACGTGGACGACCTCGGCGACGCCGGGGTAGGCGGCGCGCACCGTCTCGGCCATCTGCGAGAGGGAGAACTTCTCCGTGGCCTGGTTGAAGACGCGGAACTCGCCGCGGTCGGCCGGGTTCTCGCAGGCGAGGCGGATGCACTCGACGGTGTCGCGGATGTCGATCGTCGCGCGCGTCTGCGAGCCGCCGCCGTAGACGGTGAGCGGCTCGCCGAGCACGGCCTGGATGGCGAAGCGGTTGATGACCGTGCCGAACACCGAGTCGTAGTCGAGGCGGGTGGCCAGGCGCGGGTCGAGCGCCGTCTCGTCGGTCTCCTGGCCGTACACGACGCCCTGGTTGAGGTCGGTGACGCGCAGGCCCCAGATGCGGCAGCCGAACTCGAGGTTGTGCGAGTCGTGCACCTTGCTCAGGTGGTAGAAGCTGCCCGGCTTCTTGGGGAACATCATCCGGTCGGTGCGGCCCTTGTGGGTGACCTCGAGCCACCCCTCCTCGATCTCGATGTTCGGCTGGCCGTACTCGCCCATCGTGCCGAGCTTGACGACGTGCACGTCGCGGTCGAGCTCGCCGATCGCGTACATGAGGTTGAGGGTGCCGACGACGTTGTTGACCTGCGTGTGCACCGCGTGCTTGCGGTCGATCATCGAGTACGGCGCCGCCCGCTGCTCCGCGAAGTGCACGACGGCGTCGGGGGCGAACTCGCGCAGCACGGCGTAGAGGCCGTCGGCGTCGCAGAGGTCGGTCGTGTAGGAGGCGATGGCCTTCCCGCTGACCTCGCGCCACGCCCGCACGCGGGTGGCCATCGACTCGATGGGCACGAGGCTGCCGGCGCCCAGCTCGTGGTCGTACTGGCGCCGCAGGCCGTTGTCGAGCACGCCGACGTCGTGGCCGCGCGCCGACAGGTACATGGCCGTCGGCCACCCCAGGTAGCCGTCTCCACCCAGGACCAGGATGCGCATCGGACTCCCTCTCGCGGGCCCCGCCCGCCGCCAGGTCGCGGGCCGGTGCCGCGACGGGGCCGACGGTAGCCGCAGGGCGCCGCCGCGGGGGCGCGAGGGCCTCGGGGGGGGGGGGGGGGGGGGGGGGGGGGGGGGGGGGGGGGGGGGGGGGG